>NZ_JAAMQM010000009.1 GCF_013523055.1 Pseudomonas capeferrum | reverse complement strand
GAAGATTTGCAGCACGCACAACCCTGTCACACAGCCGAATTTGCCGGAACGTCCCTGGACGCGCTGGCTACCGAATTTCTTGACGACCATAGAGCATTGGAACCACCTGATCCCATCCCGAACTCAGTAGTGAAACGATGCATCGCCGATGGTAGTGTGGAGCTTCTCCATGTGAGAGTAGGTCATCGTCAAGATTCATTTCGCAAAACCCCTATCTGCGCAAGCAGGTAGGGGTTTTGTCTTTCCGGGATCCATAGATTTGTCGCGCATGTGCTCGCTGACAAGCCCACGTTTTGGAATCCTTCTGCGATCGCTGCGTCATACGTAGTGGCCCGCTCCTACATTTGGAGTCAGAGCACTAGAATAGAGCCGACATTTTCATGCAGATCACCTCTATGCCCGATTCTGACGATCCTGACGCGCTGGCCAGCCTGTCTTTGGATGAAGTCGTCGTCTGTCACGAATGCGACCTGCTCATGCGCAAGCCAGAGTTGAGCAAAGGCGAAAAGGCTCATTGTCCCCGCTGTGGTTATGAGCTTTACACCCAACGGCATAATGTCGTCGGTCGTAGCCTGGCTCTGGTATTGACCGCGCTATTGCTCTACATCCCGGCCAACTTCTTGCCGATCATGCAGTTGCACCTCCTTGGTCAGACCTCTAACGACACTGTCTGGAGCGGCGTGCTGGGCTTGTACAATGCGGACATGCACAGCATCGCCGTGGTTGTGTTCCTTTGCAGTATGGCCATTCCTTTACTGAAGCTCCTGTGTCAACTCGTAGTGCTGCTGAGTATTCGCCTGGACGTCAATCGCAGTTTCGGGTTGCTCTCCTATCGCATCTATCATCATCTCCGGGACTGGGGGATGCTTGAGGTCTACCTCATGGGCGTGCTTGTCGCCATCGTCAAGCTCGTAGACATGGCCGAGGTAACCCTCGGGCTCGGGCTGTTCTGTTTCATCGGCTTATTGCTTATCCAGGTCTGGCTCGAAGTGGTGATGTCACCGCACCAGATCTGGGTGGCCCTTTCTGGAGAGGATACTCATGCGGGCGATTGATGCCGGGATTCTAGTCTGCAATGAATGTCACGAACTGAATCGGCAAGAGCGGGACAATACCTCGCAGACCTGCACGCGTTGCGGCGCCATCGTACATGCACGCAGGCCCAATAGCATCGTACGCACCTGGGCATTGCTGATCACTGCGGCGATTCTGTACATACCCGCCAATGTGCTCCCGATCATGACCGTAAGCAGCTTGGGGCAGGGCAGTCCGGATACCATCATGTCTGGCGTCATCACCCTGATGAAGCATGGCATGCTGCCTATCGCGGCCGTAGTGTTCATCGCCAGTATCCTGGTACCCACTTTCAAGCTGGTAGGCATTGCGCTGCTACTGTATTCGGTCCAGCGGCATCAGCCCCTGTCCGCACGTCAGCGCATCCTTATGTACCGCTTCATCGAATTCATCGGACGCTGGTCCATGCTGGACATCTTTGTCATTGCCGTCCTGGTGGCCGTGGTGAATTTCGGCCGAATCGCCAGTGTCGAACCCAATCTGGGCGCCGTAGCCTTCGCCTCCGTGGTGATCCTGACGATGCTCGCTGCGTTAACTTTCGATCCCCGACTGATCTGGGATAATACGGAGTCGGATGACGACAATGAGTGATTTGCCCAAGGCTAGAACCCGGCCTGCCTCGAACTGGTCCGCTATCTGGATCCTGCCATTGATTGCACTGGTCATCGGCGGCTGGCTCGCGTGGCAGGCTTATCGTGCTGCCGGCGTAGAAATCGAAGTGCGTTTCGCGAGTGGTGAAGGGATCGTCGCCAACAAGACTGAGGTGTTCTACAAAGGCATGTCGGTCGGCAAGGTCAAATCGCTGGTCCTCGATACCGAAGGCAGCAATGCGGGTGTCATCGCCACGATCGAGATGAACAAGGCGGCCGACGAGCATCTCACTACGGGCACACGCTTCTGGCTGGTCAAGCCCAGCGTGACGCTTGCGGGCATCACGGGGCTGGAAACCTTGGTGTCCGGTAATTACATTGCTGTAAGCCCCGGCAAGGGTGAGCCTGCGAAAAGCTTCAAGGCTCTTTCCGAGGCACCGCCACTGTCCGACGCCGAGCCGGGTCTGCACCTGACCCTGAAAGCGGAACGGTTGGGTTCGCTCAATCGGGACAGCCCGGTGTTCTACAAGCAGATCCAGGTTGGTCGTGTGAAGAGTTATCGTCTTTCGGAAGACCAGGACACGGTCGAAGTAAAAGTCTTTATTCAGCCAGCTTACGCCAGCCTGGTGCGCAAGCATACGCGCTTCTGGAACGCCAGTGGGGTCAGCATCGATGCCGACCTGTCGGGAGTCAAGGTACGCAGCGAGTCTCTTGCCAGCATTGTGGCCGGAGGCATCGCTTTCGCGACACCGGAGCACCGCAAGGACAGTCCCCCGACCGATCCCAGCCTGCCGTTCCGCCTCTATGAAGACTTCGATGCCGCCCAGGCCGGAATTCGCATTAAGCTCAAGCTGACTGTCTACGACGGGCTACAGGCTGGGCGCACGCCTGTCATGTACAAAGGCATTCAAGTCGGCTCGATGAAGACGTTGAAGATAGAAGATGATATGTCCAGTGCCATGGCCGAGTTGACCCTCGACCCCCTGGCCGAAGACTTCCTTGTCGAGGGCACGCAGTTCTGGGTAGTCAAGCCGTCCATCTCCCTGGCAGGTATTACCGGTATCGAAGCGCTTGTCAAAGGCAACTACATTTCCATCCGGCCGGGTGAAAAGGGCGCCAAGCCACTGCGTGAGTTCGAGGCGCGGGCCAAGGCGCCGCCTCTGGACCTCAAGGCGCCTGGTCTGCACCTGGTGCTGTTCAGTGACAACCTCGGATCACTTGAAGTCGGTAGCCCTGTGCTGTTCCGTCAGGTCAAGGTAGGTAGTGTGCAGAGTTACCAGTTCACCCAGGACAGCAAGCGGATTCTGATCGGGGTGCATATCGAGAAAGAGTACGCCAACCTGGTCAACGGTTCGACACGCTTCTGGAATGCCAGTGGCATTACGCTGTCCGGCGGGCTGTCGGGGATAAAGATCAAGAGTGAGTCTCTACAGAGCTTGATGGCAGGGGGCATAGCCTTCGATACGCCCAAGCCCGATGTACCACTCAAGCGTCGTATTCCTCGCTTCCGTCTGCATGAAAGCCTGGAGGCCGCTGACCGCAGTGGGACCTTGATCACCATACGTGTCGATCGTGCCGATGGCTTGAAACCGGGAACGGCGATTCGCTTCCGCGGCCTGGACGTCGGCAGCGTGGAGAGCGTGGATCTGACACAGGACCTGCAGGCTGTCCTGCTGAGGGCGCGCATAACCGATGCCGCCGATCGTATCGCCCGAGCGGGTACCCAGTTCTGGGTCGTAAAGCCAGCCCTGGGGCTGGTTAGGACCGAGAACTTGGACACCCTGGTGACGGGCCAGTATCTGGAAGTGCAGCCGGCAGTGAAGAGCAGGGGAGTGCAGCACGATTTCATTGCCTTGCCCGAGGCTCCGCAATCCGCTGTGCCGGAAACTGGCCTGCCACTGACACTCAGCGCGGCGCGACGTGGATCGATCAAGCCGGGCGTACCGGTGACCTATCGCGAAGTGGCGGTAGGCAAGGTGACAGGATACGAGTTGGGTCCGACCGCAGACCGTGTGCTCATCCATATTCTGATCGAGCCCCGCTACGCATCGCTGGTGCGCGGTGGCAGTCGCTTCTGGAACAGCAGTGGATTTGGCTTGGACTTCGGCCTGTTGAAAGGGGCGACAGTGCGTACGGAATCCCTGGAAACCTTGATCGATGGAGGCGTGGCCTTCGCTACCCCAGAGGGTGAGCGGATGGGTAATCCGGCGCGGCCCGAGCAGACCTTCGCCCTCTTTGAAGAGGCCGAGGATGAATGGCTGCACTGGGCTCCGAAGATCCAGCTCGCCAAGTAATGATTCACATGGGCCGCTCAGCGGCCCATTGCAGGTTGTCGCTGTACGACGAATCGAAGCAAGCATAAAACGCAGACAATAAAAAACCGACCCTGAGGTCGGTTTTTCTACAAGCGCGTCGCTTAGGCAGCTGCAGCTTCTTTCAGTGCCTTGATGTGGCCATTCAGACGGCCTTTATGGCGAGCAGCCTTGTTCTTGTGGATGATGCCTTTATCGGCCATACGGTCGATTACTGGCACAGCCAAGGTATAGGCGGCTTGCGCTTTTTCAGCGTCTTTGGCGTCAATGGCTTTGACTACATTCTTGATGTAGGTGCGGACCATGGAACGCAGGCTGGCGTTGTGGCTGCGACGCTTCTCAGCCTGTTTTGCACGTTTCTTGGCGGAAGGTGTGTTGGCCACCGTCGAGCTCCTCGAAAGACTTTTGGGTAAATAGCAAACAAATAAGGCCGCGAATCATGCCGATCAGTTGATCGGTTGTCAAGGCCGTTTACAAGGTTCTGCCGAGTGGTCCCGAAGCACGATGGAGTTGTTCCCTTCTGCGCCGCGATCTGTAAACTCGGGAGTTTTGGCTCCCTGCAAAATGAGCGGCGGAGTATCGCACATCCGAGCGCTGACTGGCAGTGCTCTCTGGCCTCAGGCACGAAACTTTTCAATGAACCTGCTCAAATCCCTGGCTGCCGTCAGTTCCATCACCATGATCTCTCGGGTGCTGGGCTTCGTCCGTGACACCATTCTTGCCCGGGTATTCGGAGCAGGCATCGCTACAGACGCCTTTTTCATTGCCTTCAAGCTCCCTAACCTGCTGCGTCGAATCTTTGCCGAAGGCGCGTTCTCACAGGCTTTCGTGCCGATCCTGGCCGAGTACAAGGCACAGCAAGGCGAGGAAGCCACGCGGACCTTCATCGCCTATATCAGCGGCCTGCTCACCCTCGTCCTGGCGGCAGTGACCGCGCTGGGCATACTGGCCGCACCCTGGGTGGTCTGGGCAACCGCGCCAGGTTTCGTCGACAGCACCGAGAAATACGAACTGACGACCTCACTGCTGCGCGTGACCTTTCCTTATATATTGCTGATTTCCCTGTCGTCGCTGGCCGGGGCGATCCTCAATACCTGGAACCGCTTTTCCGTGCCGGCCTTCGTGCCGACCCTGCTGAACGTGGCGATGATCACCTTCACGTTGTTCCTGACGCCCTACTTCGACCCGCCGATCATGGCCCTGGCCTGGGGTGTCCTGGCAGGGGGGCTGGCCCAGTTGCTGTACCAGCTGCCACACCTGAAGAAGATCGGCATGCTGGTGCTGCCGCGCCTGAACCTGCGCGATACCGGAGTATGGCGGGTGCTCAAGCAGATGCTGCCAGCGATCCTGGGAGTATCGGTCAGTCAGATCTCGCTGATCATCAACACCATCTTCGCCTCCTTCCTGGTCGCAGGCTCTGTGTCCTGGATGTACTACGCCGATCGCCTGATGGAGCTGCCCTCGGGAGTCTTGGGTGTGGCCCTGGGCACCATCCTGCTGCCCACCCTGGCCAAGACCTATGCCAATCGCGACCGCCTCGAGTACTCGAGGATTCTCGACTGGGGCCTGCGCCTGTGTTTCCTGCTGGTGCTGCCCTGTACTCTGGCCCTGGGCATCCTGGCCGAGCCACTGACCGTGGCGCTGTTCCAATACGGTAAGTTCAGCGCCCATGACGCGGCGATGACTCAGCGGGCGCTGATTGCCTATTCAGTGGGGCTGCAGGCGATCATCCTGGTGAAGGTGCTGGCGCCTGGCTTCTATGCCCAGCAGAACATTCGCACGCCGGTGAAGATCGCCATCTTCACCCTTGTTTGCACGCAGCTGTTCAACCTTGTCTTGATCGGCCCGCTGCAGCATGCGGGCCTGGCACTTGCCATCAGCCTCGGCGCCTGTCTCAATGCGGGTCTGCTGTATTGGAAACTGCGCAGCCAGCAACTGTTTCATCCTCAGCCGGGCTGGGCAGTGTACCTGCTCAAGCTGGTGCTGGCGGTGACGCTGATGTCCGGTGTGCTGCTGGTTGGCATGCATTACTTGCCTGACTGGGCGCAAGGCAACATGCTCGATCGGTTCCTGCGTCTCGGGGCACTGATTCTGGCTGGCGTGGTGACGTACTTCGGCTGTCTGTATCTGTGCGGCTTGCGGCCCCGCCACTTCGCGCGCAAGGTCCTGCATTGAGGCAGGCGGAACGTCAGGCGTCGGTTTTTCGCATTCCATGCCCCGGTGAGGCGCAGTCGCCTGTCGTCAGCGCCCGGGTGTGGTTATAATCGGCCACTTTATGAGCAAGAAGCGCGTTATGCAGCTGGTTCGAGGTCTTCACAACCTGCGCCCCGAGCATCGGGGCTGTGTCGTCACCATTGGCAACTTCGACGGGGTTCACCGTGGCCACCAGGCAATCCTGGCGCGTCTGCGCGAACGTGCGCGGACGCTGGGCGTGCCTACCTGCGTGGTGATTTTCGAGCCACAGCCACGCGAGTATTTCGCGCCTGATACGGCACCTGCCCGTCTGGCGCGCTTGCGCGACAAGGTCGAGCTGCTGACTGTCGAGGGCATTGATCGCGTGCTGTGCCTGGCCTTCAATGAGCGCCTGAGCAGGCTGAGCGCGACTGAATTCGTCGAGACCATCCTGGTCGACGGCCTGGGTGTACGTCATCTGGAAGTGGGAGACGATTTCCGCTTCGGTTGCGACCGCGCTGGCGACTTCGCCTTTCTGGTCGACGCCGGCCGCCAGTACGGCTTCAGCGTCGAGGCCGCGTACACGGTCGAACAGGACGGTCTGCGGGTCAGCAGCACCGAGGTGCGCAAGGCCCTGGCCGACGCCGACTTTGCCCTGGCGGCGGCGCTCCTGGGCCGGCCATATTGTATCAGCGGCCGAGTCCTGCATGGGCAGAAGCTGGCCCGCCAGCTCGGCACGCCCACTGCCAACATCCAGCTCAAGCGTCGCCGCGTACCGCTGAGCGGTGTCTACCTGACCAGCGCCGAGATCGACGGCAAGGTCTGGCCGGGTGTTGCCAACATCGGGGTGCGTCCCACCGTCGCCGGTGACGGTCGGCCCCACCTGGAGATTCACCTCCTGGATTTTGCCGGCGATCTGTATGGTCGGCGTCTTACAGTGGAGTTTCACCACAAGCTGCGTGAAGAGCAGCGTTTCGCCTCCCTGGAGGCGCTCAAGTCGGCGATCGACGCGGATATCGCCGCCGCACGTGCCCATTGGCACGCTCAACCGCTAACGAAGAGCCTGAAATGACCGACTACAAAGCCACGCTTAACCTTCCGGACACCGCCTTCCCCATGAAGGCCGGCCTGCCTCAGCGCGAACCGCAGATATTGCAGCGCTGGGACAGCATTGGCCTGTACCGGAAGCTGCGTGAGATTGGCAAGGATCGTCCGAAGTTCGTCCTGCACGACGGCCCGCCCTATGCCAACGGCAAGATCCACATCGGTCATGCGCTGAACAAGATTCTCAAGGACATGATTGTCCGCTCCAAGACCCTGTCCGGCTTCGACGCGCCTTACGTGCCGGGCTGGGATTGCCATGGCCTGCCGATCGAGCACAAGGTCGAGGTCACCCACGGCAAGGGCCTGACCCCCGATCGGACTCGCGAACTCTGCCGCGCCTACGCCGCAGAGCAGATCGAAGGTCAGAAGGCCGAGTTCATCCGCCTGGGCGTGCTGGGTGATTGGGACAATCCCTACAAGACCATGGACTTCGCCAACGAAGCCGGAGAGATCCGCGCCCTGGCCGAGATGGTCAAGCAAGGCTTCGTGTTCAAGGGCCTCAAGCCGGTCAACTGGTGCTTCGATTGCGGTTCGGCCCTGGCCGAGGCCGAGGTGGAGTATGCAGACAAGAAGTCGCAGACCATCGACGTGGCCTTCCCGATCGCCGATGCCGACAAGCTCGCCGCCGCGTTCGGCCTGGCCGGCCTGGATAAGCCCGCCGCCATCGTGATCTGGACCACCACCCCGTGGACCATCCCGGCCAACCAGGCGCTCAACGTCCATCCCGAATTCGCCTACGCCCTGGTCGATACCGGCGACAGGCTGCTGATCCTCGCCGAGGAGCTGGTCGAGTCCTGCCTGAAGCGCTATGGCCTGGAAGGGACGGTGCTGGCGACCACACCGGGTTCGGCGCTGGAGCTGATCGACTTCCGCCATCCGTTCTATGACCGTCTTTCGCCGATCTACCTGGCCGATTACGTCGAGCTGGGCGCGGGCACTGGTGTGGTCCACTCCGCGCCCGCGTACGGCGAAGACGACTTCGTGACCTGCAAGCGCTACGGCATGGTCAACGATGACATCCTCACGCCCGTGCAGAGCAATGGCGTCTATGTACCATCGCTCGAATTCTTCGGTGGCCAGTTCATCTGGAAGGCCAACCCGGCCATCGTCGACAAACTGAGCGAAGTCGATGCGCTGCTGCATACCGAAACCATCAACCACAGCTACATGCACTGCTGGCGCCACAAGACCCCGCTGATCTACCGCGCGACCGCGCAGTGGTTTGTCGGCATGGACAAGCAGCCCAATACCGGCGATACCCTGCGTACGCGCGCGCTCAAGGCCATCGAAGAAACCAAGTTCGTGCCGGCCTGGGGGCAGGCGCGCCTGCATTCGATGATCGCCAATCGGCCTGACTGGTGCATCTCGCGTCAACGCAACTGGGGTGTGCCGATCCCGTTCTTCCTGCACAAGCAGACCGGCGAACTGCATCCGCATACCGTCGAACTGATGGAAGCGGTGGCCAAGTGCGTCGAGCAGGAAGGTATCGAAGCCTGGTTCAAGATGGACACGGCCGACCTGCTCGGTGACGAAGCCGACCAGTACGAAAAGATCAGCGACACCCTGGACGTGTGGTTCGACTCCGGCACCACCCACTGGCATGTGCTGCGCGGCTCGCATGACATCGGGCATGCCACCGGCCCCCGCGCCGATCTGTACCTGGAAGGCTCGGACCAGCACCGTGGCTGGTTCCACTCATCGCTGCTGACCGGCTGCGCCATCGATTACCATGCGCCTTATCGCGAGCTGCTGACCCACGGTTTCACCGTGGACGAGAACGGCCGCAAGATGTCCAAGTCGCTGGGCAATACCATCGAACCGCAGAAGGTCAACGATACGCTGGGCGCCGATATCCTGCGCTTGTGGGTGTCCGCCACCGACTATTCGGGCGAGATGGCCGTTTCCGAGCAGATCCTGCAGCGCAGCGCCGACGCCTACCGGCGTATCCGCAATACCGCACGCTTCCTGCTTTCCAACCTGTCCGGCTTCGACCCGGCCCGCGACCTGTTGCCGGCCGAAGAGATGATCGCCCTGGATCGCTGGGCCGTCGACCGCGCCTTGCTGCTGCAGCGCGAGCTGGAAGAGCATTACAGCGAATACCGTTTCTGGAACGTCTACTCCAAGATCCATAACTTCTGCGTACAGGAACTGGGCGGCTTCTACCTCGACATCATCAAGGACCGCCAGTACACCACCGGCGTCAACAGCACCGCCCGTCGCTCCTGCCAGACTGCGCTGTATCACATCAGCGAGGCGCTGGTGCGCTGGATCGCGCCGATCCTGGCGTTCACCGCCGATGAAATCTGGCAGTACCTGCCCGGTGAGCGTAACGAGTCCGTCATGCTCAACACCTGGTACCAGGGCCTGACCGAGCTGCCGGAAGGCATCGAGCTCGACCGTGCCTATTGGGACCGGGTAATGGCGGTCAAGGCCGCGGTCAACAAGGAACTGGAGAACCAGCGCTCGGCCAAGGCCATCGGTGGCAACCTGCAGGCCGAGGTGACCCTGTTCGCCGATGAGGCCCTGAGCACCGATCTTGACAAGCTGGGCAACGAGCTGCGCTTCGTCCTGATCACCTCCGCGGCCCGTGTCGCGCCATTCGTCGAGGCACCGAGCGACGCGGTAGTGACCGAAGTCGAAGGCCTGAAGCTCAAGGTGGTCAAGTCCGGTTACGTCAAGTGCGGCCGTTGCTGGCACTTCCGCGCCGACGTCGGCAGCCATCCGGAGCATCCGGAAATCTGCAGCCGTTGCGTGGAAAACATCAGCGGCAGCGGTGAGGTGCGCCACTATGCCTAACCCTGCTGCGGGGCGCTTCGGGCGCCTTGTCTGGCTCTGGCTCAGCCTGGTGGTCCTGGTCCTCGACCAGGCCACCAAGGTCTACTTCGAAGGCGCGCTGAGCCTCTATCAGCGCATCGAAGTGATCCCGGACTACTTCAGCTGGACCCTGGCCTACAACACCGGGGCTGCCTTCAGCTTCCTGGCCGACAGCTCTGGCTGGCAGCGCTGGCTGTTCGCCTTGATCGCCTTGGTCGTCAGCGCTGTGCTGGTTGTCTGGCTCAAGCGTCTCGGCCGCGGCGAGATCTGGTTGGCCGTGGCCCTGGCGCTGGTGCTCGGCGGCGCCTTGGGTAACCTGTACGACCGGATCGTGCTCGGCCATGTGGTCGACTTCATCCTGGTGCACTGGCAGAACCGTTGGTATTTCCCGGCCTTCAACCTGGCCGACAGCGCCATTACCGTCGGTGCGGTGATGCTGGCGCTGGATATGTTCAAGACCAAGAAGTCCGGAGAGCCTGTCCATGACTGAGATCCGCATCGGCCAGAACACCGAAGTGACCCTGCACTTTGCATTGCACCTGGAAAACGGCGATACCGTCGACAGCACCTTCGACAAGGCGCCCGCCGTGTTCAAGGTCGGCGACGGTAACCTGCTGCCAGGCTTCGAGGCCGCGCTGTTCGGCTTCAAGGCTGGCGACAAGCGCATCATTGCCGTGCCCCCTGAAAGCGCCTTCGGCCAGGCGAACCCGCAGAACGTGCAGGTGATGCCGCGCTCCCAGTTCACTGACATGGAGCTGTCCGAGGGCCTGCTGGTCATCTTCAACGATGCCGCCAATACCGAACTGCCCGGAGTGGTCAAGGCGTTCGACGACGCCCAGGTGACCATCGACTTCAATCACCCACTGGCCGGCAAGACCCTGAGCTTCGAGGTGGAAATCCTCGACGTGAAGGCCTTGTAGGCCTGGAGCCGAGCATGCAAATCAAACTCGCCAACCCCCGTGGCTTCTGCGCAGGCGTGGATCGGGCGATCGAGATCGTCAATCGCGCCCTCGAGGTCTTCGGGCCACCGATCTACGTGCGCCACGAAGTGGTGCACAACAAGTTCGTGGTCGAGGACCTGCGTGCCCGGGGCGCCATCTTCGTCGAGGAGCTCGACCAGGTGCCGGATGACGTGATCGTCATCTTCAGTGCTCATGGCGTTTCCCAGGCCGTGCGCCAGGAAGCGGCAGGGCGTGGGCTCAAGGTATTCGACGCCACTTGTCCGCTGGTGACCAAGGTACATATCGAAGTCGCCAAATACAGCCGCGACGGCAAGGAATGCATCCTTATCGGCCACGCCGGTCATCCGGAGGTCGAGGGCACCATGGGTCAGTACGACGCGAGCAATGGTGGCTCGATCTACCTGGTCGAAGACGAGGAGGATGTCGCGAGCCTGCAGGTACGTGATCCGGATCGCCTGGCCTTCGTTACCCAGACGACCCTGTCGATGGACGATACGGGCAGGGTCATCGATGCCCTGCGGGCACGTTTTCCGAACATCGGCGGACCTCGCAAGGATGACATCTGCTACGCCACCCAGAACCGCCAGGACGCCGTCAAGCAACTCGCCAGCGAGTGCAATGTAGTGCTGGTGGTCGGCAGTCCCAACAGCTCCAACTCCAACCGCCTGCGCGAGCTGGCCGAGCGGATGGGGACTCCCGCCTACCTCATCGACGGGGCCGAGGACATGCAGCGCGCCTGGTTCGACGGCATTGAACGCATCGGTATCACGGCGGGCGCATCCGCACCCGAAGTGCTCGTACGAGGCGTGATCGACCAGCTCAAGGCCTGGGGCGCGGTAGGCGCCGAAGAGCTCGAGGGGCGCCCTGAGAACATC
This sequence comes from Pseudomonas capeferrum, assembly GCF_013523055.1. Lineage (GTDB taxonomy): Bacteria > Pseudomonadota > Gammaproteobacteria > Pseudomonadales > Pseudomonadaceae > Aquipseudomonas > Aquipseudomonas capeferrum_A. The sequence continues at coordinate 210,242 of NZ_JAAMQM010000009.1, read as the reverse complement.
ACTTTCTCCATGCCAAAAGAGCTGCGGGTTCGCTCGCTCATCTGATCAGACGCCTGCGCAGGAGGTCTCCTCGGTCACTTCCTGCGACAGGCGCACCCGCCCGCTTGGCGACAATACGACCTGATGCCGTGTACCGCCCTTGGCGTACGGACATATATTCAGCGTGGCTCCGCTGAAGCCGCCGACCGCCCTGACCGGCACGCCCAGCGCATTGAACCTTACCCCCTGGTCGCGCGGAAAATTGCCTGTAGTTCGCAAGGGTCGCGGATAACGCTTCTCGCGCAGGAGCTGGCGGTCTCTCTCCAGCATCATGCGCCACCCTATACCCCAATCGTCCTGCAACGGCTGCACCAGCACGGGCTGGTTATGCAGCAAGGCAAGGCTGCGAGCACTACGCAGCGCTTGCGCGAAGTTGCGAGCCGCAGCCGTATGCTCGAGTTCTCGACTGATGCTTATATAGGAAGGGATTCCCACCTGCGTAAGCAAGGCGCCAAGCGCCAGGGCGAACATCATTTGTATCAGTGTTACTCCGTATTGCCTCACCGTGCATTTCTTCCTGGAAGTGCTTCGCTATAGCTTCGAGCCACGTGGGCAGGACGTCCAGTCAGGCAAGTGGTCCGGATTCGGCAGGAAAAGTCGCAGGAGGCGCACCCCATGGATGGCAAACAACAAGGAATGACCTTGCTTGAGGTTCTGTTGGCGATGACAGTGCTGACATTCGGCCTGTCCAGCATCGCGGCGTTGCAGGTGCGGTCCCTGCAGGTGGTCGAGCAAGGGCGCCGAGACACCCAGGCCGTGTATCTCGCCCAGGCGCTGCTCGAGCGCGTGCGTGACGTTCCGTTGAACCATGAGCAGGTGACCAGCTGGCAGGCGGTTGCACGCGAACTCCTGGGCGCTTCGGTCCAGGCTACGGCACGGCAGGCCGGGGGCGGAATCGAGGTAGACATTCGTTGGCGCGATAAACGGGAGGCCGACGGTGTGCGTGTTGTCAGCCTGCAGGGCAGGGTAGTGCCGTGAGACACCAGGAGGGGTTCGGTCTTTTGGAAGCCGTGCTGGCGCTTGGGTTGGGGCTGCTGGTACTGACAGGCGCTACCCAGGTATTCGTCGCGGGCCATCAGGCGTGGCGCATTCAGGGAGTTACGGCTGCGTTGCAGGACGATGCGCGGTTGGTCCTGCAGCGCATGGCCCAGGAACTGCGCATGACCGGTATGTTCGGCTGCCTGAAGAGAAGTGTCATCGAGTTCGAAGACAAAAGGGCAGTGCCTGCCATCGCTCGACCTTTTCTGTTGCGACAGGCCGCCGACGGACGTCTCGATACGCTCGACCTCGTCGGAGCGGAACTGGAGCAAGCCGGCGTCCGGCCGGACTGGACATTGATTACCGACTGCAGGACCAAGGCCAGCGTCCACGAGGGCGCGCGGGCGGCGGGCGCCGGCGAGATCGCGATTCCGCTCTTGAGGCGCTCGTACCGATTGAGCGGTGATCGGCTGATACTGAAAAGCGGGGGAATCACCGCGGCGCTGGTCAGTCATGTTCGAGACCTGCGTATCACCCGGGTGCCACAAGGAGAGTACGAGCGGTTGGACTTGGAGCTCACCCTGTTCGAACCGACGCACGGTATCGAACAGCGCTATGCGTACAGCGTAACCCTGCGCAATCGGCTCTCGTCCTCATGAAACGTCAGCGCGGTGTCGTCCTGTTGGTCGGTCTGGTCCTGCTCTTGATGCTGGGCCTGCTCGGAGCATCCGCCCTGCACGATGCGCAATTACAAGCACGCCTGTCAGGCGACCTGATGGCTGCCACACGCGCCTTCGAGCAGGCCGAGTCCGTGCTCGTCGAAGCTGGTACACGCCTGTTGTCGGAGGTGCCACTGCCTTGCCTACCCTGCCGACTACCGTCCTATCCCGATGTAGCGGGGGACGAGAAGGGCGATCAGGTCTGGCAGGCTGTCGACGAAGGCTTCTACCTGCTGCAGAACCTGGGCGATACCACGCTGGCGGCACACACATCCGCCGCTTCGTCAGTGACGCTGGTGCGGGTCACCGCAGTCAGTCGCCAGGCCCGTGGACGGCGCGTGCTTGAAGCGGTCTACGCCTTTGATGTCGGGCAGTCGCAGGCGCCTCGACGAATTACCTGGCGCCAACGATAGGCGGAGAGTATTGATGCAAAAAGGGCTGAGCCTGATCGAATTGTTGATTGTCGTGGCCGTGGTCGGCATTCTGGCAACCATTGCCTACCCCAGTTACAACGATCAGCTCAGGCGCGCCGCGCGAGTCGAGGCCGTCAGCCTGCTGCACGACGCCGCGTTGCGCCTGGAGCGCCACTATTCTCTGGTCGGCCAGTATGACGACGGCGATCGGCTGGTCACCCCCATGCCCAGCGGTAGCCGTTACTACAGCGTGCAGGCCCAGCGTGATGGCGAAGGTTTCCGCCTGCTTGCCAAGCGTCTGCCGCGGGGGCTGATGGAGGCAGACCGTTGCGGCGATTTCGTGCTTGACCAAGCCGGCGCGCAGAGTAATCCGGGCAGTCTTGCCGATACGACGGATTGCTGGGGAAGCTGAAGGTTGAATGGCGCTGGTTGCGGCGCTGCGGTTTTCTTCAGGTGTTGGATCGACAGATGAGCAAGCAAGTAGTGATTGTCGGCGGTGGAGTCATCGGCCTGCTGACAGCGTTTCACCTGGCGGCGGAAGTCGAACAGGTCGTGGTGTGCGATCAGGGCGAGGTCGGGCGCGAGTCGTCGTGGGCAGGCGGCGGTATCGTCTCCCCGCTGTATCCGTGGCGCTATAGCCCGGCAGTCACCGCGCTGGCCCATTGGTCGCAGGATTTCTATCCGCAGTTGGGCGAGAGACTGTTCGCCAGCACCGGGATAGACCCCGAGGTGCATACTACGGGGCTGTATTGGCTGGACCTCGACGACGAAGCCGAAGCGCTTGCCTGGGCGGCTCGCGAAGGTCGGCCACTCAGCTCGGTAGACATCGCGGCGGCCTATGAAGCGGTTCCGGTACTGGGCTCCGGCTTCAGGCGCGCGCTATACATGGCCGGTGTCGCCAATGTACGTAATCCACGCCTCGTCAAGGCATTGAGGGCGGCGTTGCTGGCGCTGCCTAACGTGACCTTGCGCGAGCACTGCCGAATCAGCGGCTTCCATCGGGAAGGCAAGCGGATCACGGGTGTAATGACCGACTTCGGCGTGCTGCCGGCCGATGAAGTAGTGCTCAGCGCGGGGGCGTGGAGCGGCGATCTGCTACGTACCCTGGGTATCGACATGCCTGTCGAACCGGTCAAGGGTCAGATGATCCTGTTCAAGTGCGAACAGGATTTCCTGCCAAGCATGGTACTGGCCAAGGGGCGCTACGCGATTCCGCGGCGCGACGGACATATTCTGGTCGGCAGCACCCTGGAGCACGCGGGCTACGACAAGACCCCGACCCCTGACGCACTGCGCAGCCTGATGGCTTCGGCCATCGAGCTGCTGCCGGCGCTCGCCGATGCCGTCCCGGTGGGGCATTGGGCTGGACTGCGTCCGGGGTCACCCGAGGGAGTTCCCTACATCGGCGCGGTGCCGGACCATCAGGGCTTATGGCTGAACTGCGGTCATTATCGCAATGGCCTGGTCCTGGCGCCGGCGTCCTGCCAGCTGTTCAGCGACCTGTTGCTGGGGCGTAAGCCGATCATCGACCCGGCGCCTTATGCGCCGGCAGGGCGCCTATGACATCCCGCAATGACTAAGGGGGCGGGCCGGCCCTGCTTTACTGCTTCGGTCCGGGCCCCTTCTCGAGATGCGCCTGGCTGCAATACCAGTCATTGCCCAGGCGCAGGGCACGATCATCAGGTAGGTGCACGCCGCACTGGGCGCAGCGAACCATCGTCAGCGCACGGTCGGAGCGGGCATTGGAATGCGATTGTTGGCTGATCTTGAACTTGCGCCACAGCCAGAACGCGGCGGCGATCAGGGCGATCCAGAAAAGTAGGCGAACCATGGTGTCCAGCTTGTCGAAGGGTAGAGTCGACAGTCTAGAGCGCGGCCATGAAAAAAGGGAGGCCTGGGCCTAATGCTTTGTCAGTTAAGGCCAATGGGGCTGCTTCGCACCCCTTCGCGGGCAAGCCCGTTCCCACACGTTGAGCGCTGACTCAGGAGTTGCGCACTTCTTGTGGGAGCGGGCTTGCCCGCGAAGGGATGCGAAGCAGCCCCAATTGCAGATTGCGGGGCTTAACTGACTGGCATTAGGCCAGGGCATCCCTTCATGCTCGCGTAATGGATCAGTCGAACAGACCGAAGGTCATGTAGCTGAACCAGGAGCGGCTGTTCTGCGCTTCCTTGGGGCCTTCAGGCTCGATCGGGTTACCGTCTTCGTCCTTGGGCAGCAGCTCTCGCGGCATGTCGGCCCTGGCATCCTCGAACTGACGGATGACATCCTGGTTGGCGCGTGTCTCGCCCGGTGGCAGCGGAGCATCGGATTCGATCAGGCCCAAGGTAGCCTTGGAAAGCCAGGAGCGGTTGTAGGCTTCGCCCTGCTTGGGCGCGAATTCGCCGTCGACCAGGCTAGGGTGATCGGGGTAGTTGAGCTTCAGGGCTTCCAGGCTGGTGTTAGCCAGCTCGTCCAGATGCAGGTGCCGGTAGGCCTCGGTCATCACGGCCAGGCCGTCACCGACCGAAGGGGTCTCCTGGAAGTTCTCGACCACGTAGCGACCGCGGTTGGCTGCCGCGACGTAGGCCTGGCGAGTCATGTAGTAGTCGGCCACGTGGATTTCGTAGGCGGCCAGCAGGTTGCGCAGGTAGATCATGCGCTGCTTGGCGTCCGGCGAGTAGCGGCTGTTGGGGAAGCGGCTGGTGAGCTGGGCGAACTCGTTGTACGAGTCGCGCGCGGCACCCGGATCACGCTTGGTCATGTCCAGCGGCAGGAAGCGCGCCAGCAAGCCCTGGTCCTGGTCGAACGACGTCAGGCCCTTGAGGTAGTAGGCGTAGTCGACGTTCGGATGCTGAGGATGCAGACGAATGAAGCGCTCGGCAGCGGACTTGGCGGCTTCCGGCTCGGCGTTCTTGTAGTTGGCGTAGATCAGCTCGAGCTGTGCCTGGTCGGCGTAGCGGCCGAACGGATAGCGCGACTCCAGTGCCTTCAGCTTGCCGACGGCGCTGGTGTAGCTGTGGTTGTCCAGGTCGGCCTGCGCCTGCTGGTACAGCTCGGCTTCGCTCAGGTTTTCGTCGATGACTTCCTTCGTCGAAGAACAGGCAGCAGTGAGTCCGAGGATGGCGATCAGCAGCAGGTGTTTCACTTGCATGGCGGCTTGCGTCCCTTTGACGGCCGCTGTCTTGGGCGGTGCCGTCCTGTTATGATGAGCGCCCCCGGTGAACCCCGGGGCAAAAGAAGTCGTATTTAACCACAAGCGCGCAGTTGAACCAAAGGCTGTGCGCCCGCTGATTCGAGCATGTCTGAGATCATTCAACTAAGTGCAGAGGTCCCGTCCGAGCTGGGCGGCCAACGGCTCGACCAGGTCGCCGCCCAATTGTTCGCCGAGTACTCGCGTTCGCGCCTGTCTTCGTGGATCAAGGAGGGCCGCCTGACTGTCGATGGCGCCGTCCTTCGTCCCCGTGACACCGTCCACGGTGGCGCGATGCTGGCCCTGGAGGCCGAGCACGAGGCCCAGGGCGAGTGGATGGCGCAGGACATCGAGCTGGATATCGTCTACGAAGACGATCAGATCCTGGTGATCAACAAGCCTGCGGGGCTCGTGGTCCACCCGGCGGCCGGCCATGCCGATGGCACGTTGCTCAACGCGCTGCTGCATCATGTGCCCGACATCGTCAACGTTCCGCGGGCCGGCATCGTCCACCGTCTGGACAAGGACACCACGGGTCTGATGGTGGTGGCCAAGACCCTGCAGGCGCAGACCAACCTGGTCGCCCAGATGCAGCGCCGCAGTGTCAGCCGCATCTATGAGTGCATCGTGATCGGCGTAGTGACCGCCGGTGGCAAGATCGACGCGCCGATCGGGCGTCATGGCGGCCAGCGCCAGCGCATGGCGGTCACCGAAGGCGGCAAGCCGGCGGTCAGCCATTACCGTGTGCTGGAGCGCTTCCGTTCGCATACCCATGTGCGGGTCAAGCTCGAAACCGGGCGTACCCACCAGATCCGTGTGCACATGGCGCATGTCAACTTTCCGCTGGTGGGTGACCAGACCTACGGCGGGCGCTTTCGTATCCCGCCCGCGGCCAACCCGACCATGGTCGATGCCCTCAAGACCTTCCCGCGTCAGGCCCTGCATGCGCGCTTCCTCGAACTGGATCACCCAGCCACCGGCAAGCGCATAGGCTGGGAGTCGCCCTTGCCGGATGACTTCGTCTGGCTGCTGTCGCTGCTCAAGCAGGACCGCGAGAGCTTTATCGGATGAACGGTCTGACACAAGCGTTGCTGATTCCCGACTGGCCAGCCCCGGCCTCGGTCAACGCCTGTGTCACCACGCGGGCTGGCGGCGTCAGCCTGCCACCGTACGATACCTTCAACCTCGGGGACCACGTGGGCGACGATCCGCGGGCCGTCGCCGAGAACCGGCGCCGCTTGAGCGAGCCTTTCGGCATCCGTCCGGCCTGGCTCCGGCAGCTGCACGGCGTGGTGGTGGCCGACGCCGACCCCTCGATCGTTGCCGAAGCGGATGCGAGCTGGACGGCAACGCCAGGCATCGCCTGTACGGCCATGACCGCCGACTGCCTACCGGTGCTGTTCTGCGATCGTGCCGGTACCCGTGTCGCGGCCGCCCATGCGGGTTGGCGTGGGTTGGCGGGCGGTGTCCTGGAAGCGACCCTCGATCGCCTGGCCTTGCCAGCCGAGGACGTGCTGGTCTGGCTGGGGCCAGCCATCGGCCCACGGGCGTTCGAGGTCGGTCTGGAAGTCCGCGATGCCTTTACCTCCACGCATCCGCAAGCCAGCGAGGCCTTCGTGGCGGGCGAGCGCGCGGGCAAGCTGATGGCCGATATCTATGCCCTGGCCCGCATACGGCTGGCGGCACGCGGTGTCACTGCCGTCCATGGCGGTGGCTTCTGTACCGTCAGCGATCCACGCTTCTTCTCTTATCGCCGTACGCCGCACGGCGGTCGCTTCGCTTCCCTGGTCTGGCTCGCTCCGCTCTGATCTACGTCAACCGCTTTGCGCTTGAATCTTCCAGAATCAACCTCATCTACTAGGGTATCTCTGGCAGGTTTCTCCATCAGGTGTGTCCATCGCTCCGGCCTGCCCTTATCAGGAAGGTATACCCATGCGAATAGACCGTTTGACCAGCAAGCTGCAACTTGCATTATCCGATTCCCAGTCCCTTGCCGTCGGCATGGACCATCCGGCGATCGAGCCCCTGCACCTCTTGCAGGCGCTGATCGAGCAGCAGGGTGGTTCGATCAAGCCCCTGCTGATGCAGGTGGGCTTCGACATCAATGGCCTGCGCAAGGCCTTGACCAAGGAACTGGACCAACTGCCGAAAATCCAGAACCCTACCGGCGACGTGAACATGTCCCAGGACCTGGCACGGCTGCTCAACCAGGCTGACCGCCTGGCCCAGCAGAAGGGTGACCAGTTCATCTCCAGCGAACTGGTATTGCTCGCGGCCATGGACGAGAACAGCAAGCTCGGCAAGCTGCTCCTCGGCCAGGGCGTCAGCAAGAAGGCGCTGGAGAACGCCATCAGCAACCTGCGCGGCGGCGAGGCCGTCAACGACCCGAACGCCGAGGAGTCTCGTCAGGCGCTGGACAAGTACACCGTCGACCTGACCAAGCGCGCCGAAGAGGGCAAGCTCGACCCGGTCATCGGTCGCGATGACGAGATCCGCCGCACGGTGCAGGTCCTGCAACGGCGTACCAAGAACAATCCGGTGCTCATCGGCGAGCCCGGCGTCGGCAAGACCGCCATCGCCGAAGGCCTGGCCCAGCGCATCATCAATGGCGAAGTCCCCGATGGCCTCAAGGGCAAGCGCCTGCTGGCCCTGGACATGGGCGCGCTGATCGCTGGCGCCAAGTACCGTGGCGAATTCGAAGAGCGCCTCAAGTCCCTGCTCAACGAGCTGTCCAAGCAGGAAGGCCAGATCATCCTGTTCATCGATGAGCTGCACACCATGGTAGGCGCCGGCAAGGGCGAGGGCGCCATGGATGCCGGCAACATGCTCAAGCCGGCCCTGGCCCGTGGCGAGCTGCACTGTGTCGGCGCGACCACCTTGAACGAATATCGCCAGTACATCGAAAAGGACGCGGCCCTTGAGCGACGTTTCCAGAAAGTGCTGGTGGAAGAGCCGAGCGAGGAAGACACCATCGCCATCCTGCGCGGCCTGAAAGAGCGTTATGAAGTGCATCACAAGGTGGCCATCACCGACGGTGCGATCATTGCTGCGGCCAAGCTCAGCCATCGCTACATCACGGATCGCCAGTTGCCCGACAAGGCCATCGACCTGATCGACGAAGCCGCCAGCCGCATCCGCATGGAAATCGACTCCAAGCCGGAAGTGCTGGATCGTCTCGAGCGTCGCTTGATCCAGTTGAAAGTGGAATCCCAGGCGTTGAAAAAGGAAGACGACGAGGCAGCCAAGAAGCGCCTCGAGAAGCTGTCCGAAGAAATCGCTCGCCTGGAGCGTGAGTATTCAGACCTGGAAGAAATCTGGGCCTCGGAAAAAGCCGAGGTGCAGGGTTCCGCGCAGATCCAGCAAAAGATCGAGCAAGCGCGCCAGGAGCTGGAAACCGCTCGTCGCCGTGGCGACCTGAGCCGCATGGCCGAACTGCAGTACGGCGTAATTCCCGATCTCGAGCGCAGCCTGCAGATGGTCGACCAGCACGGCAAGACCGAGAATCAGCTGTTGCGCAACAAGGTGACCGAGGAAGAGATCGCCGAAGTGGTGTCCAAGTGGACCGGAATCCCGGTCTCCAAGATGCTTGAAGGCGAGCGGGAGAAACTCCTGAAGATGGAAGCTCTGCTGCACCAACGCGTGATAGGTCAGAACGAGGCGGTCGTCGCTGTGGCCAACGCCGTGCGTCGCTCCCGCGCCGGGTTGTCGGACCCGAATCGCCCCAGTGGTTCGTTCCTGTTCCTCGGCCCGACCGGCGTGGGCAAGACGGAGCTGTGCAAGGCGCTGGCCGAGTTTCTCTTCGATACGGAAGAGGCGATGGTGCGCATCGACATGTCCGAGTTCATGGAGAAACATTCCGTCGCTCGCCTGATTGGTGCCCCACCAGGCTATGTCGGCTATGAGGAGGGTGGCTACCTGACCGAAGCCGTGCGGCGCAAGCCTTACTCGGTCGTACTGCTCGACGAAGTGGAGAAAGCGCACCCCGATGTGTTCAACGTGCTGTTGCAGGTGCTTGAGGACGGTCGCCTGACCGACAGCCATGGCCGCACCGTGGACTTCCGCAATACGGTGATCGTGATGACTTCCAACCTGGGGTCGGCACAGATCCAGGAGCTGGTAGGGGATCGCGAGGCCCAACGCGCGGCGGTGATGGATGCCGTGAGTTCGCACTTCCGGCCAGAGTTCATCAACCGCATCGACGAAGTGGTGGTGTTCGAGCCCCTGGGTCGCGAGCAGATCGCGGGCATTACCGAGATCCAGCTGGGTCGCCTGCGTGCACGCCTGGCAGAGCGCGAGCTGAGCCTGGAGCTGACGCCCGAGGCCTTGGACAAGTTGATTGCCATCGGTTATGACCCTGTCTATGGCGCGCGGCCCCTCAAGCGCGCGATCCAGCGATGGATCGAGAACCCGCTGGCGCAGTTGATCCTGTCGGGCGAGTTCCTGCCAGGTACTCCTATCACCGCCAAGGTCGACGGCGAACAGATCGTGTTTGCCTGATCCTGTCAGGTGTAATCCTGAAAGGCCTCGATTCGAGGCCTTTTTTTCTTCACGGGTTTTGATTCGCCGGTACGGCCAGGGCGGTATCGATGTGGCGTATCTATCTCCTGGCTCTCTGGCATTCGGTACCGGGTAAAATTTTTCTTTGCATTTTCCAGCGAGTGCTTTTAATATGCGCCCCGCTGTAAGTCACCTCCCAGCTCCCTGAAATTCGGGGATCTGAAAAAAAGTTGCAAATCAGTAAGTTGAATGCAAATTAGGGGTTGACAAGGGTTTTGAAGGTTGTAGAATAGCGCGCCTCAGAGACATCAACGCAGCGATGCGGAAGTCGAAGAGTTCGAAGCGATTTGATCGACATTCGAAGCTTGTAGTAAAGGTTGGACGAGTTGTAGTTCCGCGATAGCTCAGTCGGTAGAGCAAATGACTGTTAATCATTGGGTCCCTGGTTCGAGTCCAGGTCGCGGAGCCAAATTCGGGGTGTAGCGCAGTCCGGTAGCGCGCCTGCTTTGGGAGCAGGATGTCAGGAGTTCGAATCCCCTCACCCCGACCATTTTTGGGTCGTTAGCTCAGTTGGTAGAGCAGTTGGCTTTTAACCAATTGGTCGTAGGTTCGAATCCTACACGACCCACCATTTTAGAGTTCAGATGCTGAGCTCTAATCTTTAAAGGCCCGATGTCGTTTACATCGAGCCAGCAGAAAAGGCACCTTGTACGGTGCCTTTTTTGTACCGGGGTGTAGCGCAGTCCGGTAGCGCGCCTGCTTTGGGAGCAGGATGTCAGGAGTTCGAATCCCCTCACCCCGACCATCTTCATGAAAAAGGGCATCTCGCGAGAGATGCCCTTTTTTCATTTCTGCGTCCTGTATTCCCGATTCCGTACCAAGTGTCTGGCCAACCAACCCTGCACGGGGCAAGGTCGGTTCCGGGAAGCGTCCAGCAGGTCTGCGTGGGGTCAGACCCTCAATGCAGTTTCAAGCGGGGCTCGGTACCGCGTCCGATTCGGCTGCCCAGCATCAGCATCAAGGTGCGGAACGTCCCGTACAGCGCCATCTGGTGCATCCGATACAGCGACACGTAGAACATCCGCGCCAACCAGCCCTCCAGCATCACGCTGCCTGTCAGGTTACCCATGAGGTTACCGACTGCCGAGAAATGCGACAGCGATACCAGCGAGCCGTAATCCTTGTACTCATAGGTTGGCAGTGGCTTGCCTTCCAGGCGCGCCGCAATGCTCTTGGCCAGCATCGAAGCCTGCTGATGCGCCGCCTGGGCGCGTGGCGGCACATTGCGGTCACTATTGGGCTGCGGACACGCGGCACAATCGCCAAACGCGAAGATGTCATTGTCCAGGGTCGTCTGCAGGGTAGGGCGCACCACCAGTTGGTTGATCCGGTTGGTTTCCAGGCCGTCGATGTCCTTGAGGAACGCGGGCGCACGGATACCCGCGGCCCAGACCTTCAAGCTGGCCTGGATGACCTCGCCACTCGCCGTCTTCAACCCTTCGGCCGTGACTTCGCTGACCGCGGCATTGGTCATCACCGTGATACCGAGCTTCTCGAGCGTCTTGTGCACGGGAATGCTGATTCGTTCGGGCAATGCCGGCAATACACGCGGCCCCGCTTCGATAACGGTGATATGCATGTCCTCGGGCTGGATCCGGTCCAGGCCGTAGGCCGCCAGCTCATGAGCGGCATGGTGCAGCTCGGCGGCCAACTCCACTCCCGTGGCGCCGGCACCGACGATGGCCACACTGATCTTCTCGCTGGCGACATCGCCGGCATGGGCACGAAGGTAGTGGTTGAGCAATTGCTGGTGAAAGCGCTCGGCCTGCTTGCGCGTGTCTAGGAACAGGCAGTGCTGCGCCGCACCGAGGGTGCCGAAGTCGTTGGTATTGCTGCCAACGGCAATGACCAGCGTGTCGTAGCCCAGGGTTCGCGCGGGCAGCAGCTCGCGACCCTCCTCGTCGAGGGTCGCAGCCAGCTGAATCATTTTGCTCTCCCGGTCCAGACCGCTCATGCGCCCCAGTTGGAAATTGAAATGATTCCACTTGGCCTGGGCCACGTAGTTCAGCTCGTCTTCCGAAGAGTTGAGCGAGCCCGCGGCCACTTCGTGCAGCAGCGGCTTCCAGATATGGGTGAGGTTGGCGTCGACCAGTGTGATTTCGGCTTTGCCGCGCTTGCCCAGGCCTTTACCCAGGCGGGTCGCCAGTTCCAGGCCGCCGGCGCCGCCGCCGACAATCACGATGCGATGAGTCATGGGGATATCTCATAAGGTTTACGGAATTCGGGTCCTGAGAGGCCGGCCGCGCGAGGCGGGCGGATCGGGCGAGCGCAAGGCAGCTCATAGCACCAGATGGCTCAGGAGGCGGCTGAGAAGGCCCAGACCGATGGTCACGGCCACCACCAGAACAAGGAGCAGCCACGGCCGGAAAGGCTTGCGCTCGACTTGATGCTGGGGGGCTCGCAGGTACTCATCGACGCGACGCTGATCTTCTGGATTCAGGCGGCTGGTCATGGTAGGCCTCGTCAGGTAGACGTCTGTGAGTGCGCAAAGGCTACAGCGTTCACGCAAGTCGTCAGCACGAATGATAATGCTTCCAACGCTGACGCCGAGTGTACGCCAACTCGCGAGTCAGCGGCAGTGGATCAAAGACTTATCCCCACATCGAACACGATACTGCGGCCCAGGTTGCCACGCAGGAAATCGGGTGCGTCAGGGTGGGCGAACAGCACCCGCGCGAAGGTCGGACCGACCAGCGACAGCGAGCGCCAACCCTGGCGCAGATATTCGGTCGGTGGCGGAAAATGACTGTTGAGGTCCAGCACTTCGCGCTTGAGACTGGCGAACGCAATGATGTCCAGTTCACCCAGGTCCAGGCCGCGCTCCTGGTAATTGTGCGCCTTCTTGCGCAAGGTCGGCGCCAGTCGTTGCAACAGCTCCAAGGCACTGATGCGGCGAGGTCGCGCCTCGCGGCGCACCAGCTGGCTGAGGGAAAACGCGCTGCGTCGTCGGTGCAATTCCTCGCGCCACTCGTCATTGAGGCGTCGACCCTCATCCAGGACGAAGAACACTTCGAACGCGGCATCGCGAAACAGCACGTCCGGTGGCTCCTGGCCGGCGGCTGCGAACTCTTCGGCACGATAGGGGATGTTCAGGCCTTGCAGCAGACGCTGGCAGACCCAACGCTCGCGCTCCCATTTGCGGGCATTGGACAGAAAAGCATTGGCTTGTTCGGCCTGAATCGTGAGCAGGCGCAAGTAGTCTGAGTCATCCATCAAGCAAGCTTAGCCGCATTCCATGACGGTAAGACGCTGAAGCTGTTCAGGAATCGCCGGTGTGCATGTGTGGTAGCCGAATGAGGCTAGACTCAGACTGTTCGTCAACGAATGGCGGGAGTGAAGCCCAGGTGATCAGCGCACAGGTCTTGTCCACCACGACGCTGTCCATCGGCTGGCTGGGCTATGTACCGTTACTGCTCTGGGCTGGCGCGCGAACCGGCTGGGTCGAGCTGTTCGCCGACTCCCGACGCCAGCATCTGCTGTTCGGGACGATCTTCGCCTTGTTCGCCCTCTGGCTGGTCAGGCGTGACTTCGACACCGGCGTGTCCTACCACATCATCGGGATGACCGCCGTCACGTTGCTGCTCGACTGGCCATTGGCGATCCTCGGCGGCTGCCTCGCCCAGCTCGGGCTGCTGGCGCTGGGGCGCTTGGATCTGGCCGCGATCGGCATCAACGGCCTATTGCTGGTGGGGCTTCCCGTGCTGGTCACCGAAGCCTGCGCCGCAGCCGTAGAGCGAGCGCAGCCGCGCAACCTGTTCGTCTATATCTTCTGTTCGGGGTTCTTCGCGGCCGCGCTGACAGCTCTGCTCTGCCTGCTGCTCGGGCTCGTCGTGCTGTGGTGGGATGGACGTTTCGCCATGCCGCAGTGGCTGGGGGACTTCGTCGGCTACCTCTGGCTGATCGTCTTTCCGGAGGCTTTCATCAATGGCACCGTGGTCAGTGCCCTGGTGGTGTACTGCCCCGATTGGCTCGAAACCTTCAACCGCACCCGCTATCTGCAAGCGCCGTGGAAGGATGACGAGCCCTAGGGCTGACGATCAGTGGCGCGATTCGAGATCGCCCGAATACAGCTCGTCTTCCGACTCGACGGAACCCTCGATCTTGTGCTCCTCGGACGCCCACGCGCCCAGGTCGATCAGTTTGCAACGATCGGAGCAGAACGGCCGGAATGGGCTGGCCGCGCTCCATTCCACGGGGGCGCCGCAGGTAGGGCATTCGATGGTCAATGGCTGGCTCATGGCTGGCCTCCTCTCAAAGTCAGGTAGAAATGGTGCAGGCGATCGATCTGCTCATGCAACCAGGGCAGGTCGCGGTCGTTGACCACCACGTCATCGGCGTGACGCAAGCGCTCTTCCCGAGACAGCTGTGCCTGAAGAATGGCCTGGACCTGCTCGGGACTGGTGTTGTCACGCTGTAGCGTGCGCTGCACCTGCAAATCCCGAGCGGCGTCGATCACCAGCACGCGCTGGGTCTTGCGGAACTGACCGGACTCGATCAGCAAGGGCGAAACGTAGACCGCATAGGGCGATTCGGCCTTGGCCAGGTAGCTGAAGATTTCCTGGCCGATCAGGGGGTGCAGGAGTGCTTCCAGCCATTGCCGTTGGCTCGGGTCGGCAAAAATCAGCGTGCGCAGCGCCGCGCGGTCGAGTTGCCCGTCGGCAAGCAGCACGCCGGGACCGAAGCGCTCGACAATGCTGGCCAGGGCAGGGCGGCCTGGCTCGACGACCCAGCGCGCGGCCTGGTCGGCATCGACCAGGTGCACGCCAAGGTCGACAAAGCGCTGGGCGGCCGCGCTCTTGCCGCTGCCGATGCCACCCGTCAGTCCGAGTATCCAGGGAGTAAATGCCGCGGTCGTCATCAGTATCCGATCAGTTGCAGGTAGGAGGTGTACATTTCATCACCCCAGAGCATTGCGATCCACCCCGCCGTGGCCAAATAAGGGCCAAACGGCATGGCCGTCCCGATGGAAGCGCTGCGCAGCCGCAGCAGGCACAACCCGATCAGCGCCCCGACCACCGACGACAGCAGCAAGGTCAGCGGCAGTACCTGCCATCCGCCCCAGGCACCCAACATCGCGAGCAGCTTGAAGTCGCCATAACCGATACCGTCCTTGCCGGTGATCAGCTTGAACATCCAGAAAACGCACCATAGGCTCATGTAGCCGATCACGGCGCCCCAGATCGCGTCGTGCAAGGAGGCGAACAGACCGAATGTGTTGACGATCAGCCCAAGCCAGATCAGCGGCAACACCAATACGTCCGGCAGCAACTGGTGCTCCGCGTCGATCAGGCTCAAGGCCAGCAGGCCCCAGGTCAGTGCCATCAACGCCAGCGCCGTCAGGCTTGGACCTTGATGCCAGGCCACGACCAGGGTCAAGGCGGCGCAACTCAGCTCCACCAGGGGATAGCGCACGCCGATGCCGACCTTGCACGCCGCGCAACGTCCGCGCAGCAGCAGGTAGCTCAGCACGGGGATGTTCTCCCACGCGCGAATGCGATGCCCGCAGTGGGGGCATCGCGAGGCCGGCAGGCACAGGTCGAAGCGCTCGTGAGTGGTCGTCGACAGGCCCAGCGCCTCCTGCGCTTCGCACTGCCACTGGCGCTCCAGCATGATGGGCAGGCGATACGCCAGCACATTGAGAAAGCTGCCCACCAACAGGCCGAGCAAGGCCGCCATGGCCAGGAAAAACAGCGGCTGGTCGGCCAGGAAAATCCACGGATTCATCTCTAGATCAGGTTACCCAATTGAAAGATCGGCAGGTACATGGCGACCACCAGGCCGCCCACCAGGACACCGAGAATGAGCACGATCGCGGGCTCCAGCAGGCTAGTCAACTGCTCCAGCGACTGGCTGACCTGATCCTCGTAATGGCTGGCCGCCCGGGCCAGCATTTCGTCCAGTGTGCCACTGCTCTCGCCGATCGCCGAGAGTTGTATCAGCAGCGGCGTGAACAAAGGATCCTCGGCCATCGCCTGATGCAGCCCTTGACCATTGCCCATGCCCTGGCGCAAACGCAGGATGGCCCGCTCGTGCAACGGATCACCGCTCGTCGGCGCCACGGTCGCCAGCGCGTCGAGCAGCGGCACGCCCGCGGAGTAGGCCGTCGCCAGGCAGCGGGCAAAACGCGCCAGTGCCGCCTGGCTGAGCAACATCCCGAGGATCGGCAGGCGCAGCGCCTGACGCATCAACCAGACGCGCACCTCGGGCTTGCGCCGATAGGCCTGCTGCAGACCCAGGGCACTGACGCACAACGATGGCGCCAGCCAGCCTGCATGACTGGCCAGCGCCTGCGACAGGTCTATCACCCACTGAGTGAACGCCGGCAAGGCACGATCGAAGCTGGCGAACAGGCTCTGGAATCGCGGCACCACCTCGAGCAGCAACAGAGCCGCCACGCTCAATCCCGTCACTAGCAACAGCAATGGATAGAGCATCGCCTTGCGCACTCGTTTGCGCAGCGCCTGACGCTGCTCCAGCATGCCTGCCAACTGTTCCAGCTGCCGATCAAGCGTGCCCGACTGTTCCCCGACTCGGACCAGGTCGCAGTAGAGCGCGTCGAACCACATCGGATTGCGCTGCAGGGCATCCGCCAGGCTCAAGCCTGCCGCCACATCACGGCCCAAAGTGCGCAGCAGCGTTTCCAGGCTGGCGCTGCAGCCGCTGCGCGACATGACTTCGAACGCCTGCAACAGTGGCACACCCGCCTTGAGCAGCGTCGCCAACTGGCGGCTGAAGCCTGCCGGGTCGGCCTTGCCAGCGCGCGCGGGCAGTCGCCACGTCAGCCGGCTCGCCACTCTCAGTCGCGATACCTGGATACCCTGGCGTTGTAGTCCTGCCTGGACAATGGTCAAGGTTCGCCCGCTGGCCTGACCCTTGACGGGTGTCCCGCTGGCGTCGATGCCTTCCCAGGCGAACAGATGCGTTTTCGTGCTCATGCAAGCGTCCTCTGCTGTGTGCGACAAGCCCCGTAACAGCTTGCCCCCGCCTATCCCGGGCAGGGGTGCGTGAAGCTCACTAGAGTAGTCCAGCGAAGATGACGCAATGACGGGCAGGGGTGACAAAAGGTGTCTGTTCAGGCCTACTGCGCGCCGCCCGGCAAGGCGTCCAGACCACCCGTATCGACAAGGAACAGCGTTCATGAAAGGGCAACGAGGCATTACCCTGATCGAATTGATGATCGTCGTGGCGATCATCGGCATTCTGGCGACCATCGCCATCCCGATGTACACCAACCACCAGTCGCGCACCAAGGCCGCGGCGGGCCTGCTGGAAATTTCCGCTCTAAGGACTGCCATGGAGCTGCGTCTGAACGAAGGCAAGGATGTCAACGACGTCGCCAGCCTCGGCGGCCGCTCTCCCACCGCGCATTGCACGACGACCGTGGCGGGAAAGGCGGCGGAGGGTAGCGCGAACATTACCTGTGCACTGATCGACGGCCCGGCCAACGTGGTGGGCAAGACCGTCGCCCTGGTGCGTTCGAGCGCCGGCTGGAGCTGCACGACCACCCTTGAGGAAGACCTGGCCCCGGCCGGGTGCAAGGCGCCGTGACCGAAACGGCCTGGGTGAGGTAATAGCTGTTGGGAAACAGGGGTTTGCGTAACGGCACCGGCGGTGGTAGCTTTGCCAACACGCCGGTGTAGCTCAGTCGGTAGAGCAGCGCACTCGTAACGCGAAGGTCGCAGGTTCGATTCCTGTCTCCGGCACCAGAGACCAGTTTCCAGAAGTCTATGACTGTCTACGAAACGCCCAACAAAGCCCGCCTAGTGCGGGCTTTGTTGTTTATGAAATCACCCAAGCAATATGCCCTGTGTGTCTTCCCGCGATGGCAAGAGGTGACTGCGCAGAAGCGTGGCACTAGCCAAATTTTGACGTGCTTACGGACCACTGTTAGTGTCCTGTGCCTTCAAAGTCAAAGGAATGCTCGAGATGAAAATGGACATTTATCAAGTCGATGCTTTTTCCGACCAGCCCTTCGGCGGTAACCCTGCAGCCGTTTGCCCTCTGCATGAGTGGCTGCCTGATGACCAGCTTCAGGCCATTGCCTTGGAAAACAACCTTTCTGAGACTGCCTTCGTAGTGCCCGAAGGTGATGTGTACGAGCTGCGCTGGTTCACTCCAGAAGTGGAGGTTGATCTGTGCGGACACGCAACATTGGCTACGGCCTGGGTGATCCTCAATGAATTATCTGACAAGCCTAAGGTGCTTCGTTTCTCCACACGCAGCGGCGAGCTACGCGTCAGCCAGGCGACTGATGGCCTTGCCATGGATTTTCCCGCAAAAACGCCGATTCCTTGCGCACCACCAGAGGGTTTATTGGCAGGATTAGGAATCGATACCGCCGAGATACTTGCAACCGACGACTATATTGTTGTGGTGGAGAGCGAAGCGATTGTTGCTGGTCTAAACCCTGACTTTGCCACTCTCAAAAAGCTGCCCAAGCGTGGCGTCGCGGTGACAGCCAGAAGCGAAAGATTCGATTTCGTGTCTCGTTGGTTTGGCCCAAACGTTGGGGTAAATGAAGATCCTGTAACAGGATCTGCACATACTTCGCTCGCGCCCTATTGGGCCCAGCGGCTTGGCAAGCAAGTTTTAACTGCCGAGCAGGGCGGAAAGCGCAAAGGCCAGTTAACCTGTGAGTTAATAGGGGATCGGGTCATCATTTCAGGAAAGGCAGTGCTTTACATGAAAGGTACTATCAACCTTTAGGTACTGTCGGCTACAGCAAGTCACATCAACTCTGCTCACCTTCATCGCCAAGATTCATGCAGCTTTTCATGCACGATCTTCACGTAGATGTAGTGAGTGAATCCACCACGGAACGCGATGAAGGATGCCCGCTGGTACACGTTCCGGCGTGCGTACCGGGCAAGTTCGCACCCGTGGTTCGCACGTCCGGTTCGCAGCCTTTTACGCGAGGTTGGTGTGAACCTGGGCGGCCGGCCTGGTGAGAATGTTGAAGTTTCCAGCTGATGGTTTTCACAGTCTTGCAGTGTTTTTCACTGGCAACCATGTCCCACGTCTCGGGAATGACCACATGAAAACCACGAATTGGCCGCGTTCTGCGCCAGCCCATCATATCCAGTTTCGGTTTTACAACCAGGTGTGCGTGGGGAAGCTGGCCAAGGTCAGGTTAATGGACTGGGGCAGTCACAGCACGGACGGTTGATCCCCACTTCGACTTTGCCCGGATGTGTCACTGATATAAAAGCCCGAACGTCCCAGAGGCGTCGAGTGCTTCCCACACTTTTCATCGCTTGGCCGGTTTCTTGATTCACAAAGAGCGATGACCGACGACCATGCGGGGGGCACCAAGTGGCGCGGATCTACTCCATCCTCAGGTTGAGAGTGCATCCAAAGATGGATAGATCACGGCGATGTGTCCAAAACTGGACAGCGTGTATCTCCGTAGAACTGAGGAAGATTGGCAGACGCTTCCGGCCAGGGTATAAACCTCGGCCGGTGGCACGTCGCCACTATCGATAGATAGGACATCAAATGAAAAAGCTAGCGGGCGTACTTGCCCTAATCGGCGCTCTGCACGGGTGCGCCTCGGTGCCAATGGGTGACCCAGTGGCCGATAGCGAGATGAAGCGCTTCGGCACCTTGCCCGATATGTCGAGGATCTACATCTACCGCAACGAGACTATGGGCGCGGCCATCAAGATGACTGTGACGGTCGACGGTCGCGTGATCGGCGCCACCGCAGCGCATACCTACCTGGTAGCCGATGTCCCAGCCGGCGACCATACAATCGGCTCTGACGCCGAGAACCTGACGATGCTCAAGGTCAATACTCAGCCGGGCAAGAACGTCTATGTATGGCAGGAAGTGAAAATGGGTTTCGGCTACGCACGTAGCCAGCTCCATCTGGTACCTGAAGCTGAGGGCAAAGAAGGCGTTCTTGAAACCAAGCTGGCCGGTTCCTTGTAAGACGTCAGGGTATTCCGAATACTGGCGGAGCCTTTCGCCGGTTGAGATGTACTCAAAATCGAGTGCATTCTCCCTGGCCACCAGTGGGAAAACCAGCAACCAAGGATGCGGAAAACCAGCAGGCTTGCTTGGGACTGGCCAGCCGCGGCGAAACCACCAATTTCCGTCGACTCGACTGATCTGATGATCTCGCACTGAGCCGACCCGCTGGCCCAGTGAGCCCGATCGGTCTCAGTGAGACGATTTGGTCTCTGTGAGCGTAGTGGAGCCCTCCACTGTTTTGAAATCGACACGGTGGAGGGTCTCCGTACTTTTGCGGCGTCCTCGTAAAAGCCCTAAGCCGGAATTCCGACTTGGCTTTAAAAGCGGGATTCCCGCTTTGACCAGGTCGATCGATTTCGCGATTTGGGATCGGTAAGTCTCGCACCAAGTGGGCGAGACGGGTCAGATCGTCCGTCTCGGACCGAAGCACCAGCTTCCTGTTGAGTGAACGGATTGGAAGATCACCAAGTTTGCTTCTGCGACCTTGGCCTGCTCGAGCTCGACATCGTTGCACACCGTTCCACCGCACTGGGCATATGCCTGCTCTTTCGACGCATCAAAGTGGTCGGCATCGGCGCGGGAAGTAAAATCGTCGGCACTGAGCATGGGGTGCCATCCCATGGCATAGAGGTCGCTTATCTGCACCTCATGCCCCAGGTAGGTTCAAGGCTTGTTCCAGACAGGCTGTGATGTATTCACGGCGCGAACGGTGGGCTGTCGCAGGGGCGCCTCTCAGCCAAGAGCGGTGTCGCTATCAGGAAAACCGAGGTCATGCTCCATCACAAAGGAAGGTGCCGATCGGTAATCACATTTTTCATTACCAAGGTGGACGACAAACGCTGAACATTGGGCAATTTTGACAGCTGTTCGTCATACAGCTGCTGGAAGGCAGGCAAATCTTTGGTGACCACCATAAGCAGATAGTCGGGATCGCCAAATAGTCTTTGTGCCTGAATGACGTAAGGAATCCCGGGCAGGGCTGCCTCAAAGTCTGCGACCGCTTGCTGGTGCCCTTCTCGCAAGGTCACGAACACGAGGGACGAAAAATTGAAGCCAAGCGCAGCCGCTGAAAGATGGGCTCGATATCCCACGATGACCCCCTTGTCTTCCAGCGCTCGAACACGCCTATGGCAAGGAGACAAGCTAAGCCCCACACGCTCTGCCAGATCCGTGAGGGACTGACGACCGTCTTTTTGCAGCTCGGCAAGAATCTTCCTGTCCATTCGATCCATACCAAGAAATCTTCCGCTTAACAGTCGTTCGACGATTATATAGGGAAGATAATCCTGCGATCACTTGATTATCCTTCTATTTCTAAATAAGGGCGATTGCCATGTCCTTGGTATTAGAATTGAAAGGAAGTTTTCCGTGGATCTGGATGTGCTTGCAGCGTTTTGGGCGGTGTCATTTCTCTTTGTTATTACCCCAGGAGCGGATTGGGCGTATGCCATATCTGCGGGGCTGCAAGGTCGATTCGTAGTACCTGCTGTCGCAGGATTGCTCTGCGGCCATCTGGTGGCAACCTTGACCGTAGCTGCCGGAGTGGGCGGCCTGATCATGAAACTCCCCTACGCCTTGACGATGCTTACAATTTGCGGAGCGGGCTATTTGTTTTGCCTGGGTCTCAAGCTGTTGCGTAACCCCCCGCTGCCGTCCCGAGGCGAAGGCGCGCAAGTGGGTACCTGGTCAAGCTGGGCGTTGAAAGGGCTTTGCGTGAGTGGAATGAATCCAAAAGTCTTTTTGCTGTTTCTTGCATTGCTACCCCCGTTCACTGATCCCCTGAGGGCCTGGTCTTTACCCTTTCAGATTCTCACGCTTGGGATGATCCACGCGATCAGCTGCGGTGTGGTTTACCTGGTTGTTGGATTCAGCGCAAAGGCGGCTCTCGGTACACGGCCAGGGGCTGCCATCCTTGTCAGTCGTATCTCAGGAACTGCAATGATCATCATTGCCTTGGTCCTGGCCGTCGAGCGTCTCTTGTCCCTATAAGAGAAGAGAAGGGACGAGCCATTCCAGTCAACTCATCCTAAGTCGACTCGGCGTATGAAAAGCCGTCTTGCTCTTTACATATGGATATCCGTATATTTGATTATCCATATGTATAGAGCTTGATTCATGATCAGCCCCTCCGAGGTTTTCAAATGCCTGGCCGACGAGACCCGAGCTCGCGCCACTCTTCTGATCGTCAGCCAAGGCGAACTGTGTGTCTGCGAGCTCATGTGTGCATTGGACGACAGCCAGCCGAAGGTCAGTCGGCATCTTGGTCTGTTGCGTAGCTGCGGTCTGCTCCTGGATCGTCGCCAGGGCCAATGGGTCTACTACCGTCTGAATCCGGAATTACCCGCCTGGGTGCAACAGATACTCCAGATAACACTGCAGGCCAACGCCCAATGGCTGCAAGACAACACCGCCCGCTTGCAGGACATGGATGGTCGTCCCGTCCGCGCTGCATCCTGCTGCTGAACTCACCTCGAGCAAATTTCACATGCTGATTGCCATGGCTGTATTTGTCTTCACTCTGATCCTGGTGATCTGGCAGCCCAAAGGCCTGGGGGTAGGGTGGAGTGCCGCATTCGGCGCGATCGTTGCCCTTGCCGTTGGGGCCGTATCCCTTCATGACATTCCCGCCGTATGGGCCATCATCTGGAACGCCACTGCCACTTTCATCGCCATCATCATCGTCAGCCTGCTGCTGGATGAGGCCGGCTTCTTCGAATGGGCAGCCTTGCATGTGGCGCGCTGGGCCAGGGGCGACGGGCGACGACTGTTCGTCTTTACCGTGCTGCTGGGGGCGGCGGTATCGGCGCTGTTCGCCAACGACGGCGCGGCGCTGATCCTCACGCCCATCGTCATGTCCATGCTGCTGGCGCTGCGCTTCTCTCCGGCCGCGACGCTGGCCTTCGTCATGGCCGCCGGTTTCATCGCCGATACCGCGAGCCTGCCGCTGGTGGTTTCGAACCTGGTCAATATCGTCTCGGCCGATTATTTCGGGCTGGGCTTCAATCGCTATGCCGCGGTGATGCTGCCGGTGAACCTGGCCGCGGTGGCCGCCAGCCTGCTGGTGCTGTTCCTGTATTTCCGGCGCGACATCCCGAAGCGATATGCGCTGGACGATCTGAAAAGCCCGGCCCTGGCCATCCGCGATCGCGCTACTTTCCGTGTCGGCTGGTTGGTGCTGCTGGCACTGCTGGCCGGGCTGTTCATCCTCGAACCGCTGGGCATCCCGGTCAGCGCCGTGGCCGCCGCCTGCGCCGCCGTCCTGTTCGCCGTGGCCGCCCGTGGCCATGTGATTTCTACCCGCCGCGTGCTGCGCGAGGCGCCCTGGCAGATCGTCGTGTTCTCGCTGGGCATGTACCTGGTGGTCTACGGGTTGCGCAATGCCGGGCTGACCGACGCGCTGGCTGGCGTGCTGGATCGCCTGGCCGAACAGGGCCTGTGGGTCGCGACCCTGGGCACCGGCCTGATCGCGGCCTTGCTGTCATCGGTGATGAACAACCTGCCCAGCGTGCTGATCGGCGCCTTGTCCATCCATGCCAGCGACGCCCAGGGCGTGGTGCGCGAGGCGATGATCTACGCCAACGTCATCGGCTGCGACCTGGGCCCGAAGATCACGCCGATCGGAAGCCTGGCGACCCTGCTATGGCTGCATGTGCTGGCGCGCAAAGGCGTGCGCATCACCTGGGGCTACTACTTCAAGGTCGGTATCTTGCTGACACTGCCGGTTTTGCTGATCACGCTCTCGGCCCTGGCATTGCGCCTGAGCTTCTGAAACCCGTTATGAAATCGAGGAACGATCCGTGAAAGTCCTGTTCATGTGCACGGCCAACAGCTGCCGCAGCATTCTTTCCGAAGCCCTGTTCAACCATCTTGCTCCAGAGGGATTCGAAGCGGTGAGCTCCGGTAGCTTTCCAAAGGGCCAAGTGCTGCCGCGCAGCCTCATCACCCTGCGACAGGCCGGCATCTCCATCGAGGGCTTGAGTAGCAAGGGGAACGATGCTTTCGAGGATAGCCCGCCGGATATCGTCATCACCGTTTGCGACAAGGCAGCCGGTGAAACCTGTCCGGTGTATTTCGGACCCGCGCTGAAGGCTCACTGGAGCCTGGAAGATCCCTCCGATGCGGTAGGCGACGAGGCTTCGATAGATGCAGCGTTTCGAGCCACGCTGATGCATATCGAGAAGCGCTGCAAAGCATTCTTCGCTCTCCCCATCGACACCCTCGATCGTGAGCGACTCAAGCAGGAACTGGATCGCATCGGCGCCCTTTAAGGAGGATACATGTCAGAGCAATTGCCCAACCTAGACCTTTCCCTGGTCGATACTCCCCAGGTCGCGACGAGCACCAGCGACCACAAGCCGCGCATCCTGCTGCTTTACGGATCGACTCGCGAACGCTCTTTCAGCCGGCTACTGGTGGAGGAAGCCGCGCGTCTGCTGGAGCATTTCGGTGCAGAGACACGCATTTTCAATCCGTCCGGCTTGCCATTGCCTGATGATGCCCCTGTCGAGCATCCGAAGGTGCAGGAGCTGCGCGAGCTGGTGCAATGGTCGGAGGGGCAGGTCTGGTGCTCGCCCGAGCGCCACGGCGCGATGTCAGCCGTATTCAAGGCCCAGATCGACTGGATTCCCCTCACGCTCGGCGCGGTTCGCCCCTCCCAGGGCAAGACCTTGGCGGTAATGCAGGTCTGTGGAGGATCGCAGTCGTTCAATGTGGTCAACCAACTGCGCGTACTCGGCCGCTGGATGCGCATGTTCACCATCCCCAACCAGTCTTCGGTGCCCAAGGCCTATATGGAGTTCGATGAAGCCGGTCGTATGAAACCCTCGTCGTACTATGATCGGGTCGTCGACGTGATGGAGGAGCTGGTGAAATTTACCCTGCTGTTGCGCGATCGGACGGAATTCCTGGTGGATCGCTATTCTGAACGCAAGGAAAGCGCCGAACAGCTTTCGGCTCGTGTGAATCAGCGCTCGATTTAGTTCAGGGTGGCCGATCCGCAGGGTTCATCGCTGGACTGGACACAGCGCAGAAGTCAGCAAGGTCTGCCCAGGCTGTTCAGCGCCGTGGGCCTTGCACGCGAAACGCTGCACCAGGAGGCCCCAGAACTCGCCAGACGGGCCGATCACGTCATCATCGACGGGCCGCCTCGTATCGCCGCCTTGGCGCGCTCCGCGCTGCTGGCGGCCGAGCAGTGCTGATCCCGGTGCAGCCCAGTCCCTACGTCCTGTGGGCCAGCGCCGAGATGGTGGCGTTGATCCGCGAAGCGCAAGTGTTCCGACCTGCGCTGCGCGGCCTTCGTCATCAGCCGGCGCGTCAGCACCACCATCATCGGCCGGGAGGCGCGGCAGTCGCTTGCCGAACAGCCGCTGCCTGCGCTGCGTTCGGAAGTGCATCAGCGCATCGTCTTTGCCGATAGCGTGGCCGCCGGCCGGCTGGCACGCGAGACGGCGCCTGGCAGCGCCGCCGCGCGCGAGATCGGCGCACTCACCGACGAACTACTGCGGTGGCCGACATGACGAATACGCGCGGCAAACGCATCGGCATCGGCGCGCGTCCGCCGGCGAATCCGTACGCCGAGGCGTGGATTCGCCAGGGCGACGCCGATGCCTTGCAAAAGGGCGACCTCTACACCGCGCGCCTGACCCTCGACATCACGCCCGCCATGCGGGCGCGCATCAAGGTGTCTGCCTTCACGCGTGGCGTGACGGTAGCCGAACTACTGCGCGCACTGCTGGAACGCGAGTTTCCGGAGAATTCCCAATGAACGTGCAACCTTCGGCGGCCACAGCTGCCACAACCAACACAAGTCCGCCTTCGCTCGCGATGCTCGCCAGACGGGCCGGCACCGTACTGTTGACCCGCGTATCGCTCGCCTACGTCGAACGGCGCATCGACCTCTACCTGCGCTTCGGCGAACCGTCACGCATCGTCCGGCTTGACCAGTGGCGCCGTGTCGCAGTGTTCTTGTCGGGGGCCGTGTTTTGCCGCATCCGGGGGCAGGCCAATGACTACGGCACGACCCGTTGGGAACTCATGGTGATGCAGGCTTGCACGTCGTTGGATGCGGCGCAGCGCATCCCCGGCGTGCTGCCCGGTTCGCGGTTGCTGCTGCACGCCGAAGGCGAACCTGCCGTCCGTGCCGTGTTTGTCCAGCTCGACGCCATCGAGGCGCTGGGCATCGCGCCAGCCGACGTGTCGCCAGCGTACTGGCGCACGCTCGGCAACCGGCTCGCTGCGCGCTTGCCGCTACCCGAATACACCGCCGAGCGACATACGGCCTGGCTGGCCGGGAGGGCGTGGCCATGACGACGCTTTCCACATCCAGCATCGCACCGCATCCTCGCTGGCATCGTGCTGACGGGCTTTGCCGCTGCCGGCCTCGCTGCGCTGGCCTGGGCCACGTTCGTGTCGCCGCTGCCGCATCTGACCTACAACCCGTCTGACAGTGTGGCGGCCGGCTGGTATCGCATCGAACCGTTCAGCCATCGGGCCGCTTCGCTGCCACGTCCGTTGTCCGTGGGCAGTATCGTGCTTGTCCCACTGCCGACCGAAGCTGCCGCACTGGCTGCGCAGCGCGGCTACTGCCGACGCGCGTTCCACTGCTCAAGCGAGTGAGCGCCGTGTCACCGCAGGAGGTATGCATCGCTGGCGGTATCGTTTGCATCCGACGGCGTGCCTGCGGCCGCCGTGCTGCCGACCGACCGGCTGGGCTGCCCGCAGCCATCCTGGCAGCAGTGCCGCCGCCTTGAACCTGGCGAACTGTTGAGCGTGACCAACCCGGCGTCGTTCGACAGCCGGTATTTCGGACCGATTGCTGCATCCACCGTGATCGGTGTTGCACATCCGGTCTGGCTGGAGACACGTCCATGATGTCAGCCGATTCGCTGCACGTTCCCGTGCATCTCATCGTGCCACCGGGTATGTCGTTCCGCTGGTCGTCACCGTGTCGTCGCGCGTGCAGTGCGAGCGCATCCGCGCCGCACTTCGCGAAACATCCGGCGCCGCCTTCCCACGTGCAGGCGTCTTGCCTTGAACGTGCCCAGCCTGTGGTCGTGGCTGCGTTCGCCGGCGGGCTGGCTGCGGGCAGCGCAGCACCGCCGGGACGCCGAGGCCCGGAGCGAAAGCGAAGGGCAAAGGCGGAAGGCAAGACAAAAGGACGCGGCACCGGGCCGCGTCGAAAGCCTGTCTGCACATGGGGGTGGTGCGGCACGGCTCGGCTTCGCCGCCGTGCCACGTTCAGCGCGAGGCCCGCGCCAATGCAGGCATGTCCGCGTGCTTCGCACGCCAGGACACGCCATAGCTTGCAGGGAGGGCGGTCATGACGACGATTTCCCGGTGCGCCCCGGCGCCTCGAAGAACCGGGGCAAGGGCCAAGGCCAAAGCTTCATATCCAAGGTGCTCAACCAGGCGGGCAAGGTGGCGGCAAATCCTCTATGCGCCATTCTGCGGCCGGTGGTAGCGGCGCACGCGTCGGCCAGCGCCCCGGCTCCCGTCTGGGGCGCGGCCACACGGCGGCGCGCATCGCCGGGGCGAATCTCACGCCCATGTCGCGGCGCGTGACCATCAAGACGCTGCTGGTCAATCAGCGCAACGCCAGCCCGCAATCGCTCGCCAAGCACCTGCGCTACATCGAGCGCGACGGCACGGGCCGCGATGGCGAACCGGGCCAAGCCTGGACGCGATCCGCAGGAGGTTGCCGTGGCCCACGTCCACCGACTGGAAGCCCTGCGCCGGGCTGGCATCGTGGAGCGTGTGGCCGAGGGGCTATGGAAGGTGCCCGACGACCTGGCAGAACGCGGCCGCCAGTACGACGCGAAACGGCTGGGCGGCGTGGCGGTGGAACTGAAATCGCACCTTCCCATCGAGCGGCAGGCCCGCGTGATCGGGGCCACCTGGCTCGACCAACAACTGATCGGCGGCGGCCGGGGATTGGGCGACCTGGGCTTTGGTGGCGAAACGAAACAAGCCTTGCAGCAACGTGCCGACTTCCTGGCCGAACAAGGGCTGGCGGAACGGCGCGGGCAGCGCGTGATCCTCGCCCGGAATCTGCTGGGCACGCTGCGCAATCGGGAACTGACGCAGACCGCGAAGGACATTGCTGCTGCCACCGGCCTGGAGCATCGCCCCGTGGCGGGCGGGCAGCGCGTGGCCGGCATCTACCGGCGCTCCGTCATGCTCGCCAGCGGGCGCTACGCGATGCTGGATGACAGCACGGGATTCAGCCTGGTGCCGTGGCGGCCGGTGATTGAACAGCGGCTGGGGCGGCAGATCGCCGCGACGGTGCGCGGCGGTGGGGTGTCGTGGGAGATTGGACGGCAGCGCGGGGCATCCATATAATTTCCTTTTGGAAACCATATATGTAAAATTACTGCACATTCATATGAATCAAGTTGCAGTTGAGAAACTTGTAGGAATCCCATGATCACTGTTCAAGCCAACGAAGACCCCAGCGTTTTGGAGAACGCGCTCTCGCATCTCCAATGTATTCTTCTAGCGCGCCGCACCCGCTATACGCCCGAGGCGGTGAGCTGGGCTCAGTACGACATTCTTGAGCTTCTGCGCCTGCAAGGCCCCATGAGGCCCTCACTGCTGGGTGACAAGCTGGGTGCAGCTCGTACCGGCATCTCCAAGTCTTTGCGTGTGCTCAAGGATCTCAATCTGGTGGAGCAAATGCAGGGCGACGGGGATCGTCGCGAGCAGGTCACCACGCTGACGCGGCAAGGACGCGATTTCCTCGTGCGCGCCGCCACGAGCAGGCGTGACGCTGCACAGTGCGTCATGGCTGCACTGACGTCCGGTGAGCAGGCCATGTTCACGGAACTCTGCGAGAAGGTCAGCACTGCATTGACCTCCCATGCCGCCGAACAGGGGACGCGCGCATGAGCCCCGTACACACCCCGTACCAGGACATGGAGATCATCGGTGCGCGCAACAACAACCTGCGCAACGTCACCCTGAAGGTTCCCAAGCACTGCATCACAGTGTTCACCGGCGTGTCCGGTTCAGGAAAGTCCTCATTGGTGTTTGACACGATCGCGGCCGAATCCCAGCGTCAGCTCAACGAAAGCCATAGTGCCTTCGTGCGGCACCGTCTGCCGCATTACGGCCAACCGCAGGCCGATGCCTTGCGCAGCTTGCCAGCGTCCATCGTGGTTGATCAGAAACCGCTGGGCGGCAATGCGCGCTCGACAGTGGGGACGGCCACTGACATACAGCCTTTGCTGCGGCTACTGTTCTCGCGCCTGGGCGAGCCATTCGTGGGCTACTCCAATGTGTTCTCGTTCAATCACCCACAGGGGATGTGCCCGACCTGCCAGGGGCTGGGCATGGTCGACGAGCTTGACCTCGATCTCCTGTTCGACCGCAACAAGTCCCTGAACCAAGGAGCGATCCGGTTTCCCACGTTTGCCCGCGGCACATTCCGCTGGAAGCGCTACGCTTGCTCAGGCTTGTTTGATTGCGACAAACCGCTCGCCGACTACACCTCGGACGAATGGCAGACCTTGCTGTATGCCGACGATCTTGCCGTGAGCAATCCGCTGCCCGGATGGCCGTCATCGGCGCGGTTTCAGGGCGTCGTTCCGCGCTTTCGTCGAGCCTATCTGGATCATGAGCCCAGTCGCCTGACCCAGGCAGAACGTGAAGGGCTCGCTCATGTCATCACTCGCCAACGGTGCCCGGCTTGTGGTGGAGCCCGCCTCAATCCGACCATCCTTTCCTGCAAGATCAATGGCAAATCCATCGCGGACTGCGCCAGTCTGGAGATTTCCGACCTGCTGGTCTTCATTCGGACGGTAGCTTCGGAAGCCATTGCTACGGTGCTGACAGCCATTGTCGAAAGACTGGAGCAGATGCGCGCTATCGGCCTGGACTACCTCAGTCTGGGCCGTGAAACCGCGAGCCTGTCGGGCGGTGAGTCCCAGCGCGTGAAGATGGTTCGCCATCTTGGCAGCAGTCTGGCCGACATCGCCTACATCTTCGATGAACCCAGCGTCGGGTTGCATCCACGCGATGTCCACCAACTCAACACGTTGCTGCGCGGCCTGCGCGACAAGGGCAATACCGTCTTGGTGGTGGAGCACGATCCAGATGTCATCGCCATTGCCGATCATGTGGTGGACATGGGGCCGGGCGCCGGGAAGGATGGCGGCTATGTGGTGTACCAAGGCGATTACGCAGGCTTGCGGAAGGCCGATACTCTGACGGGGCGTTACCTGCAACGGGCCGCACCGATGAAACGCGAGCCGCGCTCTGCTACGGGACAGATCGCCTTGCAACACCTTTCGCTGTACAACCTGCAGGATGTCAGCGTATCCATACCTACCGGTGTTCTGACCGTAGTGACGGGTGTCGCTGGCTCTGGCAAAAGCACGCTCGTCAACCGCCTACTGCTCCGCCATTGCCCCGATGTCATCTTGATCGACCAGAAAGGTTTGGGAGGAACGCGGCGCTCGTCGGTCGCAAGCTATATCGGTGTGCTTGACGAGATTCGTTCAGGCTTCGCGAAAGCCAGCGGCCAGCCCGCCAGCCTGTTCAGCAGTAACGCCCAGGGGGCTTGTCCAGCCTGCAAGGGGCTGGGCCTGGTCCAGACCGACTTGGCTTTCATGGACAGCGTGGAAACGCCCTGTGATGCCTGCAGTGCCACAGGATTCAACGAGGCGGCACGCGCGAT
The DNA here is from genome assembly GCF_013523055.1 of Pseudomonas capeferrum. GTDB lineage: Bacteria > Pseudomonadota > Gammaproteobacteria > Pseudomonadales > Pseudomonadaceae > Aquipseudomonas > Aquipseudomonas capeferrum_A. Next base: position 179,722 of record NZ_JAAMQM010000009.1, on the reverse strand, counting down.
CACCTGGATGGGCTGCAATATTGCCCAGGTTCTCGCCTTCTCTGTGGAACAGGCGCTGCGGCATTTTCAATCCTGCCAAGACATCGTTGAGCCATTGCACCGGCTCTCCAATGTCGGATTGGGCTATCTGTCGTTGGGACAGCGGCTAAACACCCTGTCAGGCGGCGAGCGCCAGCGTTTGAAACTGGCATCCCGATTGGCCGAAGAAGGCAGCTTGTATGTTTTTGACGAGCCGACGTCCGGCCTGCATATGTCCGATGTCGATCGGCTGCTTGGCATTCTTGATGGCCTCACGCAGCGTGGTGCCACCGTCATCGTGGTCGAACACAACCTGGATGTCATGGCCCATGCCGACTGGTTGATCGAGATGGGGCCGGGGGCAGGCAAGAAAGGCGGGAAAGTCATCTTCGAGGGTTTACCCACGGCAATGATCAGCGCCCCGGAGTCTGTAACGGGGCCGTTCCTTCGGCGCCATTTTTCCGCCCTTCCGTGAGGTGAAGCATGGAACTTCGGCATCTGCGTTGCTTCCTTGCCGTCGCTGAAGAGCTCCGCTTTACCCGCACCGCCGAGCGGCTGCACATCGAGCAATCACCGATCTCGCGCACTATCAAGGAACTGGAAGAAGACCTCGGCGAGCAATTGGAAGACAGCGTGGCCTTGGTATCTGACAACAAGTGCGGATCAGTTGAATCGCTCCACCAAAAAATCCACAAAGCTGCGCAGCTTGGGCGAGCGATAGCGATCTGGCAGATAGACCACGCTCATCGGGCGGGCGGGAAGCTCATGGGATGGGAACAATTGCACGAGGCCGCCTGCCCGAACGTCGGCTTCCAGCAGGATCGCTGGTTCCCGAGGCGCATCAGGACGCGGCCCGTGCCCAGGGCAAGGCGCGTTTCGAACAGTTCATCGAACAGCTCGGCAGACACCTGCTGCGCGGCCGTAGTCTGGTGCGCGATGTGGTGGAAGAACTGTACTCCGACCCGGTGCGGATGGACGATGCGGCGGCGCTGGCCGAAGCGCGGGACCGTGCCTCATGAGCGCCGTTCCGCAGACCCCGCCCGAACCACGCTCGTCGGCCCCCACCTCACAGGATCGCCGCATCTAGATGCTGCGCATGGCAATGGGGCCGCTGATCGCCGCCGCACTCGAAGACCCGGACGTGGTGGAAATCATGCTCAACCCCGAACGCACCCTGTGGGTGGATCGGCTGTCGTCGGGCCGCGCGCCGCTGGGTGTGGAACTTCCCGAGGCCGACGGCGAGCGCATCATTCGGCTTGTTGCCGCACACGTTGGTGCAGAGGTGCATCGCGGCCAGCCACTGCTGACCGCCGAGTTACCGGAAACGGGCGAACGCTTCGAGGGCATCTTGCCGCCGGCCGCACCGGGGCCAGCTTTCGCGCTGCGCAAACGCGCCGTGAACATCATCGGCCTGGATCAGTATGTCGCCGACGGCATTCTAACTACCGGCCAGGCGGACTTCTTGCGCCGCGCCGTGCGCGAACGGCAGAACGTGTTGATAGCGGGCGGCACCAGTACCGGCAAGACCACGCTTGCCAATGCGCTGCTGGCCGAGATCGCCGCCACGGGTGATCGCGTGCTCGTGCTCGAAGACACCATCGAGTTGCAATGCGCGGCCCGCGACCATGTGCCGCTGCGCACGCGCGCGGGCGTGGTGTCGATGCAGGAACTGGTGCGAGCCACGATGCGCCTGCGCCCCGACCGCGTGATCGTCGGCGAGGTGCGCGGCGGCGAGGCGCTGGATCTCATCAAGGTGTGGGGCACCGGCCACCCCGGCGGCATCGCTACGATTCACGCGGGTTCCGCCTTGGGGGCGCTGCTGCGCCTGGAGCAACTGATCCTTGAAGTGGCGATGAACCCACCGCGTGCGTTGATCGCCGAGGCCATCAATGTCGTCATCCACATCGCCGGGCGTGGCCGCAAGCGCCACGTCGAAAGCATCGCCCGCGTCGTCGGTTTCGACGGCACGGGCTACCAACTGGCAGATGCGCTGGAAACGCCGTTTCCCGAGCTGACAAGCAGGCAATAGTCCTCGATGCAGTGCGCCCCGGCTGTCTTTCACGACGCTCTTGTGTGGCTCCTAGCTCACAACGGCGCAGCACCGCAAAGTGGCGCGAAGTTGAGCTAACCCCGCACTCGCTATAAGTTTCTGGCTTTTCGATAATTTCGACAGATGACTTGATGCCGGCCATTTTTTATGACCGCAGCTTCGTGCTATGGCGGCTGTGTGTGGGCAGGCTTCGGCCTGGCCGGGTTCCAAGTTCCCGGTATTCCTACCCCATGCACGGCTGCCACCCAATCCCGCAGGAAGGATCTTGGCAGCTCCAACAGACTTGGAGCCTTGTGCCTGTCCATCCCGTTCGTGACCAGAATCCCTGCATTCGCCCGCCGTCACAGGCCCCATCTCCCGCCACCCCGCCCAACGCCGTTTTGCAACCCGCCCATCACCCCTTAATATGTGTCGGATGAGTTCCGAGGGTAGTCTCACCCTCTGATCAAACGGAATCGACGGCCCCTGTGGCGCGGCTCCACAGCATAAACACCTGATGAGGTACTGACCTTGGCCATCATTCATCCTAAAGTCCGCGGTTTCATCTGCACCACGACCCATCCGAAGGGCTGCGAGCTCAATGTCCGTGACCAGATCGAAGCCACCCGCAAACTGGGCGTGCGCGAGGATGGGCCGAAGAAGGTTCTGGTGATCGGTGCTTCCAGCGGCTACGGCCTGGCAGCGCGTATCACCGCGGCATTCGGCTTCAAGGCCGATACCCTGGGCGTGTTCTTCGAAAAGCCGGGCACCGAGACCAAAGCCGGTACCGCCGGCTGGTACAACTCCGCCGCTTTCGACAAGTTCGCCAAAGCCGAAGGCCTGTACAGCAAGTCGATCAATGGCGATGCCTTCTCTGACGAAGCGCGCGCCAAGGTGATCGAGCTGATCAAGAACGAAATGGGCGGCAAGGTCGACCTGGTCGTCTACTCCCTGGCCTCGCCTGTGCGCAAGCTGCCACAGACCGGCGAGGTGGTGCGTTCGGCGCTCAAGCCGATCGGCGAAACCTACAAGTCGACCGCCATCGACACCAACAAGGACGCCATCATCGAGGCGTCCATCGAGCCGGCTTCCGAGCAGGAAATCGCCGACACCGTGACTGTCATGGGTGGCCAGGACTGGCAGCTGTGGATCGACGCCCTGCGGACCGCCGACGTGCTGGCGGACAAGGCACGGACCGTGGCCTTCAGCTACATCGGCACCGAGATCACCTGGCCGATCTACTGGCATGGCGCCCTGGGCAAGGCCAAGCAGGATCTGGACGAGACGGCTCTGCGTCTCGACGAGAAGCTCGGCAAGGAGATCCAGGGCGGCGCCAACGTGGCGGTACTCAAGTCGGTAGTGACGCAGGCCAGCTCGGCCATTCCGGTCATGCCTCTGTACCTGTCCATGGTCTTCAAGGTGATGAAGGAAAAGGGCATCCAGGAAGGCACCGGCGAGCAACTCAATCGCATGTTCCGTGACCGTCTGTATCGCGAGGACGGTCAGCCGGGCGAGGTCGACGAGAAAGGCCGCCTGCGTCTGGACGACTGGGAGCTGCGTGACGATGTGCAGGATGCCTGCAAGGCGCTATGGCCGACCGTAACCACGCAGAACCTGTTCGAACTGACCGACTACGCGGGTTACAAGCGTGAATTCCTCAACCTGTTCGGCTTCGAGCGCAGCGACGTCGACTATGACCAGGATGTCGCCACCCTTGTACAGTTCGACTGCGTCGAGCTGTAAGTAAGTCTTTGATCGCACACCGGTTCTTTGCCGGTGTGCGGTGCTTATCGGACTTCTTAAACATTTAGAAACAAAATTTTAGCTGGCGTTTTGCTATGATTTTTTTGCGCTGAACTATACCGCTCCTATTGGCCAGGCAATGTCGCCATGGCTTGGGGGAGGCAGCATGAGCGCAGTGCAAAAAATAAAAGATCGAATCAGAAAAAAAGGGCTCAAGCGGACCCTGAAGACACTTGTCGAACGCTACGTGTTCTTCCATTGGGAGCTCCTGTGGATGGAACGCGATCTAGTGACCCCGATAGGGCCTAACGGCCTCAAGGACCATCCTCCCGTACGCCAGGTGAACATCACTATCGAGAACGCCGACGCCTTTGCGCGGTATTTTGGCGATCGTGTGGAAACCATGCGTGAACTGGCCGCCGAAGGTCATACCGGGCACATGTACCTGGACGAGGCAGGCGATGCCATCGCCTTCATCTGGGCAAGTACCCGCGACTACCATGACCGCCATTACTACGGTTGTACCTTTCCGGTGAAGCCTGGAGAATTCTTCGAGTTCGGTGGCGAGATGATTCCGCGTTTCTTCGGCAGTCGACTGTCGGCGTCCGCGCAGGTTTCGTTGTGGGAAACCATGCATGCCAAGGGCTGCAACAAGGTCGTGGATGTCGTCGAGACCCATAATATTCCAGCGATGAAACTGCATGTGCGCATGGGCTATCACGAGCAGGGGCGGGTCATGCATGTCTATGGCCTGTTCGGTCGGTGGCGATTCTTCCGCGAGACTCGCTACGAGGGTTCGCGTCTGGCAAACCTGCGCAAGCCCGTAGTGCGCAGAGCCGTGGCAGCGACCTGATCCATCCGTAGATGCTGGCGAATCTGCCGAAATGACAGCAGGACAGTTTCACCTATGACAGTATGGCGTTCTCGCAGGAGTGCGCCATGACTCGCCTCATTATCCCTGGTACCCCCGTTCGGCACATGGCTGCCGACGGATTCAGCCTTGGCGGTTTCCTGTGGCGGCACGGCAAACCCGATACTTGCCGCGCCTTGGTGATCATCAACGCAGCCACCTCGGTGCGCTGTCGCTACTACTCTCGTTTCGCCGATTACCTGTTCGCCCAAGGCTGCGATGTGTTGACCTACGACTATCGTGGCATAGGCGAGTCTCGTCCCGCTACTTTGCGTGGCTTCAAGGCATCCTGGAGCGACTGGGGACGATTGGATTTCGAAGCGATGCTGAAATACGCGGCGCAGGCGTTTCCGGGACAACCGATCGATGTGGTCGGACACAGCTTCGGCGGCTGCGCGGTTGGTCTCGCAGCGTCCGCGGGCCAGGTTCGGCGTCTGGTGCTGGTCGGCGCACAATACGCCTACTGGCGTGATTACGCGGTAGGACAGCGGTGGCGACTGTTCGGCAAATGGCATGTCCTGATGCCTCTGCTTACCCGTTGCCTAGGCTATTTCCCTGGCAAGCGCCTGGGATGGCTGGAGGATACGCCGGCCGGGGTAGCCCTGGACTGGAGCCATCGCACGCCTCGCTACGAGCAGCGCCCCAGTGCCCGGGCGATGCGCTCACTGCATTTCGGTGATGTAGGGGGATCGATCCTGGCCGTCAGCATCACCGACGATCCTTTCGGTACCGTGGCGGCGACGGAGCGGCTGCTGGGGTATTTCGACAACGCGCAACGCCTGCACCTGCGCTTGGCGCCCGAGGATGTAGGGGTTGAGGAGATCGGTCACTTTGCCTTCTTTCATGACCGCTTTCGCGAGCGCCTGTGGCCGATAGCGCTGCGCTGGTTGTTTCAGGGAGAGCTGGCCCCCGACACGCCAGGACGACCTGTGTCACCTTATGCGGAATGAGGCGTGTGCAAGGTCCGGGGCTGCGCTGCAGCCCCGGTCGTGCGGGCTCAGCCCAATCGTTGCAGAGGCGGCTCAGCGAATTTCACGCCTGCCAGGCCATGAATCATGAGCGCGCGGATATTGGCATGGTCGCTCCCCTCAGGGGTCGCCAGTACGCTGCGGTAATGCTCGCCGAAGGCCAGCAGGGCCTCGCGGTCCTCCAGTCCTTCGAGCAAGGCCAGACCCAGGGTCTTGCAGGAACCCTCGTTCTGGCCGGCGGCGTTGGCGACGCCGCCATTGTCGAACGGCTGGGGCTGGTAGCTGTAATGCGCGGTGATGAATGCCAGGGTGTCGGCGAAGGCATGCTCGCCACTGGCGAGGCTGGCGCGCAGGGTGTTGAGATCGGTCACTGGGGCTTTCCTTTTTCGAACGCCGCTTGCTGCTCGGCGCTGGCTTCTTTCTGGTATTGGGCTTTCCACTCGGCATAAGGCATGCCGTACACCACTTCACGGGCGTCATCCAGGCTCAGCTCGACCTGGCGTTCGTCGGCGGCCGCCTTGTACCACTTCGACAGGCAATTGCGACAGAAACCCGAGAGGTTCATCAGGTCGATGTTCTGTACATCGGTACGGTTACGCAGGTGTTCGACCAGGCGACGAAAAGCGGCGGCCTCGAGTTCGAGCTGTTGTTGAGCAGTCATGGCGATTCCTCAGGCGATACGGTTCTTCAGGTGGCGGCCACCGTTGATGACCACGTGGCTGCCGGTGCTGTACTGGCTCTCGAGCAGGAACATCACCGCGTCGATCAGCGGCCGGGCGCCCGGCTCGAACTCCAGCAAGGCCTTCTTGAGGGCGTGCTCGCGGTAAGCGTCGTCGCCATCTTCCTTGAAGATCAGCAGACCGGGCAGGATACCGTTGACGCGCACCGTTGGCGCATACTTTTCGGCGAACGAGAGCACCATGTTCTGCAAGGCGGCCTTGGTCGCGGCATAGCCGATGTGGCTCTTGCTGCCGCGTGAAGCGGTCTCGTCGCAGATGTGGATGATGTCGGCCTTCTCGACCCTGCCGAGCATGTCGCCCAAGGCCAGGTTGAGATGGTAGGGCGCCTCGACATGCAAGCGGAACATCGTCTCGAGGTTGTCCAGGCTGTCATCGAGCCAGACCGAAGCATTGTGGATGATCGCTCGCAGGCCGTCATGCCGCTGGCGCAGATGCTCGATCAGGGCGAGGCGGTCGGCCTCCAGGCACAGGTCGGCCCGGAACTGGATGATATTGGGGTGAACCACGTCGGCTCGCAGGCTGCGACTGGCGGTGACCACCGTATGGCCGGCCTGCGCAAGTTCAAGTGCCAGTGCCAGCCCGACACGCTGGCTGGCTCCGGTTACAAGGATTGGGCTATTCATATTGGGGCGGTCAACTTGTCTGTCATTCTTATCGATGCCCCAGCATACCCGAACTGCAGTGCTGCGCGCGCGGGCTCAACGGCTGCGCAGGCTCTGCGCGGCGTGCCCATCTACGACAGGCCGGGCGTTGAGCCAGGGAGCCAGCAGGCGGGTCGACAACGGGATGAACAGGTACACCATGACCGGTGTCAGGCCCAGGGTGCTGAGCAACACGCGCGGCACCAGGTCAAGCATGCCGAGCCAGTGGCCGAAGAGCAGGTTGAACAGCAGCGAGACCGGAAAGAACGCCAGCCAGATCGCCACCGCCTGCTTCCAGCGTGGCGGCCGAGGTGCCTGCGAGGTGCCGAACCAGCCGTCCAGGCCGCTGACACGCTGTTCCTGCGGGCGCTCGAACAAGCCGTTGCCGCGGTGCAGCCAGGCACGGCGAGAGGCCGAATGCTCCCAGGCATGCAGGGTATGCTCGTTGGTAAAGCGGAAGATGATCTGGAACTCGTCGCCTTCGGCGGGCGGGGCGAGAATGCCGGAGCCCAGGTATCCGGGAAAGTCGGTAGCCAAGTGCTCGCCTTCGTGCAGCCAGGCCAGCAGATCCTGATAGCGGCCGTGCGCTGCGCGGCGCGACACCATCAACGTGACGGGTGGGGTAGACATCGTGTATCTCCTGGCAATGGGGCCGGCGGGTAGCCTGCCCCTGGCGCATCGCCCGGGGTGATGGGCGATGCCTGCGTGCTTGCAAGAATCGGGCGCGGATTATTGCCGAAATTCATTGGCGCGTCTGTGCCGATCGGCGAATGGTCGCGATGACCCATGGAGAGATACCAGCGTAGAATGCAGGTTTCACCCACCACTGCGATGTTGCCGCCATGAACGAGCAGGTCCCCGCGTCGCTGATCTGCAGCGAGTTCAGCGAGCTGTTTCCGATCCGTGAAGTCTCTCGCCTGACGGGCGTCAATCCGGTCACCCTGCGTGCCTGGGAGCGACGTCATGGGCTAATTCAACCTACGCGCACCGAAAGCGGACACCGTTTGTACTCGCTGCGCGATATCGACACTGTCCGCACCATACTCGGCTGGCTTGAGCGTGGCGTTGCCGTCAGTAAGGTAGGGTCCATCCTGGCGCGCAGTGAAGCGCTCACAGCCCGCCTTGGCGCGTCCGCGACTGCGGATGACAAGGCACACTGGCAGGTCGCCGTGCGCCGTGCCGTGCATGGTTTCGACAGCACGCGGCTGGATCAGCTGTACGGCCAGGTCTTCGCGAACTACCCGCTGGCCGAAGTGTTCGGGGCGGTTTTCATGCCGGTGTGGCAAGCGTTGCGCGAAGGTCCGAACGTCTTCGGCCAGTCCAGCGAGTGGCTGTTCCTCGATCATTTCCTGCGCGCGCGCGTGTTGCAGAGACTGCAGCTCAACCAGGGACGTCAGGAGCACCGTGTGCTGGTCGCGCCCTTGCCAGGCCCTGGCCATGAACTGGAACTGCTGGTGGCCGGACTGACGCTCGGGGGGGACGACATCGCGGTTACCGTACTGGCGCCCGGTCAGCCCTTCGAGGAGCTTGCCCTGGTCTGTGAGCGCCTGCATCCCGCTGCCTTGGTGCTGTTCTCGAACCAGCAGCAGGGGCCGACGCTGGTCAAACGCCTGAAACGCCTGGGACTGGGTCTGCAATGCCCACTATTGCTGGCCGGAGAGGCTTCGGAGCTGGCGCGGGCGAGTCTGGAGGGTACGCCGGTGGCCTGTCTGGGTACGGTAGGTTCCGCGATGCGCCCCCGCCTGAACCAATTCCTGGCCGGTCACCTGGATACGTGAGCGTGCAGTTCCGGGTGGGCCTGACGGTGGGCCTGGAGAATGTATTCGCGCAGGCGATCGGTTTCCTCGGGAAGGCTCTGGCTAAGATCATACGCGGCGAGATGCCCGTTGATGCGACGACGTAAAGTGCCGTGCAAGCCGATCGGCTCGGTGCCACCTGGGGAGAAGTACAGGTCGAAGCGGGTCGGGGGCTGTGGCAACTCACGAATTTCCACCAGCGCGCCCTTGAACGAGATGTCCCGAACCCATAGCCCGCTACCTGCGCCCTGCGCACTCAGCAGCGCCGCTGGCGTATCCAGCGTGAGTCGCCAGGGCCGCAACATAGGGCCATCTTCATAGATATCGGGTGAGCCGAGGTGCAGGTGCACAGCGTGAAACTCGTCTTCGACCAGTTGCAAGGGAAAGCTGATCTGCTGGTTTTTGAATTGCGCTTGCAAGGTCACCTGCTCATTGGCGACCAGGCGGGTGAGCAGATCCTTCAACTCGCGCTCGCCATTGACCAGCAGGCTCGACATCGGATCGGTCTTGTTCAACTGTGGGACATATTGCATGTCCTGTATGAAATCCAACTCGTCCTGCGTCAGGAGGGCATCTGCTTGCATGATCGAACTCGAAGGTCGGCAATCGGTAGGAACGATTTCTCCAAGGCCATGGACCTTGAACAAAGCGCTTGGTTCAGCCGTGGCGGTCGTTTTCCAGCGAGGATAGTCGAGCACGGGTCTCGGCCAGCTCTCGTTCCAGTTCGACCTGGCGAGTGACATCTTTCTGGATACCGATGTAGTAAGTGCGCTGATCGGCGTCATTGAATACCGGGGTGATGGACAGCTCGTTCCAGAAAACGCTGCCGTCCTTGCGATAGTTGCGCAGGACTTCACGGCATGGCTTGCCTTCGGCGATTGCCTTGCGCACCCGTAAGCGCGCGAGTTGATCGCGGTCGTCACCCTGCAGGAAGCGACAGTCCTGATAGAGGATGTCGTTGGCATCATGCCCGGTCAGGCGTTCGAATGCCGAATTCACATAGATAAGGATGTTGTCGTCACCCTCTTGTTCGGCGACCACGATGCCATCGTTCGACGCGTCGATGACAGCTTGCAGCAATTGGGCGTTGATCATGTCCGGGCTACGATGAGAGTAGGATCAGAGTACGGGAAAGCGCGATGCGGCCTTTTGCTACTTCCGGATGCTAGTATCCTACGTTTTCAGTCAGTTTCGGAATCCTCTCCCGATGAATGTCGCCATTATTTCCGGTTCGGTCTACGGCACCGCCGAAGAAGTTGCCCGCCATGCCGAATCCCTGCTCAAAACCGCCGGTTTCAACGCCTGGCATGCCGCCCGCGCTACCCTTCAGGACCTCGAGGGATTTGCCCCGGATGCGTTCCTGGCGGTGACCTCGACCACCGGCATGGGCGAACTGCCGGACAACCTCATGCCGCTGTACAGCGGGATTCGCGACGTGTTGCCCGCCCAGTGGCGTGGCCTGCCGGGGGCGGTCATCGGGCTGGGCGATTCCAGCTACGGCGACACTTACTGCGGCGGTGGCGAACAGCTTCGAGAGCTGTTCGGCGAACTGGGCATCCGTGAGGTGCAACCGATGTTGCGCCTGGACGCCAGCGAGACCGTCACCCCCGAGAGCGATGCCGAGCCCTGGCTGGAAGCCTTCGCGACCCAGCTCAAAGGTTGACCCGCGTCCGGGGTTGGCGCCCGCGGCGCTGGCTCGCGGGCAGAGCGCTGCGCCGCTACCGGGCACATGGCCATGACCGTTCGTGCCACTGTCCTGCTAAGTCATCAAGCTGGCTGCCAAGGCGACTCCCCTCGCCATCGGTGCTGTCTAGACTGTGTCCCATAGCAGAGCACACGTAAGTGCCGAGGTGACATGCAATGACCGCAGCCTTGCCCTATACCCTTCACACAACACCACCGAGATCAGTCTGATGCCTTTGGCCGAAATCCCATTGTGCGTCTGGCGAACTCGGGGGCAGAGTTTTTCCTTCCGAGGCCAGAGCATCCGTTTCTGGACAGCAGGACAGGGTGAGCCGCTGCTGTTGCTCCACGGTTTTCCCACCGCCAGTTGGGACTGGCATTACCTGTGGGGGCCGCTCGCTCAACACTATCGCGTGATCGCTTGCGACATGCTCGGGTTCGGCGACTCCGCCAAGCCCCTGAACCACGACTACAGCCTGCTGGAGCAGGCTGACCTGCAACAGGCGCTGCTCGCTCATCTGAACATCGCGCAGCCAGTGCACATGCTGGCGCACGACTACGGTGGCAGCGTGGCCCAGGAGCTGCTGGCAAGGCATCACGAGGGGCGTGCGGAAGTTGCCAGCTGCGTGTTCCTCAACAGTGGGTTGTTTCCGGAGACCAACCAGCCGTTGCTGATCCAGAAGCTGTTGCTCAGCCCCTTGGGCTGGCTGGTCGGTCGCACCTTCGGGCGTGACGATCTGGTACGCAACGTCTCCCAGATCTACGGCCCCTGTACCCATCCGAGCGAAAGCGCCCTTGATGACTACTGGAGCCTGATGGTCTCGAACCGGGGCACGCGTATCCTGCACAAGCTGATCACCTATCTGCCGGAGCGGCGTGTGCATCGCGAACGCTGGGTGGGGGCATTGCAACGCGAAGGTGTGCCGTTGCGCTTCATCAATGGCGTGGTCGATCCGATTTCCGGCGCGCGCATGGTCGAGCGTTATCGGCAGATAGTTCCGGATCCCGACACTGTGCAGTTACCCGGTATCGGACATTACCCGCACACCGAGGCGCCTGTGCAGGTTCTGCGGCACTACCTGGCATTTCGCGAGCAGCCGATGGCCTGTGTGCCGCAACGAGTCGCCTGGCGTTGATTGGGAACGTGAGGTCGGTATGCTCCTGGCAACTGTCACACTGATGCAGAACCATAAAAAAGGCCGCTGCACAGGCAGCGGCCAACTGAGACGTCAGATCAAGGAGCTTCAAAATCAACGTCGATACACCTCGCAAGCCCGCAGGGCAGGGGGAGTGCCCTCGTGCAGTGCCAGTGGAAAGATAATAAGTTTTTGATCGCGCTGGAAAAACAGCACCTTCTGACATTCACCTTTACGATTTGGGCAAGAGTGATGGCGCGCCACTCGATCCATCAGTCTCGTCGTGCGACTTTCAGTCGCTCAACGATCTGCCGCGTAGCCCATCCGCCAACTGATCGCTTGCGTGGCCGCCAACAGACGCTTGGCCGCCGGACCGTGCTCGTCGGCCTGGAACATCGAGGTCGGCCCCACTACCGTCATCACCGCGGCCACCTGCCCCAAGGCGTTGAACACTGGCGCCGATAGCGCGTCGACCCCTGGCATCAACAGTCCATGTACATGGTGCAGGCCGCGCTCGCGAATCCCGGCCAGCAGAGGCGCGTAGTCCTCGATCTGGCTGTTCAGCTCGGCAAGCTCGCGGTCACGCAGTTCCGCGGTCTCCCGATCCGGCAGGTAAGCGGCGAACACCAGGCCCGTGGACGAGCTGAGCAACGGCAGGACGGAGCCGATCTGGGTCACCACAGTCACCGCGCGCACCGCCGGCTCGATGCTTACCACGGTGGCACCCTGGTTACCCCACACGGCGATGAAGCAGCTTTCGTTCAGCTCGTCGCGCAAGTCCGACAGCGGTACCGCGCCTACCTTCAATACATCGATGCTGCCCAGCGCTGCCAGCCCCACACGCAATGCTTCACGGCCCAGACCGTAGTGGTTGGTGGCCGGATCCTGTTCGGCGAAGCCGCTCGCGATCAGCGCCTGGAGGTAGCGATGCACCTTGCTCGCTGGCATGTCGACATGTTCGGCCAGACGTGACAGCGAGGTGGAAGGGGAGAGCTCGGCAAGGGCCCTGAGGATGTCGGTTCCGACTTCCGCCGAGCGGACCTTCTGCTTGCCGTTTTCGACAGGGGAACTGGCTTTGGCCATGGGACAACATCCGGAAATACAGGGGCGTCTTTATAGCTTGACGCAGATCGGCAATCAAATTACGTTTAACGTAATCGGATTACGATAAAAACAATGCAGGTGCGCTGATGAGATCCGGACTCCTTTTCCGGATGCATCGGCACCGTCTGCCAGCATGGCTCGCGTCGAGCCCGGAGGCGTATATGAACCCCGAGACAATCCCCGAGTACATGAGTGGATTCGGTAACGAATTCGCCAGCGAAGCACTGCCCGGTGCCTTGCCGGTTGGTCAGAATTCCCCGCAGAAAGCGCCTTACGGCCTGTACGCCGAACTGCTCTCCGGGACCGCCTTCACCGTACCGCGCAGCGAACTGCGTCGGACCTGGCTCTACCGTATCCGCCCCTCGGCATTGCATCCGCGTTTCGAACGCCTCGCGCGCCAGCCGCTGGCCGGCCCGCTTGGCGCTGTCACGCCCAACCGCCTGCGCTGGAGCCCACAGCCGATACCGCAAGAACCCACCGATTTCATCGATGGCTGGGTCCCGATGGCCGCCAACTCACCAGCGCCGACGCCGGTGGGTGTGAGCGTGCATATCTATCGTGCCAACCGCTCCATGGAACGGGTGTTCTTCAACGCCGACGGCGAGCTGCTGTTGGTACCGGAACAGGGTCGCCTGCGAATCGTGACCGAGCTCGGCGTGCTCGAGGTCGAGCCATTGGAAATCGTCGTGCTGCCCCGCGGCATGAGGTTCCGTGTCGAGCTGCTCGACGGCGAGGCCCGTGGCTATATCGCCGAAAACCATGGCGCGCCCTTGCGCCTGCCCGATCTCGGGCCGATCGGCAGCAATGGCCTGGCCAACCCTCGGGACTTCCTGGTGCCGGTCGCCCGCTATGAAGAGGTCAGCGGCCCGGTCCCGCTGGTACAGAAGTACCTGGGCGAGTTCTGGGGCTGCGAGCTGCAGCACTCCCCGCTGGACGTCGTCGCCTGGCATGGCAGCAATGTGCCCTACAAGTACGACCTGCGTCGTTTCAACACCCTCGGCACGGTCAGTTTCGATCATCCCGATCCATCGATCTTCACGGTACTGACCTCGCCCGGCAGCGTGCACGGGATGGCCAACATGGACTTCGTGATCTTCCCGCCGCGCTGGATGGTGGCCGAGAACACGTTCCGGCCGCCATGGTTCCACCGCAACCTGATGAACGAATTCATGGGGCTGATCCAGGGCGCCTACGACGCCAAGGCCGAAGGCTTCCTGCCGGGTGGCGCTTCGCTGCATGGCTGCATGAGCGCCCACGGGCCGGATGCCGAGACCTGCACCAGGGCGATCGCGGCAGACCTGGTACCACACAAGATCGACAACACCATGGCCTTCATGTTCGAGACCTGTCAGGTCCTGCAACCAAGCCACGTTGCGCTGGAATGCCCGCAGTTGCAGCCCGACTACGACCGTTGCTGGGCCACCTTGCCCAGTACCTTCACCCCGAATCGGAGATAACCCATGAACCAGACCGCCATTGCCCGCAGTTGGGTCGAACACGCCAACGGGCATAACGATTTTCCGCTGCAGAACCTGCCGCTGGGCATCTTCAGTCGCCCAGGCGAAGCGCAGCGCTGCGGCGTGGCCATCGGCGACGCCGTCCTCGATCTTGAAGCGTTACTGGTCGCCGATGTCTTCGAAGGAGCGGCCAAGGTCGCTGCCGAGGCCACCCGAGGAGGCGCTCTGAACGGCTTCTTCGCCTTGGCCCCCGAGACTCGCCGTGCCCTGCGCGAATGCCTGCAGGCATTGCTCGGCGAGCATGGCGAGCACCGCTCGACCGTCGAAGCCGCGCTGTACCCGGCCAGCGAATGCCAGCTGCACATGCCCGCGCGCGTGGGCGACTACACCGATTTCTACGTCGGTATCGAGCATGCCAAGAACGTCGGCAAGCTTTTCCGCCCCGACAATCCCCTGCTGCCCAACTACAAGTACGTGCCAATCGGCTACCACGGCAGGGCATCGACCCTGCGCCCGTCCGGCACCGAGGTGCGCCGCCCCAAGGGCCAGACCCTGCCGGCAGGCCAGACGGAGCCGAGCTTCGGCCCGTGCGCGCGGCTCGATTACGAGTTGGAGCTGGGTATCTGGATCGGACAAGGCAATGCCCTGGGCGAGGCCATACCTCTCGCGCGGGCCAGTGAGCACGTGGCGGGTTTCTGCCTGCTCAACGACTGGTCGGCACGGGATATCCAGGCGTGGGAATACCAGCCATTGGGGCCGTTCCTGTCCAAGAGCTTCATTACCAGCGTATCGCCCTGGGTCGTGATGTCCGAGGCCCTGGAGCCTTTCCGTTGCGCCCAGCCGGGCCGTCCGGAGGGCGATCCTCGGCCGCTGCCTTACCTGACGGACGCTGTAGACCAGGCGCGCGGGGCTTTCGACATCGAACTGGAAGTATTGCTGGTCACCCCTCGCATGCGCGAACAGGGCCTGGCGGCCCATCGCCTGACCCTGAGCAATACCCGCAGCATGTACTGGACCGTGGCGCAGATGGTCGCTCACCACAGTGTCAATGGCTGCCAGTTGCAACCGGGTGACCTGTTCGGTTCCGGCACCCTGTCCGGCGCGCAACCCGGCGCGTTCGGCAGTCTTCTGGAAATCACCGAGGGAGGCAAACAGCCGATCGAGCTGGCCAGTGGCGAGGTTCGGACTTTCCTCGAGGACGGTGACGAGATCATCCTGCGCGCCCGTTGCACGCGCGAGGGTGTGGCCAGCATCGGGTTCGGCGAATGCCGTGGCACGGTCATCGCGGCCAATTGAGAGGGTAGGGCGATGGAGCTCTTCGGCTATTTTCGTTCGACCTCGTCCTACCGGGTGCGCATCGCCTTGGCATTGAAGGGGCTGGATTGCCAGGCCCTGCCAGTCAACCTGCTCAAGGGCGAGCAGCGACAGGCCGGGTACCTGGCCATCAATCCCCAGGGACGGGTGCCTGCCTTGCGCCTCGATGATGGGCAACTGCTCCTGCAGTCGCCGGCCATCATCGAGTATCTCGAGGAAGTCTGCCCACGGCCGCCGCTATTGCCCGCCGTCGCCGAGTCGCGGGCCAAGGTTCGCGCCGTGGCGGCATTGATCGCCTGTGATATCCATCCGTTGCACAACGTCAGCGTGCTCAACCAGTTGCGCCTGCTGGGGCATGACGAAGTGCAGGTGAACCAGTGGATAGCTCATTGGATCAGCCAGGGCCTGGCGGCAGTCGAGCACCTGATCGGTGACGACGGTTTCTGTTTCGGGACCGAGCCGGGGCTCGCGGACGTCTACCTTGTCCCGCAACTGTATGCCGCCGAGCGCTTTGCGGTCGATCTGGAGGGCTATCCACGGATTCGCCGCGTCGGTGCCCTGGCAGCAGTGCACCCGGCCTTCATGCAGGCTCATCCTGCCCGCCAGGCCGATGCGCTGCCTCAGTGAATCGAGCGGGTGGTGCTCGGTAGCTTGCCCAGGCGTTCGCTCAAGCGGTGGCGCTGGATCGGATCGTCGGTCAGCAGCAGCGCATGCTCCAGGTCGAAGCGCTCGGCCTGAGGGCAATCCAGGCGTTGGTAGAGCGTGGCCCGCGCCAGATAGTCGCTGACCACCACCGGTCCGAGCTGCATCACCCGCTCGGCGTCCACCAAGGCGGCCAGGTCATTGTCATTGCTCGAATGCAGCTGGCGCAGATTGCGCGACAGCCGCTGCAGCATCTGCCGGGGAGTCGCCACCTGCAGGTGCTCCGCGGTCAAGGGCAGTTGCGGACCGAACTGACGCCCCAGCAGGTCGCGACAATCACGCGGATACAGGCGCCTGCCGCCACAAGGGTCGAGCAGATGATCGGCGCCCGGGACCCGCAACAGGAAATGACCCGGAAAATTCACGCCTTCCAATGGGATCGACAGACGCTGGGCCAGCTCCAGGGCGAGTATGGCCAAGGCCAGAGGCTGACCGCGTCGACGCTGCAGAACCTTGTCCAGCAGGGCGGCCTGCGCGCGCAGTGGATGGTACTCGTCCTGCTGGAAACCCAAGGCATTGAGCTGACGCAAGAGAGGTTGTGCCAGTTCATTGACCGGCAGCATCGGCAAGTGCGTGCTGACCTGTCGCTGTATGTCCTGGAGCTGTGCCAGGCAAGCGGCAGGATCGACGCTGCGATCATGTTCGATGGCGATCCAGAGGGCTGCTTCCAGCAGGGCAACAGGCGTGCGATCCAGGCAGGCCAGACAGGTTTGGCGTGGGTTCATGGGCATCTCCGCTCAAGCTTAACTATTAGTCCTCGCAAGGCCTTTCGTCCAGTGGTCTGCCAGCCGCGTGCCGCTCGACGAGCTGCCTATACTGGTAACAGCACTTCAACGGGGAGCCCGTATGTTCGCGCTCATGCAAAGCACCCGCACCCAGTCCCTGTACCTGTGCGTCGATCCGCCCACAGGACTCAAGGCTGTGGTTGCGATTCATAGCGAGCAACTCGGCCCTGCCATCGGCGGCTGCCGCTACCTGCCTTACGCGGACGATGAAAGTGCCATGGCCGATGCCATCCATCTGGCCCAAGGCATGAGCTACAAGGCTGCCCTGGCCGGATTGCCCGTAGGCGGCGGCAAGGCCGTGATCATCCGTAATCCCCATGTGGAAAACAGGGCGGCGCTGTTCGAAGCGTTCGGGCGCTTCGTGGATACCCTGCAAGGACGTTTCATCACCGCCCTCGACAGCGGTACCTCGACACTGGACATGGACTGCATTGCCCAGGTGACCCCGCATGTCACCAGTACCACGGCTTCGGGTGATCCCTCTCCGCATGCGGCCATGGGCGTTTTCGCCGGCATTCGCGCCACCTCGATGGCCAGGCTGGGCAGCGATAATCTCGAAGGCCTGCGCGTCGCCATCCAGGGGCTTGGCAACGTTGGCTATGCATTGGCCGAACAGCTTCACGCCGCGGGCGCGGAGTTGCTGGTCAGTGATCACGACCCTGGCCGACTGCGCCTGGCCATGGAGCAGTTCAACGCGCACCCGGTCGCCAACGAGGCACTGGTAAGCACCCCATGCGATATCTTCGCGCCTTGTGGCGTCGGCCCGGCGATCACCGGGCAAAGCGTTCAGCAACTGCGCTGTGCGGCAGTGGCCGGTTCAGCGAACAACCAGCTGACCTCGTTGCAGGTCGCCGACCAGCTGGAGAAGCGCGGCATTCTCTATGCGCCGGATTACGTGATCAATGCCGGAGGGCTGATCTACGTGACGCTGACCTATCAGGGCGCGGAGGCGGGGACCATCACCTCGCACCTGGCGCGAATCCCGACTCGGCTCACTGAAGTGTTCGCCCACGCCCAGGCGGAAAAGCGTTCGCCCGCGCGGGTGGCACAGATGCTGGCGGAGCGTTTGCTGTACGGGTGAATCACTCCGGTCAATCGTCTGCCGCCGCCCCTTCGAGCAATTCCGACAGGGCGTCGGGCTGACTCTTGAACGCGCGGGCGAAGACATCGCGATTGCGCGCCATGTAGATCCCGGCTTCTTCCAGCTGGCTTTCGTTCAGCGAAGGGACTGCCTTGTGCAGTACTTCGGCCAAACGCTCGGCCAATTCGAGCATCTTGTCGTGACGGTCTGCTTCGGCTTTATCCATGAACAAGCGCTCCGGATCGCGGCTGCTGCGGTATACCACTTCGACGGCCATTCATCACCTCTGTGCCTTTTGCTGTTTATGTGCGGACTGCTGTATTTATATACAGTATTCCCGATAACGCGTTTGCCTGCAACCGGCAGTGGCTCATTCTCCGCGCCAGCGGCGACAAAAGGGTGGTTCACAGGTGCCTTGCAATCTGAGAGCCACGTCATGCCGCCTCCGCTTTTGCAATGGCTTGGCTGATGCTTTGCGGATCCTGTCGCAGGAACCACCTTTCAACTATTGAGCCATGACGAAACGCAGGCCTTGATCGGATAATCCGACCGCCAGTGAATGCAGCAATCTCGAGTGTGCATGAATCAGGACCCCCGGCGGCACATGCGCTGGTTGGCGTGTAAGAGATGCAGTGCCGTCAGGCCACCGACAGGATGATCAGGCGTGCCCAGCCGAGCACACTAGGAAGTCCCTTCATTTTCGCCCCTGATGAGCAGCAATTTTTAAGGGGCGGAGAGAACGTCAACCAGGCGGCGAACCAAGAGCAAAGTGTCGACATGCAAGCATTGAATCTAAACCACAGTACGCGCGCGCTCACGGTGGGGTACTTTTTCTCCAAATGTGGAGAATTCGCTTTCGAAACGGCATTTGCCGTTGCGGTGGTATCCATGGCCGAAGCGAACCTGCTGCTCATCGGTGTGGTGTATTTTTTCGCTATCTGCCCAGTGCGTTGTTTCCCCCGATTGGTGGATGGCTGGCGGACAACTGCCAGAAGCGGCGTACCCTGGTAAGGGTAGAGCTTGCCAAGGGGCGGCTGGCACTGGCTTTCCTTGCTCTTTTTTCCTTCTCAACGCCGGCCTTGGCAACAGTCATTCTCCTGGCGATGGTGATGACTATCTTGGACTGTCTCTATGTACCGACCTTCCGCGCGTATTTTCCGGACATCGTGGAAAAGGAACGGTTGTCGTCGGTGAGCAGTGGGGTACAGGTGGTCGAAGACGTTTCTTCCATCCTCGGACCATTGGTGTTTTCTGCCTTGGCGTTGTTCCTGGGAAGCACGGCGACCTTCCTGTTCTTCGCCGCATGCCTTGTCAGTCATCAGCATTGCCACGCTGCTGCCAGGAAAGGCGGGAGTAAAGGCGGCATTTGACGGGCGAGTGGTAATCCGCGATGCGGCACGCAGCGTGGTAGAGCTGCGAGTGAGCAACGCACCGTTGTTCGCGGTGATCTGTTGCACCACGCTTTGCGCGATGTTCGCGACGTCGGGGATCCGCTTCATTCTGCCGACATCGGTGTTGGAACACTTCGGTTCAGAGGCGGCCGTCGGCTATGTCTTTTCGCTCTTGGACGCTGGCACAGTGCTAGGCGGCATGCTCTACACCCGGTTCAACAGACAAACCACCGCGCGTCAGGTATTGCGCTATTGGGCGCTGTATGGCGCGCTGTTCTTCGCCGCCGCGATGGCGCTGGAATTCAACAGCTGGACATTTCTGGCGATCCTGTTCGCGGTCGGGTTTGACGGCGCCTTCGTGATATCGCCATCGTGACCAACATTCAGTGCCTGTCCAACGATCATGAGGTCGGCAGGAACTTCTCTCTGTATTATTTCACGGCTGTCATCGGGGACGTGGTCTCAGGCCTGATTGCCAGCTTGGGGTTCATACTGGCGGGACCTGCGACCTTCATGTGGATGACGCTGATGCTGTTTTTCGCGCCCTTGCGCTGGAACATGAAGCGAAGCTCAGATGATTGCTAGAATCGTGCTTGGCGTGGACCTTGTTTTAAATGACTGAATCAGACCACTCCGTGAATTATAGAGTAACCTTGCCGTCCATGATGTGGTCTGCAGCTCGGTAGCTGTGCCAAGTCTTTTTGCCGTTTCGGCGTTTGAGGGGAGGGGGTTGGTAATGAAATGGGCGGATCGCATGAGGGTGAGGCTCCATGCCGGGGCTAACAGCCTTGGTAATCTCGGGGTCGAGCTATTTCATTACCTCGCGCTGTTTGGAATTGGCGCGATTACGGTCTATGCAGGGATGTCCACATTTGTAGACATGCTGCATCAAGATAAAGTCAGCGTCGATGACATACTGCTGCTTTTTATATATCTGGAACTGCTCGCCATGAGTGGTATATATTTTAAAACAAATCATATGCCGTTGAGATTCCTTTTGTATATTGGTGTCACGGCATTGATTCGGTTATTGATTAGCGATGTGTCGCACCATAAAGCCCCGGATGAAGGAATTCTATACGTCTGCGGCGGCGTGTTGATCCTGGCGTTGTCAATTTTGGTCGTTAGATACGCATCATCGAAATATCCGTCGGTCAGAGATCGACAGGAATAAAAATAAAACCGGCGGCGCTAAAGGTCGAGCCGCAAGTCTGCGTCCGGATCAGAGCGGGGCTGCTCGATGACGGCTCTCGCAGCCCCCACCCCGAGGCATGGAAGCCAAGAGTTCTCTGGCATTACCGCCATTGTCGATGGCCAGTCCCAGTTGAATACTGTCGATCAGCCGCTGCAGGCGCTCTGGATCGTTACGTTGGTCTTGGCTGATGAGGCGTTTGGCGGCCACGCCGCTATCGTTCGACAAGGTCAGCATGATGCTGCCGTCCAGTCGCTCGATGCTCAGGTTGACACGGTATTGCGGCGCGAAGGCTGCACTGATCTGGTCGAATGGATTGGTCATGATGGCGAGGGGTCTGCAATGGGATATGCAGCAATGGACCGGCAGTCAAGGCGCAGGTTCAGCTCCGTTGATCGGTCCTGCGTGTCTGTCGGCGGGCCAGGACAAAACCGGTCCGAGGAAAAAACGTCGGGCTTCTAGGCCGTGATGTTGCTCACTCAAGCAACACCGTTGAGGTTCTTGGGGCCGCTGCGCAGCCTGGCGCAGGCGGTCCGGCGTACCGGCGAGCCCGCTCTCATAGAACAAGTCTTATCTTCTGATTTACGGAGTTGCCGCGGTATCTGTGGGAGCGGGTTTACCCGCGAATAAGGACGGGCCTCTTCGCGGGTAAACCCGCTCCCACAGGTACTACGGTAGCTCCAAAATTGTTCTTCGCGACAGCGCAGCCCAACGAGCGGGGCGGGCGCCTACAGGTTTCGCGACGAACAGGGAGATAAGACGTTGCGAAGTTGTAGCTGGCTTGCCAGGATGCCGGACCGCCTCCCTTGGGCTGCGCAGCGGCCCAAGGGAGGCAACGATTTACGGATTCAAGGACGAGCGGTTTTCAGGCACCTATCGCCTTACTCATCGTCGACTTCAGTCACCTGCTCGTTCACTTGAGGAGCCACCCGGCGACTGCGCAGCTTGCCGTAGAGATGCTCCAACGCATTGTTCAGCTTGTCGGCGGCACCTTCGACCGCCAGCTCCAGCGACGGAGCGGTATGGGTCACGGAAATCGGCTGATGGCCTTTGGGGCGAGCCTCCAGTTGGCAGCGTTTGTCATGCGAACCGGACTTGGCGCCGTTCTCGTCGCTCAAGTGCACTTCGATCCGGGTGAGGTCATCCTCAAAACGGTCGACCGCGCTTTCTACCGATGCCTGAACCCATTCGTTCAACCGGGCACTGCCTTGGATATGGTTGTCGCTATTGACCTGGATCTGCATGATTCAATCCTTATTCAGCTAGCTCGCAAGAAGCGTGTCCGATCCGTTCGTGGCTCGGGAAACCATCGCCTCTTGACTCTAAGGTCAGGCAATCGATCGGTGATTTCAACCCCTTGGCAAATATAAATTTTCTGTAGCAAACGGCTTGGAACTTTATGAGCTTTCCGGACCTGCATGACTGTCCTGGGCTGTGCCGTAGCCGGAATGACAGCCAGTATCTTTGCTTATGAGAATTGAAATCATTATTATCGAGGCCTGATTTTTCAGGGTTCTCGTCATGAAGAGCAAAGCCACCGGCCCTACCCTCAGCTATCGCCTGGCCGTGACCTCGCGCAGCCTGGCCGCGCTATTGGGTGGTTATCTGCTGGCCTCGCTCGGCAGTATCTGCATCAGCCTGCTGGCGCCGATGCAGAAGGTCGACGCGGTACTCAGCGGCATGATGTTGTCCTTCGTGTTCTATCTGCTGGCCTTCATCTGGTGCTTCGCCTGCCGCAGTGCCCGGCGCGCCTGGATCGGTGTGCTGCTACCCAGTCTTGTACTGGGGATGATCGATGGCCTGGCCTACTGGATGAATTATTGATGAAAGAAGGCTTCCGCCAGGCCATGGCCTGGTTGCACACCTGGACCGGACTGATCTTCGGCTGGCTGCTGTTCGCTATCTTCCTGACCGGCACGATGTCGTATTTCAAGGAAGAAATCACTCACTGGAGCCAGCCGGAGGTGCGTAGCCATCCGCTGGATGCCGCGGCCAGTCTTGGCCTTGCCCAGCAGTACCTGCAGGCCAATGCAGGCAACGCCGGTAGTTGGTTCATCCGCTTGCCGAACGAGCGCGAGGCAGCCCTGAACGTCGGCTGGCGTGAGGAGGGCAGCGTCGGGCGCCGCGGATTCGTCAGCAGGAAGCTCGACGCCCAGAGCGGCCAGGCAGTGGTCGCCCGCGACAGCCGCGGAGGGGATTTCTTCTATCGCTTCCACTTCCAGCTGGAAATGCCACATCCCTGGGGCCGCTGGCTGTCGACCTTCTGTGCGTTCATCATGCTGTTGGGCCTGGTGACCGGCATCATCACCCACAAAAAGATCTTCAAGGAGTTCTTCACCTTCCGGCCTGGCAAGGGCCAGCGCTCCTGGCTCGACGGGCACAATGCCATCGGCGTGCTGGTGCTGCCGTTCCATCTGATGATCAGCTACAGCAGCCTGGTGCTGTTCATGTACATGGTCATGCCCGCCGGCATCATGGCCAGTTACGACAACAGCCGCGAGTACTTCAACGAGGTGTTCGGCCAGCGCGAGGCGCCCAGGGCAGCCGGAATACCGACATCGCTGGTGGCGCTGCCGGAGCTTTATGCCAAGGTGCGGGACCAGGTGCCCGGTGCCCGCCTGGGCTGGATCGAGGTGCAGAATCCTGGCGATCTCAATTCCCGTGTGATCATGACCCGCGCCTCGGCCGACAGCGTGGCGTTCAAGCGCAGCGACAACTGGACATTCGATGGCGCCAGCGGCGAACAGCTTTCGCGGGGCAAGCCCGAGAGCACGGCGATGCTGGTGTCCTTCACCTTTGCCGGCCTGCACATGGGCAACTTCGCCGACAGCTGGCTGCGTTGGCTGTACTTCGTCTTCGGCCTGGCGGGTACCGCCGTCATCGGCACCGGCCTGGTGATGTGGCTCGGCAAGCGCCAGCTCAAGCATGCCAAGAGCGACAGCATGCCCACCGAACTGCGACTGGTGGAGGTGCTCAATATCGCCAGCATGAGCGGCCTGCTGCTGGGTGTGGCGGCCTTCTTCTGGGCCAACCGTCTGGTGCCCGTGACCATGGAAGGGCGCGCGGACTGGGAGGTCAACAGCTTCCTCCTGGTCTGGGCCCTGTCATTGCCGCACGCCATGCTGCGCCCGGGCCGGCGAGCCTGGGCCGAGCAACTGGCACTTGGCGCCCTGGCCTTCGCCTTGCTGCCGCTACTCAACGCGCTGACGACCGATCACGGGCTTGTCCGCGCTATCGCTGCCAACGACTGGGCCATGGCCGGGTTCGACCTGACCGCTCTGGCCGTCGGCCTGTTTCTGGCATGGGCCGCCAGCCGCATGATGCGTGCGCCGAAGCTTGCCGACAAACGCGTCTCACGCGCGGTGAAGGCGCCCCCTGAAACCCTGGGCGAACCGGAGGCGAACTGATGTTGAGCATTGCCATGATCGGCTATGCCGGTTTCGCCGCTCTTTGCCTGGCGATGGAAAAACACTTCAACGAGTTGCTCAAGCGCAAGGCCACGGCCAATCAGTCGCGTGGATTGCGCGTGGTCGGCTGGGGGCTGCTGATGCTATCGCTGGTGCTGGCCGTGCAGCATCGTGGCTGGGCACTGGGCCTTGTCGAATGGCTGGCGGTGCTGATGGCTGGCGTCACCTTGTGGGTGTTTCTTCTGCCATACCGACCGCGCCTGCTATTGGCCCTGGCAGCGGTCAGTGTGGTACTTGGCCCCGTGCTTGCGGTGCTGGCCAACTGACCGATTGCTTCGAGCGCGCTAGTGGCCGCACAGACCACTAGCCACGCAAGGCCTGGCGATAGGCACCGGGCGTGGCGCCTAGCGTCAGGCGAAAACGATTGTTGAAGTGGCTGGCGCTGGCGAAGCCGCAACACAGGGCGACTTGTCCCAGAGGCAGGTCACCTGT
Source organism: Pseudomonas capeferrum (assembly GCF_013523055.1). GTDB lineage: Bacteria > Pseudomonadota > Gammaproteobacteria > Pseudomonadales > Pseudomonadaceae > Aquipseudomonas > Aquipseudomonas capeferrum_A. Next base: position 155,133 of record NZ_JAAMQM010000009.1, on the reverse strand, counting down.
GCGCAACAGGCGGCAGGCGCGCTCCAGACGGCGCGCAAGCAGGTACTGGTGCGCGGGCAGGCCGAAACTTTGACGGAACATGCGTGCGAAGTGATATTCGGACAACGCGCAGCGCGAGGCCATTTCGCTCAGAGTAACAGGCTGGTCCAGGTTGGCTTCGATGTACTCCACCAGGCGTCGACGTTGATGCGGCGCCAGGCCACCCTTGAGGCGCAAGCCCTGACGCAGGCCAGCCTGATCGAGCACCGCATGGTTGACGATCTCGTGCGCCAGGCTGCTGGCCAGCAGGCGTTCGCCAGGTTCCTGCCAGTTCAAGGCGATCAGCTGGCGGAAACGTCGGGCCTGCAGCGGATCATCCATGAATGTCGCCTCGCGCAACTGCATCTCCCTGGGCTCGCGATCGAGCAGACGAATGCAGCCAAGGGCGAACTGTTCCTCGCTGATGTACAGATGAGCCAGGCGAATCGGCCCGTTGACCACCCAATTGGATTCGTGACCGGCGGGCATGATGCACAGCTTGTCCGGCGCGCCCTTGTCGGCGGGGCGTTGGCGCCTGAAGGTGCCAGTGCCGTCGGCGATGTAGCAGGATAGGGTGTGGTGGCTTGGCGCCTGGTAATCACGGGCGTCGTCGCGGTTGCCCCATAGCGCCGCCGCCAGGCCGTCGCCGAGCTGCGCGCTGAGTTCCAGGCGCGCGTGGGGCGATGAATGCATGGCATTGAAAACGTGTAGCTGATTCAGTGGAGTCATGGGCTCTACCTCTGCGCCCATCCTACCCCGCCGCACGCCTGCCGACAGCCGCCGCAGCGGCAAAACCGCAAGTTTGTGCAAGCGCCTCGAGATCGACGGCCCGACACTGGCTGCCATGCCTGAGGACTCCCGCCATGAATCTATCGCTGTACTTGCTGACCGTGCTGATCTGGGGAACCACCTGGATCGCCCTGAAACTGCAACTCGGGGTCGTCGCCATCCCGGTATCCATCGTCTATCGTTTCGCCCTGGCCGGCGTGATCCTGTTCGCGATACTGCTGCTCACGCGGCGGCTGCAACCCATGGACCGACGCGGGCATCTGATCTGCCTCGCCCAAGGCGCATGCCTGTTCTGCATCAACTTCATGTGCTTCCTGACCGCCAGTCAATGGATTGCCAGCGGTTTGATTGCGGTGGTCTTTTCCACGGCGACCTTGTGGAATGCCCTCAACGCCCGGATCTTCTTCGGCCAGAGGATCGCTGCCAATGTACTGGCCGGCGGCGGCCTGGGACTGGCGGGGCTGGGCCTGCTGTTCTGGCCTGAACTGGGCGGTCACGCAGCCAGCCGCGAAACCCTGATCGGCCTGGGTCTCGCATTGCTCGGCACCTTGTGTTTCTCGGCTGGCAACATGATGTCCAGCCTGCAGCAGAAAGCCGGCCTCAGGCCCATGACCACCAATGCCTGGGGCATGCTCTACGGCGCCGCGATGCTCGGCGTGTACTGCCTGGCAAGCGGCATCCCCTTCAACATGGAGTGGAACGCGCGCTATCTGGGTTCGCTGATGTACCTGGTGATCCCCGGATCGGTGATCGGTTTTACGGCCTACCTGACGCTGGTCGGCCGCATGGGGCCGGAACGCGCGGCCTACTGCACGGTACTCTTTCCACTGGTGGCGCTGAATGTCTCGGCCTACGTCGAGGGCTACCAGTGGACCGGACCGGCGCTGATGGGACTGGTCCTGGTGATGCTGGGCAACGTGCTGGTGTTTCGCAAGGTAAGGCCGAAGGTCATGCAGGAAGCGGTTGCCCTGAGGTAGGTGCGCGTAGGTTCACGGCAGGCAAGCCGCATGGCTTGCCTGCACTCTGTCGAAAGCCACCGCGGCTCTCTTGGCTACTTCCAGACCTGCGGATTCACCAGGTCGCGCGGCCGCTCGCCCAGGAGTGCCGCGCGCAGGTTGTCCATCGCCCGCTGGGCCATGGCATCGCGGGTTTCGGCGGTGGCGGAACCGATATGCGGCAGTGTCAGGGCATTGGGCAGCTGGAACAGCGGCGACTGCGCCAGCGGCTCTTTCTCGTAGACATCGAGGCCGGCGCCGCGGATGGTGCCGTTTTGCAGCGCCTCGATGAGCGCGGCCTCATCGACCACCGGGCCACGGGCGATATTGATCAGGAACGCGCTGGGCTTCATGAGTTGCAGTTCGCGCGCACCGATCAGCTTGCGCGTGGCATCGCTCAGAGGTACCACGATACAGACGAAATCGGCTTCGCCGAGCAACTGATCCAACGTGCGATAGTGCGCGCCAAGTTCCTGTTCCAGCTCCGGCTTGCGGCTGTTGCCGGTGTAGAGAATCGGCATGTTGAAGCCGAAGCGGCCCCGACGGGCAATGGCGGCGCCGATATTGCCCAGGCCGACGATACCCAGGGTCTTGCCGTAGACATCGCTGCCGAAATGGCTCGGGCTGACAGTGGCCTGCCAGTGACCGGCCTTGGTCCAGGCGTCCAGCTCGGCGATACGACGCGCGCAGCCCATGATCAGGGAAAACCCAAGGTCCGCGGTGCTTTCGGTGAGCACATCGGGCGTATTGGTCAGGGCGATGCCGCGCTCGTTGAAGTAATCTAGGTCGTAGTTGTCGTAGCCGACCGATACGCTCGAGACCACTTCCAGCTTTGCAGCACCTTCGAGCTGCGCCCGTCCCAATTTGCGGCCTGCGCCGATCAGGCCGTGGGCCTCGGGCAGCGCTTCGTTGAACTGGGCGCTGATGTCGCCACGCTTGGGATCGGGCAAGATCACGTTGAAATCTCGCTGCAGCGTTTCCGTCATGGACGGAGTGATTCGGCTGAAGGCCAGGACAGTCTTTTTCATCGGCACTCTCTGCAAGGCAATGGCATGATGCCAGGCAGCGTCGGCGGGGATGGCCCTCCCTCGGCTGTCTGGCGCTGGAACGATGCACATGAACCTATCATCGACCGCCGCCCGCGCGCAGCAAGTTTTCAGTTGGTGATCAGCAGTTCATGGGTCTTGAGGTCCGCCTCGTGGGCCGCGAGGATTTCCGGCAGGGAGTTGCGCAGGTACTCGACCCAGGTCTTGATCTTGGCATCCAGATACTGGCGCGACGGGTAGATCGCGTAGAGATTGAGTTCCTGCAAGCGGTACTCGGGCATGACCCGCACCAGGGTGCCATCGCGCAGGCCGTCGATGGCCGAGTAGATCGGCAGTACACCCACACCCATGCCGCTGCGGATGGCCGTCTTCATGGCATCGGCGGAATTGACCTGGAACGGCGCTTGGGTGATGTTGACCATCTCCTGGCCTTCAGGCCCGTTGAACATCCACTTCTCCAACGGAATCACCGGGCTGACCATGCGCAGGCAGGCATGCTTGAGCAGGTCGGCCGGCCGCCGTGCGATACCGTGCCTGGCGACGTAGTCGGGCGACGCGCAGACGATGCTGTAGGTAATACCCAGGCGTTGCGACACGAAGCCCGAGTCCGGCAGCTCGCTGGCCAGCACGATGGACACGTCGTAGCCCTCGTCGAGCAGGTCAGGTACACGGTTGGCCATGGTCAGGTCGAAGGTCACATCCGGATGCGTCTCGCGGTAACGGGCAATCGCATCGATGACGAAGTGCTGGCCGACGCCGGTCATCGAATGCACTTTCAACTGGCCTGCCGGGCGCGCGTGCGCATCGCTGGCCTCGGCTTCCGCTTCCTCCACGTAGGTGAGGATCTGCTCGCAACGCATCAGGTAACGCTTGCCCGCTTCGGTCAGGGCAATCCGGCGGGTGGTGCGGTTGAGCAGGCGGGTTTGCAGATGGGCTTCCAGATTGGAGACCGCTCGCGAGACGTTCGCGGTGGTCGTATCCAGTTGCACGGCGGCGGCAGTGAAACTGCCCACCTGGGCCACGCAACTGAAAGCACGCATGTTTTGCAGGGTGTCCATGGGTCGCTCTCAAGATAGACGACAAAGTGTGACATGAAGTAGGCAGGACGTTAGTGCTACCAAAGGCGGATTATCGCTGTTTTGGTAATAAAGATTCGCAGGAATTCACGCTTATCGCCAGTGCGACCCCATCCTAGAATTGCCACCTCCTTCGTGGTCTCACCTTGCTCGGGAATTTGCAGCTGTGCCGCTTCGCATCATCAGAGCGCTGAATGCGCTCAGTGCCTGTGCCCTTGGATTGACCTTGAGCGGCTGTATCGGAACCTGGGGCATTGCCCCGCAGAGCAAAACGCTGCAAGCCAACACCCTGATCACCGACGATGCCATCCGCGACGCCGCTCGGGACGCTCACTGGCCTGAGCGGCAGTGGTGGCGCGCCTTCGGCGACCCTCAGCTGGACCATTGGGTCGACCTGGCCCTGGCGGGTAGCCCGAACCTGGCCATTGCCGCGGCCAGGGTGCGCGAAGCCAAGGCCATGGCCGGCGTGGTCGAGTCCGCGGAACGCCTCCAGGGCAACGGCCAGGCCAGCCTCAAGCGGCACAACTGGCCAGAAGATCAATTCTACGGGCCCGGCGCGCTGTCGGGTGCCAATACCTGGGACAACGATGCCACCCTGGGGCTGAGTTATGACCTGGACCTTTGGGGACGCGAGCGCAACACCAGCGAGCAGGCCGTCGACCGGGCACACATGAGCGTGGCCGAAGCGCGCCAGGCCCAGCTCGAATTGCAGGGCAACCTGGTCAAGGCCTATATCCAGCTGTCACTGCATTTTGCCCAGCGCGACATCGTCCAGGAACAGCTCGAACAGCAGGAGCAGATCCGCGCCCTGGCCGAGCGCCGTCTCGCGGGAGGGATCGGTACGCACCTCGAGGTCAGCCAGGCCGAGGCACCGTTACCGGAAACGCATCGACAGCTCGATGCACTCGACGAGGAAATTGCCCTCACGCGCAACCAACTGGCCGCGCTGGCCGGACGCGGGCCAGGGGAGGGAGCGAAGATCCTGCGTCCGACCTTGACCCTCGGCGCGCCGCTGGGGCTGCCCTCTGCCTTGCCGGCCGAACTGATCGGCCAGCGTCCCGACGTGGTCGCCAGCCGCTGGGGGGTCGCGGCACAGGCGCGTGGCATCGATGTCGCCCATGCGGGCTTCTTTCCCAATGTCGATCTGGTGGGCAGTCTCGGTTTCGTGGCTACCGGCGGTGGCCCGCTGGAATTCCTCACGGGGCGCAAGTTCAACTACAACGTCGGGCCGGCCATCAGCCTGCCGATCTTCGACGGCGGTCGCTTGCGCTCACAGCTGGGCGTGGCGGCGGCGGGGTACGACATTGCCGTGGCGCGCTACAACCAGACGGTCATCGGCGCCCTCAAGGAGATTTCCGATCGGTTGATCCGTCGGGATTCCATGAAGGAGCAGGCGCATTTCGCCGCCGAATCGGTGGCCGCGGCACGCAAGACCTATGACATCGCCCTGGTTGCCTTCCAGCGCGGCCTGACCGACTACCTTGATGTGCTCAACGCCCAGACCTTGCTGCTGCGCCAGCAGCAAATCCAGCAACAGGTTCAGGCCACGCGCCTCACCTCCCATGCCGACTTGGCCACTGCCCTGGGCGGGGGACTCGAGGCGGGGCGGGACGTACCCGCGCAACGGCGTGAGGCCGCGCCGGAGACGCCCGCCGCCCTGGCCCTGCTCCATTCGCAAGGCCCGTCGCGATGAGCGCATCGAGTCTGCCGCTGCGCTGGCTGGCGAACCTGGAATGGCGGCGCGGCTTCTTCGCCTGGGCGCGTACCGATGGCGTGACCTGGGTCTACATCTTCAAGGTCCTGGCCGCAGCGTTCATCACGCTCTGGCTGGCCATGCGCCTGGAACTGCCGCAGCCGCGTACCGCGATGATCACGGTGTTCATCGTCATGCAGCCGCAGAGCGGGCAGGTCTTTGCCAAGAGTTTCTATCGGGTGCTCGGGACTTTGGCCGGGTCGACGATGATGGTCGCGCTGATCGCCCTGTTTCCGCAGAACACCGAACTGTTCTTGCCCAGCCTTGCCCTCTGGGTCGGGCTCTGTTCGGCGGGGGCGATGCGTTACCGCACCTTCCGCGCCTATGGCTTCGTCCTGGCGGGCTACACCGCGGCGATGATCGGCCTGCCGGTGCTGGAACATCCCGATCAGGCATTCATGGCAGCGGTGTGGCGGGTGCTGGAGATTGCCCTGGGCATTCTCGTCTCGACCTTCGTCAGCGCCGCGATCCTGCCGCAATCGGCCAGTGCCGCCATGCGCAACGCCCTGTACCAGCGCTTTGGGGTGTTCGCCGGGGTGGTGGTCGAGGCCTTGCGCGGCGACAGTCAGCGCGACCGCTTCGAGAGCAGCAACCTGCGCTTCGTGGCCGAAGCGGTGGGGCTCGAGAGCCTGCGCAACGTCACCGCCTTCGAAGACCCGCACATGCGCCGACGCAGCGGTCGACTGGTGCGCATGAACAGTGAGTTCATGGCGATCACCACACGCTTCAACGCCTTGCTTCGTTTGCTCGAACGGCTGCGTGCCCGTGGCCCGCTGCAGATCGTCGGCGCCATCGAGCCGGGCCTGGAGACGCTGGTCGAACTCCTTCGTCCCTATGTGGACCGGGCCCTGACCGACGCAGATGCGCTGCGCCTGACCCTGGAACTGGCTGCCTACAAGGAGGGCCTGCAAGCTCAAGTGCGCGGCCTGCGCGCCGAATACCTGCAGACCGATCCCCGCGAGTCGGACCTGCTCGATTTCCACACCGCCTTCGAACTGCTCTACCGCTTCGTCGACGAGATGTACAGCTACGCCGAAACCCATGCCTCGCTGGCGGCGCACAAGCATGAGCGTGAACAGTGGGACGAACCCTACGTGGCGCAGACCAGTTGGCTGGTCTCGCTGGCCGCCGGTGTACGCGCCTCGGCGGTACTCTTGCTGCTGGGCAGCTACTGGCTGCTCAGCGATTGGCCCAGCGGCGCCATGATGACCCTGATCGCCACCGTGACCGTGGGCCTGTCGGCGGCCTCGCCGAACCCCAAGCGCATGTCGTTCCAGATGGCTTGCGGCACCGCGATCGGCGCCTTTGTCGGCTTCTTCGAGACCTTCTTCGTGTTCCCCTGGATCGACGGCTTCCCGTTGCTGTGCATGGTCCTGGCCCCGGTGTTCGTGTTGGGTGCCTTTCTGTCTTCGCGGCCTGCCTACGCGGGCTACGGCATCGGGCTGCTGGTGTTCTTCGCCATCGGTTCGGTGCCGAACAACCTGACCGTCTACGACCCTTACACCTTTATCAACGATTACATCGGCATGGTTATCGGCATGTTCGTCTGCGCCGCGGCTGGTGCGATCATTCTGCCGCCCAACAGCCGCTGGCTGTGGAGCCGCCTGGAACAGGACCTGCGCGAGCAGGTGCTGTTCGCCATCAGCGGGCGCCTGCGCGGGCTGGGCTCGGCGTTCGAGAGCAGCACCCGCGACCTGCTGCACCAGGCCTATGGCCTGGCCGCAGGCAAGCCGCAGGTACAGAGCGCGCTGATGGCCTGGATGTTCACTGTGCTGGAGATCGGCCATGCCATCATCGAGCTGCGCAAGGAGCAGGCCCGCGCGCCGATCCACCCGGCCTATGCCGAATCGCAGCCGTGGCGCCAGGCCATTCGTGTCATGGGCCGAGCTCTGGCGCGGCTGTTCCTGCAACCCAATGCCAGCAACCACGAACGCGCGCTGGTCGCGGTGGATCACGCCATCAGCCGTGTGCAGGCCACCGACGAACCCTTTGCCCGGCACTTCGACACCTCGGTGCTGCGCCGCGCGCAAAGTTACCTGCACTTCATCCGTTCCTCCCTGCTCGACCCACAGTCGCCACTGGCACCGGCGAAAGGATCGCACCATGCCCCGTGAGATCGCCTTCCATGGCGTGTACATGCCCACCATGACCCTGATGTTCGTGTTCGCCCTGGGCCTGGCCTGGGGCCTGGATCGCTTCATCGCCAGCCATGATGGCTATCGCTTCTTCTGGCATCCGGCGCTGCTGCGCCTGAGCCTGTTCGTCTGCCTGTTCGGCGCCCTGGCGCTGTCGCTCTACTGGTGAGAAACCTTCGATGAAAAAGTTCTTCAGCCTGATCGCCACCCTGCTGGTACTGGCCGCTGCCGTGGTGATCGGTCGCCAGTTGTGGTTGCACTACATGACCACGCCATGGACTCGCGATGGCCGTGTGCGCGCCGACATCATCAACGTCGCCGCCGATGTGCCAGGCTATGTGGTGGACGTGCCGGTGCACGACAACCAGCGAGTGAAGAAGGGCGATCTGCTGATCCGGATAGACCCCGAGCATTACCAGGTGGCGGTGCGCCAGGCCCAGGCACTGGTGGCCTCGCGCAAGGCTACCTGGGAGATGCGCAAGGTCAACGCCAAGCGCCGCGCCGACCTGGACAACCTGGTCATCTCCCGCGAAAACCGCGACGACGCCAGCAACATCGCCAGCGCCGCCCTGGCCGACTACCAGCAGGCCCAGGCCGCCCTGGCGGCGGCCGAGCTCGACCTCAAGCGCACCCGCATCCTCGCCACTGTCGACGGCTACGTCACCAACCTCAATGTGCACAAGGGCGACTACGCCCGCACCGGCGAGGCGAAGATGGCCGTGGTCGACGAGCAGTCGTTCTGGGTCTATGGCTTCTTCGAAGAGACCAAGTTGCCCCATGTGAAGATCGGCGACCCGGCCGAGTTGCAGATGATGAGCGGCGAGCGACTCAAGGGGCACGTGGAGAGCATCGCCCGCGGCATCTACGACCGCGACAACCCGCAGAGCCGCGAGCTGATTGCCGATGTGAACCCGACCTTCAACTGGGTGCGGCTGGCGCAGCGGGTGCCGGTGCGAATCCACATCGATGAAGTGCCGGAGGGGGTTCTGCTGGCGGCGGGGACGACTTGTACGGTAGTGGTAAAGCCGATAAAGGGTTGAATGCGTCTACCGCCGCATGACGAGCGCGTCGTACAAGACCTGTCCTCGTGGCCGGCCTGCTTTACGACTCGAATTGGTGTGTCAAAGCGGCAGCAACCCTGTAAGAAAAGATCTTTAAATAGATCGTTTGCTGGACGTCGATGAGGATATTGCTCGGTTGGCCGAGCAAATACGTCCGAGGCTTCTGGCTGACCCTTGAATCGTCCTGGTTCTTGGCTCAAGTCGCCCCCACTAATACGGGCACCTTCACTCGATCGATCACCTTCGCGCTGATGGACGGGTCCAGCAACCGCCCCAGTCGCGACATATGCCGGTGCCCCATGATGATCAGCTCGCAGCCCAGCGCCTGAGCCTTGTCGACAATGGCCTCCACCGGCTGCCCGGCCACCATGCAGCCCTGGCTGGCGAAGCCGGCCTCTCGCAGCCACTGCACGGCCTCGGCCACGGCCTGGTCGGCCACGCGCTGTTCCTCGCAGGCGGCGGGGTATTGCTCGAGCTCTTCGGCGGTATAAGGCGCGGGCTTGTCGTGTACGGCGAAGGTCGAATCGATGGCCAGCAGCACGTGCAGCTCATGTTCACCGGGGCGGCAGTAGCGGCGGGCAAGGGCGAGCAGGGCGGAGGCGGCGGGGGAGGCGTCGATGGCGATCAGGATTGGGCTGGGCATGCGGGATCCTTGATTGAGGCTGGCTGATGTGTCGGCAGCTGGCCCCTTCACGGGACAAGCCCGCTCCCACGGGTTGGATCGTTCTAAGGGTGGACTGCTGTCCAACTTCTTGGAGGCAGTCCAGGTACTGCTCCGTACTCGAATACCTTGGGGGCCTGTGGGAGCGGGCTTGTCCCGCGAAGAGGCCGACACTGCCAAAGCATCATTCTTGGCCGAACCTGGCCAGGAATAAATGCCCCGCCACGCACGAACGCATTGCGTCTGGCGCAATCGTCCGACCTGTTACCATTGCCATTCCCACACCCGCCATGGAAATTGGCCATGCAACTCCCAGACATGAACCTGCTCGTCGCCCTCGACGCCTTGCTCGACGAAGGCAGCGTGGTCGGCGCCGCGCAGCGCATGAACCTGAGCCCGGCGGCCATGAGCCGTACCCTGGGGCGCATCCGCGATGCCTTGGGCGACCCGATCCTGGTGCGCGCGGGCCGTGGCCTGGTGCCGACGCCGCGAGCGCTGGCCCTGCGCGAGCAAGTGGCGACGCTGGTGGAACAGGCCGGCGAGGTGTTCCGTAGCGCCGACGAAGTCGACCTGGCCAAGCTCGAACGGGCCTTCAACATTCGCACCAACGACCTGTTCATCGCCCTGTACGGCGCTCAGCTGCTGCGCCGCATGCACGAGCAGGCACCGCGAACGGTGCTGCGTTTCGTGCCCGAGAGCCCCGGCGGCGATGACGACAGCGTGCTGCGCGACGGGCGTACCGACCTGATCATCAGCTCGACCGCCGACCTGGGGCCGGAGATCAAGGTCCAGAGCCTGTTCCAGACCTTCTACGTAGGGCTGGCGCGGCGCGATCATCCGATCTTCGACCAGCCGATCACAGCGCAGAGTTTTGCCGGTTATCCACAGATCAGTGTGTCCCGGCGTGGTCGGGCCAATGGGCCGATCGATGTCGAGCTGGCGCATTTCAAAGTGCGGCGGCGGGTCGCGTTGATTACCCCGAGTTTTCACTCGGCGCTGTTCTCGTTGCCGGATTCGGACCTGATCCTGCCGATGCCGGCGAACATCCTCAACAGCGTGCACAAGCTGGGGTTGCCGCTGCGTTCGTTCGAGATTCCGGTGCCGCTGGAGCGGGTCAATGTGTTGCAGGCGTGGCATCCACGCTTTCATAACGACCCGGCGCATCGCTGGTTGCGGCAGACCCTGAAGGCCTGTTGCAGTGTTGACCCTTGATACCGCGTCGTCCTTTTTCGCGGATAAATCGCATCGGCGAGCCGCCGCTCCCACAAGAGTTGAGCTGCCCCAAAATGTTGAATATCCGGTGGCATCTCTCAGGCCCTGGCCTGCACCCCGAATAGTGAATATCCGCTGGCACAACTCAAGCTCCAAGGAGCTGGCTTGGCCCGCGATCGAGCCCGAAGGACTCGCCTGGTAATGAAGAATGCTCAACCAGCACGGTAGTCGAGGATGCACTAAATGCAGGCAATCCGTGTACCCACAAACCATCAGGGTCAAAAGAGCCTTAGCGTTACCAGGCGAGCCCCTTGGGCTTGATCGCGGCAAGCCAGCGCCTACCTGGAGCCATGCACGCCAGGAGAATAGGTGTCATACCCAGGCTTCAAAGTGCGCATGGAATCTGGAGAGGGCTTCCCATGCACCATAGAATCTTACATGGGCCTGAGTTGTGCCACCGGATGTTCAACATTAGGAGGCAGTCCAAATACTCCGGTGAGGCTGAGGTGGTAGAGCTCGGTGAGAGCGGCGGTTCGCCGAGGCGATTTACCTGCGAAGAAGGCAGCGGCAATATTACGATTGCGTCAGGCGCAACTTAAAGCTATCGAGAAGTCAGTTTTCGTAAGTATTCAATCTCCATAGACTTGTCCAGGTCGCAATTTATTGCTGGAGATTTTTGTTCATGAGTTCCCTGCCCGTCCCTGCTGTCGTGATTGCCGCCGCGCCCGCGCCGGCCGCGCCTGCGCAGGCGGCGTTCGGCCTGCGAATAGTGGTCGGGCTGTTCGGTGTATTGCTGGCGGTGCTGTGCGCCGGCCTCAACGAGTCGGTGACCAAGATCTCCCTGGCCGATATCCGTGGCGGCATGGGCATCGGCGCCGACGAGGGCGCCTGGCTGCTGGCGGTGTACAGCGCCGCTTCGGTTTCGGCCATGGCGTTCGCGCCCTGGCTGGCCACCACGTTCTCCCTGCGCCGCTTCACCATGAGCGCGGTCGGCCTGTTCGCCGTGCTTGGCCTGCTGCAACCTTTCGCCCCCAACCTGCACAGCCTGATGCTGCTGCGCATCCTCCAAGGCTTCGCCTCGGGCGCCTTGCCGCCGATGCTGATGAGCGTGGCGCTGCGTTTCCTGCCGCCGGGCATCAAGGTCTACGGCCTGGCCTGCTATACCCTGACCGCTACCTTCGGCCCCAACCTCGGCACGCCATTGGCTGGACTGTGGACCGAATACGTCGGCTGGCAATGGGCGTTCTGGCAGATCATTCTGCCCTCGGCTCTGGCCCTGTTCTGCGTTGGCTGGGGGCTGCCGCAGGACCCGCTGCGCCTGGAGCGCTTCAAACAGTTCGACTGGCGTGGCGTGTTGCTGGGCCTGCCGGCCATCAGCTGCATTGTCCTGGGTCTTTCGCTGGGTGATCGCTGGGGCTGGTTCGACTCGCCACTGATCTGCTGGCTGCTGGGCGGTGGACTGCTGTTGCTGGTGCTGTTCATGTACAACGAATGGTCCGAGCCGCTGCCGTTCTTCCAGTTGCGCATGCTGTCGCGGCGCAACCTGAGCTTTGCCTTGGTGACCCTGGCTGGCGTGCTGATCGTGCTGTCTGGGGTAAGCAGTATTCCCTCCGCGTACCTGGCGCAGATCCAGGGCTATCGACCGGCGCAGACCAGCCCGCTGATGATGCTGGTGGCCATGCCGCAGCTGATCGCCCTGCCGCTGACGGCGGCGCTGTGCAATATCCGGGCGGTGGACTGCCGCTGGGTGCTGGCCTTGGGGCTGGCCATGCTTGCGACGTCGTGTGTCGGCAGCAGCCTGCTGACCTCCGAATGGATCCGTGGCGACTTCTACCCATTCTACCTGCTGCAAGTATTTGGCCAGCCGATGGCGGTACTGCCGCTGCTGATGCTCTCCACCAACGGCATGACGCCGCAGGAAGGCCCCTTCGCCTCGTCCTGGTTCAATACCGTCAAGGGCCTGTCCGCGGTGATTGCCGGTGGCCTGCTGGACGCCCTTGGCACGCTGCGCCGGCACTTCCATTCCAACCATCTGGTGGACAACCTGGGCAATGCCCCGCTGATCGACGACAACGCTGCGGGCCTGGCCAAGCGTATCCACGACCAGGCGCTGGTGCTGACGTCGGCCGACCTGTACCTGGTCATGGCCTGCGTCGCCGTGGCGCTGATCTGCCTCATTCCTTTCGTGCCTACCCGGGTCTACCCACCGCGCGCGGTGGCCTGAGTCCTGGCTGAATTCGAGACTGCTGAAAAATGACCAACAACCGCAAGACAATCGTGATCGGCTCGGTGCTCGCCGTGGCCGTGCTGGCCGGCATCGTCGGCCCCTGGCTGTTCGGCAGCGATCACCGACAGAGCACCAACGATGCCTATGTGATCGCTGACTACACCGTGGTCGCGCCCAAGGTCGCTGGTTTCATCAAGGACGTGCTGGTGGAGGACAACCAGCAAGTCCAGGCCGGCCAGCTGTTGGCGACCATCGATGACCGCGATTACCAGGCCGCCTTGGATGCGGCCCAGGCCCAGTTGCTGGTGGCCAAGGCGCAAAGCGCCGATGCCCGCGCCACTCTGGATCGCCAGGGCTCGCTGATCGCCCAGGCCGAGGCGGCGGTAAAGGCGGCCAAGGCCGAAGCGTCCTTCGCCGTCCACGAGGTCAACCGCTACAGCCGCCTGGCCGATCAGGGCGCCGGCACCGTGCAGAACGCCCAGCAGGCGCGCAGCCGAGTCGACCAGGCCAATGCGCGACTGGCCAATGCCCAGGCGTCGCTGGTGGCGACGCGCAAGCAGGTAGACATCCTCAACGCCCAGGTCGCCAGTGCCGACGGCCAGCTCAAACGTGTCGAAGCGGGCCTGGAAAAGGCCCAGTTGGACCTGTCCTACACTCGCATCACCGCGCCGGTCGACGGCATGGTCGGCGAGCGCGCGCTGCGCGTGGGTGCCTTCGTCAATCCGGGCGCACGCCTGCTGTCGGTGGTGCCGCTGCAGCACGCCTATGTGGTCGGCAACTTCCAGGAAACCCAACTGACCCATGTGCAGCCAGGCCAGCCGGTCAGCATCAGCGTCGATACCTTCGCCGGTGAGACTCTGCATGGCCACGTCGAGAGCATCGCGCCGGCCACCGGCGTGACCTTCGCCGCGGTCAAGCCGGACAATGCCACGGGCAACTTCACCAAGGTGGTGCAGCGCATTCCCGTGAAGATCGTCTTCGATGATGGCCAGGCATTGCTCGCGCGACTGCGCGTGGGCATGTCGGTAGAAGCGACCATCGACACTCACGGCGACAAGCTTGCCGGCAAGGAGGTGAGTGCCCGATGAAAGCTGCATTACGCTTGAGCCCGTTGCTACTGGCCGTACTGATGACCGGCTGCACCCTCGGGCCAGACTTCCAGCGCCCCGACAGCCAGGCGCCGCAGCAATGGGCGCCGTTGCAGAGCGAGGCCGCCGCCAGTCAGCCGCGGGCCGAACCGCTGGAGCTGCGTTGGTGGGACTCCTTCCACGATGCTCGGCTGAGCGCGTTGATCCAGCGTGTCGCCGAGCGCAACCTCGACCTGCAGATGGCCAGCGCGCGCCTGCTGCAAAGCCGTGCCCTGCGCGGGACGGTAGCTGCCGACGAAACGCCGTCGGTGGATGCGAATGCCGGCTACAGCCGCGCCCGCAACAGCGCCGAAGGCCTGAGCGATCCGTCTGGTAACGAGGGCAAATCGGCATTCAACCTCTGGCAGGGCGACCTGGTCGCCGGCTGGGAGCTTGACCTCTGGGGACGGGTGCGCCGCCAGGTGGAAGCTGCCGATGCCAGCGTGGAAGTGGCCGAAAACGACCGTCGCGGCGTGCTGCTGGCACTGCTGTCGGAAACCGCCGGCAACTACATCCAGTTGCGCGCGGTGCAGCACACCCTCGATATCACCCAAGACAACCTCGAGGTGGCGCGGCACAGCCTGAAGCTGTCCGAAAACCGTCAGGCCGAAGGTGTCGCAACCAGACTCGACGTGGCCCAGGCCAGTGCCCAGGTCGCTTCGATCGAAGCCCGCCTGCCGAGCCTCGAGGCCAAGCGCGATGACCTGATCAATGCCCTGAGCCTGCTTGCGGCCGAGCCGCCGCGCAGCCTGCAGACGCAGTTGCTGGAAGGCGCAGAACTGCCCGCGCCACAACAGACATTCGCCATCGGCCTGCCGTCCGAGCTGGCGGAGCGCCGGCCGGATATCCGCCAGGCCGAGGCGCGGTTGCATGCGGCAACCGCCAGCATCGGCGTGGCCAAGGCGGATTTTTACCCCAGCATTCGGCTATCGGGCAGCATGGGCTTCCAGGCCATGCAACTGTCCGACTTCGGTGGCTGGGACTCGCGCCGCTTCGCCTTCGGTCCGCAATTGTCGTTGCCGATCTTCGAAGGGGGCCGGCTCAAGGGCATGTTGCAATTGCGGGAAGCGCAGCAGCAGGAAGCGGCGCTCAACTATCGCAAGGTGGTGCTCGGTGCCTGGCACGAGATCGACAATGTGCTACGCCTGTACAACGCAAGTCAATTGCGTCGCGACCGGCTCGCCGAGGCCGTGCGACAGAACCGCATTGCCTTGCAGACCGCTCAGCAGCAGTACGTCGAAGGCGCGGTCGATTTCCTCAATGTGCTGACGGTGCAGGGGGCCTTGCTGGCCAGCGAAGAACAGTGGATCGACAGTTCGGCGGCGGTATCCCAAGCACTGGTCGGTCTCTACAAGGCGTTGGGCGGCGGCTGGCAGGCGTTCGACGAGCAGTTGCCGAACAAAGCCTGAAGCAGGGTGGGGCTTGAGGCGAGTCAAGAAGGTGAGATTTGCTGCGTTGCCGCTGGCCTCATCGCGGGACGCCACTGACGCGCGGCGCATCCAGGTGGCGAGCGGGCTTGTCCCGCGATGAGGCCAGCAGCAACACAGCAAAGCCCATCGCCTGAACGATAAGCTTCAAGCCATGAACATCGAAGGCCTTTCCTTGGCTGACCGAGACCAGGTTTCTCGTGAAAGGCCAGCCGCAACACAGCAAACCTCAGCCAGGAAAACAGATGGTTCCTGGATCTGAATCCATTGTGACTGCTCCAGGCATTCACAGATAACCCCAGGAGGCAAACATGCACATTTCCCTGAACGGCAAACGCGCCATCGTCAGCGGCTCCACCGCGGGCATCGGCCTGGCCATCGCCACGGGCCTGGCCGAGGCCGGCGCCGAAGTGGTCGTCAACGGGCGCACCCAGGCACGTGTCGACGAGGCCCTCAAGTTCATCCGCGAGCGCTTGCCCCAGGCTCGCATCATCGGCATCGCCGCCGACCTGAGCGGCAAGGATGGCGCGCAAAAGCTGTTCGACCAGGTGCCGCACACCGACATCCTGGTCAACAGCCTCGGCATCTTCGAGCCCAAGCCATTCTTCGACATCGACGACGAGGACTGGCAACGTTTCTTCGACGTCAACGTGCTCAGTGCGGTGCGTCTGTCGCGCCACTACGCCCAGGGCATGGCCGAGCGCAAATGGGGGCGGGTGATCTTCCTGTCCAGCGAGTCGGCGCTGCAGATCCCGACCGAGATGGTTCATTACGGCATGACCAAGACCGCGCTCTTGGCGGTGTCGCGTGGTTTGGCCGAGACCTTGGCGGGCACCGGGGTGACGGTGAACGCGGTGTTGCCGGGACCTACCCGCTCCGAAGGCGTGGGTGATTTCTTTGCCAAGCTGGCTCGAGAACAGAGTGCCTCCACCGATGAGCTGGAGGCCAGCTTCCTTGCCGAGCACCGTCCGACCTCGCTGCTCAAGCGCCTGGCGACGGTGGAGGAAGTGGCGAACATGGTGGTGTACCTGGCGTCCGTGCAGGCCAGTGCCACCACCGGCGCGGCATTGCGCGTCGACGGTGGCGTGCTGCGGTCGATCGCCTAGAGTGGTCGCATGAGGCCGAAACGCTTGCGCAGGATCTTGTCCAGCAAGCGTTGCGGCAGAACCCGCGCCAGCAGCGGCAGCGCGGTACTGCCATTGCCCAGCCGTACGAGTGCCGGGATCGGCTGCTTGCCGGCCGCCGCCAGGACGCCCTGGGCGAACACCGCTGCAGGTGTCGGACGATCCTGCGATGCGCGAGCCCGAGCCTGGATCTGATGGCGTAGCGGCCACCACGGCGAACTGGCGTTCACCAATTGTTCGGCCTGATGCTGGGCATTGTTGGCGAACTGCGAGTCGATCGCGCCCGGCTGCACTTCCATGACCCTGACCTCGAACGGTGCCAATTCCAGGCGCAGGGCATCGCTCAACGCGTGCACCGCGGCCTTGGAAGCGCAATAGGCGCCCGCGAAAGGCGTGACCAGCACCCCGGAGACACTGCCGATATTGACCACAAGCCCACGCGAACGACGCAGCAATGGGAAAAACGCACGAGTGACGCCGACCAGCGCGAAGACATTGGTCTCGAATTGCCGGCGCATGGCCTCGACGCCGCCATCCAGCAGCGGCCCCATGGCGCCGTAGCCCGCGTTGTTGATCAGGATGTCCAGGGCGCCATGGCGGTCTTCTAGCTCCGCGGCCAGGCGCTGCAAGCCTTGTTCGTCATTGACGTCCAGCTGCCGTGCGGCGAATCCGGATGCGCCCAATCGCTCGACGTCCTCTTCCTTGCGCGCGGTCGCCCACACTTCGTGGCCGGCATCGCGAAACGCATCGGCCAGCGCGCGGCCAATGCCGCTGGAACAGCCAGTGATCAGGACGGTAGGCATGACGGGACCTTCGCAAGTGGGGGTGGATGATCATAGCGTTTTCACAGTACCGCTTCGACAAACCGAGGGTTACCAGGGGCGGTAAGGCCTGAACCGCTTCGCACATCCAGACCGTGACGGGGATCCGCCGCTATCGAACCGAAAAGTGCTCCTCGAGTGCGTCGGAAAAGTGCGTGCAGTTGATACGCGCGAACCGCTGATAATCGCGCGTCACCGAAAACGCCGAACCCGGCATCAACAGAATCTTGTGCCGCTCGAGCTTGTTCACGAAGTGCCCCAGATCGGGGAGGTCGGGATGGTAGGCCCAGATGAACATGCCGCCCTGCGGGACGATATCGAATTTCCAGCCTCTGCCCTGCAAGGACCGTTGGGTCTGGACCTGCTGCCTGATCAGCCGCTGCTGAAGATTCTTCATGTGCCGGGCATAGGTGCCATCGGCCAGAATCGTATTGACGAACCGCTCGCAAAACGCCGGAACCGCGACGCAGGTCAGCAGCTTCAGGCGTGTCAGCGGTTCCATGAGTTCTGGCGAACAGGCGATGTAGCCCACGCGCAGCGACGCGGAGAGACATTTGGAAAAACTGCCGATGTAGATCACTCGCTGCAAATTATCCAATTCGGCGAACGTCTGGCGGACAGTGGGGCTGAAGTCGCCATAGACGTCATCTTCGACCACATGAAACCCGTGCTCCACTGCCAGGCGCAAGACCTTGAAGGCAGTGTGCGGGCTGATATTGCTGCCGGTCGGATTATGGAAGGTGCTGTTGCAGAAAAAGGCTTTGACGGAGTGCTTGGCCAGGTAACTTTCCATCTCGGCAGTATCCGGCCCGTCCTGGGTCCGCCGCACGCCGACGACCTGACCGCCAGCCAACTCGATCAGCCTGATCAAGTTCCCATTGCCTGGTTCGTCTACGAATACATGATCCCCAGGCTTGATCAATAACCGAGCGACCAGGTCCAAGGCCTGTGTCGCTCCCAAGGTGGTAAGCACCTGGCTCGGCCGAATGTCGATACGGGTCAAGCGCTTGAGGTGCATGCACAACTGTTTGCGCATGGGTAGATAGCCCGAAATGTCACCGTACTCGGCCAACGAACTCTGCTCCAGCCGCGCTGTGCGCCGAATGGCCTTGGCCAGCAATTCGGTGTCGCGCCACGCTGGCGGCAGCCAGCCGCATCCCAGCTTGGTGTAATGCGGCCCGCCTTGCAGAAGCTTGAACAGCGGATCCGCACTCATGCCCTCGGGTTCGCGCGGGCTTGCCTGCGTTACCCCGCCGATCACGAAAAAACCACGTCCGGCGGAGGCTGACAGCATGCCTTCACTCACGCAGCGAGCGTAGGCCGATACCACGGTGTGGTAGCTGACGCCTGCGATCGAGGCCAGCTTTCTGATCGACGGCATTCGCTGCCCGGCCGACCACTCTCCTGCCTCAAGGCGCTGTTTCAGCACTTCGTGAAAGGCATCGGAACTCATAAGGGAATCCAGCGAACTGATAGAAAAAACAGGCTAACAGTTAGCCAGAAGGACTGTCGACTGTGTGCCTGCGGCGGTCGGGCAAATGCGAGTATGCGTCTCCCAGCGTTTCCCGACGCGGAAATCGATTTGTCTCTCTACCCTGAGCACTCCCTATGACGAGCACACTTCCACGACGTACGTACCTGTACTTCACCGCGCAGTCTATCAACCTGACTACCGCTGTGATGTCGGTGACCATGGCAGCTGTCGTCGGCTCGGCACTGGCCCCCGCGGCACGGTTATCGACGGTGCCCTATGGCTTCCAGTTTCTTTTCCTGATGCTGGCGACGTATCCGGCCTCCAGGTTGATGAGCAGAATCGGCCGGAAAAAAGCGTTCATGCTGGGCAACCTCCCGCTGGTGATATCGGGTCTGAGCGGCTTCTGGGCAGTCGAACACGGGCATTTCTCGATGCTCGTGGTCAGCCATGCAGCGCTTGGAGTGTATATCGCGTTCGCGAACTTCAACCGATTCGCCGCGACCGACAACCTGGACCGGACGCTGAAGCCCAAGGCCATATCACGGGTGGTGGCCGGCGGCGTCATTGCCGCCGTGGTCGGGCCTGCCCTTACCGAGTTGCTGCGAGACGTGGGCGGTTATGCCCTGTTTTCGCTCTGTTATGCCTCGTTCATCGGCCTGGCGGCCCTGTCGTTACTCATAGCCGTTTGCCTGCCCGACGATCTCGTCTTGTCTACGGCGCATGGAGAGCGAGAAGCATCCGCGCAAGGGCACCAGCCTTCCATGACCTCGTCGATCATGATTGCCATGTCAGTCGCGGCGCTGGGGTATGGGGTGATGAACCTGCTGATGATCCAGGCTTCGATGCACATGAAACATATGCATGAAGATTTCTCGGATATCCGTCTCGCGATTCAGTGGCATGTGATCGCCATGTTCGCACCTTCCTTTTTTACTGGCGCGATCATCCAGAAACTTGGGATAAAAACCACCATTTGCGCAGGCCTGATCATGTTGATTGGCTGCGCCGCTACCAACATGGAAGCGAACAGTCATGCGGTAATGACCTTTTCGCTGGTCGTCCTCGGGCTAGGCTGGAATCTGACCTATGTCGGAGGCGGGGCGCTCCTGGCTCAAGCCATGCAAAATACCCCTGGAGCCATCCGGATGCAGGGCAAGAACGACCTGGCCATCGCGGTCTTCGCAACCCTTGGCGCTTTTACCCCTTCACTGCTGCTCGGCACCCTGGGTTGGGCAGGGACCAATGCCATTTGCATGACACTGTGCATCATATTGTTGGCAGCGACTGCTGGTCTGCTGAAAAGGGTATAGGACGAACAGGTCAACCTTCAATCCGTGAAACTCCCCTGCACATGTTCCGCCCGAAACTCCAGCGTCTGCGGCCGATAACCCGGGCGCAGTGGCGGCAATGGCAGGCAATCGCTCCATTCGACCTGCGGTTGCAACTCGCCAGGACCTCGGTAGCGCGGGGTGCTGTACATGTTCTCGGCAAGGTTGACCGTGTCCCCGGGGGCATAGGCCGCCACGCGCCAGCGCAGGGTCCGAAGCGGGACGTCGTTGCTGTTCTTCATCCGTACCCGCAGGGCGCGGTCCGGTGGACATTGCTGGGGTGCATAGTCCAGGCGCAGGTCCAGCCGGGCAAGTTGGGTCGCCTCGCGATGGTCCTGCCAGACCACCCATAAGGCAATCAGGCCCAGACCGAGCGCGGCAGCCAGGGAAATGGACAACGCCTTGGCCGGATAGCGCAGGAGCAATACCAGCCAGGTCAGGATCAGCAGGGCACCGATAAGCATGTGCAGACCTCTTTTTCAGGGTCCGCCCATCTTGTAGCCACACGCCCCGAGCGGCAAGTACCTGTCCCTGAGCGCGCTGTCGCCATCGCTGCCGACGACACCGCGCTGCTCGTTGCGACCGCTCGAGACCTACGCTGCGCTACTGCGCGATAGTCTTGACCGAAATCCCGCGCTCGATAGGCGTCGAGCGTCCATAGACGTCCTCGAAGCGCTCGATGTCATCTTCGCCAAGGTAGCTGCCGGACTGCACTTCGATGATCTCCAGTGGGATCTTGCCAGGGTTGCGCAGGCGGTGGACCGAGGCGATGGGGATGTAGGTGGACTGGTTTTCGGTCAGCAGGAACACTTTCTCGTCGCAGGTCACTTCGGCGGTACCGGATACCACGATCCAGTGCTCGGCGCGGTGATGGTGCATCTGCAGCGACAGGCTGGCGCCCGGCTTGACGGTGATGTGCTTGACCTGGAAGCGGCCGCCCATGTCCACCGAATCATAGGAGCCCCATGGACGGTACACTTCGCAATGGTTCTGGGTCTCGCTACGCCCTTGCCGGTCGAGCGTGTTGACCATCTGCTTGACGCCCTGGACCTTGTCCTTGTGGGCGATCATCATGGCATCCTTGGTCTCGACCACCACGATGTTCTCGAGGCCGATCACCGACACCAGCTTGCCGTTGCCATGAATCATGCAGTTGCGGCTGTCCTGCACCACCACGTCGCCCTTGGTGACATTGCCGTCGTCATCCTTCTCGTGCACATCCCACAACGACGACCAGCAACCCACGTCGCTCCAGCCCGCCGACAGCGGCACCACGCAGGCGCGCTCGGTCTTTTCCATCACGGCGTAGTCGATGGAGTTGTCCGGGCAGCAGGCGAAGGTGGCCTCGTCGATGCTCAAGGTATCGTCGTCGTCCTGGCTGCGCTCCAGAGTCAGCACACAGGTGTCGTAGATGTCCGGGTCGTGCTTCTTCAACTCCTCGAGGAAGCGGCTGGCACGGAACAGGAACATACCGCTGTTCCAGAAGTAACCGCCGGCACGCACGAACTCGTTGGCCCGCTTCTCGTCAGGCTTCTCGACGAACTGGGCGACGCGCGCGATGCCCTCGGGCAACAGGGCATCCTGGCTGGAGCGAATATAGCCGTAGCCGGTTTCGGGTTTGGTCGCCGGCACGCCGAACAGCACCATCTCGCCTCGTTCGGCGGCCACGGTGGCCAGGGCCAGGGCGCGTTGCAGGGCTTTCTGGTCATCGATCACATGGTCGGCCGGCAGGACCAGCATCAGTTCGTCACGCCCGTCGTTGATCAGCTTCATCGCGGTCATGGCCACCGCCGGCGCGGTGTTGCGACCAAAGGGCTCCATGAGGATGGCCTGGGTCTCCAGGTCCAACCCGGTCAATTGCTCCTGGACGATGAACTTGTGGTCCTTGTTGCACACCACGATCGGCGCATCCATGCCTTCGAAGACCAGTCGCTCGAGGGTTTGCTGGAACAGGGTATGTTCCCCGGTGAGCGCCAGAAACTGCTTGGGGAACTGCTTGCGCGACAAAGGCCAGAGACGGGAACCGCTACCACCAGAAAGAATTACCGGAATCATGTCGTTTCTCCAAAAAGGTCGATAGGTGTCGGGAATCAGTTGGTCGCTACAGGACGGGTAACCCAGACCGGCGACAGT
Source organism: Pseudomonas capeferrum (assembly GCF_013523055.1). GTDB lineage: Bacteria > Pseudomonadota > Gammaproteobacteria > Pseudomonadales > Pseudomonadaceae > Aquipseudomonas > Aquipseudomonas capeferrum_A. The sequence goes on along the minus strand of NZ_JAAMQM010000009.1, from coordinate 132,726 downwards.
GCGTTACCGGAGCCGGTGACATACAGCACGGCCGCTTCACCGCGCTCGAGGGCGACAGGCTTCACGTCGCTGACTTTCTTGCCGTCCTGATAGAGCGCCAGGTTGACCTTGACCGGATTGATCTCGCGTTCGCCACGGCCGCTGGCGGCGACCGGCTTGACCACTTCGGTCTTGCCGTCGGCGGTCTTCAGCGTGAGTGGCTGGCTGCTGAGGTTCTGCATCCGAACCAAGGCTTTCTGCTTGTTCTTGAACGGTGGCTCTTCGATCAACTGCGGCTTTCCGCTGCCGGTGTTGACCAGGGTGTAGTAGTGGTCGGCAGCCAGCTTGACCGGCACGGTCTGGCTGCCGAGCCGGGCGCTATAGTCACCTTGGGGCATGAAGCTGAAGTCGCTGCTGCCCTGGGCACTCACCTGATCGATGGCGGTGTTGCCGACAGTGGCGCTGACGGGGGCGCTGGTCGCGTTGTAGACGCGCACGAAGGACGAACCCTTCGGCGCGCTAGGGCCATAGAGCGCCGCATCGGCACCCGCCATGGCTTGGAGCGAGAGCAGGCTCAGGCCGGCGGCGAGGGTGAAAGCCTTGGTGATGGAGGGCTTGGTGGTCATGTTCGTTTTCCTCTTCAGTGGTCCGTCCGATTGGACGACAGGGCCAGGTTTGCTTCGGTATTGCGGGTGTTTTTCAGCTGTGCGATCCAGTTCGGGTCGAAGGCGCCGAGGTCGTTCTTCATGGGCAGGTAGCGTTCCGGGAATTCCCACACCACGACCTGCGGAGCGCCGTTCTTGAAGGCATCGCTCTGCAGATACTTGAGCATCGGCAACAACGGTCCATGGCCGTCTTCGGCGTGATTGACCACGTCGCTGCGCAAGGCCTGCTGCAGCGCGCCCAGGAAATTCCAGTGCGGGTTGGCGCTGTAGCTGGTGCCGACCAACGCCACCGGCACTTGGTCATCGGCGAACAACGCGTCTTCGCCGACGTCCTCGGCGACGGCGGGGTGAGTGCTGCGCTGCTGCAAGCGATCGGGCGCTGGCAACAGGTCGCTGAACAGCGGTTCGAGCGGTAGGAAGTTGGTCAGGTCGCCTTTGTAGGGAGCAGTCTTGCCGGTTTGCGTGACAAAGACCTGCGGCTCGCCACTGAGCAGGGCTTGACGTCCGACCGCTTCGGCCAGGGTTTGGGCAGCGACCTCGGCGCCCATCGGCGTCCAGTGGGTGTCGGTGCGCAGGAATACCTGGCCACGGTCCTTGGCCTGTTGCAGGGGCGCCAGCAGGTCAGGGGCGAACACACCTGCCTGGCGCGCCTGGGCATGGAAGCGGTTGTACAGGTCGTCGTGCAGACTGGCAGGCGCTTGCTCGCCGACATATTCGGCATACACCCGCGCCTTGGCCGGGACGATTGCCAGGACCAGCTCGCTGCCGTGGCGGCGCAGGGTGTCGCGTACACCGCGCACCAGGGCCAGGTTCTCTTGCATCAGCGCGTCGGCCTCAGCGCTCGGCTTGAATTCTTCGTCGCTGAACAGCCATTGATGACGGCCGAGCACCACGCCCGGGCGGCCTTCATTGAACAGCTTGAAATCCAGCGCCGCCCACAGGTTGGTACCAATGCGCTTGATCGGGAAGTGCTCGTCGTAATGGGTCTCTGCCGCCTTGGCCAGGCGACCGTTGAGCACGGTCATCTGCGCGGTGCGTTGGAAACCGTCCAGCCCGCCCAGGGACCACAGGCCCAGCGCCAGGAGCAGGGCCAGGAACAGCAGTGAGTAGAAGATACGCAAGGTCCGGGTCATGGCATCTGCCTCAGAACTGGAAATAGAGGAACGGCGAATAACTCTGCGCCGACAGCTTGAGGATCGAGGCAACGAACAGCAGCAGGACCAGCGCGCGCACCATGACGCGCGTCCAGTCCAGGCTCAGTGAGCCATCCGCGTTCACGGCGACCGGGGTGGCCTTGGGCGGCGGAGTGGCATTGCGGTAGAAGTCGCGCAGGCCGAAAAACGCCAGGGTGGCGTAGGCCAGGACCAGCGTCGCGACCTGCAGCCCAGTCAGGTTGGCGCGGTTGAGTTCCGACAGTTGCCACTCGCCGAAGCTGAACATCGCGCCGTACATGCGCCCGGCCACGGCGAGGTTTTCGGCGCGGAAGAGCACCCATCCCGTCACCACCAGGAGGAAGGTGAAGGCCCACTTGATCGGGTTGAAGCGCTGCGGATTGCTGTCGATGCCCAGCGCGCGCTCGATCGCCAGCCACAGGCCGTGCCAGGCGCCCCAGAGAATGTAGGTGAAGTTGGCACCGTGCCAGAGCCCGCCGAGCAACATGGTCAGGAACAGGTTGCGGTAGGTGTTGAAGGTGCCTTTGCGGTTACCGCCCAGGGTGATGTAGAGGTAGTCGCGCAGCCAGGTCGACAGGCTGATGTGCCAGCGCCGCCAGAACTCGGTGATCGACTGGCTGATGTAGGGCTGCTTGAAGTTTTCCATGAAGCGGAACCCCATCATCAGGCCCAGGCCGATGGCCATGTCGCTGTAGCCGGAGAAGTCGAAGTACAGCTGCGCGGTGTAGGCCAGGGCGCCGAGCCAGGCATCGCCCGTGGTCGGGTTCTGCAAGGCGAAGCAATGGTCGGCGACGACCGCCAGGGTGTCGGCGATGAACACTTTCTTGATGAAGCCCTGCATGAAGCGGGTGCAGCCTTCGGAGAACTTGTCCAGGGTATGGGTGCGGTTGTTGAACTGGTCGACCAGGTCCTTGAAGCGCAACACGGGGCCTGCGATCAGGTGCGGGAAGATCGCCACGAAAGCCGCGAAATCGATCAGGTTGCGTGTGGCCGGGGTATCGCCGCGGTATACGTCGATGATGTAGCTGATCGACTCGAAGATGTAGAACGAGATACCGATGGGCAGCAGCACATGGGTGAGGATGAAGGGTTCGAGACCGAACGAATTCATGATCGCGTTGAGGCTGTCGACGCCGAAGTTGGCGTACTTGAAGTAGCCGAGGATAGCCAGGTCGATACCTACGCCCAGCAACAGCCAGCGCTGCGCGGGCTTGGTACGCACGCCCGCGGCACCCACTTTCAGGCCGATCCAGTAGTTCCACAGGGTGACCCCGGCGAACAAGGCGAGGAAGTCCACCCGCCACCAGGCATAGAAGACATAGCTGGCGATCAGCAGCAGCAGGTTGCGGTAGCGCTGCCCGCTCAGGTAGTACAGGCCGAGAAACACCGGCAGGAACAGGAACAGGAACACGTTGGACGAAAAGACCATCCCGGTTCTCCTAATTTGTTCACAGCATTCAGGGCAAAACGCCCCCCAAACCCCCCAATACAAAACCGGAGAGCACTTCGTATTCCTGTGGGAGCGGGCTTGCCCGCGAACAAGGGCGAAGCCCTTGCCAGACACCGCAGTGTCTTCTTCGCGGGCAAGCCCGCTCCCACAGGGTTCTTTCCCTCAATGGGCTCAACTCATTGCTTGATCTCTGCACTCGGGTCATAGATCCGGGTCAGATCACCGCCCAACCTGAAGCTGTTGAACGGCTGCATGCCGCGCTTGCGTTGGAGGGTGTCGGCATTGCACCGGTAAAGGCTGCAATACGGCTCCATCCACGAGTACTTGCTGTCGCTCTTCAGGTCTTTCATGTCCTGCTTCTCGCCATTGCGGGTCTTGAATGCGCTTGGGTCCTGCGAACCGGTCAGCACCCGCTGGGCCAGGCGCTGCAAGGCGTTATTGTTCTCGCCACGCAAGTCCACGCCGTTGACCTGGGCGAAGCTGGCAATCATCGCCAGCGGAGGCAGGGCATAGTTGTGATAGGCCAGGGCGCGTTGCTTGCGCTTGAGTTCGTTGGGCAGGAAACCTTGCTCGTCGACCTGATTGGCGCCGACCTTGTATTCCTTCACCGCCCAGTCGAACAGGTCGCGGCGGTCGGTCGCCACGGCGGTCGCCATGACCGACCAGGCCGCCCAGTAGCTGTGGTTGTTGATCTTCTCCAGCGGCAGGTCGCTCCAGTCGCGCACCGTCTGTTCGGCCAGGCGCGCGAACCACTTCTCGATCGCCTCGGCCTCGGTCTGGTGCGCGGCCAACGGCTGCGAGTTGGAGAACTTCAGGCGCAGCCAGGCGCCGCTGAGGCTGCCCAACGCCCATTTGCGCATGGACTTGCCGGTGTGGTTGTAGTCACGGGACGTCAACGCATCGGCCCTGGCCCAGTCGCCTAGCCAGGCCAGGGCGCAGTCGAGCTGCTGCGGGCGACCGTCGCGCAGGTACTGGCCGACCATCTTGGCCACGCCCCGCTCGAGGGTCGTGATATTCGCGGTGGAATCGCGAAAGGCTTTTTCCGACATCTTGTTCAGCGTCGCCCGGGCCTTGTCAGAGCCTTCGTACTTGCTGCGAAACTGCAGCGAGCCGGTATGGGGCGCGGGCACGGCCTCACAGCGAAAGGTGTTCTTGCCGGTCTTGATCTTCTCGATCCCGGCGTAATAGCCCTGGGGAGGCACCAGGGCCGCCTGGGCGCCGGTACCGAACAGCATCAGGGCCAGCAGCGCGGGAGCGGTCAGCTTGCGTGGAATCTTCATGGTCGCCTCACTGGCCGGCCTGCGCGGTACGCTGCGCGGCGTCGGCAAAATGGTTGCGTTTGCACAGCTTGGCCTCGATCTTCTGGCTGCCGCTTTCCGGGCCCTGCACTTCGACGGCGAGCACGGTCTGGCTCGCCCAGTCCTCGTCCTCGCGCAGCTGGAAGACGAAGCGGCCGTCGGTGTCGGAGGTCTCGGGCTTGTCGATCTTGATGTCTTCGTGACGACCATTGAGGTACCAAAGGGTGGCCTGAAGGGTCTTGACCGAGGTGTCCTCGAAACGGATATCGAGCTGATGATCGCGGTTGACCAGGTCCTTGATCACGCCACCCTTGCCGTTGACCATCAGTTCGTTCTTGCCGGGCTTGAGCACGGCGCTGGCGCTCATCTGCGCGGGGCGGTCTTCGCAGCCGTTGTCCAGAAGGGCCAGGATCTGGCGCCAGATGGTCTCCTGGTCAAGGCTGTAGAGCGGCGAGAACTCCCAGATGAGGATCTTCGGCGGGTTGTTCTTGAAGTCGTCGCTGCCCAGGTACTGGATCATCGAGCCTTCCAGACCCCCGCCCGGGAAAGCGACGTTGAGCACGTCGGCGCCAATGTACTGCTGCAGGAAACCGGAGAAGTTGTAGTTCTTGCCGCTGTGGCTGGTGCCGACCAGGGTGATCTTCGGGTTGCCGGCGTCGCCGAACAGGTCGTCGCCGCCGCTTTCGCCCTTGGGTTCGGTGGTGAACTGGTCCATGTACTGCACGGCATAGCTGGTGTTGCACAGTTGTCCGGCGACGTTGTGCAAGGTGCCGGTCTTGCCCATGCGCCCGGACTTGTGGCTTTCGAACTCACGGCGCGGGATATCGGCGAACGCGGGCATCCCGTGCACCGTGTCCGCCACGATCTTCGCCGCGCGCTCGGCGCCATAGGGCGTCCAATGCTGGTCGCCGCGGAAGTAGAAATCCTTGCCTTGGTCGGCGGCGGCCAGTTGCTCGTTGGTCAGCGGCGACAGGTCGGGAACCTTGTAGCCCATCTTGCTGAACCGACCGAGCATGGCCTGGTAGTTGTGCAATGCCTTCTGGTAGTCGAAGGCAGCCTTGTCCTCGGGCTTGAGCATGTTGCGGTTCACCAGGCCACGGGTCGGCTGATACACCAGCACCAATTCGATGCCGCGCGCCTTGAAGGCATCGTGCACCTGTTGCAGGCGCTTGTAGCCGGACGCCGAAGTATCGAATTCGGTGCGCAGGTCTTCGCGGGTGCGGAACAGCCAGTCGCCCTGGGCCTGTACCAGGGTGGTGAAGTTCTGCTGGTAGCGCGTGGTGTAGCGGCTGGCGTCGTGCGCCTGCGGGCACAGCTGGCAGCAGGGCTCGGCGGTGAAGGTCGGCGCCTTGATGTCGGCGGCGCGCAGGCCCTGGCTGGTAGCCAGCAACGCGGCGCCGAGACCGAGCAGTTTGATCAGGTGGGGGGTCATGGTCGTGGCTTCCTCAATCCAGCATTTCGGTCTGGCGTTCGACCGGGTCGATCAATACCGCCTTCCGCTGGCGTACCAGCAGGTCGAGAATCTCGTCCTGGCGCTCGCCCAGCACACCGTTCAGGCTGATACCGCTGGACTTGCGCGGGGCCAGCATGGAGACGCGGTACAGTTCGACGGAGAGGGGCGAGTCGATCGATAACGGGCCGCTGCCGTTGGCGGCCAGCTCGCCGCCGACGACGATCAGCGAGACCTTGGTATCGAACGGGTCCAGGGCGATATCGCGGTCAGTGTCGGACAGATCCTTGATGTGCCCATAGACGCCGACCAGGCCGTTGGCCATGGCCAGGTTCTCGTACAGCCGGATGTTCACGCTGTTGCGCACGCGGATACCGTGGCGACGGTTGCTGATCAGCTTGTTGCCCCAGATCAGGTTGTCGCCGCTCTCGTACAGGGTGATGCCGTCGGTGTGGTTGCGGTAGATCTCGTTGTAGGCGATCAGGTTGTTGACGCTGTTACGGTCGATCACCACCCCCGAGAGCTTGTTGTCATAGCTCTTGTTGTTGATGATCCAGCTGTCGTTGACTTCGCGGGAAATGATGATCCCGTGCTTCTTGCGCGTGCCATGGACGGTATTGCCCGCGATGATCAGGCGCCGCGAACGGTCGTGCGGGTCGATGCCGTAGACGATGTTGTCGCGGTAGGTGCTGTCCTTGACCACGAAGTCGCTGGTCTCGTAGCAGTAGAAGCCGTACCACATGTCGCTGAATTCCGAGCCGAGGATCCAGCCGGTCGGCTCCGCGCGGCCCATGCGCTTGGCCATGTTCGGCGTGTATTGGGAAATGCTCACGCCGTAGGACTTGCTCTTGGCGTAGCCGAAGCTGGCCATCTTGCTGTTGACGATGTAGGTCTCGGTGCCGCCCCAGGACAACAGGAAGGGACGGAACGCCTCGGGCGAGCGGAACGTGGCGGGGCCATTGTCCTTCTCGCGCCAGCCGGTCACCTGGGTATCGGTGACGAACAGCTTGCCGTCGTTGACCATGAACGCGCCAGCTTCCTCCGACAGACGCAGTTCCTTGACCTTGCCATCGATTTCCAGCACGCCCTTCTGGCCTATCACGATCGGCAGACGTGCCAGGTAGACGCCTGGCGCGGTCTCTCGCAGGTATTGGCGGGGTACCTGTCTGCCCAGCTGCTCCAGCGTGACATGGCCGTCATCGATGAAGATCGCCTGGGGGATGCCATGCTGGCGCTGGACCCACTCGGCGGCCTTGTTGTCGCCGCCGATGAACTCCTTGAGCGATTCTTCCTGCAGCATGCGGCGCACGCTGACCTTGCCTGGGCGGCTGCGGTTGATCTTCTTCTGCACGGCTTCGGCGGTATAGCCGCTGAGGTCGGGCAAGGTCGGCGGGTCGATCTGCAAGGGCTCGATCGGCGCGCTGCTGATGGTGTAGGTCTTGGCCTGTTGCAGCTCCTTGGCCAGCTTGGCGGGTTCCGCGGCCAGGGCCGGGCTCGCATTGATCAGCAGCAGGACGCTGGTCAGGACGCTGAGACGAAGGCGGTGATGAAGGTTCATGTCAATGCACTCCCGGTCTCAGAACCGCCAGATGACGTCGACGAAGGCGCGGTGCATGTACGAATCCGCCTCCTTGCCGTAGGCGTCGCCTGGCTTGAAGACACCGCCGCGAAAGCGCACCAGCGCCGACGGTTCGTCGATCGACTGGCTCAGCGCGGCCGGCAGCAGGCCTTGCTTGAAGTACTTGGTGACCACCAGATCCATCTCCTGGCCCAGATCCTTCTCGCCGTTGACCAGCGGACGGTTGATGCCGTTGTCCTCGACCAGTGCGTTGATGCCGCTGCCGCCGATGTTCTGCTGGTCATCCACGCGCCAGAACTTGTGGTAGACCAGGCTGGCGTCGTAGTCGTCGCGCAGTTGCCAGGAGGTGAACAGGGTGGCGGCCTGCAGGTTGCCCAGCTCGCCGCGGAAGGCCTCGCCAAAGCGATGGATGCGTGAGCGGGTCCCGGTGAAGTTGGAGCGGTTGCTTTCCAGCCCGGTCTGTTCGTAGTTGCCGGAGCCATCGCTGCCACCGCCACCGCTGCCGCGGGCATAGGCGGCGCCGACCTGCCAGTTGGGGTCCAGGCGCAGGCGGATACCCAGGTCGGTGGCCCAGGCATTGACGTCGCCGCTCTGCTTGCCGGTGGCGACCTGCTCGCCGTTGACGGTCTCGCTGCCGAGCGTGTCGCGGTCACCCGTCAGCCAGGTCAGGCTACCCCAGTAGTTGACGGTGTTGGGGTTGCGCCAGTTGTAGGCATCGCTGTCGGCTTCCAGGCCGAGCCAAGTGAGGTCGCCGGTGCGAGTCTTGTCCAGCCCGTCGACGGTTTCGCCAGGACTCTTGAGCGTGCCGTCGTCATGGGTGTGGTGGGCGCGCAGGCCGACCCAGTGCCCTGGGGTCCACTGCGTGGCGATGTCGCCGTAGACGTGCAGGCGATCCTCGTCCTCCGGAGCCAGCTCGGTAAGGTCGGTGCGGTATTCGCTGAAACGCTGGGCCATGCCCAGGTTGGCCCGCAGCAAGGTGGTGTCGAAGGTCCAGTTCAAGGCTTCGATATTGGTATCGCGCCACATGCCATCGTCATTGCGCAGACGCTGGCGGCCCAGGCGCAGTTGCTCGCCCGGATAGGGAGTGAGGCCGCTGTAGCCGATCCAGAATTCGCGCAGGGCCAGGTAGCTCTTGTCGGCCTTGCGGCTGTCGTCGCCGGTCCGCACTTCGCTGCCGTCGTCGGACTGGCGCAGGGTGTCGGTCTCGATGATGTCGGTCGCCGCGACCGCCTGGCCCATGGCGAAGGCGCTCCAGTTGCCGCGCTCGCCATAGACCCAGGGGCGCAGGTCCAGGCCGATGCCGCTGACGTCACCGCCCGATCGGGTGCCCAGGTCGCGGTCGCTCTCGGATTGGCCGGTGATCTTCACGTCGAGGCCGAAGTTCTTCTCGGCCGTTTCCAGGGCCAGGGTCGGGCATGACCAGAGCAGGGCGCAGCCCAGGCCGATGCCGGCCTTCATGAAAGGATTGAGCGTCATAGGGCGTCCTCGCCGTCGTCTTCTTGCAGGGCTTGCATGGCCAGGGCGCTGCCATTGACCGGCCCCATGGCGCCCCGCGCCTGCTTTTCCCGCTCCAGCAGGCGCTGGGCCTGGCTGCGTTGCTCAGGCGTCAGTTGCTGGTCGAGTCGTTGCAGCAGCTCGGTCGATTGCGGCGTCGGGTTGGCCTGCGCCAACTGGGCGAAGATCCAGGCATGGCCAGGGTTCTGGGCGATGCCATGGCCTTCGCTGTAGAGCTGCGCCAAGGCATAGTCGGCGCTGAGCTGGCCGGCGCGGGCGGCGCTGAGCAGGTGGTCGACGGCTTTCTGCGGCGCGACGCTGCCCAGGTAGCCGCGGCGGTACAACTGGCCCAGGTAGTAATGGGCACTGGTCTCCCCGGCATCGGCGGCGGCGAGCAGGTGTGTCTCGGCCTTGGCGGCGTCGGCGGGGAGCGTCTTGCCCTCGTAGTAGAGGCGACCCAACAGCAGGTCGGCGCGCGGCTGTTCGGCGTTGCGACCTTTTTCGATGTAGCCGAGCATCTGCTCGGTGTCGCCCAGTTCGGGGAAGTCGGCGAGCAACTGCGCCAGACTCACCCAGGACGGTGGATTGGCCGGCGCTACCTGCTCGAGCAGTCTCTGGGCGGTTTTCTCGTCGGTCTGGCCGAGGCCGCGATCAGCCAGGACACGGGCCACGCTGTCGACGCGGCTCGCGGATACGTTGCCGCGGGTATAGGCGGCCTCGAGCTGTTCGATCAGCGCGGCCTGCTGGTCGGCTTGCGCGCGCTTCTGGTAGACGGTGGCGAGCTCGACGTAGCAGATGTCCGTGGTTTGCAGGGCGGCCTTGCAGATCGTCTCGACCTCGCCAAGGTGTTGGTCGTAAGTGCCCTGGGTGCGATAGAGAAGAACCTGCGCCAAGGCCGCTTCAGGATTACCGGCTGTTCGCCATTGATCGATCTGCCGCTGGGCATTGACCTGCGGAAAGCTTTGCGGGTACTGCAGATAGAGCATCGCCAGAGGGACCAGTGTATTGCCCTGGCCTTGCGCGGCCGCGAGCTTGAGCAGGGTCTCGGCTTCTTCGCGTTCGGCCTGGGTGCTGTCGGTCTTGGCCACCAGCAGGCGGCCGAGACGCGCCTGGGCACGCGGTGAAGTGGCGGCCGCGGCGCGGTAGGTGGCCTCGGCTTCGCGCAGCTGTCGCGGGTCGCGGGTGGCTACCTGGATATCCGCCAGGCCGACCTGGGCGTCGCTGTAGCCCAAGTCGGCGAGGGCCTTGTAGTTGCGCTCGGCCAGGGCTGTGTCACCGCGTTCGAGCGCTTCGTTGGCCAGGCGCTGATCGGGCAGCCCGGCACAGCCGGCAAGGCCGATGGTCAGGGCCATGGCGTAGAGACCGAGGTGTCGTGGCGATGGGCGGGCATTGCGCGCTCGAGCGCCGGACAAGTCGCATCGGCGAACCGCCGCGTCTACGGGGTGTGGCAGGGTGGTTGCCGGTAGGCAATCTACAGGATTCATGCCGGGATTCCCTCAGAGCCCGCGGGCCGCGGCTTTGTCGATCAACCAGCCCAACGACGGCCCACGATCGCTGTCGACCGAGGTCGGGCGACCGGCGAGTTCGGCGGGCAGGATGCTGTCGGGCTTGATCTGCACGCGGATGTCGGACGCGAGGCTGTCGCTGTCCAGACTGGTGCTGCTGACGATGCGTCCGGTGCGCACTTCATCTTCACCGGCGACCTGGAAGTTGACCGGGGTACCCGGCTTCACTTCATCGAACTGGCGGTAGCTGAAGCGTGCCTCGACTGTCGCTTCGGTGGTGCGTGGCACCAGCTGGAAGATTACCTGGCCCTTGCTGGCGTACTGGCCGTCATCGACCAACTGACGAGAAACCACGCAATCGCAGGGGCTGGTCAAGGTCCCGCTCATCTGCTTGCCGAACAGCTCTTCAACCTTGGCCGGCTCCAGCTGTTGCTCGTCCAGGTGGCCCTTGAGCAGATCGAGCATGCTCGTGCTGAAGGAGGCCAGCGGCGCACCCTTGACGACCTGGCCGCCGTCTTCCACAAGGCTCTGCACGGTGCCGTCGCGCGGCATGGTGACCTGGGTCATGGGCACGGAGACCACGCCTGCCTGGGCGTGACTGACGAAGTACAAGCCGTACATCGACTTGGCGATGAAACCGAACGCCGCCACGCCGACGGCGAACACGCCGAGGCTGACGGCCACGGCGCGCAGGCGAGCGAAACCGCTGAGGCCCGAACCGTTGTCCTTCTGCTTGCGTGCCTTGGTGAAGTTGTCACGTTGCAGAGTGCTGAGCACGTCGCCGACGCTGATCAGTTCGCCAGACAGGTGCGTGGTGATGATATGTCGCAGCGTGGCGATATCGCGGGGCTCGAGGTTCTGGAACTGCGCGCCGGTACGCCCGCTGGAGGGGTCGTGGGAGCGCACCTGCAGTTCGACATCCATCGACAGCCCCAGGTTGTCCACCACGAACAGCAGGCGAGCGCGCAGCACTTGGCCCAAGGTCAGCGGTTGTCTGGCGTGAAAGCTCAGGCCACCGGCCGAGAGGTCGTCGACCTTGACGTCGTGGGGCTGACGCTCATCCAGCAGACGCAGCTTGGCCGGGATGCGCACTCGGGCATGCTGGCGCTGGGCTTCGGACTCATGCACGACATTGACGTTCACGGCGGTATTCATGGTGTTTTCTTCCTGTTGGATCCGGTCCGGGGTGGGCTCACACGACCATGAACAGCACAGCCACGAAGATGCTGGCCGCCGAGAAGGTCATGGTCCGCGAGGACCAGGTGTTGAACCATTGTTGAAAGCTGGCGAGGTCACGCTTGAGGGCAGTGGGCTGGCGGGTCCAGGACTGCCTGTCGAGGCGGAAGAACACGTAGATCTTCATCAGCGCGCCGACGATCTGGTTGTAATAGAGGATCACCGGGTACGCCGGGCCGACGCTGTGGCCGGAGCACAGCAGCATGATGGTCAGGATCAGGCGGGTGATCCCGATCCACAGCAGGTAGACCAGGAGAAAGCCCAAGCCGAACTTGAGGCTGGCGATGACTGCCGCGGTCAGGCCCAGCAAGCTGGTCCACATGGAGACGCGCTGGTCGAACAGCACCAGGCTGGTGAACGGGCCCAGCCGCTTGATGCCCAGGCCCAGGGCGCGCGAGTTCTGCCGCAGATTGTTGCCATACCAGCGGTACATCAGTTTGCGGCTGGCCTTGAAGAAGCTCTTCTCCGGCGGGTGTTCGACCGTGTTGATCGCGGCGTCCGGGACGTAGAAGGTGTCATAGCCCAGGCGCATCAGGCTGAACCAGCTGGACTTGTCGTCGCCAGTGAGAAACTTGAAGCGGCCCAGACGCCAGTGCTGCAGCGAATCGCTCTCGACGTCGGCGATGAACTCGGGGTCGGTCACCACGGCGGCGCGGAACATCGACATGCGCCCGGTCATGGTGAGCACGCGCTTGGACAGGGCCATGGAGCACATGTTGATGTGGCGCTGGGCGAAGCGCAGCTTGTGCCACTCGCTCATGATGTAGCCGCCACGCACTTCACAGAATTCGTTGGTGGTCAGGCCACCGACCTTGGGGTACAGCTTGAACCAGGGAACGGTCTTGCGCACGACGCCTTCGCCGAGCACGGTGTCGCCATCGATCACCGCGACCACGGCATGCTCGTCGGGCAACTGTCGGGAAATGGCGCGGAAACCATAGGCCAGACCATCGCGCTTGCCCGTGCCGGGAATGCGTACGAAGTCCAGCTTCACCCGTTGCGGCGGATTGAAGCGTTGCCACAGGCTCCTGACCAATAGCTCGTCGGACATTTCCACCAGCGAGCAGACCACGGTGGTCGGGTAGCCGCTGTCGATCGCCTCGCGAATCACCGAGCTGTAGACCTGAGCGGTGGTCAGGGCATCGATGCGAAAACTGGTGACCATCAGGAAGACATGCGACGGATCGGCCGCCTCGCCCAGTTTGCGGACCTTGCGGCGCTGATAGGGGTAGACGCCGTAGAGGAAGATCATGCCGCGTACGAAATGGGTCGCGCCCATCGAGTAGCGCCAGATGCCGACAGCACCGATCAGGAAGATGAAGTGCCTGGACTGCGGGTCGAAGATATCGCTGGGCAGGGCCAGGGCGATCATCATGAGCAGGCTCATGTAGAACAGCCACCCGGCGCACTGCAGCAGCATCGTCTGAAACCTTTGCATGTTCTGCATCCGTCGCGAATCAGGAGGAGGTGAGGGTGCGGGGCCGGGGCGCCCGCACCCGGGCGTTTACCAGCAGATGCCTTCGGTGCGGCTCGAAGGGCAGGTCGGCTTGCTCATGAAACCGACCAGGTCGATGACTTGCTTGCCGGCGGGTGCCTGTTGGGCGAGGTTGCGGAACTTTTCGTCACGGTTACCCAGCACGATGATGTCGGCGTTGCCGATCACCTGTTCGAAGTCCGCGTTGAGCAACGACGAGACGTGGGGGATCTTCGATTCGATGTAGTCCTTGTTCGCGCCGTGGACACGGGCGTACTCGACGTTGCTGTCGTAGATGTTCAGCTCGTAGCCCTTGCCGATCAGGCGCTCGGCCAATTCCACGAGCGGACTCTCGCGCAGGTCGTCGGTCCCCGCCTTGAAGCTCAGACCCAGCAGGGCGACCCTGCGCTTGTCATGGCTTTCGATGATGTCGAAGGCGTTCTGCACCTGGCTTTCGTTGCTGCGCATCAGGGAATCGAGCAGCGGTGCCTTGACGTCCAAGCTACCGGCCCGATAGGTCAGGGCGCGTACGTCCTTGGGCAGGCAAGAACCACCGAAGGCGAAGCCCGGACGCATGTAGTACTGGGACAGGTTGAGGGCCTTGTCCTGGCAGACCACGTCCATCACGTCGCGGCCATCGACACCCACCGCCTTGGCGATGTTGCCGATCTCGTTGGCGAAGGTGACCTTGGTGGCGTGCCAGACGTTGCAGGTGTACTTGATCATCTCGGCGACTTCGATGTCCTTGCGGATGATCGGCGCGTCCAGTTCTTCGTAGAGCGCTTGCAGCACGTCCCCGCTGGCGCGGTCCAGCTCGCCGATGACGGTCATCGGCGGCTGGTCGTAGTCCTGGATCGCGGTGCTTTCGCGCAGGAATTCCGGGTTCACCGCAACGCCGAAGTCGACCCCGGCCTTCTTGCCCGAACACTCCTCCAGAATCGGGATCACCACATTCTTCACGGTGCCAGGCAATACCGTGCTGCGCACCACGATGGTGTGGCGGCTGGTCTTGTCGCGCAGCACGTAACCGATTTCGCGGCAGACCGATTCGATGTATTCCAGGCCCAGGTCGCCGTTCTTCTTGCTCGGCGTTCCAACACAGATCATCGACACTTCACTGGCCCGTATGGCTTCGGCGAAGTCGGTAGTACCCCGCAGGCGGCGATTGGCGATACCTTGTTGCAGCAGCGTTTCGAGGCCGGGTTCGACAATGGGCGATTTGCCCTGATTGATCAGGTCGATCTTGGTGCTGGAAACATCCACACCAATAACTTCATGGCCTCGTGCCGACAGACAACCCGCACAGACCGCACCCACGTAACCCAAACCAAAGATGCTGATACGCATCGTATTCACCTCGTGTGTTTATCACGCCGACTCCTATGCAAAGAGCCAGTCCCGTTTATTGAACCGCTGTTTTCGGGCGCACGGGTCCATGGCAAGATGCACACTTCGCCGAACGCAGGCATAAGTAAACCCTGAGCACGGAAGTTGTGTGCTCATTGTTAAACGCCAAAAGCCATTAATTAAAAGGCGTGCCCTGATAGGCAGCCGTCTTTGCTGCAGTGCACTAGTGGGTGAACTGCCGTGCTTGTCTTTTCAATTGGAAAAACCTTTTGAAATCAACCACTAGGACGACTCTAGGGGCGTCTCTTGTCTTGCTGGGGCAGGCCTGCTGAACGCGTTGCGTCTGCCTGGGTCATTGAAGTGGACGGTGTGACCGCCGTCCATTTGTTGTAAGTAATCTCTCACAGGGTGTGCTCAAGAATCGTTACGGCACCTATGAGCGGTAATTGCCGGGAGAAGTTCCTGGGGGGGCAGGCAGAGCAGCAGGAAATGATGAATATTCCAGCGTCTTCATGTACTTTCATATTGATGGCACTGCTCGATGGCATGCCTGCTCATACAGGGCGAAAAGCGCAGGGAATATTCTTGTGCCACTATCGAGAACTTTTTTCAAAATATTTTCAGAAAATCTAGAAAAGGTCTCATGGCACTTTGCAATAAAAGAGGGGGTATTTTATTGACGCCGTTATTCTGGCTGATGGCGATTTGTGTTCACCCCGAGTCGAGGCGATCGGACTTGATAGAAATTGACAGGACCCCGAGTGCCCAGGCAAGACAAACCCTCTAAAAAGCACCACAACCCGGAGCTGGCTTGCCGGGACGCCGGACCGCCTGCGATCGAGACCGCAGGACTCGCCTGGAAATGCAATTGTCCATCCTGCACGAGAGTCGTGGATGCTCGCGCGTTTCCTCGAACGCCGGCACGGTCTCTTACGCTTGGGGCTCGTCGCGCAGGAACACCAGATTGTCCGCTTTCGAGGCCTCGGCACTGTAGTAGTACCCCTGAAGGTCGAACTGCTTCAGACGCTGCGGATCGTCGATCCTTTCCTGGATCACGAAACGGCTCATCAACCCACGCGCCTTCTTGGCATAGAAACTGATGATCTTGTACTGCCCGTTCTTCAGGTCACGGAACTCGGTGTTGATCACGCGTGCCTTGAGGGCACCGCGCTTGACCGCGCTGAAGTATTCATTACTGGCCAGGTTAAGCAGCAAGTCGTCGCCTTGGTCGGCCAGTGCCTGGTTCAGCCATTCGCTGATCCGCGTCCCCCAGAAGGCGTACAGGTCCTTGCCACGGGCATTGGCCAGCTTGGTGCCCATCTCCAGACGGTAGGGCTGCATGAGGTCGAGCGGGCGCAGCAGGCCGTACAACCCGGACAGCATGCGCAGATGATCCTGTGCATAAGTGAAGTCGTCCTCGCCCAGCGTTTCGGCATCCAGACCGGTGTAGACGTCGCCCTTGAAGGCCAACAGCGCCTGCTTGGCATTGGCGGGCGTGAAATCCGGGCTCCAACTACCGAAGCGCGCGGCATTCAGGCCGGCAAGCTTGTCGGACAGGTGCATCAGTTCGCTGATCTGCGCAGGCGTCAGGTCACGTAACTGGCCGATCAGCTCCTGCGAGTCATCCAGGTGCTGCGGCAAGGTAAAGCGTTGAATTACGGGAGGGGTATCGTAGTCGAGGGTCTTGGCGGGTGATATCACCGTCAGCATCGGGTCGGCTCCTTGATCGTCGGGCGAATTCTACGGGCGCGCCGCACGATCTCCAAACTATGCCGACGATAGTCACAGACCATCGTCCGGCCAACGGCTATAGTGCGCAACATGCTTTGAGGAGAGTCCGAACGTGCGTATCGCCTTGGCCGTGGTGGCCATCCTGATGAGTCTTTCCGTTCAGGCGGCGCCGACGCCGTTCGCCAGCCTCGATCGCGATCTGTGGCCCGAACGGTTGGACAGTCCGGTGCTGTTCGACGTCGCTTCGCGAGCGCAGATCCTGTCCTTCGCCCAGGTCCTGCAGGAAAGCGAGCAGCTCGACGAAACGGCGCTGGCCGCGCGTCTGCAGCTTCGTCAGATAAACCTGCAGATGATCCGCTCGGTACGCGCGCGGATGTGGCAGCGGCTCTGGAAGAGCTATGAACAGGCGCAGCTGAGTTGCGAGCAGGATGCCTCGTTCTGTTTCCCGGTGACGTCCATGGATGACCTGCGCACCCAGGCCGTCTCGTTTTCCGCCAATGTCGGTGAGTTCTACAGCGAGTGGGTCGAGCCGAGCCGTCGATTTCACGTGAGCTACCTTGACGAGCAACTGCGCAAGGCCGCGCTGTTCCCGCAGACCACCAGCGAAATCGAGCGGCTTTCGGAGCAGGAGCGCACGGGTGACGAGCTCAATGACCGATTGTTCCTGTTGACGTTCGTCGGTGGGCCAGGCCCCGAGGGAAGCGCCAGCGACGGTCTGGCCGACTATCTGCGTCGGCAGAGGGTCAGCGGAATCTTCTTCGTGCTGGGCAGCCGCCTGCAGCAGCGGCGCGATGCCGGCACGCCCGATACCTTGCGTCACCTGTATGCCAGGCAGTGCGTGGGGCTTCAGGGCTGGGAGTACCGCTCCCATGCGCAGTGGCAGGGCTGGCAGGATTCCCTGAAGCGTAGCCAGGCCCGTATCCAGAGCGAACTGCCGGAACAGTATGTTCCACTGTTTCGTCCGCCTTATGGACAGCGACGAGCCGATGGCCAGGCGTTCATGCAGGCTCAGGAGCTGCAGGTTTCACTCTGGGACATCGACGCGCAGGACAATGGGCCGCTGACAGCTGAGGCCTCTGCACATCGCGTGCTGAGCCTGATGCTGCTCTGGCGCAAGGGAGTGATCCAGTTTCATGACAGTCTGCCTAATGCTCAACCAGCCGTGACGTGGCTGTTGGAGCACACGGCGCAGAGCGGGATAGGCTGGGAAGATTGCCAGGATTACGGACATAGGTGATCGCGGCAGACCGGTGAGCGGATCGTAGCCATGCGATTTTGCCGATGCTGTTTTCTGTCTTCAATGATGATTCCGCCAATGGTGGTCCTGGGTAATATGGCAAAATTTTTATATGGCTGAGTCGTGATTAATCGTAGTCAGAAAAGGACTCGACTGTAGGGGTAGGCGTGCGCACAGCAAAAGCCGTACTTGAGGCCCAAAAACCGGTTGGGCGACATCCATCCGCAGCTCGCCAATGCGCGCTAGGGTGTCTTGCTTTCTCGATTGCGGCTCAACGCGTCACACAGGCAGCGCGCGTTGCAGCGCATCCTCGGGGAACTTTTCCGCGCAAGTACAGGGCGCGCATTCAGTCTAGCAGCCGTTTCTTTGCGCTTGAAATCTATTTGTCGCACGAAAAAAAAACCTCAAGCCTGTGAAAAAAAATGCTTTTTCCCGTGACCGCTTTGCGGTATCAAGGAGACAGACAGCCGAATCCTGCAGCACAGGTGGCGTCAGGCCTACCTTCTGTCAGGTGTGCTTCCCGCCCGTAACGACGCGGATACGGGGAGGACGGTAGTCAATCTACGGCGCTGCGCAAGCTCGCCGTCTGGCCTCGCATAAGGTGACCGAGTATGGATGACCAAGGACGCAACCCTTCCTCCAACCAGCCAATCCTGTATGTGCTTGATACCAACGTCCTGATCCACGATCCCAACGCATTGCTCAACTTCGAGGAGCACCATGTCGCCATACCGATGACGGTGCTGGAGGAACTCGACAAGCTCAAGGCAGGCAAACACACCGTCGCCGCTGAATGTCGACAGGCGATCCGACTGATCGACCAGACCTTGGGCGATGCCTCGCCCAGCGATGTCGAGCTGGGTGTGCCGATCCAGCGTGGGAAGGGTGGACCCAAGGGTTTCCTGTCCATCCTGATGAGCCCGCGCAACGAGCCCAATCGCTTGTTGCCGGAGAACCTGAACGACAACATCATCATCAACCAGTTGCTCGAAGTGCGCGGCAAACGCACGGACCTGGACGTGGTATTGGTGACCAAGGACATCAACATGCGCCTCAAGGCGCGGGCGTGCGGGATCGCCGCCGAGGATTACAGCACCGACCAATTGGTCGATGACGTGTCCCTGTTGTCCAAGGGCTACCACTCCGTCAGCGGCTCGTTCTGGGACCGGGTCAGCAAGGTCGAGACCCGCCAGGAGCGCGGTCGCACCTGGCATCGCGTGCAATTGAGCGACAACCTGCCGGCTGTCCACATCAACGAGTTCATCATCGATGAACAAGGCTTCGTCGGCTGGATCAAGGGCGTGCGGGAGGATGAACTGCTGCTGCTCGACCTGCATCAGGAACCCTTGCTGCATCAGGAGGCCTGGGGGCTCAAGCCACGCGATATCCACCAGAGCCTGGCGTTGTTCGCCCTGCTCGACCCGGATATCCATCTGGTCAACCTGACGGGCGCCGCCGGCTCCGGCAAGACCATCCTGGCGCTGGCCGCCGCCATCGAGCAGACCATGGTCAGCAAGCGCTATCGCCGCATCATCGCCACCCGCAGCGTGCAGGGGCTGGACCAGGAAATCGGTTTCCTGCCCGGTACCGAGGCCGAGAAGATGGAGCCTTGGCTAGGCGCGATCACCGACAACCTCGAAGCCCTGCACATGGATGACGAGAATACCCACGGCAGCGTCGAGTACATCCTCGAACGCGTGCCGCTGCAGTTCAAGTCGCTGAACTACATTCGCGGTCGCAGCTTCCAGCAGAGCCTGATCCTGATCGACGAATGCCAGAACCTTACCCCGCACCAGATGAAAACCATCATCACTCGTGCCGGTGCCGGTTCCAAGGTGGTCTGCCTGGGCAACCTGGCGCAGATCGATACCCCCTACCTGTCCGCGACCAGCTCCGGTCTCACCTACCTGACCGAGCGTTTCAAGGACTTCCCCCACGGTGTCCATATCACCCTGCAAGGGGTGCCGCGCTCGGTACTGGCCGAGTACGCGGAAGGGCATCTGTAATCCCCATTCTCCGGGCGGCGTCGCCGCCCGGATTTTTCGCTGCCAGAACCTGACCGCCGGGTTTACACTCTTTGCTCCCTTATAGGAGGAAAGCTGTGCTGACTCATCTCGATTCCCAGGGGCGGGCCAATATGGTCGACGTCACCGAAAAGGCCGTGACCGCGCGCGAGGCGGTGGCAGAGGCGCGGGTGCGCATGCTGCCGCAGACCTTGCGGATGATCGTCGATGGCGAGCACCCCAAGGGCGATGTGTTCGCGGTAGCGCGTATCGCCGGTATCCAGGCAGCGAAGAAGACCAGTGACCTGATCCCGCTGTGCCACCCGCTGATGTTGACCAGCGTCAAGGTCGAGCTCACCGCCCAAGGCGCGGACAGCGTGCGTATCGTGGCGCGTTGCAAGCTGGCCGGGCAGACCGGTGTCGAAATGGAGGCGCTGACCGCGGCCAGTGTCGCGGCCCTGACGATCTATGACATGTGCAAGGCCGTGGACAAGGGCATGGTCATCGAGCAGGTGCGTCTGCTGGAGAAGCTGGGCGGCAAGAGCGGCCATTACCAGGTGGAGGCGTGATGAAAGTCCGGGTCGTGTATTTCGCTCGTTACCGTGAAGCCTTGGGGCGCGATGGGGAACAGCTGGAAGGCGACTTCAAGGTCGTCGACGATGTGCGCCAGGCCTTGCTGGAGCAGGGCGGCGATTACCTGCTGCTGGCCGAACAGAACCTGATGTGCGCGTGCAACCAGGACTTGTGCAAGCTTGATGAGCCGGTCCGGGAGGGCGATGAAGTGGCGTTCTTTCCACCGGTGACAGGAGGTTGAGCATGGGTGTTCGGGTTCAGCAGGCAGCGTTCGACCCCGGTCTGGAAGTCAATGCCATGCACGCCGCCAATGTCGGCGTCGGCGCGGTGGTCGCCTTCGTCGGCTATGTACGGGATTTCAACGATGGGCGGGAAGTGGCGGGCATGCTGCTCGAGCACTATCCCGGCATGACCGAGAAGGCGCTGGGCAAGATCGTGGTCGACGCGAGCGAGCGCTGGCCGTTGCTCAAGGTCGAGGTCCTGCATCGCATCGGCGCGCTGGAGCCGGGCGAGCCAATCGTCTTCGTCGGCGTGGCCAGTGCTCATCGGCAGGCCGCCTTCGATGCCTGCAACTTCATCATGGACTACCTGAAGACCAGGGCGCCGTTCTGGAAAAAGGAGAACACGGCGCAGGGGGCGCATTGGGTGGAAGGCAAGCAGAGCGATCAGGATGCGGCGGGGCGGTGGTAGTCGGAGCATGGATCGTGTCGCTTGGCTGGAGCGACACTTCTCGCATCCAGCCATGGAGGCCCTTGTCCGACCTGAACCGGGCCCTTCGGTTTCTCAGCCTTGCTTGCGTGGTACCGGCTTTACCAACTCGTCCGACGGCATCTCGCAGGTGATCTTGCGCCCGAGCAGGGCTTCGATCGCAGGCAGCTGGTAAGAGTCGTCCTCACCCGCGAAACTGATCGAGACACCGCTGGTGCCTGCGCGACCGGTACGACCGATACGGTGCACGTAATCATCGGGGTCTTCCGGAAGGGTGAAGTTGATCACGTGGCTGATGCCGTCGATATGGATGCCACGGCCGGCGACATCGGTGGCCACCAGTACGGTGATATGGCCTTCGCGGAACGCTTCCAGGGTACGGATGCGCTTGTGTTGCGGCACATCGCCAGACAGCTGTGCGGCGTTCACCCCATCGCGCACCAGGCGCTCCTCGATGCGGCGCACCTCGTCCTTGCGGTTGGCGAACACCATGACCCGCTCCCACTTGTTGATGGTCACCAGGTTGTACAGCAATTTGTACTTGTCGCTGCCGGCAACGGCATAGACATGCTGTTCCACGGTTTCGCTGGCGACGTTCTCCGGCTCGATCTCGACGATGGCCGGGTCGGTGGTCCATTGCTTGGCGAGGTTCATCACGTCTTCGGTGAAGGTCGCGGAGAACAGCAGGGTCTGGCGCTCGCTCTTGGGCGGGGTCTGGCGGATGATCTGCCGGACCTGGGGGATGAAGCCCATGTCCAGCATGCGGTCGGCCTCGTCCAGGACCATGACCTCGACCATGTCCAGGTGCACTTCGCCACGCTGATGGAAGTCCAGCAGTCGACCGGGCGTCGCGACCAGGATGTCGCAATGACGCGCTTCCAGGGCCTTGAGCTGCTTGTCGAAATCCATGCCGCCGACGAAGGTCATGACATTGAGCCCGGTATAACGGGTCAGGCCCGCGGCATCCTTGGCGATCTGCACCACCAGCTCGCGGGTCGGCGCGATGATCAGCGCCCGTGGCTCGCCCATGTAGCGTTCCTTGGGCGGTGGCGTCTGCTGCAGCTGGGAAATGATCGAGATCAGAAACGCAGCGGTCTTGCCGGTGCCGGTTTGCGCTCGGCCAATGGCGTCCTGACCACGCAGGGTGTATCCCAGCACTTGGGCCTGGATCGGCGTGCAGTAGGGGAAGCCCAGGTCATGGATGGCATGCATCACTTCAGGCGAGAGCTTGAAGTCGTGGAAGCGGGTCTTGCCTTCCTGCGGCTCGACCACGAAGTCTTCGAGCTTCCATAGCGACGCCTGGGGCTTGGGTTTGCGCTCGCGTGGGCGGCGAGGCTTGTCTTGGGTGGCGGGTTTGCCGGCCGGCGCGATGCCGGTCTCGACATCGGCCGCAGGTCGCGCCGCGGGCGCGGATTCAAGTGCCGGGGTGGCAGGAAGGGCGGGCGCCACTGGCGCGGTCACGGTGGCAGCGGGTTCAACGGGCTGCGGTGAGGCGTCTCCCTTGCCGAATATTTTCTTGAGTGCCTTGAGCACAGTCATCTCATCAATTGGTTAAGGAATGTACGCCGGGCAGTGTAATGCAAGATTCGGGCGCGGCGTAGTGGATTGCTCCTACAACTACAGAAGGGTGGCGCTCAACGCAGCTTCTCGCTAAGCCAATCATGGATATCGCTCAGCTCCGCGACGTTCACCTCATGCTCCATCGGGTATTCCAGCCAGCGGGCAGCCACCCCCCAGGTATCGAGGTATTCGAACGCGGTACGGCCCATGGCCGGGTATACCACAGGGTCATTCACGCCATGCAGGCACAGGGCCGGGGTGCGTTGCTGGCAGGCGCCTAGCTGATGGTCGTCGCTGAAGGTCGGGGCGTAGGTGGACAGGGCCATGACCCCACCAAGCGCTTCCTGCCACTTTATATAGGCCGTGTGCAGCACGACCGCGCCACCCTGAGAAAAGCCTGCCAGGACGATACGCGTCAGGTCGATGCCCTTGGCCCGCTCGGCTTCGATCAGGTCGATCACCTGGTCGGCGGACTCTTCCAGCTGCGCCTCGTCGATCGCGCGCGCCGGCGTCATGGCCTTGATGTCGTACCAGCTGGGCATGGCGTAGCCGCTGTTGATGGTGACCGGGCGGGTCGGCGCCTGGGGCATGATGAAGCGGGTGCTCTGCAGGCGTTCCTGGAGAAATTCGGCCACGGGTAGAAAGTCGTAACGATCGGCGCCCAGGCCATGCAACCAGATAACACAGGCATCAGCGGTCTTCTGGGGTTCGAGAATCAGGGGGTTGGTCATGACTGCTCCGAAATAGTGCGTGCGTTCTTGTCAGGTGCGTAGAAAGGAGGCAATACCGAGGAATGCCAAAAGTAGATGTCGCAACTCTACAACTTTTCCTACTTGACGTGCGCTTAAACGCTTAGGACTGGGACTATGGTACGCGCTTTGCTACTCAGACCTCGATGCAAGGTAAGGCGGTTGCGACGGTAACAACCCTCGCACCGATAAGGCTGTCACAGAACAGTCCATTGCGCCAATTGACCCGAAAACAAGCCAACAAAGGGTCGGATGCGCCTCATAAGGGCGCGGTGCGATTCCGGCTCTATACAACAAGAGCGACCTGGAGGTTTTGATGAAGATGTGGAAATCCACCCTGGCAGTGCTGGCCGCCGCTACCGCCCTGGGTACCAGTGGCCTGGTGCAGGCCGGTGCGACATTGGATGCGGTGAAAAAGAAAGGATTTGTCCAGTGTGGCGTCAGCGACGGTCTTCCGGGCTTTTCGGTGCCGGATGCCAAAGGCAACATCATCGGTATCGATGCCGATGTCTGTCGCGCGGTGGCAGCGGCGGTGTTCGGCGATGCGACCAAGGTCAAGTTCAGCCAGCTCAATGCCAAGGAGCGTTTCACGGCGCTGCAGTCGGGGGAAGTCGACGTCCTGTCGCGCAACACTACCTGGACCAGCTCCCGCGATGCCGGCATGGGCCTGATGTTCGCCGGTGTCACCTACTACGACGGTATCGGCTTCCTGGTGAACAAGAAACTGGGCGTCTCCAGTGCCAAGGAACTCGATGGGGCGACGATCTGCATCCAGGCCGGCACCACCACCGAACTCAACGTTTCCGACTACTTCCGTGCCAATAGCCTGAAATACACCCCGATCACCTTCGATACCTCCGATGAAAGCGCCAAGTCGCTGGAGTCGGGTCGTTGCGACGTGCTCACCTCCGACAAGTCGCAGCTCTACGCACAGCGTTCCAAGCTGGCCGCCCCGGCCGAATACGTGGTTCTGCCGGAAACCATTTCCAAGGAGCCCCTGGGACCGGTCGTGCGCAAGGGCGACGAAGAATGGTTCAGCATCGTCAAGTGGACGCTCTTCGCCATGCTCAACGCCGAAGAGGCAGGCGTGACCTCGCAGAACGTCGAAGCCGAAGCGAAAGGCACCAAGAACCCCGACGTGGCCCGCATGCTCGGCGCCGATGGCGAGTATGGCAAGGACCTCAAGCTCCCGAAAGACTGGGTCGTGCAGATCATCAAGCAGGTCGGCAACTATGGCGAAGTGTTCGAGAAGAACCTTGGCAAGAGCACCCCGTTGGAAATCGACCGCGGCCTGAATGCGCTGTGGAACAACGGCGGCATCCAGTACGCGCCACCCGTGCGCTGATGGCTGCATCCTGCGGTGGCCTCGCGCCGCCGCAGGCTGTTCGGTTCCCTTCCTTGCGGGGCATTTCATGCAAAATCAAATCGGCGCACCCAAGGGATTCTCCCTTAGCGATCCACGTGTGCGTGCGTGGCTGTTCCAGATCATCACGGTGGCTTTCGTGGTCGGTCTGGGCTGGTACCTGTTTCATAACACCCAGACCAACCTTCAGCATCGGGGTATCACCTCCGGCTTCGACTTCCTCGAACGCAGCGCCGGGTTCGGCATCGCCCAGCACCTGATCCCCTACGTGGAGTCGGACAGCTATGCCCGGGTGTTCCTCATCGGGCTGCTCAACACGCTGCTGGTGACGGTCATCGGCATCGTCCTGGCGACCCTGCTGGGCTTCATCATCGGCGTGGCGCGACTGTCGCCCAACTGGATGATCAGCAAACTGGCGACCGTCTATGTCGAGACGTTCCGCAATATCCCGCCGCTGTTGCAGATCCTCTTCTGGTATTTCGCGGTCTTCCTGACGTTGCCGGGGCCGCGTGGCAGCATCAATATCGATGACCTGTTCTTCATCAGCAACCGCGGCCTGAACATGCCTGGCGCGTCCATGGCCGAGGGGTTCTGGCCATTCGTCGTCAGCGTGGCGCTGGCGATATTGGCGGTCGTTCTGATGGTGCGCATGGCCAATCGTCGCTTCGAGGAGACTGGCGAGCCGTTCCACAAGTTCTGGACGGGCCTGCTGCTGCTCCTGGGTATCCCAAGCCTCTGCGTGTTGCTGGTCGGCAGTCCGGTCAGTTGGGAAGTGCCCCAGCTGAAGGGGTTCAACTTCGTTGGCGGTTGGGTGCTGATCCCCGAGCTGCTGGCGTTGACCCTGGCGCTGACCATCTACACGGCCGCATTCATCGCCGAAATTGTCCGTTCGGGTATCCGCTCGGTCAGCCATGGCCAGACGGAAGCGGCCCGCTCCCTCGGCCTGCGCGAGGGGCCGACTTTGCGCAAGGTGATCATCCCGCAGGCGCTGCGAGTGATCATTCCGCCATTGACCAGCCAGTACCTGAACCTGGCGAAGAACTCGTCGCTGGCCGCGGGTATCGGTTATCCGGAAATGGTCTCGCTGTTCGCGGGCACCGTGCTCAACCAGACCGGTCAGGCCATCGAAGTCATTGCCATCACCATGAGCGTCTACCTGGCGATCAGCATCAGCATTTCGCTGCTGATGAACTGGTACAACAAGCGCATCGCGCTGATCGAACGGTGAGGATGAGCGCATGAATGCACATGTTTTCAAACCCGATATGCCGCCACCGGTCAAAGTGGTCGGTGTATTCGCGTGGATGCGAGCGAACCTGTTCTCCAGTTGGCTGAACACCCTGCTGACCCTGTTCGCGCTCTACTTGATCTGGCTGATCGTGCCGCCGCTGTTGCAGTGGACGATCATCGATGCGAACTGGGTCGGCACCACCCGTGCCGACTGCACCAAGGAAGGTGCCTGCTGGGTCTTCATCCAGCAGCGCTTCGGCCAGTTCATGTACGGTTATTACCCGACCGAATTGCGCTGGCGGGTCGACTTGACCGTGTGGCTTGCCGTGGTCGGCGCGGCGCCGCTGTTCATTGCGCGTTTCACGCGCAAGACAGCTTATGGACTGGGGTTCCTGGTGCTATACCCGATCATTGCCTACCTGCTCCTGCATGGCGGCTACCTGGGGCTGACCACCGTGCCGACCACCCAGTGGGGCGGCCTGATGCTCACCCTGGTGATCGCCACGGTGGGCATCGTCGGGGCCTTGCCACTGGGCATCCTGCTGGCATTGGGGCGGCGTTCGAACATGCCAGCGGTGAAGGTGGTCTGCGTGACCTTCATCGAGTTCTGGCGCGGCGTGCCGTTGATCACCGTGCTGTTCATGTCCTCGGTCATGCTGCCGCTGTTCCTGCCCGAGGGCATGAGCTTCGACAAGCTGCTGCGGGCGATGATCGGGGTGATCCTGTTCCAGTCGGCCTATGTCGCCGAGGTGGTGCGTGGCGGTCTGCAGGCCATTCCCAAGGGCCAGTACGAGGCAGCCGCCGCGATGGGCCTGGGCTACTGGCGCTCGATGGGCCTGGTCATTCTGCCGCAGGCCCTGAAGCTGGTGATTCCCGGCATCGTCAACACCTTCATCGCCCTGTTCAAGGACACCAGCCTGGTGATCATCATCGGGCTGTTCGATCTGCTCAACAGCGTCAAGCAGGCAGCGGCCGATCCGGCCTGGCTGGGCATGGCCACCGAAGGCTATGTATTCGCCGCCCTGGTGTTCTGGATTTTCTGTTTTGGCATGTCCCGCTACTCCATGCACCTGGAGCGCAAGCTGGACACGGGCCACAAACGTTAGGAGTTTTCGTGATGAATGAAGCGATCAAGCAGCCTGCTGGCACCGAAGGCATCATCCAGATGCAGGGCGTGAACAAGTGGTACGGCCAGTTCCATGTGCTCAAGGACATCAACCTCAATGTGCGTCAGGGCGAGCGGATCGTTCTGTGCGGACCGTCCGGGTCCGGCAAGTCCACGACCATTCGCTGCCTCAACCGTCTGGAAGAGCACCAACAAGGGCGCATCGTGGTCGATGGGGTAGAGCTGACCAGCGACCTCAAGCAGATCGAGGCGATCCGGCGCGAGGTCGGCATGGTGTTCCAGCATTTCAACCTCTTCCCGCACCTGACCATTCTCGAGAACTGCACCCTGGCACCGATGTGGGTGCGCAAGCTGTCCAAGCGCAAGGCAGAGGAAATCGCCATGCACTATCTGGAGCGCGTGCGTATCCCTGAGCAGGCGCACAAGTACCCGGGGCAGTTGTCCGGTGGTCAGCAGCAGCGCGTGGCGATTGCCCGGGCGTTGTGCATGAAGCCGAAGATCATGCTGTTCGACGAACCGACCTCGGCGCTCGATCCGGAAATGGTCAAGGAGGTGCTCGATACCATGGTGAGTCTGGCCGAGGATGGCATGACCATGCTGTGCGTGACCCACGAGATGGGCTTTGCCCGGACTGTGGCGAACCGGGTGATCTTCATGGACAAGGGGGAGATCGTCGAGCAGGCCTCGCCGGATGACTTCTTCGATCGTCCACGTAGCGAGCGGACCCGGCTGTTCTTGAGCCAGATCCTGCATTAGGGAGAGCGTAACCACAGCCAACGCGTCGTTTGGGTGGTTTACATTGCCAGGCGAGTCGAGGTCTTGCCTGGCAATGCATGACATCGAGCCCGCGCGGTAGCGAGGGAAACCTGGTCTAAAGCACATTCCAGGTTCAACCCTCGGTCCAGACTCACATCAAAGCCGCTTCGCAGCAACCGCCCTCTTATTTCTCTTCCTTGCTCACCGCAGGCGTCGGCGGCGGACGCAGGCCCACTTCGGCGACCAGCTTGAGCTGCTTGCCGTTGCGCATCACTTCGATAGCCACCTTGTCGTTCGGCTTTATCCGGGCCACCTGGTTCATGGACCTGCGGCCGTCACCGGCGGGTTCGCCATTGATGCTGAGGATCACGTCGCCCAGTTGCAACCCGGCCCGTTGCGCCGGCCCGTCGCGGAAGATCCCCGCCACCACGATCCCCGGGCGGCCTTCCATGTTGAAGGATTCAGCCAGCTCCGGGCTCAACGGCTGAACTTCCAGGCCCAGCCAGCCACGGATCACCTGGCCATGCTCGATGATGGACTTCATCACTTCCAGTGCCAGCTTGACCGGGATCGCGAAGCCGATGCCCTGGGAGCCACCGGACTTGGAGAAGATTGCCGTATTGATACCCGTGAGGTTGCCGTTGGCATCGACCAGCGCGCCTCCGGAGTTGCCCGGGTTGATCGCGGCGTCGGTCTGGATGAAGTCCTCGTAGTTGTTCAGCCCCAGCTGATTGCGGCCTGTGGCGCTGATGATGCCCATGGTCACGGTCTGACCTACGCCGAAGGGGTTGCCGATGGCCAGGGCGACGTCGCCGATGTGGATATTGTCGGAGCGGCCTATGGTGATGGCCGGCAGGTTCTTCAGGTCGATCTTCAGCACCGCCAGGTCGGTCTCGGGGTCGCTGCCGATGACGCGCGCCAGGGTCTCGCGTCCATCCTTGAGCGCCACCACGATCTGGTCCGCGCCAGTGGTCACATGATTGTTGGTCAGCAGGTAGCCTTCCGGGCTCATGATCACCGCCGAGCCCAGGCTCGATTCCCAGCGACGCTGCTTGGGCAGGTTGTCGCCGAAGAAGCGGCGAAATTGCGGGTCTTCGAATAGCGGGTGGGAACTCTTGTTGACCACCTTGGTGGTGTAGAGGTTGACCACCGCGGGCGCGGCGAGGGTCACCGCGTCGGCATAGGATACCGGTCCCTGCATGATCCGCGTGGTCTGCGGCGCCTGCTGCAGGTTGACGTCCTGGCTCGGCAGGCCGACCCATTGTGGAAAGCGCTGGATGACCAGCAGGGCGATCAGCGTGCCGGTGAGTAGCGGCCAGCCAAAGTAACGCAGTGCCTTGAGCATGGAAGAGGTCCTGGATTGAACGGGGGCGCTGCGGTGCGACCCACAAAGCAAGCGCGCGCGATCATACACCTGAAGCGGATGAACGGCGATGGTGAGTCGAGCCTGCGTCCAGGCGACTGGCATCGGTATCCTCGAAGCCAGTGACAGCCCATAATGGCGGCCATTATACGGGCCTCTACGCCCGGTAGAACCGCTGATCGAGGAGACTTTACATGGCCGTCGCCCTGAGCACCCTGGTCGAGGAAGCCGACCGCTACCTGGCGAGCGCAAGAATCCAGGATTACTGCCCTAACGGCCTGCAGGTGGAGGGTCGCCCGCAGGTCCGCCGTATCGTCAGCGGCGTGACCGCCAGCCAGGCCTTGCTCGATGCCGCCGTCGAAGCCGAAGCCGACTTGATACTGGTGCACCATGGTTACTTCTGGAAAGGCGAAAACCCGTGCATCACAGGGATGAAGCAGCGGCGCCTGAAAACCTTGCTCAAGCATGACATCAGCCTGCTCGCCTACCACCTGCCACTGGATGTCCATGCGGAGGTGGGCAACAACGTGCAGTTGGCGCATCGATTGGAGATTACCGTGGAAGGGCCGCTCGACCCGGACAATCCCCGCGTGGTCGGCCTCATCGGCTCGCTGGCCGAGCCCCGTTCGGCGCAGGACTTCGCTCGCAGGGTCCAGGAAGTCACGGGCCGCGAGCCCTTGCTGATCGAGGGCGACCAGGTGATTCGCCGGGTCGGTTGGTGCACGGGAGGCGGGCAGGGCTATATCGATCAGGCTATCGCCGCGGGGGTCGATCTTTTCATCAGTGGCGAAGCCTCGGAGCAGACCTTCCACAGTGCGCGGGAGAACGGCATCAGCTTCATCGCCGCCGGCCATCACGCTACCGAGCGCTACGGCGTCCAGGCCTTGGGCGATTACCTGGCGCGACGTTTCGCCGTGGAGCACCTGTTCATTGACTGCCCCAACCCTATCTGAACGTCAAAACGCGCGGGCATATGGTTAGATTGTTTCGTTCTAGTTGCGCGTCTAAATAGAATCGGGTGCTGTGATAAAGTGCCCTGCTCGAACACGGCCCGTTGGCCGTCCATAAGATCGTTTTTCGTGAGTAGCCATGGTCGACAAACTGACGCACTTGAAACAGCTGGAGGCGGAGAGCATCCATATCATCCGCGAGGTGGCCGCCGAGTTCGACAATCCGGTGATGCTGTACTCGATCGGCAAGGACTCCGCTGTGATGCTGCACCTGGCGCGCAAGGCCTTCTTCCCGGGCAAGCTGCCGTTTCCAGTGATGCATGTCGACACCCGCTGGAAATTCCAGGAGATGTACAGCTTCCGCGACAAGATGGTCGAGGAAATGGGCCTGGAGCTGATCACCCATGTCAACCCTGAAGGTGTGGCGCAGGGTATCAACCCGTTCACCCACGGTAGCGCCAAGCACACCGACATCATGAAGACCCAGGGCCTCAAGCAAGCGCTGGACAAGCACGGCTTCGACGCTGCGTTCGGTGGTGCTCGTCGCGACGAAGAGAAGTCGCGTGCCAAGGAGCGCGTGTATTCCTTCCGCGACAGCAAGCACCGCTGGGACCCGAAGAATCAGCGCCCGGAGCTGTGGAACGTCTACAACGGCAAGGTCAACAAGGGCGAGTCCATTCGCGTCTTCCCACTGTCGAATTGGACCGAACTGGACATCTGGCAGTACATCTACCTCGAAGGCATCCCGATCGTGCCGCTGTACTTCGCCGCCGAGCGTGAAGTCATCGAGAAGAACGGCACCCTGATCATGATCGACGACGAGCGCATCCTCGAGCATCTCTCCGATGAAGAGAAGGCCCGTATCGTCAAGAAGAAAGTGCGTTTCCGTACCCTTGGCTGCTACCCGCTGACGGGCGCTGTCGAGTCGGAGGCCGAGACCCTGACGGACATCATCCAGGAAATGCTCCTGACCCGGACGTCCGAGCGCCAGGGCCGTGTCATCGACCATGATGGCGCAGGCTCCATGGAAGACAAGAAACGCCAAGGCTACTTCTAATTTTCAGGGTTACTCCATGTCGCATCAATCTGATCTGATCAGCGAGGACATCCTCGCCTACCTGGCCCAGCACGAGCGCAAGGAACTCCTGCGCTTCCTGACCTGCGGCAACGTCGACGACGGCAAGAGCACCCTGATCGGGCGCCTGCTGCACGACTCCAAGATGATCTACGAGGACCACCTCGAGGCCATCACCCGTGATTCGAAGAAGTCCGGCACCACGGGCGAGGAAGTCGACCTGGCGCTGCTGGTCGATGGCCTGCAGGCCGAGCGTGAGCAGGGCATCACCATCGATGTCGCCTACCGCTACTTCTCCACCGCCAAGCGCAAGTTCATCATCGCCGACACCCCGGGCCACGAGCAGTACACCCGCAACATGGCGACCGGTGCCTCGACCTGCGACCTGGCGATCATCCTGGTCGATGCCCGCTACGGCGTGCAGACCCAGACCCGTCGACACAGCTACATCGCCTCGTTGCTGGGCATCAAGCACATCGTCGTGGCCATCAACAAGATGGACCTGAAGAACTTCGACGAGGAAGTCTTCGAGTCGATCAAGGCCGACTACCTCAAGTTTGCCGATGCCATCAACCTGACCCCGAGCAGCCTGCAGTTCGTGCCGATGTCCGCGCTCAAGGGCGATAACGTGGTCAATCGCAGCGAGCGTTCGCCGTGGTACACCGGCCCTGCGTTGATGGAAATCCTGGAAACCGTCGAGGTCGCCGCCGATCGCAACTTCACCGATCTGCGTTTCCCGGTGCAGTACGTCAACCGTCCGAACCTGAACTTCCGTGGTTTCGCCGGTACGCTGGCCAGTGGCATCGTGCACAAGGGCGACGAGATCGTCGTGCTGCCATCGGGCAAGAGCAGCCGCGTCAAGTCCATCGTCACCTATGAGGGCGAGCTGGAGCACGCGGGCCCCGGCCAGGCCGTGACCCTGACCATGGAAGACGAGATCGACATCTCCCGTGGCGACCTGCTGGTACACGCCGATAACGTGCCGCCGGTCACCGACCAGTTCGACGCCATGCTGGTGTGGATGGCCGAAGAGCCGATGCTGCCGGGCAAGAAGTACGACATCAAGCGCGCGACCAGCTACGTACCGGGCTCGGTTGCAAGCATTGTCCACAAGGTCGATGTCAACACCCTGGAAAAGGACGCCGCCAGTTCCCTGCAACTGAACGAGATCGGCCGCGTCAAGATCAGCCTCGATGCGGCGATCGCCCTGGATGGTTACGAGAGCAACCGCACCACGGGTGCTTTCATCATCATCGACCGCCTGACCAATGGCACCGTGGGCGCCGGCATGATCATCGCCCCGCCGGTGCTGCCGCACGGCAACAGCGGTCAGCATGGCAAGTCGTCCCACGTCACCACCGAAGAGCGTGCCCTGCGCTTCGGTCAGCAACCGGCTACCGTGCTGTTCAGCGGCCTGTCGGGCGCTGGCAAGAGCACCCTGGCGTATGCCGTCGAGCGCAAGCTGTTCGACATGGGGCGCGCGGTATACATCCTGGATGGCCAGAACCTGCGGCACGACCTCAACAAAGGGCTGCCACAGGATCGCGCGGGGCGTACCGAGAACTGGCGTCGCGCCGCCCACGTGGCGCGTCAGTTCAACGAAGCGGGCCTGCTGACCCTGGCTGCTTTCGTCGCACCGGATGCCGAGGGCCGCGAACAGGCCAGGGCCCTGATCGGCAAGGAACGGCTGGTAACCGTCTACGTCCAGGCCTCCCCGCAGGTCTGCCGCGAGCGCGACCCGCAGGGCCTGTATGCCGCCGGTGGCGACAACATCCCGGGCGAAGGCTTCCCATACGACGTGCCGCTGGATGCCGACCTGGTCATCGACACCCAGGCCACCAGCGTGGATGAAGGCGTCAAGCAGGTGCTGGATGTGTTGCGCAAGCGTGGCGCGATCTAAGCGTTCGGCTTGAACGAAAACCCGCCATGGTGATGAGCCTGGCGGGTTTTTTTGTTTTCCGGTGCGGGGCTTCCCCGCAATGGCCCATGGAAACGCTTGAGCATGCCTCGTCACCTGTGTCTCGAGCACTATGACTTGGCTGGCATTTGGCCCAGCGACCTTTCAAGGAGAGCATCATGAAAGTTGAAGCTAGCGACTACCGCTTTGAAATCCTGATCATGCGTGGCGGTGATGACGAGGAGAATGGTCACGGCTGGCGCAAGCCGTGATCTGACCGCGAGACGTCCCGTCTCGGCGCGAACTGAACAGTTTCGATGACGGGGCGGGGTTTCTGTTGCCGAGGTTGCAGGAACTCACGCTATAGGTGTTTCTCCGCTACCGGAGCCGCCGCTCCTTCACTGCCCTGGGCTTGAGTAATAGGTTCTCGAAGTTTGTATTTTCTTGAAGCGATAGGTGTCTCGCCTATGCGCTGAGATTCGCTAGCTTTTCACTCGTAATTACGGAGCCGTTTAGCAAAAATTGATGAGTAGGATCTCATGGGCCTTCGCAAAGAATTAATGCCGCCTCATCTTGCTGAGTCTTTGGTCGCTCGACTTACGAAACTCGCGCAAGACATTGATGGCGGCGACCCTGAGCTCACCCGGGCTCAGCTGGAATCCTTAATCGAGAAGCCATGACTGAACTTGATTTCAAAGACTTCCAAGGGATTTATGGGGCGAGGAGCATGATTGCTGGGTTTGCAAGGTCTTGGCCGAGCCTTTCGAAAAATTGGTGCCGAGCTAGATATGATTTTCCGATACTGGAATTATCCGTCGTTCCTTCACCGCCTTATACGAAAAGCTGGAATAAATTTCCTTCACACCGGGCAATCGCTGCAGTACTTCCCGAGCGAATTCTCCGAACGACTCCAGATCCCGTGCCAGTATTTCCAACAGAAAATCGTAACGCCCGGATATGTGGTGGCAGGCGACGATTTCGGGGATTTCCATCAGCCTTTTTTCGAACGCCCTGGCCATGTCCTTGGTATGGGAGTCCATCATGATGCTGACGAAAGCGGTCACGCCAAAACCCAGGCTCTTGGGAGATAGGGTGGCCTGATACCCAGTGATATATCCCTGTTCCTCGAGCTGCTTGACCCGCCGCCAACAGGGCGAAGTGGTTAGCGAAACCTGATCGGCGAGTTCGGCGATGGTAAGCCGGGCGTTGTCCTGAAGAGCCGCCAGTAGAGCACGGTCGATGCGGTCGAGGGTCGTGGGCATGGCTTGCCCTCCGGTAGGTTGGTTTGTTCTTTTTGTTCCAAAGGACACGAGGTTTCGAGAGGATTTTGGAAAAATCTTGGCCTCGCAGTGGCATAAGCTTAGAACAAAGCACAAGAGGCCGTTGCCATGAGCGAGTCCGACAAACACCGTGGTTTTTCCACCCGTGCGATCCATCACGGCTACGATCCGATGTCTCATGGCGGCGCACTGGTGCCACCGATCTACCAGACCGCGACCTACGCCTTCGCCAACGTGGAGTACGGTGCTGCTTGTTTTGCCGGGGAGGAGTCGGGGCATTTCTACAGCCGTATCTCGAACCCGACGCTGGCCATGCTCGAGCAGCGCGTGGCGTCGCTCGAGGGAGGAGAGGCAGCGTTGGCCCTGGCCTCCGGCATGGGGGCGATCACGTCCACGCTATGGACGCTGTTGCGGCCTGGGGACGAGTTGATCGCAGGCCGCACGCTCTATGGCTGCACCTTTGCTTTCCTGCACCACGGTATCGGCGAATTCGGGGTTCAGGTACGTCATGTCGACCTCAATGACCGAGTAGCGCTTTCAGCCGCCATCACCCCCAGAACACGTGCAATCTACTTCGAGACGCCCGCCAATCCGAACATGCAGTTGGTGGACATCGCTGCCGTCGTCGACCTGGCGCGCCAGCACGGCATCTGCGTGATCGTCGACAATACCTATTGCACCCCTTACCTGCAGCGTCCACTGGAGTTGGGCGCCGATCTGGTGGTGCATTCGGCGACCAAATACCTCAGCGGGCACGGAGACCTCACCGCAGGGCTGGTGGTAGGGCACAAGGCTTTGATCGATCGCATTCGTTTCGAGGGGCTCAAGGACATGACCGGCGCGGTTCTGTCGCCCCACGATGCGTCGTTACTGATGCGTGGAATGAAGACGCTGGCGCTGCGGATGGAACGCCACTGTACCAATGCCCAACAGGTAGCCGAGTTCATCGAGCGCCATCCGATGGTTGAATCGATCCACTATCCCGGATTGTCCGGTTTTGCCCAATATGCCCTGGCACAACGACAAATGCGCCTGCCGGGCGGGATGATCGCTTTCGAACTCAAGGGCGGGATCGAGGCCGGCCGGCGCTTCATGAATGCCCTGCAACTGTTCGCGCGCGCGGTGAGCCTCGGGGATGCCGAGTCGCTGGCGCAACATCCGGCGAGCATGACGCATTCGGGTTACAGCGTGGAGGAACGGGCGCACCATGGGATTTCGGAAGGGTTGGTGCGATTGTCGGTGGGGTTGGAGGATGTGGAAGACTTGATCGCGGATGTACGGCAGGCGTTGGAGGCCTGTAGTTGAGCAGCGCATGTCAGCCAAGAAAGCGGCTCCTGACGGATTGACGGACATTCGTGAGACCAGGCGCCACATTACAGCGCAACGCGGCCAGCCTGTTTCCGCTCCCGAGGCTCCACCAAAGTTCTGTCACGCAGATGGGGCCGAGACACTTTCTCATGGAGCAAACGCCAACTCATTAAGTTAGCTGGGCCTTGTGGGAGCGGGCTTGCCCGCGAACACCGGCAAAGCCGGTGCCACACACTGCGGTGTCTGCTTCGCGGGTAAACCCGCTCCCACAGGTACCCCGGCAGCTTCAAGACTGTTTCTGTGCGACAGCGCAGCCCAACGGGCCGTGCGTGGTAAGTCACCGGAATCCAAAGGTTCCCCCACAATCCGTGAGGAGCCAAGAAAAAGGCCTCTCGCGAGGCCTTGTTTCATTTCAGCGTATCAACGCTTGATTCCGTAGCTCTCGTCGAGCATGCCCGGCGAGTTCGGCGACTTCGGCGCATAGTCGCGAGGGACTTCGGCAGTGTCCTTGGGTGGGGTCAGGCGGTCGCGTGGAGCTTGCGCGGCTTCGGAGTGCAAGGCGGCGAGCAGGCGCTGACGGGTCAATTCGTCCAGGGCCAGGCGGTTGGCGCCTTCGGCCAGGTGATCCTGGACATCCTGGTAGCTCTGGGTAAGCCGCTGGACCAGCGAAGCGGTGCTGTTGAAGTGGGTGACCACTTCGTTCTGGTAGCTGTCGAAGCGCTGCTGGATATCGTCGAGCTGCCGCTGCGTGCTGCTTGGCGCGGCGTTGGGCAACAGTCGGGCAACCACGAAACCAACGATGACGCCCACGACGAGGGCCAGGGTCGGCAACAACCAAACTAAGAGCGAGAGTTCCACGAGTCCTTCCTCTATAAACGGCTTTGCTTTACGTTAACGGCTCAGACCTGCGCTGTATACCGCGAGCGATCGCAAATATCTCAGAGCAGAATTTTTCACCTAGACGAGTCGACCCATTCCGAGGTCACGGAGTAGTGCCTTGCTTACCCGCGAAACCCCTGTGTTCATCGACGGTCCCTGCGGCCAGTTGGAAGCCTTGTACCTGGAGGTCGCCGATGCCCGCGGCAGCGTGCTGATCTGCCATCCCAACCCCGTCCAAGGCGGCACCATGCTCAACAAGGTGGTTTCTACCTTGCAGCGTACGGCGCGGGACGCAGGATACAGCACCTTGCGCTTCAATTACCGCGGCGTCGGTCAGAGCGCGGGCGGTCATGACATGGGTAGCGGTGAAGTCGACGATGCCGAAGCCGCGGCGCATTGGCTGCGTGACCGGCAATCGACGCAGCCGCTGGTCTTGATGGGCTTCTCCTTCGGTGGCTTTGTCGCCGCGGCCCTGGGTGGGCGCCTCGAAGCGGCGCAAGTCGAGCTGCAGCAACTGTTCATGGTGGCACCGGCGGTCATGCGCCTGAGCAGCGAGTTCCCGTTGCCCCAGCGCTGCCCGCTGAGCGTGATCCAACCGGACGCCGATGAAGTGGTACAACCCCAGCTCGTCTACGAATGGTCCGACGCACTGTCGCGCACCCATGAGCTGCTGAAAGTGGCAGAATGCGGACACTTCTTTCATGGCAAGCTGACCGATCTGAAGGATCTGGTGCTGCCGCGTCTCTCGAACTGAGCCAAGCCTGATCAAGCGATAACCCATGACTACGCGCATTCTCACCGGTATCACCACCACTGGCACCCCGCACCTGGGCAACTACGCCGGCGCCATCCGCCCGGCCATCCTTGCCAGCCAGCAGCCTGGTGCCGATTCGTTCTACTTCCTGGCCGACTACCATGCCTTGATCAAGTGCGACGATCCGCTGCGCATCCAGCGATCGCGCCTTGAGATCGCCGCCACCTGGCTGGCCGGTGGCCTGGATCCGGAACGGGTGACTTTCTATCGCCAGTCCGACATCCCCGAGATCCCCGAGCTCACCTGGCTGCTGACCTGCGTTGCCGCCAAAGGCCTGCTCAATCGTGCCCACGCCTACAAGGCGTCGGTGGACAAGAATCTGGAAAACGGTGAAGACCCGGACGCCGGCGTGACCATGGGCCTGTACAGCTATCCGGTACTGATGGCCGCCGACATCCTGATGTTCAATGCCCACAAGGTGCCGGTCGGCCGTGACCAGATCCAGCACGTGGAAATGGCCCGGGACATCGGCCAGCGCTTCAATCACCTGTTCGGGCAAGGCCGAGAGTTCTTCGTCATGCCCGAAGCGGTGATCGAGGAGAGCGTCGCGACCCTGCCTGGCCTGGACGGTCGCAAGATGTCCAAGAGCTATGACAACACCATCCCTCTG
Organism: Pseudomonas capeferrum; assembly: GCF_013523055.1. Classification (GTDB taxonomy): domain Bacteria; phylum Pseudomonadota; class Gammaproteobacteria; order Pseudomonadales; family Pseudomonadaceae; genus Aquipseudomonas; species Aquipseudomonas capeferrum_A. Next base: position 94,865 of record NZ_JAAMQM010000009.1, on the reverse strand, counting down.
TTCAGCAGCGCCAAGGACATGAAGGATGCCATCTCGCGGATCGTCACCGACTCGCGCGCCCCTGGCGAGGCCAAGGATCCGGACACTTCGCACCTCTTCACCCTGTTCCAGGCCTTCTCTACGCAGGAGCAGTCGACCCTGTTCCGCGACGAACTGTTGCAAGGTCTGGGTTGGGGCGAAGCCAAGCAGCGTCTGTTCCAGTTGCTCGACGGCCAGTTGGGCGAAGCGCGCGAGCGCTATCATCAGTTGATCGCTCGGCCTGCCGACCTCGAAGACATTCTCCTGGTCGGCGCACAGAAGGCACGCAAGATTGCCAGCCCGTTCCTGGAACAGTTGCGCGAGGCCATCGGTCTGCGCTCGTTCCGCACCAATGTCCAAGCTGCCGGTGAAGTGAAGAAGAAAGCCGCCAAGACAGCTCGCTTCGTCAGCTTCCGCGATGAGGACGGCAGTTTCCGCTTCCGCCTGCTGGCCGCCGATGGCGAGCAGTTGATGTTGTCGCGCAGCTTCGCCGACGGCAAGAGCGCCGGAGCGGTGAGCAAGGGATTGCAGCAGGGCGATGAGCTGGACATCCGTGTAGAGGGCCTGGGTTTCAGCCTCTGGCTGGATGGCGAAAACGTCGCCAACGGGCCGCGATTCGCCCATGACGAGGCACGCGATGCAGCCATCCAGAGCCTGCGCGCGGCCCTGCGGCCACAGCAGGACTGAGGCATTTTGCCGCAAGTCCGATTGCCATTATCCAGGGCCGTCGTTACAGTGACGGCCCGCTTTTGTTACCTCGCCAGCGAATTATGACGCCCCTAGAACGATATCAAGCAGATCTCAAACGTCCCGAATTCTTCCATGATGCGGCGCAGGAAACGGCGGTGCGTCACTTGCAGCGCCTGTACGACGATCTGGTGGCCGCGCAGAACAACAAGCCCGGCGTGTTCGGCAAGCTCTTCGGCCGCAAGGAGCAGGCGCCAGTCAAGGGGCTCTACTTCTGGGGCGGAGTAGGGCGGGGCAAGACCTACCTGGTCGATACCTTCTACGAAGCATTGCCGTTCAAGCAGAAGATGCGCACGCACTTCCACCGTTTCATGAAGCGCGTCCACGAAGAGATGAAGACGCTCAAGGGCGAGAAGAACCCGCTGATCGTCATCGCCAAGCGTTTCTCCGACGAAGCGCGGGTGATCTGCTTCGACGAATTTTTCGTGTCCGACATCACCGATGCCATGATCCTGGGCACGCTGATGGAAGAGCTGTTCAAGAACGGCGTGACCCTGGTGGCGACGTCCAACATCGTCCCCGACGGCCTGTACAAGGACGGCCTGCAACGCGCGCGCTTCCTGCCGGCTATTGCCCTGATCAAGCAGAACACCGACGTGGTCAACGTCGACAGTGGCGTCGATTATCGCCTGCGCCATCTGGAGCAGGCGGAGTTGTTCCACTTCCCGCTCAACGACGCGGCGCATGAAAGCCTGCGCCAGAGCTTCAAGGCCTTGACCCCCGACTGCACCCAGGCCGTCGAAAACGATGTGCTGGTGATCGAGAATCGCGAGATCCAAGCCCTGCGTACCTGTGACGACGTGGCCTGGTTCGATTTCCGCGCCTTGTGCGATGGGCCGCGCAGCCAGAATGACTACATCGAGCTGGGCAAGATCTTCCACGCGGTGCTGCTGAGCAACGTCGAGCAGATGAGCGTCGCCACCGACGACATCGCCCGGCGCTTCATCAACATGGTGGACGAGTTCTACGACCGCAACGTCAAGCTGATCATTTCCGCGGAAGTCGAGCTCAAGGACCTGTATACCGGCGGTCGCCTGACCTTCGAGTTCCAGCGTACCTTGAGCCGCCTGTTGGAAATGCAATCACACGAGTTCCTCTCGCGCGCTCACAAGCCATAGGCGCAGGGAAGGGCTCCTGCCCTCGAACATGGCACATGGTCGCTTGCGCAAGCGGCTTTGTGCCATGTGGATGTGCGATCCGCCCGCTCATGCCTCCTGCATGAACTGCTGCCGGTACTGGTTCGGTGACAACTCCGTATGCTGGCGGAACAACCGCGCGAAGAAGCTGGCATCGTCATAACCCACTTCATAGCTGATCGTCTTGATGCTCTTGCGCGTGCTCGACAGCAGGCCCTTGGCGGTCTCGATGCGCAAGCGCTGCAGGTAGTGCAAGGGCTTGTCGCCCGTGGCGCCCTGGAAGCGGCGCATGAAGTTGCGAATGCTCATGCCATGGTTGCGGGCCACATCCTCGAAGCGGAACTTGTCGGCGTAGTGCTCTTCGAGCCAGTGCTGGATCTGCAGGATGATCAGGTCCTGATGCAGCTTCTGGCCACCGAATCCCATGCGCCCCGGGGTGTAGTTGCGCTGCACTTCGTAGAGGATGTCGCGGGCCACGGCACGGGCGACATTGGCGCCGCAGAAGCGCTCGATCAGGTAGATGTACAGATCGCAGGCCGATGTGGTGCCACCAGCGCAGTAGAGGTTGTCGGCATCGGTCAGGTGCTTGTCCTGGTTGAGGCGGACCTTGGGGAAGCGCTCGGCGAAACTGTCGAAGAAGCGCCAGTAGGTGGTTGCCTCCTTGCCGTCGAGCAGGCCGGCTTCGGCCAGCCAGAACACGCCGCTGGCTTCGCCGCAGAGCACGGCGCCGCGCTCATGCTGCTCGCGCAGCCAGGGCAGTACCTGGGGGTAGCGCTGGCACAGGTTGTCGAAGTCGTCCCAGAACGCCGGGAGAATGATCACATCGGCCTCTTCGAGGCCACCATCGACCGGGACCTGGACATTGCTGAAGCTGTCCACGGGCAGGCCGTCCGGGCTCACCAGGTGGATTTCGAACATCGACTTCAGGCCTAGCCCCAGCTGCTTGCCATAGCGCAGGCTGGCAAGGTGGAAGAAGTCCTTGGCCTGCATCAGGGTCGAAGCGAATACCTGGTCGACAGCCAGGATACTGACGCGCCGCAGGGACGCGGAGGGTTGGGTAAACATCATTGTCATTGTTCTTATGGGGTAGAGTGGTCAATCACTGGCTGGATCGTCTTATGTTTTGGGAAGAGTGTCTACCCCGGGTGTCTGTGATCATGCCAGACATCGATTACTTCAGCGGGCTGGACCGTACCGTCCCAGGGCGTGTGCGCTTGTCTGGCTCGGTGTGGTCGAGCTGCCTGCGGACCCTGATCAGGGAATGATTAGGCAAATAAGTGATAAATCAGGTTGAGTTTTTTTCTGTAATCTGGATAATTCTGCAGCTCTCCGTGCGGTGGGAGTGATGCACCACCCCATCGGAAGAACCCTGCCGAGTATGGACGCGCTGACCCGAGCCCCCTATAGCGTCCGTGTGCGGCTGCGCGCTTGAGTTGTCAAGCGAAGCACTATCCAGTAAGATCCGCCGTCTTATTTCGCTGGACGGCCTCTGAGGCTATAAAGAATGAAAACTTTTACTGCTAAACCAGAAACAGTAAAGCGCGACTGGTACGTGGTTGACGCCGCTGGTCAGACCCTGGGTCGTCTGGCTACCGAAATCGCACGTCGTCTGCGTGGCAAGCACAAGGCAGAGTACACTCCTCACGTTGACACCGGCGACTACATCGTCGTCATCAACGCCGAGCAGGTGCGTGTCACTGGCGCCAAGACCACTGACAAAATGTACTACTCCCACTCCGGTTTCCCAGGCGGTATCAAGGAAATCAACTTCGAGAAGTTGATTGCCAAAGCCCCAGAGCGCGTGCTCGAGACCGCGGTCAAAGGCATGCTGCCTAAGAACCCGCTGGGTCGCGACATGTACCGTAAGCTGAAAGTCTATGCGGGCGCTGCTCACCCTCATACTGCTCAGCAGCCTCAAGAACTGAAGATTTAACGGAATAGTTCATTATGTCGGCGACTCAAAATTACGGCACTGGCCGTCGCAAGACCGCAACCGCTCGCGTTTTCCTGCGTCCGGGCACCGGTAACATCTCTATCAACAACCGTCCCCTGGACGTCTTCTTCGGCCGCGAAACTGCTCGCATGGTTGTTCGCCAGCCGCTGGAGCTGACCGAGACCGGTGAAAAGTTCGACATCTACGTCACCGTCATCGGTGGTGGTGTCAGCGGTCAGGCTGGTGCTATCCGTCACGGTATCACCCGTGCACTGATGGACTACGACGAGTCCCTGCGTGGCGCGCTGCGTCGTGCTGGCTTCGTTACTCGCGACGCCCGTGAAGTCGAGCGTAAGAAAGTGGGTCTGCGTAAAGCACGTAAGCGTCCTCAGTACTCCAAGCGTTAATACCGCTTCGGCAGTCGAAAAAAGCCCGGTTCCCTTGTGGAGCCGGGCTTTTTTTATGGCTTGAACTAACCTCTCAGCATGTCCGTGAAACAGCACCGCATAGACGCAGATCAAGCAATGCGAGGGTTTCAGCCCGTCCAGGGGGTAATCACCTTGTCAGTGTGTGGATTTGTTCTTTACCATGCGGCAAATTTTAGTGCCACAGACATTACCTAAGTAGATGCCTGTTTCAACAGGCCACCAATGCCGATGGGAGAGGACTGAATGAGCAATGACGGCGTCAACCCAGGCCGACGCCGCTTCCTTGTAGCTGCTACATCCGTCGTGGGGGCGGCGGGGGCAGTGGGGGCTGCGGTACCGTTCGTGGGGTCATGGTTTCCTAGTGCCAAGGCGAAGGCCGCCGGTGCGCCGGTCAAGGTCAATATCGCCAAGATCGAGCCTGGTCAGCAGATGGTTGCCGAATGGCGCGGTCAGCCTGTCTTCATCATGCGGCGCACGGAAGAGATCCTTGGCAATCTGCAGAAACTCACGGGTGATCTTGCCGATCCTGACTCCAAAGCCTCGGATCAGCCGAGCTACGTCAATCCGCAGAGTCGCTCGATCAAGCCGGAAATCCTTCTGCTGGTAGGTCTGTGTACCCATCTGGGTTGCTCGCCGACCTTTCGCCCCGAAGTCGCGCCCGCCGATCTCGGCCCCAAATGGCTGGGGGGTTACTTCTGCCCCTGCCACGGCTCGCATTACGACCTGGCCGGCCGCGTCTACAAGTCCCAGCCGGCGCCTCTCAACCTGCCGGTACCGCCGCACACGTATGAGTCTGACAATGTCATCGTCATCGGCGTCGATCAGGAGAATGCGTGATGAGTAAGTTCATGGACTGGATCGACGCGCGCTTTCCCGCCACGAAGATGTGGGAAGACCATCTCAGCAAGTACTACGCGCCTCGGAACTTCAATTTCCTGTACTTCTTCGGATCCCTGGCCTTGCTGGTACTGGTCAACCAGATCGTCACCGGTGTCTGGCTGACGATGAGTTTCACGCCTTCGGCCGAGGAAGCCTTCGCCTCCGTCGAGTACATCATGCGCGACGTGGAGTACGGCTGGATATTGCGCTACCTGCACTCCACGGGTGCTTCGGCGTTCTTCATCGTGGTCTACCTGCACATGTTCCGCGGGCTGCTCTACGGTTCCTATCAGAAGCCTCGCGAGCTGGTCTGGCTGTTCGGCATGCTGATCTACCTGGCGCTGATGGCTGAGGCTTTCATGGGTTACCTGCTGCCTTGGGGGCAGATGTCCTATTGGGGCGCGCAGGTGATCATTTCGCTGTTCGGTGCGATCCCGGTCATCGGCGCTGATCTCACCCAGTGGATTCGCGGCGACTATCTGATTTCCGGCATCACCCTCAACCGCTTCTTTGCCCTGCACGTGGTCGCATTGCCCATCGTCATTCTCGGCTTGGTGGTGCTTCATATCCTGGCGCTGCACGAGGTCGGGTCGAACAACCCGGATGGCATCGATATCAAGAAGAACAAGGACGAGAACGGTGTGCCGCTGGACGGTATTCCCTTCCATCCGTACTACACCGTCAAGGACATCGTCGGTGTCGTGGTCTTTCTCTTCGTGTTCTGCGCCGTGGTGTTCTTCTTCCCGGAAATGGGCGGATACTTCCTGGAAAAACCGAACTTCGAGCAGGCGAACGCATTCAAGACGCCAGAGCATATCGCCCCGGTTTGGTACTTCACACCGTTCTACGCGATTCTTCGCGCAGTGCCCGACAAGCTGTTCGGTGTCATGGCGATGGGCGCTGCGATTGCGGTGCTCTTCGTCCTGCCGTGGCTGGATCGCAGCCCGGTACGCTCCATGCGCTACAAGGGCTGGTTGAGCAAGATAGCGCTGTTGCTGTTCTGCGTCTCCTTCGTGATCCTAGGCGTGCTTGGCGTCCTTGCGCCGACTCCGGGACGGACCTTGCTGTCGCAGGCCTGCACGGTGCTGTACTTCGCCTACTTCCTATTGATGCCGTTCTACAGCAGGCTCGAAAAGACCAAACCGGTTCCGGAAAGGGTGACTGGCTGATGAAAAAGCTTATCGCTGTATTGATCCTGGCAGTGATGCCCGTACTTTCCTTCGCCGCAGACCATGGCTTCGAGCTGGACAAGGTCGATATCGACCTGGCGGACAAGGCTGCCCTGCAGGATGGCGCCCGTACCTTCGTCAACTATTGCATGGGTTGTCATGGCGCCAAGTTCCAACGCTACGAGCGGGTTGCCGATGACTTGGGGGTTCCTCATGAGCTGATGCTCGAGAAAATGGTATTCACCGGTGCCAAGATCGGTGACCACATGAACAGCGCAATGCGGCCCGACGATGCCAAGGCATGGTTTGGCGCTGCGCCACCCGATCTGACGCTGGTTGCCCGCGTGCGTGGCAACGATTGGCTGTACACCTATCTGCGTACGTTCTATGAGGACACCTCGCGGCCTTTGGGCTCCAACAACAAGGTCTTCCCCAACGTCGGCATGCCCAACGTGCTGGTCGGGCTGCAGGGCAACCAGGTCATCGGTTGCAAGCAGGTGCAAAGCGTGGTCGATGGCAAGCGACAGTTCGATCCGCTCACGGGCAGTCCATTGACGCACGAGGCCTGTGATCAGCTGACCATCGAGCCGAATTCCGGTACCCTGACACCCGAGCAGTTCGACGAGAAGATCAAGAACCTGGTGACCTTCCTGGCCTATTCCGCCAACCCGGTCAAACTGGAAAGTCAGCGCATCGGTACCTACGTGTTACTCTACCTGGCTTTCTTCTTCGTCTTCGCCTACTTGCTCAAGCGCGAATACTGGAAGGACGTGCACTGATCATCCAGTAGTTTCTGGTAGTTGAGCGCGCCCTGGGGCGCCCCTGCATGCGCGGGGGATGCCTGCAGGGCGCGTTTGCATTTATGGTTTACACGCACCTCGTGCGAGGAGTTACACCATGGGCGCAACCAATCGGTTAGCCTGCTATTCCGACCCCGCCTGCCATTATTCCCAGCGGGTCCGCCTCGTTCTTGCCGAAAAAGGCATCACGGTCCAGATCATCGACGTGGATGTCGGACGGTTGCCGCCCAAGCTTGCCGAGGTCAACCCCTATGGCAGCGTTCCGACATTGGTCGATCGGGACCTGGCGCTGTACGAATCGACCGTGGTGATGGAGTACCTTGACGAACGCTATCCGCACCCGCCGCTGTTGCCGGTCTATCCGGTAGCGCGCGGCAACAGCAGGCTACTGATGCACCGCATCCAGCGTGATTGGTGCTCGCTGGCGGACATCATCCTCGATCAGCGGAGCAAGGAAAGCGCCCGTGTCCAGGCGCGCAAGGAACTGCGCGAAAGCCTGACCGGAGTGTCCCCGCTCTTCGCGGAAATGTCCTGCTTCATGAGTGAGGAGCAAAGTCTGGTCGATTGCTGTCTACTGCCCATACTCTGGCGGCTGCCAATCATGGGCATTGAATTGTCGCGACAAGCAAAGCCGCTGCTCGATTACATGGAGCGACAGTTTGCCCGCGAGCCTTTCCAGGCAAGTCTGTCTGCAACCGAACGTGAAATGCGTAGAATTTAAGGAGCTGTTGATGAACTCCAGTCGCCCCTATCTGATTCGTGCCCTGTACGAATGGATCGTCGACAATGATTGCACCCCGCATATGCTGGTCAATGCCGAGTACCCCGCGGTCCAGGTGCCACCGGGGTTTGCCAGCGATGGTCAGATCGTCCTCAACGTGTCCCCCAATGCGGTACGCAGTCTGCACATGGACAACGAAGCAGTCAGCTTCGAGGGTCGTTTCAGTGGTGTTGCCCATACCCTCTTCGTGCCGGTAGGCGCGATCCTGGGTATCTATGCGCGCGAGAACGGCCAAGGCATGGTCTTTGAGCTCGAGCCTCCGCTGATGGGTGACGAAGAGTTGGAAGATGATGGCGTGGAGTCGGATGATGACGGCCCGCCTGATGATGGTGGTCAGCCACCGCGACCCACCGGACGTCCAAGTCTCAAGGTGGTCAAGTAAATGAAAAAGGCGATCCCTCGGGGTCGCCTTTTTCATTGGATGCGCACGTCAATGGTGCGATTCACGGCTTGAGTCAGTCGATGTATTCGAACAGCTTGACGATCTTCTGTACGCCCGAAACACCCTGTACCAGGCTGGTGGCTCGATTGGCTTCCTCTTGGGTCAGCAAGCCAAGCAGGTAGACGATACCGTTCTCGGTAATCACCTTGATGCGCGAGCCAGGCACATTGGCATCGGTGAGCATCTGGCTCTTGATCTTGGTTGTCAGCCACGCGTCGTTGTTACGCGCCAGCAGCGGGGAGGGCTGCATGACCTGTAGCTCGTTGTGCACCTTCTTGACTCGCTGCACCTTGCTGGCGGTTTGCTCGGCCAGGCTCTTGAGCTCGGCGCGAGGTGTCTGGCCAGCCAGCAGCACGATGCCGTTGTAGCTGCTCACGACGATGTGCGAGCTCTTGTCCAGATCAGCGTTGGCCTTGGAAATATTGACCGATACCTTGGTTTCTATCAGGGAATCGTCGATCTTGCTGCCGATAGTGCGGGTGCCGCGATCATCCTCGATCGAATTGTCGCGCGCGGAGGTCAGTACCGAGCTGCACCCGGTGATGCTCAGGCACAGTGTCAGGGCCATGAGGCCAAAGCGTCTAGGGATCATTCTTCACTCCCGAACAATTGGCTGTCGATCAGATCGCACAAGCAGTGGATCGCCAGCAGGTGGACTTCCTGGATACGTGCCGTGACCGTCGATGGCACTCGGATCTCGACATCTTCTGGCAGGAGCAGTGAAGCCATGCCGCCACCGTCGCGTCCGGTCAATGCTACGACAACCATTTCTCGATCATGTGCGGCCTGGATCGCCTGGATGATATTGGCCGAGTTGCCACTGGTGGAAATGGCCAGCAAGACATCTCCCGGCTGTCCCAAGGCACGGATCTGCTTGGAAAAAACCTCATTGTAACTGTAGTCGTTGGCGATCGAGGTGATGGTCGAGCTATCGGTAGTCAGGGCGATGGCCGGCAGGCTCGGACGTTCACGCTCGAAACGATTGAGCAGTTCGGACGAAAAATGCTGAGCGTCGCCAGCCGAGCCGCCGTTACCGCAGGCGAGCATCTTGCCCTCGTTGAGCAGGGCATTGACCATGACCTGGCTGGCTAGCTCGATGTGCGGTGCCAGGATGTCCATCGCCTGTTGCTTGGTTTCGATGCTTGCCTGGAACAGCCGGCGAATTCGGGATTGCATGTCCATCTGGGTGACCTTAAGTGGGGCGGTGGCCGGCGCGGCGCGCGACAAGGGGCCAGCCCGCGAAACATGGAGCTAGGAAAATGATCGGGTTAGCATTCGAAGGCGTTTTTCAGCCATTGAAGCGGTTGGCCCGCATGGCGGCTGCCCTGCAGGGCGACAACGTCGAAACGGCAGGGGTGATTGGCCCAGCGGGACTCCTTCTGCAAGAACAGCGTGGCGGCAAGTACCAATCGTTTTTGTTTGCGCCCGTCGACACTACCAAGGGCTCCGCCAAAGTCCGCGTGCAACCGATAGCGGACTTCGACGAATACTACTGTATCGCGATCGAGCATGACCAGATCAAGCTCGCCACCGCGGCATCGCCAGTTCTGCGTCAACAGGCTCAGGCCTTGTCCTTGAAGGTATTCAAGGGCTTGCCGTTCGGCGACCTGGCCGGCAACGCTGGGCGATGCCTTGAGCATCAGCGCGGTGTGTCCGGCAGGCGCCTGATCTGGCCGTCGGCAAATTCGGCCCATGGCAGCTGGCGCTCGACACGCTGGTTGGCGTTCAGGCTCAGGCTTCCGGATTGGCCTTCGACACGGCTGCCCGGTAGTGCCTTCATCTGGCCGAGATGCGGTGCCAGGGTATAGGCATCCACGCCCATGGCATACAGGCGGCCCAGGCTGCCCGCCGCTTGTGGCCATTGCTGCACCACCTGCTGGCGGAGGCTGTTGCCGCTGTCCAGCAGCCAAGGGGTTTCGCAGAAGCGGATACCGTTCATGTCCTTGTACTGGTTGACGTCACCGCTGGCGCTGTACAGGTTCGACGTGGCATACACAGGCAAGTCAGCCGCGTACTGGAAGTTCAGGGTCGGCTTGATCTGTTGGGCCTGCTGTGGGGTCGAAGCCAGGAACAGGAAGTCGGCGTCGTGGCGACGTGAAGGCTGTGCGGCAACGTCACCACCTACCGTGCTCTGCAGGGCTTGGGCGCGTCCTTCGCTCTGACGCAGCTTGAGCAGTTCGGCGATCTGCTGGGCGAGAGCGACGGGCTGTGCGATATGCTCGGCGGCGAGGAGGGTGCCGCCTTGTGCTTCCCAATCCTGACGGAAGGCTTTTAGGACCCGATCGCCCCATTCACCGCTGGGTACAAGGGCTACAGCACGAGTCATGCCGTCGGCGTGCGCGCGGCGAGCGACTTCCCGTGCCTCGTCTTCGGCGGCAAGGCCGAACTGGAACAGCTGCGGCGACGCCTGCTGACCCGCGTCAGCGTAGTTCAGTGCCAGCGTGGCGATGGGAAGCTGAGGGTAGGCGGCAAGCTGCTTGACCAGCGGCTTCTCCAGCGGGCCGATCACCAGTTGCACGCCCGCGGCCTGTGCCTGGCGATAGAAATCGTCCAGGGAGGTCATGCGGGAGCTGTCGAAGACTTGCACTGCCGGAGCGGGCTGGCCGCTCTGCTGAGCCTGGAAGTGCGCGGCCATGAAGCCGTCACGCAAGGCGCGGGCCACACCCGCCAGTGGGCCTTCCTGAGGTAGCAGCAGCGCGACCTTGGTCAGCGGCTGGCTGGCCAGCGCCTTCAACTTGACCAGCGCCTCGGGCAGCTGTTGCGCCGCCGGGTGGTCGGGGTGCTGGGCGCGCCAAGTGTCGATGGCTGCCTGTTGAGCTTCCAGTGTGCCGGCGCTCTTCACCGCCAGTGCCAGGCTCGTCCAGCCTGCCAGGCTGTCGGTTCCGCCTGCCTGCAGTTGTTCGACCGGCAGCGAGGCGACCAATGCCCAGATGGCATCGTTGTTGGCGGTGGCCGCCTGGCCGCTGAGCAATGGTGCCAGCAGTACTCGCTGCTTGGCCGCGGCCAGTACCTGGCCATCCGCCTCGAGGGCGGCGGCATGCACCGCATAGGTGCGCAACTGCTGCTCTTGCGGCAGTTCGCCCACTCGCTGAAGGCTCGGATGCGAAAGGGCATCCAGGGCGGCCTTGGGCTGGTTGCGGCTCATGGCCAGCTCCGCGGCAAGCGTGCTGGTGAACACCTGCTGGGCGGGCTTGAGCGAGTCCAGGGGGACCAGTTCGAGGATGCGCGCGGCGCGCGGATAATCTTGCTGGCGGTAGGCCTGATCTGCGGCGCTCAGTCGCAGCAAGGCGGCTTCCTCCGCGGATTTGCTGGAAGCGGCCTGCTCAAGCAGTTGCTCGATGCTGGCATCCGGGGTGCGTGGCAGCTCACCCAGGCCGGACGAGGGCGAGCTGGCGCAGGCTGCGAGCAAGGCAGCAAGGCAGAGGGCTGTGAACAGCCGCAGACAAGCGATCATGTAAAAGTCCTGTTACTCGATCAAGTTGGCCGGCAATTGTACCCAAGCACTGGCCAAGGCGCGATCTTGCTGACGCGGAACATTCAATATAGGTCGTGCACTGAGAAGCGCGGATGAAGATGTTTGCGCCGTGTAACCGATGGACGGGCTACAATGGCGCCTTTGATCAGCAAGGCAGGTGTGCGCAGTGACGGATGTTCCAGGGGCTTCGAAATCCACGACGGGTACGCTTTATGTCGTCGCAACGCCTATCGGCAACCTGGACGACATGAGTGCGAGGGCGCTGAAGGTGCTGGGCAGCGTGGCGTTGATCGCCGCCGAGGACACCCGTCACACGGTCCGCCTGCTTCAGCATTTCGGCATCGATACGCCGTTGGCGGCCTGTCATGACCATAACGAGCGGGACGAAGGGGGGCGCTTTCTTGCGCGGTTGCAGGCTGGCGACGACGTGGCGCTGGTTTCTGACGCGGGCACGCCGCTGATCTCCGATCCCGGCTATCACCTGGTGCGCCAGGTACGAGCTGCCGGCATCGCCGTCGTTCCGGTCCCGGGGCCCTGCGCGCTGATCGCCGCGCTGTCGGCAGCGGGGCTGCCTTCGGATCGGTTCATCTTCGAGGGCTTCCTGCCAGCCAAGGCGGTAGGGCGGCGCGCGCGACTGGAACAGGTCAAGGAAGAGCCGCGCACCCTGATCTTCTACGAGGCGCCCCATCGCATCCTGGAGTGCCTCGAAGACATGGAAGCGGTATTCGGCGCACAGCGTCCGGCCTTGCTCGCACGTGAGATCACCAAGACCTTCGAGACGCTCAAGGGGCTGCCGCTGGCGGAACTGCGAGCCTTCGTCGCGGGTGATGGCAACCAGCAGCGCGGCGAGTGCGTGGTGCTGGTAGCAGGCTGGAGCGCGCCTGAGGATGACCAGGCGATCAGCGATGAGGCATTGCGTGTGCTCGATCTGCTGCTGGCCGAGATGCCACTCAAGCGTGCGGCGGCACTGGCTGCGCAAATCACCGGCGTGCGCAAGAACTTGCTCTACCAGGCGGCTCTGGAGCGGCAGCAAGCGCACTAGCCCCAGTCGAGATTAATTACTTTATTGCTTGTTCTTGCGGCTGCCTGCCGTTAACCTTGGCGGCGGAGAGTCGATCGGACAGTCGCTGCCGTCTTTTGTTCCGCAAAAGATGGGGGAGGAAAGTCCGGGCTCCATAGGGCAGAGTGCCAGGTAACGCCTGGGAGGCGCGAGCCTACGGAAAGTGCCACAGAAAATAACCGCCTAAGCGCTTCGGTGCCGGTAAGGGTGAAAAGGTGCGGTAAGAGCGCACCGCGCGACTGGCAACAGTTCGTGGCTAGGTAAACCCCACTCGGAGCAAGACCAAATAGGGTTCCATACGGCGTGGCCCGCGTCGGAACCGGGTAGGTTGCTAAAGGCGTCCAGTGATGGCCGCCGTAGAGGAATGACTGTCCTCGACAGAACCCGGCTTACAGATCGACTCTCCACCTCCTTCCCCCTCGCCTGAATCGAGAGCAGATAAGCATTCGTAATGCTCAAATAGTCTTACTCTTGATAATTCACTTTAAGTGCGCTTTCTATCCGTCTGAGTATGCTCGTTTTTCTTGCTCGAAAATCCCCATATACTTGCCTTTTACATTCCTTTTGCGCGCTAAATCTCCGTTCCATAAGGGATTTCCTTCCGAACGTGCCTTGACGGTGCAGCGAACGGATTCCTATAGTGTGCGCAAGTGGCAGAAAGTGGCATGAAGTGGGTTTTCTGACGCAACAACGCTAATATTTTGGGGGCAGCCACCGTGTTTCGCGGAGCAAACGCTATCAGCCTCGACGCCAAGGGCCGACTTGCCATGCCGAGCAGGTACCGCGACGAGCTGGATTCGCGTTGCGCCGGCCAGCTGATCGTGACCATCGATGCGGTCGATCGTTGTCTATGCGTTTATCCCCTCGACGAATGGGAGCAGATAGAAGCCAAGTTGCGTGCCTTGCCATCGTTGCGTGAGGAAAACCGCCGCCTGCAGCGCCTGCTGATCGGCAACGCGGTGGACCTGGAGCTCGATGGCAGTGGGCGTTTTCTGGTGCCACCGCGCTTGCGCGAATATGCCCGGCTCGACAAGAAGGCGATGCTGGTGGGGCAACTGAACAAATTCCAGCTGTGGGATGAAGAGGCCTGGAACCTGGTTTCGGCAGCCGACCTTGCAGCTATCCAACAACCGGGCGCCATGCCCGACGATTTGCGTGATTTGATCCTGTGACAATAGAGAGCGGCTTCAACCACATTACAGTGCTGCTCGACGAAGCTGTCGAGGCCCTGGCTCCGCGTGCCGATGGCTGCTATCTCGATGGTACCTTTGGGCGGGGCGGGCACAGTCGCCTGATCCTGAGCAAGCTGGGGCCGCAAGGGCGGCTACTGGGGTTCGACAAAGACCCACAAGCGATTGCCACGGGGCAAGCGCTGGCGGCCGAAGACGGCCGCTTTGTCATTGTGCAGCGCAGCTTTGCCGAATTGGGCGAGGAAATGGCCACGCGCGATCTGACCGGCAAGGTCAGCGGTGTGCTGCTCGACCTGGGCGTTTCATCGCCGCAGCTCGACGATCCCGAACGAGGTTTCAGCTTTCTCAACGATGGTCCGCTGGACATGCGCATGAACCCTGAACGAGGGTTCAGCGCCGCCGAGTTCATCGCCAGCGCGCCGGAAGAAGAAATCGCCCGTGTCTTCAAGGAGTATGGCGAGGAACGCTTCGCCAAGCGGATGGCGCGCGCGGTGGTGCTGCGCCGCGAGGAGAGCCCGTTCATCCGCACCGCGGATCTGGCCGAAGTGCTGAAGGTCGCCAATCCCGCATGGGAAAAGGGCAAGAACCCTGCGACCCGGGCCTTCCAGGGCTTGCGCATTCACGTCAACAATGAGCTGGGCGACCTGGAGGCCGGCCTCGAGGCCGCGATCGAATCGCTCGAGATTGGCGGGCGCCTGGTGGTGATCAGCTTCCACTCGTTGGAAGACCGTATCGTCAAGCTGTTCATGCGCAAGCTGGCCAAGGGCGAGGCCGATAACCTGCCGCGCAACCTGCCGGTGCAGCACAAGGTCTTCGAACCGAAGATCCGTGTCCACGGCAAGGCCCAGTTCGCCTCCGAGGCCGAGCTCAAGGCCAACCCGCGTTCGCGCAGCGCCGTGATGCGCGTGGCGGAGAAATTGCGGTGAGCCGGCTATTGGACAAGCCTCTTCCAGGTGGAAGCTTCCTGATGCTGCTGCTGTTCGTGGCCGTCCTCGTGTCGGCCATTGCCGTTTCCTACAGTGCGCACTGGAACCGCCAGTTGCTCAACTCCCTCTACGGAGAATTGAGCGAACGCGACAAGGCCCAGGCCGAATGGGGCCGATTGATCCTCGAGCAGAGTACCTGGACGGCCCATAGCCGGATCGAGACCCTGGCCTCCGAGCAATTGAAGATGCGCATCCCGGCCGCGGACGAAGTTCGCATGGTGGCGCCATGATGAAGCTCGAAGGCGCACTCTACCCGTGGCGCTTTCGGGTGGTAATCGGTTTGCTGGCCTTGATGGTCGGTGCCATCTGCTGGCGTATCATCGACCTGCAGGTGGTGGATCGCGACTTCCTCAAGGGACAGGGCGATGCCCGCAGCTTGCGCCATATTCCCATTGCCGCGCATCGAGGCCTGATCACCGATCGCAATGGCGAGCCTCTGGCCGTCAGCACGCCGGTCACGACCTTGTGGGCCAATCCCAAGGAGATGCAGGCATCGAAGGATCGCTGGACAGAGCTCGCGCGCGCCTTGGGGCAGGATCCTCAGAAGCTGACGGCGCGCCTGACCCAGCAGGCAAGCAAGGAATTCATCTATCTCGTGCGCGGGCTGACCCCGGAGCAGGGTCAACACGTGCTCGACCTCAAGGTCCCTGGCGTCTATGGTCTGGAGGAATTCCGGCGCTTCTATCCAGCGGGCGATGTGACCGCGCACATGGTCGGCTTCACCGACCTGGACGACCATGGTCGCGAAGGCGTCGAGTTGGCCTATGACGAGTGGCTCGCCGGTGTGCCTGGCAAGCGCCAGGTGATCAAGGACCGCCGTGGACGCCTGATCAAGGATGTCCAGGTCACCAAGAATGCCAAGCCAGGCAAGACTCTGGCATTGTCGATCGACCTGCGCCTGCAATACCTGGCCACGCGCGAGCTGCGCAACGCCATTGCCGAGCAGGAGGCCAAGGCCGGCAGCCTGGTGATCATGGACGTCAAGACCGGCGAAGTGCTGGCGATGGTCAACCAGCCCACCTACAACCCCAACAACCGGCGCACCATGGTTCCGGCGGCCATGCGCAACCGCGCGATCATCGACGTGTTCGAGCCCGGTTCGACGGTCAAGCCGATCTCCATGAGCGCGGCGCTCGAGAGCGGGCGCTGGAAGCCCACTGACAAGGTCGAGGTCTATCCCGGCAGCCTGCAGATCGGTCGTTACACCATCAAGGACGTGTCGCGCAGCGAAGGTCCCGTGCTCGACCTCACCGGCATCCTGATCAATTCCAGTAACGTCGGCATGAGCAAGGTCGCGTTCGACATCGGCGGCGAAGCGATCTTCCGGGTCATGTCGCAGCTGGGCCTGGGGCAATACACCGGGTTGGGCTTCCCTGGAGAGCGCGTCGGCAACCTGCCCAACCATCGCGAGTGGCGCAAGGCCGAGACCGCGACGCTGTCTTACGGCTATGGCGTCTCCGTTACCGCCTTGCAATTGGTGCATGCCTACGCGGGCTTGGCAAACGACGGCAACATGGTCCCGCTGAGCATCCTCAAGGTCGACAAGACGCCAGAGGCGAACCAGGTCGTTCCCAAGGACACTGCGGAAACCGTCCAGGGCATGCTCCAGCAGGTCATCGAGGCACCGCGTGGCGTCTACCGCGCGCAGGTGCCGTTCTATCACGTGGCCGGCAAGAGTGGTACGGCGCGCAAGGCGACGGTGGGTTCCAAGGGTTATACCGAAAATGCCTACCGCTCCTTGTTCGCGGGCTTCGGCCCGATGAGCGACCCGCGCTACGCGATCGTGGTGGTCATCGACGAGCCGAGCAAGAGCGGCTACTTCGGCGGCCTGGTCTCGGCGCCGGTCTTCAGCAAGGTCATGTCGGGCACCCTGCGGCTGATGAACGTGCCGCCGGATAATCTGCCGCCGCCTGCACCCGCTGAAACGCCACAGGTCAATGCCGCAGTCGCCAAGGGAGGGCGTGGTTGATGACAATGCCGCTGAGCAAGCTATTCACCAATGCCAGTCGCGATCCATTGATTCGCGAGCTGACGTTGGACAGCCGTACTGTACGGTCGGGAGACCTGTTCCTGGCTGTGCCCGGGGCCATGGTGGACGGCCGCGCGCACATCGCCGATGCCCTGGCCAAGGGTGCCGCCGCGGTCGCCTATGAAGAGCAGGGCGCAACCGTGCTGCCCATCACCGATATTCCCCTGATCCCGGTCAAGGGTCTGATCGCCCAGTTGTCCGATATCGCCGGGCGCTTCTATGGCGAGCCCAGCCGCCAGCTGCACCTGATCGGCGTCACTGGCACCAACGGCAAGACCAGCGTCACTCAACTGGTGGCGCAGGCACTGGATGTACTCGGGCAGCGCTGCGGCCTGATCGGGACCCTCGGCACCGGTTTTCATGGCGAACTGCAAAGCGGCCGCCTGACGACCCCGGACCCGATTGCCGTACAGGCGACCCTGAATGATCTGAAGAAGGCCGGCGCGAAAGCCGTGGCCATGGAAGTCTCTTCCCATGCTCTGGATCAAGGGCGTGTCGCGGCCCTGGCCTTCGATATCGCGGTAATGACCAACCTGTCTCGCGATCATCTGGACTACCACGGCAGCATGCAGGCGTACGAAGCCGCCAAGGCCAAGCTGTTCGGCTGGCCCGACCTGCGCTGCCGAGTGGTCAACCTGGACGACGACTTCGGTCGTCGGCTGGCCGAGGAGCATGCCAAGCCCCGCTTGATCAGCTACAGCCTGCGCGATCCGCAGGCAACGCTGTTCTGCAAGGAGGCTCGCTTCCACGATGATGGCGTACGCGCGGTCATCGTCACGCCTCAGGGTGAGCGCGATCTGCGCAGCCGGCTGCTGGGACGCTTCAACCTGAGCAATATGCTGGCCGCCGTCGCTACCTTGATGGCACTGGACTATACCTTGGACGAAATTCTCAAGGTAACCCCGCAGTTGCAAGGTCCGATCGGGCGAATGCAGCGCCTGGGCGGTGGCGACAAGCCTTTGGTCGTCGTCGACTACGCCCATACGCCCGATGCGCTGGAAAAGGTTCTCGAGGCACTCCGTCCGCATGCCCAGGGCAAGCTGCTCTGCCTGTTCGGCTGCGGTGGCGACCGTGACCGTGGCAAGCGTCCGTTGATGGCCGAAGTAGCCGAGCGGCTGTCCGATCGCGTGCTCGTCACCGACGACAATCCGCGTAGCGAGGACCCTCGACGCATCTTCGACGAGATCCGCCCGGGCTTCACCGATCTCGAGGCCGTCAGCTTCGTTGCCGGGCGTGGAAACGCTATCGCTCAGTTGATCGCCGAGGCGGGTGTCGACGACATCGTTGTCCTGGCGGGCAAAGGGCACGAGGACTACCAGGAAATCAACGGTGAACGCCATGACTTCTCCGATCTGGTCGAAGCCGAAAAAGCACTTGCCGCCTGGGAGACCCCACATGCTTGAAACAATGACGCTGGGCCAGATCGCTGCGCCACTCGATGGGCGTTTGGCGACGATCGATGCCCGCTTTGACGGCGTCAGCATCGACAGCCGCAGCGTTGGGGCTGGGCAGCTTTTCGTTGCCTTGACCGGTCCTCGGTTCGACGGCCACGACTATCTGGCGGAGGTCAAAGCCAAGGGCGCCGTCGCGGCCCTGGTCGAGCGTGAAGTCGAGGGTGTCGAGCTTCCTCAACTGGTCGTGGCTGATTGCCGGCTGGCCTTGGGGCAACTGGGTGCGCTCAATCGGGCTGCGTTCGAGGGCCCGGTCGTGGCGATTACCGGTTCCAGTGGCAAGACCACGGTCAAGGAAATGCTCGCCAGTATCCTGCTTACGCGCGGACCGGTGCTGGCCACCCGCGGCAACCTGAACAACGACCTGGGCGCCCCCTTGACCCTGCTGGAAATCACGGCCGAGCACAGCGCCGCGGTAATCGAACTGGGTGCGTCGCGCGTTGGCGAGATCGCCTACACCGTGGGGTTGACGCGTCCTCAGGTGGCCCTGATCAACAATGCCGGGACCGCTCACGTGGGTGAGTTCGGCGGCCCGGAAAAGATCGTCGAAGCCAAGGGCGAAATTCTCGAAGGCCTGGACGAGGAGGGCGTGGCTGTTCTCAATCTGGCCGATAAGGCATTCGCCACCTGGCAGCAACGCGCCGGTACTCATCGCGTGGTCACCTTCGCCCTGGATGACGCCCGGGCCGATTTCCATGCCACCGATATCGCTCACGACGACCGTGGCTGCCCTTCCTTCATCCTCAACGGTGCTGGAGCACGCGTTGCGGTCCAGCTCAACCTGCTCGGCATTCACAATGTCAGCAACGCGCTGGCCGCGGCGGCCGCCGCACATGCCTTGGGCCTGGAGCCAAGCGGCATTGCCGCGGGCCTGGCTGCGATGAAGCCGGTCAAGGGGCGCGCCGTGGCCCAGATCGCACCCCACGGTGTGCGTGTCATCGATGATACATACAATGCAAATCCCACCTCCATGTGCGCTGCCATTGATATACTCGCCGGCTTTTCCGGCCGCACCGTCCTGGTGCTCGGAGATATCGGTGAGCTCGGGCAGTGGGCCGAGGAAGGACACCGACAGGTCGGTGACTATGCGCGGGGCAAGGTCGATGCCCTGTATGCGGTTGGGCCCCACATGGCTCATGCCGTCGACGCTTTCGGTACCTACGGACGACATTTCGCTACTCAGGCTGACCTGATCGACGCTATTCGCGACGAACAGGTCAGCGATACCACTATCTTGATCAAGGGCTCGCGTAGCGCTGCGATGGAAAACGTCGTGGCGGCATTGTGCGGTGCCAGCGGGGAGAAACATTAATGCTGCTGCTGTTGGCTGAGTATCTGCAACAGTTCCACAAGGGCTTCGCGGTCTTCCAGTACCTGTCCCTGCGCGGGATTCTGGGTGTACTGACCGCGTTGTCCCTGGCGCTGTGCCTGGGTCCCTGGATGATCCGAACCCTGCAGATTCGCCAGATTGGTCAGGCTGTCCGTAACGACGGCCCGCAATCCCACCTGTCCAAGTCGGGCACCCCGACCATGGGTGGCGCCCTGATCCTGTCCGCTATCGGCATCAGCACGCTGTTGTGGGCCGACCTGGGCAATCGCTATGTCTGGGTAGTCCTGATCGTGACGCTCCTGTTCGGGGCGATCGGCTGGGTCGACGACTACCGCAAGGTCATCGAAAAGAACTCCCGGGGCCTGCCGAGTCGCTGGAAATACTTCTGGCAGTCGGTATTCGGCCTGGGCGCCGCGGTGTTCCTGTACGCGACCGCGCCGACCAGCGTAGAGACCACCCTGATCGTGCCGTTGCTCAAGGATGTCACCATCCCGCTGGGCATCGGTTTCGTCGTGCTGACCTATTTCGTCATCGTCGGCTCGAGTAACGCGGTCAATCTGACCGACGGCCTCGACGGCCTGGCGATCATGCCGACGGTGATGGTCGGCGGCGCGCTCGGTATCTTCTGCTACCTGTCGGGCAACGTGAAGTTTGCCGAATACCTGTTGATCCCCTACGTACCGGGCGCGGGCGAACTGATCGTGTTCTGCGGCGCGCTGATCGGTGCCGGCCTCGGCTTCCTGTGGTTCAACACTTATCCGGCCCAGGTGTTCATGGGCGACGTCGGCGCGTTGGCGCTGGGCGCAGCGCTAGGCACCATCGCCGTGATCGTTCGCCAGGAAATCGTCCTGTTCATCATGGGCGGCGTGTTCGTCATGGAAACCTTGTCGGTCGTCATCCAGGTTGCCTCCTTCAAGTTGACCGGCAAGCGCGTGTTCCGCATGGCACCGATCCACCACCACTTTGAACTCAAGGGTTGGCCCGAGCCTCGGGTGATCGTCCGCTTCTGGATCATCACCGTGATTCTCGTACTGGTCGGCCTTGCCACCCTGAAACTGAGGTAGATGAGCGTGTCACTGATCGCGTCTGACCACTTCCGCATCGTTGTCGGTCTCGGCAAGAGCGGCATGTCCCTGGTTCGCTTCCTGGCGAGTCGGGGCATTGCCTTTGCCGTAGCCGACACCCGTGCGCAGCCGCCGGAGCTGGAAACCCTGCGCCGCGACTATCCGCAGGTGGAGGTGCGCTGTGGCGAGCTGGACGTGGACTTCCTCTGCCGCGCCGATGAGCTCTACGTCAGCCCCGGTCTGGCCCTTGCCACGCCGGCACTGCAGCACGCGGCCGCGCGAGGTGTGCGACTGTCGGGCGATATCGAACTGTTCGCTCGCAACGCCAAGGCGCCGATCGTGGCGATCAGCGGTTCCAACGCGAAGAGCACCGTGACTACCCTGGTCGGCGAAATGGCCGCTCGGGCTGGCAAGCGCGTGGCAGTGGGCGGCAACCTGGGCACGCCGGCGCTCGACCTGCTGGACGACGATATCGAGCTCTATGTACTCGAACTCTCCAGCTTCCAGCTGGAAACGACCGATCAGCTCAACGCCGAAGTGGCTACCGTCCTGAACATCAGCGAAGACCACATGGATCGCTACAGCGGTCTGCCGGCCTATCACCTGGCCAAGCATCGGATCTTCCGCGGCGCGCGTCAGGTGGTGGTGAATCGCCAGGATGCCCTGACCCGTCCATTGCTGACCGAGGACCGTCCCTGCTGGACATTCGGGCTCAATGCGCCTGATTTCAAGAGTTTCGGCCTGCGCGAAGTCGACGGCGAGAAGTACCTCGCCTACGAATTCCAGGTGCTCATGCCGGTGCGCGAACTGAAGGTCCGCGGCTCGCACAACCACAGTAACGCCTTGGCCGCGCTGGCCCTGGGACATGCGGTGGGGTTGCCGTTCGAGGCCATGCTCGAGAGTCTTCGCCAGTTCGCAGGCCTCGCCCACCGCTGCCAGTGGGTCCGTGAGTTGCGTGGCGTGAATTTCTACGATGACTCCAAGGCCACCAATGTCGGAGCGGCATTGGCCGCGATCGAGGGCCTGGGAGCCGATATCGAAGGCAAGCTGGTATTGATCGCCGGTGGCGATGGCAAGGGTGCCGATTTCGCTGCCCTGCGCGAGCCCGTGGCTCGGCATTGCCGGGCCGTGGTGCTGCTGGGCCGTGATGCCGAGCGCCTCGCGCAAGCCTTGGGCGACAACGTGCCGCAAGTGCGCGTCAAGACGTTGGAAGAAGCCGTGCAACGCTGCGCCGAATTGGCCCAGGTGGGCGATGCGGTGCTGCTCTCGCCCGCCTGCGCGAGCCTCGACATGTTCAAGAACTTCGAAGAGCGTGGGCGGTTGTTCGCTCAGGCGGCGGGAGGTCTGACATGATCTTCGGCATGATCAAGCCTTATCCGTCGCCGCTGATCAGCGGTCGTGGCATCGACCTTGATTTCGCGTTCCTGGCCGGCTGCCTGGCGCTTTTGGGCCTGGGCCTGGTGATGATCACCTCGGCCTCCTCGGAAGTGGCCGCCGTGCAGTCGGGCAACCCGCTCTACCACATGTATCGCCATCTGATTTACGTGGTGCTGGGCCTGATCGCCTGTGGCTCCACCATGCTCGTGCCGATAGCGACCTGGCAGCGCATGGGGTTCACGATGCTGCTCGGCGCCTTCGGCCTGCTGGTGCTGGTGCTGGTGCCCGGCATCGGTCGCGAGGTGAACGGTTCGATGCGCTGGATCGGTTTCAGCTTTTTCAACGTCCAGCCCTCGGAAATCGCCAAGGTCTTCGTGGTCATTTACCTGGCCGGCTACCTTGTGCGGCGTCAGCAGGAAGTGCGCGAAAGCTGGATGGGCTTCTTCAAGCCCTTCATCGTCCTGCTGCCCATGGCCGGCCTGCTCCTGATGGAGCCCGACTTCGGCGCCACCGTCGTGATGATGGGCGCGGCGGCGGCGATGCTCTTCCTCGGAGGCGTGGGGCTGTTCCGCTTCAGCCTGATGGTGGTGCTGGCCGTGGTCGCGGTGTTCGTCCTGGTCCAGGCTCAACCCTACCGGATGGCGCGCCTGATCACCTTTACCGATCCGTGGTCCGACCAGTTCGGCTCTGGCTACCAGTTGACCCAGGCGTTGATTGCCTTCGGCCGTGGCGAGTGGTTCGGGGTGGGGCTAGGCAACAGCGTGCAGAAACAGTTCTACCTGCCCGAGGCGCACACCGACTTCGTGTTCTCGGTGCTGGCCGAGGAGCTGGGCGTGATCGGCACGCTGGCGACCGTGGCGCTGTTCGTCTTCGTCACCGTTCGCGCCCTCTACATCGGCCTGTGGGCCGAAAAGGCCAAGCAGTACTTTGCCGCGTACATGGCGTTCGGCCTGGCGTTCCTGTGGATCGGCCAGTTCCTGATCAACATCGGCGTGAACGTCGGCCTGTTGCCGACCAAGGGGCTGACTCTGCCGTTCCTCAGTTACGGCGGTAGCTCCCTGGTCATCTGCTGCGCGTGCGTGGGGTTGCTCCTGCGCATCGAGTGGGAGAGTCGAACCCACCTGGGCAGCGAGGAACACGAATTCAACGAAAACGATTTTGCCGAGGAGCCCACACATGGCCGCTGACGGCAAGACCGTACTGATCATGGCAGGTGGTACCGGGGGGCATGTATTCCCCGCGCTGGCCTGTGCGCGTGAATTCCAGGCGCGTGGCTACAGCGTGCACTGGCTGGGTACCCCGCGGGGTATCGAGAACGAACTGGTGCCACAGGCCGGGTTCAAGCTGCACCTGATCCAGGTCAGCGGGCTGCGGGGCAAAGGCAAGCTGTCGCTGCTCAAGGCGCCATTCACCCTGGTCAAGGCCATCATCCAGGCGCGCCGTATCATCCGCCAACTGCGGCCGGTATGCGTGCTGGGCTTCGGCGGCTACGTGACCGGGCCTGGCGGCGTGGCCGCGCGATTGGCTGGAGTACCTCTCGTCATCCACGAGCAGAATGCTCGCGCGGGTACCGCCAATCGGCTGCTGGCTCCTATGGCGGCACGTGTCTGTGAAGCTTTCCCCGACACCTTCGAAACCAGCGAGAAGCGCCGTACCACGGGCAATCCGGTACGTCCCGAACTGTTCCTGGAGGCATCGCGCGAACCTCTTGCGGCCCGTCGTGCTCGCCTGCTGGTGATGGGCGGCAGCCTCGGCGCCGAACCGTTGAACAAGTTGCTGCCTCAGGCCCTGGCCGAAGTGCCGGATGGCCTGCGGCCCGAAGTCTTCCACCAGGCCGGCAGGCAGCATGCGCCGGTCACCGCCGATCGCTATCGCGAGGCAGGCGTCGAGGCTCAGGTAGAGCCTTTCATCAAGGATATGGCCCATGCCTATGGCTGGGCAGACATCGTGGTCTGTCGAGCGGGCGCGCTCACGGTCAGTGAGCTGGCCGCCGCCGGTCTGCCGTCGGTGCTGGTGCCATTGCCCCATGCCATCGACGACCACCAGACACACAACGCCCATTATCTGGCACGCGAAGGCGCCGCCTTCCTGATGCCACAAGCGACAACTGGCGCAGCGCAGCTCGCTGAACGCCTGAACGAGGTTCTGATGCATCCGGAAAAACTCAACTCCATGGCCAGCACCGCACGGCGCTTGGCCAAGCCCGCCGCAACAGGCGCCGTTGTCGATATCTGCCTGGAGGTGGCCCATGGTTGAGAGCCAAAAAGCCATGCACCAACCGGAAATGCGTCGGATCCGCCGGATCCACTTCGTCGGTATCGGCGGTGTCGGCATGTGCGGCATCGCCGAGGTGCTGCTCAACCTGGGTTACCTGGTCTCGGGCTCCGACCTCAAGGCTTCGCCGGTGACCGAGCGCTTGCAGTCGTTCGGTGCCGAGATCTTCATCGGTCACCGCGCCGAGAACGCGGCCAGCGCCGATGTACTGGTGGTCTCCAGCGCGATCAATATCGCCAACCCCGAAGTGGCCACGGCCCTGGAGCGTCGTATCCCGGTCGTGCCACGCGCCGAGATGCTTGCCGAACTGATGCGCTATCGCCACGGTATCGCCGTTGCCGGTACCCATGGCAAGACCACGACCACCAGCCTGCTGGCTTCGGTATTCGCCGCCGGTGGCCTGGACCCGACCTTCGTGATCGGGGGGCGACTCAATGCAGCGGGTACCAACGCCCAGCTCGGCACCAGCCGCTACCTGATCGCCGAAGCGGACGAAAGCGATGCGAGCTTCCTGCACCTGCAGCCGCTGGTGGCGGTGGTGACCAACATCGACGCCGACCACATGGCCACCTATGAGGGCGACTTCAACAAGCTGAAGAAGACCTTCGTCGAGTTCCTCCACAATCTGCCGTTCTATGGCCTGGCCGTGGTGTGTCTGGACGATCCGGTGGTGCGCGAGATTCTTCCGCTGGTCAAGCGCCCGGCAGTGACCTACGGCTTCAGCGAAGAAGCCGACGTGCGTGCCATCAACGTGCGTCAGTCAGGCATGCAGACCCACTTCACCGTGCTGCGCCGCGAGCGCGAGCCGCTGGACGTGTCCGTGAACATGCCCGGCAACCACAATGTGCTCAACGCCCTGGCCACGATCGCCATCGCCACCGATGAGGGCATCAGCGACGAGTCCATCGTCCAGGGGCTGTCCGGCTTCCAGGGTGTCGGCCGTCGTTTCCAGGTCTACGGCGAGCTGCCGGTCGACGGTGGCAGCGTGATGCTGGTCGACGACTACGGCCATCATCCGACCGAAGTGGCTGCGGTCATCAAGGCCGTGCGCGGTGGTTGGCCGGAGAGGCGCCTGGTGATGGTCTACCAGCCGCATCGCTACAGTCGGACTCGTGACCTGTACGACGATTTCGTCCAGGTGCTGGCCGACGCCAACGTCCTGCTGCTGATGGAGGTCTACCCGGCGGGCGAAGAGCCGATCCCGGGCGCCGACAGTCGTCAGCTGTGTCACAGCATCCGCCAGCGTGGTCAGCTCGATCCGGTCTACATCGAACGCGGGGTGGAACTGGCACCCGTGGTCAAGCCGATGCTGCGCGCCGGCGACATTCTGCTTTGCCAAGGCGCCGGTGACATCGGTGGCCTGGCACCGCAGTTGCTCAAGAGCCCGCTGTTCGCCGGCGTCGGCCAGGAGGTATTGAAATGACGCTCGTCGCCTACGACAAGTTGCACTCGACCCTGGATCCGAAGGCCTTTGGTCGCGTAGCGGTGCTTTACGGCGGCAAGAGCGCCGAGCGTGAAGTGTCGCTCAAGTCCGGCGCTGCCGTGATCGACGCGCTGACCCAGGCGGGCGTCGATCTCGTTGCGATCGACGTGGGCGATGACCTGCTCGAGCGGCTGCAGAGCGAGAAGATCGATCGCGCCTTCATCATCCTCCACGGTCGTGGCGGCGAAGATGGCAGCATGCAAGGCTTGCTGGAGTGTCTGGGCATCCCCTACACCGGCAGCGGCATCCTCGCCTCGGCCCTGGCGATGGACAAGTTGCGTACCAAGCAAGTGTGGCAGAGCCTGGGTATTCCGACGCCGCGACATACTGTATTGAGCAGCGAAGATGACTGTATTTGCGCGAGCAGGGAACTGGGCTTCCCGTTGATCGTCAAACCCGCCCATGAAGGCTCCAGTATTGGCATGGCGAAGGTGAGCAGCGAGCAAGAGCTGGTCGCCGCCTGGAAAGATGCCGCCACCTACGACTCGCAGGTTCTCGTCGAGCAATGGATCCATGGTCCCGAATTCACCGTGGCCACTCTGCGTGGCCAGGTTTTGCCGCCGATCGCCCTGGGCACCCCTCACACGTTCTATGACTACGACGCCAAGTACGTGGCCAATGACACCCAATATCGTATTCCTTGCGGTCTCGACAGCAGCAAGGAACAGGAACTCATCGAACTCACCGCCCGCGCCTGCGATGCCATCGGCATCGAAGGCTGGGGCCGTCTGGATGTGATGCAGGACGAGCAGGGTCGTTTCTGGCTGCTCGAAGTCAACACCGCGCCCGGCATGACTGATCACAGCCTGGTGCCCATGGCGGCGCGCGCTGCCGGCCTGGACTTCCAGCAACTGGTGCTGGCGATCCTGGCCGCCAGTGTCGAGACGCGAGGTTAACTGTCATGCAAGGGGCGATGGTACGTCATCAGCAACCCGTTACCGGCCGCAGCAAGCCGGTGGCGCGGGGTGCCAGTCGGCTGGTAGCGCCTGAGCCCCTGTCGGCTCGCCTGCCGCGCAACATGAGCATCTTCAAGCGCGTGCTCTGGCCGATCCTGCTGGTGGCCGCCGGGTTCGGCGCCTATGAAGGGGCCCTGCGGCTGATGCCTTATGCCGACCGGCCCATCACCAAGATCGCGGTGCAGGGCGACCTCAGCTATATCAGCCAGCAAGCGGTGCAGCAGCGCATCGCGCCTTACGTGGCGGCCAGCTTCTTCACCGTCGACCTGCCCGCCATGCGCGCCGAGCTCGAGCAGATGCCATGGATCGCCCATGCCGAAGTCCGCAGGGTGTGGCCGGACGAGGTCGTGGTGCGGCTGGAGGAACAGCTGCCCGTCGCGCGTTGGGGTGACGAAGCCCTGCTCAACAACCAGGGCCAGGCATTCACACCGCGCGAGCTGGCCAATTACGAGCACCTGCCGCAGTTGTTCGGGCCTCAACGCGCCCAGCAGCAGGTCATGCAGCAATATCAGGTATTGAGCCAGATGCTGCGTCCCCTGGGCTTTTCGATTGCCCGCCTGGAGTTGCGCGAACGTGGCAGCTGGTTCCTGACCACGGGTGCCGGTAGCGCCGGGCCAGGCATCGAGCTGCTATTGGGACGCGACCACCTGGTGGACAAGATGCGCCGCTTCATTGCCATTTACGACAAGACGCTCAAAGAGCAGATCACCAATATCGCCCGCGTTGATCTGCGATACGCCAACGGCCTGGCCGTGGGCTGGCGGGAACCGATTGCACCGACGACGGCCCAATCCGCCGTTGCGAAGAATTAGAGAGAGGCAGGACCATGGCAAATGCGCATAGCGGCAAAATGATCGTCGGGTTGGACATCGGCACCTCCAAGGTGGTCGCGCTCGTGGGCGAAGTCGCCGCGGACGGTACCCTGGAGATCGTCGGTATCGGCACCCATCCCTCGCGCGGCCTGAAAAAGGGCGTGGTGGTCAACATCGAGTCGACGGTGCAGTCGATCCAGCGCGCCGTGGAAGAAGCGCAGCTGATGGCGGGCTGCCGGATTCACTCGGCGTTCGTCGGCGTGGCCGGTAACCATATCCGCAGCCTCAATTCCCATGGCATCGTCGCCATCCGTGACCGCGAGGTCAGCACCGCCGACCTCGAGCGCGTTCTCGACGCTGCCCAGGCCGTTGCCATCCCGGCCGACCAGCGCGTCCTGCATACCCTGCCGCAGGACTACGTGATCGATAACCAGGAAGGCGTCCGTGAGCCGTTGGGCATGTCCGGCGTGCGTCTGGAAGCCAAGGTCCATGTGGTCACCTGCGCGGTCAACGCCGCGCAGAACATCGAGAAGTGCGTACGCCGCTGTGGCCTGGAAATCGACGACATCATTCTCGAGCAGCTGGCGTCGGCCTATTCGGTGCTGACCGATGACGAGAAAGAACTGGGCGTCTGCCTGGTCGACATCGGTGGTGGTACCACCGACATCGCCATCTTCACCGAAGGCGCCATTCGCCACACGGCGGTGATCCCGATCGCCGGCGACCAGGTGACCAACGACATCGCCATGGCCCTGCGTACCCCGACCCAGTACGCCGAAGAGATCAAGATCCGCTATGCCTGCGCCTTGGCCAAGCTGGCCGGCGCCGGCGAGACTATCAAGGTGCCGAGCGTGGGCGATCGTCCCCCGCGCGAGCTGTCGCGCCAGGCCCTGGCCGAGGTGGTCGAGCCGCGCTACGACGAATTGTTCACCCTGATCCAGGCCGAGCTGCGTCGCAGCGGCTACGAGGATCTGGTACCGGCGGGCATTGTCCTGACCGGCGGCACCGCGAAGATGGAAGGTGCGGTCGAACTGGCCGAGGAAATCTTCCACATGCCGGTACGCCTGGGCGTGCCGCACAGCGTTCGTGGGCTGAGCGATGTAGTACGCAACCCGATTTATTCCACCGGTGTGGGCTTGCTCACTTACGGCCTGCTGAAGCAGTCCGAAGAGGTGCCCCTGACCGGCCACAGCAGCAGCACCTATGGCGAGGAACCGAAGGCTCCCGTGCTTGAGCGTTTCAAGCGTTGGGTCCAGGGCAATTTCTGAGTTTCAAAGCAGTAGTGGTAGGCGCAATAACTAGAGAACTGTAAGGAGAGGGAAAATGTTCGAGCTCGTAGACAACGTCCCGCAAAGCCCGGTCATCAAAGTGATCGGTGTTGGAGGCGGCGGCGGTAACGCCGTCAACCACATGGCCAAGAGCAACATCGAAGGCGTGGAGTTCATCTGCGCCAACACCGATGCCCAGGCGCTCAAGAACGTAGGCGCGCGTACCATCCTGCAATTGGGTACCGGCGTGACCAAGGGCCTGGGCGCAGGCGCGAATCCGGAGGTCGGCCGTCAAGCCGCACTGGAAGACCGCGAGCGCATCGCCGAAGTCCTGCAGGGCACCAACATGGTGTTCATCACCACGGGCATGGGCGGTGGTACCGGTACCGGTGCCGCACCGATCATCGCCGAAGTGGCCAAGGAGATGGGAATCCTCACCGTTGCGGTGGTGACCCGTCCGTTCCCGTTCGAAGGCCGCAAGCGCATGCAGATCGCCGACGAGGGCATCCGCGCGCTGGCTGAAAGCGTCGACTCGTTGATCACCATTCCCAACGAGAAGCTGCTGACCATCCTCGGCAAGGACGCCAGCCTGCTGTCCGCCTTCGCCAAGGCCGACGACGTGCTCGCCGGTGCCGTTCGCGGTATCTCGGACATCATCAAGCGCCCTGGCATGATCAACGTCGACTTTGCCGACGTGCGCACCGTGATGGGCGAGATGGGCATGGCCATGATGGGTACTGGTTGCGCCAGTGGCCCGAACCGTGCTCGCGAGGCTACCGAAGCCGCGATCCGCAACCCGCTGCTCGAGGATGTGAACCTGCAGGGCGCGCGCGGCATCCTGGTGAACATCACCGCGGGTCCTGATCTGTCCTTGGGCGAATACTCCGACGTGGGCAGCATCATCGAGGCATTCGCTTCCGATCATGCAATGGTCAAGGTCGGCACCGTGATCGATCCGGACATGCGCGACGAACTGCACGTGACCGTGGTCGCGACAGGCCTGGGCGCACGTATCGAGAAGCCGGTCAAAGTGGTCGACAACACCATGCAGACCGCTTCGGCATCGATGCAGACGGCCGCGCCCGCGCCGGTTCGCAACGAGCAGCCATCCGTCAACTACCGTGACCTGGAGCGTCCTACCGTGATGCGCAACCAGGCTCACGCGGGGGCGTCGGCTGCAGCCAAACTCAACCCTCAGGATGACCTCGACTACCTTGATATCCCGGCTTTCCTGCGTCGTCAGGCTGATTAATGAAATTTATCAGGGGTATAAGGGTGATTGGTATTCAGCAAAGGCCGGGTCTGTTATCATCTCCAGCCTTTGTTGATACCTGTTCGCAACTTGCGCTAAAGCGGCCAATGCCATGATTAGACAACGCACCCTGAAGAATACTATCCGTGCCACAGGTGTCGGCCTGCACTCCGGGGAGAAGGTATACCTGACCCTCAAGCCAGCGCCCGTGGACACCGGCATCGTCTTTCGCCGTGCCGACCTCGATCCTGTGGTCGAGATCCCGGCCCGTGCGGCAAACGTTGGTGAAACCACCATGTCGACGACGCTGGTTGCCGGCGACGTCAAGGTCGATACGGTAGAGCACCTGCTTTCGGCCATGGCTGGCCTGGGCATCGATAACGCCTACGTCGAGCTCTCCGCATCCGAAGTACCTATCATGGATGGTAGCGCGGGGCCCTTTGTATTCCTGATTCAGTCTGCCGGCCTGGAAGAGCAGGACGCAGCCAAGAGGTTCATCCGTATCCTGCGCGAAGTGACAGTGGAGGACGGCGACAAGCGCGCTACCTTCCTGCCGTTCGAAGGGTTCAAGGTGAGCTTCGAGATCGACTTCGATCACCCGGTCTTCCACAACCGGACCCAGAGCGCCAGCGTGGATTTTTCCAGCACCTCGTTCGTGAAGGAAGTCAGCCGCGCGCGTACCTTCGGTTTCATGCGTGACATCGAGTACCTGCGCAAGCACAACCTCGCACTCGGCGGCAGCGTCGACAACGCGATCGTGGTCGACACCGACGGCGTGCTGAACGAAGACGGTCTTCGTTACGAAGACGAATTCGTCAAGCACAAGATCCTTGACGCCATCGGTGACCTCTACCTGCTTGGCAACAGCCTGATCGGCGAATTCCGTGGCTTCAAGTCCGGCCACGCGCTGAACAACCAGTTGCTGCGCAAGCTGATTGCCGAGACGGACGCCTGGGAAGTGGTTACCTTCGAAGATGCCAGCACGGCACCGATCTCTTACATGCGTCCCGTAGCGGCCGTGTAAGCTCGAACACTCTCTAGTTCATTAAGGCCACCTTCGGTGGCCTTTTTTATTGGCTGAGCGAGGGGGGAGCGAAGCGCGAAGGTTATGCCCGGCGTTATCTGAAACTGAATGGCCATGGGAAGGATCATGTGCTCACCAGTTTGATTGCGGATGATTATCTAGCTGGAATGCGCCGATATGGATCTCAATCGGCGTAACTTGGAGGCGTTGATGCTTCCATGGGAAAGTGAGCTGCGTCCCAGATGCTGAATATCTCTCTATCACTGTGGCGTAACTCAAACCCGTGTCGGAGATTCTAGGGCGCATGGGAGGTCCTCTGCTGATTCCAGGCACCCTTGTGAATTGGCCCAACACTGATTCTGCTAGCTTGCACAGACCCAGGTGGGAGCTGGCTTGCCCTGCGATCGAGCCGCAGGGCTCGACTGGTAACGCCATGCCCTTTTCACCTTGGTGGATGTGGATGCGTGGATTACCTGCATCCAGTGCGCCCACGACTTCCGTGCTGAGAGAGCGGCCTTCATTACCAGGCGAGCCCTGTGGGCTCGATCGCAGGGCAAGCCAGCTCCCACCTGGGTCTGTGCACGCTAGCAGAGTCGATGTTGGGCCGGTTCTCAAAGGTGCCTGGAATCAACAGAGGGCTTCCCATGCACCATGGAATCTCCTAAATGGATCTGAGCCATGCCATAAACCAGCATCTGGGGCGCAGTTCATCAACCCTTGGACGTCACCTTGTCCCGGGCATGCCCGGCCAGCCTTACCAGGGCTTCTCGCAACCTCGGATCAGTGATCCCTTCGGCACTCTGGCGGATACTCTCGGCGGCGTCGCTGGACAGCTCGATGACATGCCCCGGACGAGGCGCGGGTGTCAAAGACGGTTGCACCTTGAACAGGATGCGGCGCAGATTGGCGAAAGCTTCCAATGCCTGCAACTGGCGCTGCAGGCGTTTTTGCTGGTAACGCAGCCGGGTGGCCCAATGTCCGTCCGTTACCACGAGCTGCAATGTGCCTTCGCGCCATGAGGCCACATGGCAATGGGCACGAGCGGCCGGTTGCAGCTGGCTCTCCAGCAAACGCTGCAGGTGCGCGAGGCGCTGCGCCTTGTTGAGCAGCAGCTTCAGTGGTCGGTTTTGACGCAGCAGGTCGGCTGGCGGCCGGGCAGGCGAGGGCTTGTAGGCCATGAGGGGACACCAGAGGTTACAGAAACCGCATCTTATCAGATCTGCTCAGGACTCTTCGGCACGTGCGAGCGTGTGCTTTCATTTCCCATGCCTTGAACTTGCGCGAAAAGCCCTTATCTTAGAAAAGCCCCGTCAAAGTGCTGTGCCAGTATCGTGGAAATCCTCCGCTTTCCTCACCATCGTTTCCGGGTAGAATGCTCGTTCGCATGCGGCCTCAGGGCTGCACGGGCGACTCACGGGGCCGCCCTCCATCCCTACGTGTGGAAGATCCTGCCGATATGTTTGCGCCTTTGTTAAAAAAACTTTTTGGAAGCAAGAACGAGCGCGAAGTCAAACGCATGCTCAAGACGGTGGCTATCGTCAATGCCTTCGAAGAGAAGATGGTCGCGCTCTCGGACGAGCAGCTGCGGGGCAAGACCGCGGAGTTCAAAGAGCGCCTGGCCAAAGGCGAAACCCTTGACCAATTGCTGCCTGAAGCGTTCGCCGTGGCCCGTGAGGCCGGCAAGCGTGTCATGGGCATGCGTCACTTCGATGTGCAGCTGATCGGCGGCATGACCCTGCATGAGGGCATGATCGCGGAAATGCGTACCGGCGAAGGCAAGACCCTGGTCGCAACCCTGGGTGTGTACCTCAACGCCTTGTCCGGCAAGGGCGTCCATGTGGTGACCGTCAACGACTACCTGGCTCGCCGGGACGCCAACTGGATGCGTCCGCTGTATGAGTTCCTGGGCTTGACCGTGGGCGTGATCTCGGCGTTCCAGCCGCCGGAAGAGAAGCGCGCCGCTTATGCCGCCGATATCACCTACGGCACCAACAACGAATTCGGTTTCGACTACCTGCGCGACAACATGGCGTTCAGCCTGGATGAGAAATTCCAGCGCGAGCTGAATTTCGCCGTGATCGACGAAGTCGACTCCATCCTCATCGACGAAGCCCGCACCCCGCTGATCATCTCCGGCCAGGCCGAAGACAGCTCCAAGCTCTACATCGAGATCAACCGCCTGATCCCGCGCCTGGTCCAGCACATCGAGGAAGTCGAAGGCGAAGTGACCCAGGAAGGTCACTACAAGGTCGACGAGAAGAGCCGCCAGGTCGAGCTCAACGAAGCCGGGCACCAGTTCATCGAGGAGATGCTCGCGCAATCGGGCATGTTGGCCGAAGGCGAGAGCCTGTATTCGGCCCATAACCTGGGCCTGTTGACCCACGTCTATGCCGGCCTGCGCGCCCACAAGCTGTTCCATCGCAACGTCGAATACATCGTCCAGGACGGCCAGGTCCTGCTGATCGACGAACACACCGGTCGTACCATGCCGGGGCGTCGCCTGTCCGAGGGCCTGCACCAGGCCATCGAGGCGAAGGAAAACCTGAACATCCAGGCCGAAAGCCAGACCCTGGCCTCGACCACCTTCCAGAACTACTTCCGTCTCTACAACAAGCTGTCCGGCATGACCGGTACCGCTGACACCGAGGCGTTCGAGTTCGCCCAGATCTACAACCTCGACGTGATGGTCATCCCGCCGAACAAGCCGTTGGCGCGAAAGGACCACAACGACCTGGTCTACCTCACCGCCGAAGAGAAGTACCAGGCGATCATTGCCGACATCAAGGAAAGCATGGCCCAGGGCCGTCCGATCCTGGTCGGTACCGCGACCATCGAGACCTCCGAGCACATGTCGAACCTGCTCCAGAAGGAAGGTATCGATCACAAGGTCCTGAACGCCAAGTACCACGAGAAGGAAGCGGAGATCATCGCCCAGGCCGGTCGTCCGGGCGCATTGACCATCGCCACCAACATGGCCGGTCGCGGTACCGACATCCTGCTGGGCGGCAGCTGGGAAGTCGAAGTGGCGGCCATGGACAACCCGAGCGCCGAGCAGATCGCCCAGATCAAGGCCGATTGGCAGAAACGCCATCAGCAGGTCATCGAGTCGGGCGGCTTGCACGTGATCGCTTCCGAGCGTCATGAGTCCCGCCGGATCGACAACCAGCTGCGCGGCCGTTCCGGTCGTCAGGGCGACCCGGGTTCCAGCCGCTTCTACCTGTCGCTCGAAGACAGCTTGATGCGCATCTTCGCCTCCGACCGGGTGAAGAACTTCATGAAGGCGCTCGGTATGCAGTCTGGTGAGGCCATCGAGCACCGCATGGTCACCAACGCCATCGAGAAAGCCCAGCGCAAGGTCGAAGGGCGCAACTTCGATATCCGCAAGCAGTTGCTCGAATACGACGACGTCGCCAACGAGCAGCGCAAGGTGATCTACCACATGCGCAACAGCTTGCTGGCCGCGCAGAACATCGGCGACACCATCACCGAATTCCGTCAGGAAGTCCTCGATGCCACCATCAGCCAGCACATTCCACCGCAATCGCTGCCCGAGCAGTGGGACGTCGCCGGCCTGGAGGCTGCGCTGGCCAGCGACTTCGCGGTCAAGCTGCCGATCCAGCAATGGCTCGACGAGGACGATCACCTCTACGAGGAGACCCTGCGCGAGCGCCTGTTGAAAGAGATCGTCACGGCTTACAACGAGAAGGAAGACCAGGCCGGCGAAGAGGCCCTGCGCACCTTCGAGAAGCAGATCCTGCTGCGCGTACTGGACGACTTGTGGAAAGATCACCTGTCGACCATGGATCACCTGCGTCACGGTATTCACCTGCGTGGCTACGCGCAGAAGAACCCGAAGCAGGAGTACAAGCGCGAATCCTTCACTCTGTTCCAGGAGCTTCTGGAGTCGATCAAGCGCGACACCATCCGCGTTCTCTCGCACGTTCAAGTGCGTCGCGAGGATGCCGAAGAGGAAGAGGTCCGCTTGCGTCGCGAAGCCGAGGAACTGGCGCAGCGCATGCAGTTCCAGCACGCCGAGGCGCCAGGTCTGGAAGCCGCGGAGCAAGTGCAGGAGGAGGGCGCTGAAGTCGCCGTCGCCACCGCGCCCGTGCGCAACGACCAGAAACTGGGCCGCAACGAACCTTGCTGGTGTGGCTCGGGCAAGAAGTTCAAGCATTGCCACGGGCAGATCGATTGATCGATCCATCCCTGGTTCACGCCGATAACTGAACACTGCGCCGCGAAAGGTCTCTCCCTTCGCGGCGTTGTTCCATCTCAAGCAGTGCCGTACCCGGTACGGTTTATTTTTTCTAGGAGCGCTTTCATGGCTGTTGGTCTCGGTCCTTTGCCAACCTTGCACCCGGTTCCCGGTTTCGAACTCGGTATCGCTTCTGCCGGCATCAAGCGCCCCGGGCGCAAGGACGTCGTGGTGATGCGCTGCGCCGAAGGCTCCAGCGTGGCCGGAGTGTTCACCCTCAACGCATTCTGCGCGGCGCCAGTGATCCTGGCCAAGCAGCGTGTCCAGGGCACGGTACGTTACCTGCTGACCAATACCGGAAATGCCAACGCCGGTACCGGTG
Organism: Pseudomonas capeferrum; assembly: GCF_013523055.1. Taxonomy (GTDB): domain Bacteria; phylum Pseudomonadota; class Gammaproteobacteria; order Pseudomonadales; family Pseudomonadaceae; genus Aquipseudomonas; species Aquipseudomonas capeferrum_A. Next base: position 58,924 of record NZ_JAAMQM010000009.1, on the reverse strand, counting down.
CCCCGGGCCTGGCCGCGGCCGAGCGTACCTGTGCCCGGCTGGCCGAGCTGACCGGTATCGACGCCAGTGCCGTGCTGCCGTTCTCCACGGGTGTGATCGGCGAGCCGCTGCCGGTCGAGAAGATCGAAGGCGCCTTGCAGGCCGCTCTGGACGATCTCTCGGAAGACAACTGGGCCCAAGCCGCCACGGGCATCATGACCACCGATACCCTGCCCAAGGGCGCCAGCCGTCAGTTCCAGCATGATGGCGTGACCGTGACGGTCACCGGCATCAGCAAGGGCGCGGGCATGATTCGCCCGAACATGGCCACCATGCTTGGCTATATCGCTACCGACGCCAAGGTCGCCCCCGGCGTGCTCAAGGATCTGATCCTGGATGGCGCCAACAAGTCGTTCAACCGTATCACCATCGATGGCGATACCTCGACCAACGACTGCTGCATGCTCATCGCCACGGGCAAGGCCGACCTTCCGGAAGTCACCGCGGCCGAGGGCGCGCTGTTCCAGGCGCTCAAGCAGGCGGTCTTCGAAGTCTGCATGGAAGTGGCGCAGGCCATCGTCCGTGACGGCGAAGGCGCGACCAAGTTCGTCACCGTCCAGGTCAATGGCGGCGGCAACCACCAGGAGTGTCTGGACGTCGGCTACGCGGTGGCGCATTCGCCACTGATCAAGACCGCGCTGTTCGCTTCCGACCCGAACTGGGGCCGCATCCTTGCCGCCGTTGGCCGGGCGGGCGTGCCGGAGCTGGATGTCAGCCTGATCGACGTCTACCTGGGCGATGTCTGCATCGCCAGCAAGGGCGGTCGCAGCGCGAGCTATACCGAAGAGCAGGGCAGCGCGGTCATGGCTCGGGAAGAGATCACCATTCGTATCGAACTGGGCCGTGGGCAGTGCAGCGAGACCATCTGGACCACCGACCTGTCCCATGAGTACGTGAAGATCAACGCCGAATACCGGACTTGATCGACTGATCGTCCCGTCGGCGCGCTTCCTGCCTCCTGCCGGGGAGCGTGCCGGCGACGGGCTTGCCATGGCCCCTGCCTTTCCCAAACATCGATGGAGCGTACCATGAGCTATCACCTGATCATCGGCGACAAGCTTTACTCTTCCTGGTCGCTACGTGGCGCCCTGGCTCTCGAACTGGCTGGCGTCCCCTATGAGGAAACCCTGGTCAGACTCAGGCAGCCTGATACGCGCGCGCGCCTGCTGGCCTATTCCGCGACCGGCAAGGTTCCCTTGCTGAAGACCGAGCACGGCATGATCGCCGACTCGCTGGCGATTGCCGAATACTTGGCCGAGCGTCATCCCGAAGTACACTTGTGGCCTGCCGATATCGCCGCGCGCGCTCAGGCGCGTTCGGCCTGCGCGCAGATGCATGGCGGCTTCATGGCCTTGCGCACGCATATGCCGTTCGACCTGTCGCGTGACGAGGCGCTTGAAAACATGCCCCTCGACGTCCAGGTCGATATCGACCGGATTGTCGCCCTGTGGAACGAGTGCCACTTGGCAGGAGGTCAACGTGGTCCGTTCCTGTTCGGTGAACCGAGCCTGGCCGATGCCTTCTTCGCCCCGGTGGCCGTACGGCTGCGTACCTATCGGGTAAACGTCCCCGCGCATGCTGCTGCCTATATCGAAACCATCTACCAATGGCCGGCCTTCCAGGCCTGGCGGCAGGCCGGGCTGGCGGAGCGTGCAAGTTGAAGAGGATCCATGTTGCAGCGGCCGTCATCCGCGGTGATGACGGACGCATCCTGATTGCCCGCCGTGCCGATACCCAGCACCAGGGTGGCCTGTGGGAGTTTCCCGGCGGCAAGGTGGAGGACGGGGAGTCCATCGAACAGGCGCTTGCACGCGAATTGCGCGAAGAGCTCGGCATCGAAGTCACCCGGTCGCGACCACTGATCAAGATCAGTCACGATTATCCGGACAAGCAGGTCCTGCTGGATGTCCAGGAGGTCGATGGCTTCACCGGCGAGCCTCATGGCGCCGAAGGCCAGCCTTTGGCGTGGGTAACGTCAAGGGAGCTGCCACAGTACACCTTCCCCGAAGCCAACAAACCCATCGTCGCCGCCGCGCGATTGCCTGATCAGTACCTGATCACGCCGGATGGGCTGGGAGTGCCGGAGCTGCTGCGCGGGATTCGCGCGGCTGTCGCGGCCGGCATCAAGCTGATCCAGCTGCGCGCGCCCAACATGTACGATCCCCAGTACCGCGACGTCGCCGTGGACGCTGTCGGTCTGTGCGCCGGCAAGGCGCAACTGATGCTCAAGGGGCCGCTGGAATGGTTGGGTGATTTCCCGTCGGCCGGGTGGCACCTGACGGCCGAACAGTTGCGCAAGTACGCCGCCAAGGGCCGACCGTTTCCCAGGGAGCGCTGGTTGGCGGCTTCCTGTCACGGTGTCGAAGAGCTGGCCCTGGCCGAGCGGATGGGGGTCGACTTCGTGACCTTGTCGCCGGTGCAGGCGACGCAAACCCATCCCGAGGCTGCGCCTTTGGGATGGGAAGAGGCGACGCGATTGATTGCCAATGCCAGGCAACCGGTGTTCTTCCTGGGAGGTGTCGGTCCGGCCGAGCGCGAGCGCGCCAGGCAGGCAGGCGCACAAGGTGTGGCGGGAATACGGGCATTCTGGCCGGATGTCTGACACGGCGTGGCGTGATTAGCCTCAGCCGCTTACCGTAGCGCCCCGCACGCAGGCGGTTGGCGAAGTTTGCAGCGGGTTGCACGGCAGCCTGGACACCCTCGATGTCAGGGCTTCTCCGCGGCCTGCCACAAGACTTCAGGCACGCCTTGGCGTCTGCCGATGATTCGGGCAGCGACAAACAGCAGGTCCGAGAGACGGTTGATGTAAGCCAGGCCGACGCCTTCCAGAGGCTCCAGGGCATTGAGTTGCTGGCAACGCCGCTCGGCGCTACGGGCAAGGCTGCGGCACACATGGGCCTGGGCTACCAATGCCGAACCGCTGGGCAGGATGAAGTTCTCCAGGGGGCCCATTTCTTCGTTCCAGCGGTCGATGACCGTTTCCAGGCGCTCGATCTCGGCCTGATCCAAGGCACGGTAAGACGGCATCGCCAGCTCTCCGCCCAGATCGAACAGGCGGTGCTGACAAGGCGCGAGCACCTCGACGACCTCACTCAACCCCTGTTCGGTAAGCCCCGCCAGCAACAGGCCGAGCTGGCTGTTGAGACTGTCGACTTCACCGATGGCCTCGATGCGTGGGTGATCCTTGGGTACGCGACGTCCGTCCCCCAGGCCGGTCTCGCCTTTGTCTCCGGTGCGGGTGTAGATCTTCGACAGGCGAAAACCCATGGTCATGGCTCCTTCTTATCCGGCGCGCCAGGCACCGGTGGGCTGAGGGGCAGGCGTAGCGTGAAGCAGGTACCCTGGCCGGGCGTCGACTGCACTTCCATCTGCCCCTTGTGGTTGTTGGTAATGATGAAATACGACACGGAGAGTCCGAGGCCTGTGCCCTGGCCGATTTCCTTGGTGGTAAAGAAGGGCTCGAAGGTACGTTTGCGCACGGTTTCGGGCATGCCCACGCCGTTGTCCTCGACCTGGATTTCCGCCCAAGGCGGGTTGAGTCGAGTGCGCAGGATGATCTGTCCCGGCTCACTGCCGTCGGGTCGTTGATGGATGGCCTGAGCGGCATTCTTGAGCAGGTTGAGTAGCACCTGCTCCAGTTCGTTGGCAGTACAGGGTACCGGCCCCAAACGCGGATCGAACTGGCGGATGATCGCCTGGCCCTTGAAGTCGAAGCCGATCGCCAGGTCGAAATCGCTGCCGGCGATCTCGACCGCCTGATCGATCAGTGCCGGCAGGTCGCAGGGCACCAGCTGGCGATCGCTGCGACGGCTGAAGCTGAGCATGTGGGTGACGATCTTCGCGGCGCGCGCACCGGCCTGCTGGATGCCGTCGAGCAGCTGTGGCACTTCGCGACTCTGCAGGTAGCGGTTGACCGTTGCCAGGTCGATACCCAATTCGTCGGCTTGTTCCTGGTTGCGAGGAAGATCCGCCGACAAGCGTCGACGAATGTTCTGAACATTGTGCAGGATGGCGCCCAGCGGGTTGTTGATCTCATGGGCCATGCCGGCAGCCAGCCCGCCTACCGACAGCATCTTTTCCGACTGCACCATCATCTCTTCCAGCGACAGGCGCTGGGTAATGTCGTCGATGCGGATCACCACCCCGCGTCCGCCGCCGCCCATCAAGGGGTAGAACGTCAGCGCGTAGTGACGAACTTCATCGGCCTTGGTCCAGGTTACCCGCTCGATCTTCGCCACCTGGTGTTTCTCCACGCTCTGCTTGAGTTGTGGCAGGAATGGCCTGAGCGGTTCGAAGGCGATGAAGATCGGCTGGTTGAGTGCCTCGTCCAGCGGCGTGCCGGAAAGCACGGTAGCTTCGTGATTCCACTGGGTGACATAGAGCAGCTCGTCGAGTGCGATCAAAGCTGAAGGCATCGAATCGATGATGCTGTTGAGATAGTTCTGGAAGCCCGTGAGCTTTTTCTCGATCTTGCTGCGCACCTGGACTTCCAGCTCCAGCTTGCGATTGGTATGGCGGGTTTCCTCGGCCAGCCCCTGGGCCTGGTCATAGGCGTGCTGGAACTCGTCGCGTGTGCGCTTGAGCTGCTGCTCACGGGCCTCGATGCGCGACAGCATGGTGTTGAACGCCTCCGCCAGGCTGCCGATTTCATCATCGTTGCCGCGCAGGGCGCGCAGTGCATAGCTCTCCTCGCGCGTGACCTGGCGGGTCAGCTCCTCGAGCTGGTTGATCGGCTGAGTGATCAAGCGCTTGATCTGCCGTGCAATGACGACCCATAGCAAGATGCCGAACACCAGGATGCCCAGGCTCGCAGTCAGTGTGCCGGTGTAGAAGGCAGTTGGCAGCTCGCTGCTGGCGACCAGCAACAGATGCGACGGCGGGCTGCCGCGCTTCGGCAAGGGGATCAGCTGGGTACTGCGAAATTCGGTCAGGCGCCACCCTTCGATATTGCGATAGCGCTTGGGCAACGGCAGCGCTTCACCGTGCTGCAGCTGGGCGAGCATGCGACCGTCGCTGCCATAGAGTGCCGCTGCGCGCAGCGGCGAGTAGCTGTCCAGCTCCTCGAGCAACGCCGTGGCCGCCTCCGGCGATTCACCTGCGCGCATCGCCAGCTGAGGCGTGGAGATCAGTCGGCCGATGGTCTGCAGGGCCTGCGGCGCCATGCTTTCCTGGGTGATCCAGTAGGCGGCACTGATAAAGGTGAGGTTGGCGACCAGCAGAATGGTGACCAGCAGCACCAGTAGCGCCGCCAGCAGTTTCTGCCCGACCGGGAGATTTTCCAGGCGTTGGCGCAGGGTCATGGGCAAGGCGATGTCCACTCGTTGGGATGAAAGGGCAGGGTAGCGCCGCCGTCAGTCGCGGGGCAATCCTCGCGCCTGCAGGCTATCGACCAGACGCCGGTGCAGGCGTTCCACATGCGGCAACGCCAGGCCATGACGAGCGGCCGTGCGACATGCATGGCCGAGCAGGTAGTGGATTTCGGTGCGCCGACCAGCGCGGACATCCTGGTACATGGAAGAATAGTTGTTGCCGGTCGCCTGGATCACCCGACGCACTTCTTCGGCCAGATCCACTGCCGCTTCGGGTTGGCCACAGCAACGCAACAGCTCGGCAAGCTCGGTGCACAGGATGGTGACTTCGCAGCTGTGTTCGAGCAGACCGCCATTACGGCAGTCGTAGAGCACCGTCAAGGGGTTGATCGCACAGTTGAGCGCCAGCTTGCGCCATAGCCTTGCGAGGATGTCGACCGACCACTGCGCGGCGATGCCGGCCTCGGCCAAGTCATCGAACCACTCAGGCATGGCCGGGTTGATCGGATCGCCCAGCCAGTTCGTGCCATGCCCGGCGAACTGGACTTGCCAGTCGTCCTCACGAAATGCGCCTTCGGTGCTGGAGGCGAAGATGCACCGTACACCAGGCGCCTGCTCGGCGACCTCGTCCTGACTGCCCAGGCCGTTCTGCAGCAGGATGAGCTCGGCATCGTCTGCCAGGCGTGGCGCGAGGCGGGCGATGGCCGGAGCTGCGTCATACGCCTTGCAGGCGATCAGCACTCGGTGGACCGGCCCGACGGCATCGGCCGTTTCCGCAGGGATCGCATAATGGCTGGCTTGGCCCTGCTCGACCAGGGTCAGCCCTCCTGTGCGCTGATAGGCCTGCAGTCGCCGAGGATCGCGCAGGATCAAGCGGACCGCCTTGCCCGCGCGGGCCAGACGGCAGGCCCAGAGGCTGCCCAGGCTGCCGGCGCCGAGAATATGCCAGGTGCTGCTCATCTGCCTTTCGCAACCGTTTATAATGAGCCCGCATTTTAACCGTCAAACCTGTCGCGCTCCATCGCCAAGGGTCGGTTGTCCTTGCCTGGGCAGGGCGATACGTCTCGAAGCGGGTGCGACTTTATTTTTTGGAGACACACCATGCCTTCGTTCGACGTGGTATCGGAACTGGACAAGCACGAAGTGACCAACGCGGTGGAAAACGCGGTGAAGGAACTGGACCGCCGCTACGACCTCAAGGGCAAGGGCAGTTTCGAGTTCAAGGACAAGGAACAGACCGTGCTGCTGACTGCCGAAGCCGACTTCCAGCTCGAGGCGATGATCGAGATCCTGCGCCTGGCACTGGTCAAGCGCAAGATCGACGTCAAATGTCTGGAGGTCAAGGATGCCTATGCGTCCGGCAAGGAAATGAAACAGGAAGCCAAGTTCCGCGAGGGCATCGACAAGGAGTTGGCGAAGAAGATCGTCGCGCACATCAAGGATGCCAAGCTCAAGGTGCAGGCAGCCATTCAGGGCGAACAGGTACGCGTCACCGGCAAGAAGCGCGATGACCTTCAGGAAGCCATTGCCGCCCTGCGTGCCAAAGAGTTCGACATGCCGCTGCAGTTCAACAACTTCCGTGACTGATGCGCTCGTTCTCCAGGAACCGGGATTGCATGACGATGTCCCAGGTTCCTGTGAAGGCTGCAACCACTGCGGCATGTTTTCTTGTTTCTAGCCGCTTGGCATCAGGAGATGAATATGGATTTGAATGCTGAAGTCGATCAGCTGGTCAGGACGTCGCAGACGTGGATTCCCTTGATCATGGAATACGGCAGCCGTGTGCTGCTGGCGCTGATGACCCTGGCTATCGGCTGGTGGGTCACCAACAGGGTCAGTCAGCGTCTGGGCAGGCTGGTTCACCTGCGCAACGACGATGCGGCGCTGCAGAGCTTCATCAGCACCCTCGCCAACATCATTTTCAAGATTCTCCTGCTGGTCAGCGTGGCATCGATGATCGGTATCGAGACCACCTCCTTCGTGGCTGCCATCGGTGCCGCCGGCCTGGCCATCGGCCTGGCTCTGCAGGGCAGCCTGGCGAACTTCGCCGGTGGCGTGCTGATCCTGCTGTTCCGGCCGTTCCGCCTGGGTGACTGGATCGAGGCGCAGGGTGTCAGCGGTACCGTCGACAGCATCCAGATTTTCCATACCGTACTGCGTACCGGTGACAACAAGACGGTGATCGTGCCCAACGGCAGCCTGTCGAACGGCATCATCACCAACTACAACCGTCAGCCGACCCGACAGGTGGTGTTCAACGTCGGCGTGGATTACGAAGCGGACCTGCAGAAGGCCCGCGGCGTGTTGCTCGAGCTGGCCAAGGACCCGCGGGTGCTGCCAGAGCCTGCGCCGCAGGCGGTGGTTTCCGAGCTGGGTGACAGCTCGATCACCGTCTCCCTGCGAGTCTGGGTCAAGACGCCCGACTACTGGGGCTTGATGTTCATGCTCAACGAGCAGACCCGTGACCGTCTCAAGGCCGAAGGCATCGACATTCCGTTCCCGCAGCGGGTGATTCGTGTCGTGCAGGAAGCTCCCGCGCAGGAAGCCGCCACACAGTAAAGTTGCGGCTGTCAGACCGCAACACGGCTTCCGGTCACAGGGGCCACGCAGCGCATGCCGGTAGGCATCGCTGCGTGGCCCCTGTCCATCCGGATACTGGCAGGACGTCATCCGTTCTCGATCAATGCCCTGATTTCCATCCTGGCTTCAGGCCTGGTCGGCCCGTTCAATCCGAAACTTCCCCGAAACGCATCGTTGCTCGTCGCGGCTCCTGTGCAGCCTACGCGCCATGCCAACCGGCTCATGTGCTGGAGGGATGGCCTGGAGCACGGCATACTGTCGGCCCTCAAGGTCCCCGCTTGGCACGACCGAGCATCATTCCGGCATCTGCCTGGCAACGCACCCTGTGTTCTCAATCATCCTTGGCCTGTCCTGCGAGTGGCCAGGTCAGCCCGCTTCGGCCCGAGTCTCATGACACCTTTACTGCATATCACGCCCCGGCGAGCCTTAGGTTTCGCATTGATCCTGGCATTGTTCGAGTTGCTGACCTACCTGGCCAGCGACGCGGTCATGCCCGCCATGCCGGTGGTGGTCGCCGAATTGAAGGCCAGCCCGGAGTACATTCCGCACGCCCTCAACCTCTACCTGCTGGGTGGCGTCGTGTTGCAATGGCTGATCGGGCCGCTCGCCGACCGTTATGGTCGGCGGCCGCTGCTGCTGGTCGGTTGCGCGTTCTTCGGCGTGGCATGCCTGGCGACCTATTGGGCTCACGATATCGGCATGTTCAACCTGTTGCGTCTGTTGCAGGGTATCGGCCTGGGTTTCGTGGTCACGGTCAGCTATCCGGCCTTGAACGAGGCATTCAGCGAAGGTGACGCAGTGCGCATGATGGCCTTGCTGGCCAACATTGCCATGCTCTCGCCGCTGCTCGGTCCCCTGGTCGGAACCTTGATGCTGCAATGGCTGGACTGGCGCTGGCTGTTCCTTGCCTTCGCGGGCGGTGCCGTGCTGACCTGGGTGGCGCTCTATCGCTTGATGCCCGAGACATTGGGCGTCGAGCGCCGCGATGGCACGCGCCTGTCCTTCACACCTATCGAACTGGTACCCCTGCTCAAGGGCTATGGCCAGCTGCTGTCCAATCGACGCTTCGTCGCCGGTAGTACCGCGCTTGGGCTGGTAAGCCTGCCGCTGATCGGTTGGATCGGCCTGTCCCCCGTGCTGCTGATCGCCGACGAAGGACTGAGCACCATGGCCTATGCGTTGTGGCAGCTTCCGGTCTTTGGCGGATTGATCCTGGGTAACCTGATCATCAACCGTATCGCTGACCGCTATCCGCTGCCAAGCCTGGTACAGGGTGCTCTCTGGCCTTACCTGATAGGCCTGGTAGGCATGGTCGTCGCCACGTGGTGCTGGTCGACGGTGACGAGTCTCGTCGCGGGACTTTCTCTTTACGCCTTGGGGCTGGGTATTGCCAACGCCGTGCTGTATCGCATGACGCTGTTCGCCAGCGACCAGAGCAAGGGACTCGTGTCGGCGATGCTCGGCATGATTACCATTGCGCTGTTGGGGCTGGGCGGTGTCGTGCTTGCCATGCTCGGTGCCGGCGCGAGCCTGCTGCACTTTGCCGTGGCCGCGGGTGTGGCCGGCGCCTTGGCCCTGGTGCCATTGTGGGCAATGCTCGGAGCCAAGGCACGAGACGCTCAAGGGGCTACCGCGGGGTAGCCACTTGCGTGCTCAAGTCTGGTCGGTAGCGGTCTGCTCGGCCGGCACCTGCTTGCCGCGGCCATTGTCCTGTCGCCACTGCAGGGCGATCAGGATCAAGGTCGGCACGCCCAGCAGGGCAGTGATGAGGAAGAAGTCGTGATAACCGAATTTCTCGACTATGACGCCTGAGTAGCCACCGATGAGGCGCGGTAACAGCAGCATGATCGAGCTGAGCAGGGCGTATTGGGTCGCCGAGAACTTCAGGTTGGTCAGGCTCGACAAGTAGGCCACGAACGCCGAGGTGGCCAGGCCCGAGCTGAAGTTGTCGAGCGAGATGGTCACGATCAGCATCTGCAGGTTCGGCCCCATGTCGGCCAGCATCAGGAACAGGATGTTGGTTGCCGCAGACGCCGCGCCGCCGATGAACAGGATCGGCATGATCCCGAAGCGCACGATCAGCAGGCCACCGGCGCCAGCGCCGACCAGGGTCATGATCAGGCCGAAGATCTTGCTGACACTGGCGATCTGATCCTTGGTGAAGCCCTGGTCGATGTAGAACACGTTGGCCATCACCCCCATGACGGTGTCCGACATGCGATAGGTCGCGATCAGACCGAGCAGCAACAGTGCCTGCCAGCGATAGCGCGCGATGAAATCGTTGATCGGTGTCAGCACCGGCGCGAGACCGCGGCGCCCCATGGACGACAGGCAGGCCCAGGACAGACTGATATAGAGGATCGCTCGCAGGAAGGCGCGGTCTTCCATAAGCAGGTCCAGCGGTGTCGCGGTGCCGAGCACGACGCTGGCCCAATCGGTGTTGAACAGCTGGGTGAACATCGCCGGTACCGAGACCAGCAGGACGATCAGGACGAATACCGAAGCCAGTTGGTGGCTCAGGCCATAGCGCGCGGCCGATAGCTGGGTGCGCAACGGCACCGGTGGTTCTCGCATCACCAGGGTCGTGAACACCGCGGGCAGCATCAGCACGCCGAACAGCATGTAGGTGCCCGTCCAGGCTTGGTGCAGGTAGCTGAAGCCGGTGGAGCCGAACCACTCGGCAAAGAACAATGCACCGGCGGTAGCGAGCAGTGCGGCAATCCGGTAGCCGGCCATGTAGCTGGCGGCGAGGGCGGCCTGGCGCTGGTCGTCGGCGATCTCCAAGCGGTAGGCGTCGACGGCGATGTCCTGGGTAGCCGAGGCGAATGCCACCAGCACCGCCAGGGCGATCAACCAGGAGAGATGCCTTTGCGGATCGCACAGGCCCATGCCAATCAAGCCGACAACCACAAGCACCTGGGACAGCAGCAGCCATGAGCGGCGGCGACCCAGCCGCCCGAGCACCGGCAGGCGCCATTGGTCGAGCAGGGGTGACCAGACCCATTTGAAGGCATAGGCCAAGCCGATCAGGCTGGCATAGCCAATGGTCTCGCGGGCTACTCCCGCCTCGCGCAACCAGACCGATAGCGTCGAGAACACCAGCATGTAGGGGAGGCCGGCGGCGAAGCCGAGCAGCAACAGGACCAAGGTTGACGGGCTGGCATAGGCAGCGAGCGCAGCGCGCCAGGTTTTACGGGGCATGGGCCAACATCTGCCTCAAGTTTACGAAAACAAAGCGCGCACTCTAACCGCTGTACTCCATCGGACGCCAGCCATGGCGCGTCATATCCACACGATTATTGTGCACGCCGACCCCTTCGGCACGTAGTCTGGCGCGCTGTTCGTCGCCACCGGGCGTACCGAGGGCCAGGCTCAGTCGGCCGTTGGCGCCGAGTACACGATGCCAGGGGAGACGGGTATCGGCCGGCAACTGGCCGAGCGTACGACCGACCCAGCGTGCCGCTTGCCTGAACCCCGCCAGTTCGGCGAGCTGGCCATAGCTGACCACTCGGCCGCTCGGGATCTGTCCGAGCACCGAATACAGTGCCATTCGTCGGGCCTCGGCCTCATCGGTCGTCAGTCGCGGTGCCGCACACATCACGGGATCCCTGGGATGTGGACGAAACAGGCGCAATCGCAGGCGCAAGTGAGAATTGAACTCGTCGGCATAGGTCCGGTCTGTCCTTGCTCTGGTCGTAGGTATCTGGATAATGCCCGGCTTTTTCGTCAAACCGAACCCGTAGTCAGTCTATGTATTCTAGAGCTTTGTTGTGTGTTGCCGTTGCTTCCATCTGCTCCCCCGCCCTTGCCGACACCGTATGGATGAAGAATGGTGACAAGCTGAGCGGCAAGATCACGGTCTTCGATGGCGGCAAGCTGTTGCTGCAGACCACCTATGGTGGCGCCGTTTCCTTGGACTGGAAAGAGGTCAAGACCCTGGAGAGCGACCAGGAGTTGCTGGTCAAGCAGGATGCCTACAACGGTGAGCGCGCCAAGTCGCTGCATGCCGCTGAACCGGGCAAGGTCACGTTGGCCAATGGTGACGCCCCCAAGACCGTCGAGCTCGCCAGCATCGCCCAGATCATGAAGCCCAAGCCTGTGGTCGAAGACCTGGTGTGGAAAGGGAATGTCGATCTGGCACTGGATTACAAGCGTGCCGAAAACGACACGGACGACTACGATATCGGGTTCAAGACCACGGCCCGCCACGGGCGCTGGCGGCACAATGCCGAGGGCGAATACAACCGTGAGACCAAGGACGATGTCACCACGACCAACAACTGGAGCGCCGAATACGCCATCGACCGCTTCATTACCGATAAGTGGTTCTGGCAGGGACGGGCGGCCTATACGCGCGACCATGTCGAGGACCTTGCTCGCCAGCGCACCCTCGGTACCGGCCCCGGCTACCAGTTCTGGGATGACGAGCTGGGCGCTTTCTCCCTGGGCTCGCTGGTCAACCGCACCGATTACGAATATGCCGACGGCGGCAAGGACAACTTCTACGCCGTCGCAGTGAAATGGGACTACAACCGCTACCTCATCGGCAAGACCGTCGAACTGTTCACCAATGGCGAGTTGGGCAAGCCGATCGGCAATGTCGCCGATTACTCGCTCGATGCCGAAGTCGGCCTGCGCTACAAGGTCACCGAGTGGGCCTCGCTCAATCTCAAGGCCGAGAAGGACTTCATCAGTGGCACCCGCGACAGCGATCTGGACAAGACGCGCTATACCGCAGGGTTTGGGGTCGCCTGGTAACACGTCCTTTCGCGCTTGGAGTCGAGCGGCAGGCTGCATGAAAACCACAGTGGCATCCTCGATAGCGGTGTCGCTGTCAGTGCTTTTTCTTGTAGCTTATGGACGTGCCGCTTGGAGCCAATGTGAGGTGTGTAGTGAGTGAGAATGCCATTCGTCCCGCTCGGGAGCTGCTGCTGAAGGAATATCGCGGAGTGCTCTCGACCCACTCCAAGTCCATGCCGGGGTTTCCGTTCGGTTCGGTCGTTCCGTATTGCCTGGACGCTGTAGGTCATCCCCTGATTCTCATCAGCCGGATCGCCCAGCACACCCATAACCTCCAGAAAGATGCCAAGTGCTCGCTGCTGGTAGGCGAGCGCGAGGCCGAAGATATCCAGGCGGTAGGTCGTCTTACCGTGATGACGCAGGCGCGCAAGCTCGAGGACGAAGCGGCGATCGAGGCGGCTGCCGCACGCTATTACCGTTACTTCCCCGAGGCCGCCGATTACCACAAGGCCCATGATTTCGATTTCTGGGTGCTCGAACCGATTCGCCACCGTTATATCGGCGGCTTCGGCGCGATTCACTGGCTCGACCAGGTCACCCTGGCCAATCCGTTTGCCGGACAGTCCGAGGCGAGCATGATCGAGCATATGAACAGTGACCATGCCAATGCGATCGCCCACTATGTGGAACTGGCCGATCTGCCGCGCAGCACGGCCGCGCGGATGGTCGGTCTCGACAGCGAAGGCATGCACCTGCGTATCGGTCAGGCGATCCATTGGCTGCCCTTCCCGAGTATCTGCAATACGCCGACACAAGTCCGGGAGGCCTTGGTTCTCCTGGCTCGCGCGGATCATTGGCCCACCGCGTTGGCATCCGAGGGTTGAAATAGCGAGTGATCGCAACCATTTGAGGTCTTACAGGAAGGTCATCTTCCGCTGAGGAACCCTTGATGCGTGTCTTTCTATTGCTGTTTCTGATTTTTCCGGTGCTGGAGCTCTTCGTTTTCGTGAGAGTCAGCGCCTCGATAGGCTTTTTCCCCGCGCTGCTGTTGATCATCGCAGGCTCTGCCCTGGGCGTGCTGGTGATACGTGTCGCCGGGTTGGCAACCGCGCTGCGCGCGCGTGAGAGCCTGCAGCGCGGCGAGCTGCCAGCCCAGGACATGTTCCAGGGTCTGATGCTGGCCATGGCCGGCGGCCTGCTGCTGATCCCAGGCTTCATCAGCGATGTGCTCGGGCTGGTTTGTCTGCTGCCGGTCACCCGTCGCCTGCTGGCGCGCAAGCTCGGCGAGCGCGCCGAGGCCCAGGCCATGCGCCAGCGCGCGTTTCGTGACGATCCGCTGAACCCTCAGCCCGGCCAATCTCCACAACGACCCAACGTGATCGAAGGCGAGTACAAGCGCCGCGACTCCTGAATCCGGCGGTGTCTTTCTTGAAGCGGCCCCTTGCAGGGCCGTTTTCATTCAGGGGCGCCGGTAGTGAAAATTTTTGCAGGGCAAGCCTTGTAATCGCTTCCGGCGACCTCATGTATGGGTCACCGCAAGGTTTCTGGTGAACTCACCAGACATGACAAAGGAGGTTCGCCCCGTGCGGGCCTCCACCGGCATCGCCGGAAAGCATCAACTCGCCGGTGTCGACACCGGCCGATGAAAACCACAATTGGGAGAGATCGACAATGAAGCTTCGTCCTCTGCATGACCGCGTAGTCATCCGTCGCAGCGAAGAAGAATCGAAAACCGCTGGCGGTATCGTCCTGCCGGGTTCGGCCGCTGAAAAACCTAACCGTGGCGAAGTCGTCGCCGTAGGTACCGGTCGCATCCTCGACAACGGCGAAGTCCGTGCGCTGGCCGTGAAAGTGGGTGACAAGGTGGTTTTCGGCCCGTACTCGGGTAGCAACACTGTGAAAGTGGACGGCGAAGACCTGCTGGTGATGGCCGAGAACGAGATTCTCGCTGTCGTCGAAGCTTGATTCCCCTGGTTTCCCGTTATTCCAAAGTATTCAAGGATTAAACGATCATGGCTGCTAAAGACGTAAAATTCGGCGATTCCGCCCGCAAGAAAATGCTCGTTGGTGTCAACGTCCTGGCTGACGCGGTAAAAGCGACCCTGGGCCCGAAAGGCCGCAACGTGGTCCTGGCTAAGAGCTTCGGCGCGCCGACCATCACCAAGGACGGCGTTTCCGTTGCCAAGGAAATCGAGCTGAAGTGCGCCTTCGAGAACATGGGCGCCCAGCTGGTCAAGGAAGTCGCTTCCAAGGCCAACGATGCTGCGGGTGACGGCACCACCACCGCTACCGTCCTGGCTCAGTCCATCGTCAACGAAGGCCTGAAGGCTGTCGCTGCCGGCATGAACCCGATGGACCTCAAGCGCGGCATCGACAAGGCGACCATCGCCATCGTCGCCGAGCTGAAGAACCTGTCCAAGCCATGCGCCGACTCCAAGGCCATCGCTCAGGTCGGCACCATCTCCGCCAACTCCGACAACTCCATCGGTGACATCATCGCCGAAGCCATGGAAAAAGTCGGCAAGGAAGGCGTGATCACCGTTGAAGAAGGTTCGGGCCTGGAAAACGAACTGTCTGTCGTCGAAGGCATGCAGTTCGACCGTGGCTACCTGTCTCCGTACTTCATCAACAAGCCGGACACCATGGTGGCCGAGCTCGACAGCCCGCTGCTGCTGCTGGTCGACAAGAAGATCTCCAATATCCGCGAACTGCTGCCGGTTCTGGAAGCCGTTGCCAAGGCTGGCCGTCCGCTGCTGATCGTGGCTGAAGACGTCGAAGGCGAGGCTCTGGCCACCCTGGTCGTCAACAACATGCGTGGCATCGTCAAGGTCGCAGCCGTCAAGGCACCTGGCTTCGGCGATCGCCGCAAGGCCATGCTGCAGGACATCGCTGTCCTGACCGGCGGTACCGTGATCTCCGAAGAAATCGGCCTGAGCCTGGAATCGGCTACTCTGGAGCACCTGGGCAACGCCAAGCGCGTTACCCTGTCGAAGGAAAACACCACCATCATCGACGGTGCCGGCGTTGAAGGCGACATCGAAGCACGCGTCAAGCAGATCCGTGCCCAGATCGAAGAAACCTCTTCGGACTACGACCGTGAGAAGCTGCAAGAGCGTCTGGCCAAGCTGGCTGGCGGTGTTGCCGTGATCAAGGTCGGTGCTGGCACCGAAGTCGAGATGAAAGAGAAGAAAGCCCGCGTTGAAGACGCCCTGCACGCTACCCGCGCAGCCGTCGAAGAAGGCGTGGTACCTGGCGGCGGTGTTGCCCTGGTTCGTGCGCTGTCTGCGATTGTCGACCTCAAAGGCGACAACGAAGACCAGAACGTCGGTATTTCCCTGCTGCGTCGCGCTATCGAATCGCCACTGCGCCAGATCGTCGCCAACGCCGGCGACGAGCCAAGCGTGGTTGCCGACAAGGTCAAGCAAGGTACCGGTAACTACGGTTACAACGCTGCCACTGGTGAGTACGGCGACATGATCGAAATGGGCATCCTGGACCCAGCCAAGGTTACCCGTTCGGCCCTGCAAGCTGCAGCGTCCATCGGTGGCCTGATGATCACCACCGAAGCCATGGTTGCCGATCTGCCGGAAGACAAGGCAGCTGGCGGCATGCCTGACATGGGCGGTATGGGTGGCATGGGTGGCATGGGCGGCATGATGTAAGCCAGCCTCACCCGCTGCACCGAAGAGCCCCGCCTTGTGCGGGGCTTTTTTATAGGCGCTGCGCACCCACTGGCAAGCACCGTCCAGACAGCGCTCGATCCCAAGAGCGCTCTCAAGCCGAACGCCTGCGTCTCTCAAATGCTGGCAGCAGCCGCCAGATGGCCTTAAGCTGCGCCTGCCGCGCCGATGAACGCGCCGCACTGGAGACCACGATGCGAATTCTACTGGTTGAAGACAACCGCGATATCCTGGCCAACCTGGCCGATTATCTGGGTATGAAAGGCTACACCGTCGACTGTGCGCAGGATGGATTGTCTGGCCTGCATCTGGCCGCAACCGAACATTACGACCTGATCGTCCTCGATATCATGCTTCCGGGCATAGACGGCTATACCTTGTGCAAGCGACTGCGCGAGGACGCTCGTCGCGACACGCCGGTGATCATGCTTACCGCACGCGACCAATTGGACGACCGCCTGCAAGGCTTTCGCTCCGGCGCCGATGACTACCTGCTCAAGCCATTCGCCCTGTCCGAACTGGCCGCGCGCATCGAGGCTGTCCTGCGGCGCGCCCAAGGTGGCGGGCGCCGTCTCCTGCAGGTGGCCGACTTGAACTATGACCTCGATACCCTGGAGGTCAGCCGTCAAGGCCGCGCGCTCAAGCTCAACCCGGTCGGGCTCAAACTGCTGGCGGTATTGATGCAGAAGAGCCCGCATGTGCTTCGCCGTGAAGTCTTGGAGGAAGCCTTGTGGGGCGATGATTGCCCTGACAGCGACAGCCTGCGCAGCCATGTCCACCAGTTGCGCCAGGTGATCGACAAACCGTTCGACAAAGCCTTGCTGCACACCGTACATGGCGTCGGCTATCGCCTCGCCGAGGGTCGTGATGGAGTTTAAGCAAAGCCTCGCCCAACGCATCATCATCGCCTTCGCACTGATGAGCGCCCTGGTGGCCGGCGCCTTTGCCTTCGGTATCGTTGCGACCGTCCATCTGGTCGAAGAGCGTCTGATCTCCGCTGTCCTGGGTGGCGACCTGCAGCGGTTGCTGCGCATGGACAGTATCAGCGATTGGAGTCATCGGCCTCGTCCCGACCAATTGTTCTACTTCAATGGTGGCCGCGACGATTTCGAACTGCCCAAGGACCTGCAGCACCTCAAGCGCGGCTTTCATGAGGTCTTCCGCGATCAGCTGTCGTATCACGCCATGGTCGAGGTGGTCGATGGTCGACATTACGTGCTGTTGCAAGACCAAAGCGACTTCGAGGAACGTGAGCGAGTGCTGTTCGCGGTCGTCGTGGTGGGCTTCGTGCTCAGCCTGGCGCTGGCGGTCTTCCTGGGCTGGATACTGGCGCGACGAGTAATGGCACCGGTGATTCGCCTGGCTCGCCAGGTCCGTCATCGCGATCAGTTGCTGGGCCTGGCACCACCACTGGCGCCGGACTATGCCGCTGACGAGGTAGGCCAGCTTGCCGTGGCCTTCGATGACACGCTCGGTCGCCTGCGTGACGCCCTGACACGCGAACGCCTGTTCACCAGCGACGTCAGCCATGAACTGCGTACTCCCTTGATGGTGCTGGCTACTTCTTGCGAACTGTTGATGGAGAACCCGGCGCTTGACGGTCGTGCCCGCAATCAGGTCGAACGTATCGCTCGGGCTACCGAAGAAATGCGCGAGCTGGTCAAGACCTTCCTCATGCTGGCACGTGCGCAGCACGATGAAGGCGCAATCGCTTCGCGCGCCACGCTCAGGGAGGTAGCCGACGATCTGATCGGCGTGTGGCGCGATACCATCGAACAGAAGGGACTGACGCTTTACTACGATGGCCAGGTCAGTGCCAGCCCGGTGCTGTACAACTCGACCTTCCTGCAATCGGTGATGGGCAACCTGCTACGCAACGCGGCGCACTACACCGACCATGGCTATATTCGCCTGAGTCTGCAGGCCAATGGATTCAGCGTCGAAGACAGCGGCGTGGGGATCCCGGAAGAGCAGCGCGAAGCAATGTTCCGACCATTCGTGCGCGGCGACGAACGCAGGGGCGAGGGTCTTGGCCTGGGCCTGTCGCTGGTACAGCGTATCTGCGATGACCAGGGCTGGCGCGTTACCTTGACCGCCACCTTGCCCCATGGCTGCCGTTTCCAGGTTGACCTCAACCCCAAACCTGAGCTCGAGCAGCAGCAAGAGGGCGCTCCAGTGCACTAGCAGGCCGGCCGCTTGGCATCTGTCATGCCAGGAGCGCGCCACGCAGGCGCCTTCTGTCGTATGACAGATTTTTCACATTGGCATGACCGGATACCAACGCGCTGCTTTCTAAGGTGGCGCCTTGGATTGAGGAGATGCCTGATGCGAAGTCCCATCGAACTAGAGTTTTCCGAGAAGTACGATCAACAACATGCTCGCGAGTACTTTCAAAAGCACCAGGATGGGTTGGCTCGTCGATTGTCGCACCAGCGCGATGAGCAGATGGCTCGACGTGCCCTGGCCCTTGCCGGAGAGCCGGGACTGGTGCTCGACCTACCCTCCGGCACCGGTCGTTTCTGGCCACTGCTTGCGGAAAAGGCCAATCGGGTGATCATCGGCGCTGACAACTCCGCCGCAATGCTGGAAACTGCCTGCGCCTCGCAACCACCGGAAGTGGTTGCGCGGGTACGGCCTTTGCAGACTTGCGCCTTTGCCATCGATCTGCCGGACAACGCGGTCGACAACATTTTCTGCATGCGGCTGTTCCATCACATTGGGGAGGCCGCTCACCGCCGGGCCATTCTGTCGGAGTTCCAGCGGGTAAGCCGAGACAGTGTGATTCTTTCACTCTGGGTGGATGGCAACTTCAAGGCCTGGCGCCGCAAGAAACTCGAACAGGGCCGTGGCGCACGCAACGAGCGGGACGCCTATCAGAACCGCTTTGTATTACCCGTTGAAACCGTTGAAGAAGAATTTGTTTCGGCCGGGTTCAAGATTCAGGAGCGCCTGGACTTCCTGCCGTTCTACGCCATGTGGCGAGTATATCTATTGCGCAAGAGGTAGCAGTTCATGATGGCAGGGCGAGGTCAGTCTTCGCAGTTCGATTACTACTGGGACCAACAGGGCGAGTGGGTCGAGGAGCCGAACCAGCGGCGCGGTGGGGAAAGCGGGGTACAGCGACTCAGTGACGAAAGCGGCCAGATGCTGTACGCCAAGCGCCAGGTCGGACATATCTATCGCAGCATCCTGCATCCGTTCGGCAGACCCACCGTGCTGCGCGAACTCGATGCCTTGAGCAGCTTCGAGCAGTTGGGTGTCCGGGTTCCGCATATCGTGTTCTGCGGGGTCGAGCGCGATGCGCAGCATCAATGGCGTGCATTATTGGTCAGCAAGGCGCTGGACGGGTTCGTCGACATCGACAGCTGGTACGCCGACGGCGCACGCGAGCGTTACGATCAGGCCCTGCACGACAAGGTACTGGAAGACCTGGCCAGGAACCTGTCGCGGATGCACCGTGGCCACTGGCAGCACGGCTGCCTCTATGGCAAGCATGTATTCGTCAAGATAACCGGCGAGGGCCCTTCGGCCAGTGCTCAAGTGGCGTTGCTTGACCTGGAAAAATGCCGTCGCCGCATCAGTTGCCGTCGTGCCGCCGGCAACGACTTAAGCCAACTGCGTCGCCATTCGTCACTGAACGAGGCGGAATGGCAAAAGCTGCTCTACTTTTACCGCGTGGAGTTCGGCAGCGCTGTCAAAGGGTTGGAGTGATGAAACTAGAAATAGCTCGAGCTTTATTTCTGCTGGCCGCCTTGGCGGTGACCACGGCTGCGGTAGCCGCCTGGGAAGAACCCAGAATGGTCGTCTTCAGCAAGGCGGAAATGGGGCGCCAATGCCCCTTGCCCTACAAGATCAGGGAACAGGTCAGCGCCCAGCCAGACCATGACCTGCTGTTGTTCCTGTTCGGCATGCAACAAGGGCTGCGTCCGGTCGGTTGAATCCTGTCCCATGGTGGTAGACGCCGAAGGTCCCGTACGTGGGAGCCTTCGGCGTTTGCTCATGGGTATCTCAGGCTGTGCTGGGAGCCGCTTGCGTGACGCTCTTGTGAGCCAGCAGGGTATAGACGCAAGGCAACACGAACAGTGTAAACAGCGTGCCGATCGACATGCCCGTGGCGATCACCATGCCGATGTCGAACCGGCTTACCGCCCCGGCGCCAGTCGCCAGTATCAGCGGCACCATGCCGAAGACCATGGCGGCGGTGGTCATCAGGACAGGGCGCAAGCGGATGGCGGCCGCTTCCTCCACCGCCTCCCGCGCACCGATGCCTTTGCGTTCACGTAACTGGTTGGCGAATTCGACGATCAGGATACCGTGCTTGCTGATCAGGCCGATCAGCGTCACCAGGCCGACCTGGGTATAGATGTTCATGCTGGTGATGCCCAAAAACAGCGGCAGCAGCGCGCCGCAGATCGACAGTGGCACGGTGACCAGGATAACCAGCGGGTCACGGAAACTCTCGAACTGCGCGGCCAGGACCAGGAAAATGATGGCCAGGGCCAGGCCGAAGGTGACCCACAGGGCATTGCCTTCCTGGACGAACTGGCGCGCCGCGCCGGCGTAGTCGAAGGCGAACCCTTGGGGCGCCTCCTCGCTGGCGATGCTGCGCACGGTATCGATGGCCTCACCCATGCTGACGATCGGAAAACCCTGGATGATCGCCGAGTTCAACTGCTGGAACTGATTGAGCTGGCGAGGTCGCGCGCGGTCGCTGAGCGTGATCAGAGTGGAAAGCGGCAGTAACTGGCCTTGGTCGTTCTTCACGTAGTAGCTGTTCAGCCAGCCGGGATTGGCCCGATAGGGACGCTCGACCTGGGCAATGACCTTGTAGCTGCGGCCATCGAGCGTGAAGCGATTGATCTCGGCCTCCCCGAGCAGCGTCGCGAGGGTACTGCCCAGGACATCCATGGAAACGCCCATCTGCGCGGCCTTGGCCCGGTCGATGTCGACCACGACCTCCGGCTTGTCGAAGGCCAGGTCGATGTCGAGAAACGCGAACTTGCCCGAGGCCTGCGCCCGGTCCTTGATACGCTGCGCGACTTCGAGCAGGGCCGGGTAGTCGCCGGCCGTGTTGATCACGAACTGGAAGGGCAGCCCTTCACCGGTACCCGGCAGGGAGGGCAGGTTGAAACCGAATATCTGCAGCCCGCCGATCTCCTCGAGCTTGGCCTGGACCAATGGCAGCAGCTCCATCTGCGTGCGGTCGCGCTCGTTCCAGGGTTTCAGCAGGAAGCCGCCGATCCCGCTCTGCACACCACTGAAACCGTTGATCTGGAACGAGGAGTAATACTCGGGGAAGGTCTTGAAGAGGGTGGTGAACTCCTGGGTATAGGCATTGAGATAATCGAGGTTGGTGGGTTGCGGCGCGCTGCTCATCATGAAGATCACCCCCTGGTCCTCATCCGGGGCCAGCTCGTTCTGGGTAAACATCAACAGCACAGGGATCAGGCATAGCACGAGCGCGGCGAACACCAACACCACGGGTCGACTGTCGAGGGTAGCGTGCAGCATCCGTTGATAACGCACCTTGAGCCGCTCGAACAGCATATCCAGGCGGTGTGCCAGGCCGCTCGGATTCTGTTCGCGACGCAGGAGCAAGGCGCACATCATGGGGGACAGGGTCAGCGCGACGATGCCCGAGATGATCACTGCCCCGGCGAGCGTCAGGGCGAATTCCTTGAACAATGCGCCGGTCAGCCCTTCGAGGAAACCGATCGGTGCATAGACCGCCGCCAGGGTGATGGTCATCGATACCACGGGCATGGCGATTTCGCGCGCACCTTGCAGCGCTGCCTCGACGGGCGACTTGCCTTCCTCCATGTGACGGTGGATGTTCTCCACCACGACGATGGCGTCGTCGACCACCAGGCCGATAGCGAGCACCATGGCCAGCAGCGTCAGCAAGTTGAGCGAGTAGCCCATCATCTGCATGAAGAACAGTACGCCGATCATCGACAGCGGGATGGTCACCACCGGGATCAGCACCGAGCGCAGGGCGCCCAGAAACAGGAAGACGACCACGATGACGATGAGCACGGCCTCGCCCAGCGTCTTGATGACCTCGTCGATCGAGGCCTGGATGAACAAGGTGGCGTCGTAGGCGATCGAGACTTTCAGGTTGGCGGGTAGCTGGTCCTCGAGCTCGGGCATGATCCGCCGTACTTCCTTGATCACCTCCAAGGGGTTGGCGGCGGGTGTGGCCTTGATACCGATGTAGACCGATGGGATACCATCGAATGAACTGACCGTGTCGTAGTTCTCCGCGCCCATCTGCACGCGCGCCACATCGCCCAGTAGCACACGGCTGTCGCCTTCGGTCTTGAGCGGCAACGCGGCGAACGCCTCGGCCGATTTCAACTCGGTAGAGGCGTTGACACTGGTGACGACGTACTCGCCCTTGACCTCACCGGCCGCCGAGAGAAAGTTGTAGCGGCGCACCGCTTCGGTCACGTCACTGGCGCTCAAGCCGTACCCGGCCAGCTTGACCGGATCGATCCAGATTCGCATGGCGAAGACCTGGTTGCCGAGGATCTCCGCCTCGGCCATCCCTGGCAGGGTCGCCAGCTTGGGCTGGATCACCCGCGACAGGTAATCGGTAATCTGCGGGTTGCTCATTTCCTGGCTATAGAAGCTGATGTACATCAGCGCGGAGGCATCGGCGGCCTCTTTGCTCAATACCGGATCCTCGGCGTTTTGCGGCAGTTGGTTGCGCACCTCGTTGGTCTTGGCCAGCAGTTCGGTGAACAGTCGGTCGCTGTCCGCGCCGATTCGCGCGTAGATAGAGATGATCGAGAAATTCTGCCGACTGACCGACGTCATGTAGTCGATGCCTTCGGCGCTGGCCAGGCTCTGCTGCAAGGGTTGGGTGATATAGCCCTGAATGGTCTCGGCGTTGGCGCCGGGGTAGGCGGTTGTGACCGTGATCAGCGCGTTTTCCATCTGCGGATACTGGCGGATCTGCAGGTTGCTCCAGGCCTGGAACCCGAGCAGCACGATCAGCAGGCTGACCACGGTGGCCAGGACCGGACGACGAATGAAGGGATCGGTGAACGCCATGGCCGTCTCCTGCTCAATCAGCGCGTTGCGCGCTGTCCGGTTGGCCTTGCGCGGCCTGGTCCGGGGTAACCCGGATTGCCGCTCCCTGGGTTAGCTTGAGCTGCCCCGCGGTCACGACCTGATCGCCGGCCTGCAGACCCTTGGCGATCACTACGACGCCGTCGCGTCGCTCGCCGGTTTCCACGGTGCGTCGCTCGGCGGTCAGTTGGAGCGAGTCGCCGGCATTGGCCTCTGTCTGGCCGTCCTTGCTGCTCCTTGGCGTTGCCACGTAGACCGAGTTGCCATACAGGGTGTAGGTAATGGCGCTTTCCGGCACCACGATCCGTGGCTGGGGGTCGGGCAGCAGTACCATCAGGTTGGCGAACATCCCTGGCAGCAGCTTGCCGTCGGGATTGCCCAGGGTGGCGCGCACCAGCACATTGCGGGTGCTTTCCTCGACCTTGGGATTGATCGCACTGAGGTTCGCCTCGAACGGCCGGCCAGGATAGGCGGCGACCCGGACCTGCACCTGCTGGCCCAGGCTCAGCTGAGGCAAGGCCTGTTCGGGAACGTTGAAGTCCAGGTAAAGGCGACTCAGGTCCTGCAGCGTGGCGATCACGGTGCCGCTGGCCAGGTAGTCCCCGACGTCGACCTGGCGGATGCCGATGGTGCCGGAGAAGGGCGCCTTGATGCTCTTCTTGGCCAGGGACGCCTTGAGTTGCTCGACGACCGCCTGGTTACGCTGGTACTGGGCGCGCAGACGGTCGAACTCGCCGCGCGAGATGGCCTGGTCGCCGACCAATTGACTACCCCGACCGAAATCCACCTTGGCCAGGCCCAAGTCCGCCTGGGCAGTGCCGAGCGCCGCGGCTTCCTCATCGTTATCCAGTTGCAGCAACAATTGCCCGGCCTTGACCGGCTGTCCGGATTCGAAATGCAGTGCTCTGACCGTACCCGCCACTTCCAGGCTCAGCTCGACGCCCTGCAAGGCCTTGAGGCTACCGACCGCAGGCAACTGCTCTTGCCAGGGACGTTCTTCGGCCAGGGCCGTGGCTACGCTGACAGGCGGCTTGGGAGCCGAGAACACCTGGATCTGCTGGTAGATGGAAAAGGCCTTGTAGCCTCCCAGCGCCAGTACGAACAGCAGGACGACGGCCAACATGATCAGCATGCGGCGGCGCAACATAGTCCGGTTCCTTGGAATCGATGTAATTGTTATCTGTCTGGCACAACGACGGGCGATCCTGCCCATGTGCGGATGATTGCGAGTATCGCCTGTTTGGCCAAGCGGGGAAAGAGAAGGGCGAGCGCCAGCGGATGACGGTGCATTGCATGTCGTTCCGCTGGATCGCGCTGTCGAAAAGGACCGCGAGGCGGCCCTGGGCTACTCAGACCAGGTGCAGGTGATTGTCCCAGAACCCGGAAGGCAGCTTCATCGGCTGACCGACAAGTTCGGCCTTGCGGCAATCATAGAACCGGCACCGGCCCTGGCCGGAGGTGACCACGAAGCCATCTTTAACGGCACCGACGCCCGCGCAATCGGGCATTGGCGCGTCCAGGCGAACCTCGGCACTGTCCAGATCCCAGATGAACAGGCGGTTGGCCCGAGGAGCGGTCAGGGCCACCAGGCGCAGATCGCTATGGATGGCAACGCTGGCGGTGTAATGAGCCATTGCCTGCAGTTGCCGTTCGGGCACCGGGAAAGCCTCGAACGGCTGGCCGGGGCGCTTGATCGCCAGCAGGTCGGCAGTCTCGTCGGCGCTACCCATGAACTGCTGGCCGGCAACGATGGTGCCATCGCTGCCAATGGCCATGTGGCGCACGCTGTTCATCTGTTGCGCGAGGGTTTCCTTGCTCAACAGGGTGCCGTCACGTTGCATCAGTACCAGGCTCGGCTCCATGGCATCGAGGTTCATCTCGACGCGACTCTCGGCCTCGGTGCGAATGCCGCCATTGGCTACCACCAGCGTTTCGCCATCGGGCAGCCAGGAAACCTGGTGAGGGCCAATGCCATGCGTGGGTATCTCGCCAGTGTGGACAAGACGTTCCCCCTCGAAGCGGTAGACCCCGAGCACGCCGCGACCGGGGTCGGTCGTATCGTTCTCGGTGGCATACAACCATTCACCTTCCTTGTGAATCACCGCGTGGCCGTAGAAGTGTCGATTCGGTTGCGAACGCAGGGTTTGCATCAGGCGGCCGTCACGCAGGTCGATCAGGTAGCTCTCGGTCCCCGGACGACGTGCGATGAATATGGCAAAGGGCAGCCGCGGGTGATCGATGATGTCATGGCAGCGCTGGGCCACCTCCGTGGCGAACACCTGGCTGCCATCCAGGCGGTAACCGACGGCATAGTGCTTGCCGTCGACATCGTCGCGCGCCGACAGCAGCAAGGGTTCGCTGCCTTTTTTGCGCAGCAGGCTCCAGCCGCCCAGGGTGAGGGCAGTGAGCAGAACGCTACCGACTTTGAGTGCCTGGCGTCGCAACATGATCAGTCACCGTCGTTGGCATTGAAGCCCAGCTGGATATTCAACGCCTTGGCCAACTCGCCTTCGTGCAGGCGGTGGACGACGTTGAGGCTGTCGTAGATCTGGTTCAGCAGCTGCTTGCCGGCATCGTCGGCCAGCAGCTCGTCCAAGGTCTTGTGGTTATCGGCCAGCAGTTTGACCGAAGTGGCATAGGCATCATCGATGCGTTCGGCCAGGGCATCCTGATCCTTGCCGAGCAAGCCACGCATGCCTTTGTTGTCGACACCTTGCCAGACTGCCTGGGCGGCCTTGAGACTCGCCTCGAGACTCTTGAGCGAGGCGCGACTGCGCCAGGCTTCGGCTTGCAGGGGCTGGGCAATGCCTTTGCTCTGGCGACCCATAGGCGCGCCGAGCTTTTTCTTCAAGGTGTCCAGTGCCGTCACCTGGGCACGCAGCAGATCGGCGATCGCTTCGTGCGAATCGGCATAGCGCTGGTTCGGGAACTTGGTCATTTGCGAAAGCATGCCGTCGGTACTGTTCCAGCCCGTGAGAATTTCCTCGGCCAGGGCTTTCTGGTGGTCGCCGATGGCGACCAGCAGTGGGCAATAACGCGCTTTCTGCTCGGGAGTGGCTACGTCCGGCTTGCTGTCGAAGAGGATGTATTCGTAGGCCGACAACCCGCGGACCACGACGCTTGACTTGCTCAGGGTCTCGGCGTCGACCGGCTTGTCGCCGTTGACCAGCTGTTCGACCTGGCGCCCGACCAGGTTTTTCTTGTCCGGCCAGAATTGCACCTGCCATGCGCGGTTGCCCTCCGCCAGAGGTCCGACCAGCAGCGGCTGCAGCTCGGCCCAGGCTTTCTGGGCATTGAGATAGTCGGTGCGCGCGGCTTCCAAGGTGCTCTTGCCTTCGCAGTAGGCCAAGGCGCTGGCGGCCAGCTGGCGGTCGGCCTCGACCCAACGGCTGTAGGTCGGCAGGATCACCTGCTTGGCGATGGCGGCAGAGGTCACGGCCTGCGGATCCTGCGGCGAGCAGGCGCCCAGGGCGAGTGCGGCGAGGCTGGTGAACAACAGTTTGGGTCGGAACATGCCCGGCTCCTTGTGCTTAGAGTGAATTCAGGAACGCCAACAGCGCGGCGCGCTGCTCGGCATTGAAGGTAAGGACATGCTGACGCGCCGACTCCGCTTCGCCGCCGTGCCAGAGCACGGCCTCGAGCAGGTTGCGCGCGCGCCCGTCATGAAGGAACTGGGTGTGGCCACCGACGGTTTCGGTCAGGCCGATGCCCCACAGGGGGGGAGTGCGCCAGTCCTGGCCGCCGGCGGCAAACTCGCTACGGTTGTCGGCCAGGCCCGGGCCCATGTCGTGCAACAGCAAGTCACTGTAGGGACGGATGAGCTGATTGGCCAGTTCCGCTTCCGCCGCATCGCTGGCCGTGGTGAACTGCGCTATGTGGCACCCTTGGCAGCCGGCCTCGTGGAACAGGTTCTTGCCGGCCAGCACCTGCGGCGAATCGACATCACGGCGTGACGGTACCCCTAGGTTGCGCGTGTAGAAGGTCACCAGACGCAGGATATTCTCGCTGACTTCCTTCTCATCCCCATCGCCATCGCCGTTGGGCGCGGCCAGGCAATCGACTTGTGCGGGTGTGCAGTCATCCCGTGGGTGCAGGGCCGTTGTCAGGCCCATGTCGCTGGCGAAAGCGTGGACGTTCTGCTGGTTGATGTTCGGTTGCCCGGCCTTCCAGCCAAAGCGTCCAAGCGCGGTCTTGCCCTGAGCATCGTCCCAGACCCGGTTGGGACGACCGCGGATGCCGTCGCCGTTGCGGTCCTCGGGGTCTGCATTGGCCAGGATCGCTGCTTCGGGGATCGCCTCTAGCAGCCCCAGACCGATCATCGGTGGCGCTACCCGTGCGGAGAAGCGCGTGTCGGGGTGCAGTGCGCCATAGCCGAGCTGGGTGATCTGCAGGTGCGGGCGGCGCAACTCGACCTGAGTGCCGTCGGCGAAGGTGACCGTTTCGGGGCTGTAGTCGACGCGTACCTTGCCCTCGGGGGCGATGCCGGGCACGGCCATGTCCTGCAACTGCACGCCATAGGTGGGCTCGGGGACCACGCCCAGGGTCTCGATGACCTTGGCATACTCCGGCTGGTCCGGGATCGACAGCCGCACCAGCATCGAGACCGCGTTGCGAGCATTCGCCTCGGGGGGATGGCCGCGGCCGTCACGTACGTGGCAGTTCTGGCAGGCATTGGTATTGAACAGCGGGCCGAGACCGTCGCGAGCGGTGGTCGTCGAGGGCGCGATGACCCAGGGGTTGCGGAAGAAACTGTTGCCGACGCTGAAGTCCAGGCGCCGCTCCGGGCCAAGGTTGGCCGAAGGCAGCGAAAACGCATTGCGGTCATGACGTTGCACCGTCGCCTGTCCCCCTGACAACGCCTCGCCGGGCTCTGCCTGAGTGAAACGCGGGGCGTCATCACAGGCAGCCAGGGCGGTGGCCAGGAGCAACAAGCTGAGACGGGCGGTCCGGCGTTTCGGAAGCAACGAGGACATCAGGATCCTGGTTTGGGCATAAAACGGCGTGCAAGCTTAGCAGGCCGAGGGAGTTTGAATAAGAGAGATTTGCGTCTGCTTGATGAAATCGTAGCGAGAGGCGCCTGGATGCAGGGCAGAGGATGGCAGCTGGGCCGCAGGTGCATGTCGCTCGATCTCTGGGACGCCACAATCCAAGGGCATGCATTCCCCTTCCACGAAAACGCCCGGTACGAGGACCGGGCGTCGGTTGAACCGGGACAGGTGATCAGAATTCGTGATCGGCGGTGTCCGGGCTCAGGTTGGAGATGCCGAGCTTGCCTGCCGCCTGCTCGATCGCGCCCGTCTGCTTGACCAGCGAAGCGATGGCGTCACGAACGATCTGGTTGCCGGCGGCATTGTCCGGGGCGATCAACTGATCGTAGTGCTCGCCCTTGAGCGCGTGATCGACCATCACCTGGATCTTCGCTTCGGTAGCTTCCAGGTCGGCCTTGAGGGTAGCGTCGGCAGCCGGATCGACCTTGGCCACCAGGGAGGACAGGCTCGGCCCGGTCAGCTTGGTGCCGTCGACACGGGTGTACTCGCCCAGATAGACGTTACGGATACCCTTGGCGTCATAGAAGTGCGAGTAATGGGTGTTGTCGCTGAAGCAATCCTGCTCGTCTTCAGGGGAATTGGCTTCCAGGGACACCTTCATCCGCTCGCCCGCCAGCTCGCCCAGGGACAGGCTGCCCATGCCGAAGAGCATCTTGCGCAGACCGTCGTTGACCGACTCGGCCTCAAGCTTGGCGCGGTAGTTGTCGGCGACATTCGGCGCCCAGTTGCCGACCATCTCTTCGAGGTCGGTGACCAGCAGGTCGGTGACTGCCTTCAGGTAGGCACGGCGACGGTCGTTATGCCCGCCGGTGGCACCTTCGCCTTCGAGGTAATCGCTGGCCGGACGGTTGCCGGCGCCTGGGCCGGTACCGTTGAGGTCCTGGCCCCAAAGCAGGAATTCGATCGCGTGGTAACCGGTGGCGACGTTGGCCTCGGAACCGCCCAGCTCGTTCAGGCTGGCCAGTTTCTCGAGAGTGATGTCTTTCACGTCGACCTTGTCTTCGCCGACCTGGATCTCGGTGTTGGCGATGATGTTGGCGCCGGCGGCCGGGTTGCCCAGGGCGTGTTCGTAGGAGGCGTCGACGTAATCGATCAGGCCTTCGTCCAACGGCCAGGCATTCACCTGTCCTTCCCAGTCATCGATGATGGTATTGCCGAAGCGGAAGGCCTCGCTTTGCAGGTACGGAACGCGCGCGGCGGCCCAAGCTTCCTTGGCGGCCTTGAGCGTCGCATCGTCAGGACTGGCAAGGAACGCATCGATGGCGGCTTGCAGGGTCTTGGCGGTGTTCAGCGAGTCGCTGTAGACGGCATGAACCATGTCGGTGTAATGCTTGACCACGGCCTTGCCAGCGGCCTCGTCGACAGCCCCCGGAGTTGCGGCGTTAGCACTGGCGGCAGCAGGTGCCTGGGCTTGCGGCGCGGCAGTCTTCTCGTCCTTGTCGCCGCAACCGGCGAGGGAGATGGCGATGGCCAGCAGACTGGCGGAGGCCAGAGGCATACGAATCATTGTTGGTTTCCTGCGTCGTGTGGTTGGACTGGGGTGCCGAGGCACGCGGAATCGCGACATGATGCGAAAGATTTGCATTTGGTGTAAAGGGGCGGACGCGCAATTCTTCGGATGCTCGCTGATGGAGCATCGCTGGACACTTGGCTCAGAACGCTGAAACCTGATCGCGTTGGGCCTGTTTGAGGAATGCCGTCAGCTCGCGGGCCGGCAGTGGTTTGCTGTAGTGGTAGCCCTGACCTTCGTGACAGCCTTGGGCAATGATGTAGCTCTCCTGCTCCGCGGTCTCCACACCCTCGGCAATGACCTGCATCCCCAGGCTCTTGCCCAGCTGAATGATGGCGCGGACGATGGTGGCATCATCGTCATCGTCCATCAGGTCCTGGACGAAACTCTTGTCGATCTTGATCTTGTCCAGCGGAAGCGACTTGAGGTAACTGAGCGACGAGTAGCCGGTACCGAAGTCATCGATGGCGATCAACGCCCCCGAGCGACGCAGGCTGAGCAGATGCTGGGCGGCGGTGC
Organism: Pseudomonas capeferrum; assembly: GCF_013523055.1. GTDB lineage: Bacteria > Pseudomonadota > Gammaproteobacteria > Pseudomonadales > Pseudomonadaceae > Aquipseudomonas > Aquipseudomonas capeferrum_A. The sequence continues at coordinate 28,425 of NZ_JAAMQM010000009.1, read as the reverse complement.
TGATGTCTTCCATCAGACCGGTCTCGGTGACTTCCAGCTCCAGGCTGCGAGGCGGGAGGCGGTACATCTGCAGCAGATTGTTGACCACTCGCGGCAGTTCGTTGTGGTGAAGCTGCACGGTCGACAGGTTCACCGCCATGCGCAGTTCGTCGAAGCCCTGATCGTGCCATTCGCGCAGTTGCCGGCAAGCCTGGTCGAGAATCCATTCGCCGATCGCGATGATGCTGCCATTCTGTTCGGCCAGCGGGATGAACTGGTCCGGCGGAACCATGCCCAGCTCCGGATGCTGCCAGCGCAACAGGGCCTCGACCCCCACCACGCGATGATCGCGGTAACTGATCTGTGGCTGGTACACCAGATAAAGCTGATTACGCGGCAAGGCCTCGCGCAGGTCCTTTTCCAGTTCGCGACGCCGACGCATCTCGCTGTCGACGCTGGCGATGTAGAACTGATAGCGGTTACGCGAGCGTGCCTTGGCCAGGGTCATGGTCTGCTCGGCCTTCTGCAGCAACTTTTCGGTGCTGTCTCCATCCTCGGGGAACAGCGTGATGCCGATGGTTGCGCGCAGGCGAATCTCCTGATGATCGAGGGAGAAGGGCGCCTCCAGTTCGTCAAGAATGGTCTGGGCCAATTCGGCGGCCTCGTAAGGTTGCTCGATATCGGCCTGGACCAGGGCGAATTGATCGCCACCCAGACGAGCCAAGGCACCCAGCCGCCCGCTGTGAGCCCTCAAACGATCGGCCAGGGCCAACAGGAGCAGATCGCCCGTCTGGTAGCTGAACTGCTCGTTGATGCCCTTGAAGTCATCGAGGCCGACGCAGAGCACCGCCACTCGCCGCTGCAGCCGACCGCCGTCGAGCAGGATCTGGTCCAGCTGCTGCTGCAGTTGTTGGCGGTTCGGCAGGCCGGTCAGAAAATCGTATCGGGCCATGCGCTGCAGACTGCTTTCAGCCTCGTGGCGCAGATGGGTATTGCGCTCGATGGAAGCCAGCAGCTGGTTGGCGGTGTTGACCCACAGACCCAGTTCGTTGCGTTCATGTCCCTTGAGCAGGGGGATCTGATATTGGCTGGGACGGTCCGGGTTGATCTGCGTGAGGTGCTCGATGATCTTCGACAGCGGCTTGGTCAGCAGCCAGTGATAGACCAGGTAGAGCACCAGACCCATGGCCATGGCCCGCAGAACCCCGGAGATGAAGATGATCACTGCATTGATCAGGAACCCCTCGCCGTACGCAGCGGTGTCAAGAGTGATGCCTAGGTTGCCGTAGTATTCGCTGTAGGGCCCGCGCCCTACCAGCGGGATAGTGAAACTGCGTTCCTGGCCAAGGATCAGGTCGGTGAGCCAGCGCATGGGCATGTCCTGCAAGGGACGCGATTTCTCCGCAAGTAGGGTCTCGTTGGGATGGCCGATGGAGGCCATGCGCACCGATTGATCCTGGAACAGGCCTTCCATGACTTGCAGGCCCATCTCCCGGTCAAGGCTGTAGACCGCCTGGGTAGATGGATCGCGGAACATGTCGAGAATACGCTGGGCATCGGTGGCGACGGTCTGACGAGTCTTGTAGGCGTCGTAGACAATCTGCGCGCAACTGAGGACGACACCGACCGCCAGCGCCGAGAGCAGCACGACCCTGAGCAACTTGACCGATAAGCTGTTCTTGAATTCCAGCTTCAAAGGAGGTTCCTTATCCATGCGCATGCAAGCATTTTGCCATCAACATTGGCAATGCACTATCCGCCTATGTCCTTTTGAAACCGCAGGGCGGAGGCTGGAAGGCGACCCTGAATACATTATCAGCTACGTAGCCATGCGACTTTAGTACGCCTTATCGCTTTCCCAGACTTTGATGTTAGCGCGCTATTTCCTTGGATCAAGGGTATGGACGTAACACGCAGGCGAAAAAAAACCCGGCAGGCGCCGGGTTTTTTAAAGCGACAGTCAAGCCTTGAAGGTTTTGCCTTCGAACTGCTCGGCAACGAACTGCCAGTTGACCAGGTTCCAGAAGGCCTCTACATACTTTGGACGTACGTTGCGGTAGTCGATGTAGTAGGCGTGCTCCCAGACGTCGCAGGTCAGCAGCGGGGTGTCGCCGCTGGTGATAGGGTTGCCCGCGCCGATGGTGCTGGCCAGGGCCAGGCCGCCGTCGGCCTTCTTGACCAGCCAGCCCCAGCCGGAGCCGAAGGTGCCGACGGAAGTCTTGGTGAACTCTTCCTTGAACTTGTCGAAGGAGCCGAAGGCCTGGGTGATGGCATCGGCCAGGGCACCGGTCGGCTCGCCGCCGCCGTTTGGCGACAGGCAGTTCCAGTAGAAGGTGTGGTTCCAGACTTGAGCAGCGTTGTTGAAGATGCCGCCCGAAGAGGTCTTGACGATCTCTTCCAGGGTCTTGCCTTCGAATTCGGTACCTGGGATCAGGTTGTTCAGGTTCACGACATAGGTGTTGTGGTGCTTGTCGTGGTGGTACTCCAGGGTTTCCTTGGAGATGTGCGGCTGCAGGGCATCGTGGGCATACGGCAGCGGCGGCAATTCAAAAGCCATGGTGTATCTCCTAATCAGGTCTGTTGCGGTGAGCGCAAGGCCGATCACGGGCGGCCATAACTGCGTCGGCGAGTTTGTACTCTTTGCGACACAAGCGCTGGATCATAGCACCGGGTCCCGCTCATAACCACGCAACAAGTATAGGGAATAGAGGTTCCGGGGCGGGGGGGCGACACCTGATGCACGGCCGATCAGGACAGTACCAGCTGCGCTGCCACGGCGAACATCATCACCGCCACCAACAGGTCGAGCAGGCGCCAGGTCCCGGGCCGCGCCAGCCATGGCGCCAACCAGGCGGCGCCCAGGGCGAGGGTGAAGAACCACAGCAGCGAGGCGCTGGCGGCTCCGGCGACGTACGCCCCCGGGACCGTCTGCTGCGCGCCGAGCGAGCCGATCAGCAGGACCGTGTCGAGGTAGACGTGTGGATTGAGCAAGGTGACGGCCAGGGCACTGAGCAATACCGCTCGACGTGAACGCAAGCCTTGGTCTTCCTGTTTCTGCAGGCTCTGTTGGGAGCAGGCCCGACGCAGCGCCTGGCTGCCGTACCAGATCAGGAACACCACGCCACCCCAGCGCGCCACTGCCAGAAGCGTAGGGTTCTGCATCAGCACCGTGGCCAGGCCGAACACTCCGGCGGCTACCAGCAGCGCGTCGCACAAGACGCACAACGCCGCTACCGGCAGATGATGCTCGCGGCGCAAGCTCTGGGCGAGGACGAAGGCGTTCTGTGTCCCGATGGCCATGATCAGGCCGAATGCCACCAGCAATCCATTGGTATAGCTTTGCCACATGAGGGGAATACTCCACGGACGCTGACGGAGACGCCAACGCTGTCTGCCAAGAAAGAGGTAGCCATTGTGGTGTTCGCGAGGTTATAAGAAAAACAAATAAAGCTGATCTGGCATTAGGAAAATCGATGTTCGATTACAAGCTGCTGTCGGCGCTCGCCGCGGTCGTCGAGCAAGGTGGTTTCGAGCGCGCGGCGCAGCGGCTGGGATTGTCTCAGTCGGCGATATCCCAGCGCATCAAGCTGCTCGAAGCCCGGGTCGGGCAACCGGTGCTGGTGCGAGCCAACCCACCAGGCCCGACCGAGGTCGGCCGACAGTTGCTCAATCATGTCCAACAGGTGCGACTGCTGGAACGGGATCTTCAACATCAGGTTCCGACCCTGAACGAAGAGGGCGCGCCGGAGCGTTTGCGCATCGCCCTCAATGCCGACAGCCTGGCGACTTGGTGGGCAGGCGCGGTAGGAGACTTTTGCGCGCAGCAGCAGGTCTTGCTCGACCTGGTCCTGGAGGATCAGGAAGTGGGCTTGCGCCGCATGCGCGCTGGCGAAGTGGCGGCCTGCCTGTGTGCCAGCGAACGCCCCGTCGCCGGAGCCCGCAGCTTGCCACTGGGCGCCATGCGCTACCTCGCCCTGGCCAGCCCGGCCTTCATGCGGCGGCATTTCCCTCACGGCTTCGAGGTGGCCCGACTGGCGCGCACGACGGCGATCGTCTTTGGACCGGATGATTTTCTCCAGCATCGTTACCTGGCTTCGCTGGGTATCGAAGGCACCTTCCTGCATCACCTCTGCCCGTCTTCCGAGGGGTTCATGCGCATGACCGAAGCGGGGCTGGGTTGGGGGCTGATGCCTGAATTGCAGGCCCGCGAGCAGTTGAGCCGCGGCGAGCTGGTAGAGATCTGTGTCGATACACCCGTCGATGTGCCGCTGTACTGGCATCATTGGCGTACTGGCGGGCAGTTGCTCGGCCAGTTGACCGAGCACGTACGCGACAGGGCCGCGAAATGGCTGGTGCCCTTGTAGGGACGGGCGACGTCAGCTGCATCTGAAATCTGGCAAGGCGGAGTCTTACATGCGAATTCTGGTTACCGGCGCGAGCGGCTTCATTGGTGGACGCTTCGCGCGTTTTGCCCTGGAGCAAGGACTCCAGGTGCGCGTCAATGGGCGGCGCGCCGAGGGCGTGGAACATCTGGTCAAGCGTGGCGCGCAGTTCATCCCGGGGGACCTGGGCGATGCCAAGCTGGCCCGCCGAGTGTGCCAGGGTGTCGAGGCGGTCGTGCACTGCGCGGGTGCCGTGGGCAACTGGGGCCGCTATCAGGATTTTTACCAAGGCAACGTGACGGTTACCGAAAACGTGGTCGAGGGCTGCCTCAAGGAGCATGTCCAGAGGCTGGTGCACCTGTCTTCGCCGTCGATCTATTTCAATGGACATTCGCGCCTGGATATCCGAGAAGACCAGGTGCCACGCCGCTTTCACGATCACTATGGCGCGACCAAGTACCTGGCCGAGCAAAAAGTCTTCGGCGCCCAGGAGTTCGGCCTGGAAGTCGTCGCCCTGCGCCCACGCTTCGTGACCGGAGCCGGTGATGCCAGCATTTTTCCGCGACTGTTGCACATGCAACGCAAACATCGACTGGCGATCGTCGGCAACGGCCTGAACAAGGTCGATTTCACCAGTGTGCACAACCTCAACGAAGCGTTGCTCGGCGCCTTGTTCGCCGACGACCAGGCGCTCGGCCAGGCCTATAACATCAGCAATGGCCAGCCGCTGCCGTTGTGGGATGTGGTCAATTACGTGATGCGCCAGATGGACCTGCCTCAGGTCACCCGTTATCGCTCGTACGGATTGGCGTACAGCCTGGGCGCGCTCAACGAGGCCGCTTGCATGCTTTGGCCGGGCCGACCGCAGCCAACCCTGTCGCGCCTCGGCATGCAGGTCATGAACAAGGATTTCACCCTGGATATCAGTCGCGCTCGCCAGCAGCTCGGCTACCGACCGCGGGTCAGCCTGTGGTCGGCTCTGGATGAGTTCTGTGCCTGGTGGAAAGGCTTGCCAGGCGACCGGTGAGCGGCTTGCGGCACCGAGGGTCGATCGTGCACCTCTTGAGCGGTTTATACTGATGCGCTTTGCAATTGACGCGGTTGAACGTACCCATGCGTAACGATGCCCAGGATGATTTCGATGATGTGCCCACCTTGCGCGCCGGCACCCGTGACGACGATGAACTGCTGCCGGCAAGCGTTGCCCGCAGCCGCCGGAAGGCCGCTCGCCCTGCCAGCACGGCGCCTCTCTGGGCGTTGCTCTGCGCCTCCTTCATCGCCTTGGGCGGGCTTGGCTGGTGGAGCTTCCAGCAGATATCGCTGATGGAGCAGCAACTGGTGGCGACCCAGGAGAGTTTCGCCCGTATCAGCGAAGAGGCCGCGGGACGCCTGCAGGCCATCAGCGGCAAAGTCGCCGCCAGCGAATCCACGGTATCCACCGACAGTGAGTCGTTGAAGCTGCAGGTCCGTCAGTTGCAGGCCAGGCTGGCCGAACAGGACAAGCAGCAGCAAGGCGTGGCGGGACAGGCCGGCGACCTTGGCAAACGACTGGAGCAGGCGCTCGCCGAGGTCCGCGAGCAGCAGAAGGCCAGCGCCGAACTGCAGGATCAGTTACAGGCGCAGCTCAAGAGCGTGAACGGTGAACTGGCCGCGCTCAAGACCTCGCAGGTCGACGGTGTCAAGCTCGACGAGCAGATCAAGGCGCTGAGCACGGACTTGGCGGCCTTGAAGAAACAAGGTGATCCCGCCGCGGCGCTGGAGCGCCTGGAGCAGGATGTGCTGGTGCTCAAGAGTCAGGCGGACAATCGCCCAGCGGCGGCTTCGTCCGGCGCCTCGGTACAGGAGTTCGATGCGTTCCGCGGTCAGACGACCCGCAGCCTCAATACCCTGCAGAGCCAGGTTCAGAACCTGCAGCAGCAGATCAGTGCGCGCCCTTGAGTAGCCCCTCATCGCGGGCGTTTGCTATGGTTTCGCTGGAAGACGAGCTAGCGCCTGGCACGATCAGGGATTGTCCTGATCTGCCAGGCGCTACTCGCTGAACATCGAGCCGGATGCGTTTCGCCGCGATCAATTACATCCGCGGATAATCGATGTACCCCACCGGCCCCTTGCCATAGAAGGTCTGGGGCTGCGGCTCGTTCAGCGGCGCATCCGTTGCCAGCCGTGCTGGCAGGTCCGGGTTGGCGATGAACGGTACGCCGAAGGCCACCGCGTCCGCATGGTCATTGGCGAGGGCAGCGTTGGCGCTGTCCTTGTCGAAGCGCTCGTTGACGATGTAGGCACCGCCGAACGCTTGCTTGATCAGCGGCCCGATGCTGTCATCGGCTTCCTTCTCGCGCGAGCAAATGAAGGCAATTTCCCGCTTGCCCAGTTCACGGGCAACGTAGGTGAAGGTTTCGACGCGATCGGCATCGCCCATGTCATGACTGTCGGCGCGTGGCGCCAGATGTACGCCGACGCGATTGGCACCCCATGTTTCGATGGCCGCATCGGTCACTTCCAGCAGCAGGCGCGCTCGATTTTCCAGCGAGCCGCCATATTGGTCGGTGCGTTGATTGGTGCTGCTCTGCAGGAACTGGTCGAGCAGGTAGCCGTTGGCACCGTGGATTTCGACACCGTCGAAACCCGCGGCCTTGGCGTTTTCCGCGCCTACTCGATAGGCCTCTACGATATCCGCTATCTCTGCTGTTTCCAGCGCGCGCGGCGTCACGTAACCGGTTATCGGCCGGACTAGGCTGACATGCCCCTGCGGTTGGATGGCGCTCGGCGCGACCGGCGTTTCACCGTTCAAGTAGCTGGGATGAGAAATCCGCCCCACGTGCCACAGTTGCAGGAAAATGCGTCCGCCCGCGGCATGGACGGCATTGGTGACTTGGGTCCAGCCGCGGACCTGATCGTTCGACCAGATGCCCGGCGTATCCGGATAACCGACGCCCATGGGCGTGACCGAGGTCGCTTCGCTGAGGATCAGACCGGCACTGGCGCGCTGAACGTAGTACTCGGCCATCAGTGCGTTGGGCACACGGCCTTCATCGGCACGGCAACGGGTCAGCGGAGCCATGATGATGCGGTTCGGCAATTGAAGATCGCCCAGGGTGATCGGATCGAAAAGCGTGGTCATGCTGAAAGCCTCGCGGTAATTGATGGGATGCAGGCGCCAGTTCGGTATCGTCGCCGCCCTGGCTGAAGGTGATCAGGGCCAAGCCTGAATACTGGCGCAGGCCTTGTCAGAGCTCTTGGCTCATTTGCTCGAGGAAGGCACGGATGGTCTCCTCGTTGCGCTTGAAAAAATGCCACTGGCCGATCTTCCGACTGCTGATCAGACCCGCGCGTTGCAAGGTGGCCAGGTGGGCGGAAACGGTCGACTGGGATAGGCCGCAGCGTTGATCGATCTGTCCGGCACAGACGCCATGCTCGGTGCTGTGATGCTGGTCGGGAAATTGCGTGGCAGGGTCTTTCAGCCACTTGAGGATTTCTCGCCGTACCGGATGGGACAGAGCTTTTATTATGTCGTCGAGATCGAGGGGCATGGCTGGACTCGTGGTGTGTAGCGTTATATCGCGATTAAGCGAAATATAAATCGGTATTTCGCGATATACAAATATGAAGCTGTTATCAGCACAGCATCGATCGTTATATCGCGTTATAACGATATGGTGCTACGGAGTGCTAGACTCTCTTCATGAACTATTTGGCTCACCTGCACCTTGGCGGCTCCCACCCTCAGCAACTGCTTGGCAGCCTTTACGGCGATTTCGTCAAGGGCGGTCTCGAGGGACGCTTTCCGCCTACCCTGGAAGCGTCGATCCGGCTTCATCGGCACATCGACAGCTTCACCGACCGTCATCCGCTGGTGCTGGCAGCCCTGGCGCGTTTTCCCGCGGCGCGTCGTCGCTACGCGGGGATCATTCTCGATGTGTTCTTCGATCATTGCCTGGCACGACACTGGCAGGATTACGACGAGCAGCCGTTGGAGGAGTTTACCCGTCGCTTTTATCGCATCCTGCTTGCCCAACCGACACTGCCCGGGCGATTGGCGGGTATTGCCCCGTACATGGCGGCGGATGACTGGCTCAGTGCCTACGCAGACTTCGCCACCCTGGAGCCAGTGTTCAGAGGCATTGCCCGGCGGCTGTCCAGACCCGAGGGAATGGAAGGCGCAATGACAGAGTTGGAAGCGTTGTACGAACCGCTCCTGGCGGATTTTCGCGCCTTCTATCCGCAGCTGCAGGCGTTCGCCGCGACTTGCCGCGGTTAAGCGACGCTAGCCTGGCGACGCGCAAGCTCCAGCTCCTGCCCATCGAACAATGCGCCATGGATCGCCTGCTGCGCCTGAAGAGCGAGCAGACCCCGCTCCTTGTCCTGGCTGGCAATCGGATCGAGCAGGTGGATCACCACTTCGCCCGGAGGTTGGGCAAACAGGCGCAGCAGGTGCGAGACCAGGTCGTCGTCGCCAATGAAAGGGGCAAGGGTATCGACCTCACCGTCACGTAGATACTGGATCGCCACCGGCTGCACCGCGACGCGCTGGTCGATGGCGGCGGCCAGTAGCCGACCATGGAAGGTGCGCAGTCTGCGACCATCGGTGGTGGTGCCCTCCGGGAAGATCAACAGGGGCCGGGCCTGCCTCAGGTGCTCGCCGATCTGCTGGCGCAGACGCTGACTGTCACCGCCTCCGCGCCGGATGAACAGTGTGCCGGCCTGTTGCGCCAGCCAGCCGGCGATCGGCCAGTGACGGACCTCGGCCTTGGACAGGAAGGTCAACGGAACGAGCATGCCCAGCAGGGGAATGTCGGTCCAGGACACATGGTTGCAGACCCACAACATCGGACGTCGCGGCAACTCGCCGATAACCTGCACCTGGAAGGGCAGTACGCCGGCCAGGCGGCGCATGAATACGCGACTCAAGCGCTGGCGTCGTCTGGCACAGGGTTCGAGCCCGGCCCGCTCTGCCAGACCCAGAGCACCGGCCATGGTCAGAACGAACAGAAGCACCAACGCCAATCGGAGAAGACGGGCGATGGCTCGCAGGTTCGGCATCAGACCGCCGCCTTGAAGTGACGGGCATAACGTGGGCAGAGATCGTCGCGTTTGAGCAGAATGAACACGTCGGCGACCTGGAAGTCTTCATCCCAGCACGGCTCACCGCAGATCTTCGCGCCCAGGCGCATGTAGGCCTTGAGCAGCGGTGGCATCTCGGTGATGACGTTACCTGGCAGGTCAAGGCTGGGCAGCGGGTTCCTGGGCACGGCGCGCAGGTGCTCGTTGCACAGGTAGCGCTCGCGCAGACGTTGCATGATGGCATGTGCCTGGATGCCGCCATCCTGCATCGGGATGCTGGCGCATCCCATCAGGTAGCTGTAGTGGCCTTCGTTGAGCACTTCGGCCAGCTCGCCCCAGAGGATCGCGATGGTGCCGCCATTGCGGTAGGCCGGATCGACGCAGGTCCGTCCCAGTTCCAGGATCGGCCCTTGCAGTTCCCGCAAGCCGTGCAGGTTGAATTCCTCCTCGCTGTAGAAACGGCCCAGGCTGCCGGCGGCCTGGTGGTCCAGCAGGCGAGTGGTGGCGACCAGCTCGCCGCTGGCCAGGTCACGTACGCCGATATGGCGGCAGTGCGTATCGTAGTCATCCATGTCCAGGCCCTGCTCGGCACCCTTGAGCCTTGCCTTGAACTCGCCGCTGAATACCTTGAAACGCAGTACCTGTGCTTCCTGGATAGCCACGGCGCCAACCAGGCGTTCGGCTTGCAGACGGCGTTCGGTGCTGTTGTCGCCAGAGCGAGCGATTCGAGTCATTACGAGTCTCCATGAGCCAGCCAAGAGGAATAGCGGCCGGTCGGCTTTGGTGGGCAAGGTCAGCCTAGGGAGCGGCGGTGTCACCCCCGTGAACCTTAGGTGATGCTTGCATGACAGGCCCATCGGAGACTTGGCGTTGTCCCGCTTCGAGGTCGCGGGCCGGGCCCGATGCTGGCAACGGACTGCCATGAAAGCTTGGCGGTCTGATGCGACGGGCAATGGGAGGGCGCTACATGAGGCGCAGGCGTGCACTGTCGTGTCTGGTAGGACTGGCCTGCTGCGGGAGAGCACCGCGGCGCGCAGGATGATCGCAGAAGGGTTCGGTCGACGAAACGAGACGGCCCGGACGGGGTCACACAAGGGGTGCCGCTTGCTGCCGTGAGGGTGGCCGGGTAAGGTTGGCCGCCTCGATCGACAGGATTTCCCATGTTCAAACTGCCTCGTCCACTGCTCGCCCTGCTGCTGGCGCTGAGCCTGCCCGCCCATGCCAACTGGCACCTGGACGGCGAGTCTTCGCGACTGTCCTTCGTCACCAGCAAGAATGGCGATACCGCCGAGGTGCAGCGCTTCCTGGTCTTGCATGGCAAGGTCGACCGCAAGGGCGCCGCTCAACTGAAGATCGAGATGGATTCCGCGTCCAGCGGCACTCCACTGCGCGACGAGCGCATGCGTAAAGACCTCTTCGAGTTTGCCAAGTATCCGGAAGCCACGGTCCAGGCCCAACTGGACCTGCGCCCCATCACCGATCTGGCCAACGGTGCGCAGCTCGAGCTACGCATGCCCGTGACCCTGACCTTGCGCGGTGAACGGCACAGCTACAATGCCCTGTTGCTGGTGACCCGGCTGGATGAGCGACGTTTCCAGGTCGTCACGCTCGAGCCGCTGATGTTGCGCGCCGAGGACTTCGGTCTTCTGCCAGGTCTGGCGAGCTTGCGCAAACAAGCCGGCCTCGCTTCCATCAGCCCCTCGGTACCGGTAAGCGCGGTGCTGATCTTCAACGCGCGCTGATATGCCCGGACCGGTCTTTCCCTGGCGCGATGGCAATCAGTTCGAACTGCTGATCGATGGCCCCGAGTTCTTCCCACGCATGCTCGTGGCAATCGTGCGTGCCGAATACCAGGTCGATCTCGAGCTGTATCTGGTAGAAGCCGGTAGTTGTGCCGAGGCTGTCGTCGAGGCCCTGGAGCAGGCTGCCCGCCGAGGCGTGCGGGTTCGGTGTCTGTTCGACGCCTATGGCTCGTTGGCCTTTACCTTGGGCCTGCGGCAACGGTTGCAGGCCGCCGGGGTCGAGTTGCGCCTGTACAACCGCCTGGGCTGGCGTCATGGGGCGCGCAACCTGTACCGCGATCATCGCAAGATATTGCTGGTGGATGAGCGTTGGGCGGTCGTTGGCGGCACTGGGGTGACCGATGAATTCTGGAAGCCTGGCCATGAGCTCAGCGAGTGGCACGAGGTCATGGTGCGGATGGAAGGGCCGGTCGTTGCCGACTGGCAGCTACTGTTCGATCGCCAGTGGCACGCCAACAACCGCCGTACGGCCTGGCGCCCGCCTGAAGATTTCGGTCTGCCCCGCGTGCCGCGGATGCCTGCGCAGGGGCAGGGCCTGGGCCGGGTGGCGTATGCCGATGCCCGCCAACACCGTGACATCCTGCGTTCCCTCGTACGCGCCCTCAATGGCGGGCAGCGACGCATCTGGCTGGCCACGCCGTATTTCCTGCCGACCTGGAGCGTGCGCCGTTCATTGCGCCGGGCCGCTTCACGCGGGATCGACGTGCGCCTGCTGCTGACCGGTCCACGCACCGACCATCCGTCCGTGCGCTATGCCGGGCATCGCTACTATCCGCGTCTGCTGCGCGCCGGTGTCAGAATCTTCGAATACCAACCGTGCTTCCTGCACCTGAAAATGGTCCTGGTGGACGACTGGGTGAGCATCGGCTCGTGCAACTTCGACCATTGGAATCTGCGTTTCAACCTCGAAGCCAATATCGAAGCGCTGGATCCGCCACTCACTGCCGCGGTGGCGACCAGTTTCGAGCGAGACTTAGCGCAAAGCCTCGAGGTCGACCTGGAACATTGGAATGCCCGACCGGCATGGCGACGAGTGAAGCAGCGAGTGTGGGGGTGGATGGATCGGATGGTGGTGATCCTGCTGGGGCGGCGTAATTAACGTGCAGCTCGGACCTGTGTAGGAGATTCCATGGTGCATGGAATCTGGAAAGGGCTTCCCACGCACCATAGAATCTCCTACGCGGTCTCAGCTGCACTAGAGCGTTACCTGCCAGCCAGACATGACAATCCGAACGCCAAGCTGCCCGGCAATCCGTACAGCGCAAAAAAAACCGCTCGAATGAGCGGTTTCTTCGTTGCGGGCTTGGCGTTACTTCACTTCGACCGCAAGGCTCTCGGCGATCTTGCCCTGCCACAGCGCGGGACCGGTGATGTGCACGGACTCGCCCTGGCTGTCGACGGCCACGGTCACAGGCATGTCCTTGACCTCGAACTCGTAGATCGCTTCCATGCCCAGCTCGGCGAAGGCCAAGACCCTGGACTTGCGAATCGCCTGGGCTACCAGGTAAGCCGCGCCGCCCACGGCCATCAGGTACACGGCCTTGTTGTCCCGGATCGCATCGATGGCGGTCGGACCACGCTCGGACTTGCCGATCATCCCCAGAAGCCCGGTCTGCTCGAGGATCTGACGAGTGAACTTGTCCATCCGCGTGGCGGTGGTCGGGCCAGCAGGACCTACCACTTCGTCACCGACCGGATCGACCGGGCCGACGTAGTAGATGAACCGACCCTTGAGGTCCACCGGCAGCTCTTCGCCACGGTTGAGCATCTCGACCATGCGCTTGTGCGCGGCATCGCGGCCGGTCAGCATCTTGCCATTGAGCAGGATGGTCTCGCCCGGCTTCCAGCTCGCCACTTCTTCAGGCGTGATGCTGTCCAGGTCGACACGGCGAGCGCTCGGGCCCGCTTCCCAGACGATCTCGGGATAAGCGTCCAGCGAAGGCGCTTCCAGTTCGGCAGGGCCCGAACCGTCGAGCACGAAGTGAGCGTGACGGGTAGCGGCGCAGTTAGGGATCATGCACACCGGCAGCGATGCGGCGTGGGTCGGGTAGTCCATGATCTTGACATCGAGCACGGTGGTCAGGCCGCCCAGGCCCTGGGCACCGATACCCAGCTGGTTGACCTTCTCGAACAGCTCCAGGCGCATTTCTTCGAGACGGTTCTGCGGGCCACGGGCCTTCAGCTCATGGATGTCGATGGATTCCATCAGGACCTCCTTGGCCATTACCGCGGCCTTCTCGGCGGTGCCGCCGATACCGATGCCGAGCATGCCAGGCGGGCACCAGCCGGCACCCATGGTCGGGACGGTCTTGAGCACCCAGTCGACGATCGAGTCGGATGGGTTGAGCATGGCCATCTTCGACTTGTTCTCGGAGCCACCGCCCTTGGCCGCGACGTCCACTTCGAGCTTGTCGCCAGGAACGAGCGAGTAGTGGATGACCGCCGGGGTATTGTCCTTGGTGTTCTTGCGAGCACCGGCCGGGTCGGCCAGGATCGAGGCCCGCAGGACGTTTTCCGGCAGGTTGTAGGCGCGACGAACGCCTTCGTTGATCATGTCGTCGACGCTCATGGTGGCGCCGTCCCAGCGAACGTCCATGCCGACGCGCACGAACACGGTGACGATACCGGTGTCCTGGCAGATCGGGCGGTGGCCGGTGGCACACATCCGCGAGTTGATCAGGATCTGGGCGATGGAGTCACGCGCGGCGGGGGACTCTTCACGCAGATAGGCCTCGTGCATGGCCTGGATGAAATCGACGGGGTGGTAGTACGAGATGAATTGCAAGGCGTCGGCGACGCTCTGAATCAGGTCGTCTTGCTTGATCACGGTCATGCAGCGCGCTCCTCTTAAAGACGGGAACATTCATAAAGGCCTTCCGACGGCGCCGACCAGCGTGTCGAAATGCCTTGCAAGGCGCGCCGGAAAGCAGAGCCCGACGCAAAAAGGCGCGGCAGTATAGCGCGCATCCCGGACGGGTACACCTGCGCGTGGCCTGGACGATGGTCGGCAGTGGTCGGGCACCTTTTTTGCGTCTGCCGCTGGTTCGCCGCGGGCTTGAGCCCTAGAGTGGCGGTGTCGATGCCAAAAGAAGACCAACGATGCCTGAACTTTGCGTAGGCGCGCGCTGCTGGACGGTACCCATGGGCAGCAATCTGCTCGATGCCTTGAATGAAGCAGGGGTCGACGTGCCCTACAGCTGCCGGGCCGGGAGTTGCCATGCTTGCCTGGTGCGGTGCCTGGATGGCATGCCGGATGATACCCGGCCCCAAGCGCTGGCTTCGGACAAGCGCGAGCAGGGTTGGCGGCTGGCCTGTCAGTGCCGTGTGGCGCAGGACTTGCGGGTTGCGGTGTACGATCCGTTGGGCGATGGCCTGGCGGCTCGTGTATGCACGCTGGAATGGCTGGGCGGCGAAGTCTTGCGCTTGGGTTTACGGCTAGAGCGTCCTCTGCGTTATCGGGCGGGGCAGCATGTAGTGCTGTGGAATGGCTCGGTGGCGCGGCCGTACTCGCTGGCCAGCGTGCCAGGGGAAGACGAAGTACTTGAATTCCATGTGGATTGTCGGCGACCCGGTGCTTTCCGTGCGGGGGCCAGGGCGTTGCGTCTGGGCGATACGCTGCAGGTGGGGGAGTTGCGTGGAGGCGCCTTGCACTACGATCCGGATTGGCAGCAGCGGCCACTCTGGTTGTTGGCGTCAGGCACAGGGTTGGCGCCGCTGTGGGGCATCTTGCGGGAGGCCTTGCAGCAAGGGCATCAAGGGGCAATCAAGGTGGTGCATGTGGCTCATGGTGAGGGGGGGCATTACCTGGCAGAGCCTTTGCGGTGTCTGATGGAAATGCATCAGGGGCTTGATCTGGAATTAGTGACGGTTGATGAGTGGCCGCGGGTGTTGCCTGAGCTCCGGTTGGCGTCGCGGCAGACGGTGGTGTTGTCCTGTGGTGGGATGCAGTTTGTCGAGGAAGTGGCGCGGCGGCTGTTTATTGCTGGGTTGCCTCGTAGTCAGATATATAGCGATATATTCATCGAAAAAGCTTTTTGACTAGCGCGGAGTTGGAAAATAAAGAACCGTCTGGTTCCCGGGTCGTTCTGATGTCGTTGTCGTTGTCGTTGTCGTTGTCGTTGTCGTTGTCGTTGATCTTGATCCTGCGTGCTGCCACGCACCGTCGATGGGGCACTTATATAGAGTGAATATCCATTGGCGATAGTGGCTCATACTCACCTTTCCGCCCTTACGGCGGGTCACTTTTTTCCAGGCGATGAAAAAAGTAACCAAAAAAATCTGCCCCACCATGGGCCCTCCGCTGCGCTACGGGTTCCCTCACTCCGGTATCACTCCGGGGGCTCCGCCGACTACGGGCTAAAGCCCTCCGTACGGCGCTCCGGCTTCGCCAGAGGGGCTGCGCCCAGCCCCCTCCATGACACCTCCGTTCGGCCTGCTGGAATGGGGCGGTAGATCAAGATCAACAGCAAGATCAACAGCAAGATCAAGAGCAAGAGCAAGAGCAAGAGCAAGAGCAAGAGCAAGAGCAAGAGCAAGAGCAAGAGCAAGAGCAAGAGCAAGAGCAACGGCAAAGCCAAGACAGTCGCCATGATCGAGACGCTGTGGGAGATCCGATTAGGAGAATAGGGGGAGGGAAGGAAGGAGTCGCTCGGTATCGAACCCCAGCAGGAGCAATGAAACATCACTCCCGCCAAGGCTCTTCTATTTCAATCAGACCAGCGGATCACCGACATGAAGAATCTTCATGCCATTGGTACCGCCAATGGTGTGGTAGCTGTCACCCTTGGTCAAAATCACCCAATCTCCTTGCTTCACCAGCCCACGCTGAAGAAGCTGATCCACCGCCGCCTCGCTGACCTTCTCCGGCGGCAACGCTGCCGGATCGAAAGCGATCGGATAGACCCCGCGGAACAACGATGCCCGCGCCTGAGTCGCACGATGCGGAGACATCGCATAGATCGGCACATGCGACCGCAACCGCGACATGATCAACGGGGTATAGCCACTCTCGGTAAGCGCGATGATCGCCTTGACGCCGGGGAAATGGTTCGCCGTGTACATGGCCGCCAACGCGATGCTCTCGTCACAACGCTCGAACGTGGTGTACAGGCGATGACTGGACTTCTGGTTGGTCGGATGCTTCTCGGCACCCTGGCAGATACGTGCCATCGCCTGAACCGCTTCGATCGGATAGCTGCCGGCGGCGCTTTCGGCCGAAAGCATGACCGCGTCGGTGTTGTCGAGCACGGCGTTGGCCACGTCGGACACTTCGGCACGGGTCGGCATCGGGTTCTGGATCATCGACTCCATCATCTGGGTCGCCACGATCACCGCCTTGTTGTTGCGGCGGGCGTGCTGGATGATCTTCTTCTGGATGGCGATCAGCTCGGCATCGCCGATTTCCACGCCCAGGTCGCCACGGGCCACCATGACGGCGTCGGACGCAGCGATCAGACCGTCGAGGGTTTCGTCGTCGGCCACGGCCTCGGCGCGTTCGATCTTGGCCACCAGCCAGGCAGTGCCACCAGACTCGTCACGCAAGCGACGGGCATATTCCATGTCGCTGGCGTCACGCGGGAACGAAACGGCCAGGTAGTCCAGGTCCATCTCCGCGGCCAGCTTGATGTCGGCCTTGTCCTTCTCGGTCAGGGCCGGTGCGGTCAGGCCGCCTCCGCGACGGTTGATGCCCTTGTGGTCCGACAGCGGGCCGCCGATCAACACCACGCAGTGCAACGCGTCCGCGGTGGCGGTTTCGACGCGCATGACCACGCGGCCATCATCGAGCAGCAACTCGTCGCCGACGCCGCAGTCCTTGACCAGGTCCGGATAGTCGATGCCGACGATTTCCTGGTTGCCTTCGGTCAGCGGGTGGGCAGTGGAGAAGGTGAAGTGATCACCGATCTTCAATTCGATGCGCTTGTTGCTGAACTTGGCGATGCGGATCTTCGGACCCTGCAGGTCGCCCAGCAGCGCGACATGGCGGCCGTTCTTGGCGGCGATGTCACGGATCAGACGGGCGCGGGCCTTGTGCTCGTCCGGGGTGCCATGGGAGAAGTTCAGGCGTGCCACGTCCAGGCCGGCAAGGATCAGCTGTTCGATCACTTCTGGCGAATTGCTGGCGGGGCCGAGGGTGGCAACGATTTTGGTACGACGGATAGTCATGCACAGACTCCTATAGTGAAGCGCAGCGAAAGGCTACTCCTGAATCTGGCTGTAGTCATTGTTCGGTTGCACTACCTTGCCTGCGGGCAGGGGGGCACATGAACGGCCATGACAGGCTCGCATTCGTCTGTGAAGATTTGCCAGGCGCTGCCGATACAGTCCCCAGTACAGGAGATTCCTCATGCGAGCCTTGATCGTTCTAGCCGTGGCCGCCAGTGTCGTCGGCTGCACCCGCTGGTCCATGGACCATCACTTGAACAATGCCTACCGCGCCTATGATCGCGGCGACTGCCAACGCGTGATGCTGGAGCTTTCGCAAGTCGATCGCACCAGCCGCACGCGCCCGTTCATCCATCCGGAAGTCTCGTTGCTGCGCGGGCAATGCCTGGAGCGGCAGAAGCTCTACGTCGATGCTGCGCAGACCTATCGGTACCTGATCGATCATTATCCACGAAACGAATATGCCTTCCGCGCCAAGGCCCGTCTGCAGACCCTGGAACAGCTCGGTCACTATCGCGCGGGAGAGCCCGCCGTTGTCCGACCAGCGCCAGCTACGCTTTGGCGTTAATACCAAGGTTTGAAGGGAATGGACAATATGACGGACGGTCTGGTCTAGGCTGTTAATTGAATGTAACGATCCATGCCAGCACCTTGTCTATCGAGTATTACAGTAGGAACCTGCGATCGCGATCATGTTTATCGAACGCCAAATAGAACGTCACCAGTTTCCTCTCGTCCTGGCCGTGTACAACCGCATCACGGACCAGATGATCGGCTACCTGGGCAATGTCTCGGAAGCAGGATTGATGCTGATCAGCGAGCTGCCAGTGTTGGTCGGGCCGGACTTCGAACTGCAGTTGCGGGTGCCGCTGGCGGGGGGTGGCTGGCAGTTCATCAACCTGACGGCCAGCTGTCTGTGGTGCCGTGAAGACCAGACGCCTGGCCATTATGATTCCGGGTTCATGTTGCTGCAGGCGCCGCAGGAATATGACGACTTCGTCCGTTCCCTGCGGGATTTCTTTACATTTCGCCCCCTGAACGCATCTGCCTGAGGCTGGCTCCGGAGCACGAGTCGCCCTAGACTCTGGTCGACCTTGTTACAGGAAGACCCCGTGAGCTCCAGCATCTTCTGGCACGACTACGAAACCACCGGCATCAACCCACGCTGCGATCGACCCCTGCAGGTAGCGGGAGTCCGTACCGATCTTGAATTGAATGAGATCGAGGCGCCCATCAGTCTCTACTGCCATCCCTCCGACGATATCCTGCCGCACCCGGCGGCGTGCCTGGTGACCGGTATCACCCCCGAACAGTTGGCCAGCCAGGGCCTGAGCGAAGCCGAGTTCATGACTCGGATCCACGCGCAGCTGTCTCGTCCAGGCACCTGCGGCGCGGGCTACAACACCTTGCGGTTCGATGACGAAGTTACCCGCTACAGTCTCTACCGCAACTTCTTCGATCCCTATGGCCGTGAGTGGCAAGGCGGCAATAGCCGCTGGGACCTGATAGACATCGTACGCACCGCCTATGCCTTGCGCCCGGATGGGATCGTCTGGCCACGCCAGGATGGACGCACCAGCTTGCGCCTCGAGCTGCTCAGCAAGGCCAATGGCATCGATCATGGTCACGCTCATGAGGCGTTATCCGATGTGCGGGCAACCATCGCTCTGGCGCGATTGATCCGCGACCGGCAGCCCAGATTGTATGACTGGTTGTTTCAACTGCGTAGCAAACATAAGGTAATGGAACAGGTACGGCTGTTGGAGCCGCGGATACATGTTTCCGGACGTTTCTCAGCCGAGCGCAGTTATTTGGGTGTTGTGTTGCCACTTGGGTGGCATCCGCGTAATCGCAATGCGCTTATTGTCTGTGACTTGCACCTCGATCACATGCCGCTGTTGCAGGAAAGTGCTGACGAGTTACGTAGGCGTTTGTACACCCGGCGCGAGGGCTTGGCTATCGGCCAATTACCCGTTCCGTTGAAGTTGGTTCACGTCAACCGTTGTCCGGTATTGGCACCCCTGTCGGTATTGCGTCCCGAAGATCAACAGCGACTGCAGTTGGACATGTCCCTTTATCAAACCCGCGCGGAACAACTGGCCAACCAGCAGGCACGCTGGCAGGAAAAGCTCGCGGTGATTTACAGCGGCGATGAATTTTCGCCCAGCGAAGATCCGGAACAGCAGCTATACGATGGTTTCCTGGGTGACCGTGATCGGCGCTTGAGCGAACAAGTTCGCAATGCCGAACCTCATCAACTGGGCAAGGGGCATTGGATGTTCGATGATCCGCGATTGAGCGAGTTATTGTTTCGCTACCGCGCGCGAAACTTCCCGGACACCTTGAGCGCAGAAGAACGGCAGCGGTGGTGGCAATTCTGCCAGGAGCGGCTATGCGACCCGCAGCGAGGCGCTCCCAATACCCTGGGCGACTTCGATAAAGCCTGGCACATAGCCTGGAGCGGGGCGGACGAAGCCCAGCGTCGCGTATTGCTGGCTTGGCAAGAGCATGTCCGTGAATTGAAACACCGGTTGCAGTTGCCGGAATGAAAACAAGAAACGCCAGCAAGCTGGCGTTTCTTTCTCGTCGCGGGAACGACCGGCGGAAGATCAACCCAGCAAAGTTGCCCAACCTTCGACTTCGTCACCACCCCACTTGGCTTTCCACTCTTTCAGTGTTTTGTGATTGCCACCTTTGGTTTCGATCACTTCACCGTTGTGTGGGTTCTTGTATTGCTTGACCTTGCGAGCACGCTTGGTGCCAGTGGTCTTGACCGCGCCACGTGGGGCCTTGCTCAGTTTGGCATCCGGGTCGAGCAGGGCGATCACGTCACGCAGCGACTTGGAATATTCGCCCATCAGTGCGCGCAGTTTGCCTTCGAACTCCAGCTCTTTCTTCAGCTTGTCGTCTTGCGACAGATTGGCCAGACGGGCCTGAAGTTCTTTGATGGCTTCTTCGGTAGCGCGGTATTCGTTGATCAGGGACATGAGACGATCCTTAATGCATGTTCAGAGAGACAGTGGGGCAATAATAGACACGCGGTACTCGCAAGTAAACAATTAAAAAAGCCATGACTCGCGGGCCGGAGTGTTTTCAACGGAATGTTCAGGTTAAGAAAAATTTACATAGTGCTTGGGATTTATCATCTTTGACACCACTGCCTTGTACCTCACAGGGTTTTACCTCGTGACACGGGGTCTGCCGAAGCGTCGCGATGATTACTGCAGTTTTTCTGGGTAGTCGCTAGAATACGCGCCTTTGTGAAGTTCTGGAGTTTCATCCATGCACACCTACCGTTTGGTAATTGCGTGCCCCGACCGCGTAGGCATCGTGGCCAAAGTCAGTAATTTCCTCGCCTCCTACGACGGCTGGATCAACGAGGCCAGCCATCATTCCGATGAGCAGAGTGGCTGGTTCTTCATGCGCCATGAAGTGCGCGCCGAGTCGCTGCCGTTCGGCATCGAAGCCTTCCGCGAGGCCTTCGCCCCGATAGCCGAAGAGTTCTCCATGTCCTGGCAGATCACCGACACCGCGCAGAAAAAGCGCGTGGTCCTGATGGCCAGCCGCGAGTCCCATTGCCTGGCCGATCTGTTGCACCGTTGGCACACCAAGGAACTGGACTGCGAGATTCCATGCGTGATTTCCAACCATGACGATCTGCGCAGCATGGTCGAATGGCACGGCATTCCATTCTTCCATGTACCGGTCGATCCGAAGGACAAGCAGCCGGCCTTCGCCGAAGTGTCGCGTCTGGTCGGCGAACATGCCGCCGACGTGGTGGTGCTTGCCCGCTACATGCAAATCCTGCCCCCCCAGCTGTGCGAGGCCTATGCCCAGCGAGTGATCAATATCCACCACAGCTTCCTGCCTTCGTTCGTCGGTGCCAAGCCTTACCACCAGGCAGCCTTGCGCGGGGTGAAATTGATCGGTGCGACCTGCCACTACGTGACCGAAGAGCTCGATGCCGGTCCGATCATCGAGCAGGACGTGGTCCGCGTCAGCCATGCCGATACCATCGAAGACATGGTCCGTTTCGGCCGCGACGTCGAGAAGATGGTCCTGGCGCGTGGCTTGCGCTATCACCTTGAAGACCGGGTGTTGGTACACGGCAACAAGACCGTCGTGTTCGACTGACCCTTGGAGGCGCTTGTGGCCGATCCCAGAGACAAGGCCGCGGCCAAGGCGCCGCCTACCCTGGGCGGAGGGTGCCTGGCGCGTTATGACCTGCAGGACGTAAATAATGATGAGGTCGGCACCGAGTTTCCCGGTGCCGCCGAACTCTGGCGTCAGCTCAACCCGCCTGGCGCCCCGTCTGGCGACGCCAGCGTTCCAGCAAGGGACGCGCCAACAGGCAGACAAACACCGGCCCACCGGCTAGCAGATAGAAGTAGTAAGTGACCGCGCGCCAGATCAGGATCGCCGCGGCTGCCGTCGAGCTGCCAACGAATGGCGTCAGCAAGGTAGCGGACGTCAGTTCGGCGGCACCCGCGCCACCGGGAAGCAGGCTGAACTGACCAGCGCTCAAGGCAAGCATCTGCACCAGAAAGCTCGGGATCCATGACAGCTCTACGCCCAGGCCGCGTAGGACCAGGTACAGCACGCTGTAGCGCAGGGTCCAGTGCAGGCAGGTCAGGGTGAAGACCAAGGCCAGGATACGCTTGGGCAGGCGCCAGGTTTCGCCCAACGCATGGATGAAATGCAAAAGCTTGCGGGCCCAGCGTCTGCGACGCCGTTCCGACATACCGAAGCGACGCAGCAGCCTGCCATTGAAGCGCATCACGGTGCGTCGGTAGCGCAGCAATACGATAATGCCCGCCAAGGCGCCGCACAACAGCAGGGCACTGCCCATGAGCATCGCCTCCTGGCTTCGTCCGAGGCTATGGAACAGGGCGTAGCCGGCAATGGCGAGCATGGCGCAGAAGAAAAACACCAGATCGTTGAGCTGATCCATGGCAAATACCGCGCCGCTGCGGGCCGGACTGACGCGTTCTCGCGCCAGCAGGGCCATCAGCGCCAACGGGCCACCGCTGCCGCCAGGCGTGGTGCAGATGGCGAACTCGGTGGCCATCATCACCCCCAGACTCCTGAGCCGTCCGATTCGGGCGCCATGTTGGCCCAGCAGCAAGCGCAGGCGAATGGAATTGATGATCCAGCACAGCATGATCATCGACAGCAGGACCATCATCAGTCCGGGTGGAAATGTCCTCAGCCTTGGCAGCAGTTCGCTACCGCCGAGCAGGGCCGGGACCAGCACGGCAAACACCAGTGCCAGCGCCAGCCAGCCAAGACGGGTCATGCTGCGGTCCTGCTGTCCAGCCAGGCGGACTTGGTCAGCGGCGTGCGACCCTGCTCCAGGAGCGTTTGCAAGGTGCGCAGCCAATATTCGCGCGAGGCTTGATGGCGCATGTCCACCGGGTGCAGGCCCAGGCGCAGGGTGTCGGCCTCTCGTGCCCGTTGGCGCTGCCATTCGCAGACTACCCGGGAAAGCCCGCGACGCCAGGCGCTACGCGCGCTGAAGACCAATCCGGGAGCGTCGATCGGCGTGAAGTCCGGCAAGCGGTACAGGTGCTGCGGGGTGCTGGTGTAGCGCAGAGGCAGGCTGCGCAGCGCCTGACGCGTGCCTTCGCTCATCAGCCATGCGGGCGCGACGAAGCCCGCCAGGGGCCAACCCTGACGATCGAACAGGCGCATTCCGGCCTGCAGGCGGTCCAGAGCCTGTGCCTCGTCGAGGGTGTAGAACTCGCCTTCATGGGTGTAGATGCGGCGCATGAAAAAATCGGTTGGACTGTTCGGTGGCGGGCCTTCGTCGGCGTGGTAGTAGCCATGCAAGGCCAGTTCGTCGCCCCGGCTAAGCCGATGTTCGAGCAGTCGGCAGAACGTCGGCGAGTGAGTGAGCGCATTGCGGCGATGGAAGTCCGGGACCACCAGCCAGGTCATGGGCACGTTGCCCAGGGCGTCCACGGCTTCGACGAAAGGCTGGTAGTCGGGCCAGGTTTCCGGGGCGACATCGTGCAGCACCAGCATCACGCTGGGCGTCGTGGTGGCTGCTTCAACCATGAGCAAACGCCTGTGGCTGGTGGCCGAGTACGGCCTCGTAATGGTCGAGCAGGCCATTGACCACGCTGTCCCACGCATAGTGCTGTTCGACGTGACGCAGGGCCTGGGCACCCAGCTTGCGCACGCCTGCCTCGAACACCTCACGCACCGCAGCGGCCATGGCCTGGCCATCGTTTGGCGCGCACAGGCGGCCACATTGCTCGTTGACGATTTCGCTGAAGGCACCCGCTCTCACCGCGACCACTGGCGTGGCGCTGGCCATCGCTTCAAGGATGACCAGGCCGAAAGTCTCCTGATCGCCGGCATGCACCAGAAGGTCGGCGCTGGCAAACAGGCGAGCCACCTCGGGCGCCGGGCAGAAGCGATCGATCACGCTGACATTGTCGGGGACAGCGCTCGGCATGTTCGAGCCGACCAGCAGCAAGTGATAATGTTTGCCCAGGTGGCGCATGCATTCGAGCAGCACCGGCAGGTTCTTTTCCCGCGATCCGCGACCGCCGAAGACCAGCAGGCGGGTGGTGTCGGGGATGCCCAGCTCGGCCCGCAGGTTGGGGTCGCGACGAGCAGGGTTGAAAGTGTTCAGGTCGACGCCCAGAGGCTGAACATGCACCTCCTTGACGCCCAGTCGACGCAACTTGTCGGCCATCACCTGGCTAGGCGCCAGGACCCGGTCGAAATTGCTGTAGAGCTTGCTGACATAGGCCTCGACGTTGGGCGTGAACCAGTTGCCCATGCGGTTGCTGACCAGCAACGGCAAGTCCGAATGGTAGAAACCGATGACCGGCACATCCAGCTTGCGCCGTGCCGCGAGAGCCGCCCAGGCGGTCAGGTAGGGATCGCCGACTTCGATCAGATCCGGCTGCAGGCGCCGCAATACATTGCACCAGGGCGCGAGGCGAACGGGGAAGCGGTAGCCGTTGCTGAAGGGCAGAGCAGGGGCCGGCACCTGGTAGATGCCATTGGCATCGGTAGCACTGGCCCCGGGGATCAAAAGGCTGTGACGGACGCCAGGCATTGCATCGAGGCGGCGGTGTTTGGCATCAAGATAGGTACGTACGCCGCCACTGGCCGGGGCGTAGAACATGGTGATGTCAGCGATGTGCACGATCAGCATCCCTCCGGGATCGTCTTCTGGGTCTGTCATCCGGTTGTAACGTTCCGGGCATGACGCGCCTAAAGGTTGACCTTGAAGCGGGACGGTTTGTTCGATCAGCGTGCACGGTGGGGCGAAGAGGGGTCGGGCATCCGGAACCGAGTGCCCTGCGCGGCGGGGCCCGACTGCCTGAACAGCGGGCCCGTGGGGTAGCGGTCAGATCCGGAAACTGCCTACCAGCTGCTTGAGCCGGGTGGCCTGCTGGTCGAGGTCCGAGCAGGCGCGCAAGGTCGCCTGCAGGTTTTCGACGCCTTCCTGGTTGAGCATGTTGATCTCGCTGATGTCCATGTTGATCGAATCGACTACAGCGGTCTGCTCTTCGGTAGCGGTAGCCACCGACTGGTTCATTCCGTCGATCTCGCCGATGCGCTGGGTCACGCTGCCCAGGCGTTCACCGGCCTGGTTGGCGATCTCCACGCTGTCCTGGCTGTGACGCTGGCTCTGGCCCATGGTGTCGACCGATTCACGCGCGCCGACCTGCAGCTCCTCGATCATCGACTGTACCTGCTGCGCCGACTCCTGGGTGCGGTGTGCCAGGTTGCGCACCTCGTCCGCCACGACCGCGAAACCACGCCCGGCTTCGCCGGCGCGGGCAGCCTCGATGGCTGCGTTGAGCGCCAACAGGTTGGTCTGCTGGGAGATGCTGGTGATCACCTCGAGGATCTGGCCGATGTTCACCGTCTTGCTGTTCAGCGTCTCGATGTGCGAGCTGGAGGTGACGATCAGGTCGGACAGACGGGTCATCGCCTGGATGTTGCGATCGACCACCTGCTGGCCTTCCTCGGCGAGCAGGCGAGCGGACGTGGCGTGCTGCGAGGCCTGCGCCGCGTTGTTGGCGATCTCCTGGGCGGCGGCGCCGAGTTCGTTGATCGCGGCGGCAACGCTGTTGGTCCGGTTGGCCTGCTCGTCGGAGTTGGCCATCGACGAGTTGGATGCGCTGATGACCCGCAGGGCGACCTCGTTGACGTGCTCGGTGGCAGAGGATACTTCGCGGATGGAGCCGTGGATGCGCTCGACGAAACGGTTGAAGGCACTGCCAAGAATGCCGAATTCATCGTGGTTGTGGATCTTCAGGCGCTTGGTCAGGTCACCTTCGCCTTGAGCGATGTCCTCCATCGCCCGGGTCATGGTGTGCAACGGTTGCAGCAGGACTCGGATCAGCAGGCCGAGCAGGGCGATGATGATCACCACCGCAACCACCGTGGCGATCACTGCCGAGGTGCGGAAGGTACTGAGCATGGAGAATGCCTTGTCCTTGTCCACCGACAGGCCCAGGTACCAATTGGCCGACGGCAGGCCCTTGATCGGGGTGAACGTCAGCAACCGAGCCTCGCCGTTGCTGTCGACCTCGGTCAGCTTGCTGGTAAGCGTCGGGGTATTCTGGGGATAGACGTCGGACAGCGACTTCATCACCAGGTCCTTGTCCGGATGGACGAGGATCTTGCCTTGGTCATTGACCAGGAAGGCATAGCCCATGCCGCCGAAGTTCAGCGAGTTGATGATCTCCACCAGGCCATCGAGTGCCAGGTCACCGCCGACCACGCCTACCGCGCGCGTGGCATTGCTGAGGATGCCGATCACCATCTTGTTGGTCGTCAGGTCGATGTAGGGTTCGGTCAGGATCGCACCGTTGGCGTTCATCCCGTCCTTGTACCAAGGCCGGATACGCGGATCGTAGCCATCGGGCATCTTCGCGTCAGGCCGCACGGTGAAGCGGCCATCGGTCTGGCCGAGGTAGACGGTGAGGAAACTGGAAATCAGCGCGTTCTGCCCCATCAGGGTGCCGGCGTTGTCAGGATCGAGCGCGATGTTCTGGGCCAGGTTTTCCACCAGTTTGACACGCCCCTCGAACAGGTTGCGGATATTGTTCGAAGTGGACTCGCCCATTTCCGCCAGGTAACTCTCCAGGTCATCGCGAATGGCATTACGCTGGAGGTAGTCGTTGTACAAGGTGAATAGGGTAAAAGCAGCGATCACGATCAGTGAGGCGGCCAAGAGTATCTTGTGGCTGAAACGAAGGCTTTTGTTCATGGCGTATCGGGTCCGTTAAAGGTGTTCCACCGGGTCGTTCGCACAAAGCTCTGGCAGTGCTGTTCCCGTCGTTCCTTCTCGGGTAGGTCCTGTTCGATGAGTGAATATCAAGTCTGCTATCGGCCCTCATGCGGCAAATCTTGAGCGGGAGATGAACAAACATGTCCGATTCTTCACAGATAGTCCTGGGGGTCGATCCTGGCGGCCAGCCCGTCACTCAGGCCATGCGTCTGGCAAACCGCCATGGCCTGGTTGCGGGCGCCACCGGCACCGGTAAGACCGTCACACTGCAGCACTTGGCCGAAGCGTTCAGCGACGCCGGGGTGGCGGTTTTTGCCGCTGATATCAAGGGTGACCTTTGCGGCCTGGGTGCCGCCGGAATGCCGCAGGGCAAGGTGGCAGAGCGCATCGCGGGCATGCCTTGGCTGGCTCATCGGCCGCAGGCCTACCCCGTCACGCTCTGGGATATCGCGGGGCAGTCCGGTCATCCGCTGCGTACCACGCTCAGCGAAATGGGCCCGCTGCTACTCGGCAATCTGTTGGCCCTGACCGATAGCCAGCAGGCGGCGCTCTACGCAGCCTTCAAGGTGGCTGATCGAGAAGGCCTGTTATTGCTCGATCTCAAGGATCTCAAGGCCTTGCTCGGTCATCTCAGGGATGATCCAGGCCTGCTTGGAGAGGACAGCGCCCTGATGACCAGTGCATCGAGCCAGGCCTTGCTGCGGCGTCTGGCCACGCTCGAACAGCAGGGTGCCGAAACCTTGTTCGGCGAGCCGGCCCTGCAACTCGACGACTTGCTGCAACCCGCCGCGGACGGACGCGGGCGCATCCATCTGCTCGACGCCAGTCGACTCGTGCATGAAGCGCCCAAGGTCTATGCAACCTTCCTGCTCTGGCTGCTGGCCGAGCTGTTCGAGCAACTGCCCGAGCGGGGCGATGCAGACAGACCGGTGCTGGCGTTGTTCTTCGATGAGGCGCACCTGTTGTTCAAGGATACCCCGAAAGCCCTGCAGGACCGGCTGGAGCAGGTCGTGCGGCTGATCCGTTCTAAGGGTGTCGGCGTCTACTTCGTGACCCAGTCTCCTAGCGACCTGCCCGATGCGGTGCTGGCGCAGCTTGGTCTGCGTATTCAGCACGGCCTGCGTGCCTTCACCGCCAGGGAGCAGAAATCCCTCAAGGCGGTGGCTGATGGCTTTCGTCCCAATCCTGCGTTCGAAACCCTGGAGGTACTGACCGAGTTGGGCATCGGTGAGGCGTTGGTAGGAACCCTGCAAGAGCAGGGGACGCCAGGGAGGGTGCAACGCGTGTCGATCGCCCCGCCTCAATCGAGAATCGGTCCACTGAGCGCCGTCGAGCGTGATGCGCTGATAGCGTCTTCTCCGTTGCGGGGTCGCTACGACAAACCGGTCGATCGGGAGTCGGCCTATGAGCTGTTGAATGCGCGCAAGGGCGAGGCGATCGAACCGGCACCCGTACCAAGGACGCAGGAGGAAAGCTTTGCCGACAAGGCGGGTGACTTCCTGCAAGGCGCGGCCGGGCAGGCGATCAAGTCAGCGGTCCGCCAGGCGGCGAACCAGTTGGGTCGGCAGTTGGTGCGTGGTTTGATGGGGTCATTATTGGGCAAGCGCCGCTGACCCATGAACGCATGTTATGAACAAGGCGCCCGAAGGCCAATGCCAGTCAGTTAAGCCCCCAATCTGCAATTGAGGCTGCTTCGCACCCTTCGCGGGCAAGCCCGCTCCCACAAGTTGAGCGCTGAATTCAGAAGCTGCGCACTTCTTGTGGGAGCGGGCTTGCC
>NZ_JAAMQM010000095.1 GCF_013523055.1 Pseudomonas capeferrum | reverse complement strand
TCACCATTGGTCAGGGTGACGGTGAGGTCACGGTCCAGGACCTGGTTGACGCGCACGGTGAAGACCGGTTGCTGGGCTTCGGTGACGTTGCCATTGCTGACGATCGAGACGGCGATCTGGTCGCCAGCGTTCGGCGTGCCAGGGGTACCCGGATTACCTGGAGTTCCCGGTTCGTCAGTGACGACTGTGTTGGTGCTGCCA
>NZ_JAAMQM010000094.1 GCF_013523055.1 Pseudomonas capeferrum | reverse complement strand
TTACTGGCCACCAGGGCCTGACCTTTACGCTCACCGACGGCACTGTCGTCGAAGTGGCCAAGGGCAGTGCTGCCGGTACCGCCACCATCACCGCCAACGATGACGTGTATGTCGGTGGCCAGCCGGCCATTGCCCAGACCATCACCGGTGTGACCGGTGATGCGGTCTTCGAGAACCTGATCACTGCTGGCAGCACCAACACAGTCGTCA
>NZ_JAAMQM010000093.1 GCF_013523055.1 Pseudomonas capeferrum | reverse complement strand
CTGCAGCTGGGTGGCTCCGCCACCGTGCAGATCGCCGACACCATCAACGATGTCGTGGCGACCCTGACCGCTGACAAGACCACTGTCGCCGAAGGCGGTCAGATCACCTACACCGTGACCCTGAGCAATGCCCAAGGCCTGCCAGTCACCGGCCATGCGGGCCTGACGTTCACCCTCACCGATGGCACCACGATCACCATCCCGAGCGGCAGTAC
>NZ_JAAMQM010000092.1 GCF_013523055.1 Pseudomonas capeferrum | reverse complement strand
TCACCCTCACCGATGGCACCACGATCACCATCCCGAGCGGCAGTACCGCCGGCACCGCCACCATCACTGCCAACGATGACGTGTATGTCGGTGGCCAGCCGACCATTGCCCAGACCATCACCGGTGTGACTGGTGATGCAGTCTTCGAGAACCTGATCACTGCTGGCAGCACCAACACAGTCGTCACTGACGAACCGGGAACTCCAGGTAATCCGGGTACCCCTGGCACGCCGAAC
>NZ_JAAMQM010000091.1 GCF_013523055.1 Pseudomonas capeferrum | reverse complement strand
GGTAGGTGGCTTCGGTCTGGCCCGCAGCGATCACCACCTTGTCACCATTGGACAGGGTGACGGTGAGCTCACGATCCAGGACCTGGCTGACGCGCACGGTGAAGACCGGCTGCTCGGCTTCGGTGACATTGCCATTGCTGACGATCGAGACGGCGATCTGGTCGCCAGCGTTCGGCGTGCCAGGGGTACCCGGATTACCTGGAGTTCCCGGTTCGTCAGTGACGACTGTGTTGGTGCTGCCA
>NZ_JAAMQM010000090.1 GCF_013523055.1 Pseudomonas capeferrum | reverse complement strand
CGGTCTGGCCCGCGGCGATCAGGACCTTGTCACCATTGGTCAGGGTGACGGTGAGGTCACGGTCCAGGACCTGGTTGACGCGCACGGTGAAGACCGGCTGCTGGGCTTCGGTGACATTGCCGTTGCTGACGATCGAGACGGCGATCTGGTCGCCAGTGTTCGGCGTGCCAGGGGTACCCGGATTACCTGGAGTTCCCGGTTCGTCAGTGACGACTGTGTTGGTGCTGCCAGCAGTGATCAGGTTCTCGA
>NZ_JAAMQM010000008.1 GCF_013523055.1 Pseudomonas capeferrum | reverse complement strand
CGCTCCCACAAGTTGAGCGCTGAATTCAGGAACTGCGCACTTCTTGTGGGAGCGGGCTTGCCCGCGAAGGGGTGCAAAGCAGCCCCAATTGCAGATTGTGGGGCTTAACTGACTGGCATTACTCGAACGAGTGCCTTGTTCTTTTGAGATTGCCGCCGCTCAACCCGGCACAGGGAAGAACCGCCTCATCAACGAATCATCGGTGCCGCCTCCCAACTGCTGCGCCAGCAAGGCGCGGTCGAATTCCTCACCGGTGCGCATGTCGTATACGGGCCGGCCCGCAGGGGCTTCGCCCACTGCCTTCAAGCGTACTTGCACGAAACGGTAACCTGCGCCCTGCACGGCCTTCACCTCCTCGATCCGCAGATAGTTGCCCGGCATCATCAGCGACTCGGCTTCATCCGGCCGAACGGAGAACGGCGCTATTGGCGTTGCGCGAATATCCTCGGTGGGTTCGAGCACATAGACCACCGCGCTGTCATCGAATACCCCGCCGCCGACCTGCGCCTGTGGATCGTTGAAGACCTCCCAAAGCGCATAAGGATTTTCGGTGAACGAGGTAAAGTCCGTGGTGACCAGCACATCACCCACGCCCATGCGCCCTTCTCGGAATGCAAGATGACCGGTTCCTCGAAAGGACGATGCCGCCCGGTAGAGCCGCACCTGATTGCTGACCCCGATTTGCTGCAGGGCCTCGGCCAGGGCAAAGCTGCGTTTGACATGGAATTCCCGCTTGCCCTCAAGCGGCAATCCGCGCCACAAATGGTTGTAGCGTTCAGGCGAATGACTGTATTCGGCGATGGCTGGGGAGCCAAAGCCGAGTTCGTCGCGATAGACCGGACAAGGTTCGCTGAAGGCATCCAGGTATTGGCCCGCCTGGTCGATCGATTGTTCATCGACCCATGGCACCGCGCTCATCAGTGACTGCTGGCGAGCCACTGCCTGGTCGGCATAGGCCAATAGCTCGTCCACGGCCGGGCGCATGTATAACGGCCATTGCTCGTCCGAGACAGTGGGCGAAATGGGCGAAATATCGCGAGATGGAATGCGCGCCCGGGAGAAAAGCTCCCCTGCACGCATCAACGCGGCATCCAGCAGAACGAACAGCACATCCAGCAGCACCGCCCACCAGGCGCCCGTACGCCAAGCCGACTTGCCGTTGATCGCCCTGTCCAGGTGCAGAGCAAGGGTGCCCACGCCAATACCAAGGGACGTCAAGGCCACCGGCCAACCGCCAGGTGTCATCGGCGCGATGAGCATTCCCGCCGTCCGCAGACCGGCCAGCCACTTGGCCTTGGCCAGCTCGGCATTGCTGGTCAACCCTTCGTGGGCATTGTTCACCAGTGTATTCATGACCTGTTCGCGCAGGTGGACGAACAGGTCACCCGTGATCGGCAGAGTGCCGCTGCGCGGATAAGCCGCGGAACCGGACAATTGATCGAAAATGCTTTCAAGACGCGTGCGCATCGCCCGAGCCTGGAAGTCATCACCGACGAACAGTCGCATCAGTCGCTCACGGTCTTGAGCGTTACCGACCATTTCGCGCAACCATGCCTGGACGGCGTCACTATTGTCGAGCACGACCAAGGCGGCGTGCTCATCCGCCAGGTAGAGGCAATGCGTGCCGGACTTCAAGGTCAGCTGCAACAGATTGCGCGCAGTGATCCCCGCCAATGTCAGTACGCGCCAACCTTCGAACGAAGTGGTGCCACGCGAGCGTTGCAGCGCCTGTAGCGAGATCGGCATGTTCGAATCGATCAGGGCATGAGCCAGCAGTTGCGCTCTATCGGATTCGCCCAGCATGGATGTCGTCACGGCGGCGATAAAGCGAGCGCGCGCCAGCACGCAATAGTCTTCGCCGCACGCCTGGCGAAAGGTCTCCAGCCGCTTCGCATATTGCGTGGAAAAGTCCATGCCCCAGAACATCTCGAGTACCGCCAGGGGGGCCAGCCGCAACTCGTTTCTCTCGTCATACAGGGCATGGCTGCCATCGACCCGATAGAAGCCCCCGTAATTCATCAGCAGGTCTGCGTTGTCCTGCTGATGCGGGGAGAAGCGTTGCATTACCAGCTCGGTCAACGTCAGGGAGCGTCGCGGTGGCCCGCGATGGCGCCAGCCGGTGTAGCTTGAACCGCTACTGGCCGCCGTCGCGAATTCGTGCCAATGCACCTGGTCAGGGTCAAGCCAGTAACCCAGTTGACGCCGCAAGACATGACCCGCGGCCTGACGGGCCAGGCCCTGCAAGTCCGGGAACCGCCCCAGATAGCGAAGGGCGATACGTTCCAAGGATGGTTCAATGGCGATGGACATGGTGCTATGCGCTCGAATAGCCGAATGGACGGCTACTGCAACCCATCCAGGACTCGAACTTGCAGTAACACTTTACAGCCCGCGTCGGCCTCAGGTTAGAATCACTTGGCACGCAAACTGCGTGCTCAGCGTCATTCTTCCCCACGCGTTCCCGGAGTACCTGCCTTTGGATGCAAGCACCATCAACAGCCTATTCCTGATCGGCGCATTGCTGGTGGCCGCAAGTATCCTCGTCAGCTCGCTTTCTTCTCGCCTGGGCATCCCGATCCTGGTGATCATTCTGGCGGTCGGCATGGTTGCCGGCGTCGATGGCGGCGGCATTATCTTCAATAATTATCCCGTCGCTTACCTGGTCGGCAACCTGGCTCTGGCCGTGATCCTGCTCGATGGTGGGCTGCGTACCCGAGTCGCCAGTTTTCGGGTAGCGCTAAGGCCAGCCTTGTCGCTGGCCACCGTGGGCGTGCTGATCACCACGGGCCTGACTGGCATGGTCGCGGCCTGGCTGTTCGACCTGAGCCTGATCCAGGGCCTGCTGATCGGGGCGATCGTCGGCTCGACGGACGCCGCGGCGGTGTTTTCGCTGCTGGGCGGTAAAGGCCTCAACGAACGGGTCAGCGCGACCCTGGAAATCGAGTCGGGCAGCAATGACCCGATGGCGGTATTCCTCACCGTCACCCTGATCGACATGATCGCCAGCGGCCAGACCGGCCTGCACTGGAGCCTGCTCGCGCACCTGCTTCGCGAGTTCGGGATCGGCGGAGCGCTTGGCCTGGGCGGTGGCTGGCTGATGCTGCAACTGGTCAACCGTATCAACCTGGCTGGGGGGCTGTATCCAATCCTGGTGATCGCCGGCGGCCTGGTAGTGTTCTCACTGACCAATGCCTTGCACGGCAGTGGCTTCCTGGCTGTCTATCTGTGCGGCCTGGTCCTGGGCAATCGGCCGATCCGCAGCCACCACGGCATTCTGCACATGCTAGACGGGATGGCGTGGCTGGCGCAGATCGGCATGTTCCTGGTGCTAGGGCTGCTGGTCACCCCTCACGACCTGCTACCCATCGCCCTGCCCGCGTTGGGCCTGGCGCTGTGGATGATCCTGATCGCCAGGCCCTTGTCGGTCCTCGCTGCCCTGTTGCCGTTCAAGGCCTTCCATGACCGCGAGAAAGCCTTCATCTCCTGGGTCGGTCTGCGAGGAGCGGTACCGATCATCCTGGCGGTGTTCCCGCTGATGGCCGGCCTGCCCGATGCTCAGCTGTTCTTCAACCTGGCGTTCTTCATCGTGCTGGTTTCGCTGCTGGTGCAAGGCACCAGCCTGCCGTGGATGGCCAAGTTGCTCAAGGTCACGGTTCCGCCTGATCCCGCACCGATTTCCCGCTCTGCCCTGGAAGTGCACATCACCAGCCAGTGGGAGCTGTTCGTCTACCGCCTGGGGGCGGAAAAATGGTGCATCGGCGCGGCCCTGCGCGAACTGAAAATGCCCGAAGGGACACGTATCGCCGCGCTGTTCCGCGGCCAGCAGTTGCTTCACCCCTCCGGTAGCACGGTCTTGGAGGTCGATGACATGCTCTGCGTGATCGGTCACGAACACGATCTGCCGGCCCTCGGCAAACTGTTCAGCCAGCCCCCGCAGCGTGGCCTGGACCTGCGTTTCTTCGGCGACTTCGTGCTCGAAGGCGATGCCGAACTGGGCGCCGTGGCAGCCCTTTATGGCCTGAAACTCGATGATCAGGACCCGAAAATGCCCCTCGCGCAGTTCATCCGACAAAAGGTCGGAGGCGCGCCAATCGTGGGCGACCAGATCGAATGGGCCGGTACCTTGTGGACCGTGGCGGTCATGGAAGGGAACAAGATCCTCAAAGTGGGCGTCAAATTCCCCGAAGGTACCCGACCCGGGCCCGGGTTGTTCCTTTAAACTCTGTTTTTCGCCCCGGCCTGTAAGAATTGTCTGCCTATGTCCCTGCGCGTTTATCTTCGTGCGGCCCTGCTCGGGCTGTGCCTGTCCGTCTCGCTTTCCTCCCTGGCGGCTGAAGCCCCCACCCTTGACTCTGTTCAGAGCAGCCTCGACAAGATCGCCGAGCGCAAGCTCTCCGAAGCCGAACAAAAGGCCCTGCAGCAGGTGCTCGAACAGACGCTGTCCCTGCTCCAGAGCAAGGAGGAGGCGCAGAAAAAACTGGCCGCGCTCAAGCAGCAACTGACCGATGCTCCCCGGCAGATCACCGAGAACCAGCGCGACCTGATCAAGCTCAAGGACAGCAAGGCCGTGGTGGTAGCCCAGCGCTACGCCAGCTTGAGCGTGCCTCAGCTCGAACAGTTGCTCAATGAGCGCAGCACGCTCCAGGGCGAGCTGCAAAAAGCGCTGTCCGAAGCCAACAGTCTGATCATCAATTCCCAGACCCGCCCAGAGCGGGCCCAAGCCGAAATCAGCAACAGCCAGACCCGCTCGCAGCAGATCAACAGCTTCCTCAAGCTTGGCAAGGACAACGGCAAGACGCTGACCGCCGAGCAACGCAACCAGTTGGCCGCCGAGCTGGACTTGCTCGGTACCCAGACGCTGCTGCGCCGCCAGGAACTGGCTGGCAATACCTTGCTGCAAGACTTGGGCAACGCCCAGCACGACCTGCTGATCGAGCGCGCGACGCGCCTGGAGCAGGAAATCCAGGACCTGCAGACACTGATCAATGGCAAGCGCCTGGCGCAGTCGCAGCAGACCGTCACCGAGCAATCGCTCGAAGCGCAGAAGGCGGGGGGCAGCACGGTACTGGCCAACGAGAGCGCGGCTAACCTCAAGCTGTCCGATTACCTGCTCAAGAGCACGGACCGTCTCAACGAACTGACTCAACAGAATCTCAGGACCAAGCAGCAGCTCGACAGCCTGACCCAGGCCGACCAGGCGCTGGACGAGCAGATCAACGTGCTCAAGGGCAGCCTGTTGCTTTCCAAGATCCTCTACAAGCAGAAACAGGCTTTGCCGCATCTGCAACTGGACCGTGACCTGGCCGACCAGATCGCCGATATCCGTCTCTATCAGTTCGAGGTGAACCAGCAGCGCGAGCAGATCAGCACGCCGAGCAGTTACGTCAATCGGCTGCTGGCCAACCAACCCGCGCAAGAAGTAACGCCGCAGTTGCGCAAGGCCTTGCTGGAAGTGGCCATTACCCGTAGCGACCTGCTCGAACGCCTCAACCGCGAGTTGAGCGCCTTGCTCAACGAATCCATCACCCTGCAACTGAACCAGAAGCAGCTGCTGAGCACAGCCCAGAGCTTGCGTACCACCCTCGAAGAACAGATGTTCTGGATCCCCAGCAACAAGCCGTTGGACTGGGAGTGGCTGGCCAACGTCCCGAGGCGCCTGGCCGACCAGATGGCAAGCCTGCCGTGGGGCTCGGGCATCAAGGAGGTGGCTGCCGGCCTGGGCGAGCGACCTCTGCTGTTCCTGCCGCTGCTGTTGCTGATCGGTGCCTTGCTGTGGCGGCGCACTTACCTTTATCAGCGCCTGAAAAAGGTCCATCAGGATATCGGTCACTTCAAGCGCGACAGCCAGTGGCATACGCCCCAGGCGATCCTGATCAACATTCTGCTGGCCATGCCGCTCAGTCTTGCCCTGGCCTTGTGCAGTTATATCCTGCAGGCCGACGCGCGAGGCCAGAACGCCAACCTGAGTGCCGCGCTGTGGCAGATTTCCCAGGCCTGGCTGGTGTTCTACACCGCCTACCGAATCCTGGCGCCGGGCGGTGTCGCCGAGCTGCACTTCCGCTGGCACAAGCCACAGGTCGAGTTCTTGCGTGGCTGGGTGCGCCGCCTGGGCACCGTGGTGCTGGCCCTGGTCGGCGTGGTGGCGGTCGCGGAGCATCAGCCGTCGGCCCTGGCCGATGACGTGCTCGGCATCGGCATAGTCCTGACCTGCTATGCCCTGATGGCCTGGCTGCTCAGCCGACTGCTGCTGAGCAGCCCGGCGCACAGAAACACCTCATTGTTCCGCAAGGCCGTCGGCGTGGCGTTCACCGCTCTGCCTATCGCCTTGTTCGTGGCGGTGTGCTTCGGCTATTACTACACCGCCCTGAAGCTCACCGACCGACTGATCTATACCCTCTACCTGCTGCTGTTCTGGCTGGTGATCGAAGCCGCCTTCGTCCGCGGCTTGGCCGTGGCGGCGCGGCGGCTCGCCTATCAGCGTGCCTTGAGCAAGCGGCAATCGGTCAAGGAGGGCCTGGATGGCGAGGTGATCGTCGAAGAGCCCACCCTCGATATCGAGCAGGTCAACCAGCAGTCCCTGCGCCTGATCCGCCTGGCCCTGCTGGGCGGCTTCATCGCTGGCCTGTATTGGGTCTGGGCCGACCTGCTGAGCGTGTTCGCCTACCTCAACAACATCACCCTCTACGAGTACACCAGCGGCACAGGCGCCGCGGCCAGCATGGTGCCTATCAGCCTGGGCGACTTCCTCGGCGCGGTGGTGATCATCGGTATCACCTTCGCCCTGGCCGGCAACCTGCCAGGCCTGCTCGAGGTGCTGGTGCTGTCGCGCCTCAACCTGGCCCAGGGCAGTGCCTACGCCACCACGACCCTGTTGTCCTATGCCATCGCCGGTATCGGTTTCGTCAGTACCCTGTCCGCCCTGGGGGTGAGTTGGGACAAGCTGCAGTGGCTGGTGGCAGCCCTGTCGGTAGGCCTGGGGTTCGGCATGCAGGAGATCTTCGCCAACTTCATCTCCGGCATCATGATCCTGTTCGAACGCCCGGTGCGGATCGGCGACACCATCACCATCGGTAACCTGTCGGGCACGGTCAGCAAGATCCGCATTCGCGCCACCACCATCACCGACTTCGATCGCAAGGACATCATCGTCCCCAACAAGACCTTCATCACCGGCCAGTTGATCAACTGGTCGCTGACCGACACGGTCACACGGGTGACGTTGAAGCTGGGCATCGACTACGGTTCCGACCTGGACGTCGTCCGCGAACTGTTGCTCAAGGCCGCGCACGAAAACCCGCGGGTGCTCAAGGACCCAGAGCCGCTTGTCTACTTCCTGAACTTCGGCGAAAGCTCGCTGGACCATGAACTGCGCATGCACGTCCGTGACCTGGGCGACCGCAATCCGGTGCTGGACGAGATCAACCGGTATATCAACAAGGAGTTCAAGGAGCGCGACATCAAGATCTCCGTCCGTCAGGTCGAAGTATTCCTCATGGATACGCAAGGTCATAAGCAGAAGTTGATACCTGCTGCGAACAATGACCAGCCCGGAGCGCTCCTGCAACCGCCAGCCAGGCCAGACAGCAACCCGCCAGCCCGCTCGTCCTGACTGGACCCCGACGGCCATGGCCCGCAGAATGCGCTCGTATTCCCAAGGAGATGGCCGTTGAAAGCCCTCGACGAACTGACCTTCGACAACCGCTTCGCCCTCCTGGGCGATGTCTTTTCCACCCAGGTGTTGCCCGAACCCATCGCCGAACCGCGGCTGGTGGTCGCGAGCCAGTCGGCCATGGCCCTGCTCGACCTCGATCCGGCCCAGGCCGAGCTGCCGATATTCGCCGAATTGTTCAGCGGCCAGAAGCTATGGCAAGACGCCGATCCGAGGGCCATGGTCTATTCCGGCCACCAGTTCGGCTCCTATAACCCGCGCTTGGGTGACGGCCGCGGCCTGCTGCTGGGCGAAGTGCTGAACGACGCAGGGGAGCATTGGGACCTGCACCTGAAGGGTGCCGGGCCTACGCCCTATTCGCGCATGGGCGATGGGCGCGCGGTGCTACGTTCCTCGATTCGCGAGTTCCTGGCTTCCGAAGCCCTGCATGCGCTGGGTATACCGACCAGCCGGGCACTGTGCGTGGTCGGCTCGAGCACGCCGGTCTGGCGAGAGACGCGTGAGAACGCGGCGATGCTCCTGCGCCTGGCACAAAGTCATATACGCTTCGGTCACTTCGAATATTTCTATTACACGCGCCAGCCGGAGCAACAGCAACTGCTCATCGACCATGTACTGACGCTGCACTACCCCGAGTGCCAGGACGCCGAACAGCCTTATCTCGCGATGTACCGCACCATTGTCGAACGCAATGCCGAACTGATTGCCCGATGGCAGGCCTATGGCTTCTGCCATGGCGTGATGAACACCGACAACATGTCCATCCTGGGCATCACCTTCGACTTCGGGCCCTATGCTTTCCTCGATGATTTCGATGCCAACTTCATCTGTAACCATTCCGATGACCGCGGGCGCTACAGCTACAGCAACCAGGTGCCTATCGCGCACTGGAACCTCAGCGCCCTTGCGCAGGCACTGACTCCTTTCATCGAGGTCGAGGCGCTTAAGGAAACGCTGGAACTGTTCCTGCCGCTCTACAAGGCCCACTACCTCGACTTGATGCGTCGCCGCCTGGGCCTCACGACTGCCGAGGACGATGATCTGGCGCTTGTCGAAACCCTGTTGCAACGGATGCAGACCGGGGCGGTGGATTACACCCTGTTCTTCCGCAAGCTGGGCGAGCGTCCGGTCGAGGAAGCTCTCAAGGTGGTGCGTGACGACTTCATAGACCTTGCCGGTTTCGATCGCTGGGCCGAGGATTACCTGGCTCGCTGCCAACGGGAGCCGGAAAATGCCAACGGGCGGCGTGAACGCATGCACGCGGTCAACCCGCTGTACATCCTACGCAACTACCTGGCGCAGCGGGCCATCGAAGCGGCCGAAGCGGGCGATTACAGCGAGGTACGGCGTCTGTATCAGGTGCTATGCACGCCGTTCGACGAGCAGGTGGGGATGGAGCGTTATGCGGAGCGGCCGCCGGAGTGGGGCAAGCATCTGGAGATCAGTTGTTCGTCATGAGGGCGTGAGTTGAGGGCGGATCGAAGGCAGTGGACGCCCCAGGTTCTGAATAGCCACCGCTGGCGAAGCTGAATGTCCATTGGTATTGCCAGGCGAGCCCTTCGGCCTCGATCGCGGGGCAAGCCCGCTCGCCACCGGGTATGTGCATTAGCTACACCGCGCACTGGTGGCGAGCGGGCTTGCCCCGCGATCGAGGCCGAAGGACTCGCCTGGCAAGGAAAAGCACAAGCCTGCACGCTGGTCTTGGATGCACGGACCTGGACAACTAAGCCGCACGCCCCAACTATCCTGTCACACCTAGGTTCCAGCCTCCTCCAGAAACGAATGCAACTCCACGAACTGCTGCGTCAGCTTGTGCCTGGGATCCAGATGTATCAGCGGCAAGCTCGCATGATGCGACTCGCGCATCTTCACCGAGCTGTTCAAGTACACCGGCAACACCGGCAAGCCCTCTGCCAGCAACTCGTCGAGCATCTGCTGAGGCAGGCTGGCTCTTGACTGGAACTGGTTGACCACGATGCCCTCGACTATCAGGTCTTCGTTATGGTCCTCCCTGAGCTCTTCGATTTCCGATAACAGCCCATAGAGCGCCTGACGCGAAAAGCTGTCGCAATCGAAAGGGATCAGTACCCGGTCGGCGGCAATCAACGCTGACACCGCGTAGAAATTCAATGCTGGCGGCGTGTCGATATAGATCCGTTCGTAATCTTCATCCAGCTCGTCGAGCAACTTCCGCAACTTGTTGATCTTGTGCTTGGCTTCGAGCTTGGGCTGCAGGTCCGCCAGTTCCGGCGTCGCCGTCACGACGTGCAGGTTGTCGAAAGGCGTCTCGTAGATATCGACCTTGTTCTTCTTCCCGAAGGGGCCACTGGACAGTGACTGCTTGAAAAAATCGGCAATACCCATCGGGATGTCGTCGCCCGTCAATCCCGTCAGGTACTGGGTCGAATTGGCCTGTGCATCCAGGTCGATCAACAGGGTCCGGTAGCCTTCGTGAGCGCTGACTGCCGCGAGATTGCAAGCAATGCTCGATTTGCCCACACCACCTTTCTGATTGAATACCACGCGCCGCATGGAAGACCTCCTTGGACTGGGATAAGCGAGTATGTGGTGGTCACGCCGGCGTGACCAGCCTTGTCGTGCTCAAGGCTGTAGCAGGGCGACCAGTAGGTTGGTGAGACCGCTTATCGGGTATTTCTCACAGGCCTACCCGCCCTGCCTCACGCTTTGTAGGGCATTTATCCTATGGCCAATATGTAACCAGTATTTGCTACACACCCCAAGCACCGGGATAATGCGCGCCACTCGCCGAATACACCACAGCCTTTCAGGTCGTTTCCGAGTCACTGCCAAGACCAGGAAGTCCCTCAGGGCGAGAAGTAGAACGTTGTGATCACAGTCAATATCAGCCAGTGGTGTGCCTGGGCTCCAGGCCTGCAGACGCGCGCCGACTGGCAAGCATGGGCGACAGGAAATGTCTCGGCTTCGGCGGTAACGCAGGCGCCAGATGTCTCGTTCTTGCCCGCCTTGCAACGCCGCCGCCTGAGCACACTGGCGCGGATGGCATTTGCCGTGGGCTGGCCATTGGCTGAGGGTCTTGAAAAGTTACCGCTGGTCTTTGTTTCGCGTCACGGCGAAACCCCGCGCACTTTCGCGATCCTCAGCGAGCTGGCCCGCCAAGAGCCTCTGTCACCCACGCAGTTCAGCCTGTCAGTGCACAACGCGGTGATCGGCTTATGGTCGATCATGCGCGGTGAAACCAGCGAAATGACCGCCATTGCCGCAACAGATGACGGTTTCGAGCACGGCATGCTCGAGGCCGCGGGCCTGTTGAATGATGGTTCACCGGCGGTTCTGCTGATCATCGCCGAGGATGCGCCACCGGCGGCGTACCGTCAGTGGATCGATGACGTACCATTCGCCTACGCCGTGGGCTTGTTGTTGACACCTGGCAAACAGTGGCAATTGAGCTCGAGTGTTGCCGCTGATGTACCGGCAGCCGACTTGCCCCATGCCCTGAGCTGGCTTCGCGCCACGCTCAATGGCCAGAACGGTTTTATTCACTCAGGGAAGCGTTGTACATGGAATTGGCAGCACCGGCCGTGAGCAAGCCTCGCGATGCTTATTACTGGCGACTGCTGGCAACGGCCCTGAGCTTTTTCCTGTTCGGTGTAGGCGGCCTGTGCCTGCGCGCATTGGTATTTCCCCTATTGTCCCGTCTGCCCGGCGATGCGGTCCGTCACCGTCACCGCGCTCGTCAAACCATCGGATGGCTGTTCTGGCGGTTTGTCCGCTTCATGTCTGCCAGCGGTGTCCTGACGTATGAGATCACCGGCTGTGAGCGCCTCGGCAGACCAGGTCAGATAATCATCGCCAACCACCCTACGCTGATCGATGTGGTGTTTCTTATCGGCCTGGTGCGCCAAGCCAACTGCGTGGTCAAGCACGGTCTTTTCGTCAATCCCTTCACCCGTAGTCCGGTGAGGGAGGCACAGTACATTGCCAATGATGGCAGCATGGACATGCTCGATACCGCCGTGACGAGCCTACAGGAAGGCCAGACGCTGATCATCTTCCCCGAAGGTACCCGTACTCCGCCCGGCCAGGCACCGGCCTTCCATCGTGGCGCCGCCTCGATTGCATTGCGCGGTGCGAAGGTCATCACCCCAGTGGTCATCACGGTGGCTCCTGTCACTCTGACCAAGAATGAGCCCTGGTACCGAATCCCTTTGCGACGCGTGCACTTTCACCTGAGCGTGGGCAACGATATCGAGCCACAGACCTTTATCAGTCTGGGCCCGGCACCGCTTGCATCGCGCCGGCTAAACGACTTTCTGCATCTGCACTTCACCAAGGAGCTCGCCGAAGATGAGCGTTCCACAGCAAGAACTTAATCGCGACATCAAGCAGTTGATCATCGATTCCCTGGGCCTGGAAGATATCAGCGCTCAGGACATCGAGGATGACCAGACACTGTTCGGCGAAGGACTAGGACTGGACTCGGTCGACGCGCTCGAACTGGGTCTGGCGATCCAGAAACGCTACGGGATCAAGATCGACGCCGACGCCAAGGATACTCGCAACCATTTCACTAACGTGGCTAGCCTCGTGGCCTTCGTCACCGCCCGACAGGCAGCCTGAGACCGCACCATGCAAAACCGTGAAGACATCTTCAACACGCTGCGCGATGCTCTGGTCGAACTGTTCGAACAGGACCCCGCGCGCATCACTCTGGATTCCAATCTCTACCAGGACTTGGAGATCGACAGCATCGACGCCGTCGACCTGATCGACCATATCAAGCGCAAGACGGGCAAGAAGATCGCCGCCGATGATTTCAAATCGGTGCGCACCGTCAACGATGTGGTCGAAGCCGTTTATCGCCTGGTAAACCCGACGACATGAAACGACTGATCGGCCTGGGCCTGCTTCTGGCCGGTCTGCTCTACCCGTTCGCGGTGTATTTCGGGATGGCCCACTTTGCTCCCTGGCAGTATGGCCTGCTCCTCGGCGTCCTGTGGATGGCCCGCGCGCTGAGCACTCCGCGTCGCCCAGGCAGCCTGTGGATGGCCGTTCTGGCATTGGGGTTCTGTGGCGTGCTCGCGCTGTCCGACAGCCCGCAGTTGCTGCGCTGGTATCCAGTGCTGATCAGCGCCTTCCTGCTCGTGCTGTTTGGCCTCAGCCTGAAATACGGGCCACCGGTCGTCGAGCGCCTGGCGCGCCTGCGCGATCCGCAGCTGCCGCCCGTGGCGATCCGCTACACCCGCCGCGTGACCCAGGTCTGGAGCCTGTTCTTCCTGGTCAATGGCCTGATCGGCACCTGCTTGACCCTGTGGGCACCCTTGAGCTGGTGGACGCTATACAACGGCCTGATCGCCTATGTCGTGATGGGCCTGCTGTTCGCCATCGAATGGCTGATAAGACAACATGTGCGAGGACGCTCATGAAATGG
Source organism: Pseudomonas capeferrum (assembly GCF_013523055.1). Taxonomy (GTDB): domain Bacteria; phylum Pseudomonadota; class Gammaproteobacteria; order Pseudomonadales; family Pseudomonadaceae; genus Aquipseudomonas; species Aquipseudomonas capeferrum_A. Next base: position 223,951 of record NZ_JAAMQM010000008.1, on the reverse strand, counting down.
ATCAACCTTGAGCACCTGCTGCGCCCGCTGGATGCGCCGCGCGCGGTGACCCTGGAGCCTGCGCTCGACCATGCAGAACTCTGCCGGCAGGCGCTACAACTGGCGGGCGGCTTGCGCCAGCGCGGTGTGCAGCGCCTGGCCGTGTATCTGGAGGACGCCGGAGAGCTGGCCGTTGCCCTGCTTGGTGCATGGCGTGCTGGCGTTCAGGTCCTGATGCCGGCCGACCTGCAGGCGCAGACGCGTGAGCGCTGGCATGAGCAGGTCGACCTCTGGCTCAGCGATGCACCTGGCGATTGCGACCTGCAAGCGTTGTTCGCCGAGGCCTTGCCGGTCCAGGAACTTGACCTCGATCGTTGCACGATCAGCCTGTGCACTTCCGGTTCAAGCGGTGAGCCCAAGCGTATCGACAAGCAACTGCGTCAGCTGGCCAACGAAGTGACAGCCCTGGAACAACTCTGGGGCCGCGACTTGGACAATGCATGGATCATCGGTAGCGTCGCTACCCAGCACATCTATGGCCTGCTGTTCCGGGTACTCTGGCCGCTGTGCTCCGGGCGCGGCTTCACCCGCCGCCAGCTGCCCTTTCCCGAAGACCTGCAACGCGCCAGTCGTCAACATTCGCAGTTCGCATGGGTGGCTAGCCCAGCGCTACTCAAGCGCATGAGCGACAACCTCGATTGGCCCGCCCTGAGCCATGTCCGCCGAGTGTTTTCCTCCGGCGGCGCATTGCCACTGAATGCCGCCCAGGCATTGCGACAGCGGCTGGGCCAGTGGCCGATGGAAATCCTCGGCAGCTCGGAAACCGGCGGCATAGCCTGGCGCGAAGGCGACAACCTTTGGCAGCCATTCGCTGGCGTCGAGTTGACACCGGACGCACAGGGCACCATGCGCATCATCTCCCCTTACCTGCAGCCCGGTCAGGTGGAACAGGGCGCTGATGCCATCGAGATCGAGAAAGATGGCCGCTTCCGACTGCTCGGCCGTGTCGATCGCATCGTCAAACTGGAAGAAAAGCGCGTTTCTCTGCCCATGCTCGAAAAGGCCTTGTGCAGCCATGCTTGGGTGGCCGAAGTTCGGCTCGGCATGATCGAGGAGCGCCGTGCCTCGCTTGGAGCCTTACTGGTGCTAACGCCCAGTGGTATGCACGCGCTGCGCAACCTGGGCCGTCGTACCTTGCTCGAGACCTTGCGCCAACATCTGGCCCAGCACTGCGAAACACTGGCCTTGCCACGGCGCTGGCGCCTGTTGCGGCAACTGCCGCTCAATACCCAGGGCAAACTCACTCAGGCAGCACTACAGGACTTGTTGCAAGCGCCGCGCGGCATGGCGCCGGAAGTACTCGATGAAACCTGCGAAGACGGCCAGCTGCGTATGCGCCTGTGCGTGCCGGCTGATCTCGCTTGCTTTACAGGACATTTTCCGAAGACTCCCGTATTACCCGGCGTAGTCCAAATCGACTGGGCAATTGCCCTGGCCGCCCCCCTGATCGGCGCCCAGCAACGCTTCGTCGGCATGGAAGTACTCAAGTTCCAGCAACTGGTGCGCCCCGGCGATACCTTGGACTTGACCCTGCGCTTCGATCATGAGCGCAATAAACTTTATTTCACCTACACCTGCGCCGGGCGAGCTTGTTCCAGTGGCCGTATCGTACTGGAGGCTGCCAGTGCATAAGCCCTGCGCGGTGATTCCGGTATACAACCACGAGCATGCGGTGCCCACGGTCGTTTCTGACCTGTTGGCTGCCGGCTTGCCCTGCGTACTCGTGGATGACGCCAGTGACCCCGCGTGCGCGACGGTGCTACGTCAGCTAGCGGAGCACCCACAGGTTTTCCTGGTCCAGCTCATGCAGAATCAGGGCAAGGGCGGTGCGGTGATGGCAGGGCTGCGCGAAGCTGGTCGCCTGAGCTTCAGTCATGCCCTGCAAGTCGACGCCGACGGTCAGCACGACCTGGCCGACGTTGCCTCCTTCATCTCGCAGTCGCAGGCACACCCCCAGGCGCTGGTAGGGGGCTATCCGCAATACGACGACAGCGTGCCCAAGGCGCGCCTTTACGCTCGTTACCTGACCCATGTTTGGGTTTGGATCAACAGTCTGTCGTTGGCCATCCCTGACTCGATGTGCGGCTTTCGAGTCTACCCCCTACCCGCCACGCTGGCGCTGATCGACTCAGTGGCGCTTGGGCGACGCATGGACTTCGATCCAGAGATTCTCGTGCGCCTGTCCTGGCGTAACCAGCCCATGTGCTGGTTGCCTACCCGGGTGCATTACCCAAAGGACGGAATCTCGCACTTTCGCCTGTTCCACGACAATGCACTGATCTCGAAGATGCATACCAAGCTGTTCTTCGGCATGCTCCTGCGGGCACCCTTGATTCTCTGGCGACGGTGGCGCGGATGAGCAGCCAAGAGCGACACTGGGCCAACCATGAAGAACGCGGCAGCTTCTGGCTGATGAAGCTCACCGCGCTACTGGTGCGATTGTTTGGCCGACGCCTGCTCAGCCCAGTGATCTACGCGATCGTGCTGTATTTCTTCCTCTTTGGTCGGCGCGCCCGGCGCGCCGCCTGGCAATATCAGCAGCGCCTGTCGCAGTGGAGCGGCGCGCGCGTGCCAGCACCCAGTCACTGGCACGTGTTCACTCAGTTCATGGCGTTCGCCGAAGCCCTGCTGGACAAGCTCGACGTATGGAACGGCAGACTGGGCATCGAGGATATCGAGATCATCGACCCCGGTCAGTTGCGCCAGCAACTGCGCGGTGAGCGCGGGCAGATGTTGGTGGGTGCACACCTGGGCAACCTGGAGGTATGCCGTGCCCTGGCCGAACTGGGCGAGCAGGTGACCATGAACGTGCTGGTGCACACTCGCCATGCCGAACGTTTCAACCGCCTGCTGGGCGAGGCAGGCGCAAGCAACCTGCGGCTCATCCAGGTCAGCGAACTGGACCCGGCCATCATGCTCCAGCTGAGTCAGCGCCTGGAGCGCGGCGAGTGGCTGGCTATCGCGGGTGATCGGGTGCCGCTGCATGGCGCGCGTACCGTCGAGGTAGATTTCCTCGGCCACCCGGCTGCCTTTCCTCAGGGGCCTTGGTTGCTGGCCGGCCTGCTTGGCTGTCCGCTCAACCTGCTGTTCTGCCTCAAGCACCAGGGACGCTATCAGGTCACCCTTGAACCCTTCGCGCAGCGTGTGCAGTGGCGCCGTAGCCAGCGCGATCAGGTAATCGCCGAATGGACCTCACGTTATGCCGATCGTCTTGGCCACTATTGCCTGCAAGCGCCAAGGCAATGGTTCAATTTCTACCCGTTCTGGAAGTCCGATGACGACCCATACGCATGAGCCTGTAACCTTCGGCGAATCGCCGCTCTCGATCGAGGACATCCTCGCGCTGACCCAGCGCCAGGCCGACCCGCAGCTGCAGGATGACCCCGCCTATCGTCAGCGCATCGCTCGTGGTGCGCAGTTCCTTGAAACCTTGCTGGACAAGGAAGGAGTGATCTATGGCGTCACTACCGGCTATGGCGACTCGTGCGTGGTAGCCGTACCACTGGAACATGTCGAAGCCCTGCCGCGTCATCTGTACACCTTCCATGGTTGTGGCCTGGGACGGCTGCTCGACGCCCAGTCGACGCGCGCCGTGCTCGCGGCGCGCCTGCAGTCGTTATGTCATGGCGTTTCCGGGGTGCGCCTGGAACTGCTGGAGCGTCTGAAGGCTTTCCTTGTGCACGACATCCTGCCGCTGATACCTGAAGAGGGTTCGGTAGGAGCCAGCGGTGATCTGACGCCGCTGTCCTATGTGGCCGCCGCCCTCTCGGGCGAGCGTGAAGTGCTCTACCAAGGCCAGCGTCACAGCGCCGTCGATGTGCACCGCGAACTAGGCTGGCAACCGCTGGTGCTACGCCCCAAGGAAGCGTTGGCCCTGATGAACGGCACCGCGGTGATGACCGGTCTTGCCTGCCTGGCCTTCGCCCGCGCCGACTACCTGCTCAAGCTGGCCACGCGAATCACCGCGCTGAACGTCATCGCCCTGCAAGGCAACCCGGAACATTTCGACGAGCGCTTGTTCGCCGCCAAACCGCACCCTGGGCAGATACAAGTCGCCGCCTGGCTGCGCCAGGACCTGGCCATCGACGCACCTACCGCGTCGTTGCACCGTTTGCAGGATCGTTATTCGCTACGTTGTGCGCCTCATGTGCTGGGCGTGCTGGCCGACAGCCTGGGTTGGCTGCGCGGCTTCATCGAAACCGAACTCAACAGCGCCAACGACAACCCGATCATCGATGGCGACGGCGAGCGTGTACTGCATGGCGGACACTTCTATGGCGGACATATCGCTTTTGCCATGGACAGCTTGAAGACGCTGGTGGCCAATGTCGCCGATCTTCTCGACCGGCAGTTGGCCCTGCTGGTGGACGTGCGTTACAACCATGGGCTGCCGAGCAATTTGTCCGGCGCCAGCGCCGAACGCGCCATGATCAACCACGGTTTCAAGGCTGTACAGATCGGCGCCAGCGCCTGGACTGCCGAAGCGTTGAAACACACCATGCCAGCCAGCGTATTCTCGCGTTCCACCGAATGCCACAATCAGGACAAGGTGAGCATGGGCACCATCGCCGCTCGCGACGCCCTGCGCGTACTGGAGCTGACCGAACAAGTCGCCGCCGCGAGCTTGCTGGCCGCCAACCAGGGCGTCTGGTTGCGCGCACGTGAAGCCGATGCGCGATCGTTACCGGCAGCCTTGGCGCACATGCACCGGCAACTGCTGGAAGACTTCGCCCCGGTCGTCGAAGACCGCGCACTGGAAGCAGACCTGCGCCTGTGCCTTGCACGTATTGCCGAACGGCACTGGAGGCTGCATGCGTAAGGCAGGCGTCTACCACCTCGACACCGTGGTCATCGTGCCCTTCTTCGACGTCGACAGCATGCACATCGTCTGGCACGGCCATTACGTCAAGTACCTGGAGGTTGCCCGCTGCGCGCTGCTCGACAGCCTCGACCACAACTACCTGCAGATGCGCGAATCAGGCTATGCCTGGCCTGTGATCGATCTGCAAGTGCGCTATATCCGCGGCGCCATCTTCGGCCAACGCCTGACGGTGCGCGCCAGCCTCGTGGAATGGGAGAATCGCCTGAAGATCAACTACCTGATCAGCGATGCCGCAAGCGGTGAGCGCATGACGCGTGCAAGCTCGATACAGGTCGCGGTAAAGATCGACAGCAATGAGATGCAACTGGCATCGCCCCAGGTTTTACTCGACGCCGTTCAGCGAGTACTGACATGAGCCGTTTGCTGCGTAGCCTGGGTTGCCTGCTGCTGATGGTCAGCCCGCTGGCGCTGGCGTTCGACATGAACGACCTGCAAAGACAATTGAGTGCACCGGCCGTGATCCAGGGCCCGTTCGTTCAGGAGAAACACCTGCGCGCGCTACCGCAGCCGCTGCTGAGCAAAGGACACTTTGTCCTGGCCCGCGACCATGGCCTGCTGTGGCGGCTGCAGACGCCACTGCAGCAGGATTATCGGATCAATGCAAAAGGCATCGCTCGCCGCGACCCCAATGGCTGGCAGACACTACCGGGCAAAAGTACCGCAGCCGAGCAGAATCGCTTGTTCTTCGCGGTTCTGCAGGGCGACAGCAGTGGCCTTGAGCGCGATTTCGAACTGAGCTTGCAAGGCGATGCCGCGCATTGGCAGTTGCGCCTGATACCGCGCTCGCTGTTGCTCAAGCAAATCTTCACACGCATCGATATCACCGGCGCAGATTTCGTCGAGCGGATCGTGCTGCGAGAAACGCAGGGCGACAGCACCGTCTTGCGTATGCCGCAGAGCAGCAGCGCTGACCGCTTGAACGACGTGGAGCAACGTGATCTTGTTGAATGAGCGTCTGCTACCGCGTCTGTTCCTGGCATTGCTGCTGGCGGCGCTCGCCATTGCGGGCTGGCAATGGCACAGCGGCGCACCGCTGACGGCCGACCTGATGAGCTTGGTCCCCGGTGCCACACAGGACCCGACCGTGCAACGCGCCGAGCAGCGCATACAGGAGCCGCTGAACCGCGAAATTCTGGTTCTCGTCGGACACCCCGAGCGCCAGCGCGCGCTGGACCTGGCACGCCAGTTGGGTGAACAGTGGCAAGCAAGCGGACTGTTCGAGAAGGTCCAATGGAGCCTGCAGACTGACTTGCAGGCGCTACGACAGCAGCTGCTCCAGGGACGCCTGGCGATGCTCTCCTCGGCAGACCGCAAGCAATTGATCGAGCAGCCCCAGCGCTTCATCGAACAACGAATCAAAAGTCTGTTCGATCCCTTCGCCGGGGTCAGCCTGGTCGCCAGTCAGGATGACTGGCTAGGTTTGACCGGACGTATCCAGGAAAGCCAACCAAGACCCGCCAACGTGCAACTAGACACTGCCAGCGGTGCGTTGGTCGCCGAGTCGGACGGCCGGAATTGGGTTTTACTGCGCGCTCGCACTTTAGGTAATGCTTTCGACATGCGCTTGCCGCTGGAGGTTGCCGACCTACTGGCCAGCAGCCGCATCGAGAGCGATACAGTCGGCGCGCGATTGCTGGCGGCCAGCGGCCTGCTGTATGCCGCCAATGGCCAGCGCCAGGCCAGTCAGGAAATAACCTGGGTCGGGGGCGGCGCCACACTCGGGATCCTTCTGCTATTGCTGCTGGCTTTTCGTCGCTGGCAGGTGCTATTGGCTTTCGTGCCGGTCCTGGTCGGGATGCTGTTCGGTAGCGTGGCCTGCGTGGCGCTGTTCGGTCAGATGCACGTCATGACCCTGGTACTGGGCTCTAGCCTGATCGGCGTTGCCATCGACTATCCCCTGCATTACCTGTCCAAGAGTTGGAGCCTGCGCCCCTGGCACAGCTGGTCAGCGCTGCGCCTGACTCTGCCCGGCTTAAGCTTGAGCCTGACCACCAGCTGCATAGGTTACCTAGCGCTGGCGTGGACTCCTTTTCCTGCGCTGACTCAGATAGCTGCGTTCTCCGCTACGGGACTGATTGGTGCCTACCTGTGTGCAGTGTGTCTGCTGCCGACGCTGCTCAAGGAAGTCGAACTGAAACCGGCACAATGGCCGCTGGACCTCGCCCAGAGACTGATAGAACTACGCCATCGCCTCTTACAGAAGGTTTCAAGCACGGTTCTGCTCGGTTTGCTACTGCTGTTCTGCGCAACCGGAGTCTGGAAACTCAATAGTCATAATGACATCCGCCAGTGGGTTGGAAGCCCTGTGCAGTTGCTCGAAGAAGCCCGAGCTGTGGCACGGATCACCGGCTATCAACCCACCAGCCAGTTTTATCTTGTTCGCGCAGGCGATCAGGAGCAGTTGCTCGATCGTTTGCAAGTATTGGACGGCCGGCTCGATGAGCTGGTTGCGCAGGGCAAGCTCAAGGGCTACATGTCGCTTAGCCAATTGGTCGCCAGCCCTGCGCGGCAACTGCAGGCACGCCAGGCCGTGAGCGGCCTGCCAGAACACTGGCAGCCGTTGCTGGCGCTGGGCGTGCCTGAACAGGCGCTGGTAGCGGAACTGAAGCATTTGCAGGCACTGCCAACGATGGGCATCGATCCTGTATTGGCAGGGCCGCTGGGTGAAGCTTGGCGTCCTCTGTGGCTAGGTAAGGATGGGACGGGCGTGGCGACGATCGTCAGTCTGCAAGGTCAGGCCGATTCATCATTGCTGCGCTTGCAAACCCAAGCGCTGGACGGCGTGCAACTGGTCGACCGCCTTGGCGAGTTGAACCAGCTGTTCGCGGCCACGCAGGTCAGCGCCGCAGAGCTGAAACTGCTGTCTTGCGCGCTGATCTTGATATTGCTGGCGCTACCCTTCGGCTTCAACAGCGCTCTACGCATCGTTACCCTGCCATTGCTCGCTGCCCTTTGTAGCTTGGCCAGCCTTGGCTGGCTTGGTCAGCCCCTGACCCTGTTCGGCGTATTCGGCCTCTTGCTAGTGACGGCGATAAGCGTCGACTACGCGATCCTCATGCACGAGCAGGTCGGCGGTGCCGCCGTCAGCTTGCTGGGCACTTTGCTAGCCGCCTTGACCACTTGGCTGTCCTTTGGCCTGCTCGGTTTGTCGAGCACCCCGGCAGTGAGTCATTTCGGCCTGGCGGTAAGCCTGGGCCTTGTTTTCAGTTTCCTCCTGGCACCCTGGGCGGCCCATCGCGATGGAGCGCATCAGCCATGACTGTGTTCCTATTCTGGGCCTTTGCTTTTGTGTTATTCCTGGTTGCCAGCACGGTCGGCAAGCGCCTGGGCCTGATCCCCATCGTCAGTCAGTTACTGCTCGCCACCTTGGGCCTGCCATTACTGATGTTGTTCTGGGTCGAGCCGCACTGGCAGCTCAGCGGCGCTGAACTGGTCGCACCGACCTGGCTGAGGATTATGTACGGCCTTGGCTTCGCCTTGTTGCTCGGGCACATTCTCACGGATGTCGTGGAATTGCGCTTTGATCCGCAGAGTCTCAAGATCGCCCTGCCCAGCTTTCTTGTCCCGTTCGCCTGCGGCACCGCCTGCGCCCTGTTTCTGCTATCCGAGCAAACGCCGGTCGGCACCCTGGCTCTGGGATTGGTGTTCGCCATTACAGCAATCCCGGTGCTCTATCTATACCTGCAGGCCATTGATTATCCAGTGGCTGCCAGTCGTCGGTTGATGCAATCGGCCATTCTTATCGACCTGCTCTGCTGGCTCTTGCTGGGCCTTGGCCAAGGCAGCCTGCAACCGAGCACTCTGATTCTGCCACTGCTCGGCGCCTTTCTTGTACTGCCCCTGCATGCGCTGGGCTTGCGCGCACCACGCGCCTATAGCCTGCTGTTCTTTGTCCTGCTGTTCATTTGCGAACATTACCGGCTGAACGCGTTGATCTTCGGCATCGGTTATCTGGCTTGCCTGAGCCGGCTCGAGGTACCGATGTGCTTGCCTATTCCGGCTCTGTGGAACCGCCGCTTGCAGCACACCGTGGCGATCCCGCTGATACTTACCTTTGGCATCGTTCAAATCGATATTCACCAGGCTCTGCAGGGTTTCGACGCCCTGCAGCTCGGGGCGCTGCTGGTGCTGCCCATTGTCAGCAAGCTGCTAGGCAACTGGTTGGGTCTGAGCTGGGCTACACCCTCGTTCGTCGGCGCCAGCAAGTGGCGCGAGAGCCTGCTGCTGAACATTCGAGGCTTGAGCGAAATCATCTTTCTCAACCTGCTGCTGCAACAGCAATTGATCAGCCCGGCGTTGTATTTCGCCCTGATGCTGATGAGCCTGGTCGCCACTCTGATGCCTGCACTGGCCGGCCTGCACCGAATTCCCCTGACCACTGCGCCAACGCCAAGGAGGCATCATGCCGAACACTGAATTGCAAAAACGCCGGGTACTGGTCATTGGCGCCGGCCCTTCCGGTGCCATCGCCGCCGCCTTGCTCAAGCGCAACGGCCACGATGTGCTGATCCTCGAGCGCCAGCGCTTTCCGCGGTTTTCCATTGGTGAAAGCCTGTTAGCCCACTGCCTGGACTTCGTCGAAGAAGCCGGTATGCTTGAAGCCCTCGAAGCGGCCGGTTTCCAGCACAAGAACGGCGCCGCGTTCGCCTGGGGCGAGGAATATTCGGACTTCGATTTCGGCCAGACCTTTACCCAAGGCAAGCCCGGCACCTTCCAGGTTCAGCGTGCGCGCTTCGACCAGCTACTGGCCGATCAGGCCGAGGCCCAGGGCGTAGAAATCCGCTATGAGCACGAGATCATCAGCGCCGACATGAGCGGCGAGCGACCGTTGCTCCGTGCCCGGCGTCTCGATGGCAGCGAATACCTGGTCGAAGCCGCTTTCGTCCTCGATGCAAGCGGCTACGGACGGGTGCTGCCGCGCCTGCTTGACCTTGAGGCACCATCGAACTTCCCGGCGCGTCGGGCAGTATTTACCCATATCGAAGACCGCATCAGCGCCCCGTCATTCGATCGCGATAAAATCCTCATCACCACCCACCCCCAGCACCGCGACATCTGGTTCTGGACCATCCCTTTCAGCGATGGCCGCTGTTCGCTGGGCGTGGTCGCCGCCGACGAACATTTCCAGGTCGCGCCCCAGGACCTCGATGCTTGCCTCAAGCAGTTCGTCGAACAGACACCCAGCCTTCGCAAGGTACTCGGCAACGCAGTCTGGGACACCCCAGCGCGGACCATCGGCGGCTATTCGGCCAACGTCAAGGCGCTGCATGGACCAGGCTTTGCGCTGCTGGGCAATGCCGCCGAATTCCTCGATCCGGTGTTTTCCTCGGGTGTAACCATCGCCATGCGGTCGGCCAGCATGGCTGCGGGGCTGTTGCATCGCCAACTGCAGGGTGAGCAGGTAGATTGGCAGGGCGAGTTCGCCGAGCCGCTCAAGCGCGGTGTGGACACCTTCCGGGCTTATGTCGAGGGCTGGTACGACGGCAGTTTCCAGGACGTGATCTACCATCCGGCCAGCTCGCCGGAGATCCGCGCCATGATCAGCTCGATCCTCGCCGGTTACGCTTGGGACCTGCGTAACCCCTTCGTCGCCGAACCTAAGAGGCGCCTGCGTACCCTGGCCGAAATCTGCGCGAGGACGCCAGCATGAACGGACCGTTTCTCAGTGAGACTTACGTCGAGGAAACGCGCTTCGGCTTCTGGTTCCTGCGCAGTCACACGTGGCAGCATCACGTGTTGCGAGTAGCGATCAACGACCTGCGCGGTCTTTTCGAGGACGAACCTCCCATTGCGCCGGTGCTGGTCGACGCCGGCTGCGGCCAGGGTAAGTCATTCCAGTATCTGGAGCAGGTATTCGCACCCTCGCGTCTAGTGGGAATCGATGCCGACCCACGCAGCCTCGCCCTGAGTTCGGCGGAGGCAGAGCGCCAGGGAATTCGCGTGGAGTTGCTGGGTAGTGACTGCGCAGAACTGCAGTTGGCCGACGCCAGTGTGGACATCCTGTTCTGCCATCAGACGTTTCATCACTTGGTCGAGCAGGAAAAGGCCTTGGCCGAGTTCTACCGAGTACTCAAGCCTGGTGGTTACCTGCTGTTTGCCGAGTCTACCGAGGCGTACATCGACACCTGGGTGATCCGTTGGCTGTTCCGTCACCCCATGCACGTACAGAAGAGCGCTGCACGGTATCTTCAGATGCTGCGCGATCAGGGCTTCGCATTTGCCTCGCATAACGTGTCGTTTCCCTACCTCTGGTGGAGCCGCTCGCAAGATTTCGGCCTGCTCGAACGGCTAGGTTTGCGCAAGCCACCCGCCGTCGGCCAACGCGAGGAAACCTTGGTCAACGTGGTCGCTCGCAAGCCGCTCGAGCGACGAGTGGAGCAGCCATGAGAGCAATTTTGCTCGTGCTCGCGGCGCTGCTGGTGAGTGCCTGTGCCTCACGCCCGCCGCTGCCCAGCCAGTTGCCGCCATTGACGCTGCCTATGCAGCTGCATGTGCAGCGTGAGCAAGTCGGTGAGCGCCAGGACTGGTTGCTGGTGATCCAGCGCGAGGACAGCACGTTACGCTGGTCGCTGCTCGATCTGCTGGGTATTCCACAGGCGCGACAATTGCTCGACAGGCAGCGATGGCAGACCGATGGTCTGCTGCCACCCAATCCCGCGGCCCGCGAACTGTTCGCCGCCGTGTTGTTTGCACTGACGCCCGAGGCAGATCTGCAGCAACTTTATCCACAGGCACGACACCAGGGCAACCAACGCTGGTTGGGAACGCGTTGGCAGGTCACCTATCGGCATGCCGACGACTTCAGCTTGAACCTTGAGCAAGGCCTGCGTTATCTAGTCAGACCCCTGCCTAGCGAGACTGCGCCATGACCGCCTACCTCAATTCCCTTGGCCTGGTCTGCACGCTCGGCGGCGACCAGGCAGAGGTAGCGCGCCGACTGTTCGCCGGCGACTGCAGTGGTATGCAGCTACAGGATGGCTGGATACCTGGCCGCCGTCTTCCGGTAGGCGCCGTGGTCGGTCCCTTGCCGCAGTTGCCCCTGCCCAAGTCGCAGAGCCACAACAACCAGCTGCTGTATGCGGCAGCGCTGCAGATCGAGACCGACATCCGACAGGCCATTGAGCGTCATGGTCGGCACCGTATCGGTATCGTCCTGGGCACCAGTACATCTGGAATCGCAGAAGCCGCCGACGGTGTCGCTCAGTATCTTCAGACCCAGCGGTTTCCGGCAGATTACCGTTATGTCGAGCAAGAGCTCAGCGCGCCGGCCAACTTCCTGGCTGACTGGCTGCAGCTCAGCGGGCCGGCTCATGTCATCTCCACAGCTTGTACCTCCAGCGCCAGGGCGCTGCTCAGTGCTCGTCGGCTGCTCGACCTGAACCTGTGCGACGCGGTTCTGTGCGGCGGAGTAGACAGCCTGTGCGGCCTTACTCTCAACGGCTTCTCGGCACTGGAGGCGCTCAGCACAGAGCGATGCAATCCATTTTCGGCGAACCGCGATGGCATCAACATCGGCGAAGGGGCGGCATTGTTCGTGATGAGTCGCGAGCCGCAACGCGAGGGTCAGTCGATCGCTTTGCTCGGCGTCGGCGCCAGTTCCGACGCGCACCATATCTCGGCTCCGGAGCCCAGCGGCAAGGGCGCCTTCCAGGCCATGGTCAAAGCCCTGAAGAATGCTGGCCTGGCTCCGACACAGATTGATTACCTGAACCTGCATGGCACTGCCACCCGACATAACGATGCCATGGAGAGCCTTGCCGTAGAGCAGCTGTTCGGCGATACGCTGGTGTGCTCCTCAAGCAAGCCGATGACCGGGCATACCCTGGGCGCCGCGGGCGCGCTGGAAGCCGCTTTCTGCTGGTTGACCCTAAGCCGGGAAAACCAGCAGGGGCGGTTGGTACCTCATGTATGGGACGGTCATGCCGACCCGCAGTTGCCCGCCCTCAATCTGGCCGATGGCAGCCAGCGCCTGCCCACCAGGGGCCTGCGCCGCCTGATGAGCAACTCGTTCGCCTTCGGTGGCAACAACATCAGCCTGATTCTCGGAGATACCCCATGATCACCTGGTCCTTGGCCGAATTGCTGCCGCATGCTGGCGACATGATCCTTATCGATGAGGTCGACAGTTGCGACGACGAGCAGATTCATACGCGCCTTACGGTTCGCTCCGGCGGCCTGTTCAATCGCCCCGACGGTAGCCTGCCAGCCTGGCTCGGCATAGAACTGATGGCCCAGAGTGTCGCGGCTTACGCGGGCTGCCGCGCGCACCGCCTTGGCCAAGACGTGGAGCTGGGTTTTCTGCTCGGCACGCGCAAGTTCGAGTGCAATGTGGAACACTTTCCGGCCGACACCGTTTTGCAGGTTCACGCCTTGCGGTCGCTGGAAGACGATAACGGCATGGGAGTGTTCGAATGTCACCTGCGCGGCCCTGGCATTCATGCCAGCGCTCGTCTGAATGTGTACCGCCCGCCACAGGCGGCCAGCTACCTGGCCGAAGCGGGCCCTGAGGAGTCTCCCCATGACTGACACCATTCTGGTCACCGGCTCCAGCCGTGGCATCGGCCAGGCTATCGCCTTGCGCCTGGCCCGTGCTGGCTACGATCTGGTCCTGCATTGTCGCAACGGCCGCAGCGAGGCCGACGCCGTCGCCGAGCACGTCCGGGCCCTGGGCCAACAGGCGCGGGTATTGCAGTTCGACATTGCGGACCGGGCCGCCTGCGCGGCAACTCTCGTTGAGGATGTCGAGTCTCACGGCGCCTATTACGGCGTGGTCTGCAATGCAGGCCTTACCCGTGACGGTGCTTTCCCGGCGCTTACCGATGACGACTGGGATCAGGTGATTCGTACCAACCTGGATGGTTTCTACAACGTCCTGCACCCGCTGACCATGCCCATGATCCGCCGCCGCGCGCCGGGCCGCATCGTCTGCATCACCTCGGTTTCGGGCTTGATCGGGAACCGTGGTCAGGTCAACTACAGCGCCTCCAAGGCAGGCTTGATCGGCGCCGCAAAGGCCTTGGCCATCGAATTGGGCAAACGTCGCATTACCGTCAACTGTGTGGCCCCAGGCCTGATCGATACAGCGATGCTGGACGAAAACGTGCCTGTCGAAGAACTGTTGAAAATGATTCCCGCGCAACGCATGGGCACCCCTGCAGAAGTCGCCGGTGTCGTGAATTTCCTGATGTCCGAAGAAGCCGCGTACATCACCCGTCAGGTCATCGCAGTCAATGGAGGCCTGTGTTGATGAAGCGCGTAGTGATCACCGGCATGGCCGGCATAACCTCATTGGGCAGAGACTGGGCCACGATTTCGAAAAATTTCGCGGCCAACCGTAGCGGCATCCGGCGCATGGATGAATGGAACCGTTTCGAAGAACTGAATACCCGTCTGGCCGGGCCTATCGATGACTTCACGGTTCCTGGACACTGGACCCGCAAGCAGTTACGCAGCATGGGCAGGGTGTCGCGACTGGCCGTAGCCGCCGCCGAGCGGGCTTTGACCGACGCAGGCCTGCTTGATGATCCGAGCATCCGCGACGGCAGCATGGGCGTGGCTTGCGGCTCGTCCACCGGCAGCACCGAGGAAATCAAGGCGTTCGGCAACATGCTGCTCAACTCCGTAGCCGACGGCCTCAACGCCAACTCTTATGTGCGTATGATGCCGCATACTACCGCGGCCAACATCAGCATCTTCTTCGGCCTGACGGGCCGCCTGATCCCGACCTCCAGCGCCTGCACCAGTGGCAGTCAGGGCATCGGCTATGCCTACGAGGCGATCAAGTTCGGTCGCCTGCCGATGATGCTCGCCGGTGGCGCGGAAGAGCTGTGCCCCACCGAGGCGATGGTCTTCGATGCGCTGTACGCCACCAGCTTGAAAAACGATACCCCGCACCTTAGTCCGCGCCCCTACGACAGCGCGCGTGATGGCCTGGTCATTGGCGAAGGTGCCGGCATGCTGGTGCTCGAAGAGCTGGAACATGCGTTGGCGCGCGGCGCGACCATCCACGCCGAGATCGTCGGGTTCGGCAGCAATGCCGATGGCCAGCACACGACCCGGCCTGAAGAGTCGACCATGCGCCGGGCGATGGAATTGGCACTGGCAGATGCCGATCTGTCGCCGAAAGCCATTGGCTACGTCAACGGCCACGGTACCGCTACCGAACAAGGCGACATCGCCGAGACGCTGGCCACCAATAAGCTGTTCGGCGCACAGATGCCTATCAGCTCGCAAAAAAGCTTCCTCGGTCATACCTTGGGCGCTTGCGGAGCACTGGAATCATGGTTCAGCATCGAAATGATGAACCGTGACCAGTACGTCCACACGCTCAACCTGGATAACGTCGATCCGCTGTGCGGCGAGTTGGACTACCTGCGCGGCGAGCCTCGCTACCTGTGCAATGACTATGTGATGAACAACAACTTCGCGTTTGGCGGCGTCAACACTTCGTTGATCTTCCGCCGCTGGAACTGATTGTCCACCTGCTGGAGAGAATGGAATGTCTTCGTTCGTGCGTACTGCATTGCTTGGTCTGCTACTGATTGGCGTCGTGGGCTGTACTTCAAAACCACTGCTCACACCACAAGAACAAATCAGCCTGAATCCACCGGTCAGTGCTGAGCAGGTCAAGCTAGCGATCGTGCAGACCGCCATCAAGCGCGGTTGGACAGTGCGCGAAGTGAACGCGCAACAGGTTCAAGCCGACATTCTCGTGCGCAACACGTTTTACGCTGCCGTCGATGTCGACTACAGCGCTAACGGTTATCGCATCAGCTATCGCGATAGCCGCGAGCTGAACTACAAGGACGGCAAGATCCACCGCAACTACAACCGTTGGGTCAACGCACTGGACATCGACATTCTGCGCGAGCTGAAGAACCAGCGTGCTCTGCAGGAACCACAGCGCGCGCTGCATGCACATGACACACACCTCAATTGAAAGCCATCAAGGAATGAAATCATGCGTTTGAAGACCTGGACCGCCACATCGGCCATCCTGCTGTGCATGCTGCCCGGCCTCAGCCAGGCCCGCGACACGACCCTCAACTTGCCTTTTGAAAAAGTCGTTCAGCAGATGCTCAGTGAGAGGAAGCTAGACGGCTCGGTGAAGTTCTATCTGGCTGGCGTCCAACCAAAGGGCAAAGTGGAGGTGTTGCGCGCCAATGAGTTCACCAACAAGAAGACCAATGCTTTCAACAAGAGCGATGAAGCCGCCTGCGAATGGGCCTTGCAGTCCGCCTTGCTGACCATGCAGGACGCAGCCCGCAAGGCCGGCGCCAACGCCGTGACGAACATTGCTAGCTACTACAAGAAAAACGAGCGTAAAAACCCGGTAACCTACGAATGCCACGCCGGTGCAGTCATTGCCGGCGTCGCCATCAAGGGCGACCTGTCACGCGTCGACTGACCCTGAAAGACGGGTCGGGGCCTGATGCGTCAGCAGTCGCGCAAAGGCCTCGGCCATCGGTGAAGATGCTCCCTTGCGCTGTACCAGCCAGACGGCTGTCATGGCACCCTCGTCCAGAAGTGTCCGGTAGACCACCCCATCAATGCGCATGCGCTGGAAGGAAGCAGGCAGTACCGATACGCCCAGCCCAGCCGATACCAAGCCAATAATCGTCATTACTTCACGCGCCTCCTGGGCGAAATGAGGATTGAAGCCTGCCTGGCGAGCCAGATTCAGCAATTGCGCGTGCAAGCCGCTGCCATAGCTGCGAGGAAAGAACACAAAAGGTTCATTGGCGAGGCTTTCCAGATATAGGCCCTGATCACTGCTCGTCGCCAACGGATGCGAGACATTGAGCACCGCCACCAAGGGCTCTCGCAGCAACTCGGTGGCTACCAGACCATCCGGTAACGGCATGGGGCGCATCAACCCCAACTCGATAGCTTCATCGAAGACTGCCTGGGCGACATCGCGGCTACTCATCTCCCTGAGATCCAGATGAACTGCCGGAAAGCGCTGGCGAAAAGCATGGATGGCTTTGGGAATGTTCGAGTTGAAAGGTGCAGAGGAGGTAAAGCCGATTTTCATTTCTCCCAGTTCGCCTAACTGAGCACGTCGCGCTACATCCGCCGCTTTTTCCACCTGAGCCAAGACCAGCCTGGCTTCCTCGAGAAACAGCCGACCAGCCTCGTTCAACTCCACCCGACGATTGGTGCGCTCGAACAGACGGGCCCCGAGTTCCTGCTCCAATGCTTGAATCTGTTGGCTGAGCGGTGGCTGGGAGATCCCCAGTACTTGGGCGGCACGGCCGAAATGCAGTTCTTCAGCCACGGCGATGAAGTAACGTAAATGGCGCAGTTCCATGTCGATTCCAAATAGGTCGTAAAAGCTATCAAACAGGTCGAACAATATATTGGATCTAATCATTAGCCAGCTATATGATTTTCCATTGCTCTGTTTGACGCCGAGGTCATACGTCCGTGAAATCAGCCATAGTCCCCTTGTCAGTCAAGCCCGAGCCGTCAATGCGTCCGACATCTTCCGACATTTGGATCGAAAAGGGCACGCCTGCCTTCATGAGGACGGTTCTGGCCCTGTTCAGCGGCGGCTTTGCCACCTTCGCCCTGCTCTATTGCGTGCAGCCGATGATGCCCTTGCTGTCGAAGGAGTTCGATATCAACGCGGCGCAGAGCAGCCTGGTGCTCTCCGTGTCCACCGGGTTGCTGGCAGTCGGCCTGCTGATCACGGGACCCATTTCCGACCGCATCGGGCGCAAGCCGGTGATGGTCTTCGCGCTGGTGTGCGCGGCCCTGAGCACGCTGGCCAGCGCGGTAATGCCTACCTGGGAAACCGTCCTGGCAACCCGCGCCCTGGTCGGCTTGTCCCTTAGTGGCCTCGCGGCAGTGGCCATGACCTATCTCAGCGAAGAGATCCACCCGCAGCACATCGGCCTGGCCATGGGTCTGTACATCGGCGGCAATGCCATCGGTGGCATGTGCGGTCGCCTGATCACGGGTGTGCTGATCGACTTCGTCAGTTGGCACACGGCAATGCTGGTCATCGGCGGGCTGGCCCTGATCGCCGCTATCGTGTTCTGGAAAGTCCTGCCAGAGTCGCGCAACTTTCGCCCCCAGGCGCTGAACCCACGCAACCTGATCGACGGCTTCGTCATGCATTTCCGGGATGCGGGGCTGCCCTGGCTGTTCCTCGAGGCCTTCTTGTTGATGGGCGCCTTCGTCACCCTGTTCAACTATATCGGCTATCGCTTGCTGGCAGAGCCCTACCACATGAACCAGGCACTGGTCGGCCTGCTATCGGTCGTCTACCTGGCAGGGATCTACAGTTCCGCGCAGGTCGGCGCGCTGGCCGACAAGCTGGGCAGGCGCAAGGTCTTCTGGGCAAGCATCCTGGTCATGGCCGCCGGCATGTTGCTGACGCTGACCAGCCCGCTGGCCTTGGTGATCGTCGGCATGCTGATCTTCACGTTCGGTTTTTTCGGCGCCCATTCGGTAGCCAGCAGCTGGATCGGCCGACGCGCGCTCAAGGCCAAGGGTCAGGCCTCGTCGTTGTACCTGTTCTGCTACTACGCGGGATCGAGCGTGGCCGGTACGGCTGGCGGGATGTTCTGGCACCACGGCGGCTGGAATGGGGTCGGCCTGTTCATCGGCAGCCTGCTGGCGATAGCCCTGCTGGTGGCGGTGCGACTGAGTCGATTGCCGCTGAAGGTTTCCTAGAGGCGCTGTATCACAGCGTGGCGAGGAACAGCTTGTGGAGGGACCAGACGGCCCCATCCACCAGTTGACGCTCTGCAGAGGGCTATCAGTCGATGATTTCGACTACATCGACATCCACTTCACGGCTCATGAGGTTCTTTTCCACTTCGCCGGTCAGCTTGACCTTGGTCTTTTCATTGAACTGCTTCATGGGTAGGTCCTCATCGTCGATCTCGACGGTGATGGTGCCGGTGGTGTCCTTGAACTCATACTTGTCGTCGTTGTTGATCTTCTTGGTCACGAAGCCCTGCAGCGTGACCGGCGTGTCATCGGCGGCTTCATTGGCGGCAGCGACGGTCGTGACGGGCTGAGCGCCAGGACCGGTGTAGCCGGCGGCCAATGCGGCGGTGCTGAACAGAGGAGCGAGCAGGAAGGCGAGGTAACGGGTTTTCATGAGGGCGGGTCCTGTGTTGATTTCGATGGACCCAGATTAGCGCCAGCGCCTGAATTGAAACTTAATACGAAAAGCCTGGCTAATACCCCAATGCCGGTCAGTTAAGGAAAACTATTCGATTTCACATGCTGGAGCTTGTATGACAGTTCTAGAGCTTTTGTGAGGCTGACGGCCCTTCGCGGGGCAAGCCCGCTCGCCACCGACGCGCAGTGTAGCTAATACACATACCCAGTGGCGGGCGGGCTTGCCCCGCGAAGGGCCGTCAGCTTCACGGAAGATTCCAGAAGCCGAAGGCCAGTCCAGCATGTGAATCGAATATTTCCCTAACTGAACGGCATCGGGTATAGCCGGGCTTTCTTACGTCTACGCGTGATACTGCGCCGACAGCTCATGCACGGCGTTGATAAACGCACCCGCGTGCTCTGGATCGACTTCCGGCGTGATGCCGTGCCCCAGGTTGAACACATGGCCGCTGCCCTGTCCGTAACTGGCAAGGATGCGCCCGACTTCCTGGCGGATCGCTTCCGGCTTGGCATAGAGCACGGTAGGGTCCATGTTGCCCTGCAGGGCTACCTTGTCACCGACACGACGACGCGCATCGCCGATGTCGCAGGTCCAGTCCAGACCCAGTGCATCGGCACCCGCCTCGGCAATGCTTTCCAGCCACAGGCCGCCGTTCTTGGTGAACAGGATCACCGGCACCTTGCGACCGTCATGCTCGCGGATCAGGCCGCTGACGATCTTGCGCATGTAAGCCAGTGAAAACTCCTGGTACGCCGCCGCCGAGAGGTTGCCACCCCAGGTGTCGAAGATCTGCACGGCCTGAGCACCGGCCTGGATCTGCCCGTTGAGGTAGCTGGTCACCGACTGTGCCAGCTTGTGCAGCAGCAGGTGCATGGCCTGCGGGTTGTCATAGAGCATGGCCTTGGTCTTGCGGAAGTCCTTGGAAGAGCCGCCCTCGACCATGTAGGTCGCCAGGGTCCAGGGGCTGCCGGAGAAGCCGATCAGGGGCACGCGACCATTGAGTTCGCGACGGATCGTGCTGACGGCATCCATCACGTAGCCCAAGTCCTTGTGCGGATCCGGGATCGGCAGGGCCTCGATATCGGCGAGGGTGCTGACGACCTTCTTGAAGCGCGGACCTTCGCCGGTTTCGAAGTACAGGCCCTGGCCCATGGCATCGGGGATGGTGAGGATGTCGGAGAAGAGGATCGCGGCGTCCAGCGGATAGCGGTCCAGTGGCTGCAAGGTGACCTCGCAGGCGAACTGCGGATTCATGCACAGGCTCATGAAATCACCGGCCTTGGCGCGGCTGGCGCGGTATTCCGGAAGGTAGCGTCCCGCCTGGCGCATCATCCAGACAGGCGTCACGTCTACGGGTTGCTTGAGCAGTGCACGCAGGAAACGATCGTTCTTCAGGGCAGTCATGTCGGCATCCGGAAAAAAAGTGCGGGCATTTTCTCAGACACCAACGCAAAAGGCACGGTAGATCCCGTGCCTTTTGTCTATCGACTCTCATAGAGTCGATAGATTTGCTTTAACGAGGCGTCTGCGGGTCAATCCCGCAGCGGTAGATCACACGCCCAGGTAGTCGAGAATTCCTTCAGCGGCGGTGCGGCCTTCGAAGATGGCGGTCACCACCAGATCGGAACCACGAACCATGTCGCCACCGGCAAAGATCTTCGGATTGCTGGTCTGGTGCTTGTACGTGCCTTGCTCCGGTGCCACGACACGGCCCTGGCTGTCGGTCTGGATATCGAACTGCTCGAACCAGGGAGACGGGCTGGGACGGAAACCGAAGGCAATGACGACCGCATCAGCCGGGAGGATTTCCTCGGAACCCGGGATCGGCTCGGGACTGCGACGACCGCGGGCATCCGGTTCGCCAAGACGGGTTTCGACCACCTTGACACCTTCGACCCTGTCTTCGCCGACGATAGCGATCGGCTGGCGGTTGTACAGGAACTTCACACCTTCTTCCTTGGCGTTCTTCACTTCCTTGCGCGAGCCCGGCATGTTCGCTTCGTCGCGACGGTAGGCACAGGTCACTGTCCGGGCGCCCTGACGGATCGAGGTGCGGTTGCAGTCCATCGCCGTGTCGCCGCCACCCAGGACCACGACCTTCTTGCCCTGCATGTCGATGAAGTCCTCGGGCGCCTTCTCGAAGCCCAGGTTGCGATTGACGTTGGCCACCAGGAAGTCCAGTGCGTCATGCACCCCTGGCAGGTCTTCGCCGGGGAAGCCGCCCTTCATGTAGGTGTAGGTACCCATGCCCATGAACACCGCATCGTACTCGGCGAGCAGTTGCTCCATGGTGATGTCCTTGCCCACTTCGGTGTTGAGGCGGAACTCGATGCCCATGCCGGTGAAGACTTCGCGACGATTGCTCAGTACGGTCTTTTCCAGCTTGAACTCGGGGATGCCGAAGGTCAGCAGGCCACCGATCTCGGGGTTGCGATCGAAAACCACCGGTGCCACGCCGGCGCGTACCAGCACGTCGGCGCAGCCGAGCCCGGCAGGGCCCGCGCCGATGATCGCCACACGCTTGCCGGTCGGCTTGACCTTGGACATGTCCGGACGCCAGCCCATGGCGAAGGCCGTATCGGTGATGTACTTCTCGACACTGCCGATGGTGACGGCGCCGAATCCATCGTTGAGGGTGCAGGCACCTTCGCACAGGCGGTCCTGTGGACAAACGCGACCGCATACTTCCGGCAGTGTGTTGGTCTGGTGCGACAGCTCCGCCGCCGCCAGGATGTTGCCTTCGGATACCAGCTTCAGCCAGTTCGGAATGAAGTTGTGCACCGGGCACTTCCATTCGCAATACGGGTTGCCGCACCCTAGGCAGCGATGAGCCTGCTCGGTGGTCTGCAGGGGCTTGAAGGGTTCGTAGATTTCCACGAATTCCTTCTTGCGCTGGCGCAACAGCTTTTTCTTCGGATCCTTGCGCCCTACTTCGATGAACTGGAAGTCGTTACTCAGACGTTCAGCCATTTTTCAAAACCTCATAACCGCAGATGCAAGCCGTAGGCCGCACGCTGCAAGACGATCACTTAAGCCCGGCAAACCTTCGGCTGCGGATGCAGCACGAGGTTTGCCACTTGCAGCTGTTCTTTACTGCGGGTTGGCACGGGTACTGGAGAGCAAGTGCTTGAGACTGGCCGCCTTGGGCTTGACCAGCCAGAAGCGCCGCATGTAGTCATCCAGGTTCTCCGAGAGCTCGCGCCCCCACTCGCTGCCGGTCTCTTCCACATATTCGGCAAGGACCCGCGCCAGGTGCGTGCGGTAGGCCTCCATCGCTTCGCCACTGATGCGCTGGATTTCCACCAGCTCGTGGTTGAGCTTGTCGACGAAGGAGTTGTCCATGTCGAGCACGTAGGCGAAGCCGCCAGTCATGCCAGATCCGAAGTTGTAACCGGTCTTGCCGAGGACACAGACAAAGCCGCCGGTCATGTATTCACAGCAATGATCGCCAGTGCCTTCCACGACGGCATGGGCGCCGGAGTTGCGCACGGCGAAGCGCTCGCCCGCGGTACCGGCGGCGAACAGCTTGCCGCCCGTGGCGCCATACAGGCAGGTGTTGCCGACAATGGCACTGTGCTGGGTCTCGAACGGGCTGCCGGCCGGGGGCACGATGGTGACCTTGCCGCCGGTCATGCCCTTGCCGACGTAGTCGTTGGCATCACCGGCCAGGTACAGGTTCAGGCCACCGGCGTTCCACACCCCGAAGCTCTGCCCGGCAGTACCGTTGAAGCGGAAGGTGATCGGCGCACCGGCCATGCCCTGGTTGCCGTGCAACCGCGCGATCTCGCCGGAGATACGTGCACCGATGGAGCGGTCGCAGTTGCAGATGTTCATGCTGAACTCGCCGCCGGAGCGGTCGCGAATGGCCGGCATGGCCATTTCGACCATCTTCTCGGCAAGCTCGCCCTTGTCGAATGGAGGGTTGCGATCGACCTGGCAGAACTGCGGCTTGTCGGCAGGCACATGCGGACTGCCCAGCAGAGGACTCAAATCCAGGTGCTGCTGTTTCTCGGTCTCGCCTGGCAGTATTTCCAACAGGTCGGTGCGTCCGATCAGCTCACCCAGGCTGCGTACGCCCAGTCTGGCCAGCCATTCGCGGGTTTCTTCCGCCACGAAGGTGAAGAAGTTCACCACCATGTCGACGGTGCCGATGTAATGGTCCTTGCGCAGCTTGTCGTTCTGGGTCGCGACACCGGTGGCGCAGTTGTTCAGATGGCAGATGCGCAGATATTTGCAGCCTAGCGCGATCATGGGCGCGGTGCCGAAGCCGAAGCTCTCGGCACCAAGGATAGCGGCCTTGATCACATCCAGGCCGGTCTTCAGACCGCCGTCGGTCTGCACCCGAACCTTGCCACGCAGATCGTTGCCCCGCAGGGTCTGATGGGTTTCGGCCAGACCGAGCTCCCAAGGCGCGCCAGCGTACTTGATCGACGTCAACGGCGAAGCGCCGGTGCCGCCATCGTAGCCGGAGATGGTGATCAGGTCGGCATAGGCCTTGGCCACGCCGGCCGCGATGGTGCCCACGCCTGCCTCGGCTACCAGCTTGACCGATACCAGTGCCTGCGGATTGACCTGCTTGAGGTCATAGATCAGCTGGGCCAGGTCTTCGATGGAGTAGATGTCATGGTGCGGCGGCGGCGAAATCAGGGTGACGCCCGGCACCGCGTAGCGCAGCTTGGCGATCAGGCCGTTGACCTTGCCACCTGGCAGCTGGCCGCCCTCGCCAGGCTTGGCGCCCTGGGCGACCTTGATCTGCAGCACTTCGGCGTTGACCAGGTATTCCGGGGTCACGCCGAAGCGGCCCGTGGCGACCTGCTTGATCTTCGAGCTCTTGATCGTGCCGTAGCGAGCAGGGTCTTCGCCACCCTCGCCCGAGTTCGAGCGCGCGCCCAGACGGTTCATCGCCTCGGCCAGGGCTTCGTGAGCCTCTGGCGACAGCGCGCCCAGGGAGATACCGGCCGAGTCGAAACGCTTGAGGATCTCCTGCAGCGGCTCGATCTCGTCGATGGCCAGGGGCTGGTCGGCCACCTTGACCTTGAGCAGGTCACGGATCATCGAGACCGGACGCTTGTCGACCAGCGCGGTGTATTCCTTGAAACGGGCGTAGTCGCCTTTCTGCACGGCAGCCTGCAGGGTATTGACCACGTCCGGGTTGTAGGCGTGGTATTCGCCGCCGTGGACGAACTTCAGCAGGCCGCCTTGCTGGATCGGCTTGCGCGCGCTCCAGGCCTCGGCGGCAAGCAGCTTCTGTTCGTTCTCGATATCGACGAACCGCGCGCCCTTGATACGGCTGGCCACGCCACGGAAGCTCAGGTGAACCACCTCGTCCGACAGGCCCACGGCTTCGAACAGCTGGGCACCGCGGTAGGAGGCGATGGTCGAGATGCCCATCTTCGACAGGATCTTCAGCAGGCCCTTGGAGATGCCCTTGCGGTAGTACTTGAAGACCTCATCCAGGTCGCCCAGCACTTCGCCGGTACGGATCAGGTCCGCCAGCACTTCATAGGCGAGGTACGGATAGACCGCCGAGGCACCGAAGCCCAGCAGCACGGCGAAGTGGTGCGGATCGCGCGCCGTCGCGGTTTCGACCAGGATGTTGCTGTCGCAGCGCAAGCCTTGCTCGGTCAGACGATGGTGTACCGCGCCCACGGCTAGGGAGGCATGCACGGGAAGCTTGCCGGGAGCGATGAGGCGATCGCTCAGGACCAGCTGGGTCTTGCCGCCGCGTACCGCTTCCTCGGCCTGATCGGCGATGTTGCGGATCGCCGCTTCAAGGCCCAGCTCCTGCTCGTAGTTGAGGTCGATCACTTGCCGCTCGAAGCCTTCACGCTCCAGGCTCATCAAGGAGCGCCATTTGGCCGGCGAAATCACTGGCGAGCTGAGAATCACCCGCGAGGCATGCTCGGGGGACTCCTGGAAAATATTGCGCTCGGCGCCCAGGCAGATTTCCAGGGACATGACGATCGCTTCACGCAGCGGGTCGATCGGCGGGTTGGTGACCTGGGCGAACTGCTGGCGGAAATAGTCGTACGGCGAACGCACGCGCTGGGAAAGAATCGCCATCGGCGTATCGTCGCCCATCGAGCCCACGGCTTCCTGGCCCTGTTCGCCAAGCGGGCGCAGAACCTGGTCACGCTCCTCGAAGGTCACCTGGAACATCTTCATGAACTGCTTGAGCTGGTCGGCGTCGTAGCTGGCCACGCCCTGGTCGTCGCTCAGGGTCGCCTGGATGCGCACGGCGTGCTGACGCAGCCAGCGCTTGTACGGATGGCGCGACTTGAGACGGTTGTCGATGGCATCGGTGTCGAGGATCTGACCGGTCTCGGTGTCCACGGCGAAGATCTGGCCAGGGCCGACCCGGCCTTTGGCGATCACCTCCTCCGGCTTGTAGTCCCAGACGCCGATCTCGGAAGCCAGGGTGATGTAGCCATTGGTGGTAGTGACCCAACGAGCAGGTCGCAGACCGTTGCGATCGAGCAGGCAGACCGCATGGCGTCCCTCGGTCATCACCACGCCCGCGGGGCCGTCCCATGGCTCCATGTGCATGGAATTGTATTCGTAGAACGCGCGCAGGTCGGCGTCCATGGTCTCGACGTTCTGCCACGCTGGCGGAATGATCATGCGCACGCCGCGGAACAGGTCGATGCCGCCGGTGACCATCAGCTCGAGCATGTTGTCCATGCTCGACGAGTCGGAGCCAACACGGTTGACCAATGGACCGAGCTCCTCCAGGTCCGGGATCAGCTCGTTGGCGAACTTGGTGCGCCGGGCCATGGCCCAGTTGCGGTTACCGGTGATGGTATTGATCTCGCCGTTGTGCGCGAGGAAGCGGAACGGCTGCGCCAATGGCCATTTCGGCAGGGTATTGGTGGAGAAACGCTGGTGGAAGACGCAGATCGCGGTCTGCAGGCGCTCGTCACCGAGGTCCGGATAGAAGGCGGCGAGGTCCGCCGGCATCATCAGGCCTTTGTAGATGATCGTCTTGTGCGAGAAGCTGCAGATGTAGTGGTCGGCATCGCCTGCGTTGGCCACCGAGGACCGGCGACGGGCGCTGAACAGCTTGATCGCGAACTCCTGATCGCTCAGGCCCTCACCACCGACGAATACCTGCTCGATCTGCGGCAGGCGCTCCAAGGCCAGGCGTCCGAGCACGCTAGTGTCGATCGGTACCTTGCGCCAGCCCACCAACTGCAGGCCCGCAGCGAGAATCTCGCGGTCCATGTTGGCGCGCGCAGCCTGCGCTTTCACTGGATCCTGGTTGAAGAACACCATGCCGACGGCGTACTGCCTGGGCAATTCGACGGCAAATTGATCCTGTGCGACGGCGCGCAGGAATCGATCAGGCTTCTGCATCAGCAGGCCACAACCGTCCCCGGTCTTGCCATCGGCGTTGATTCCGCCACGGTGGGTCATGCAGGTCAAGGCCTGCATGGCCGTTTGCAGAAGGTGGTGGCTGGGTTCGCCCGTCATATGGGCGATCAGGCCGAAACCACAGTTATCCTTGAATTCTTCGGGATGGTACAGACCTGTTTTCATAGACACATTCTCACCAGGTTCGCCTCTACACCAAGGCAAATCTTTTTCTAATACAACCACTTACCTTCCACGCCGGTCAAAAGCCAGCTTTGTGGGAGTGATGGCCAGTCATTGTTGCACAGCGACAGGGAAGCTCACAAATTTTAACGACGAATCGTTGAAAACTTATGTCGCAATTTTGAATGTTTTGAGCCTGAAGCCGTGATAGCGGACTGGCTAGAGTCTGAAGCGTTTCAGCCATGACTGCAAGAGAGGGCTTGTGGCCGGCAGTCTGGGACAGACAAGCCTGCCGCACAGTGCGCAGCAGGCTTGGTGAAGTTCAGGAGTCGCTCAGCAACTGGACAGCGGGGTGGCGCCGCCCGGAAGGTATCAGCGAGCCGTTGCCAGCTCTTGTTGGACGCTG
The DNA here is from genome assembly GCF_013523055.1 of Pseudomonas capeferrum. GTDB lineage: Bacteria > Pseudomonadota > Gammaproteobacteria > Pseudomonadales > Pseudomonadaceae > Aquipseudomonas > Aquipseudomonas capeferrum_A. The sequence goes on along the minus strand of NZ_JAAMQM010000008.1, from coordinate 196,954 downwards.
GCGACAGTACGTGGCCAAGGTTTACCAGCCTGGACCTTGGCTGGCAAGGATTTGATTGCAGCAAGGGCTGCATCGCGGCTGGCAAAGTTGCCATAGGTGACTACGTAGAGCGGCTTGCCCTGCAGGGTCTTCTTGAAGTAGCGATAGTCGCCACCCTGGGCTTTCACGTAGGCTTGAGCGGAAGTTTCAGAGCTCGTACCGAGGATCTGCACCACATAGTTGCCCGGCTTCTGACCCGTGTACCAATTGCCGCTCGATCCTGCCTTTTCCACGGGCTTGGCCGCGGGTTTCGCGCTGGCCAGCTGTGTCGGGGCAGGTTGGGCAGCGGGTGCTACCGGCTTGGCGGGCTGGGTTGCTACCGGCTTCGAAGGAGGTGCAACCGCCTTCGCGGGGGCCGTCTGCACGGGGGTAGGTGCGGGACCGGCCGGCACGCCCTCGGGCGGTGCCGTCGTGGTGACGGTGGGTGGATTGGAAGGCTGCAGGGCAGTCTCGTTGGCCGGTGCGCCTTCTTCACCCTCGCCCATGCCCGCGGCCTGGGCCAGCGGTTCGCGCATGACAGGCTGCGATTGCCCGTTCAGCGGCAGCGGCTGCGAGGACCCGGAGAACTCGATTGCTGGCGATTGGCCCTGGGTTGCCTGGGCTTGTTCGGCCGGAGCCTGGGCAGGCGCATTGTCACTTTTCTTGGGCATCAGTACTGCTGCGGCAACGGCGACCACGACGACGGCAGACAGTGCCAGCACATGTTTCTTAGGCATATTGAACCCCATGGATGGTCGCTTCGCCGAACTGCGGCTGGCGATCATGGCTTCGATCAATGTATCGCGGGCGACCTGGTTGATTGCGCCAGGCCAACCATCGGCGTTTTCGTGGATCTCGGCGACCTGCTCACGGGTGAACACCCCGATGTCCCGGCCAGCACCTTCCAGGCGCTGCTCCAGATATTCACGGGTTTCCTCTTCGCTATAGGGGGCGAGTTCGATGACATGAATCCGCTCCTCTTGGGCATTGAGTTCATCCAGCCCAGCGATCAGTGACGGTTCGCCAAACAGAAATACGTGCGGACGCCCTTCCGGGACACCTGCCGCCAGCTCCAGCAACGCTTGGAGTGCCGACTCGTCGAGTTGTTCCGCATCGTCCACCAGCAAATAGACTTCCTGACCGGTCAAGGCCAGTTGGACCACATGCGAAAGGAGTTGCGGAACCTCTGCCTGAGCGACCCCCAGGGACTGGGCGATCTGCCCCAGAACACTGGCCGCATCGCCCGCGCCGCGGGCGGAAACCACTACGCTCTGCACGGCCTGCTTGTTGGTGCTGGCAACCAGGGCCTGGCGCAGCAAGGTCTTGCCGCTGCCTTGCGGGCCGGTGACCACGAGCATCAGCTGGCTATAGCGAGCCAGGTGGTGCAACTGGCCAAGGACCGGCTTGCGCTGGGCAGGAAAGAACTTGAAACCCGGAACCCTGGCCGCGAACGGATCATGGCTCAGTTGATAATGGTCGAGAAAGGCCTCATCGGCATGCAAACTGGTCATCGCGCTGTCACAACCTCAAAGCTGCGCCACGATCGCGCGGTAATCCGCCGCCAACGTGGCCTGGAGAATCTCTTTCGGATAGTCGTCGGTAATCACGGCCTCGCCCATCTGGCGCAGCAGCACCAGGCGCATGCGGCCGTCGATTACCTTCTTGTCCACCGCCATGTGCTCCATGAAATGCTCGGGCGTCATTTCCAGGGGCGGTACCACGGGCAATCCCGCCGCCTGCAGCAGGCGAATGCCCCGGTCACGTGCCTGCTGGTCGATCCAACCCAGGCGCATGGACATTTCCAGGGCCATGACGGTACCGGCGGCCACCGCCTCGCCATGCAACCATACGCCGTAGCCCATGTGCGTTTCGATGGCATGGCCGAAGGTATGCCCGAGGTTGAGCGTCGCGCGCACGCCCGACTCACGCTCATCGGCACCCACCACTGCCGCCTTGGCGGCGCAGGAGCGACGGATGGCCTCGGTCAGGGCCTGGGATTCGAGGCTGCGCAACGCATCCATGTGCGTCTCGAGCCATCCGATGAAAGGCTCGTCGCGGATCAGGCCGTACTTGATCACTTCGGCCAGACCCGCCGACAGCTCGCGAGACGGCAACGTCTTGAGGCTGGTGGTATCGATGAGCACGGCGTTGGGCTGATAGAAAGCGCCTACCATGTTCTTGCCCAACGGATGGTTGATACCAGTCTTGCCACCGACGGACGAGTCCACCTGCGACAGCAAGGTCGTCGGCACCTGGATGAAGTCGACGCCGCGCTGGTAGCACGCTGCCGCGAACCCGGCCATGTCACCGATCACACCGCCGCCGAGCGCCACCACCGTAGTGCGACGGTCATGACGCGCGCTCAGCAGGGCGTCGAAGATCAACTGCAGGGTTTCCCAGTTCTTGTGGGCCTCGCCATCCGGCAGTAGCACCGGCAGTACCGAATAGGCACCCAGGGTGCGACTCAGACGGTCCAGATACAGCGGGGCAACGGTTTCGTTGGAGACGATGGCGACCTGCCGGCCAGCAATGTGCGGTGCCAGCAGCTCTGCCTGGTCCAGCAGGCCTTCGCCAATGTAGATCGGGTAACTACGTTCGCCCAGGTCGACTTTTAATGTCTGCATGTATCCCCACAATGTACGAGGCGCGGCACCGCCGGAGCGATCCGCGCGAAAACGTTCAACCCTGCCTCGGCGCTGGTCGCCGAGGATAGACCCGGCTTATCGGAGCGGCAACTTCTGCAAGCGCTCGAAGATGTCGTACACCAGCATGCGCGGCGGCCGCTCGTCGGTTTCCACCACCAGATCGGCAATTTCGCGGTACAGCGGATCGCGTATTTCGAACAGGGCCCGCAACGTGGCCTCCGGATTGGCGGTGCGCAGCAGCGGACGGTTGCGATCACGGGAGGTTCGCTCGACCTGCTGTTCGACCGAGGCGTGCAGGTAGATGACCCGGCCGCCTTCATGCAGGGCATGTCGGTTGGCTTCGCGCATGACTGCACCGCCTCCGGTAGCCAGAACCACACCATCGAGCGCGCAGAGTTCGGCGATCATCGCTTGCTCCCGCTCACGGAAGCCCGGCTCGCCTTCCTTGTCGAAGATCCACGGGATATTGGCACCGCACCGCAACTCGATTTCCTTGTCGGAATCCTTGAACGGCAGGCGCATTTCTTTGGCCAACAAACGTCCGATGGTGCTCTTACCAGCGCCCATGGGCCCCACAAGTATCAAATTTCGCACAGAATCAACGACTCACAGCAATCGCCTGGTCATTCATGATACGCGGAGTCAGGAAGACCAACAGCTCGGATTTTTTCTCTTGTATTAAATCGCGTCGAAACAGCCGACCAACATACGGCAGATCGCCTAAAAATGGCACCTTGTCGACCACATTGTTTTGCACCGTCGAATAGACGCCGCCGATGACGAGGGTCTCGCCGTCCATTACCCGGACCTTGGCGGTGACCTCGTTCTTGCGAATCGGCGGCACGTTGTTCAAGGCATTTATATAGTCGGGCTCGTCCTTGGTGACCTTGACCTCCATGATGACGCGGTTGTCCGGCGTGATCCGCGGCGTGACCTCCAGCGACAAAGAAGCTTCGCGAAACGACACCGACGTGGCGCCACTGCCGCTGGTCTCCTGATAGGGAATTTCCGTGCCCTTGAGGATCCGCGCGGTTTCCTTGTCGGCGGTGACTACCTTGGGCTGCGAAATGATTTCGCCATGGCCGCTCTTTTCCATCGCGCTGAGCTCCAGGTCCAGCAGCACGTCGCCGCGCAGCAGGCCCAGCCCGATCGCGGACGTGGCTTGTTCGGCGCCGAGATCGACGAACAGCTGACTGCCCAGACGCGCGCTTTCACCGTAGAGGGACCTGCCCCAGCGCACGCCCAGGCTGCGCTCATAATCGACGTTGGCCTCGACGATGCGCGCTTCGATCATTACCTGCCGCACCGGCACGTCGAGCCGGCTCACCAGTGATTGCAGCTCGGCGATACGATCGGCCGGCTGGGTCGCTATCAATGTGTTGGTACGCGCATCGACACTCAGGCTGCCCCGCGCGCTCAGGGTGCCCTCATCGGCGAGGGTCGCCAGCAGCAGCTCGGCCAGATCCTGGGCCTTGGCGTGATGGATCGGCAGAAGTTCACGCTGCAGAGGCTGCAACTGGGCATCGAGCTCCTGACCCAGGCGCGTCTCGCGAGCCTGATCGGCCAGTTCGGCCGCCGGCGCCACGAGCCATACGTTGCCTTCCTCTCGTCGGCCCAGGCCCTTGCTGCGCAGGACCAGATCGAGTGCCTGCTCCCAGGGCACATCCTGCAGACGCAAGGTTATATTGCCCCTTACCGAATCGCTGGCTATCAGATTGACACCGGCATGGTCCGCCAGGAGCTGCAGAACCGCCCGCACCTCGACATCCTGGAAATTCAGCGACAGGCGTTCATTGCGCTGCGACGCCATCGCCAATTGCCACGTCAACAACATCGCCAGCAGCACTGCGCCTATTCGTCCTGCGCTCATCCTCGACCTCGACTTCGATAGGTTTCACCAATACCAGGTAGCTCGAGCGCTCCTGCCAGCCATCACTGACGAACACGCGCTCGTGCACCTCGACCTGGTGCTCGTCGATGCGTACCACCACGCCTTCGTTACGTCCCAGGGGGTCGCCAAGCCTTACCCGGTGCACCCGTCCCGCGAAACGCACCAGGGCCTGATGACCTCTCGTCCCCCCGAGGCTGCCGACCATTTCCAGCTGTTCCAGGGGCAGGCCGGCGAGCCCGCTCGCCACGGACCGGGAAGACCAGTGCGCGAACGGATCGCGGACCGGCACGGCGGCGGCAAGCCGCGCCGGTTCTTCGGCCAGCGAAGCAGGGACCGACAGGTCGGCACCCGCGTCGAAGGTCTGTATTCGCAGCTTCAGGCGCAGCAGATGCGCGACCTCATCCACTGCCGCCAGGTGCAACGTCTGTACCTGCAGCAAGCGCAACTGCCCTAGCCATTCGTCCAGCCACTGCCTCAGGGCCGGATACCGTCCTACTACCTGCACATCCAAGGGGATCCTGCGATGGTCGTTTTCGGCAGTGCCGTCGAGCACCTCTACCCGCTCGAACAACAGTCCGTGCTCGCGCCCGGATACCGCCAGCTGCTCGAGCACCTCGCTCATGCCACCCCCGGCCGCAAGGCGCCAGCGGGCATCCCGCAATTCGACCTCGGCCAGCGCGAGCGCCTCGAGTACGGGCTGAAACTGCCGGACCTGCAGCTTCCTGGCCTGCTCTTCGGCTTGCAACTCGTGGCTCAGCGCCACTTCGCGCCGATATTCCTGACGTCTTCCTTCGAGGAGCACTCCCTGCCCCAATGCGACAACGCCTAGCACGATCAGCACCCAGAGCCCTATCTTGAGCGCCAGCGGAGAACCGGCGATCGCGTGCCAGTTCGGTACCCTGAAGGTGCTCAAGGAGTCCCTGCCCGCAGTTGCCCCACGAGCTGGAACCGGTCGCCTGCCGCCTGACTTCTGATCCACTGCAATTCCAGCTCGCGGACGACCGCGAGGCCCTGCAGTTCACGCATGAATCGCGCGATGACCGACGCGGATGCCGCGAGGCCGCCAAGGTGCAGGCGGCCGGCATCGAGTTTCAGCTCATGGAGCTGCAACCCGCCCGGCAAGACCCGCTCCAGTGCCGCGAGCAACTCCGGCACCCGCGCCTGTCCCTGACGAAGTTCGCGCATGCTTGCCAGGCGGGTCCGCACCGCGGCAAGGGCGTTGTCGGTGTCGGCCAAGCGATCCAGCTGCCGCTGCACATCTTCGATCGTCGTGCGCAACTCGGCATTGGCCAACGACGCACGATGCAAGCGCTGTCGTTGTACATGATCGAGCGACCAGACAATGACCAGCCCGAGCAGCAACGCACCGATCAACCCGGCCTGCACTTGCCGGCTGGCTGTCACCCGCTTCCTCTCCCGCCAAGGCAGCAGGTTCGGCCGTACGCTCATGCCAGACCTCCCAAAGCGAGTCCGCAGGCCAGCGCCATGGCGGATCCCTGTGCGCGGAGGGCGTCGGCATTCGACACGCCGGCAAGATGCAAGCCGACCAGCGGATCGATGACCTCGCAAGCGATGCCCAGCCGAGTTTCCAGCGCAGGCAATATCGCTGCCCGCGCACCCCCAGGGCCGGCGAGCAACAATCGCTCCAGCGGACAGCGCGCGGCGTGCGCCTCCACCAGTAGGACAAGCCCGTCCAGCCAGGCTGCATCGATCGGCCCTGGCGGCAATTCATGCCGCTGGGGCAGCACAGTGCCATTCCAGGCATGCAGCGTCGCCTGTCCTGTCTCGATCTGCAGCACTGCCGATGCCTCCTGGCCTGACCTTGGCAATACCGATGCGAGGGCAAAGCTGTCGACTTCGACGCGCCCAGCCCGCAGACCGGCAGCCTCGAGTAGCTGCTCCAAGGGCTCCAGCAAGGACTGGCGACAAGCGGCGATCATCACGTCGACCTGGCCGGGATGCGAGCGTGAAGGCCCGAGCACGTGGAAATCCAGTGCCAGGTCGTCGAGGGGAAAGGGAATGAACCGATCCGCCTCGACCAGCAACCGCGTTTCCATGGTTGCCTCGCCAAGGCCCGCGGGCATGTGGTGAACCTTGCAGATGACCTGAGAGCCGGACAGGGCCACCGCGACCTTGCGCTGGCGGCTCTTGGACCGTCGGCAGGCGGTGCGCAGCGCAGCAATCACCGGTTCCGGCGCGCTTATCCAGCCGTCTTGAAATGCCTGCGCCTCAAACGGCTCCAAGGCCCAGGCCTGGACACAAGCGTGCCCGCGACGGCGCTGCACTTGCATGAGTCGAACGGAATCGGGGGCGATTTCCACCCCCAGCAGTGAACCGGCATCCCTGCCAAAGCGTCCAAGCATCGATTATCTCCCTGTCCTGGCCAGCATCGGTGCGTGGCCATGTTGTCAGTCGTCGCCATCCGTGGCGCGCCCGGTGCCTGGCCGGTCACCCCGCCAAGCGAAAAATGCTTATAATGCCCGGCGATTTTCCGCCCGCCGGACTCGCCTGCAATCCACCTTACTCTGGACACCCAAAAGCCTTGATACGCCTGCTGAAGTTCTTCTGGTGGTCTTTCGTCGCCGTCATCTGTGCGCTCGTACTCGGTGTGAGTGGTGCGTTTCTGTATCTTAGCCCCAGCCTTCCATCGGTCGAGTCGCTCAGAAGCATCCAGTTGCAGATCCCCCTGAGGGTCTACAGCAGTGACGGCAAGCTGATTGCCGAGTTTGGCGAAATGCGCCGCTCGCCGATCCGCTTCGCTGAAATCCCCCCACAGTTCATTCAGGCGCTTCTGTCGGCCGAAGACGACAATTTCCTCAACCACTATGGCGTCGATCCGAGCAGCCTCATGCGCGCCGCGACGCAGCTGGTGAAGACCGGGCATATTCAGACCGGTGGCAGTACCATCACCATGCAGGTGGCGAAGAACTTCTTCCTTAGCAGCGAGCGCAGTTTCTCGCGCAAGACCAATGAAATTCTGCTGGCATTGCAGATCGAACGCGAGCTGACCAAGGACGAGATCCTCGAGCTGTATGTCAACAAGATCTACCTGGGCAACCGCGCCTACGGGATCGAGGCCGCCGCGCAGGTCTACTATGGCAAGTCGATACGCGATGTCAGCCTGGCCCAGATGGCAATGATCGCCGGCCTGCCCAAGGCGCCGTCGCGTTTCAACCCGCTGGCCAATCCGGTCCGTGCCAAGGAGCGCCGGGACTGGATCCTGGGCCGCATGCACAAGCTCGGCAAGATCGACGAAGCCAGCTACCAGACCGCACTGGCCGAGCCGCTGAATGCCAGCTATCACGTGCCGACCCCGGAAGTGAACGCTCCGTTCATCGCGGAAATGGCGCGCGCCGAGATGGTGGGTCGCTATGGCAGCGAGGCCTACACAGAAGGTTTCCGGGTCACGACTACCGTCCCGAGCGACTTGCAGGAAATCGCCAACAATGCCGTTCGCGACGGTCTGACGGCTTACGACGAACGGCACGGCTATCGCGGGCCCGAGTCCCGCTTCCCTGGCAAGACCCGCGCGGCGTGGGAGCAGGAACTGGGCAAGCAGCGTAACTTCGGTGGCCTGGAGCCAGGCATAGTGACCCAGGTGGAAAAGACCGGCCTCAAGGTCCTGACCCGTAACGGCAAGGAAGAAGACGTCGCCTGGGATACCATGAAATGGGCCCGACCATTCCTCAACAGCAACAGCCTGGGACGAGCGCCGCAGTCTCCGGCCGACGTGGCGCAGGTGGGTGACCTCGTGCGCCTCCAGCGCCTTGAAGATGGCAGCCTCAAGTTCAGCCAAGTGCCGGGCGCGCAGAGCGCGCTGGTAACGCTGGATCCTTACAGCGGCGCGATTCGTGCCCTGGTGGGCGGCTTCTCCTTCGAACAAAGCAACTACAACCGCGCCACGCAGGCCAAGCGTCAGCCGGGGTCGAGCTTCAAGCCGTTCGTCTACAGCGCCGCGCTGGATAACGGCTACACCGCCGCCAGCCTGGTCAATGACTCGCCGATCGTCTTCGTCGATGAATACCTCGACAAGGTCTGGCGCCCGAAGAACGACACCAATACCTTCCTTGGCCCGATCCGCATGCGCGAGGCGCTGTACAAGTCGCGCAACCTGGTATCGATCCGCCTGCTGCAGGCCATGGGCATCGACCGCACCATCGAGTACATCACCAAGTTCGGCTTCAACAAGCAGGATCTGCCGCGCAACCTGTCCTTGGCACTGGGCACGGCGACATTGACGCCGATGGAAATCGCCACCGGTTGGAGCACCTTTGCCAACGGCGGCTACAAGGTCAGCCCGTACCTGATCGAGCGCATCGAGAGCCGTCATGGCGAGACCCTGTTCGTTGCCAATCCGGCTCGCACGCCACAACCCGAGCAGGATCAGGCCGGCATTGCCGCGCCGGAACAGCCGATCAGCGTCCAGCTGCCTGGCGAAGCCTCGACCACCCCCACTCAACCGGTTGAAGCCATACCGGCGCCCGTCGTGGCCGAACGCATCATCGATGGGCGCACGACCTATATCCTCACGAGCATGCTCCAGGATGTGATCAAGCGTGGCACCGGACGTCGCGCCATGGCGCTGGGCCGTACCGACCTGGCCGGCAAGACCGGCACCACCAACGAATCCAAGGACGCCTGGTTCTCGGGCTACAACGCTGACTACGTCACTACCGTGTGGAGCGGCTTCGACCAGCCGGAAACCCTTGGCCGACGCGAATATGGCGGCACCGTGAGCCTGCCGATCTGGATGAGCTTCATGGGCGCGGCGCTCAAGGACAAGCCCACTCACACGCCTGCCGAGCCTGAGGGAATCCTCAGCCTGCGCGTCGATCCGGTCAGCGGCCGGGCGGCTACGCCCGACACGCCCAATGCCTACTTCGAGCTGTTCAAGGCCGAGGACTCACCTCCGTCGGGCAGCGAGCTGGGCAACGGTGTCGCCCCCGGCAGCCCGCTACCCGCGGACGAAGCAGCGCCGATGGATCTCTTCTGAGGGCAACTTCAGGACTCGCGCGGCGCATGGCCGCCGGTCCTGAAGCATGACGCAAAAAAAAACCGGCTCCTGGGAGCCGGTTTTTTTGGGCTTGGGATCAGCCGTTGAACACGTCATCCACGCTCTTGAGCGGGTAGTGCTTGGGATACGGCAGGGTCGCCACGCCGGATTCGATGGCAGCCTTGGCGACGGCATCGGACACGACGGTGATCAGACGAGCGTCCATCGGTTTCGGGATGATGTACTCACGACCGAACTCCAGCGACTCGACGCCGTAGGCTTCGCACACTTCCTTCGGTACCGGCAGCTTGGCCAGGTCCTTCAGGGCGTTGGCGGCAGCCACCTTCATCTCTTCGTTGATACGCTTGGCGCGGACATCCAAGGCACCACGGAAGATGAACGGGAAGCCCAGGACGTTGTTGACCTGGTTCGGGTAGTCGGAACGACCGGTAGCCATGATCACGTCGCTGCGCGTCTCGTGAGCCAGTTCCGGCTTGATCTCCGGATCCGGGTTGGAGCAGGCGAACACGATCGGATTCGCGGCCATGGACTTGAGACCTTCAGGGCTCAGCAGGTTCGGACCGGAAAGGCCGACGAACACGTCCGCGCCATCCAGGGCATCGGCCAGGGTGCGCTTGTCGGTAGCGTGGGCGAACTGGGCCTTGTACTGATTCAGGTCGTCACGGCCAGCGTGGATCACGCCGTTACGGTCGATCATGAAGATGTTCTCGACCTTGCCACCCATGCTGACCAGCAGCTTCATGCAGGAGATGGCGGCAGCACCGGCGCCCAGGCAGACGATCTTGGCGTCAGCGAGGGTCTTGCCGGCGATTTCCAGCGCGTTGATCATGCCGGCCGCGGTCACGATGGCGGTGCCGTGCTGGTCGTCATGGAAAACCGGGATATCGCATTGCTCGATCAGGGTACGCTCGATCTCGAAGCACTCGGGTGCCTTGATATCTTCGAGGTTGATGCCGCCGAAGGTAATGGAGATGCGTTTGACGGTGTCGATGAACGCTTGCGGGCTTTCGGAATCGACTTCGATGTCGAACACGTCGATACCAGCGAAACGTTTGAACAGAACGCCCTTGCCTTCCATTACCGGCTTGGACGCCAGCGGGCCGAGATTGCCCAGGCCCAGGATGGCAGTACCATCGGAGATCACGGCGACCAGGTTGCCCTTGCCGGTGTATTTGTAGGCCAGCTCCGGATCACGGCCGATCTCGCGCACAGGCTCGGCGACACCCGGGCTGTAGGCCAGGGACAGGTCGCGAGCGGTGGAAGTCGGCTTGGTGAGCTCGACGCTCAATTTCCCTGGACGAGGATGAGCGTGATATTCGAGAGCGGCGGTTTTGAGATCTGACATGGTGGGCATTCCGCTATTTATCTGTTCTGACGGACCGCCGAGGATACGCAAAGACCCGGAGGGCTACAAGACTGCCCGGTCACGAGTGTCAAGGCCTTAAGCCTACGACTTTATGCTAGAACCCAAGGAGGGCAACGCCTTGAGTGTGTACAATCTCGACAATAAATGTCTACATTTATTTAGCGTCGAGACACCTCGAGCATGCCTGGATCGGTCAGTGGAAGCAGCCAGCGAGACCGATCCGGTTTGAGCCCACCTTGGCTCGAACGATCGCGGACCCAACCTCGCACCTCGATCTGACGCCCTTTGAGCGAATCGAAGAACCCAGAGGGAAAGCGCTTCAGTTGTCGCCCAGGAACCTGGACCACCACAGCGCCGTCCAGCGTCAACCACAAGCCGCCGCGATTGCGCTCAATGCTGGACACACGCCCGGCGATAACCGCAAAACCCGCTTGCCTGACCGTGTTGGGTCTTCGCGCTGGCGATTGTCGCCAGACGCCGAGGCGCGCCTTGCGGGCGGCCTGTTCGGCCTTGAGCTGGCAATCGGCCAAGCGGCCATTTGGGGGTATCACGATTCGATAGCCGAGCCCCTCGCCGAGAAGGACGGACTCCAGATTCACGCCCCCGCGGCCATAGGCATGCGCCAGCGTCCGGCCATAGCGGTCCTTGGATTCGGCACCGGCCACCAGACCTATCCGGTCGTCACTGGCCTTGACGAGCGCCTGCAGGCGTCGCCGGGCCACTTCGGCGAACGGCTCGCTGGCCTTGCCTCTGCGGCCGATTTCCGGTGCGTTGATGCCGATCAGGCGCACGCTGCGACCGTCGGCCAGGCGCAGGGTGTCGCCATCCACTACATGACGCACTGTCACCTGACGCGGCTTTTCCGGCGCAGGGCAGAACGCTTCAGCCGACAGTTGCCAGATCGCGCCCACAAAAAAGGCGCCCACAAGGGACGCCTTCTTCAGCAACAGCGCGAAACCCGGAGGGTTCGCCATGTGCATGCTTACTTCTTGGCACCGAACATGCCGAAGCGATCGGCGAACTTCTGTACGCGGCCGCCAGTGTCCAGTACTTTCTGCTTACCAGTGTAGAACGGGTGGCACTCGGAGCACACGTCGATTGCCAGCGGTTTGCACAGAGTCGAACCGGTTTCGAATTTGTTACCGCAGCTGCAGGTGACAGGAATCACTTCGTATTGCGGATGGATATCTTGCATGGTCACTTCCTCGGCTGCGTGCCGCCATCCAACACCATTGTTGAATACCGCACGTAAATAGGCGGTGAATAATACCAGAGCTCAGCGTAGGCGCAAGTTGTCGCTTGCACCGACCGTCGTCTGCTAGGCTCGCCGGGCCAAGAATTCCCCTTCAGAGACCTCCCGCGTGTCCGACGTCATCCTGCGCCTCGCCTTGCCCTCTCCCCTGCGTCGTCTGTTCGACTATCGGGCACCGGCAAACATGGCACACAAGACGCTGACCCCCGGCATGCGCGTTCGCGTCCCTTTTGGTCGTCGTGAAATGATCGGTGTGCTGGTCGAGGTCTGCGACACCAGCGAAGTGCCCGCCGAAAAGCTCAAGCCCGCCAGTGCCTTGCTGGACACGGTCTCGCCCATGCCCGCCGCGCTGCTCAAGCTTTGCCTGTGGACGGCCCAGTACTATCAGCACAGCCTTGGCGACACATTCAGCTGGGCCCTGCCGACCCTGTTGCGCCAGGGCGAGCCGGCGGAAATGCGCCAGGAGCGCTTCTGGCAGATGGTGCCTGACGCCCGCCTCGACGACCCTCGCATTGCCCGCGCGCCGCGCCAGCGCGAAGCCTTGCAGACCCTCGCTCAGCACCCGCATGGGGTTGCCCACGCCCTGCTGAGCAAGCTGGGTCTCAACAAGGACAGCCTGGACCTGCTGTTGGCCAAGGGGCTGGTGCAGGTCGAAGTACGTCGCCACCTGCCCCAGGCGCGTCACGAACACTGGCTGGCGCAACCCGAGCTGCCGCTCAACGATGAGCAGCGTACCGCCTATGACGCCGTACGCACGGGATTCGGCGGTTTTCATGCGTTTCTGCTGGCCGGGGTCACGGGCAGCGGCAAGACCGAGGTGTACCTGCAGCTCATCCGCGAAACGCTGGAAGCGGGCAGGCAGGCGCTGGTGCTGATCCCCGAGATCAACCTGGGACCGCAGACCCTGGCGCGCTTCGAGCAGCGCTTCAACGCGCGTATCGCCCTGCTGCATTCGGCGGTCAACGATCGGGAACGCCTCGACGCCTGGCTCGCCGCGCGAGACGGCGAAGCCGACATCATCATCGGTACCCGCTCGGCACTGTTCACGCCGATGAAGCGCCCAGGCCTGATCATCATCGATGAAGAACATGATGGCTCCTACAAGCAGCAGGAGGGCCTGCGCTATCACGCTCGCGACCTGGCCATGGTGCGCGCGCGCCAGGAGAACATTCCCATCCTGTTAGGCTCGGCCACGCCTTCGCTGGAGAGCCTGCACAATGCCTACACCGGGCGTTACGGCCTGCTGCGCATGAACCAGCGCGCCGGCGGCGCTCGACAGCCACGGTTCATGCGCCTGGACGTCAAGAGTCGGCCGCTGGACAGCGGCATCAGCGGACCGCTGCAACAGGCCATGGGCCAGACATTGGCCGCGGGGCAGCAGGTGCTGGTGTTTCTCAACCGGCGCGGCTTCGCGCCGACCCTGCTGTGCCACGACTGCGGCTGGCTCTCGGAATGCCCGCGCTGTGATGCGCGCATGACCGTGCACCAACGCTCGGGCGTGTTGCGTTGTCATCACTGCGGCCATGAAGAACGCCTGCCGCACCACTGCCCGCAATGTGCGCATGTCGACCTGCGGCCCGTGGGCGCCGGCACCGAACGCGCGGAAGAACGCCTGAAGATACTCTTTCCTGATTATCCGGTGCTGCGCGTGGACCGTGACAGCACGGCCCGCAAGGACGCCATGCAGCAACTCTTCACCACGATCCAGCGTGGCCAGCCCTGCATCCTGGTCGGTACTCAGATGCTCGCCAAGGGGCACCACTTCCCGAGGGTCACCCTGGTGGCGATCCTCGATGCCGACGGAGGGCTGTTCTCCGGCGACTTCCGTGCCAGCGAGCGCATGGCGCAGTTGATTGTCCAGGTCGCCGGTCGCGCCGGGCGCGCCGAAGAGCCTGGCAAGGTGATCATTCAGACCCACCTGGCCGAACACCCGCTGCTCGTGCAACTGACCGAACAAGGATATTTCGCCTTCGCCGAACAAGCCCTGAGCGAGCGCCGCGCCGCCGGCCTGCCACCGTTCTCTCACCTCGCCCTGCTGCGCGCCGAGGCGCACAAGCCCGGCCAGGCGGAAGGCTTCCTCGACGAGGCCTGCACCGCGGCCGAACGGCTGCTGGCCGAGCAGGGAGTGCAAGGAGTGGAATTGCTCGGGCCGGTGCCCGCGCCGATGGAGCGCCGGGCCGGGCGCTTCCGCGCGCAACTGCTGCTGCAGGCCAATGCGCGGGCGCCACTGCACCGTTTGATCAGTGCCTGGTTGCTGGTCTTGGAACAAATGCCGTCCGGACGGCAGGTACGCTGGTCGGTCGATGTGGACCCGGTCGACCTGTACTGACAACGGCCCCGGGTCCAGTACCGCACGACAGCTGCCGCAGTACCAAAGGTTGGCAACCTGGCCGCGGCAACGGATAATGCCCAGTTTTTCCACCTGCGCATCGAAGCGCCGCCGCGCTTGCGGTCGAAAGAGAAGCCACATGAAAGACACCATTCGCCAGCTGATCCAGCAAGCCCTCACCCAACTCGTCGCCGACGGTGTGCTGCCTGAAGGGCTGACGCCGGCGATCCAGGTGGAAAACGCCCGCGACAAGACCCATGGCGACTTCGCCAGCAACATTGCCATGATGCTGGCCAAGCCCGCCGGCATGAAGCCGCGCGACCTGGCCGACAAGCTGATCGCCGCGCTGCCGGCCAGCTCCGATGTCAGCAAGGTCGAAATCGCGGGCCCGGGCTTCCTGAACTTCTTCCAGAATACCCAGGCCTTGGCCAATCGCCTGGAAGCAGCCTTGGCGGACGATCATCTCGGCGTACGCAAGGCCGGCGCGCCGGAGAAAGTGGTCGTGGACCTGTCCGCGCCGAACCTCGCCAAGGAGATGCACGTCGGCCACCTGCGCTCGACCATCATCGGTGACAGCGTGGCGCGCGTCCTGGAGTTCCTTGGTGACGAAGTGATTCGCCAGAATCACGTAGGTGACTGGGGCACGCAGTTCGGCATGCTGATGGCGTACCTCCAGGAAAACCCGATCACCAGCGACGAGCTGTCCGATCTCGAGAACTTCTACCGCGCGGCGAAGAAGCGTTTCGACGAATCCGAGGAGTTCGCCACCCGCGCCCGTGGCCTGGTCGTCAAGCTGCAGACCGGCGACCCCGAATGCCTGGCGCTGTGGACGCACTTCAAGGACATTTCCCTGTCGCACTGCCAGAAAACCTATGAGCTGCTCAACGTCAAGCTGACCATGGCCGACGTAATGGGCGAAAGTGCCTATAACGACGATCTGGCCAGCGTGATCGCCGACCTGAAGGCTCAGGGCCTGCTGGTCGAAAGCCAAGGTGCGCAGTGCGTGTTCCTCGATGAGTTCAAGAACGCCGAAGGCGAGCCACTGCCAGTCATCGTGCAGAAGGCCGACGGCGGCTACCTGTACGCCACCACCGATCTGGCGGCCGTGCGCTATCGCAGCAACGTGCTCAAGGCCGACCGTGCCCTGTACTTCGTCGACCAGCGCCAGGCGCTGCACTTCAACCAGGTCTTCGAGGTAGCCCGCCGCGCCGGGTTCGTCGGTCATCCGATGCACATGGAGCACATGGGCTTCGGCACCATGAACGGCGCCGATGGCCGCCCGTTCAAGACCCGTGATGGTGGCACCGTCAAGCTGGTCGACCTGCTTAATGAAGCCAAGGACCGCGCCTACATCTTGGTCAAGGAGAAGAACCCGACCCTTGCCGAAGACGAGCTGCGCAACATTGCCGAGGTCGTCGGCATCGGCGCGGTGAAGTACGCCGACCTGTCCAAGCACCGCACCAGCGACTACAGCTTCAACTTCGAGCTGATGCTCAACTTCGACGGCAACACCGCGCCCTACCTGCTGTATGCGTATACCCGCGTGGCGAGCGTATTGCGCAAGCTGGGCAAGGGCTTCGACGAAGTGGTCGGCGAGATCGTCCTGCAGGCCCCTCACGAGCAGGACCTGGCCGCGCGCCTGGCGCAATTCGGCGAAGTACTCAACAACGTTGCCGAAAAGGGCACGCCGCATGTGCTGTGCAGCTATCTGTACGACATCGCCGGACTGTTCTCGAGCTTCTACGAGCACTGCCCGATCATCGCCGCCGAGACCCAGGAGCAACAGCAGAGCCGTCTGTGCCTGGCCGCCCTGACCGGTCGCACCCTCAAGCAAGGCCTGGAGCTGCTGGGCCTGGAAACCCTGGAGCGCATGTAAGTTGGCCGCCAAGAAGAAACCCGCCCCCAAGCGCGGCGCCAGCCGCCAGCAGGCTCCGGCCAAGCAGCCGATCCCTGGCTGGGTATGGCTGGCGGTCGGGCTGACCGTTGGTGCTTTCATCGTTTTCCTGATGAAGCTGGAACCGGGCAGCGGTGACATCAAGCGCACCACGGCCGAACAGCAGAAGCAGGAGAAGATCGCCGAGGCCAGCAAGACGCCGCCGTCTCCGCAACAGCCAGTCAAGCCGAAGTACGACTTCTATACCCTGCTGCCCGAATCCGAGGTCATCGTGCCTACCGAGGCGGTGCCGGAGAAAACGCCACCGGTCCCGGCCCAGCCGGTCACCCCGGTAACCCCGACCGAAGCGGCCAAGATCGATACCGCGCGAGCGCAGGCCGCCTTGCTGGGCCAGACACCCCCACCGGCGCCGCCGGTGATCAAGCCTGCGGCGACTACCCAGTACTTCCTTCAGGCCGGCTCGTTCCGCAAGCAGGCCGATGCCGACAAAGTGCGCGCGCAGATCATCCTGCTCGGCCAGTCGGTCAAGGTAGAATCGGGAACGGTGAAAGAGGAAACCTGGTATCGCGTGCTGGTCGGTCCGTTCAGCAACCGCGAGCAGCTGACGGTTGCCCAGAAGCAACTGGCCAGCGCCGGATTCGCCAATCTGCTGTTGCAGCAGCGCCAGACCCGCCAGTAAGCCAACGGGCCTTGGCGCGACGCAGCGCCAGGGCCCTTGTCTTCAACGCCGCTCGGCGTTGACCCGCGAAATCTGACCATTCAAGGTCCAGAAGTCGTACAGCACTCCCACCAGGAACAGACCACCGGTACACAGGTAGATCAGTGCACTGATCCATTTGCCCTGATAGAGCCGGTGTACCCCGAAGATCCCCAGGAAAGTCAGGAGCACCCAGGCCAGGTTGTAGTCGACACGGCCCGGCTGGAAGCGCATGTCCGCCTGGCGATCCATCGATGGGATCAGAAACAGGTCAATCAGCCAGCCAATGCCGAGCAGGCCCAGGGTGAAGAACCAGATGGTTCCGGTGATCGGCTTGCCATAGTAGAAGCGATGCGAGCCGGTGAAGCCGAAGATCCAGAGCAGATAGCCCAGCACCTTGCTGTGAGTGTCATGGGCGGAAGCACCCTGTTGATAACTATTCATCCATACCCCTCTCGGGTTTGAGAAAAAAATGTATAAGAGAAAATGTGACTTTTCTCAATGAAGCCGACGTATGGCCCTCTGCAATCGACCAGCGGATCATAAATTGATCAAAAAGCTGTTATAAAGTTGCGCGCCGACACCTATAGTCAACTAATAAGAGCTTCGCCTATGCCACCTTTATTCAAGACATGGCTGACCCTCTGCCTATTATTACCCCTGGCCGCCCACGCCACCAACCGTGAGCAACGTCTTCCCAACGGCTTTACCACGCCATCGGCGAGCGCCAAAGTCGCTCGTGCGCCGATCCATTACGGCACCTTGCGCGCGCGACCAGCGAATGCTGCCAAGTCGCCGAGCCTGGCTACCGCGTCCAATGCAGCCAAGCAAAGCAGCTCGGTGCTCAGTCGTGCCGTGAATGTCCTCGGTACGCCCTACCGTTGGGGCGGCAGCAGCCCGAGCAAGGGTTTCGATTGCAGCGGGCTGGTCAAGTACGCGTTCAACGACGTAGCGCACGTGAACCTGCCGCGCACCTCCAGCGCCATGGCTCAAGGGCACGGCGTCAAAGTGGCGCGGGGCGATCTCAAGCCTGGTGACCTGTTGTTCTTCAATATCAAGAGCCGCCGAGTCAATCACGTGGCCATCTACCTGGGCAACGATCGCTTCATTCACGCGCCACGGCGCGGCAAGAACGTCTCGATCGACAGCCTGAAAAAACCTTACTGGAACAAGCACTACGTCGTCGCCAAACGCGTGCTGCCCAAAGAGCAGAACACCGGGTTGCGCGTGGCCAATCGTTGATTGGCCCTCGGGGCGGTGCCGTTTCCGACCGCCCTCGAAAAATATCCCCTCATGCCCGCTCACGAGCCTGACCAGGCTCGATCAGCCGCCGCGCTATCAGTTTGCCGAGCGCCGCCTCCATGGTCTGCATGCCAGCCGCTGCTCCGCTCTGCATGACCGAATAGAGTTGCGCCCCGCGCCCCTCGCGAATCAGGTTCCTCACTGCCGGTGTAGCCACCAGCACTTCACGCGCGGCAACCCGGCCGCCACCCCTGCGCTTGACCAGTACCTGGGCCACGACCATTCGTAACGACTCGGCGAGCATCGCTCTGATCAGGGGCTTTTCCGGTGCCGCGAAGACCTCGACCAAACGATCGATGCTGTTCACCGCCGAACGGGTATGCACCGTTGCCAGTACCAGGTGCCCGGTTTCCGCCGCCCGCAAGGCCAGGCGAACCGTCTCCAGATCACGTAACTCGCCGATCATGATCACATCCGGGTCCTGGCGCAGGGCGCTGCGCAGCCCTTGTGCGAAATCGAGGCTATGGCGGCCGATCTCGCGCTGATTGACGAGACTTCGCCGCCCCCTGTGGATGACTTCGATGGGGTCTTCCAGGGTAATGATGTGCGCTGATCGCTCGCGATTGAGTTGATCGACAAGGGCGGCGAGCGTACTTGTCTTGCCGCTGCCGGTCGGGCCACCTACCAGGACCAGCCCATCGGTCCACTGCGCAACAGGTCGAAACACTTCTGTCAGGTCCAATGCTTCCAGCGTCGGGACTTGCGAAGGGATCAGGCGAAAGGCCGCGGCCGGGCCATTGAGCTGCAGGAACAGGTTGAGGCGAACGCGACCGACCGCGGGCAGGTCAAGGGCCAGGTCCAGCTCTTCCCTCGCCTCTAGCCGGGCGATACGCGCTTCGCCAAGCAGCGCCAGCAGGCCTGCGCGCAAGACGACAGGCGATGTGACGGCGAGGTCCATCCGCCGCAGCTCGCCATCCTGCCGCAGCAACGGTACTTCCCCGGCGTTCAGGTGCAGGTCCGAAGCCCCAGCAGCGACCGCTCGGGCCAAGAGTTCAGTCACGTCCATGAGACTCCCCAAAGGCCATCAAGCAGGTAGAATGCCGCAGACCCCAGAGCCGTCGGCAGCGATCAATGTCCACCATAGCAGACAATATTTCCCTTCTTGACGCACGCATCGCCCACGCCGCGAACGCCGTCGGACGCGATCCGGCAAGCGTCCGCCTGCTGGCGGTGAGCAAGACCAAGCCGTCCCAGGCAGTGCGTGAAGCCTACGCCGCGGGCGTGCGTGACGTGGGCGAGAACTATCTTCAGGAAGCCTTGGGCAAGCAACGGGAATTATCCGATCTGCCCTTGATCTGGCACTTCATCGGCCCCATTCAGTCGAACAAGACCCGTGCAATCGCCGAACATTTCGACTGGGTACATTCCGTGGATCGCCTGAAGATCGCTCAACGGCTCTCCGAGCAGCGCCCTGCCGGTCTGGCACCGCTGAATATCTGTCTGCAAGTGAACGTCAGTGGCGAAGCCAGCAAGTCCGGTTGTGACCCGCAGGACCTGCCAGCGCTCGCCCGGGCCGTGAGCGCCCTTCCCGGCTTGCGATTGCGGGGGCTGATGGCCATCCCCGAGCCGACCGATGACCGTGCGGCCCAGGAAGCGGCCTTCGCCAGCGTGCGCCAACTGCAACAAGACCTTGGCCTGGATCTGGACACCCTGTCCATGGGCATGAGCCATGACCTCGAAGCCGCGATTTCCCAGGGGGCGACCTGGGTACGTATCGGTACCGCTCTTTTCGGGGCGCGCGATTACGGCCCCGCCTGACCCCATGCTTCACTTACTCTTTCTCTCAAGGACCTGACATGAGCAACACGCGTATTGCCTTTATCGGTGCCGGCAACATGGCCGCCAGCTTGATCGGTGGCCTGCGTGCCCAAGGCCTGGAAGCCTCGCAGATCCGCGCCAGCGATCCGGGCGCCGAGACCCGCACCCGGCTCGGCGCCGAGCACGGTATAGAAGTCTTTGAAGATAACGCCCAGGCCATCGAAGGTGCCGACGTAATCGTCCTGGCCGTGAAGCCGCAGGTCATGAAGGCGGTATGCGTGGCCCTGCGACCGAATCTCGAGTCCGGCCAACTGATCGTCTCGATCGCCGCCGGCATCACTTGCGCCAGCATGAACGCCTGGCTCGGTGCCCAGCCTATCGTGCGCTGCATGCCCAACACCCCATCGCTTTTGCGCAAGGGCGTCAGCGGCCTGTATGCGACCGCCGAGGTCTCCGCGCGTCAGCGCGAGCAGGCCGAGCAACTGCTATCGGCTGTCGGCATTGCCTTGTGGCTCGAACAGGAACAGCAACTCGATGCCGTCACTGCGGTGTCGGGCAGCGGTCCGGCGTATTTCTTCCTGATGATCGAAGCCATGACTGCCGCCGGTGTCAAGCTTGGCCTGTCGCCTGAAACGGCATCGCAGCTGACCTTGCAGACGGCCCTGGGCGCCGCGCACATGGCCGCCGCCAGCGATGTGGATGCAGCCGAGCTGCGTCGTCGCGTCACTTCACCGGCCGGCACCACGGAAGCGGCGATCAAGTCGTTCCAGAGCAACGGCTTCGAGGCCCTGGTAGAACAGGCGCTGGAAGCCGCCGCGCGGCGATCGGCCGAGCTGGCAGAACAATTGGGCAAATAAGGAGCTCCAGATGAATGCACTTTCCGGCGCCGCGATCTTCGTGGTGCAGACCCTGGTCAGCCTCTACCTGGTGATCGTCCTGTTGCGCTTCGTGCTGCAACTGGTCAAGGCCGACTTCTACAACCCGCTGTGCCAGTTCGCCGTACGCGCCACGCAGCCACTGCTCAAGCCGATCCGCCGTATCGTGCCAAGCGTCGGCGGTCTGGACACTTCGTCATTGCTGCTGTCGATCATCATCCAGGCACTGCTGATGGCGTTCGTGCTGATGGTGACCTATGGCACCTTCGGGGATGTTCTGCATCTGCTGATGTGGGCGATCATCGGGGTGACTTCGCTGTTCCTGAAGATCTTCTGGGTCGCGATGATCGTCATGGTGATCGTCTCGTGGATCGCACCCAACAGCCACAATCCGGCCGCCGAGCTGGCCTACCAGATCAGCGAACCGGTTCTTGCGCCGTTTCGCAAGATCGTCCCCAATCTGGGCGGCATGGACATTTCGCCCATCTTCGCCTTCCTGGCGATTCAGGTGATCCAGTCGTTCGTCATGCCTCCGCTGGCTGCCTATGCCGGCATGCCACAGGAACTGTGGCGGATGATCTGATCCAGCCATTATCCCCAGCGGCGAGCTGCAGCTTGCCGCTGGGGATAGCGGTCTTTAGACTTACGCCTCTTTCACGCGTGAGCAGGGTCGATGTCCACTGTCTTTCCCGAAGATTCCGTCGGTCTGGTAACACCGCAACTGGCTCGATTCGACGAGCCGTTGGCACTGGCGTGCGGCCGTTCCCTGGCTTCCTACGAGCTGATCTACGAAACCTATGGCACCCTCAACAGTACCGCCACCAATGGCGTACTGATCTGCCATGCGTTGTCCGGGCACCATCACGCCGCCGGCTATCACAGCCCCGACGACCGCAAGCCCGGCTGGTGGGACAGCTGCATCGGTCCAGGCAAGCCGATCGATACCAACCGTTTCTTCGTGGTCAGCCTGAACAACCTCGGCGGCTGCAACGGCAGCACCGGCCCCAGCAGCGTCAATCCGGTCATCGGCAAGCCCTATGGCGCCGACTTCCCGGTCCTGACGGTGGAAGACTGGGTACACAGCCAGGCACGCCTGGCCGACCGGCTCGGCATCGAGCAATGGGCTGCCGTGGTCGGTGGCAGCCTGGGCGGTATGCAGGCGCTGCAGTGGACCATCACCTATCCTGACCGTGTACGCCATTGCGTCGACATTGCCTCGGCCCCGAAGCTCTCCGCGCAGAACATCGCGTTCAACGAAGTGGCTCGCCAGGCCATTCTCACCGATCCCGAGTTTCACGGTGGTTCGTTCCAGGACCGCGGCGTGATCCCCAAGCGCGGCCTGATGCTGGCCCGCATGGTAGGCCACATCACCTACCTGTCCGATGACTCGATGGGCGAGAAATTCGGCCGCGAGCTCAAGAGCGACCAGCTCAACTACGATTTCCACAGTGTAGAGTTCCAGGTAGAGAGCTATCTGCGCTATCAAGGCGAAGAGTTCTCGGGACGGTTCGATGCCAATACCTACCTGTTGATGACCAAGGCCCTGGACTACTTCGATCCGGCAGCCGCGCATGGGGGCGATCTGGCCGCCACGCTGGCACAGGTCAAGGCCGATTTCTGCCTGATGTCCTTCAGCACCGACTGGCGCTTCTCGCCGGCCCGTTCGCGCGAGATCGTCAACGCCCTGATGGCCGCCCGCAAGAACGTCTGTTACCTGGAAATCGATGCGCCGCACGGACACGACGCCTTTTTGATCCCGACGCCTCGCTACACCCAGGGCTTCTCGAACTACATGAACCGCATCGCCATCTGAGGACAGCATGAGAGCCGATCTGGAAATCATCCACGAGTGGATCCCCGCCGGTAGCCGGGTGCTCGACCTCGGTTGCGGCAGTGGCGAATTGCTGGCCTCGCTGCGTGACCGCAAGCAGGTCACCGGCTATGGCCTGGAAATCGACGCTGACAACATCGCCGCCTGTATCGACAAAGGCGTCAACGTCATCGAGCAGGACCTGGACAAAGGCCTGGGCAACTTCGCCAGCGACAGTTTCGATGTAGTGGTCATGACCCAGGCCTTGCAGGCCGTGGAGTATCCCGACCGCATCCTCGACGAGATGCTGCGCGTCGGTCGCCAGTGCATCATCACCTTCCCCAATTTCGGCCACTGGCGCTGCCGTTGGTACCTGGCGAGCAAAGGTCGCATGCCGGTGTCGGACTTCATGCCCTACACCTGGTACAACACGCCGAACATCCACTTCTGCACCTTCGAGGACTTCGAGGCGCTATGCCACGAACGGCGTGCCAAGGTGCTGGATCGTCTGGCCGTCGACCGCCTGCACCGCAATGGGTGGGGCGGGCGGCTATGGCCTAACCTGTTGGGGGAGATCGGCATCTATCGTGTCAGCAGCCCGGCCCTGCAGGAGCATCAGGTCGCGATCTGAACGCCAACCGGAGGAACTGCAATATGCGTGGACTCGCTTTCCTGTTGAGCCTGTGCCTGGCGCTGCCAGCGCTGGCCGCCGATGCCGCCCGTCCCGAGCGCAAGGAAGTCTTCGGCGATGTGACGGTACACTACAGCGCATTCACGTCCAGCATGCTGCAACCGCAGGTGGCCGCCGCCAACGGTCTGATCCGCAGCCGCAACCAGGGCGTGCTCAACATTACCGTGCTCAAGCGCGGCAAGCCCGAGGTAGCGACGGTCAGCGGTACGATCAAGGATCTCACCGGGCATGGCGGCCCCTTGTCATTCAGGCAGATGACCGGCCAGGGCACGGTCTATTACCTTGCCCAGTTCAAGATCGAACAGCCAGAAACCCTGGTATTCGATCTCAAGGTCGAAACCGGCGGCGCCAGCCACACATTCAGCTTCAACCAGGAAGTGTTCCCAGGCAAATGAAAGAATTCCAGCAACTCGTTTTAGCCAGCCACAACGCCGGCAAGCTCAAGGAACTCCAGGCCATGCTCGGTGAGTCCGTGCACCTGCGTTCGATCGGTGAATTCAGTGAAGTGGAGCCCGAGGAAACCGGTCTGTCCTTCGTCGAGAACGCCATTCTCAAGGCGCGCAACGCCGCGCGCATTTCCGGCCTGCCGGCCTTGGCCGACGATTCGGGCCTGGCCGTCGACTACCTGGGCGGCGCACCAGGCATCTATTCGGCACGCTATGCCGATGGCAAGGGCGATGCGGCGAACAACGCCAAGCTGCTCGAGGCGCTCAAGGATGTCCCCGAGGCGCAACGTGGCGCGCAGTTCGTCTGTGTGTTGGCCCTGGTGCGTCATGCCGACGATCCGCTGCCGATTCTCTGCGAAGGCCTCTGGCATGGGCGGATCCTGCTCCAGGCCAGCGGGGAACATGGCTTCGGCTACGATCCGCTGTTCTGGGTGCCGGAGCGCAGCTGCTCCAGTGCCGACCTGGGGCCTTCGGAAAAGAACCAGATCAGCCACCGTGCCCGCGCCATGGCCATCCTGCGTCAGCGCCTGGGCCTGTAATGACTGAAAAACCTGATGCCTTGCCAGGCCACTCCGGTGTGGCTGGCCTGGTAACGCCGGTGATACTGACCGAGCTGCCGCCGCTGGCGCTGTACATCCATATCCCATGGTGCGTGCGCAAATGCCCGTATTGCGATTTCAACTCTCACGCCGCCGGACCTGACCTGCCCGAGGAGGCGTATGTCAGCTCGTTGCTCGCCGACCTCGACCAGGAACTGGCCAATGTATATGGCCGGCCGCTGAGTTCGATTTTCTTCGGTGGCGGCACGCCAAGCCTGTTCAGTACCCATGCCCTGGGTCGTCTGCTAAAGGGCGTGGAACAGCGCATCCCGTTCAGCCCGGATATCGAAATCACCCTGGAGGCCAATCCAGGCACCTTCGAGCAGGACAAGTTCAAGGCCTACCGGCAGTTGGGGATCAATCGCCTGTCCATCGGCGTGCAGAGCTTCCAGCAGGCCAAGCTCGAAGCCCTGGGCCGCATTCACAACGGGGACGAGGCAGTGCGGGCCGCCGACATGGCGCGCGCCGCCGGCTTCGACAACTTCAACCTTGACCTCATGCATGGCCTGCCGGATCAGTCGCTGGACGAGGCCCTGGGTGACCTGCGCCAAGCCATCGATCTGGGGCCGATGCACCTGTCCTGGTACCAGTTGACCGTGGAGCCCAATACGGTGTTCTGGAACCAGCCACCGGAGCTGCCCGAGGACGATATCCTCTGGGATATCCAGGAGGCCGGCCAAACCCTGATGGCCGCGCATGGGTTCAAGCAGTACGAGGTTTCGGCCTACGCTCTACCGGGCCGTGCCGCCCGGCACAACCTGAACTACTGGAGCTTTGGTGATTTCATCGGCATCGGCGCCGGGGCCCATGGCAAGCTCAGTCATCCCGATGGGCGTATCCTGCGCACCTGGAAGACCCGTCTGCCCAAGGACTACCTGAACCTGGCCAAGCCCTACAAGGCCGGTGAGAAACTGCTGACGCCCGATGAGTTGCCGTTCGAGTTTCTGATGAATGCATTGCGCCTGACCGAGGGCGTGGAGGCCGCGCAATTCACACGCCGCACCGGTTTGCCTCTGGAGCGACTGGCCGCGGCGCGGCGCGAGGCAGAACAAAAAGGACTTCTACAGGTCGAATCCGATCGACTGGTGGCCACGCCACGCGGACAACTGTTCCTCAATGACCTGCTGCAGTATTTCTTGACCTAAGGATGACCCATGGACATGGTACTTGACCTGCTCGCAACGGTTTCCCGTTGGAGCCGCGGCAATCTGTCGGAAATCTCGCTGGCTCTGGTGGGCTGCCTGTTGGTGCTGTTCGGTACCGATATCAAGGCTTGGGTAGAACAGCGTCTGGGCGGCCTGGCAGGAGCCTTGAGAGTGCCGTTCATGGCATTGCTGGTGATGATCGGCAGCGGCGCCGCGTTGATCTATGCGACCCCGTGGGTAGTCAAGGGGTTGAGCCAGTTCGGCAACTATGCCCTCGCGCCGGTGCTGCTGGTGGTTCTGGTGTTGATCGGCGTGGTGGCGGATCGGCGGGGCTAAGCGTCTTGGTGACCGAGCGCGCCAGTGGCTCCACGCCCGACGCCCAAGCCCGCTGCGCAAGCGGTACAGGCGCCCGTTGATTGCGCGCCTGCCTGCAAATCCGCTGAAGCCGCCCGCGTCCTTGCGCAGGCAAGCCAGCGGCGGCGGACATGGGGCCCTGCCGCCTCGGATCAGTCCAGCTTTTCGAACTTGAGGTCCCAAACCCCGTGCCCGAGTCGCTCGCCACGGCGTTCGAACTTGGTGATCGGCCGCTCTTCGGGGCGAGGCACGTAAGTGCCGTCCGCCGCCAGGTTGCGATAACCCGGAGCGACCTTCATCACCTCCAGCATGTATTCGGCATAGGGCTCCCAGTCGGTCGCCATATGGAATACCCCACCCACCTTGAGCTTGCTGCGCACCAGCTCGGCGAAGCCCGCCTGGACGATGCGCCGCTTGTGGTGGCGAGCCTTGTGCCAGGGATCGGGGAAGAACAGCATCAGCCGATCGAGGCTGTTGTCGGCCACGCAACGGTTCAGCACTTCGATCGCGTCACAATCGTAGACCCGCAGGTTCTTCAGCCCTTGTGTCAGCACGCCGTTAAGCAGCGCTCCGACACCCGGCCGATGCACTTCGACACCGATGAAGTCCTGCTCGGGGGCAGCAGCGGCCATTTCCAGCAGGGAATGGCCCATGCCGAAACCAATCTCCAAGGTACGCGGCGCCGAGCGGCCGAATACCTGGTCGTAGTCCACCGAGCCGTCGGCCAGAGGCAGAATGAACAGGGGGCCGCCCTGATCCAGACCGCGTTGCTGGCCTTCGGTCATGCGTCCGGCGCGCATTACGAAACTCTTGATGCGGCGCTGGGGGCGCGCTTCGCCGTCGGTGGTAATCGGCGTGTCTTGCGATTCAGTCATCAGGGGCTCTTACTTGATCAGACCTTCCAGCGGCGAAGAGGCGCTGGCATAGAGTTTCTTCGGCATGCGACCGGCCAGATAGGCCAAACGTCCCGCGACGATGGCGTGCTTCATGGCCTCGGCCATCATCACCGGTTGCTGCGCATGGGCAATGGCCGAGTTCATCAGCACGGCTTCGCAGCCCATTTCCATGGCGATGGTGGCGTCGGAAGCGGTACCCACACCGGCATCGACCAGTACCGGCACCTTGGACTCCTCGAGGATGATCTGCAGGTTGTAGGGGTTGCAGATACCCAGGCCGGTACCGATCAGACCCGCCAGAGGCATGACCGCGATGCAGCCGACTTCGGCCAGCTGGCGCGCGATGATCGGGTCATCGCTGGTGTAGACCATCACGTCGAAACCATCCTTGACCAGCACTTCGGCGGCCTTGAGGGTCTCGATTACGTTGGGGAACAGGGTTTTCTGGTCGGCCAGGACTTCCAGCTTCACCAGGTTGTGGCCGTCGAGCAGCTCACGCGCCAGGCGACAGGTACGCACGGCTTCGACCGCGTCATAGCAACCGGCGGTATTCGGCAGGATGGTGTAACGGTCTGGCGGCAGCACGTCGAGCAGGTTCGGCTCGCCCGGATTCTGGCCGATATTGGTGCGGCGCACGGCAACGGTGACGATTTCGGCGCCTGACGCTTCGATGGCCTGACGGGTCTCGTCCATGTCACGGTACTTGCCGGTACCCACCAGCAGACGGGACTGGAAAGTGCGTCCGGCCAGGGTAAAGGGCTTGTCGCTACGAACGTTGCTCATCGTTGATCCTCTGGAAAGATTGAAGGACTTGCAGGTGAATCACCTGACCTCAGCCGCCGCCGATGGCGTGAACGACTTCGACCTGATCGTCTTCTTTCAGCTGGGTGCTCTCGTGCTGGCTACGCGGCACGATATCCAGGTTGAGTTCCACCGCCACCCGGCGTCCGAGCAGGTCCAGTCGGCCCAGCAGGGTCGCGACTGTCTCGCCAGCGGGCAGTTCGTAAGGTTCACCGTTCAGTTGAATGCGCATGCACACGGCCACCATCGTTCTTTGGGGGTCGCATTCTAGCCCCGTTCATGGCCCAAACCCAAGGGCGACCCGCGCCATTCGTCCCGATACCGGACCGGCTGGTCAGCCCAGACGCCACGCGGCCAATCCCAGGCACAGCCAGCCGCCGAGGAAGCACAGACCGCCAAACGGCGTAATGATGCCGAGCTTGCCCAAGCCGCTGAGCGTCAGCATGTACAAGCTGCCGGAGAACAGCAGGATGCCAAGAACGAACAAGCCGCCCGCCCAGCCGATCAACCGTCCGGGCAGGTGCACGGACAATACGGCGACACCGAACAGGGCCAACGCGTGCACAAGCTGGTAGGTAACCCCGGTGTGGAATATCGCCAGGTAGTCGGCAGTCAGGCGCCCCTTGAGTCCGTGGGCAGCGAAAGCGCCCAGGGCGACACCGGTGAAAGCGAAAAACGCGGCAAGCATCAGGAAGCTGCGAAGCATGGGACGACTCCTCGAAACGGGTCTGTATAATGGCCCGTTCCATCGGTCCGGCCAAGCTATCGCCATGCTGTCATCCATCATTCGCCATGTTGTCCGCGCTCTGCTCTGGTTCGCCGCCGGCAGTATCGTGCTGGTTCTGGCGCTACGCTGGATACCACCGCCCGGTACCGCTCTGATGGTCGAGCGCAAGGTGCAATCCTGGCTCGATGGCAAGCCGATCGACCTGCAGCGTGACTGGGAGCCTTGGGAGCGTATTTCCGATGAGCTCAAGGTGGCGGTCATTGCAGGGGAAGACCAGAAGTTCGCCAGTCACTGGGGGTTCGACGTGCCGGCCATCCAGGCTGCCCTTGCCAACAACGAACGCGGCGGCAGGCTCAGAGGAGCCAGTACGCTGACGCAACAAGTGGCCAAGAACCTGTTCCTCTGGTCCGATCGCAGCTGGTTCCGCAAAGGGCTTGAAGCCTGGTTCACCGCACTGATCGAGCTGTTCTGGAGCAAGGAGCGGATCCTCGAGGTATACCTCAACAGTGCCGAATGGGGCGAAGGCATATTCGGTGCCCAGGCCGCGGCGCAGCATCACTTCGGTATCGACGCCAGTCGCCTGTCGCGTCAGCAGGCCAGCCAGTTGGCGGCCGTTTTGCCCAGCCCGATCAAGTGGAGCGCCAATCGGCCCAGCGCCTACGTGGCCAATCGCGCCAGCTGGATCCGCGTACAGATGCGCCAGCTGGGCGGGCCTGAGTACCTGATGCAGCTGGAGGCCGCGCGTGGGCCATGAGACGGCTCTTGCGTAAATCTGTGGATAAAAAAGCTTCGGCACTGCCGTAGTGCCAGTCCGTCAAGAAACAACATTCGTTGTTTGGATTTTCAACTCATCGTAGGGTTGCGAGATTTTCTGTGAAGCTGCCGGCCCTATCGCGGGACAAGCCCGCTCGCCACTGGTTTTGTGGCACTCACACCGGTGCATCCAGAGCCAAGTGGCGAGCGGGCTTGTCCCGCGATGGGCCGGCAGCTTCACAGAAGGATTTAGAAGTCGAAGATGCTTAGCATTGAAAATCGAATGCCAGTCAGATTCACTGACTGGCATTCGGCACTGCTGGAAGTTTTCGATGCGGTTTCAGATCAGGCGGCGATCAATGCCTTGACCTTGTTCATCGCGTTCTTTTCCAGCTGGCGAATCCGCTCGGCCGAGACGCTGTACTTATCCGCCAGCTCATGCAGGGTGGCCTTTTCTTCGGCCAACCAGCGCTGGTAGAGAATGTCGCGGCTGCGATCGTCCAGGCCCTGCAGGGCAACATGCAGGTTGCTGGTGGAGTTGTCGCTCCAGTCGGCATCCTCGAGCTGCATGGCCGGATCGTAGCGATGATCCTCAAGGTAGTGAGCCGGAGACTGGAAAGCGCTGTCGTCATCGGCCTCGGTAGCCGGATCGAAGGCCATGTCCTGGCCACTCAGACGGCTCTCCATCTCGCGCACTTCACGCGGTTCGACGCCCAGGCTCTCGGCCACGCGATGCACTTCGTCATTGCTCAGCCAGGCAAGACGCTTCTTCTGGCTGCGCAGGTTGAAGAACAGCTTGCGCTGGGCCTTGGTGGTAGCCACCTTGACGATGCGCCAGTTGCGCAGGATGAATTCGTGGATTTCCGCCTTGATCCAGTGCACAGCGAAGGACACCAGGCGCACACCCATTTCCGGGTTGAAACGCTTGACCGCCTTCATCAGCCCGACATTGCCTTCCTGGATCAGGTCGGCCTGGGCCAGTCCGTAGCCGGCATAGCTACGTGCGATATGTACGACGAAACGCAGGTGGGCCATTACCATTTGGCGAGCGGCCTCGAGATCCTGCTCATAGTAGAGACGCTCGCCCAGATCACGCTCCTGCTCGGCCGTCAGCAGGGGAATGCTGTTGACCGTGTGCACGTAGGCTTCCAGGTTCGCACCGGGTACCAAGGCATAGGCAGGTTGCAACGATGTGGTCATTCAAGAACCTCCGACTTACTGAACTCGTGCCCTCAGGCACTGCCACCATTGACCGAAAACCCTTTTACAAGTTCCGTCTACGTCAATGATGGCCAAAAAACATTATCGAGGCGCCAGTTCACTCAAGTGGCGGGCTACCGCGATCCATGCACCGATATACCCTAACAAGACTGCACCAATCAAGAGTGAAACACCATCCGACCCTGGTACACCCGCGAGGGCGAAATCACTTCCGTAAAGCCCGGACAGCCCGACCACCGCGTCATTAAGCCAACTCATCGAAAAGGCCAGGATGCCCCAGGCCAGAACGCCAGCCCCCAGGCCATAGAGCGCTCCCATATAGAGGAACGGCCTACGCACATAGCTGTCGGTACCGCCCACCAACTTGATGACCTCGATCTCGGTACGCCGGTTCTCGATATGTAGACGAATGGTATTGCCGATCACCAGTAGCAAGGCCGAGATGAGCAATACGGCCATGCCGAAGACAAAGCGATCACCGAGCTTGAGGATCGCCGCCAGGCGCTCCACCCAGACCAGGTCCAACTGTGCCACTTCGACCCGAGGCAGTTCCGCCAGGCGCTGGCGAAGAGCTTCCAACGCGGGCTTGTCGACTTCCGAAGGCGTCACTACCACCACGCCCGGCAACGGATTGTCGGGAAGCTCACGCAAGGCCTCGCCCAGGCCGGACTGTTGCTGGAATTCCTCCAGTGCCTGCTCGCGGCTGATGTACTCGGCCTCGCTGACGCCAGGCATGCCCTTGATCTCGTCGCGCAGCGCTTCGCCTTCGCGAGTGCCGGCATCGAGCTTGAGGTACAACGATATCTGCGCGGCGCGCTGCCAGGATCCGCCCAAGCGCTCCACATTCTTCAGCAGCAGGGACAGACCCATGGGCATGCTCAGCGCCACGGCCATGACCAGGCAGGTGAAGAGGCTGCCGATCGGCTGCTTGCCCAGGCGACGCAAGCTGTCCAGCAGGCTGGCCCGATGACTTTCCAGCCAGGCGTGCATCAAGGTGCGAAAGTCAGGACCATCGTCGTCGCTCGCGCCGCGCTTGTTCTTCCCAGGCTTGGGATCGGCACCCTTCGGGGCTACCCGTTCGGATACCTTGGGACTACGTGTCGTGCTCATTGGCCAGCCTCCCCGTCGCCGATCAATCGACCGCGCTGCAAGGTGAGCATGCGGTGGCGCATGCGCGCGATCAGCGCCAGGTCGTGGCTGGCGATCAATACCGTGGTACCCAGGCGGTTGATATCCTCGAACACCCCCATGATCTCGGCCGCCAGACGAGGGTCGAGGTTACCGGTGGGTTCGTCGGCCAGCAGCAGTGCCGGCTGATGGACAATGGCGCGCGCGATGCCCACGCGCTGTTGTTGCCCAGTGGACAGATCCCCTGGGAACAGCTGGGCCTTGTCGACCAGCGCCACGCGCTCCAATGCCGAATCGACGCGCTTGGCGATCTCGGCCTTGGACAGACCGAGGATCTGCAACGGCAAGGCGATGTTGTTGAACACGGTCCGGTCGAACAGCAGCTGGTGGTTCTGGAAGACCACGCCGATCTGGCGTCGCAGGAACGGAATCTGGGCATTGTTGATCTGGCCCAGGTCCTGTCCCGCCAACAGCAACTTGCCACTGGTAGGACGTTCCATGGCCAGCAGCAGCCGCAACAAGGTGCTTTTGCCGGCCCCCGAGTGGCCGGTCACGAACAGGAACTCGCCCCGGCGCGCCCGGAAACTCAACTCATGCAGGCCGACATGGCCATTGGGATAGCGCTTGGCAACCTGTTCGAAGCGAATCATGGATGCTCCCGCTCGGCGAACAAGGCCTTGACGAACGGCTCGGCCTCGAAGGTGCGCAGATCGTCGATCCCTTCGCCGACGCCGATGAAGCGAATCGGCAGGCCGAACTGCTTGGCCAGGGCGAAGATCACCCCACCCTTGGCAGTGCCATCCAGCTTGGTCAGGGCAAGACCCGTCAGCGCGACGCTCTGGTTGAAATGCTTGGCCTGGTTGATGGCGTTCTGACCGGTGCCGGCATCCAGCACCAGGAGCACCTCGTGCGGCGCATCGGCGTCAAGCTTGCCAATGACGCGGCGGACCTTTTTCAGCTCCTCCATGAGGTTGTCCTTGGTATGCAGGCGACCGGCGGTATCGGCGATCAGCACATCGACACCACGGGCCTTGGCGGCCTGCACGGCATCGAAGATCACCGAGGCCGAGTCGGCGCCGGTGTGCTGGGCGATGACCGGGATTCGGTTACGCTCGCCCCAGACCTGCAACTGCTCGACCGCGGCGGCGCGGAAGGTATCGCCCGCGGCCAGCATGACTTTCTTGCCTTCGAGCTGCAGTTTCTTGGCCAGCTTGCCGATGGTGGTGGTCTTGCCCGCGCCGTTGACGCCGACCACGAGGATGACGAAAGGCTTGGCCTGGGACTGGATGCGCAACGGCTGCTCGACCGGACGCAGCAGGTCGGCGAGCTCGCCTTGCAGTGACTTGTAAAGCGCATCGGCATCGGCCAACTGCTTGCGCGCGACCTTCTGGGTCAGGTTCTGGACGATGATCGACGTGGCTTCCACGCCGACGTCGGCGGTCAGCAAGCGGGTTTCGATCTCTTCGAGCAGATCGTCGTCGATGATCTTCTTGCCGAGGAACAGGCTGGCCATGCCCTCGCCAATGCTGGCACTGGTCTTGTTCAGCCCCTGTTTGAGGCGCGCGAAGAAGCCTGGCTTGCCTTGCTCGGTGGGCGCGGCGACAGGCTCCGCCGGGACCGGAGCGAGGGCCAGGGTCGGTTCGGCGGCGGGTTCCGGCGACGGCTTGGTCTCGATGGCCGCGGATGCAGGCGTCTCGACCGGGCGTGGAGGGATGACGGGGGGCGCGTGCGGTTCGAGATCCGCCACCAGGGCCACCGGCTCTTCCGCGACTGGCAGGACCAGGTTGCTGATAGGTACAGGCAGTGGTTCCGGCTTCGCCTGGACATCAGTCTCGACGACTGGCACCGCAGGCTGGGCTGGTGGCGCCACGGGTACGACGGCAGGCACTGGCGGTGCTTCGGGCCCGAATGTCGCCGGTGCTTGAGCGGGACGCGGCTGGACCGGAACGGCTGGCAAGGCTTCGTCGACAGGCGCGGCAGGCATTGACTCCGGGGCGGATGCGGCCTGCGGGGCCTCGCTGACAGGGGCCGCAGGTGTTGGCTGCGGCGCTATGTGTGGCGCTTCGCTGGCCGGTACCGCAGGTGCAGACTCCGGCGCGTCGACCGGGGCCTGTGGTGCTACCGGTTCAGGCGCTTGTGGTTGCTCGGGAGCAGGCTGCTGCGGCTTCTTGCGAAACCAGCTGAACAGGCCTTTCTTCTCGCCAGCCTCGGCCGGCGCTTTCTTGTCGTCGTTGGAACCAAACATGGGAGACGGCTATCTCAGGCTAGCGATGCGCCTCAGCGGCGCATCGGGAATTCTTTCAACGCAGAACAGACTATTTTGAATCCGGCTGGTTCATGCGCAACATTTTGTCGTGGGGCCTGCGGGCCAGAACGGCGACAGGCATGGTCGCCAGGCAACCGGATCAGTATCCTAGCACCTCCTGGCCTGCCGACGCTAAACCCTGCAGGCCGTCCTACAGGTTATACAACGTATGAATGCTCTAGCCCGCCGCGCCGCTGGCCTGTTGCTCAGCACGCTCTGTCTGCCGCTTGCGGCCTTGGCCGCCGATCCGCAACCCACCCACGAATTCATCCTCGACAACGGCCTCAAGGTCGTCGTGCGCGAAGACCATCGGGCACCGGTAGTCGTCTCGCAGATCTGGTACAAGGTCGGCTCGAGCTATGAGACCCCCGGCCAGACCGGCCTTTCGCACGCGCTCGAACACATGATGTTCAAGGGTAGCGCGAAGATCGGTCCTGGCGAGGCATCACGCATCCTGCGCGACCTCGGCGCCGAAGAAAACGCCTTCACCAGCGATGACTACACCGCCTACTATCAGGTCCTGGCTCGCGATCGGCTGCCGGTCGCCCTCGAGCTGGAAGCCGATCGCCTGGCGAGCCTGCGCCTGCCAGCCGACGAGTTCAGCCGCGAGATCGAAGTCATCAAGGAAGAGCGTCGCCTGCGTACCGACGATCAGCCCAACGCCAAGGCTTTCGAGCTGTTCCGGGCCATGGCCTACCCGGCCAGTGGCTACCACACCCCGACCATTGGCTGGATGGCCGACCTCGACCGCATGAAGGTCGAGGAACTGCGTCACTGGTACGAATCCTGGTACGCACCGAACAACGCCACCCTGGTGGTAGTCGGCGATGTCACGGCCGACGAGATCAAAGGCCTGGCGCAAAAGTACTTCGGTGCCATCCCGAAACGCGCCGTGCCGCCCGCCAAGCTGCCGCTCGAACTGGCCGAGCCGGGCCAGCGCAAGCTTACCCTGCATGTGCGTACCCAACTGCCCAGCCTGATCTACGGCTTCAACGTCCCTGGCCTGGCAACCGCCGAGAAACCTCGTAGCGTGCATGCCCTGCGCCTGATCTCGGCCCTGCTCGACGGCGGCTACAGCGCGCGCATGCCGGCACGCCTGGAACGCGGCCAGGAGCTGGTCGCGGGCGCCTCGACCAGCTACGACGCCTTTACACGCGGCGACAGCCTGTTCCTGGTCTCCGCCACACCGAACGTGCAGAAGCAGAAGTCCCTCGACGACGTCGAAAAAGGCATCTGGCAACTGCTCGACGAACTCAAGACCACTGCGCCGAGCGCCGAGGAACTGGAGCGCGTGCGTGCACAAGTGATCGCCGGCCTGGTCTACGATCGCGACTCGATCAGCAGCCAGGCCACGACCATCGGTCAGCTGGAAACCGTGGGCCTGTCCTGGAAGCTCATCGACAGCGAGCTCGATGAACTCAAGCAGGTGACGCCGCAGGACATTCAGGAAGCCGCACGGACCTACTTCACCCGCGAACGCCTGAGCGTTGCCCATGTATTGCCCGAGGACTCCGCCCAATGAGTAATCGCAGCGCTTCCCGCTACACCCTGCCGGGCTCGGGCATCATCCTGATGGCCCTGGCCATGGCTTTTTCCCCGGCACAGGCCGATACCAAGGCTGAAAACAGTGCGGCCCGCCAGACCAATACCCTGCAATCGCTGGCCGAGCTGGACGGCAAGGCACCGAGCCGTCGCCAACTGAACATCCAGAGCTGGAATACCGCCGAAGGAGCTCGCGTGCTGTTCGTCGAAGCGCGCGAACTGCCCATGTTCGATCTGCGCGTGACCTTCGCCGCCGGCAGCAGCCAGGATGGCGACACGCCAGGCCTGGCGACCCTGACCAATGCCATGCTCAACGAGGGTGTGGCCGGCAAGGATGTCACGGCGATCGCCCAGGGCTTCGAAGGCCTGGGGGCGGACTTTGGCAATGGCTCCTACCGGGACATGGCGGTGGCCACGCTGCGCAGCCTCAGCGCTGCCGACAAGCGTGAGCCGGCGCTGAAGCTGTTCGCCGAGGTGGTGGGCAGACCGACCTTCCCGGAAGATGCCCTCAAACGCATCAAGAACCAGGTGCTGGCAGGCTTCGAGTACGAGAAACAGAACCCCGGCAAGCTGGCCGGCAAGGCTCTGTTCGCCAATCTCTATGGCAATCACCCTTACGCTCATCCAAGCGACGGCACCGCCCAGAGCATCGCACCGATCAGCCTTGAGCAGTTGCGTGCCTTCCATGCCCGCGCCTATACCGCCGGCAATGCGGTCATCGCCCTGGTCGGCGACCTGAGCCGCGACGAGGCGCAGGCAGTGGCCGCGCAGGTCAGTGCCGCCCTCCCCAAGGGCCCGGCGCTGTCCAAGCCGCAACAGCCTGAAGCACCCAAGCCCGGTATCACGCACATCGACTTCCCTTCCAAGCAGACGCACCTGATGCTCGCCGAGCTTGGCATCGACCGTAACGATCCGGACTGGCCTGCCCTGTCGATGGGCAACCAGATCCTCGGCGGCGGCGCCTTCGGTACGCGTCTGATGACCGAGGTCCGCGAGAAACGTGGCCTGACCTACGGCGTCTACTCGGCATTCAGCCCGATGCAAGTTCGCGGTCCGTTCATGATCAACCTGCAGACTCGCGCCGAGCTGAGCGAAGGAACCCTGAAGCTGGTTCAGGATATACTGGCCGACTACCTCAAGACCGGCCCGACCCAGCAAGAGCTGGACGATGCCAAGCGCGAACTGGCCGGGAGCTTCCCGCTGTCCAATGCCAGCAACTCAAGCATCGTCGGCCAACTGGGCGCCATCGGCTTCTACGATCTGCCGCTGACCTGGCTCGAGGACTTCATGCAGCAGTCCCAGAGCCTGACGGTCGATCAGGTCAAGGCGGCGCTGAACAAGCATCTGGCCGCAGACAAGCTGGTGATCGTTACCGCCGGCCCGAAAGTGCCGCAAAAGCCGCTGCCTGCGCCAACAGACAAACTCGCCGAGCAACCGCTTGGCGTACCGGAGCATTAATGGCCAAGCCAACCAAACCCGCCGGGGCCAGCCAGGGCCAGGGCCATTTGCGCATCATCGCTGGTGAATGGCGCAGCCGGCGCCTGGGGGTTCCCGAAGGCCAGGGCCTGCGCCCTACCCCGGACCGGGTTCGTGAAACCCTGTTCAACTGGCTGGCGCCGCATATCGAGGGCGCCCACGTGCTCGATGCCTTCACCGGCAGCGGCGCGCTTTTCCTCGAGGCCTTGTCTCGTGGAGCCGCCGAAGCCGTGGCCCTGGACAGCAACCCGGCCGCCATCGCCAACCTCAGGCACAACCTTGAGGTGCTGCGCTGCCCGCGCGGGCAGGTATTGCAGAACGACACCCTGCGCTACCTGCAGGGCGAGGTAAAACAGCAGTTCGATCTGGTGTTCCTCGATCCGCCGTTCAACCAGGACATGCTCGCCGCTACCAGCAACCTGCTGGAAGAGCGGCAGTGGCTGCGTGACAACGCCTGGATCTATACCGAGAGCGAAGCAGCTCCGTCCACCCTGCAGATGCCTGGTAACTGGCGCCTGCATCGGGAGAAGAAGACCGGCCAGGTCTATTACGCGCTCTGGCAGCGCGGCTGAGAAAGCGTCACATCGGCTCGCGTACATATCTAACGCACGCGGGCCGTTGCTGTTCCTGAAACTCCACTGGCAATCCACCCAGGCCGGAGTATTCGGACATGCCCTTCACCTACTTGCGGCGAGCAGCCGCAGCCATCGCGACGAGTTGCCTCGCCTTGACCGCTGCGGCTTCCCCGCACACCTCGCTGCAAGGCTTCAGGCTCGACAACGGCCTTCAGGTCTATCTCCATGAGGATCACCGTGCGCCGATCATCAGCGCGCAGCTCTGGTATCACGTCGGCTCCAGTCACGAGCCCGAGGGCCACAGTGGACTGACACATGCCCTGGAACACCTGATCTTCGAAGGTACCCGCAAGCTGACCGCAGACCAATACAAGACTCTCCTCGCCAGGCTAGGCTCGGAAGCCAACGCGTTCACTACGGCCGATGCCACGGTTTTCTATCAGACGCTTCCTGCTTCCAGGCTGGAGATCGCTCTGGAGGTAATGGCCGACAGCATGCAGAACGCAACGCTGGGCGAGGCGGACTTTGCGCGTGAGCTGCAGGTCATCAAGGCGGAGCGGCGTACCGAAGTGGAGGACTCGCCGATGGCCCTGGCAATGGAGCGCATCCATGCGCTGGCCTACGGCCATAGCCCCTATGCCACCCCTGTCATCGGTTACCGGCAGTATCTGGAAGACCTGAGTCTTGCCACCCTGCGCGTCTGGTATCAGACCTGGTACCACCCGAACAACGCGACCCTGGTGATCGTCGGCGACACCACCTTGGAAGCCTTGCAAGCGCTGGTCGAACGACATTTCGGCACATTGTCGCCAGCACCCTTGCGCAGCCGTGATCCAGTACCGCCAAGTGATGCACCAGGCGAGCGTCGCCTGGTCATCGCACAGGCAGGTCTTGGGGAACGACTGGTCATGGCGTTCAACACGCCCAGCCTGTTCACAGCCGGTAACACCGAAGACGCCTTGGCCTTGAGCCTGGTGCCTCAGTTGCTCAGCGAGGGTGTCAACGCTCGTCTGCGCAAGCACCGCACCGGATCAGCGCCGACCTTTCAGTATCTGCGCGCGGAGTACACCCTCGTACAGCAGGGGGATTCGCTGCTTACCCTTATTGCAGTCCCGAACAGTGAGCAGCACGTCAGTCTAGAGGACGCCGAAGCCAGCATCTGGGAAGCCATCGAGTCACTCCAGTACGTGCGCGTCGACGAGCATGAGCTGCGGCGTGCCAAGGCACGGCAGTTGGCCGAGCGTGTATTCGCCGCCGATGACCTGGCGGCTCAGGGCCGGGCCATCGGCAGCCACGCCGTCAGTGGCGTCCCGCCCGAGCGACTCGAAGACGATCGCCAAGCCTTGCAGAACCTCACAGCGCTGCGGCTGCAGCAGGCTGCCCAGCATTACCTGACCCGTGATCGGGTGACTGTCGCCTACCTGCGCAACGAGGAGAAGCCCAATGAATGAAGCCCGGACCGGCCTGCTGGCCATGCTTTTCCTGCTAGCCTGCGCCAGCCCTCCCGCCATGGCCACACAGGAGGGAACAGGTGGACTGACATCACTGACCGATTCGGCGTTGCCGCCGATCAAGCAGGTCTCCCCTGACATTCAGGCCTGGACCACCGAAGCAGGCAGTTCGGTAATGTTCGTGCAAGCGCCTGAATTGCCCATGATCGACCTGCGCTTGCGTTTCACTGTCGGCAGTGCCAGCGACGGCGAGACTTCCGGCCTGGCAGCCTTGACCCTGGGCATGCTGGAAAAGGGCACGCAGGGGGCGAGCGCCGAGCAGATTGCCGAGCAGCTCGATGACATGGGTGCCCAGTTGTCCACCACGACACGCCTGGTGCACAGCACGCTGGCCGTGCGCAGTCTCAGCCGGCCCCGCGAGCGGGACACGGTGGTCAATCTGATCAGTGCGATGCTCGGGCGTCCGGCAATGGTCGAGTCGGAACTGGAGACGCTCAAGACCCATTGGCAAGACATCCTGCAAGGGCGCGCCACCCATCCAGTGTTCCAGTTGCGCAAGCTGTTGTTCGATCAGATCTTTGTCGGTCATCCCTATGCGACCCACTACTTCTCGGGCACCCCGGAAGGGATCGCCGCCCTGACCACCGCTCAGCTCGCAGCCTTTCACCGGCAAGCCTTCACTGCCCGCAACCTGACACTGTCGATCGTGGGGGATCTGTCTCGGCAAGAAGCTGAAGCGCTCGCGCAGCAGATCAGTCAGACGTTGCCAGAGGGCGCCCCTTTACCGCCTTTGCCTGCCGTGGCCGTGAGCGAGCCAGAGATCATCCATCTGGAACGACCGGGCGCAGGCAACTGGGTCGGGCTTGCCGTACCGCTGGCCATCAACGCTCGAGATCCCGATTACCTGGCACTGACGGTGGTTGAACAGATGCTCGGCAGCAGCCAGCCTTCACGCTTTCATCAGGCATTGCGCGAGCAGCGAGGGTTGAGCTACCGGCCTTCAGCCGGGCTGATCATGCTGGAAGACAACGGCCTATGGCTCATGGAGTGGGACATCGACGCGCGATTTGCCGACGCCTCCCAGGACCTGGTGCAGCAACTGCTGGCGGACTTCGTGGCCCAGGGGCCGACTCAGGCTGAGCTGGACCTCGCCGTAGAGCAAGTGGCCAACCAGTATCTGCAAGCGGTCTCGAGCAACCGGGCGATGGCCGATACCTTGATGAGAATGGGACAGGACAAGCTACCGAGCAATTACCTGGCGACGTACCTGGACCGCATGCGGGCGCTGACACCCGAAGGGGTCAGGGACGCCTTGCAACGTCACTTCGACCTTGACCGCACAGTACTGGCAAGCGTCGGCCCGACAGTCGAGCAACAACCGTTGCCAGGGCCAGATGGATCGGGCGCTGATCTACAATTCAGATAGGTTGTGTTTTCATGACCCCCTGGACAAGCACAGCGAGAGTCACCGAGCATGCCCAACCCCCTTGTCTCGTTCCACCCGGCCCTCGGCCTTTCCAATCCACACCTGCAGACCCTGTGGGGACCCCTCTGGCGCAAGATGCCCCCGCTGGCGCGCACCCGAGAGCGGATCTGGCTGGCCGACGGTGACTTCATCGACCTCGACTGGCTGGATCCGCACGAGGCCGATGCGCCGCTGGTGCTGGTCCTTCATGGGCTCACGGGCTCTGCCGATTCGCCCTACGTCAAAGGCCTGCAACAAGCATTGCAGCGGCGCGGCTGGGCGAGCGTCGCAGCCAACTGGCGCGGCTGCTCGGGCGAGCCCAACCTCCTGGCTCGCAGTTACCACTCGGGGGCCAGCGAGGACCTTGGCGAAATCGTCGACCACCTGCGTGCCCAGCGCCCGATGGCGCCTTTGTATGCCGTAGGTTATTCGCTGGGTGGCAATATCCTGCTCAAGTACCTGGGCGAAACCGGGTCCTCCAGTCAATTGCAGGCAGCGGTGGCGGTCTCCGTGCCGTTCCGCCTGGATCAATGCGCCGACCGCATCGGCCTGGGGTTCTCAAGGGTCTACCAAGCGCATTTCATGCGCGCCATGCTCGCCTATGTGAAGAACAAGCAACGGCATTTCCAGCACCAAGGACACCAGGAAGGGCTTGCCGCACTGGAGCGCCTGGGGCCGTTGCGCAATATGCGGACCTTCTGGGATTTCGATGGGCGGGTCACGGCCCCGCTCAACGGTTTCGAAGGCGCCAACGATTATTATCGGCGCTCATCGAGCCGATACTTCCTGGGCGAGAACCAGACGCCAACCCTGCTTATCCAGTCCAGCGACGACCCTTTCGTCTTCAGCCACAGTCTGCCGGAGAAGCGGGAGCTGGCGGCGCGAACCTGTCTGGAGCTGCACAGCCGAGGCGGCCATGTGGGCTTCGTCGATGGCAGTCTGCGCAATCCCGGGTATTACCTGGAGCGGCGCATTCCACAGTGGCTGGCGGAGCAGGCGTGCGCCTGGTAACACCGAGCCCGACACAGATGCAGGCGCCTTGCCCGCTCAGATCCCCGTGGCCACGCCACGTTGCGGGTCATTGATCCACTCACTCCAGGATCCCGCGTACAGGCGGCCCAGCGGATAGCCTGCCAGGGCCAGGGCGAACAGGTTGTGGCACGCGGTCACGCCTGAACCGCAATACGCCACTATCTGCTCGGGCGCACGACCGTTCAGCTTCGCTTCAAAGCGCTCGCGCAGCTGTTCAGGCGCAAGGAAGCGCCCATCCGGCCCCAGATTGTCGGTAAAGGCCGCACACACCGCCCCTGGAATATGTCCTGCCACCGGATCGATCGGCTCCACTTCACCACGAAAACGCGCCAGCGCGCGGGCATCGAGCAAAGTCAATTCCGGCTGACCAAGACTGTCGGCGAGTTGCTCGGCGTCGATCAAGAGGTCGCTGTCCGGCTTTCCATTGAAACGACCGTCGCGTTTCTCGGGCGGATCCAGGCTCAGCGGCAGGTGCGCGGCATGCCAGGCCTTGAGGCCACCATCGAGAATGAACACCGCGCTACGCTTGCCCAGCCAGGCCAGCAGCCACCAGGCGCGCGCCGCAAAGGCACCTGGGCCGTCGTCATACAGCACGACTTGGCTGTCATCGTCCAAGCCCCAACTGCGCAAGCGCTCGACGAGCCGCTCTGGCTCGGGCAGTGGATGACGACCGGTCTGGCCCCTTACCACCGGTCCGCTCAGATCACGCTCGAGATCGACAAAATGCGCCCCGGCGATATGACCCTCGGCATAGCTGCGTTGGCCATAATCCACATCCTCCAAGGCGAAGCGGCAGTCGAGTATCACCAGGCCGGGCGACTCCAGACGCTCGGCCAATTGCTGGGGGGTGATCAATTGCGCGAGAGGCATGACTTTCTCCTGAACGGTAAGCGAAGGCGCCGGATCATTGCTCCAGGGCCTGGTTGAACGGAACGTGGAATTCACCGCATGGCGCGTCCACGGCCGGGCGAGCTGCGGGCGTGATGAAACCCGGCTCCAGCACCAGTACCCGATAGACATCTCGCATGAAGATTTCTTCCCCTGGCTGCGCGTGGCCCTGCCCGGTTCTCTGTCTACGGCTCAGGCAGGAATGGCACCATCTTACGGTTTATTTCACATCGGATGTACCGCAAAGGCAGAGGAAAAATTGCATCCCGGGACCACGGCATCCGCCGTTTTGCACCAAGGCAACACGCACCTGATGCTCGATTATCTCGAACGAGATCATCTGGAGGGGCATGACAAGCCATGACCGCAGTGTCTATAGTGCCTCCAGTCGGCTCCGTGACTTGGCCGGGCGCAGTCGCTGCGCTACCATCCGACCCCCCAACGCACTCCAAGCCAGGATGACGCGATGAACCGAGTGTTGTACCCGGGTACTTTCGACCCCATTACCAAAGGCCATGGCGATCTGGTCGAGCGTGCTTCACGACTGTTCGACCATGTGATCATCGCGGTCGCGGCCAGTCCCAAG
The DNA here is from genome assembly GCF_013523055.1 of Pseudomonas capeferrum. GTDB lineage: Bacteria > Pseudomonadota > Gammaproteobacteria > Pseudomonadales > Pseudomonadaceae > Aquipseudomonas > Aquipseudomonas capeferrum_A. The sequence goes on along the minus strand of NZ_JAAMQM010000008.1, from coordinate 154,022 downwards.
AAGAACCCCCTGTTCCCTCTGGAGCATCGGGTCGCACTGGCGCGCGAGGTTACCAGCCACCTGCCCAACGTCGAGGTCATCGGCTTCTCTACCTTGCTGGCACACTTTGCCAAGGAACAGGGCGCCAATGTCTTTCTTCGAGGCTTGCGTGCCGTCTCGGACTTCGAGTACGAATTCCAGCTGGCCAACATGAATCGTCAGTTGGCGCCGGAGGTCGAAAGCCTGTTCCTGACGCCGTCCGAACGCTATTCGTTCATCTCGTCGACCTTGGTCCGGGAAATCGCCGCCCTGGGGGGTGACATCACCAAGTTCGTCCATCCGGTAGTGGCCGAAGCCCTGACCGAACGCTTCAAGAAATGACAACCGCTGCCTGAACATCGCGCCCGCGTGCACTGCGGGCGCGAATGCGGCACAATTGTGCGCATCGGTTTATACATGCCTGGGCCATGAGCCCCGGCCGGAGTCTCCATGTCCCTGATCATCACCGACGATTGCATCAATTGCGACGTCTGCGAACCCGAGTGCCCGAACGCCGCGATCTCGCAAGGCGAAGAGATCTACGTGATCGACCCGAACCTGTGCACACAGTGTGTGGGTCACTATGACGAGCCGCAATGCCAACAGGTCTGTCCGGTCGACTGCATCCCGCTGGATGAAGCTCATCCAGAGAGCGAAGAGCAATTGATGGCCAAGTACCGTCAGATCACCGGCAAGGCTTGAAGCGCGAGGGCCAGTAGCGGCTCGTTACCTCAATGCTCCTGGACGCCTCCGGCGTCTCAGCGCTGGCATCGTGGGCAGTACACACTGGCGCGCTGGCCCAGCTTCACCTCTCGCAGCAGGGTTCCGCATACCTTGCACGGCGCGCCGCCACGCCCATAGGCGAACAGCTCCTGCTGGAAGTAACCTGGCTGACCATCGCCCCCGATGAAGTCGCGCAAGGTGGTGCCTCCGCGTTCGATAGCGTGTGCCAGGATGCGCTTGATCTCGATCGTCAGCTTCAGATAGCGGGCCCGGGAGATACCGCCGGCTGCTCTACGCGGATCGATGCCCGCCGCGAATAGCGCCTCGGTCGCGTAGATATTGCCGACCCCCACCACTACGGCGTTGTCCATGATGAACGGCTTGACCGCCATGGCTCGGCCACGCGACAACTGGAACAGGCGCTCACCGTCGAACAGGTCGGTCAGGGGCTCGGGGCCCAGACGCACCAGCAACTCGTGATTGAGTGGGTCCAGGCTCCACAGCATGGCGCCGAATCGCCGCGGGTCGGTATAGCGCAAGGCCAGCCCCGACTCCAGCTCGATATCCACGTGCTCATGCTTGGCCGCCGGCATGCCGAGCTCGACCAGGCGCAAGTTGCCGGACATGCCCAGGTGGCTGATCAAGGTGCCGGCCTCGGCATTGATCAGCAGGTATTTCGCCCGCCTGTCGACCGTGACGATGCGTTGCCCTGACAGGCGTACATCGAGGTCTTCCGGGATAGGCCAGCGCAGACGACGGTCTCGTACCACCACGCGGCTGACACGTTGTCCTTCAAGATGAGGCGCGATGCCCCGACGGGTTGTTTCGACTTCTGGCAATTCCGGCATGATTCAGCGTCCGCCCATGTCACGAATGATCTGCTTGAGATTGTCGAAATCGTATTCCGACAGCCCTATGTAATCGAGGACCAATGGCCCGATTGCGTTCCATTCGTGATCCACGCTCTGATTGCCCAGCACTCGGTACGATGCACAGATGTGCTCGGCCATCTTCAGAACCGCCAGCAGATTCTTCAGCGAGGTATTGCGTGAAGAGTCGTCCTGGAAGATGGCGAGCGCGTTGTGATGGTTGGCGATCGCAGCAGTCAGGTGCTCCGGCAAGCGCCAGGACTTGGCCGTGTAGTAACCCACCACCGAATGATTCGTATTGAGCGCGCGGTTTTCGGTATCCACCACGCGGCACGTGCCGCTCGTCCTGGCGTAGGCATCCTCGAGCACGCCCATGTAGTCGGGAAAGCGCTTGAGCATCAAGGGCACGCCACAATCGTGGAACAGGCCCAGCGTATAGGCCTCGTCCACGGCCTGTATGCCAGTGCTCTTGGCCAGTGTCAGGCAGGTCATGGCAACATCCTGGGCGGTATCCCAGAAGCGGTTGAGGGTGACGATGGTCTCGTCGCTCATCTCGCCCTTGATCGACTGGGCATTGATCAGGTTGATGATCGACCGACTGCCCAGGAGATTTACCGCGCGCTGGATCGAGCCAATCTTGTTGCTCAAGCCGAAATGCGCCGAATTGACCAGCTTGAGCAAGGCGCCGGACAGTCCTGGATCCTGGGAGATCAGCTTGGCGATCGTTTCGAGGTCCGGATCGGGCATGTACTGCTCGAACTGCAGGTCGACCATGATCTGCGGTTGCGGCGGAATACTGATGCCCTGCAAGGCTTGCTGGATCTGTTCGGCGGTAAGTTCCTGGGACATGTGCACACACTCGGGATTAAGCCGCGATTCTAACCTCTGGCAGCAACCGCTGGTACGTTGCCCCGGAACTTTCACCGCTCTGGATCGGCCTCTTTTCCAACCCCTAAAGAAAAGGAGTACACACCATGAGCTCATCCCTGAGCGGCAAGCGCGTAGCCATTCTCGTCACCGACGGCTTCGAGCAGCTGGAACTGACCGGCCCGCGCGATGCGCTGGTCGAGCACGGCGCGGTCGTGGATATCCTCAGCGAGAAAGAAGGCAAGGTGCGTGGCTGGAACCACGACAAGCCCGCGGACGAATTCGATGTCGATGCCACCTTCGACGCCGCCAAGCTCGATTTGTATGACGCCCTGGTCTTGCCGGGTGGCGTGCAGAACTCCGACACCATCCGGCTTCTGCCAGGCGCCCAGGAACTGGTCAAAAGCCACGACTCGGCCGGCAAGCCGCTGGCGATCATCTGCCATGGAGGCTGGCTGCTGGTCTCTTGCGGACTGGCCAAAGGTCGCCGCATGACTAGCTACAAGACATTGCAGGACGACATTCGCAACGCCGGTGGCGAGTGGGTCGACCAGGAAGTGGTGGTCGATGGCAACCTGATCACCAGCCGCCAGCCCGATGATATCCCTGCGTTCAATGACAAGCTGATCGAAGCCCTGCGCGGCTGAGACAGCTGTTTGTCGTCGGCCGCGCCGGGTACGCGGCCGACGCGCTATAATCCCGCTCTTTTTTCTCGGAGCGACGTCATGTCACTGCCCAGCCTTCGCCTCAAAGCCAACGCCGACCGCCGCCTGCGCGCCGGTCACCTGTGGGTCTACAGCAACGAAATCGACGTCGCCGCGACCCCGCTGCAAGGCTTCCAGGCCGGACAACAGGCAATTCTCGAGACCGCTGGCGGCAAGCCCCTGGGTATCGTCGCGATCAGCCCGAACAACCTGATCTGCGCCCGCCTGCTGTCGCGTGACGTCAAGCTGCCGTTGGACAAGTCGCTGCTGGTGCATCGCCTCAACGTTGCCCTGTCGCTGCGCGAGCGTCTGTTCGACAAGCCTTGCTACCGCCTGGTCTATGGTGATTCCGATCTGTTGCCGGGCCTGGTGGTCGACCGCTTCTTCGACATTGTCGTGGTCCAGTTGGCTTCGGCCACCATGGAAGCGCACAAGGACGATGTCATCGCGGCGCTGGTGCAAGTGCTCAAGCCAAGCGGCATCCTGTTCAAGAACGACTCGGCCGCGCGCGATGCCGAAGGTCTGGGTCGCTACGTCGAGACTGTATATGGCGAGGTGCCCGATTGGGTCGCGCTGGAAGAAAACGGCGTGAAGTTCGAAGCCCCGGTGCGCGAAGGCCAGAAGACCGGCTGGTTCTACGACCATCGCATGAACCGTGCGCGCCTGGCGCCCTACGTCAAGGGCAAGCGGGTCCTCGACCTGTTCAGCTACATCGGTGGCTGGGGCGTGCAGGCCGGCGTATTCGGTGCCAGCGAAGTGTTCTGTGTCGATGCCTCGGCCTTTGCCCTCGATGGCGTCGAGCGTAACGCCGCGCTCAACGGCATCAGCGACAAGCTCACCTGCATCGAAGGTGACGTGTTCGAGGCGCTGCGCGAGCTCAAGGCCGGTGAAGAACGCTTCGACGTGATCATCGCCGACCCGCCCGCCTTCATCAAACGCAAGAAAGACCTCAAGAATGGCGAGGCGGCCTACCGTCGACTGAACGAGCAGGCCATGCGCATGCTCAACAAGGACGGCATCCTGGTCAGTGCTTCATGCTCGATGCACCTCCCCGAAGACGATCTGCAGAACATTCTTCTGACCAGCGCCCGTCACCTGGATCGCAACCTGCAACTGCTCGAGCGCGGCGGCCAGGGCCCGGATCACCCGGTGCACCCGGCGATTGCCGAGACGCGCTATATCAAGAGCATTACCTGCCGGTTGCTGCCCAACAGCTGAGCACCTGCTGGCCGAGCGCTCGAAGATCCGATGCCGGAAGCCTGGCATCGGATTTTTTTTGCCTGCGTGCAATTGGTACCTGGCGATCCATCCCCTACAAAAAAATGGCCCCGGGAGCCGTGAGCAACCGGGGCCAAGTGCGTGCAGCATCCACGAGACGAGCCAGGGTGACCAAACCCCGCGTTAGGTGAATGACCCCAGTGTGCTGACTTCTCGGCGAGACGATTTAGCCGAGAACGACGTGTTCTTAGCCAAAGCAGTCATCGCAACATTCAGTCCTTGCCGACCTCTCGGGCTGGTAACAGAATCGGCTGACGATCACGGCAGTCAACAAGGATAAAAACCATGATGCATGCGGATTTGATTGATCAGGATGACCTGCTTGGCCACCTGCGCGCCCTTGGCTTCGAAATGCCGGCCGGCGCCAGCGCCGAGCAGGCATGCGAACATGCCGTGCGCGGCCTGAACGACGCCAACGCGAAAGCCCTGCGAAGCATGGTCGAGCGGATGTACACCGGCAGCGCCACCATCCTCCCAGCCGTGCGGCAGGCCATCGACAAGCAATTGCTCCCCGCTCTGGCCCACTTCAACAGCAGCAGACATTAACGGTGCGTTTTCAGTCAAGGCAGGCGCCTGCCTTGACCCTCCCTGCCACCTGAAACTTCTTGCAAGCCCTTGCCGGGCCCTGTCTTACAACCTCACGCTGGCGAAAGTCGACTCGTTGCGCGCCTGGCTCAAGGCACCGAGCGGACCGCCATGGGGCGACAGGACCATGGCCTGCGGTATCGGCATCATCGCCACCTGCTGGGCGGTGTTCGAACCCACGCGCTCGTCCCGCGGCGGAATCCCGAAGTACTCGCGATAGCACTTGGAGAAGTGCGGTGTGGAAACGAAACCGCACACCGATGCCACCTCGATGATCGACATGGGCGTCTGCTTGAGCAGCTGCCGCGCGCGAATCAGGCGCAATTTGAGGTAGTAGCGCGAAGGCGAGCAATGCAGGTACTTCTGGAACAATCGCTCGAGCTGTCGCCGGGAGACCGCCACATACACCGCCAGCTCGTCCAGATCGATCGGTTCTTCCAGATTGGCTTCCATCAGCGCGACGATTTCCTGCAGTTTCGGCTGATTGGTACCGAGCATGTGCTTGAGCGGCACGCGTTGGTGGTCCTGTTCGTTACGGATACGTTCGTAGACGAACATCTCCGAGATTGCCGCGGACAGCTCACGCCCATGGTCTCGGCTGATCAGGTGCAACATCATGTCCAGGGGCGCGGTGCCGCCGGAGCTGGTGAAGCGGTTGCGGTCGAGGGTGAACAGGCGTGTACTCATGTTCACCCGCGGGAAGGCCTCCTGCATGGATGCCAGGCACTCCCAGTGCACGCTACAGTCGAAGCCGTCCAGCAGGCCCGCGCAGGCCAAGGCCCAGCTGCCGGTACATACCGCGCCAAGACGACGAGACTGGCGCGCCTGGCTCTGTAGCCAGGTGACATGTTCACGGGTCACGGCACGCTGGATGCCAACGCCACCACAGACGATGACCGTATCGATCAAGGGTGCATTGTGAACCGAGCCGTCCGGGGTGATCTGCAGACCGTCGCTGGCCCAGACCTGGCCACCGTCGAGCGTAAGGGTATGCCAGCGATACAACTCCCGACCGGAGAGCTGATTGGCCATGCGCAAGGGTTCGACGGCCGATGCCAGGGAAATGAGCGTGAAGTTGTCCAGAAGAAGAAATCCAATGGACTGGGGTGCTGTGCGGTTCTGGGATTGAGGCCCGGAGGTGGACGATGTCATCGCGATTTCTCCTCACACAATGCAGGGGTGCCTCAGGCGGGCACTGTATTTGTAATAGCCCCAATTCGTATGCAGGAGCTTTTGGCGAATCTTACGCAAATGCCATGCCTGAAATTGAACGCCCATACAACTTAAACCAAAAACGACCTTCGACAACCATGACACGGCACTTGCAGAGGCGGTCGCAGTCGGTTGCAAAGCCACGTGCCAGGGCATGGACGCTAGATTGATGAGCATTTCGGTAGCATTCGAGCGCCACATGTCCATAAACGACAGGTTCAGATGTCACTGGCTCTATTATCGACTCAGTTGGGCAAACCGGGCAGAAGGCAGATGGCCGGTGCACCAGCAAGAGGCGAACCGGCCATGAGGAAAGACATGCCGACTGGAATCAGCACTCGATGACGCTGACGGCAAGGCCGCCGCGAGAGGTCTCTTTGTACTTGTCGTGCATGTCTGCACCCGTGTCCCGCATGGTGCGGATGACCTGGTCGAGGGAGATGAAATGCTCGCCATCGCCTCGCAGGGCCATCTGCACGGCATTGATCGCCTTCACCGCGGCGATGGCATTGCGCTCGATGCAGGGCACCTGGACCAAGCCGCCGACCGGGTCGCACGTCAGGCCGAGATTATGCTCGAGGGCAATTTCGGCGGCGTTTTCCAGCTGTGCCGGGCTGGCACCAAGCACGTCGGCCAGGCCTGCCGCAGCCATGGCGCATGCTGAACCCACCTCGCCCTGGCAGCCTACCTCGGCACCGGAGATGGAAGCGTTCTTCTTGCACAGGATGCCCACCGCCGCCGCGGCCAGGAGGAAGTCGACCACGTGGGATTCGTCCACCACGTCACTGAAACGCATGTAGTAATGCAGGACTGCCGGGATGATCCCGGCCGCACCATTGGTGGGCGCGGTCACCATGCGTCCGCCAGCGGCGTTTTCCTCGTTGACGGCGAGGGCGAACAGGTTCACCCACTCCATTGCACTGAGGGTGGAACCGATCACGTTGGGCTTGTTCAGCTCCTGCAGGTTGCGATGCAACTTCGCTGCGCGGCGACGCACGTTGAGACCGCCAGGCAATATGCCTTCGTGTTTCAAGCCATTGCTGACGCAGTCCTGCATGGCGCTCCAGAGCTTGAGCAGGCTTGCGCGGATTTCCGCCTCGCTGCGCCAGACCTTCTCGTTTTCCATCATCAATTGCGACACGCGCAAGTCGTTTTGCTTGCATAGCCGCAGCAGTTCCGCCGCGCTGTCGAAGTCGTAGGGCAGCACGGTATTGTCAGCGTCCAGGACGCCGCTGGCAGCCTGGGCGGCATCGACCACGAAACCACCCCCCACCGAGTAGTAGGTGTCCGAATGCAACTCGCCCTCTTCGCTCTCGGCCACCAACGTCATGGCGTTGGGATGGTAGGGCAGGTTTTCATCGAGCAGGCGCATGTCCCTGGCCCAGACGAATTCGATCGGTAGGCGGTTATCCAGCAACAGGGTATTGGTTTCCCGCAGATCGGCGATGCGCGGGACGATCCGGGCAGGATCGATAGCATCGGGCCATTCGCCCATCAGCCCCATGATCGTGGCGTTGTCGGATCCATGGCCGATACCGGTGGCCGAGAGCGAGCCGTACAAACGTACCTCGACGCGTCGTACCTGCTCCAGTTGGCCGCGCTCGCGCAGCCCCTGGACGAAGAGCGCGGCGGCGCGCATGGGCCCGACGGTATGCGAGCTTGAAGGTCCGACACCGATCTTGAACAGGTCGAATACGCTGATGGCCATTGTCGAATCACCTCTTGCTGGGCTTGTACCCCGCGCGGCGCGCAGGCTGGCGGGGCTGCTAGGCTAGAAGCGACGAGCCGCCGTAAGTGCATGCATCATCGGGCTTTTACCCCCGCACCCGACGTCTCCAACCGACGTACTTTTGTCCAGCAACGCCGCCCCGGCTCCGGTCTCCGACGCCGTATTCGAGGGATAGGTCGGCGTGGAAATGCACGTACGAGGGCGCAAAATTCCATATGCGACATCGCCCTTACTGGATGCGACCCGTGCCGCACTGGATACGACCCTGCCTGTATGCGTTTGCCCGGCACTGGAGGATTATCGAAGGCGACTCGATTTATACGGCCCCGTAGTTTGCCGCCTGGCAGACCCAGCCGACCGATGCCCGAGAAGCACGGCGAGGCGGGACACCCGAAGAAAAAACACAGGAGTCCACCATGAAAGGTTCACCACCGCTATTGCTGGTTGCACTACTCGGTGCCCCCTTGCTAGCCCAGGCCGTCGAACCCGAGCAATGTCATACGGTCAGGTTTTCCGATGTCGGCTGGACCGATATCACCGTGACCACCGCCGTGACCAGCGCCGTGCTCGAAGCCCTGGGCTACAAGACCCACACCACCATGATCTCGGTGCCGGTGACCTACAAGTCATTGGCCACGGGCAAGGACCTGGATGTATTTCTCGGCAACTGGATGCCGACCATGGAAAACGACATCAAGCAGTATCGTGATGCCGGGACCGTCGAAACCGTCCGCGTCAACCTTGAAAACGCCAAGTACACACTCGCTGTTCCTCAGTCCTTGTATGACAAGGGCCTGAAGGATTTCGCCGATATATCCAAGTTCAAGAAGGAACTGGACGGCAAGATCTATGGCATCGAGCCAGGCAACGATGGCAATCGCACCATCCAGAGCATGATCGACAAGAATGCCTTCGGCTTGAAGGACGCCGGCTTCAAGCTGGTGCAGTCAAGCGAGGCGGGCATGCTGTCGCAGGTCGATCGCGCACAGAAGCGTGATCAGGCCGTCGTCTTCCTGGGGTGGGAGCCGCACCCCATGAACAAGCGCTTCAAGCTGCAATACCTTTCCGGCGGAGACGATTTCTTCGGCCCCGAATACGGCAAGGCGACCGTGCTGACCAATAGCCGCAAGGGCTATGCCCAGGAATGCGCCAACGTCGGCCAGTTGCTCAAGAACCTGTCCTTCACGCTGGACATGGAAAGCACCCTGATGGGCAACGTCCTGGACGACAAGATGAAAGCCAATGCGGCCGCCAAAGCCTGGCTGAAGAACAACCCGCAGATTCTCGATACCTGGCTTGCCGGCGTGACCACCGTGGACGGCAAACCGGGACTGGAGGCGGCCAAGGCCAAGCTGACGCAATAGCCCCAAGCACCCATTCGGGGCAGGACCGTGCCCGCCCCGGGTTGACTTCAATCTTGCAGGTGGAAGCTCGCTATCATGCTGATCGATCAAAAAATACCCTTGGGCCAGTACATCGCGGCCTTCGTCGAATGGTTGACGCAGAATGGCGCCGACTATTTCGACGCCATCGCACAAGGCCTCGAATTCATGATTCACAGCGTGACCAGCGCTCTCACCTGGTTCAATCCCCTCGTCCTGATTGCCCTGATTGCAGCGCTTGCCCATCTGATCCAGCGCAAGTGGTCACTGACCGCTTTCTGCGCCCTCGCCTTCCTGCTGATCCTCAACCTCGGCTACTGGCAGGAAACCATGGAGACCCTGGCCCAGGTCATGTTCGCCACATTCGTCTGCGTGGCCATCGGCGTACCGCTGGGCATCGTTGCAGCGCACAAGCCGATGTTCTACACCGCCATGCGTCCGGTGCTCGACCTGATGCAGACGGTGCCGACCTTCGTCTACCTGATCCCTACCCTGACGCTGTTCGGCCTGGGCGTGGTACCGGGGCTGATCTCCACGGTGGTGTTCGCCATCGCCGCGCCGATCCGTCTCACCTATCTGGGCATTCGCGATGTGCCCCAAGAGCTGATGGACGCCGGCAAGGCCTTTGGTTGCTCACGCCGCCAGTTGCTGTCGCGTATCGAACTGCCGCACGCCATGCCCAGCATCGCCGCCGGCATCACCCAGTGCATCATGCTGTCGCTGTCGATGGTGGTGATCGCCGCCTTGGTAGGCGCGGACGGTCTGGGCAAACCCGTGGTCAACGCACTGAACACCGCCGATATCGCCCTGGGCTTCGAAGCCGGCCTGGCGATCGTGCTGCTGGCGATCATGCTCGACCGTATCTGCAAGCAACCCGAGCCACAGGCAAGGAGTGAAGCATGAGCATCATTCGCTTCGAAGATGTCGACGTCATCTTCTCCAACAAGCCACGCGAAGCCCTCGCCCTGCTCGATCAGGGCATGACCCGTGAGCAGATCCTGAAGAAGACCGGCCTTGTGCTCGGCGTGGAAAAGGCCAACCTGGATATCGACAAAGGCGAGATCTGCGTGCTGATGGGGCTGTCCGGGTCGGGCAAGTCCAGCCTGCTGCGCTGCATCAATGGCCTGAATACCGTCAGCCGCGGCAAGCTGTTCGTCGAGCATGAGGGCAGCCATATAGACATCGCTCACTGCACGCCGGCGGAGCTGAAGATGATGCGTACCAAGCGCATCGCCATGGTGTTCCAGAAGTTCGCCCTGATGCCGTGGTTGACCGTGCGCGAGAACATCAGCTTCGGCCTCGAGATGCAGGGTCGTCCGGAAAAGGAACGACGCAAGCTAGTGGACGAGAAGCTGGAGCTGGTGGGCCTGACCCAATGGCGTAACAAGAAGCCCGATGAGTTGTCGGGCGGCATGCAGCAGCGGGTCGGGCTGGCACGAGCCTTGGCCATGGACGCCGATATCCTGCTGATGGACGAACCGTTCTCGGCACTTGATCCGCTGATCCGCCAAGGCCTTCAGGATGAGCTGCTCGAGCTGCAGCGCAAACTCAGCAAGACCATTGTCTTCGTCAGCCATGACCTGGACGAAGCCCTGAAGCTGGGTAGCCGGATCGCCATCATGAAAGATGGCCGGATCATCCAGTACAGCAAGCCCGAAGAGATCGTGCTCAACCCGGCCGACGAGTATGTGCGCACCTTCGTGGCCCACACCAACCCGCTCAACGTGCTCTGCGGTCGCAGCCTGATGCGCACGCTGGACAAGTGCAAGCGGATCAACGGTTCGGTATGCCTGGATCCAGGCGGCGACTCGTGGCTCGACCTGGCCGAGGGCAATACGATCAAGGGCGCCCGCCAGGGTCTCAACGGTCTTTCCCTGCAGAACTGGACTCCAGGCGAATCTGTAGAAGGGCTTGACCGCAAGCCTACCGTCGTCAATGCCGACATCGGCATGCGCGAGGCCCTGCAGATCCGCTACCAGACCGGCAACAAGCTGGTGCTGCACGAGAACAACCGGGTGGTGGGGATCCTGGGCGATAGCGAGCTGTATCATGCGCTATTGGGCAGGAACCACGGTTGACGTCAGCCTCGGTGGCGGCCGGTCAGGCGCCCCGAGCAGGCACGTTCCCGCAGGAGGGCATCCGCGTCCGAGCATGGCCGGGAAGTCTTGCCACCTGGAACGCTGCGATTCCAGCAGCGCCCGGTAGCAGGTGCGTCGCGCCCAGGACGGACCGCGACAGGATCACTCTCTTAACGAATGACGATACCGCGCTGAGCCATGTACGCCTTGGCTTCCGGCACGGTGTATTCGCCGAAATGGAAGATGCTCGCAGCCAGCACGGCGCTCGCATGCCCTTCCAGGATGCCGTCGGCCAGGTGCTGCAGGTTGCCCACGCCGCCGGAGGCGATCACCGGGATACCCAGGGCATCGCTGATGGCACGGGTCACACCCAGGTCGAAACCGCTCTTCATGCCGTCCTGGTCCATGCTGGTCAGGAGGATCTCGCCGGCGCCCAGGGCTTCCATCTTCTTTGCCCACTCGACTGCGTCCAGGCCGGTCGGCTTGCGGCCACCGTGGGTGAAGATCTCCCAACGCGGCGCTTCACCGGGGCCCGACACCTTTTTCGCGTCGATCGCGACCACGATGCACTGGGAACCGAAACGCTCGGCGGCTTCGCCCACGAACTCAGGATTGAACACCGCGGCCGTATTGATCGAGACCTTGTCGGCACCGGCATTGAGCAGGTTGCGGATGTCCTGGACGGTCCGCACGCCACCACCCACGGTCAGCGGTATGAATACCTGGCTGGCCATGCGCTCGACGGTATGCAAGGTCGTATCGCGACCATCGACACTGGCGGTGATATCCAGGAAGGTAATCTCGTCCGCGCCCTGCTCGTCGTAGCGACGGGCAATTTCGACCGGATCACCCGCATCGCGAATGTTCTCGAACTTGACGCCCTTGACTACCCGGCCGTTGTCCACGTCCAGGCACGGGATGATGCGTTTTGCTAAAGCCATGAACTTCTCCGTAACGGAAGCTGCAAGCGGGAAGCCTCGAGCGGCAAGCAGAAGCACACCGCGGCGCTGCTCCTCTCGCCTCTCGCCGCTTAGCGCTGGCCGCCGGCCGCGTAGTTGTCGCAGAACGCCTGTGCTTCGGCGACGTCGAGGGTGCCTTCGTAGATCGCGCGACCGGTGATGGCGCCGATGATGCCGGGTGCGTTGGCATCCAGCAGGGCCTTGATGTCACCCAGGTTGTGGATGCCGCCCGACGCGATCACCGGGATCGAGGTCGCCTCGGCCAGCGCCTTGGTGAAGGGCACGTTGCAGCCCTGCATCATGCCGTCCTTGGCGATGTCGGTGTAGACGATCGCCGAGACGCCATCGGCCTCGAAACGCTTGGCCAGGTCGATGACCTGCACGGTGCTGACCTCGGCCCAGCCGTCAGTGGCGACGAAGCCGTCCTTGGCGTCCAGGCCGACGATGACCTTGCCCGGGAAGGCGCGGCAGGCTTCGGCGACGAACTCCGGCTGCTTGACCGCCTTGGTGCCGATGATCACATGGCTGACGCCGGCGCGGACGTAATGCTCGATGGTTTCCAGGGAGCGGATACCGCCGCCGATCTGGATCGGCAGGTTCGGATAGCGCTTGGCAATCGCGGTCACCACTTCGCCATTGACCGGCTGGCCTTCGAAGGCGCCGTTCAGGTCGACCAGGTGCAGACGACGGCAGCCACCGTCGACCCATTTGGCGGCCATGGCCACCGGGTCATCGGAAAACACGGTGGAGTCTTCCATGCGGCCTTGACGCAGACGGACGCAAGCGCCGTCCTTGAGATCGATAGCGGGGATAATCAGCATGCTCTTTCCTTCGTCAATTCAAGCGGCAAGCTGCAAGCCACAAGCTGCAAGCATGCGTGTCGGATGATCAATACGGTCGACGCTTTCAGTCCTTCAGCTGTTTTTCTCGAGCGCCCAGAGATCGCTTTCGATGCTCTCGAAGCGCTCCTTGAGATGCAGCTGAACATCGGCGATCGCCCTGTTGTAATAGTGCGGGGCAATGTCCTTGCTGAACACTTCGAGGACTTCGGCCACCTCGAACGACCCCAGTCGCAGCTCGAAGCGCTCCTCGAGGAAACGCTTCAAGGTCTGCAGCGCCTCGCGCTCCTGCTCCGGATCGAGGGTGATGAAAGGCGTCTTGGTCCGCGATCTGCCCATTACCAGCGTCCATCCCAGGCGATGAAGTTCTGCAGCAGTTGCAGGCCATGGGTGTGGCTCTTCTCGGGATGGAACTGCACGGCGAAGCGCGAGCCCTCGGCCAGCGCCGCGGCAAAGTCGACGCCATAGTGGCCGCGACCGACGACCTGGGCTGGCTTGCCGGCATCGATGTAGTAGCTGTGCACGAAATAGAAGCGCGCGCGCTCGGGAATGTCGTGCCACAACGGATGGTCGACGGTCTGGCGCAGCTCGTTCCAGCCCATGTGCGGCACCTTAAGGTGCTCGCCTTCTTCGTGCAGGTCCTTGCCGAAGAAGCGCACCTGGCCAGGGAACAGACCGATGCAATCGACGCCATCGTTCTCTTCGCTATGCTCCAGCAACGCCTGCATGCCGACGCAGATGCCGAGGAAGGGTCGATCCTGGCTGACCTCGCGCACCAGGCTGTCGAAGCCCAGGCGACGAATCTCGGCCATGCAGTCGCGGATCGCGCCGACCCCGGGGAAGACCACCCGATCCGCCTCGCGGATCACCGCGGCGTCGCTGGTGACCAGGACCTTGCCGGCGCCCACGTGCTCGAGCGCCTTGGCCACCGAGTGCAGGTTGCCCATGCCATAGTCGATCACGGCTACTGTCTGCATCAGAGGCAACCCTTGGTCGACGGCATCTGCCCGGCCATGCGCTCGTCCTGCTCGACGGCCATGCGCAGGGCACGGCCGAAGGCCTTGAACACGGTCTCGATCTGGTGATGGGTGTTGTGGCCACGCAGGTTGTCGATATGCAGGGTCACCAGGGCATGATTGACGAAGCCCTGGAAGAACTCCTGGAACAGGTCGACATCGAAGCCGCCGACCGATGCGCGGGTGTAGGGCACATGCATCTGCAGGCCGGGACGGCCGGAGAAGTCGATGACCACGCGCGACAGCGCTTCGTCCAGCGGCACGTAGGCATGGCCGTAGCGGAAGATGCCCTTCTTGTCGCCGATGGCCTGGGCGAAGGCCTGGCCAAGGGTGATACCGACGTCCTCGACGGTATGGTGGTCGTCGATGTGCAGGTCGCCCTTGCACTCGATGTCCAGATCGATCAGCCCGTGCCGGGCGATCTGGTCGAGCATGTGTTCAAGGAAAGGCACACCGATATCGAATCGGGCCTTGCCAGTGCCATCCAGGTTGATCGAGGCCTTGACCTGGGTTTCCAGGGTATTGCGCTCGACGGAAGCCTTACGTTCGACCATCACCAGCTCCGCAGAATCATTGGGCGAAAAGGCGGCCATTATAGGCCTAGAACGCGCCCGCTTGAAACGCGGATGACATATGGTGGTGGAATGCATTGCGAGACAAGCTCGCTCCCAGGTCAGGCATTGCCCCGTAGCGGTCTCTCAGCCTCTTGAGCCGCGCTGTCGCGCAGACCATTTCTGAAGCTGCCGCCGTACCTGTGGGAGCGCGCTTGCCCGCGAAAGGGCATCAGAGCCCGCCAATCAACTACCCGCCCGTGCCATCAATGGAACAGCACGGCGGTCTTCTGCAGCGTGACCCAGATACCCCATGCCAGAGGCACACCGACTGCCAGCCAGGCGGCGATGGCCAGCGGCAGGCTGCCCGGCGCGGCTTTCCACTCCAACGAGCGTGCGCCATCGGCACCTTTGTCGTGGCTCAGGGCGCGTTCGGCGGCCAGTTCGGCATCGGTCATGAAGTACTTTTCCGCCACAGGGCGCACCAGCGCGTTGCAGATGAACCCCAGGACCAGCAATCCAGCGAGGATATACAGGGTGATGTCGTACGCCGCCGCCCGCTCGACGCCCAGGGCGAGCTGGTACTCGCGCAGATAGGTGATGAGCACCGGCCCCAGTACGCCGGCCGCCGCCCAGGCGGTCAGCAGGCGGCCGTGAATGGCGCCTACCATCTGGGTACCGAACAGGTCGGCCAGATAGGCCGGAACGGTAGAGAAGCCGCCACCGTACATCGACAGGATGATGCAGAACGCCGCCACGAACAGCGCGACATTACCCAGATGGCCCATGTTCGGCACCAGGCTGTAGAGCGCCACGCCCAAGGCGAAGAAAGCAAAGTAGGTATTCTTGCGGCCGATGTAGTCGGAGAACGACGCCCAGAAGAAGCGCCCACCGATATTGAACAGGCTCAACAGCCCAGTGAAGCCGGCGGCAATGGCAGCGATCTGCGCCAGCTGCGCGCTGTTCAATTCGCCGAAGCTCAGCTCGTTGCCCAGCAACCGGCCACCGAAGACTTCCTGCAGCAGTGGCGACGCCATGCCGAGGATGCCGATACCCGCCGACACGTTCAGGCAAAGGACCAGCCAGATCAGCACGAACTGGGGTGTCTTCCACGCCACGCTGACGTGAACATGGCGATCGGTGATCATCGAATTGCCGGCCTTCTTGGTCGGCGCGCTCCATCCTTCAGGCTTCCAGCCGGTAGGCGGGACGCGATAGGCCAATGCCCCGCCGACCATGAACACGAAGTAGATCAGCGCCATCACCACGAAGCTCTGCCACACGCCGACTTCCTGGCCATTGGCGAAATGCCCCATCAGCGCGGTCGCCAGGGGCGCGCCGACCATGGCGCCACCACCGAAGCCCATGATCGCCATGCCAGTGGCCATGCCGCGCTTGTCCGGGAACCACTTGATCAGCGTCGACACTGGCGAGATATATCCCAGGCCCAGGCCGATCCCCCCGATCACCCCCGAACCCAGCCACATCAGCCACAATTGATGGGTCTTGACCCCGATAGCCGAGATCAGCAGCCCGCCGCACCAGCAAACTGCCGAGACCAGACCGGCCTTGCGCGGACCGGCATGCTCGAGCCAGCCGCCAAGGACCGCCGCCGAACAACCCAGGAAGACGAAGAACAGCGTATAGATCCAGCTCAGCATCGAGATCGGCCAATCGCAGTCGGCGCTGAACAGGCGAGCGATGACCCCCATGTCCGGCGCACAGGCGACGGGTGCGCTGATCCCGATGGCCTGCGACAGCGGCAGCCAGAACACCGAGAAGCCATAGGCCATGCCGATACACAGGTGAATGGCCAGGGCTGCCGGGGGTACCAGCCAGCGATTGAAGCCAGGACGAGCGATGATCCGCTCCTTGGACAGGAAGCCTGGCGCTGGCGCCAACCTTTCTGCCGCGATACTGCTGTTCATGAAGCATTCCTTTTGTAGATTGTCTGCACGCGAGGATTCAGCACCCGACCTGGTCACGGCCGTACCTGGACGATGCTTGAGCACTTGGCCAAGTACGTGGCATTTAGTCGCAGGCTGCTGAAAAATCGGCGCAAGATTAGCAGTTGCCGTTGTCAATGAGGGCAATCTGATACTGTTATTTTTTCGCAGTCTGTTGTCAGACACTCGGTAGTGATGAGTGCGGCGCTATAATCTGCCGCTTGAATTCAGAATCTGGACTACAAGGACTCGCCCATGAAAGCGTTCGGCAAAATCCTGGGGCTGGTGCTTCTCGGGTTGTTGCTGATCATCGTGGCTCTGGGCTTCGCCCTGACCCATCTGTTCGATCCCAACGACTACAAAGACGAGATCCGTCAGCTGGCCCGCGACAAGGCCCATGTTGAGCTGACCCTCAATGGCGATATCGGCTGGAGCCTGTTCCCCTGGCTCGGCCTGGAATTGCACGAGGCCAGCATCGCCACGCTGACCAACCCCAAGACCCCATTCGCCGACTTGCAGATGCTCGGCCTATCGGTACGCGTGCTACCGCTGCTGCGTCGTGAAGTGCAGATGAGCGACGTGCGCGTCGAAGGCTTGAACCTGGTCCTGAACCGGGACGAGAACGGCCACGGCAACTGGGAAGACATCGGCAAGCCGCTGCCTGCGAAGAATCCCGATGGCTCGCCGGCCACCCCGCCGACCGCTGCGCCAGCTGACCAAGCATCCGGTCAGGACAGCGCCAACGAGCGCTCGGTCAAGCTGGACATCGACAGCCTCACCGTCAACAACGCTCGCGTGCAGTACACGGACGCCAAGACCGGACAGACGTTGACCGTCGAGAGCATCCAGTTGAGCACGGGCGCCGTCCACGAGGGCGACAACATCCCCGTCAAGGCAACCGCCTTCCTGAGCATCGGCCAGCCGAACCTCAAGGCCCGCACCGAACTGGCGGGTGGGCTGCGCTTCGATCGCAAGCTCAAGCGCTACACCTTCGAAGACATGCGCCTGAGTGGCGAGACGTCGGGCGAGCCCTTGGCAGGCAAGACCATGACATTCGCCGCCCAAGGCCAGTTGCTGGTCGACCTGGCGGCCAATGTCGCCGAATGGAACGGTCTGAAGATCTCGGCCAATCAGCTGCGTGCGCTGGGTGAACTGAACGTGCGTGACCTGGACAAGGCGCCGAGACTCAGCGGCGGGCTGTCCCTGGCCCAATTCGACCTGCGCGCCTTCCTCGACAGCATCGGCCACCCGCTGCCCGCCACGGCCGACCCGACTGCCTTCGGCAAGCTCGAGCTGGTCACCCGCCTGGAAGGCGGCCAGAACAGCCTGGCCCTGGAGGACCTGGCGGTAAAACTGGATGACAGCAACTTCAGTGGCCGAGTGGCCATCGAGGACTTCACCAAGCAAGCCCTGCGCCTGCGGCTCAAGGGCGATACGTTCAATGCCGATCGCTACCTGCCCGCCAAGAGCGAGGAAGCCAAAGGCGCCACCGCTGCGCGCCAGGCCGAAGTCAAGCAGCAGGAAGCCAGCGCCGTCGCGGGCGCCGGCGCAAGCCCGCTGCCCAATGCGCCGACCCAGGTCGCCTGGAGCAATGACAAGCTGCTGCCGGTCGATCGCTTGCGGCAGATCGACCTGCAGGCCGACCTGAGTTTCGGCGCCCTGACCCTGGACAAGCTGCCCATCAGCAACGCCAGCCTCAAGGCCAGCGGCCAGGGCGGCCTGCTGACCCTGCAGACCCTACGTGGCGGGCTCTACAACGGCGACTTCGAAGCTCATGGCACGGTCGACGTGCGTCCAGCCGTCCCGCAGATCGGGGTCGGCACGCGGATCAATCGGGTCCCGGTGGAGCACTTCATCAAGAGCGACAACCCGGACCAGGTACCACCGGTCAAGGGCCTGCTGACCCTGTCCGGCGACATGACCGCGTCCGGCAACAGCCAGAAGGCACTGATCGATACCCTCAACGGCAACGCCAGCTTCACCATCAACGATGGCGTACTGGTCAACGCCAATCTGGAACAGCAACTGTGCCAGGCCATCGCCACACTCAACCGCAAGCAGCTCAGCGGCGATCAGCGCGGCAAGGACACGCCGTTCCAGGAGCTCAAGGGCAGCCTGGTGATGCGCAATGGCGTCGCCAGCAATCCGGATCTCAAGGCACGCATTCCGGGCCTGAGCGTCAACGGCAATGGCGATCTGGACTTGCGGGTGCTGGGCATGGACTACCGCATCGGGGTGATTGTCGAAGGCGATCAGCGCGAAATGCCCGATCCCGCCTGCCAGGTCAACGAACGCTATGTCGGCGTCGAACTGCCGCTGCGCTGCCGTGGCCCGCTCGAGCTGGGCGCCAAGGCCTGTCGCCTGGACCAGGAAGGCCTGGGCAAGGTCGCGGCCAAGCTGGCGGGCAACCGCCTCAATGAAAAACTCAACGAGAAGATCGACGAGAAGCTGGGCGACAAGGTCAGTCCCGAGCTGAAGGATGCGCTCAAGGGGCTGTTCAAACGATGAGTCCCCAGCAGTTCTCCACGGCCGTGCTCGACTGGTTCGACCAACACGGCCGTCACCACCTGCCCTGGCAACAGGACATCAATCCGTACCGCGTATGGGTCTCGGAAATCATGTTGCAGCAGACCCAGGTCAGTACCGTGCTCAACTACTTCGACCGCTTCATGCAGGCCCTGCCGACCGTGCAGGCCCTGGCCGAAGCGCCGGAGGACGAAGTGCTGCACCTGTGGACCGGCCTGGGCTACTACACCCGCGCGCGCAACCTGCAGAAAGCCGCGAAGATCGTGGTCGAACACTATGCGGGGGAATTTCCGCGCAGTGTCGCACAGCTCATCGAGCTGCCAGGTATCGGTCGCTCCACCGCGGGCGCGATCGCCAGTATCAGCATGGGCCTGCGTGCGCCTATCCTCGATGGCAACGTCAAGCGGGTCCTGGCACGCTTCACGGCCCAGGCGGGTTATCCGGGCGAGCCGAAGGTGGCCAATGCGTTGTGGACAAGCGCAGAGCGCTTCACGCCTTTGACGCGGGTCAATCACTACACCCAGGCGATGATGGACCTGGGCGCCACGATCTGTACGCGCAGCAAACCCAGTTGCCTGATCTGCCCACTGCAGCGAGGCTGCGAAGCGCACATGCTCGGCCAGGAAACCCATTACCCCGAGCCCAAGCCTCGCAAGACGCTTCCACAGCGGCGCACATTGATGCCGTTGCTGGCCAACCGCGAAGGCGCCATCCTGCTTTACCGGCGCCCTTCCACAGGCCTTTGGGGCGGTCTCTGGAGCCTGCCCGAACTGGACAACCTGGAGCAGCTCGACGACCTGGCCTACCAGCACGGCCTGCGTTTGAACGAGCGCCGCCCCCTGGACGGTCTCACGCATACCTTCAGCCACTTCCAGCTGGCCATCGAACCCTGGCTGGTGCGCGTCGACCCGCTAGGCGCTCACGTGGCCGAGCCGGACTGGCTCTGGTATAACCTCGCCACCCCGCCGCGCCTGGGGCTCGCCGCTCCGGTGAAGAAACTGCTCAAACGCGCGGCCGATGAACTGATCGCAGGAGAGCCGCAATGACCCGCACCGTGATGTGCCGCAAGTACAAAGAAGAACTGCCAGGCCTGGAGCGCCCGCCCTACCCTGGCGCCAAGGGCCAGGACATCTTCGAGAACATCTCGCAGAAAGCCTGGGCGGACTGGCAGAAGGAGCAGACCATGCTCATCAACGAGAAGCGCCTGAACATGATGAACGGCGAAGACCGCAAGTTCCTCCAGGGCGAGATGGACAAGTACTTCTCGGGCGAAGACTACGCCAAGGCCGAAGGCTACGTTCCGCCTGCTCAATAGGCCGAAAATCGTAAGCGTCGGTATTGATTGAAAAAAAATTTAGAAAATTGCTTGACCCAATCCTGAAAAAGCCTTTTAATGCGCCCCGTTGCCCAGATAGCTCAGTCGGTAGAGCAGAGGATTGAAAATCCTCGTGTCGGCGGTTCGACTCCGTCTCTGGGCACCAAAACATCGAAACCCCTGAATCGAAAGATTCAGGGGTTTTTTGTTTATGCCTGGAAAAGCAGTGCGCTGGAGATGCAATGGCATGCACCTGATAGCCATCTGTCTGCTGACCACTACTCAGTCAATAAGACACCCCTTGGGTTTCCAGCCCATCTGCGATTCAATACGCCGAATTTTCCGGCTCACCAAGGATTCGCCCATGGCCACCAGCAGCAAGCAACAGAAGCGCGCCAAGCGCGCCGCCATCAAGGCCAAGCAGAACCGCATGGTGCGCAGCGGCCAAGCCGTGAAAGCCAGCGCCGGGGACAGCGCCAGCGTCGAACAGATATTCGGCAAGGCCATGGAATCGGGCAGCTACGACAGCCTGTTCGAGAAGATGAAGGAAGCCCAGGTGAACGGCCTGGTGCCGATGATTTCGGTGTTCCTGGTCGATCCGTTGCTGACTCTGGTTCTCAAGGGCCACAAGGAAGAACACGCGACCGACTACATTGTCCTGGTGTTCACCGCCTATCGCACCTGGCTGGACGGTGCCGACGAAGACACCACCATGGCCTGGCTGGAGAGCGACGAGTTCCAGGAAGCGTACGTGGCGGCCTCCGAGGTGGTGGCCAAGCAGCAGCAACAGCAAAAGCAGTTCGGCTGACAGGCTGTCTTCGCAGCCCATTTCGATAAGCGCTGCGAGCAACCCAACAAAAAAGAGGCCGCGTCCCTAATGCCAGTCACTTAAGGGAAGCAGCCGGCTCAAATGTCGGTGCTGAGCCTTCGGCTTTTGGGGTTTTCAGTGCCATTGCTGGCCTCATCGCGGGACAAGCCCGCTCGCCACAAGTGCGCGGTAGAGTAGCAAAGACCAGGCGTCCGGTGGCGAGCGGGCTTGTCCCGCGATGAGGCCAGCAGCATCATTGAAAATTCGGAAGCCGAACATCAGCCTCTCCGGACGCGGCCTTTTGTATTGCCCAGGGCAGCTTAGCTATCCAGCGCTACCCGCGCGCCAGCGTGGCCATGGGCCTTGCGCCGACGGTGTACCAGAAGGCCAGCGGCTACCACACCGACGCTCAGCAGCGTGGTGGCGATGATCTCGGCACGGTGGTCGGGACGGATCGCCATCACCACCAATACACCGATGA
Organism: Pseudomonas capeferrum; assembly: GCF_013523055.1. GTDB lineage: Bacteria > Pseudomonadota > Gammaproteobacteria > Pseudomonadales > Pseudomonadaceae > Aquipseudomonas > Aquipseudomonas capeferrum_A. The sequence goes on along the minus strand of NZ_JAAMQM010000008.1, from coordinate 132,136 downwards.
TGAAGACGATGGCCGCCCAGGTCAGACCTGGGAACAGCCACATCTTGAAGGCGATCTGCTCGCCACGCTCTTCACGCTGGCGGCGCATGCGCAGTTGCGAAACGGCGATCACCAGATACACCAGCAGGGCGATCGCGCCGGAGCTGGCCAGCAGGAACTCGAAGACTTGGGCAGGCGCGACATAGTTGGCGATCACGGTCAGGAAGGCTGCCGCGGTAGACATCAACACTGCGCGGTGTGGGGTGCCGGCCTTGGTGGTGCGACGCGCCATGGCAGGGGCATCACCGCGCTTGCTCAAGGAAAAGAGCATGCGCGAAGCAGTGTACAGCGCGGAGTTCAGGCAACTGGTCACAGCGATCAGTACCACGATATCCACGACCAGCTTGGCATTGGGCACGCCGATCAGGGACAGCACGGTCTGGTAAGAGCCACCAGACGCCAACTCAGGACTGTTCCATGGCACGAGGGCCACGACCAGGAAGATCGACACCAGGTAGAACAGGCAGATGCGCCAGATAACGGAGTTGGTGGCACGCGTGATCTGCTTGCCCGGATCCTTCGACTCGGCAGCGGCAATGGTCACGATCTCGGTGCCCATGAAAGAGAACATGGTGGTCAACATGGCCGCCAATACGGCGCCCAGACCATTGGGCATGAAGCCCTGGGTATCGTAGAGGTGACTGGCGCCGCTGACCTGGCTGCCGGGCACCATGCCGAACATGGCGGCGCAACCGACGACGATGAAGGCGACGATGGCCAATACCTTGAGCAGCGCGAACCAGAACTCGAACTCACCGTAGTTCTTGACGCTGAACAGGTTGGTCACGGTCAAGGCCAGCGTGATGACCAGGGAGAATATCCACAGGTCCACGGCGGGGAACCAGCCATGCAGGATAGCCGCGGCAGCGTTGGCTTCCAGGGGGATCACCAAGACCCAGAACCACCAGTACAACCAGCCGATGGTAAAGCCCGCCCATGGTCCGATCGCGCGATCGGCATAGGTGGAGAACGAGCCGGTATCCGGCGAGGCGATGGCCATTTCGGCGAGCATGCGCATGACCAGGACCACCAGGGTACCGGCCGCGAGATAGGCCAGAATAACGGCAGGGCCGGCTTCCGCGATGGCATGGCCAGAACCGACGAACAGTCCGGCACCAATAACGCCAGCGATGGAAAGCATGGTCACATGCCGTTGTTTGAGCCCCTGAGCGAGGTCGTTGGAATTGTGTATACCGCTCATAAAACTACCTTTGCAAGGAGTGGACTAGGCGTACTGGCTTGAGCTGACCACGCTGAATCGTTCAAGCTCGCATACATCCGTTACCCTACCCCTGGCAATTACCGCGCCATGCCAAGTCGACTTCCGTCCGATAATCCGCACACCCCCGTGCAATAAGGCTTACAGGCCTTTCGGCCATTGAGTGACCGAATGCCCCTCGGATCTTGTCGAACAATCAAGATTACTGAAATACTCACTTACAAACGCGCCAAAGGTGCCCCTAGGTAACACCCATGCACAAAAATGAGGCAAGAAGGGTGTCACCTTTGGCGCAACCTGCGCTCGATAAACTGCCGACCGAGTGCCACCTGCCCAGAAACGGCTTCCCAGACCTTCCCAAAACTGGCACCATCGCGCCTTTTTTCATCAGGGGCCTGGCGCCGGACCGAGCCTTTGCCGGACATCCGCGCGACAGTGTGCTGCAACGATGCGACACCTGCCCCGCCAGCGCCCTGTTGCCCCTGCGACCTGGTTGGCTGTCATTCCGCCGCTATGCTAGCGTGGCGCTCGCCAGGAAGGCCGCCAACAGCTGGGACCGCCCCCGAATACATGAGGACCGCACATGGCTCAGGCCACGCCCGCGCTTGAAATCCGCAACCTGCACAAACGCTACGGTGAGCAGGAGATACTCAAGGGCATTTCGCTGACCGCTCGTGACGGTGATGTGATCTCGATCCTCGGGTCGTCGGGATCCGGCAAGTCCACCCTGCTGCGCTGCATCAACCTGCTGGAGAACCCGCACAAGGGCGAGATCCTCGTCGCGGGAGAAACGCTCAAGCTCAAGCCCGCCAAGAACGGCGAGCTGTTCGCTGCCGACAATCGCCAGATCAACCGGCTGCGCAGCGAGATCGGCTTCGTCTTCCAGAATTTCAACCTTTGGCCGCACATGTCGGTCCTCGACAATATCATCGAGGCACCCCGTCGCGTGCTGGGCCAGAGCAAGGCCGAGGCCATCGAGCATGCCGAAGCGCTGCTGGCCAAGGTCGGCATCCACGACAAGCGCCATGCCTATCCGGCGCAACTCTCCGGTGGCCAGCAGCAACGTGCCGCGATTGCCCGCACCCTGGCCATGAAACCCAAGGTCATCCTGTTCGACGAGCCGACCTCGGCCCTCGATCCGGAAATGGTCCAGGAAGTGCTTAACGTAATCCGCGCGCTCGCCGAAGAAGGCCGTACCATGCTGCTGGTGACGCACGAAATGGGCTTCGCCCGCCAGGTGTCCAGTGAAGTCGTCTTCCTGCACCAGGGGCTGGTCGAGGAGCAAGGATCGCCGCAGCAGGTTTTCGATAACCCGAACTCGGCGCGTTGTAAGCAATTCATGTCCAGCAACCGCTAACGGAGCAACACATGCATACCTACAAGAAACTCCTTCTGGCAGCTGCCGCCTCGCTGGTGTTTTCGGCCAACGCCATGGCTGCGGAAAAATTGCGCATGGGTATCGAGGCGGCCTATCCGCCGTTCAACAACAAGGACGCCAGCGGTCAGGTTGTCGGCTTCGACAAGGACATCGGCGATGCCTTGTGCGCCAAGATGAAAGCCGAGTGCGAAGTGGTCACCTCCGACTGGGACGGCATCATCCCGGCCCTGAACGCCAAGAAGTTCGACTTCCTGGTCTCCTCGCTGTCGATCACCGACGAACGCAAGCAGGCCGTCGACTTCACCGATCGCTACTACTCCAACAAGCTGCAGTTCATCGCACCGAAGAACGTCGACTTCAAGACCGACAAGGCTTCGCTCAAGGGCAAGATCATCGGCACCCAGCGCGCCACCCTGGCCGGTAGCTGGCTTGAAGACAACTACGGCAGCGACATCGACATCAAGCTCTACGATACCCAGGAAAATGCCTACCTCGACCTGACCTCGGGCCGCGTCGACGCCATCCTAGCCGACAAGTACGTCAACTATGACTGGCTCAAGACCGATGCCGGCAAGAACTACGAGTTCAAGGGCGACCCGGTTGTCGAGAGCGACGAGATCGGCATCGCCGTGCGCAAGGGTGACGACAAGCTGCGCACCCGGCTGAACGCCGCCCTGAAAGAAATCATTGCCGACGGTACGTACAAGAAGATCAACGACAAGTACTTTCCGTTCGATATCTATTGATTCGCCCGACCCGCGCCGCCCACGGGCGGTGCCGGTCCCTTGAACACACCTGCCCATGACTATCGACCTACACGGATTCGGTCCGGCCTTGCTGGCCGGCACCCTGATGACCGTCAAACTGGCGCTCTGCGCCTTGCTGCTGGGGCTAGTCCTCGGCCTGCTCGGCGCCCTGGCCAAGACTTCTCCGCTCAAGCCGCTGCAATGGCTTGGCGGCACCTACTCGACCCTGGTTCGTGGCATTCCCGAACTGCTCTGGGTCCTGCTGATCTATTTCGGCACCGTCAGCCTGATGAACACGCTGGGCGAGGCCTTGCACCTTCCCGGCCTGGAGCTGAACGCCTTCGCCGCGGGCGTCATCGCCCTCGGCCTGTGTTTCGGCGCCTACGCCACCGAAGTATTTCGCGGCGCGATCCTGGCCATTCCCAAAGGTCACCGTGAAGCCGGCCTGGCCCTGGGCCTGTCCCGTGGACGTATCCTCTCGCGGATCATCCTTCCACAGATGTGGCGCATCGCCCTGCCAGGGCTTGGCAACCTGTTCATGATCCTCATGAAAGATACCGCCCTGGTCTCGGTGATCGGCCTGGAAGAAATCATGCGCCATTCGCAAAACGCCGTGACAGTGACCAAGGAGCCCTTCGCCTTCTACATGGTCGCCGCCTTCATCTACCTGGGCCTGACCGTCCTGGCCATGACCGGCATGTACTTCATGGAAAAACGCGCCGCTCGCGGCTTCGCGAGGGCCAGCCAATGAACTGGGAAGTCATCATCAAGTGGCTGCCACGCCTGGCCCAGGGCGCGACCCTGACCCTTGAGCTGGTCGCCATCGCGGTCATCGCCGGCCTGATCCTGGCCATCCCGCTGGGCATCGCTCGCGCCTCGCGCAACGGGTACGTGCGCGCCCTGCCCTATGGCTACATCTTCTTCTTCCGCGGCACGCCGCTGCTGGTACAGCTGTTTCTGGTGTACTACGGCCTGGCACAGTTCGATGCCGTGCGTGGCAGCTCGCTCTGGCCATACCTGCGCGATCCATTCTGGTGCACGGTACTGACGATGACCCTGCACACGGCGGCCTATATCGCCGAGATCCTGCGCGGGGCTCTACAGGCGATCCCCCGTGGCGAGATCGAAGCAGCGCGGGCGCTGGGCATGTCGCAGGCCAAGACCCTGGTGCACATCATGCTGCCGCGCGCCGCGCGAATCGGCCTGCCGGCCTACAGCAACGAAGTGATCCTGATGCTCAAGGCCAGCGCCCTGGCCAGCACCGTGACCCTGCTGGAACTCACCGGCATGGCCAGGACCATCATTGCCCGCACCTATCTGCCGGTAGAGATCTTCTTTGCCGCGGGGCTATTCTACCTGTTGATCTCCTTCTTCCTGGTGCAAGGCTTCAAGCTGCTCGAGCGCTGGTTGCGCGTCGACGCCTGCCAGGGCCGCTGACCCTCTCGGGGCTGGTGACAGCCCCGCTTCCCGACGATCGCCCATGAGCACGACCGCTTTCCTCCAGGATGAACAACTGCTCGAGCGCTTCCAGGCACTCGACCCGTTCATCTGCCGGCACCAGCACCTGTGGCGACCCCGCCCGTTCATGCACCTGCGCATGCCATGGGAAGACCAGTACCCCGATTTGTCGAATTGGCTGCGCCAGCGTTCGCTAAAGGATGCCGAAGCGGCTGAAGCACATCTGGAGGCCTTGCCCGCGCCCTTGTTCGAGCTGGCCGCTCGATCCCGGCAGCTTTCCGAGATTGGTGTGTTGCCCGATGTCGGCCTGCACCCCGCCGGGCATCGTCTGGATGTGCATGTCCCCGGTCGCAAGTGGCAACAGATCGAAGCCTTCACCCAACGCCTGGCCTTCGCTGATCAGCCGCGGCATTGGCTCGACTGGTGCTCTGGCAAAGGCCACCTCGGCCGACGCCTGCTGCAACCCGGCCAGCGCTTGACCTGCCTGGAGTACGATGCCGAACTGGTCGCAGCGGGTCAGAGCCTCAGCGATCATCATCATCTGCCTGCCTTGCATGTTCACCAGGACGTCCTTGCACCCGACAGCGTCCATTATCTGGACATCGACAAGAGCGTGGTCGCTCTTCACGCCTGCGGCGATCTGCATGTACGCCTGCTCCAATTGGCCAGCCGGCAAGGCTGTCGCCAGGTGGCGCTGGCACCGTGCTGCTACAACCGTACCCAAGCCGAGGTGTACCGGCCGCTATCTTCCGCAGCCGCGGATTCCTCGCTGGAGCTGACCCTGAGTGATCTGGGCCTGCCCATGAGCGAGGCCGTCACCTCCAGCGCCCGCGTCCGCCGCCAGCGCGACCGCTCCATGGCCCGCCGTCTCGGTTTCGACCTGTTGCAACGCGAGCAACGGCGGAGCGATGACTACCTGCCCACGCCCTCGTTGCCGGTGAGCTGGCTGGAGAAGCCCTTCGGACAATATTGCCGCGACCTTGCTGAGCTCAAGGGATTCACGGTGGAGGACGAGCCTGACTGGAGCGAACTGGAAGCAGCAGGTTGGCAGCGCCTGGCGCAGGTCCGCAATCTGGAACGGGTACGTAATCTTTTTCGGCGCCCATTGGAAGTCTGGCTGGTCCTGGACCGAGCCTTGTTTCTTCGTGAACAGAATTATCGGGTGCGCTTGGGCGAATTCTGCGAACGACCCCTTACTCCGCGCAACCTGATGATCCTCGCAGAGCGCGACTGATTGCCGCGGGTGACGGTGGACAGCCTGTGGATAAGTCTGTGCACAAGCTTTTGATGAGGTGTGGATTTGCTGGGGACCATAGGGTATTCAGAACCTTTTCATTATTCCTTTCGATAACTGAAAACCAGCAAAAACAGGCATTTGCGCAAAGACCGACGGTATGGGGCGTTGGCATGGGCTATTGGAAGAACTGACATTCATTTTGTGCATAAGGTTTTTGAAGCGCGTGCCTGTAAGCCTGGATATGGCCTTTCAGGTCGGGAAAATTCCGGTTCTTGCAGCGAAAAAGGGTCGGTTGGTCCTACGCTGGTGCGGAGTTATCGGAACAGTCTTGCACGATTTATGGAGGTTTCTGGCCAGCGCTCCCTTGGCTGATTTCTTATCATCCCGTGCTCTGAATCAGGTTCCTTCCTTCCAGGCGAGGGACGATTCCTCTTGGATGGTAGATGAACCTGGAAGCCACCTTTCACCATGGGTGTACCTCGTGAACCAAATCTCGCTTATACCGTTGTTGATGCTGCCTCTGCTATTGATCGGCTGCCACAGTCCTACAGCTCCGTCGTCTTCTCTCGAATGGGACGCGCCATGCATGGAGTTGGGCGGCGATCATGGGTTGCCCTTGCATCCAATAGCGCCACCCTCGAAGCGTAATGCGGACAACCACAAGCTGTTTTTCAACCCCGGACGGGTGGAGGCAGGCGGGGCACAGATCGGCGGCAGATGATAGGAAAAATCTCCTTTGGCGCTGGTGACTTAGAGATTTTCAGTACAAATGCAAGGAAGTGGTTTACAGCAGCCAACCGATCGCTATAATGACGCCCCATTGCCGGTATAGCTCAGTCGGTAGAGCAACTGACTTGTAATCAGTAGGTCCCGGGTTCGACTCCTGGTGCCGGCACCATATTTATCAGGGTGTTACGCGCGTTTCTTCATGTAGATACGGCAGTACGCGTAACAACCGACATAACAAGAGGCGTGCGTCAGCGCAGATCTGCGTGTCACCCTCCACCAGCCTCCCCCTAGGGGCGACCGCCGTTTGATGTTGACCCATCGGAAAAAGGTTAGGTCGGTTAGTTTTTTGGCGAACAGGCTGCGTCCCTCTCCCTTTCTGGCTTCCAGAAGACCTGTAAAAGTTAGGTTTTGGTTAAATATTGGTAATTTACTAACCTTTATCTATAGTCAGTTCCTCAAAAATAAAACCCTTTAAAATCAGGCACTTGAGAATCCCTAACCTCAATCCTAACTATTCCTAACCGTCCAAAGTTAGCGACCAAGCCCAGCAAATCCGGGCACTTGAGATCCACCAAAGCCCTCTCAACTAAAACTTACCTTTTTCCCACGGCTCCCCCGAGAACGAGACGGCACAACCCCCCTTCGCCACCAAAACACCCCGGCCGCAGGGATTCGCAGAAGTCCCCCACCCCCCATCGCCTGCCCAAGCCCAGACACGGGGCGGCTTGACCCTGGCTGCAGGGGCGCGGAAATTCCGACACGTTTAGCCCGCAGGCGTGGCGGGGGGACGAGGGCGCGCGCCGGGTACCGGATGGTGGCCATCTCCATTGCTTAGTGCAGCCGCCCGAAGGCATCCTCGATGAAGCCGAAGACGTATTGGACGAGATTCTGTAAGGAGTACAGCGATGAACGCAGCACAGCAACTGATCCCAGTTCCATTCTACGAAGACACGGTGTTGCTGGTCGGCCGAGACAATGAGCCGTATGTGGCAATGAAGCCACTTGTGGTGAACATAGGCTTGGATTGGCACAGCCAGCGCACCAAGATCAATGACCGCTTCCACGCAAGTGTGGTGGAAATCACCTCAGTTGCTGAGGATGGAAAGCTGAGAGGGATGACCTGCCTCCCTCTGCGCAAGCTGCCAGCCTGGCTTTACTCAATCAGCCCAAACAAAGTGAAGCCTGAGCTGCGTGAGAAGATCACGCGCTACCAGAACGAATGCGACGATGCGCTGTGGGACTACTGGACAAAGGGCTGCGCTGTAAATCCTGGCGCACAGCCAGCCTCCACTCGTATTTCCAATCATCGTCTGCGTCTGTCTTTGGCCAAAGAGCTATATCGGACCCGCGATCGGGAGCTGCGTCTGTTGATTCATCAACAGTTGGCTGACGTGTCCAACGCTCTGGGCCTGCCAGTACCGGACCTGGACAGTCTCGGTCATGCTTCGCCCAAGACTCCACACGAAGTGCAACCGTTCTGGCAGGCCCTGGCCTATCTGGACGGCAAAGACATCACCTACAACCACGCACGCTCCCAGAATCTGATTGCAGTGAATTTTCCGGAGTTGGCCCGGATGCTGATCGAGGTCGGCCATCCGATGCGTTTCGACAGCACCCTTCGACAGGCGCTCAGGCAAAGTACCTCGCCTCGCTGTCTGCATAAGAACCGTGCGGTGCACAGCGGCATCACAGGCAAGACCATAAAATGCTGGGTGTTCGAGCGCTCTTGAAGCTCCCCGCTCCAGTGCACCTACGGCGCAATCCGAGAGAGGCCGCAGCTTAACACTCAAAGCATTGTGCCGAAGGCCAGTGGCCACTACGCTATTGCGTGGAAATCACTATGGATTATTAGCAAATGAGTCATTACTCCCCATTTCAAAAATCGCTATTTGATCTTCTTCCTAGCGACCTCAAAGCTCTGCGTAATACAGCAGAGGGATGGTATATCGAATACAAGCAGGAAGTGCCGAAATCAGAATCCATAGCAAAATCTATTGCCGCGATGGCAAATAGTTACGGTGGCTGGATCTTTTATGGCGTACAAGAGGAAAGTAAAAGCAATTCGGTAGCCGGCGCATTCCCTGGAGTTAACATTAGTGATGCCGACGCATCACTGCAAAAAATACGGCAAGCTGTCGCAGGAGCACTTAACCCACACTGCCATTATGAAGCGAGGGCGATAAATGGACCTTGCAATGAGATAGGGCTAGACGATCAAAAGTGTATCATCTGCATAGCGGTGCCACAGAGCATCGAAGCACCTCACGTTCATAGCAAAGGCGTAATTTATCGTCGAATAGCTGACGGGTCAGAACCTGTAGCTGAAACAGATAGACATATGATTGATAAAATGTTTCAGCGATCCAAGGACACCATTGATTCATTCAAAGATTGGATAGATCGAAAGCCTGAACTATCTGAAAGCGAATCTGACTTTCCGTTTCTCAGGCTAATGATAGTACCCAACCTCTGGAAAATGCCCAGATCAAATTTCTTGTTCAATGTAGACATGGTAAAAAACACGCTCAATCGCGCCGAGGGACGTCGCTCATCTCTACCATTTGAGACGATATATACTTCATCGAAAGGGATCGTCGCGCGGCAATGCATCAACTCAAATCCAACTTCTACAGGCCTAACATGGCACATCTTCCCAGACCTTAGTGGTGAGATACTGATACCATTTAGTTTTGCAAGCGGATCAACCTTAACCATAGAAAGCAACCTGCACAAACACGACCACTGCGACGAGTTCATCCAGATACTGGAACGAGCGAAGATAGATCAAACAAAGGTAGTGAATTTAAGCATTCTATTTAGCTTGTTAATGGGGATAATTGAAGCTCAAAGAGCTCTTCAAAAACAAGCGAAATGGCCGTTGAGCTTCTATAGTAAATCTCAACTGCTTAACGTCTGGCGCACAATTCCTTACATAGATTGCGAATTTTTCATTAAGAGAATATCGGAAAATGGCATTCCGATCTGCCTTACAAACGAAAGTATCTCCCCACCCGGTTCGCACCCTGATGACTTTTGGTACACCAGAGATACGAGCGAGGAGGCTGATGAGCAATCCCAAGTAATCCTTCAAACCATTTGGACATTAATACCTATTGCAGAAGCCTTTGGGATACCTCTGCGACACCTACTCAATGAAGATTATGAGGCAGACTGGGACCAATCGGGCTTCATAAGCGTTCTTTTACAACTCCAAAATACAGGAATCAAAACGAGCAACATAAAATAAATAGGACGCCATGGCTTAAATTAAAGCCATGGCACCAACACTCAGCCATTTGTAAAATATCAAACCGCAATCTAAACTAGACATTTAATTGGCCTCATTCGAAGCATCGCCACAATAGGCAATCATGTTCGAGCGTCATTTACCATGATCATTGTTAGAAAACCAACTACCCAGTGGGCACCGCACGATAGATAATGGAGAGTATATGGAAGTTGAGACAACACTTAAGTGGATCGGGGCGATTTTAGCGCTTTCAGGTTGGACCAAGGTCTACTTAGACCACATTGGAACTCGACCAAAATTTGTAGGCCGAATATTAGGCGTACTCAAGGGGCAGTTAACCTATGAGGGAACCATATACACAAGCTTACTTCTGTACCCATATATTACCAACGCCAGAAAGAATGAGGTTCACATTCTTGAGTACAAACTTTTCTACAAGGAAAGATGGTACAGCACTTGGAAGCGTGCCGCGAGAGCTTATGGACTAGAAAACATCAAGATAAATTCAACCTCCATAGGGGGCGAATCTATAAGCCTTGGCAATCTAAAAGAACAGCTGATTTACGCTAAGGGCGGGATAGTAAAGCATGGCGTCCCCTTGCATGGATGGGCTCCTTTCTTAGGGCCAACTAATTTGTACACAATCAACGGGCACAAATATAAGCTAATCCTTACAGATGCATTTGGAAAAAAACATTCAATAGTGCTAGCAAAGAACAAGGGCATGGATCCTCAAATACTCATGGAACTGTCAACCACTTCACTGCCAGCACACATGTTCGACGAAGACTTGCGCAAAAGAAAAATGGAAGTTCAGCCGAAATAGATCTACCTCAGCAAAAATATATAACACAACCCAAGAAACAAGCTTTATCAAAAGTCATAAGATAACGAAGTCAACGGCGCCTATGTAAGGCGCCTGATCGAACTCTTACACTTGGTACTCCGAGCCACCAATTTCATATGGCTTAAAGCGCACCACCTCCTCCCCTAGCCAGTCGTTAATCTGCAAAAGCCTGGCCTGCTCAGGCTCCAGCTCGTTCATGGCCCAAACCTGAGTTGCGTCACGGACCGAACCGAAGCCGCCCGCGTTCTGCGGCACCACGCCCATCAGCTGGGGTGGTATGCGTAGCATGGCCAGCTGGTCGTCGCGGCTGATGTTCTTGATGGTGCCGAAGTCATCCTTGGCGGCGACCTCGCTGATCGGGATCAGCTGGATTCCATCCTTCTTCCCGTTCGGCGCGTACATGAACAGGTTGCGGAAGTTGCCCGGCCCCTTGCTGTTCTTCATGGCCTTGCGCAAGTCATCGACGAAGTCCTCATTGTGGGCAGCGTCGGTCATGTACAGGATGAAGCCGGCATGACTGCCGTTCTGGTAGTACTTCCGGCGGAACAGGGTGGCGGCCTCATTGAGCAGCGCCGACTGCAGCGCCGGTAGCCACTCTGGTAGCCCGTACACTTCCTGGTTGATACCCGAGCAGAGAAGCAACAGGCCAGCGGCCACCGGGACGAAGCAATGCTCGACATCTATGACCACAGCCTCCCTCTGGTTGACCCCTCCGATACGCCAAAGCGCCCCCACCCCCTTGCGTAACAAGCCCTCACAACCCCCTGAAAACACTGGTTTTTCAGGCGTTAGCGCGTAACAAGAAAGTGACGTAACTCGTTGATTTCATTGTTGTGTGCAGGTGCCTTGTAATCAGTAGGTCCCGGGTTCGACTCCTGGTGCCGCACCATACAAGGTTCCATAGAAAGCTTTCAAAATCTCTGTAACCCCCGAAAAACCCGCCTTCTGGCGGGTTTTTTCGTTTTGGCGTTCGAGACTGTCAGTTTTTTTGTGTGCGTGCCCTTTTATTTTCCTCAAGGCGCACGGGCATTAGAAATGCTGACAGCAGATCGCTTTGACGCTTTTTCAAGGTACCAAAACAGGTAGTCCTGTTCGCTTGTGAAGAGCGATCCGCTTTCTCCTTCCGACATGCTTACCGTCAATGTCACGCTCATTCGAACATCCCCTGGACTTCTTCCAGTGTGGGCATCACAGCGGTGATGACCTGCAGCTCGCTGTCCAACGCCGCCAGGACGCGAGCATAAGAAGCCATTCCCACGGAGAGATTGCCCTGCTCGATTGCGATGACTTTTTGTCGAGTCATCTCCGCAGCGCAGCCACTTGTGCCTGGGTAAGGCCCCGGTTCAAGCGCCGTTTTTTTGATCTGCTGCCCAAAGCATTGAGTGATCAGAGCGTGATCCATGTCTCGTATACATGACCTGGATTTACATCAACCAGATTTGACGTAGGAGGCTCGAGATCTGACTTGCTAACTGTCCCGAGCCGATTAAAGTATCTATTCGGCTCAAAAAATGAGCCGAATAGCGTTTGTATTCGGCTCACTTCAGAGACGTGAATGGATAGTCCAAACTGGATCTGGCAACAGCCAGCATGGCCTGCCTTTAAATGGCAAGCGGAAAAGCTTGATGGCCTTCTTCGTCAATGCCTTCATGACCAAGGGCGCCTGTTGGGAAAAATGGGGTCGATTGGCGATGAACACAGCCAACAGAGCATGCTCGATGCTTTGCTTCAAAACATCATCACTTCGTCCGCCATCGAAGGTGAGGCATTGAACGCAGCTTCGGTACGATCATCATTGGCGCGTCGCCTGGGTGTGGCTGAAAGCACCACCGTTCGGCACACTCCTCGCAGCGAGGGCCTTGCAGAGTTGATGGTCGACGCTACCCGGCATAATTCACAGCCGTTGACCCTGGAGCGCCTGTTGCACTGGCATGACCTGCTCTTCCCAGGCCAGAAGGACTCGCTGTCGACTGCTCTCACCAACGTTGGAGCGCTGCGAGGAGATGAGCCGATGCAGGTGGTCTCAAGAAGACTGGACAGGCCTACCGTGCATTTCGAAGCTCCGCCACGTACGGGCCTCGAGCGGGAACTGAGTCTGTTCATCGAGTGGTTCAACATCGAGAGCAAAACCCTGGATCCCCTGATCAGGGCCGGGGTTGCTCATCTCTGGTTCGTCACATTGCACCCATTCGATGACGGTAATGGCCGCCTGACACGTGCACTGACCGATCTCGCACTCGCCCAGGGCGAACACCAGGCGATCCGTTTTTATGCGATGTCGGCCAGTATTCTTGATAAGCGCCAAAGCTATTTCCAGATTCTGGAACGGACTCAGAAAGGTATGCTGGATGTCACGGAATGGCTTGTATGGTTCTTGGAAACCCTACTGGCGGCGTTGAATCAGGCGATGGTGGAAATCGACCAGGTGTTGATGAAAACCCGATTTTGGCAGACACATCGTTCGAAACCGTTGTCTGCGGAGCAGTTGAAGGTTATCAATCGGTTGCTCGATGGTGGGCCTAAGGGTTTCGAGGGTGGGATCAGTGCCACTCAGTATCAGGCTGTCGCGAAGGTGAGCAAGGCGACCGCTACCAGGCATCTGGCGGATCTGTTGGACAAGGGACTATTGCGGCGTCTTCCTGGAGGTGGACGGAGTACAAGGTATGAGATAGCGGAGGATTGAGCGTAGGTGACAAGGCAGCATAAGGATGGGGCGCTCTAAGTAATGCTAGCCAGCTGAGGGAAAGCAGTCGTTTCACGTGCTGGCGCTTAGCCTTCGGCTTCTGGAATTTCCAGTGACATTGCTGGCCTATCGCGGGACAAGCCCGCTCGCCACCGGTGCGTGGTGTTCCCTGTGGCGAGCGGGCTTGTCCCGCGATAGGCCAGCAGTGTCACTGAAGAATGTGGAAGCTAAACAAGAACGCCAGCCAACGAAATTTGATGGCTTTTCCTTAACTGACCAGCATTAAGCGCTAGGCGGTTTTTCCACCACTAACGATTTGGCGGTATGCATTGCCAGGCGAGTCCCTCGGACTCGATCACAGGCGTCCCGGCAAGCCAGGAAAATCGGTGTGTACCCAGTTCTCAAGGTATGAATGGAATCTGTAGAAGAATTCCCATGCATCCCAGCCTATCAAGAGCCCACTACCAGCCATTTCGCGGGCGGAAACGAAACAGCCCCGGCATAAGCCGGGGCTGTTGGCACCGCATCAGGATCAGAAGATGCTGATCGGATACTCCACGAATACGCGGACTTCGTTGCCGTCGTCGTTGTATTCGTTCTGGCGCACGCTGTCCGAAGTACGCAGGATGGAGCTGCGCAGCTTGACGGACAGGTCCTTGGCCGGGCCTTCCTGGACCACGTAGCGGACCTGGTTGAACACTTCGCGCTCTTTGCCTTCGCCGAAGCCGTGGGTGTTGATGTTGTCACCACGCACGTAGGCCACGTTGTAGGTCAGACCAGGCACGCCGTAGGCGCCGAAGTCCAGGCCGTAGCCGATCTGCCACGAGCGCTCGTCTTCAGCGTTGAAGTCGGACCAGTAGGAGTTGGCCAGGAAGATGGTCGAACCACCGTCACCCACGCCGCCACGGTTCTGGTACCAACCGTAGTTGTAACCAGTGTCGCCCGTGCTGCGCTGGTGGGCGATGGTGAACGAGTGCGCGCCCAGGGTGTAGGTGGCTGCCAGGCTCCAGATGGTGTTGGAGTCGCCGGTCAGGCCAGCTTCGCGCTCGAACTTGCTGTCGATGTCGGTCTTGTAGCCGTTGAAGTCCAGGGTCAGCGACTGGTCGTCGGCGATCGGGTGAACATAGTTCACGCCCAGGTAATGCTTCTTCAGCACGTCCTCGACATCGGAGGTGTACAGCGAGGCGGTCAGGTTGTCGGTGAACTTGTAGCGGCCGCCTAAGACGTTGATCGACTTCAGGCCACCACTGTCGCGACCCTCGGCGCTCTTGCGCGCTTCCTGGGTGAAACGACCCGCGTTCAGCTCCAGGCCCTCGATCTCGTTGGAGGTGATCAGGGTGCCGGTGAAGCTTTCTGGCAACAGGCGAGCGTCGTCGTGCTGCAGGACCGGCAGCGATGGCATCTGGTCACCGTACTTGAGCACGGTGTTGGAGATGCGGAATTTCACTGCCGCGCCGCCGCGGGCCAGGTTGTGCGGCGAGTTGGCCGGAGCGGTATCGCTTGGCTGGAAGAAGTCGACGCCGCCGCCACCGTTATGACCCTTGCCGCCGTCCAGACGGATAGCGTACAGGCCGAAGACATCAACGCCCACGCCTACGGTACCTTGGGTGAAGCCCGAGGAGAAGTTGGCGATGAAGCCCTGGCCCCACTCGATCTGGTCGTTGGTGCCGTGCTTCTTGTCACGGTTGATGTAAGCGTTGCGCAGCAGCAGTTTCATGCTGCTGTCTTCGACGAAGCCCTTGCTTGCGGCCTGTTCGTTGGCTTGTGCCTGGGTCGCGGCGATCAGTGCCAATGCGACCAGGCTGATTCTGGCTTTCAACATGTTGTTTTCCTTATTATCAAATCAAGACGCTCTGCGTAATCAAACGCCAGGAACCAACGCCCCTACGTAGGTTCGACGCTTCGCGGATCCGAACTGAAAAGCTTGCCGTAGAGCGGATGGCAAGCCTTGTCCAGCGGCATGACCAATGGATGGCCTGCAGGCGTTGGCGAGAATCCTATCCGCCTCTGCGCGAAGATGTCAAAAAATCGTGAAAAGCAGGCCGTTATAACTAAAAAATAGTCCCGTCCTAGTGCATTTTCATGGAGATAGGCGAGACGATGGTGCAATCTGTCTTCTCTGAATAAGTTGTCAGTCATGTCGATAATGGTCGTCAGAATCATCTATGGCAGGACGACGTGTAGAAACGAGTAATCATTGGCCGGGGATGGCCCAGCAAAAAGGCCTGTCAAAAGACAGGCCTTTTTTGTACAGAACTAATGTCAGCGCTGAACCGGCGCCGGCTGCTGCTGGGTCAGGCAATGGATATTGCCACCGCCCAACAACAGTTCACGGCCCGGAATCATCATGACTTCATGGTCCGGGAAAATCTCGGCGAGGATCGCTCTGGCCGGCTCGTCTGCGGGATCATCGAAGCTGGGCGCGATGATGCCGCCGTTGACGATGAGGAAGTTGACGTAGGACCCGGCCAGTCGCACCGACGGATTACGCTCCTGGCTGCCAGCCACCTGATCAACGCCTGCACACTCCTCTTCGGTAGCATACAACGGCCCTGGGATCGGCATCTTGTGCACGATGAATTCACGGCCCTTGGCATCCCGGTTGTTCTGCAGCACTTCCAGTGCGGCATGGCAACGCGAGTAGTTGGGGTCCTGTGGATCATCGGTCCAGGCCAACAATACTTCGCCCGGCCTTACGTAACAGCAGAAGTTGTCGACGTGGCCATCGGTCTCGTCGTTGTACAGGCCATCGGGCAGCCAGATGATCCGTTCCACCGCGAGCGAATCGCGAAGAATGTCCTCGATCTGCTGACGATCCAAATGCGGGTTGCGGTTGCGATTGAGCAGGCACTCTTCGGTGGTGATCAGCGTGCCCTCGCCATCCACATGGATGGAGCCGCCCTCGAGCACGAAACCTTCGGTCTGGTAGCGCTGGCAGCGTTCCATTTCGAGGATCTTGCTCGCCACCGCTTCATCGCGGTTCCAGGGTGCATAGAGGCCGCCATCGAAGCCGCCCCAGGCGTTGAACGCCCAGTCGACGCCACGCACTTCACCGTCGTCATTGATCACGAACGTCGGGCCCGTATCCCGTACCCAAGCATCGTCACTGCTCATTTCGACGACGCGGATATTAGGCAGGTCCAGGCGACTGCGGGCATTTTCGTATTGGGCGGCTGAGACAGCCACGGTGACTGGCTCGAAACGAGCGATAGCCTTGGCCAAGGTCACGTGCGCGGCTTGCGCCGGCTTGCCGCCAAGACGCCAGTTATCCGGACGCTCGGGCCAGACCATCCAGACCTGGGATTGCGGCGCCCATTCGGCGGGCATATGGAAGCCATCGGCGCGTGGGGTCGTAGTGAGGGTTTTCATCGGTCAACCTCTGCGGGGGTCCGGCGCAGGCCTGCGCCGGTCCATTGATCGTTCAGTAAGCCATCCAGGTCTTCAGCGGCCTTGGAATTACGACGGTGATCACCGGGCGCCTCGGACACGGGTCTGCTCCAGCTGTCAGGTCGAAAAGTATGCACCAGCAGGCATGCTCGGTCTTATCGAATGCCTCGACTCTCGTACGGGCGTCCTGGTCACCATGGTACATGCCGCTTTATAGCCGATAAATATCTGCTTTTAAAGCGTCACATAAAAATAATTTGAAGAAAAAACACTTATTGAGCCGATAAGAATCGGCTCAATAAGTACTGAATCGCTCTGCTACAGACCTTCGGACAGAACCCTGTCCACACTTTCGACAAAGTAATCCACGCTGGCGCGGGTAGTGCACATCGGCGGCTTGATCTTGAGAATGTTCAGGTGATCGCCCGTGGGCTGCATGAAAATGCCCAGGTCGCGCAGACGGTCGCACAGGACCATGGTTTCTTCAGTGGCCGGCTCGAGAGTCTCACGGTCGCGCACCAGTTCGAGCCCGAGGTAGAACCCGGAGCCATGTGCCGCGCCGGCAAGCGGATGTTTATCGACAAGCGCTTGCAAGCGCGCCTTGAAATAGCTGCCTACCTCGCGAGTGTTCCGCCACAGTCCTTCTTCGTGCATCACATCGAGCACCGCCATGCCGATGCGGCAACTCACGGGGCTGCCGCCCGCGGAAGAGAAGAAATACCCCTCGCGCTCCAGTGCCTCGGCGATGTCTTGGCGGGTGATCACCGCGCCCAAGGGCTGGCCGTTGCCCATGCCCTTGGCCATGGTGATGATGTCCGGCACCACGCCCTGTTCCTCGAAGCCCCAGAAGTATTCGCCGAGACGGCCATAGCCGACCTGCACCTCATCGGCGATGCATACGCCCCCGCGCGCCCTGACCTTGGCATACGCCTCATGCAGGTAGCCAGGTGGCAGGGCGATGCCGCCGGCATTGCCATACACCGGCTCGCAGATGAACCCCGCCAGCTGACGGCCGCGAGCGTCGAGGTCGGCAAGCTTGGCGTCGACATCGCGCAGGTAGTCGCCCGCGCTGTCCGGGCCGCGATAACGACCACGGAAGGTATTGGGCGCCATCACCGGATGCACCCAGTCCGGGCGGGTTTCCAAGGCCTGTGGGTTATCGGCGATGGAGGTGGAGATGGCGTCGGTTGCCACGGACCAGCCGTGGTAGGCCTCGAGGATGCTCAGCAAGTCACGCCCGCCGCTGTAGGCCCAGGCCAGGCGGATGGCCAGGTCGTTCGCCTCGGTGCCGCTGTTGACCAGAAACACCCGATCCATGCCCTGCGGTGCAAGGGCCAACAGGCGCTCGGAGAACTCGGCGATGGCCGCGTAGTGGAAGCGTGAATTGGTATTGACCAACGACCATTGGCGCGCGGCCTCGGCCGCCATTCGCGGATGGCCATGACCAAGCACGGCGACATTGTTGAGCATGTCCAGATACGACCGGCCCTGCATGTCGATAAGGTAGTTGCGCCAGCCACGTTCGATATGTGGGGGCTGCTGGTAATAGTGCTTCTGCGACCGGGCGAAGCTGGCCTCGCGCCGTGCCAGCAATGCTTGCGGATCGACCGACTGCTCGGCGTCGCAGGCAAAGCCCAGCAGCGGCTGGGGTGACGGACACAGGGCAAGCCAGGCAGCGGCCTGTGAGGGCGTGGCAAAGAACGGTGGCCGCAGGTGGTCGTCGCGGCACAGCTGCACGGTCATCGTGCCGAGTGTCCTGCCCAGCGCCTGCCCTTGCGCCACGTGTTGCCCCGATTGCGCGACAGCCGTAATCCCCTTCAGCCACAGCGTCCAGCCGGAACATCGCAGGCAACCTTCGTTTTCAGTCATAGCGAGCCAGGTCCCCGCCGCGGGCGCCTGCGCCAGGAGACCGACGGGCACGTGCAATTCAACCCCGAGCGCACAAGTGGCGGGCTCCTCGGGCTTGTCGATGTGGGTGCGGGACAGCCGGTATTGACCGTAAAGGGCACAGGCCGACCCCGTGGCGACTGCCTGCTCGGCCAGCAAGCGCCGATCGAACCCAGGCTGCTGCCAGTTGCCCGCGTCGCAATGACGACTAAGCACGCCCAGGTCTACCTGGCTGACCGCCTGGCCGGCAAGCGCCGGTAGCAATGGCACGCTGGAACCTAAATCCAGCGGCGCGAGATCGTGGCCACCAGCTTGCAGGATGGCGGCTTCCATCAAGGCCCCGGACACACCCGAGGCCAACCTGAAGATAGCCCACTCATGAGCCAGGTTGTCGCGGATGTACTGGTTACTCGGATCGACGGCAAGCTGGCTTTCGCTGCTCAGCACCAACACCCCGGCCCGCATCACCACCAAGGGCCATAGTGCGAGCAGTTCGGCTTCTTGCAGCGGGTTGGCGGCGTGATAGGCGCGCACGGCAGGCAGGATGCGCAGCGCGTCGCCGTCGCAGTGGTGCAGTAGCGCCGCACAGGTTACCGAAAGCTCGGCGATACGCCAGGTACGCAGCAGGTCGCCAAAGTCGATGACCCCCGCCAGTTGCCACTGCCGCTGGGCATCCCGCGCCCAGACGGTATTGTCGTCGGTGATATCCAGATGAACCGCCTGGACCGGCAGCTGCTCGATCAAGGGCTGCAAACGCTTCGCGGCCCATTGGCTTGCCTGCGCGACCTGAGTGCGCCGGGCGTCATCCTTCAAGACTGGCAAGAGATGCTCGATCAGGACTTGGGCATGTCGCGGGTCCCATTGCAGGGTGCGCTCCAGCCCTGGATGGTCGAAATCCGCGAGCGCCTTGTCCACCTGGCCGCACAGCGCGCCCAGTTCGGCGGCCAGTCGTGGCGACAGGTACTTGAGCCGGGTCAAGGGCTGGCCGTCGAGGTAATCGAGCAGACGCATGCGCAGCGGTTGGCCGTCGATCTCCAGCGACAGCAACGACTCGCCGGACGACGCGGTTCGCACACCAGGGACCGGCACGCCCCGCGCGCCCAGATACGCCAGGGCTGCATGCTGTGCCTGAAGTTCCGTCTCGGCGTAGCCGCCATGACAGATCTTGAGCACGAAACGCCCCTGCTCGCTGTCCACGCGCACGTTCTGGTCCTGCTGGCTGCCCAGCGCTCGCACGCTCCCGGACAGGCCGTAATGTGTCTGCAACAACGCCTGGAGCTGGCTTTCGTGAAGGTTGGGAGACGCTTGGCCGGACCGCATGATCAGAGTAGTGATAGGCATCGAAAGCAACCTTGGTTTTTTTGCTGTCCATATCGCCACTTTGCCCGCCGATTGGCAAGTGCAGCCCTGCTGGGGAGCACAGCGGACATTTCAAAACGTCCCGACAGGCGGCTTTGTGCTATTCGCTTGCATAATCCGCGGGCGACCGACAACCTATCTTGTTTTGGCACATCTACAGCTTCAAGAAGGGATGGCACGACACATGCGAATTCTTATTACCGGTGGCGCAGGCTTCATCGGATCGGCGCTGGTGCGTCACCTGATCAACGACACCTCCCACGACGTGCTCAACCTCGACAAATTGACCTATGCGGGCAATCTCGAATCGTTGAACAGCATCGCCAGCAACACCCGTTATGAATTCGTGCAGGCCGATATCGCCGACCAAGCCACCGTCCAGGGCGTCCTTGAGCGCTTCCAGCCTGACGCCATCATGCACCTGGCAGCGGAGTCGCATGTGGATCGATCGATCGACGGACCTTCCGCGTTCATCCAGACCAATATCGTCGGCACCTACAGCCTGCTCGAAGCGACCCGCGAATACTGGTCGAAGCTGCCTGATGAGCGGCGTGCCGCGTTCCGCTTCCACCACATTTCCACGGACGAGGTCTATGGCGACCTGCACGGCGTCGATGACCTGTTCACCGAAACCACGCCCTATGCCCCCAGCTCGCCGTACTCGGCGAGCAAGGCCGCTTCCGACCACCTGGTACGCGCCTGGCAGCGCACCTATGGCCTGCCGGTCCTGATCACCAACTGCTCGAACAACTACGGGCCATTCCACTTCCCGGAGAAGCTCATTCCGCTGGTCATCCTCAATGCGCTCGACGGCAAGCCGCTGCCGGTCTACGGCGATGGCCTGCAGGTGCGCGACTGGCTGTATGTCGAGGATCACGCACGGGCCCTGTTCAAGGTCGTGAGCGAGGGCGTGGTGGGCGAGACCTACAACATCGGCGGCCACAACGAGCAGAAGAACATCGACGTGGTGCGCGGCATCTGCGCGCTGCTCGAAGAGCTGGCGCCGCAGCGTCCGGTCGGCGTAGAGAATTACGCCGACCTGATCACCTTCGTCAAGGACCGTCCGGGTCATGACCTGCGCTATGCCATCGACGCGGGCAAGATCGAGCGCGAACTCGGCTGGGTCCCGCGGGAAACTTTCCAGAGCGGCCTGCGCAAGACCGTGCAATGGTATCTGGACAACCTTGAATGGTGCCGCCATGTACAGGATGGCAGCTATCAGCGCGAACGCCTGGGCAACAGCGACCACAAGGATCTCATCGCATGACCAAGGGTATCGTCCTGGCAGGCGGCTCGGGGACGCGCCTGCATCCCATCACCCTTGGGGTCTCGAAGCAGCTGTTGCCGATCTACGACAAGCCGATGATCTACTACCCGATCTCGGTCCTGATGCTCGCCGGTATCCAGGAAATCCTGATCATCTCCACGCCGCAGGATCTGCCCCAGTACCGGCAGTTGCTGGGCGACGGCAGCCAGTTCGGCGTGCGGTTCAGCTATGCCGAACAACCCACGCCCGATGGCTTGGCCCAGGCCTTCCTGATCGGCGAATCGTTCATCGGTGACGATGCGGTCTGCCTGATCCTGGGCGACAACATCTTCCATGGCCAGGGTTTCAGCGAACAGCTGCTGCGCGCGGTCGGGCATGCCGCCGGGGCGACCGTGTTCGGCTACTGGGTCAAGGACCCGGAGCGTTTCGGTGTCGTCGAATACGATCCCGAAGGCCGCGCCCTGTCGATCGAGGAGAAACCCCAGACTCCCAAGTCCAGCTATGCGGTAACGGGGCTGTATTTCTACGACAACGACGTGGTGAAGATCGCCAGGAACGTCAAGCCCTCGCCGCGTGGCGAGCTTGAGATCACCGACGTCAACAATGCCTACCTGCAACGCGGCGACCTGCGTGTCGAGCGCTTCGGTCGCGGCTTCGCCTGGCTCGACACCGGCACCCACGACAGCCTGCTCGAAGCGTCCCAGTACGTGCAGACCATCGAACATCGCCAGGGCCTCAAGGTGGCCTGTCTGGAGGAGATCGCCTACGAGCAGGGCTGGATCGACAAGGCACAGCTATTGGATCGCGCGAAACTGTTTGGCAAGACCGGCTACGGGCAATACCTGGCGGCGCTGGCAGGTGAGCAGAAATGACGATCGGCCCGCAGCTCGACATCCTCATCACTGGCCATAACGGCCAGGTGGCCCAGGCGCTCAAGCAGCGTCTGAGCGGGCATCGCCTGCATGTCTGCGGCCGCGACACGCTTGACCTGGCCAAACCGGAAGGGGTCCGTGAGCTGGTGCGCCAGCTCAAGCCCGCCCTGATCATCAACGCCGCGGCGCACACCACCGTGGACCAGGCCGAAAGCGAGCCCGAACTGGCCTTCGCCCTCAATGCGCAGGCACCGCGCATCCTCGCCGAGGAAGCCGCTCACCTGAAGGTGCCGTTGATCCATTACTCCACCGACTATGTCTTCGACGGCGAAAAGCAGGCGCCCTACACCGAAGAAGACACGCCCAACCCACTGGGCGTCTATGGCCGCAGCAAGCTGGCGGGCGAACAGGCGATTGCCGATGTCGCCGGTGAACACCTGATCCTGCGCACCAGCTGGGTTTACTCGCTGCACGGTCGCAACTTCCTGCTGACCATGCAGCGCCTGCTGCAGGAAAGGCCCGAACTGCGCGTGGTGGCCGACCAGATAGGCGCGCCGACCTGGGCCGATACCATTGCCGCCAGCACACAGGCCCTGATCGAACGCTGGCGGGCGCAAGAGGCCGGCGACTGGGGCCTTTATCACCTGACCGCGCAAGGCGAGACCTCCTGGTTCGGCTTCGCCCAGGCCATCGGCGATCAGCTGAAAGCGCGCGGGCTGCCCTGCGCCGAACTGCTGCCGATCCCGACCAGCGATTACCCGACCCCGGCTCGGCGTCCTGCGAACTCACGCCTGGACTGCGGTCGTCTGGCCCGTGAATGGCGAGTCGTCCAGCCGCACTGGCAGCAAGCGCTGATCGAGTGCCTGAAGTAGCGCATAATTGCGCCAGATATTTCTGGCGCAACAGGCGATGATGCATACCCTTACCTCGACACGACGGCCCCGCTGGCGCAGCCTGGCACTGCTCGCCATCTGCCTGATACCGCTGCTCTGGCCGCTGCAGCGCCTGGCCGAGCACTACTACCAGGACGAACTGGCGTCGCAGAATCGCCAGACCCTCGATCTCTACGTCGCCAACCTGCTCGGCACCTTGCACCGCTACGAAACCTTGCCGCAGATCCTCGGCGATCTGCCAGCCCTGCGCGCCGCCCTGCTCGACCCGCTGAAGCTCGAAGCCGTGACCAACGCCAATCGCCTGCTCAAGGACATCGTCGACCAGACCGGCGCCGAGGTCATGTACCTGATGGACGTCAACGGCAATACCCTGGCAGCGTCCAATTGGGACAAGCACGACAGCTTCCTGGGTCGCAACTTCGCCTTCCGTCCGTACTTCATCGAGCCGTTGCAGGGGCGGCTGGGGCGCTTCTTCGGCCAGGGCACCACCTCGGCCAAGCGCGGCTACTTCTTCGCCGCGGCCGTACGTCATCAAGATGAGGTGATAGGTGTGCTGGTGGTCAAGGTCGACCTGGATCATACCGAAACGCTGTGGGGCAATACGCCCGAGCAACTGCTGCTGACCGACCAGAACGGCGTGGTGGTGCTGACCTCTCGGCCCGACTGGCGGTTCCGCGCCACGCGCCCGCTGACCGATGCCGAACAGGAAGCGATGATCGCCATCCAGCCGTACCCGACCCAGGCTCCCCAACCCTTGAACCTCACGCCGGGCGCCTGGCTGATCCAAACCCGCGACATACCGGAGACCGGCTGGAAGGTCAGCATCCTCGCGCCGCGTCTGCTGGTCGACCGCTCGGTGCAAACGGTGGTGGCGATCGGCGGCGGTGCCTTGCTGGTACTGATGCTGCTGCTTGGCCTGATCATGCAGCGGCGACGTCACTACATGGACCGGATCGAACTCGAAGCCAAGGGACGCCAGGAGCTGGAAAAACGCGTGATCGCGCGTACGGCCGACCTGGAAGGCCTCAACAATCGGCTCAAGAAGGAAGTCCTGGAGCGCGAGCAGGCTCAACAAGAACTGGTCCGTGCCCAGGACGAACTGGTGCAGGCCGGAAAGCTCTCGGTGCTCGGGACCATGTCGGCGAGCATCAGCCACGAGCTCAACCAGCCGTTGGCGGCGATCCGCAGCTATGCGGAGAACGCCGAGATCCTGCTCGACCACCAGCGGACGGAGGATGCCCGGGGCAACCTCAAGCTGATCGGCGAATTGACCGGGCGCATGGCCTCGATCATCGCTCACCTGCGCGCCTTCGCCCGGCGCGACCGCCACGCGCCGGAAAGCGTGGCCTTGCAACCCGCCCTGGACGATGCCCTGGCGTTGCTGGCCAAGCGTCGCCGAGCCATGGCCGTGGAACTGATTCGCGACCTGCCCGATGCACCGCTCTGGGTTCAGGCGGGCGAGACACGCCTGCGTCAGGTGCTGGGCAACCTGCTGGCCAATGCCCTCGACGCCCTGACCGAGAAAGCCAATCCGCGGCGTCTGTGGCTGAGTGCCGAACGGCGCGACGACTACGTCTACCTGTACATTCGTGACAATGGTCCAGGCTTCACGCGCCAAGCCCTGGAACATGCCAAGGAGCCGTTTTTCACCACCAAGACGCGAACCCAGGGACTTGGCCTCGGCCTGGCCATCTGCGAAAGCCTGATGCGCGCCCTGGGCGGCGAACTGCTGCTGGCCAACCACCCTGAAGGTGGCGCCCTGCTGACCCTGCAATTGCGCGTGGCCGCGCCCGGCGCCAACCTGCAACCTTCGGAGGACCTATCGGCATGATGTCCGAGACACCGTTCGACAGTCATACCCAGGTCATCCTGGTCGATGACGACCCTCACCTACGCCAGGCCCTGAGCCAGACGCTCGATCTGGCCGGGCTCAAGGTCGTCGTCCTGGCCGACGCCCAGGGCCTGGCCCAGCGTATCGAGGTCGACTGGCCGGGCGTGGTGGTCAGCGATATCCGCATGCCTGGCATCGATGGCCTGCAACTGCTCGAGCAGCTGCATGGCCGCGACAAGGAGCTGCCCGTGCTGCTGATCACTGGCCACGGCGATGTGCCGCTGGCCGTGCAGGCCATGCGCGCCGGGGCCTACGACTTCCTGGAAAAACCGTTCGCCAGCGACGCGCTGCTCGACAGCGTACGCCGCGCGCTGGCCCTGCGCCGTCTGGTGCTGGACAACCGCAGTTTGCGCCTGGCTCTGAGTGATCGTCAGGAGTTGAGTGGGCGGCTGGTCGGCCAGTCCGCCGGCATGCTGCGTTTGCGTGAACAGATCGGCGCCCTGGCGGGCACACGCGCCGATGTGCTGATCCTGGGCGAGACCGGTGCCGGCAAGGAGGTCGTGGCGCGAGCGCTGCACGACCTTTCCAGCCGCCGTGACGGACCTTTCGTGGCGATCAATGCCGGCGCGCTCGCCGAATCCGTGGTCGAGAGCGAACTGTTCGGCCATGAGCCCGGCGCCTTCACTGGCGCGCAGAAACGCCGCATCGGTAAATTCGAGTTCGCCAATGGCGGCACGCTGTTCCTCGACGAAATCGAAAGCATGAGCCTGGATGTCCAGGTCAAGCTGCTGCGCTTGTTGCAGGAGCGCGTGGTCGAGCGTCTGGGTAGCAATCAGCAGGTTCCACTGGACATTCGTGTCATCGCGGCGACCAAGGAAGACCTGCGCCAATCCGCCGATCAGGGACGCTTTCGCGCGGACTTGTATTATCGCCTCAACGTGGCGCCGCTGCGCATTCCGCCGTTGCGCGAGCGTGGCGACGATATCCTGGTACTGTTCCAGCACTTTGCCGACGCCGCCAGCCAGCGCCACGGGCTACCGCTTCATAGCCTCCAACCGGCGCAGCGGGCCATGCTCCTGCGCCATGCCTGGCCAGGTAACGCGCGCGAGCTGCAGAACGCCGCCGAGCGCTTCGCCCTCGGCCTGGAACTGGCGCTGGACGGGCAGGAAGCGGCATCCGACGAGAACACGGAGCCGGCCAATGATGGCACCCTGAGCGAGCAGGTCGAGCAGTTCGAACGCTCATTGATCGCTGCTGAACTGGCCCAACCTCACGGCTCGATGCGCAGTCTTGCCGAGGCCTTGGGCATCCCGCGCAAAACCCTGCATGACAAACTGCGCAAACATGGCCTGAGCTTCGCCGACAACGGCACTGGCCACGATGATTCGGAGGACGCTCGTCCATGAACAGCGACAGCCGTTACCTGCAGTCCATCTTGCACCGCGACATTCCGCTGACCCGCGAGATGGGCCTGGAAGTCCTCGACTGGCGGGACCGACAACTGCGTCTGCAGATACCGCTCGAAGCCAACGTCAATCACAAGAGCACCATGTTCGGCGGCAGCCTGTACTGCGTCGCCGTCCTGGCTGGCTGGGGCTGGCTGCACCTGCGGCTGCGTGAGCTGGGTATCGAGGACGGGCACATTGTCATCCACAGCGGCGAGATCAGCTATCCGCTGCCGGTTACCGGCGCCGCGATAGCCTCCTGTGCGGCCCCGGACGAGAAGGTCTGGGAACGTTTCTTGAACTTGTACCAGCGCCGCGGTCGTGCGCGCCTGACATTGGAAAGCGTGGTGACCAATGCAGGCAGCGAGGAGCCCGCTGTAAGGTTCGGCGGGCAGTACGTGCTACACCGCTGAAGCCAGCTCGAGCAGGTCCTGGCGCCAGGCAACGGTGGCGGGCAAGGCCAGGAAGAATGGGTTGAGCAGGGATTCGCGAGGCGGATAGCGAAAGGGCTCGCCCGTGAGACCGATCACTTCCCCACCGGCGCCTTCCAGCACGCCCTGGGCGGCGGCGGTGTCCCATTGCGAAGTGGGCGCCAGCCGCGGGTAGCAATCGGCGGCGCCTTCGGCCAGCAGGCAGAATTTCAGCGAACTGCCGATGTTGGCCAGTTCCAGCTCACCCACGGCCTTCGCGAGGCCGGCCAGCAGCGCTTCCTGTCGGGGGCTCGAATGACGACGACTGGCCACGACCGTGAAACGGCCTGGCGCGGTGGGGGCGGTACGCACATGGATCGGTCGAGCGGCGCTGCCTGTGTCGGTCCGCCAGGCGCCAAGCGCCTTGCCACCGAAATAGCAGCGGCCGTTGGTGGGCATCGAAACCACGCCGAAGACCACTTCGCCCGCCTCGATCAAGGCGATGTTGACGGTGAACTCCTCGCTACCGGCGATGAATTCCTTGGTGCCGTCCAGCGGATCGACCAGCCACCACCGCTGCCAGCCCTGACGCTCGGCCAGGGCGATGTCGCAATCCTCTTCGGACAGCACCGGAATCTCCGGCGCCAGCTGGCGCAGGCCTTCGGCGATCACCTCGTGCGCGGCCAGGTCGGCGGCGGTCACGGGTGAGTCGTCGGCCTTGGCGGTCACCGCCACGCCGGTTCGCCAGAATGGCAGGATGGCCGCGCCAGCACGGTTGGCCAGCTCGACCACTTGATGCATCAATTGCCGGTCGTTCATGCGCTGATCACTCCCCGCTGGGTAAGCAGATCGCGCACCAGGTACAGGGCCGCCAGCGCTCGTCCTTCGCTGAACTGCGGGTGCATGGCCAAGGCCGACAGCTCACGCAGATTGACCTTGTCGACGCGCATCGGCTCCGGCTCGTCCCCTTCGAGACGCTCTTCGAAAAGATCAGTGGCCAGCACCACCTGGATCTTCTGGCTCATGTAGCCAGGCGACAGGGACAGTTCGGTCAGGTGTTCCAGTTGCCGGGCGCCGTAGCCGGCCTCTTCCTTGAGCTCCCGATTGGCCGCCGCCAGCACGTCCTCACCCGGTTCGATCAGGCCCTTGGGCAAGGACAGCTCGTAGGCATCGGTGCCACCGCAATACTCTTCCACCAGCACCGCATGCTCGGCATCGAGCATCGCCACGATCATCACCGCGCCATAGCCATTGCCGCGACCGACCAGACGCTCGTAGGTCCGCTCGGTGCCATTGGAGAAACGCAACTGCACGGCTTCGACACGGAACAGACGGCTACTGGCGACGATCTCTCGAGAGAGAACGGTGGGTTTCTGGTGCATGGGGCGGCTCCTGGACGTGAACGCGTTACTATACCGTGACCCTGCGCCCTGACTGCACGAGAATTCATATGCCTGTTTTAGCCTGGTCCGCGATCGACACCGTTCTTCTGGACATGGATGGCACCCTGCTCGATCTGCACTACGACAACCAATTCTGGCTGGAGCACCTGCCACAACGCTACGCCGAACTGCACGGCGTCAGTCGAGCCATGGCGGAGCTGGAACTGCAGCCGCTGTTCGAGCGCAACGCCGGGACGCTGAACTGGTACTGCCTGGACTTCTGGAGCCGGGAGCTGAGGCTGCCGATCCGCGAGCTGAAACAGGAGATCGCCGACCTGATCGCCTTGCGTCCGGACGCGGACACCTTCCTCGCCGCGATCCGCCAGGCCGGCAAGCGGGTCATCCTGATCACCAATGCCCATCGCGATTCGTTGTCGCTGAAGCTCGAGCGCATCGAGCTGGCGCCCTACTTCGAGCGCCTGATCAGCTCCCACGACTATGGCTATCCCAAGGAAAGCACGCAATTCTGGGACGCCTTGCAGGCAGACATCGACTTCGATCCCATGCGCAGTCTGTTCATCGACGATACCCTGCCCATCCTGCGCAGCGCCGGACGTCATGGCGTCGCGCACTTGCTTGCCGTGCGTCATCCGGACAGCCGTCGCGGAGCGAAGGACACGGAGGAATTCGCTGCCGTGGACGATTATCGCGAGCTGCTCGTCGGGCTCTAGCCGACGCATGTCGGGCCTGGGCATGCCATGCGAGAGAACGCTCCAGCCGTGCTCCGGCGCGACTCATCGACGGTCTCTATCAGGGTATAGACCCTAGCGATTAGACGCTGGCCCGGCACAGGCCTAGTCTTCAGGGACAACACGCCGCCGGTAATCCGCCCTGATGAACAGCAAGCCACCGGTCTGTGCGGCATCCACGCCCCTGGCCCTGCCTGCCGCCAGCAATACCTACGACTACGTGCAGCTGACCGATGATCAGCCGTCAACCACCCCGCTCGCCGAAGAGGTGGCGCTGGCCATTGCATACAACGGCCTGAACCAGGCGGTCATGCTGGTCAGCCCGACCGACCTTGAGGATTTCGTGGTCGGCTTCAGCGTCGGCAGCGGGATCGTCACCGAGCCGTCGGATATCTACGACATACGTTTTTCCGGGAGCGGATCGGCGCTGCACGCCGACCTCGAGATCTCCAGCCGGGCCTTCTGGAACCTCAAGAACCAGCGCCGCCAGCTGGCCGGAACCAGCGGCTGCGGCCTGTGCGGTGTCGAGGCGCTCGAACAGGCCCTGCCCGAGCTGAGCGTGCTGCCAGGCGCACCCTTGCCGCCCGCGGCTTGGCTCGAAGGCCTGCGCCAGCGGATAGACGATTACCAGCCATTGGGCCAGCACTGCGGCGCAGTCCATGCGGCCCTGTTCATGGACGCGCAAGGTCGGTTGCTGATGGGGCGGGAAGACATCGGTCGGCACAACGCTTTGGACAAGCTCATCGGCGCCCTGCTGCGCGAGCGCATCGGCACCCAGGGCGGTCTTGCGATCGTCACCAGCCGCTGCAGCCTGGAATTGATCCAGAAAGTCCTGCGCGCCGGCATCCAGACGCTCGTCAGCCTGTCGGCCCCCACCGGGTTAGCCTTGCAATGGGCCCGCCGGCATAACCTGAACCTCATTCATCTGCCCAAACACAGCGCACCGCGGGTATTCAGCCCCGTGGCGGAGAAATAGACCGTGAGCCTGCACTCTAAAGCCGACCAGAAACCCACCCCCCGCTATAAGCCGTACGCTGGTCCGGCCGGTGGCTGGGGCGCATTGCGCAGCGTGGCCCGCGCTTGGGTCGGCAGCGACAACGCCCTGAAGAACATCCGGGCCCTGCTCAAGACCAACCAGAACGGTGGATTCGATTGCCCGGGTTGCGCCTGGGGCGATTCGCCGGAAAGCGGTATGGTGAAGTTCTGCGAGAACGGCGCCAAGGCAGTCAACTGGGAAGCTACCAAGCGTCGCGTCGACGCGGCGTTCTTTGCCAAGCACAGCGTCACGGCCCTTCTGGAGCAGAGCGACTACTGGCTCGAATACCAGGGCCGCCTGACCGAACCGATGGTCTACGACCCTTCCACCGATCGCTACCAGCCCATCGACTGGGACGGCGCTTTTGCCGTGATCGCTCGGCACTTGAACGCCCTCGCCAGCCCCGACCAGGTGGAGTTCTATACATCGGGCCGAGCCAGCAACGAGGCGGCCTACCTGTACCAGCTGTTCGTCCGCGCGTTCGGCACCAACAACTTTCCGGATTGCTCGAACATGTGCCACGAGGCCAGTGGCGTGGCCTTGGGCCAAAGCATCGGTGTCGGCAAAGGCACGGTGACCTTCGACGACTTCGAGCATGCCGATGC
This sequence comes from Pseudomonas capeferrum, assembly GCF_013523055.1. Lineage (GTDB taxonomy): Bacteria > Pseudomonadota > Gammaproteobacteria > Pseudomonadales > Pseudomonadaceae > Aquipseudomonas > Aquipseudomonas capeferrum_A. Next base: position 101,427 of record NZ_JAAMQM010000008.1, on the reverse strand, counting down.
GATCTTCGTCTGGGGACAGAATCCGGGCACCAACCATCCGCGCATGCTCGATCCGTTGCGCGACGCGGTGAAACGCGGTGCTCAGGTGGTCTGTATCAATCCGCTCAAGGAACGTGGGCTGGAGCGTTTCCAGCATCCGCAGAACCCCATGGAGATGCTCACCAACAGCGACCGCCCGACCAATACCGCCTATTTCCGTCCGGCCCTGGGCGGCGACATGGCCCTGTTGCGCGGCATGGCCAAGTTCCTCTTGCAGTGGGAACGCGAAGCCCAGGCCAACGGCGATCCGGCGATCTTCGACCATGCCTTCATCGAACAGCACAGCCACGGCGTGCAGGACTACCTGGCCGCGGTGGACGCCACCTCGTGGGACCAGCTCCTGGCGCAGTCGGGCCTGCCGCTGGCCGACATCGAGCAAGCTGCGCGCATGTACTGCAAGGGCAAGCGGGTCATCATGTGCTGGGCCATGGGGATCACCCAGCACCGCCACTCGGTGGTGACCATCCAGGAAATCGCCAACCTCATGCTTTTGCGCGGCAACCTGGGCATGCCCGGTGCGGGTCTGTGCCCGGTACGCGGCCATAGCAACGTGCAGGGCGATCGCACCATGGGCATCAACGAACGTCCCCCGGCGTTTCTCCTCGATGCCCTGGAGAAGCGCTTCGATTTCCCGGTCCCGCGGCACAATGGCCACAACACCGTCGAAGCGATCCAGGCCATGTTCGAAGGCCGGGCCAAGGTCTTCATCGGCCTGGGCGGCAACTTCGCCCAGGCGACTCCGGATACCGAGCTGACCGCCCAAGCCTTGCGCAATTGCGACCTGACCGTGCAGATCAGCACCAAGCTCAACCGCAGCCATCTGGTGCATGGCAAGCAGGCACTCATCCTGCCCTGCCTGGGCCGTACGGACATCGACCGCCAGGCCGATGGCCCGCAAGCGGTGACGGTGGAAGACTCGTTCAGCATGGTGCATGCCTCGAACGGACAGTTGCAGCCATTGTCCCGGCAGATGCGCTCCGAGCCCGCAGTGGTCGCTGGCATCGCCGCCGCCACGTTGGGCAACAAACCGGTGGATTGGCAATGGCTGGTGGCCGACTATGGCCGCATCCGCGACCTGATCGCCGATACCATTCCGGGCTTTACCGATTTCAATGAACGGCTGAAGCATCCGGGTGGGTTCTATCTGGGCAGCACGGCCGCCAAGCGGCAATGGAAGACCGCGTCCGGTCGCGCCAACTTCAAGGCCAACGCCCTGCCCGATACCTTGCTGGACGAGCGTATACGAGCCAGTGGGCAATTGCCGGACCTGATCCTGCAATCGATGCGCTCGCACGACCAGTACAACACCACCATCTACGGCCTGGATGATCGCTATCGTGGGGTCAAGGGTCAGCGTGACGTCCTGTTCGTCAACGAGGCCGACATCATGCGCCTGGGGTTCGTGCCGGGTCAGCGGGTGGATATCGTGTCGCTCTGGGGCGATGGGCGTGAACGTCGGGTGAAGGGTTTCACCTTGCTGGCGTTCGATATTCCGGCGGGCCAGGCGGCTGCCTACTACCCCGAGGTCAATCCGCTGGTGCCGCTGGAGAGCGTCGGCGATGGCAGCCATACGCCTACGTCGAAGTTCATCGCGATCAAGCTGGAAGCCGTGCGAGAGAGCGCCCGGATTATTTGAGTGGGGCTGGTAAGAGGGGCGGTAGGTAACCGCTCCCTTTATCTGCTCCCCTTGCTAGCGCATTGGTTTGCCGGTCTGACATTTCTGCAGCCGCCGCGATACCTGGGGGAGCGGGTTTACCCGCGAACAAGGCCGCGGCCTTTGCCCATACCTAAAGAGTGGTAGGGCGGACCTCTTCGCGGGTAAACCCGCTCCCCCAAGTATCGCGACGGCCTCAAAAATCATTGAAAGCAGTAAGATAAAATCTGCTCTATGAAAGCTGGCTTGTCGGAACGCCGGACCGCTCGCGATCGAGGCCAAAGGGCTCGCCTGGCAATACAGCCTGCAAACCCGATGCGCGAGCAGAGGAGCAGATATACAAGCAGTTCACCACCGCACACCCACCTTCAACGCCCACAAAAAAGCCCTGTTCGCACGGTTCAGGGCTTTGGTCTCAAGAATTCTCTGACCCTCGAAAATCAATTAAGTTTCACAGCAAAAACAATAACTTATAGAATTGTGTACAACTTCTACCAATCGTCGGATTTACATTGCCAACCTCCCTGCGCCCCTGCAAATTCGCCTCGTCATCCCTATGAGGCTTTCTCGATGAAGAAGTACTCCTCGATTCTGTTGTTGTCCCTCGGCCTGCTCAGCGGCGTTGCCATGGCTGGTGGCTCCACCGAAGCTGGCATTGGCGGCGCATTGGGCGGGGTACTCGGCTCGGTGGTCGGTCAACAGATTGGCGGCAGCACCGGCGGCGCGATCGGCGCGGGGCTGGGTGGTGCCGCAGGCAGTGCCGTAGGCGCCGACAAGCGTCAGCGCGGTGAGGCGGCCATCGGTGGCGCCTTGGGCGCGGCAGGCGGCAACGTGCTGGGCCGTAGCGTAGGCGGCACGACTGGCAGCTATATCGGCGCGGCAGCTGGCGGCGGTGCCGGCGGTGCCCTGGGCAATTACATGGGCAACAAGGCCGATGCAGACGATCGTCGCGATCGCCGTGGCTATGACAACCGTCGCCACGACCGCGGTCACCACTATGGCCATCGCAAAAACAAGCGCCACTGGCGTCACCGCTAAGTCCTTGGCTGCATCCCGATACCGATAGAGCCCTGTCCTCTTGCCCTGGACAGGGCTCTTTTCGTTCAGGTGGGCATCAGCAGCCCTGACAGCACCACATGCAGATCACCGGTCACGGTCACCGGCGCGCCAGTGGCACGATCGACGAATACCTGCACCACATTGCCCACCGCGCACGCCTCGTCCTCTGCGACCCGGAACAGCGCCAACTGATATTCCACCGTACTGCCACCGAGGCGAGCCACGCCGATACCGACCTGTAACGAATCGGGGAAACTCGGCAAGGCAAGGAAGTCCGCGGATGAACTGACCACGAAACCGGTGATCGGGCCTTCTCGCAGGTCCAGGCCGGCCTGTTGCGCCAGAAAAGCCAGGATCGCCGTCTCGAAGTACCCGTGCACCAGAGCGCCGCCAATATGGCCGTTGAGGTCGGCGTCCTGATAGCGCGTCAGGATGGGATGAAAATGAGTAAACCGTTGGCGGTGGGTCAGGTCGGTCAAGTCGAACTCCGGTAATCGAGGTGGATTGGCCGCAGTGTAACCCGCGATTTCCATCGCCCCACCAATCTGGCGAGCATGCCGCTGCCCCTCGCGCCCTGCAATTCGCGCCCATGAAAAAGCCGCCCCTCGGGGCGGCTCCTGTTTCCTGCCGGTTTCGCTTACAGCTGCGGACCCGCGGCCTTGATGACGTCGGAAACATCGAACTTCTTGAAGTTCTCGATGAACAGCTTGGCCAGCCCTCGAGCGGCCTCATCGTAGGCGGCAACATCTTCCCAGGTGTTACGTGGGTTGAGCAGTTGGGTCTCGACGCCCGGTACAGCCTTTGGCACGTCCAGGTTGATGACGCCCAGGTGCTCGGTCTCGGTACCGATCAGTGCGCCGCTCTGGATCGCTGCGATCACCGCGCGGGTAGTCGGGATGTTGAAGCGCTTGCCCACGCCGTAGCCGCCGCCGGTCCAGCCGGTGTTGACCAGGTAGACCTTGGAACCGAACGCATTGATGCGCTTGATCAGCAAGTCGGCGTATTCGCCGGCCGGACGCGGGAAGAACGGCGCGCCGAAGCAGGTGGAGAAAGTCGACTTGATCCCGCCGCCCGAGCCCATTTCGGTGGAGCCGACCAGCGCGGTGTAACCGGACAGGAAGTGATAGGCCGCCTGCTCGTTGTTCAGGATCGACACCGGCGGCAGCACGCCAGTCAGGTCGCAGGTCAGGAAGATGACAGCATTCGGCTCACCGCCCAGGTTCTTCTCGGAACGCTTCTCGACGTGCTCGACCGGATAGGCGGCGCGGCTGTTCTGGGTCAGGCTGCCATCGGCATAGTCGGCCTTCTTGGCGTCGTCCAGGACGACGTTTTCGAGAACGGCGCCATGCTTGATGGCTTTCCAGATGACCGGCTCGTTCTTCTCGGACAGGTCGATGCACTTGGCATAGCAACCACCTTCCATGTTGAAGACGATACCGGGGCCCCAACCGTGCTCGTCGTCACCGATCAGGTAACGGCTTTCGTCGGCGGACAGGGTGGTCTTGCCGGTGCCGGACAGTCCGAAGAACAGAGTCACGTCGCCGTCTTCACCGATGTTGGCCGCGCAGTGCATCGGCAATACGTCGGCGGCCGGGAGCAGGAAGTTCTGCACCGAGAACATCGCCTTCTTCATCTCGCCGGCGTAACGCATGCCCGCGATAAGCACCTTCTTCTGGGCGAAGTTGATGATCACGCAACCGTCGGAGTTGGTGCCGTCACGCTCTGGCACGCATTCGAAATTGGCTACGTTGAGCACTTGCCACTCTTCACGACCGGCAGGGTTGTACTGTTCCGGATTGATGAACAGGCAACGACCGAACAGGTTCTGCCAGGCAGTCTGGGTGGTCATCTTGACGGCCAGGTAGTGATCGGCCGAAGCCCCTACGTGGACATGGGAAACGAAGTGTTCTTGTGCGTTGTTGAACGCTTGGACGCGGTCCCACAGGGCATCGAACTTGTCGGCCGGGAACTTGCGGTTGATTGGGCCCCAGGCGATGGCTTCCTGAGTAGACGGCTCTTCGACGATGAAACGATCAGCCGGCGAGCGGCCTGTTCGATGACCGGTTTTCACGACCAGCGCGCCAGTATCGGCCAGCTCGCCTTCACCGCGGTTCAGCGCTTCTTTTACCAGCTCATCGACGCTCAGGTCGGTGTACACGGTGTTGATGGCTTGCGTCATGAGATTTCCCCATCCGGCCTGCGGCCGAGTGCTCCAAACGTTTTGTAGTTGTTCGTTTCAAACTACTACAGCGAAAAAAGTGGCCGGATTATGCCAGAAACGCCCAAAAAAAGTAGGGCCCTCCTGTCAGAACAGCGGTTTAGCGCGGTTAGACAGGAAAAAGTCCCGAAGTGAAACGTTTCAGTGACGAGTTTCTGACGGCTCGTCCGTTCCGCCACCTGCAAAGAGTTGCGCCACATCGGTGTTATCGAAGAAGTAGCGCTGATTACAGAACTGGCAATCGATCTCTACCTGCCCCCCGCACTCTTCGACCAGTTGACTGGCATCTTCCAGGCCCAGACTGACCAACGCGTTGCCGGATCGCTCTCGCGAGCAGCTGCAGCGGAACCGCAGCGCCTGGCTTTCGAACATGCGCACGGCGTCTTCATGGTAGAGACGGTGCAGCAAGGTTTCGTTGTCGAGCGCCCATTCATCGGCACTGAGCGTCCCGGCCATGGCAACCACATGCTGCCAGCTTTCGTCGCGTTCTTCCTCGTCCCGCTGGCGGTCCGCCGGCAACTGCTGCAGCAGCAGTCCGCGAGCGCGACCGTCCCGCGCGTCGAGCCAGAAGCGCGTGTTGAGCTGCTGCGACTGGATGAAGTAATTGGTGAAGCATTCCGAAAGGTCCGCCCCGTGCAGGTCGACGATGCCCTGGTAACGCTGCCCCTTGATGGGATCGATGGTCAAGGCCAGGGCGCCTTCGGGCATCAGCTGCGACAGAGTGGCGTCTGGAGCGATCAGGTCGGCCTCATAACGGGCCATGCCACGGATATCGTGCTCGCTCGAGCATTCCACCATGAGCATGGGAATCGGCCCTTCGGAGCGTGCCTGCAGTATCAGCAGGCCGTCGAACTTGAGCGTACCGACCAGCAGAGCGGCGGCGGCCATGAGCTCGCCAAGCAGCAGGGCGACCGGTTGAGGATAGGGATGGCGCGCCAGCACATCGGCGTAGCTGTGTTCCAGCGTTACCCATTCACCACGGATATCGCGGTCGTCGAAAAGAAAACGCTGGGTCGAATCGGTATCAGGCAAGTCAGACATAGGTTTTGGCTATCTAAAAAATGGTGACAAAATGTTTGCAGGCTTGTTGAGCCTGATCCAGAGCGCTCCCGAGAGCACTACAGTCTTACGTTTGCAATAGAGGTATCTTATGGACAATCGGCCACTCTTCCAAGAAAGGTGGTCCATCGGCCCACTGGCAGTCTGCACCTTGCTGCCCATGGCCCTACTGTGTTTCTGGCTATGGCCTTTTGGCCAGATCCTTTGCCTGACATTCGACGAGTGGCTGTTCCACGCGCTCAATGGCCCCTTAGCGACCAATACGACATGGCGTCATGTATGGACTGTCGGGAGCATGCGTCCTTTCGACATCGTTGTCGGCCTTATCCTCCTTGCCGTCTTGATCCGCGGCAATTGGGTATTCAAGGCGGTCAAGATTCGTGAGGCCTTCTTCGGCTTTTTGGTAACCCTGTTGCTCTTAGTGGTGGTGCGCGCACTGTTTTCCAAGTGGACCGATGCCATGGGATGGCAACACAACAGTCCTTCGATGGTGTTTCCCGATGCCATTCACCTCAGTGACTTCTATCCGGACCTGGAAGCGCGCTGGGAGCTAAAGGACCGTTCAAGCCAGAGTTTCCCAGGCGACCATGCTTCGGTACTGCTGGTCTGGGCGCTGTTCATGAGCCTGTTCGCTCGCCGTTTGCTCCAGCACCTGGTGATCTGGGGGCTGGCGCTGTTGTTCATGTTGCCCCGCCTGGTCGCGGGCGCCCATTGGGGCCAGGACGACTACATCGGTGGGCTGCTGATGGCCATTTTCGCCATTGGCTGGAGCTGCTATACCCCGCTTGCCGCCAAGGGCAGCGCGGCTTTGCTGCGCTGGACCGCACCGCTGTTTCGTGGACTGGCTCGGCTTCCCGTACTGGGCCGCCTTGAAGTGCTCCGCTATCCAGTCTAGTCATAGTTGCCGTGCAGCTGATGGATCTGCCGACGCTGTTTCTTGGTCGGCCGGCCATCGGTACTGACGCCCAGCGCGCCCGACTTGCGCAGCGCCGCCGCTTCTTCACGGCGGCGCAGGCTGTCCGGGGTCTCTTCGTACAACAGTTGTGCCTCAGGCGCTCCTCGGCGCACGGCCGATAGCGCCTTCACTACCACGGTGCGCTCGTCGAATCCGGTGCGCAGGAGGAACTCATCGCCCACGCGGGGTTCCTTGCCGGGCTTGCAACGCTCGCCCCGGCAATGCACCTTGCCACTCTCGATTGCGGCCTTGGCCAGTGCCCGAGTCTTGTAGAATCGTGCCGCCCATAGCCATTTGTCCAGACGAACCTTGTCGTCTTCTTCCGACTTGTATGCCATCGCTTATCCTCGAATTCAGTCTTTCATGGAACTGTACTACCGTAACTGACGGATGCAAAAAGTCCTCGGCGTGCTTACAGTTCACCTCTTTACCGCAGGTTGTGCATCTTGAAGACATTTGACCATCTGACAGTGATCGGCCTGCGCGAATGGGTCGCCTTGCCCGACCTCGGGGTCGCAGGCCTTCGCGCCAAGATCGACACCGGTGCCAGCACCTCCAGCCTGCATGCCACCGAGGTCGAGCCGTTCGAACGCGATGGCAAGCCCTGGGTACGTTTCAATGCGCACCTGGGGTCGATGGTGCAGTTGCGTCACCGCCACTGCGAAGCACCGTTGGTGACCATGAAGACCATCAAGAGCTCCAACGGCCACGCGCAGGTGCGCTATGTGATCCGCACGCCTCTGGCGCTGGGCGATCGGGTCTGGGAGGTCGAGTTCACCCTCGCCTGCCGCAAGGCCATGCGCTATCGGCTGTTGCTAGGTTCCAAGGCACTGATTCACGGTCAGCTCGTCGTCAACCCGGGCCTCAAGTACGTCCAGGACAAACCGGCCTTTCCGGCCACCCTTTTCCCTGCCACAGGTGCTGCATGAAGATCGCTGTGCTGTCGCGCAATCCGCGTCTGTATTCCACTCGTCGTCTGGTCGAAGCCGGCACTCAGCGTGGCCACGAGGTGGTGGTCATCGACACCCTTCGCGCCTATATGAACATTGCCAGTCACAAGCCGCAGATCCACTATCGCGGCAAGCCGCTGGAGGGTTTCGATGCGGTCATCCCGAGGATCGGTGCCTCGGTGACCTTCTATGGCTGCGCCGTGCTGCGCCAGTTCGAAATGATGGGCGTATTCCCGCTCAACGAATCCGTGGCCATTGCCCGTTCGCGGGACAAGCTGCGCTCGCTGCAGCTGTTGTCGCGCCGTGGCATCGGCCTGCCCATCACAGGCTTCGCCCACTCGCCGGATGACATTCCCGACCTGATCCAGATGGTCAACGGCGCGCCACTGGTGATCAAGGTACTGGAAGGCACCCAAGGCATCGGTGTAGTGCTCTGCGAGACCACCAAGGCGGCCGAGTCGGTGATCGAGGCTTTCATGGGCCTGAAGCAGAACATCATGGTCCAGGAGTACATCAAGGAAGCGGGTGGTGCCGATATCCGCTGTTTCGTCGTCGGCGACAAGGTCATCGCCTCGATGAAGCGTCAGGCCAAGCCGGGCGAGTTCCGCTCCAACCTGCACCGCGGTGGCGTGGCCAGCCTGATCAAGATCACTCCCGAAGAGCGCATGACCGCCATCCGGGCCGCCAAGGTGATGGGTTTGAGCGTCGCCGGCGTGGACATCCTGCGATCGAACCACGGCCCGCTGGTAATGGAGGTCAACTCCTCGCCTGGGCTGGAAGGCATCGAGGTCACCACCAGCAAGGACGTGGCGGGAATGATCATCGAGCACCTGGAGAAGAACGGCGGGCCAAACCTGACCCGCACCAAGGGCAAAGGCTGATCAGACCGCGTCGCGTGGCAGCAGCAGGCCCAGAGGCAGTCGCACACGGGCCTCGATGCCGCCGCCAGACCGATTGCGCAATTCGACATTGCCACCGTGCTGGGCGGCGATCCGCTTGACGATCGCCAGCCCCAGGCCCGTGCCCTTGCCGCTGCGGGCACGATCACCGCGGATGAACGGGTTGAAGATGGTTTCCAGTTCCGCGGGATCGATACCGGCGCCACGGTCCAGCACGCTCAGCACCACGTAGGGCGCGCTGTGATCTCCTGATACATAGGCGGCCACCTCGACCCCCTTGCCGGCATGATGAAGCGCATTGCCGATAAGGTTGTTGAGCAGACGCTTGAGCGAAACCCGACGCAACGGGAACGGCGGTATAGGCTCCAGGCACAAGCGCACCTGCTCTTCAGGCTGGTTGAAGGGCGCTACCACTTCACGCACCAGATCACCGAAATCGACCTCCTCGACCGGCTCGTCACGGCCATCGCGGATGAACGCCAGGAACTGGTCGAGGATCGCGTCCATGTCCTCGATGTCGCGGACCATGTCGTCGGTCAGGTCGTTATCGTTGGCCAGCAACGACAGCGACAGACGTAAACGGGTCAGGGGCGTGCGCAAGTCATGGGATACCCCTGCGAGCATCAGTTCGCGCTCGCGCCCGGCCTGTTCAACGTCCTCGGCCATCTGGTTGAAGGCGCGATAGACTTCCGTCATCTCGCTGGGCGTGTCGCTGATCGGCAAGCGCACGCTGCGTCCCTGGCCCAGTTGCCGCGCCGCGAATACCAGACGCTTGAGCGGCTGGCTAAGCTGGCGCACGAATATCCAGGCCGATGCCGTGGACAGCAGGCCGATGGCGAGGAACCAACCCAGCACGTTCCAGATCTTCTGGCCACGCAACGGGTGCGGGTAAAGCGGCACTTTCAGCCAGCCATCCCCCAGGCTCGGTGCGTTTACCCACAGCGCGGGCGGTGCATGCACACGCAGGCGCACTTCGGTGTCCTCGCCCAGCTCGGCCTGCATCTGACGCTGGTAGATCTCGCTGTAGGGCCAATGCTGCTCGCCTTCGGGCACCCCGGAACCCACCACGCGGATCAGACCGGCAGCTTCGGCGATCCTGTCGCGGTTTTCTTCGTCGGCCGCCCAATAGGCACGCAGGGTCAAAGCCACGCCGTGACTGTATTGCCGGTCGACCAGCACATCTTCGTTCATCAGCAGGTAGACCAAGGTCAATGCCTTGGAGAACAGGACGACGATCAGCACCAGCCAGAGCGTGCGGGCGAAGAAGCTTTGCGGAAACCAGAGAGGCGTTTTCATCGGGGAGTACTACACAGTGCAAGGGCGAATACGGCTCGCTGGAAATGCCAGCCTGCCAAAGACGAAAACAGGGCGTCCCGTCCGGGACGCCCTGCCGCGATGAGGCAAGCGCGCGGGCTCGACATCATTTGCCGGCGTTGCCGTCCGGCACGAATACATAACCCACGCCCCAGACCGTCTGGATGTAGCGTGGCTTGGACGGGTCCGGCTCGATCATGCGACGCAGGCGCGAAATCTGCACATCGATGGATCGTTCCAGGGCGTCCCACTCGCGACCACGGGCCAGGTTCATCAGCTTGTCGCGGGTCAGCGGCTCGCGGGCATGCATGACCAGGGCCTTGAGCACGGCGAATTCGCCCGTGGTGAGCATGTGCACCTCATCGCCCCGCTTGAGTTCTCGGGTCGCGAGCGACAGTGAATAGTCGCCGAAGGTGACCGTCTCGTCCTCGCTGCCAGGCGCACCCGGTACGCTCGGTGCCTGACGACGCAGGACAGCCTTGACCCGCGCCACCAGCTCGTCGGGGTTGAACGGCTTGGACAGGTAGTCGTCGGCGCCGAGTTCCAGGCCCTTGATGCGACTCAGCTCGTCACCCTTGGCCGTGAGCATGATGATGGGAATCTGATTGTTCGCCGCGCGCAGGCGGCGGCAGGCCGAGAGGCCATCCTCGCCGGGCAGCATCAGGTCGAGCACCACCAGGTTGAAGACTTCGCGGGCGAGCAGGCGGTCCATCTGCTCGACATTGGGCACTGCGCGAGCACGGAAGCCCTTGCTGGTGAAGAAACGCTCCAGCAGGCTGCTCAAGCCCGGGTCATCATCGACGATGAGAATTTTTTCGCCTTCAGCGGGGATTGCAGTGCTGCTCATGAATAACTCCTCTGATCTCGGCGCGCATTATGGCGTAGCCACCGGGTGACGTGCCGTGTGCATTGTTAGCAGATTTTTCCCCTGGTGCCACTCCTGCCCTTTGCCGGCTGGCCTGCGGCCATCACCACGACGTCGGCTGCGGGGGTATACTGCGCGACTTTTATCCAGCGCCGCCGGCCCCGACGCCCGCTTGCGGCCTCTAGCACTCACAATTTTTCAGGTGGTTTTATGGACAGCATCAACAGCCGTATCGCCGAGGAACTGGGCGTTCGCCCACAGCAGGTCGAAGCGGCCGTCACTCTGTTGGATGAAGGCTCGACAGTGCCCTTCATCGCCCGTTACCGCAAGGAAGTCACCGGCAGCCTGGACGACACCCAACTGCGCCACCTGGAAGAGCGCTTGCGTTATCTGCGCGAGCTCGACGATCGCCGCGCCAGCATCCTCGCCAGTATCGAGGAGCAGGGCAAGCTGACGCCGGAGCTGGCCCGCGAGATCAAGCTGGCTGACACCAAGACCCGCCTGGAAGACCTGTACCTGCCCTACAAGCAGAAGCGCCGGACCAAGGGCCAGATCGCCCTCGAAGCCGGTCTCGGCGAGCTGGCCGATGCCTTGTTCGACGATCCGCAGCTGTCGCCGGAAGGCGAGGCGGCGCGTTTCGTCGACGAAACCAGGGGCGTGGCCGACGTCAAGGCGGCCCTGGACGGCGCCAAGTACATTCTCATGGAGCGCTTCGCCGAAGATGCCGGCCTGCTGGACAAGCTGCGCAGCTTCCTCAAGCAGGAGTCGGTCCTCAGCGCTCGCGTGGTGGCCGGCAAGGAAGAGGAAGGCGCCAAGTTCCGCGACTATTTCGCCCATGACGAATTGCTGCGCACCGCCCCATCGCATCGCGCTCTCGCGATTTTCCGCGGGCGCAACGAAGGCATATTGAGCGCCTCGCTGAAAGTCGGTGAAGAACTGCCCGGTACCTTGCACCCTTGCGAGATGATGATCGGCAAGCATTTCGGCGTGGCCAACCACAACCGCGCGGCTGACAAGTGGTTGGCCGAAGTGGTGCGCTGGACCTGGAAGGTGAAGCTCTATACCCACCTGGAAACCGACCTGTTCGGCGAGCTGCGCGACAATGCCGAAAGCGAGGCGATCAACGTCTTCGCCCATAACCTTCATGACCTGCTGCTCGCGGCGCCCGCGGGCCCGCGCGCCACACTGGGCCTGGATCCGGGGCTGCGCACCGGCTGCAAGGTGGCGGTGGTCGACCGGACCGGCAAGGTCCTGGATACCGCCACCGTCTACCCGCATGTCCCGAAGAACGACTGGGACCGCACCATTGCCGTGCTCGCCGCCCTGTGCGCCAAGCATTCGGTCGAACTGATCGCCATTGGCAACGGCACCGCCAGCCGCGAGACCGACAAGCTGGCGGCCGAGCTGATCAGCAAGTACCCGGCGTTGAAGATGACCAAGGTCATGGTGTCCGAGGCAGGCGCTTCGGTGTACTCCGCCTCCGAACTGGCGGCACGCGAATTTCCCGACCTGGATGTTTCGCTGCGTGGCGCCGTTTCCATTGCCCGTCGCCTGCAGGACCCACTGGCCGAACTGGTGAAGATCGATCCGAAATCCATCGGTGTCGGCCAGTACCAGCACGACGTGTCGCAGGTCAAGCTGGCTCGCGGCCTGGACGCCGTGGTCGAAGACTGTGTGAACGCCGTCGGCGTGGACGTCAATACCGCCTCCGTGGCGCTGTTGACTCGCATCTCCGGACTCAATGCGACCCTGGCCTCGAACATCGTCGCGCACCGCGATGCCAACGGCCCCTTCGCCACCCGCGCCGCGCTGAAAAAGGTCAGCCGCCTGGGCGAGAAGACTTTCGAGCAGGCGGCAGGCTTCCTGCGCGTGATGAATGGCGACAATCCGCTGGATGCTTCGGCGGTGCACCCGGAGGCCTACCCGCTGGTGCAACGCATCGCCGCGGGCACCGACCGCGACATCCGTTCGCTGATCGGCGACAGCGCCTTCCTCAAGCGCCTGGACCCCAAGCAATTCACCGATGAAACCTTCGGCCTGCCGACCGTCACCGACATTCTTCAGGAACTCGACAAGCCCGGTCGCGACCCGCGTCCGGAGTTCAAGACCGCTGCCTTCCAGGAGGGCGTCGAAGACCTCAAGGACCTGGAGCCGGGCATGATCCTCGAAGGCGTGGTGACCAACGTCACCAATTTCGGTGCCTTCGTCGACATTGGCGTGCACCAGGATGGCCTGGTGCATATCTCGGCGCTGTCGGAGAAGTTCGTCAAGGACCCGCGTGAAGCGGTCAAGGCCGGCGACGTGGTGAAGGTCAAGGTCATGGAAGTGGACATCCCGCGCAAGCGTATCGGGCTGTCCATGCGCATGAGCGACACGCCCGGCGAGAAAGTGGAAGGCAATCGTGGCAGCCGTCCCCAGGGCGGTGGCGCTCGTCAGCAGCAGGCCCCGGCCCGTCAGCGTGAGACTGCGGCGCCGTCCAACAATGCCATGGCGGCGCTGTTCGCCAACGCCAAACAGTTGAAGAGGAAGTGATGGAGACCACGCCAGAGTATATGGAAAGTGCCTTCAGCCGACTTCTGGGCTGCCGCCTGCAACGCCTCGACGAAGGCGTTGCCGAGGTCGCCCTGGCGCTTGAGCCGCACCTGCGCAACCGGGGCGGCAACCTGCATGGCGGGGCCCTGTTCAGCCTGGTCGACATCGCCATGGGCCTGGCCTGCTCGAGCAGTCACGGCTTCGAGCAGCAGAGCGTGACGGTGGAGTGCAAGATCAACTACATGCGCGGCGTCAACGAAGGCGAGGTGCTCTGCATCGCCCGCGTCCTGCACGCCGGGCGACGCACACTGGTGGTCGAAGCGGACGTGCGGCAGGACGACAAGCTGGTCGCCAAGGCACAAGGCACCTTCGCTGTCCTCTAGCCCGCAAACCCTGTTCTGCGGTACTTTCGGCAGTGCGCTGGCACTGCCGAAGCTTGCGTAAACCAGGCGACTACGCCAGTTCCTCTGTCCCTACCCTTGTAGACCGTCATTTCTACCCCCATATTGGGGCGACCGACGCGTGAAGGAATCCATCTTGAGCGAACTCCTCAACCGCCGCCTGAGCCTGCTCGGCGCCAACCCCTCTCTGCTCAAGCAGTGCCTGCACGGCATTGAGCGCGAATGCCTGCGCGTGACCGAAGAAGGTCGCCTGGCCCAGACTCCCCACCCCGAAGCCTTGGGCTCTGCCTTGACCAACGAGCAGATCACCACGGACTATTCGGAGTCGTTGCTCGAATTCATCACCCCGGCCCTGACGGATCCGGCCCAGGTGCTGGAGAACCTCGAGGACATTCATCGTTTCGTCTACGCCAAGCTCGGCAACGAATACCTGTGGAGCCCGTCGATGCCGTGTTCGCTGCCAGCCGAGGCGGACATTCCGATCGCCGAGTTCGGCACCTCGAACATCGGTCAGCTCAAGCACGTGTACCGCAAGGGCCTGGCCCTGCGCTACGGGCGGACCATGCAATGCATCGCGGGCATCCATTACAACTTTTCGTTACCCGAGACCCTCTGGCCACTGCTGCGTGAGGCCGAAGGCGGCGAGCAGAGCGATCGCGACTATCAGTCGGCGGCCTACATCGGTCTGATCCGCAACTTCCGTCGCTACAGCTGGCTGCTGATGTACCTGTTCGGTGCCTCGCCCGCCCTGGATGCCGGGTTCATGCGCGGCCGCCCGCACCAACTCGACGAGTTCGACGCGCAGACCCTGTACCTGCCTTACGCCACCAGCCTGCGCATGAGCGACCTGGGCTACCAGAGCAACGCCCAGGCCGGCCTGACGCCCTGCTACAACGATCTGGCCAGTTATACCGACAGCCTGCGCAAGGCTGTCGCCACGCCTTATGCACCCTATGTCGAAGTAGGCACGCACAAGGATGGCGAGTGGGTACAGCTGAACACCAACATCCTGCAGATCGAGAACGAGTACTACTCGAACATTCGTCCCAAGCGCGTGACCTACACCGGCGAGCGTCCGATCCAGGCCCTGATGGCGCGAGGCGTGCAGTACGTCGAAGTGCGCTGCCTGGATATCAACCCGTTCCTGCCGGTCGGGATCGACCTGCCGGAAGCACGCTTCCTGGACGCTTTCCTGTTGTTCTGCGCGCTGGAAGAAAGCCCGCAGCTGGACAACCGCGAGTGCGGCCACTGCACCAGCAACTTCCTGTCGGTGGTCAAGGAAGGCCGTCGCCCGGGGCTCGAGCTGCAGCGCGATGGCCAGTCCATTACCCTCAAGGCCTGGGCCGAAGAGCTGCTCGAGCGCATCGCGCCTCTGGCCGCGTTGCTCGACCAGGCACATGGCGGCGACGAGCATGCCGGCAGCATGGCGCTGCAGAAGAGCAAGGTGCTGGACCCGTCGCTGACGCCCTCGGCCCAGGTCCTGGCAAGCATGACCGAGCACAAGGAAAGCTTCGTGCGCTTTTCCCTGCGTCAGAGCCAGGCGCATGCCAAGAGCTTGCGTGGCCAGCCGCTGGAGGCTTCTCGCCAGGCGGCTTTCGAGACACTCGCGCGCCAGTCGCTGGAAGATCAGGCCAAGCTGGAGCAGCAGGAAGTCGGTGATTTCGACCTCTTCGTAGGTGCCTATCAAGCCAGCATCCTGGGGCTCAGCAACTGATGACCCGGTCAGCCAACGCACGCAAGCCGCGCGCGAGCAGCCAGGCGAGGATCGATACGATTCTCGCGGCCGCGCGCGCGTTGCTGGCGGACGAGGGGGTGGCCGGCCTGTCGATCTACAGCGTTGCCGAGCGCGCGCGGATTCCGCCGTCCTCGGTGTATCACTTCTTCGCCAGCGTACCGGCCCTGCTGGAGGCGCTGACCAGTGACGTGCACGGCGCTTTTCGCGCCTGCCTGCAGGCGCCGATCGACACCAGCACGCTGACGACCTGGCACGACCTGTCCCGCCTGGTCGAGCAGCGCATGTTGATGATCTACAACGAGGACGCCGCCGCTCGCCAACTGATCCTGGCCCAGCATGGGCTGAGCGAAGTGACCCAGGCCGATCGCCAGCACGACATGGAATTGGGCGACCTGATGCACAAGCTCTTCGAGCAGCATTTCCAACTGCCGGCGCTGCCCGCTGACATGGACGTGTTCACCCTGGCCATGGAGCTGGGCGATCGGGTCTATGCCCGCTCCGTGCAACTGCACGGACAAATCACACCCCGCATGGCCGAGGAAGGCATGCGTGTATTCGATGCCTATGTCGGGCTCTACCTGCCACCGTACCTGCCCAAGCGCTGAACAGGCTGTCGGTACGCGCGAAAGCCGCTTCAACTTCCCTCTCCCCTGGCGCCTGCCCGGGAGCGTCCTGCATTGTCTCGCAAGCCCCTCGGCGGCGGTCGAATCGAGGCCGAGGGGTTCGCAAGCCATCACCACATTCAAAGCTTGGCGATCGACACCTCGGTGGATTTGACGAAGGCAATCACTTCACTGCCGACGACCAGTTCCAATTCTCGAACCGAACGGGTGGTGATCACTGAGGTGACGACGCCAGAGGCCGTCTGCACGTCGATTTCGGACAGGACCGGACCTTCGAGGATTTCCTTCACGGTACCTTTGAACTGGTTGCGGACGTTGATCGCTTTGATAGTCATGGCGGTATTCCTTTTGGCTTCGTGGGGTTCAGTGAGCCCAGCGCAATTGCGTGGGCAAAGGGGTTACGGGTTCGGGGTCAGGTGCAGAGCCCGGGGTCGAAAGAACGCGGTCCAGGACTTGGCTTTCCAGCGCGGCCAAGCGGTGCGAGCCACGAGCACGAGGCCGTGGCAGGTCGACGGCCAGGTCCAGGCCGATCTTGCCGTCCTCGATGAGGATCACGCGGTCCGCGACGGCGACGGCTTCGCTGACGTCATGGGTGACAAGCAACACGGTAAATCCATGCTTGCGCCAGAGACGCTCGATCAATTGCTGCATCTCGATACGCGTCAGCGCATCCAGGGCTCCCAGCGGCTCGTCCAGCAAGAGCAGGCGCGGCTGGTGGATCAGCGCTCGCGCCAATGCCACACGCTGCTTCTGTCCGCCGGACAGGGCCGCGGGCCACTCGTTGGCCCGCTCGGCCAGGCCAACGGCTTCCAGCGCATCCAGGGCGCGTTGTCGCCAGTTGCCCGACAAGCCCAGCCCGACGTTGTCGATGACTTTCTTCCATGGCAGCAGGCGTGCGTCCTGAAACATCAGGCGCGTCTCTTCACGCGCATCCGCCAGCGGCGCCGTGCCGGCCTGCAACCGCCCGGCACTGGGCTGGTCGAGACCGGCCAGCAAGCGCAGCAAGGTGCTCTTGCCGCAGCCGCTGCGGCCAACGATGGCCACGAACTGGCCGGCCGGGATGTGCAGGTCGATGCCCTGCAGCACTTCCCGCTGGCCGAAGGTCTTGCGCACGTCGTGCGCGCCCAGGGGGATGCCACGCAGCAGGCGGGGCGGCTGCTCCTTCAATGAGGTCATGCGCCCTCCTTCTTGGCGGTCTGATAGGCGGGGTGCCAGCGCAGCCAGACCCGCTCCAGGCCACGGGCGGCCAAGTCGGCAAGCTTGCCGAGCACCGCATAGAGGACGATGGCCAGGACCACGACGTCGGTCTGCAGGAATTCACGGGCATTCATTGCCAGGTAGCCGATCCCCGCGTTGGCCGAAATGGTCTCGGCGACGATCAGGGTCAACCACATGAACCCGAGCGCGAAACGCACGCCCACCAGGATCGAAGGCAGTGCGCCTGGCAGAATCACCTGGCGGAACAGGGCAAAGCCGGACAACCCATAGCTGCGCGCCATCTCGACCAGGGCCGGATCGACATTCCGGATGCCGTGATAGGTATTGAGGTAGATCGGGAACAAGGTGCCCAGCGCGACCAGGAAGATCTTCGCCGACTCGTCGATGCCGAACCAGAGGATGACCAGCGGAATCAAGGCCAGGTGCGGTACGTTGCGGATCATCTGCACCGAGCTGTCGAGCAGGCGCTCGCCCCACTTCGACAGGCCCGTGATGAAGCCCAGCGCCAGGCCGATGCTGCCACCGATGATGAAGCCCAGTGCCGCGCGCCAGCCGCTGATCGCCAGGTGAGTCCAGATCTCGCCGCTGCTCACCAGTTCGACGCCCGCACTGACCACGGCACTGGGCGCGGGCAGGATGCGGGTCGACAGCCAGCCCGCGCTGACCGACAGTTGCCAGATCGCCAGCAGCAGGATGGGCAAGGCCCAAGGCGCGAGGCGTTGTGACCAGAGGAATGACGTGGAACGACTCATGCTCCGTTCCTCAACTCTGCGACGCGGATCGAGGCAGGATGTCATTGGCTACCATCTCGCCGAACGGACTCACGTAGCCAGCGCCTTGTGGCTGCTCGGGACGCTGTACATCCAGGTGTGGGAACAACAGTTCGGCCACCCGGTAGGACTCTTCCAGATGTGGATAACCCGAAAAGATGAACGTATCGATACCCAGGTCGGCGTATTCCTTGACCCGTGCGGCCACGGTCGGACCATCGCCCACCAGTGCCGTACCGGCGCCGCCGCGCACCAGGCCTACACCCGCCCACAGATTGGGGCTGACTTCCAGCTTGTCACGGTTGCCGCCGTGCAGGGCGGCCATGCGTTGCTGGCCGACCGAGTCGAATCGCGCCAGCGAGGCCTGGGCACGGGCGATGGTGTCGTCATCCAGGTGCGAGATCAGTTTGTCCGCGGCCTGCCAGGCCTCGGCATTGGTCTCGCGCACGATCACGTGCAGGCGGATACCGAAGCGCACGCTGCGCCCTTGCGCCGCCGCCTTGGCACGCACCTGCTCGATCTTTTCGGCGACGGCCGCGGGCGGTTCGCCCCAGGTCAGGTACAGCTCGACCTGCTCGGCGGCGAGGTCCTGGGCGGCCTCCGACGATCCGCCGAAATACAATGGTGGGCGCGGCTGCTGGATGGGCGGATAGAGTAGCTTGGCGCCCTTGACGGTGATGTGCTGGCCGTCATAGTCGACGACTTCGCCTTCCAGCACACGGCGCCAGATGCGGGTGAATTCGACCGATGCCTGGTAACGCTCCTCATGGCTGAGGAACAGGCCATCGCCGGCCAATTCATCCGGGTCTCCACCGGTCACCAGGTTGAACAGCGCACGTCCATTGGACAGCCGATCCAGGGTCGCGGCCTGGCGGGCCGCCACGGTCGGCGAGATGATGCCGGGCCGCAGGGCGACAAGGAACTTCAGCCGCTGGGTTACCGGGATCAACGACGCGGCCACCAGCCAGGAGTCTTCGCACGAGCGTCCGGTAGGGATCAGTACACCGCCGAAACCGAGGCGATCCGCCGCTTGGGCAATCTGCTGCAGGTAGCCGTGGTCGACCGCGCGGGCCCCCTCGGTCGTCCCCAGGTACTTGCCGTCGCCATGGGTGGGTAGAAACCAGAATATTTCAAGGCTCATTGGAGTTGTCTCCTGAAGGGTTCATGCCGGAGCGACGCCCCGGCAAGCAATGCGTCAAGGCGCGCTCGCGACCTTGGCCGGGGGTGTCCAGATCACGTCCTTGATGCTCAGAGGCTTGGGAATCAGCTTCAGGGCATGGAAGGTATCGGCGATTTTCTGCTGTGCGGCGATGACCTCGGCGGTCAGCGGGACAGCGCCGTAGCCCTGGCGCTTGACCGAGGTCAGCGTGATGTCGGCAGGCAGGCCAAGCAGCGGTGCAACCTGGTCGGTCACTTGCTGCGGGTTGCCTTGGGACCATTCGCCTACCGTACGCACCTCTTCGATCAGGGTGCCGATGACCGCGGGGTGCTGGGACGCATAGTTGCGGGTGGCGAGGTAGAACTGATGGTTGTCGACCAGATCCTTGCCATCGCGCAGGGTGCGGGCCTGGAGCTGCTGTTCGGCGGCTGCCTGGTACGGGTCCCAGATCACCCAGGCGTCGACGCTGCCGCGTTCGAACGCGGCGCGGGCATCGGAAGGCGGCAGGTAGACCGGTTGGATGTCGCTGTATTTCAGGCCCGCGTCCTCAAGCGCGCGAACCAGCAGGTAATGCACGTTGGAGCCTTTGTTCAAGGCAACTTTCTTGCCTTTGAGCGCCTTTACCGACTGGATGGGCGAATCCTTGGGCACCAGGATCGCCTCGCTGTGCGGCGCCGGCGGTTCGTACGCGACGTAGAGCAGATCGGCGCCCGCGGCCTGGGCGAACACCGGCGGCGTCTCGCCGGTCACACCGAAATCGATGGAGCCGACGTTCAGCCCTTCGAGCAGCTGTGGGCCGCCGGGGAACTCCGTCCATTGGACGTCGATGCCCTGATCCGCCAGGCGCTTCTCCAGCGAGCCCTTGGCCTTGAGCAGCACCAGGGTGCCGTATTTCTGGTAACCGATACGCAGACTCTGTGCCTGGGCTTGGGTAATGGCGCCGAAGGTCACTGCCGCCGCAAACAGGGCGACCAGACCGCGACGCAGGAAGATTGTGCGCATGGCGCTCTCCAGTGCGAATGGGGTTCAGGTTGCACCTGCTTGCCCGTTGGCGGGCGAGTAAGGTGGGGACAACGGTAAAGTCTGGGTACCGGCTCAAATGCTCCAGCGAGCAGCGAGCAGGCGGTCGTTGAGTATGCCTGGGGCGACAGGGTTGGGCCGTCGCGCCAGGGCACTGTGAAACAGTTCGAGCGAGTCTTGCAGGCGTTGCTCCAATGCCTGGGCCAGTTGCGCCGGCCTGGAGCCTTCGCCGTAGGCGATCTGGCTGTCGTCAGCAAAGATCCCCTGCAGCGTTTCCTGGGCCTTGAGCGCCGACAGCACCGGCTTGAGGGCATAGTCGACCGCCAACATGTGAGCGATGCTGCCACCGGTCGCGATCGGCAGTACCACCTTGTGTTCCAGCGCACGTTCGGGCAACAGGTCCAGCATTGTCTTCAACGCACCGGCGAACGAGGCCTTGTACACCGGCGTGGCGACGACCAGGCCATCGGCTTGCTGCACCAGTTGCTGAAAGTGTTGGATCCTGGGGCTGTCGAAGCGAGCGTGAAGCAGGTCTTCGGCCGGGAAGTCCCGTACCTGGAAGCTCACCACTTCGACGCCCTGCGTCTGTAACCACTGGCGCGAGCGGTCGAGCAGCACACCGGAGCGAGAACGAAGACTGGGGCTACCGCCAAGTGTCAAGACCAGCATGAAGCGCTTCCTTAGGTTCATTCCAGAGCTGCGAGGTGCATGTCTCGCTTGGTAGAGCAGACATTAACAGTATGTTTGATATATCTATAAATCATATTTTTTCATTTGGTTATTCTATATAGAGATATGCAGGCATTTCGCTCCATCGTCGTTACGCGATAGCACAAAGCCTGGCACGCCACCGCTCTATAGGCTTGCACAACTTTGTAAAAGATCGCCCAGCCACGGGGCTGCGGTGTCTCGAAGAAACCAAAGCTCGCAAAGGCGACGCATACCCTGTGGGAGCGGGCTTGCCCGCGAACACCGGCGAAGCCGGTGCCATGAACCGCAGTGCCTGCTTCGTGGGTAAACCCGCTCCCACAAGATATGCGCTGCCCCTCCACGCGTTGGTTTCTTCGCGACAGCGTAGCCTTACGGAAGGAGCGGACTTCTACAGGGAGTCGTGCAGGCCTCAGGAGCAGCGGGGGCAGGATTTGTGCAGGCTTCTGGGGCCGTTGGCGTGTCGCCTTTATCGCCCATAAAAAAGGGCCGTCGAAACGGCCCAAAGATCCCTGCTGGGTGTAGAGCAAGCAACGTGTGATCAGCGATCCGGTTGCGGAGTAAGGCGCAGGTAAGGTTTCACCGCGCGATAACCTTTAGGGAAACGCTGCCTGATTTCGTCCTCGTCCTTGAGCGAAGGCACGATGACCACATCCTCGCCCTGCTGCCAGTTGGCCGGCGTCGCCACCTTGTGGCTGTCGGTGAGCTGCAGCGAATCGATCACCCGGAGAATTTCGTTGAAGTTACGACCGGTACTGGCTGGGTACGTGATAGTCAGACGGATCTTCTTGTTCGGATCGATAACGAACAAGGAGCGAACGGTCAGGGTGTCGTTGGCGTTGGGATGAATCAGGTCATACAGATCCGAGACCTTGCGATCGGCATCGGCAATGATCGGGAAGTTGACCACGGTGGCCTGGGTTTCGTTGATGTCTTCGATCCAGCGATGGTGCGAATCGACCGGGTCGACCGACAGCGCGATGGCCTTCACGCCGCGTTTGGCGAATTCATCCTTGAGCTTGGCGGTAAATCCTAGCTCGGTAGTGCACACCGGTGTGAAATCGGCAGGATGAGAAAAAAGCACCCCCCAGCTATCCCCGAGCCATTCGTGAAAGCGGATCGTGCCCGCGCTGGAATCCTGTTCGAAATCTGGGGCGATGTCGCCGAGTCTGAGGCTCATGGTCGGGGCTCCTGTAGGTTCCGCTTGATGGATTCAATGTGCCTGCAATCGAAATAAAACAAAAAGAATAAATATTGATTTATTTATAACTTATAAGAATAACGATCGACAGGTACAAAAAAGCCTCGCACTAGGCGAGGCTCTCTTGAATCCACCCTTACAGGAAGCTGTAAGTGTAGTTGAAGATCAGACGGGTCTGATCCTGGTCAGCCGAAGCCTCGGTACCCTCGCCACGGTAGACACCGTGACGCAGGCTTGCACCCAGCCCCTTGAGCGGGCCTTCCTGGATGACGTAGTCCACGCGTGCATCACGCTCCCACTCGTGATAAGTGCCGTTACCGGATTGATACCGCACGTCGTCGCCACGCAGGTAGGAAACCGATGCCTTCAACCCTGGAACGCCCAGTCGTGCGAAGTCGTAGCCGTACTGACCGAAGGTGGTGTTCTCGCCAGCACGGGCAAACTGGTTGATCATGCTATCGGTGAACAGGTAGAAGCTCGAGCCACCAGCGCCTTCGGAACGACCGTTGCCATCGCGAACGGCACCTTGGTTCAGCCAGACGAAGCCACCGTCATCACCCACTTGCTGGTGACCCAGCAGCAACGAGTGGCCACCCAGGGTGTAGGTGAACATGGCGCTCCAGGTCTTGTTGTCGACCTTGCCGTCGTTCTTTTCGTAACCGCCGTTGTTGTTGAAGTTGTACGCACCTGGCCCGCCGTTCTTGCCATCGCTGCTGCTATCGAAATAACGCAGGTCGGTCTTGAAGGACTGGTCCTCGGCAATCGGGAACACATGGGTCAAGCCCAGGAAGTGCTGCTTGTAGAAGTCTTCCAGGTTCGAGTAGTAGTACTGCAGCGTCAGGTCCTTGGTGACCTTCCAGTCAGCACCGCCGTAGCGGAACTTGTTGCTGTCGGCAGTAGCACCGTTCACCGACAGGCCGGTACGGTTGCTCGAAGCGCGACCCATGGCGTGGGTCAGCTGACCGGCGTTGAGGGTCAGATTGTCGATTTCCTTCGAGGTGATGGTGCCACCCTCGAAGGTCTGCGGCAGCAGTCGACCATCGTTGGACACCAGGATCGGCAGGGCTGGCGCCAGCGCGCTACCGTAGTGAACCTCGGTCTTGGAGAAGCGCGCCTTGGCGTTGCCACCGATGCGCGACCAGTCATGCACGGCGGAACCGTCGCTGTCGCTCGGGAAGAAGCTGCTGTTGTCTGGGTGATGGCCACGACCGCCATCGAGGTGGATACCCCACAGGGCTTGAACGTCGACGCCGAAGCCGACGGTTCCTTCGGTGTAACCGGACAGGTAGTCGAGCTTGAAGCCCTGACCCGATTCACGGTTATCGGCGCCGCCATCGCGGTTGTCGTTGTCGAAATACATGGTCCGCGAGCTGACGGACAGCTTGCTGTCCTCGACGAAACCGGCAGCACCTGCTTGTTGGGCGAGAATCCCTACCGCCACGGCCACGGCCAGGCTGGACTTGTACATGATTTGCTCCTCTACGTTCTAATTTTTGTCTTTCGCTAAAGGCAGGGTCTGATGCCCGGCTCTTTCGTCGATGGGCGATTTAGCACCAAAGTGTGGTCATGACGTCAATCGTTACTAACCATTTCACTACCTTGGTCTAATACGCCCTCTCAGTTACAGGATAATGACAATCCTATAAATCCAAAATGACTGTTTTAGAAATCGGTAAGATTTTTAGGGAATATAGATTAAGCCTTTGAAACAAAAGGTTGTAAAAAACCTTTCTAGTAATTCTTTTTAGCTATTAAAAATCCATTATTAATAGTGCTTGCCTATTCTCTGTGGCAAAGGAGCCTAGCAAGGGATCCAGGATGTGCCACTGGATTGGACGCACGGCTTTCCAGGAGCCTTCCGAATACCCCTAAGCTAATGCAAAAAAGTTATTTATATAATATTTCTTAGATCATTTAGGATTTTCGACATCCATCACACCCGATGCCTGTCGAGGACTTCCACCCATGATCCCGCACGCCCCATTACGCTTGCTCGCCGCCCTGGCTCTTGGTGGCGCCAGCTGGCTCGCCCAGGCAGCCGACCTGACTGTCGCGTACCAGACGACCCTCGATCCCGCCAAGGTTGCGCAGGCCGACGGCGCTTATGAAAAGGCCAGCCAGGCCAGCATCGATTGGCGGAAATTCGATAACGGAGCGGATGTGATCACTGCCGTGGCCTCTGGTGACGTGCAGATCGGCTATCTCGGCTCGAGCCCGCTGGCCGCTGCCGCGACCCGCAAGCTGCCCGTTGAAACCTTTCTGATCGCCACCCAGATCGGCGCCGGCGAGGCATTGATCGCCCGCGACAGCATCCAGTCGCCACAAGACCTGATCGGCAAGAAGATCGCGGTGCCGTTCGTCTCGACCGGTCACTACAGCCTGTTGGCCGCGCTCAAGGCGTGGAACATCGATCCAGGCAAGGTGCAGATCCTCAACCTCGCCCCACCCGCGATCATCGCCGCCTGGAAACGCGGCGACATCGACGCTACCTACGTGTGGGACCCTGCGCTGGGCGTGGCCAAGGAAAACGGCAAGGTATTGATCACTTCCGGCGAGTTGGCCAAGAAAGGCGCCCCGACCTTCGATGCCTGGATCGTGCGCAAGGACTACGCCGCCAAGCACCCGGACGTCGTCAAATCATTCGCCAAGGTGACGCTTGATGCCTATGCCGACTACCGCAAGGACACCCAGGCCTGGGTAGCGAACCCCGACAACATCGCCAAATTGGCCAAGCTGTCGGGCGCCAAGCCTGGCGACATCCCGGCACTGCTGGAGGGCAATACCTACCCGCTGGCAGCCGACCAGATCGGCGCTCTCGGGGCACCCACCACCCAGGCGCTTGCCGACACGGCCACCTTCCTCAAGCAGCAAGGCAAGGTCGACGCCGTGCTGCCGGATTACGCGCCCTACGTCAGCGCCCACTACATCCCACACTGATCGGAGCCTGCCATGGCCTTGCTCGAACTGGAGCGCATCAGCGCACAGTACCCCGGCGTTGCCACCCCGGTACTGGCCGACATCAACCTGAGCCTGGGACCGCGCCAGCTCGTCGTGGCCCTGGGGCCATCCGGCAGCGGCAAGACGTCCCTGCTCAACCTGATCGCCGGGTTCGTCGCGCCCAGTACCGGTCGCATCACGCTCGACGGCCAGCCGGTCACTGGACCCGGCGCCGACCGTGGCGTGGTCTTCCAGGACGATGCGCTACTGCCCTGGCAGGATGTCCTGGGCAATGTCGCCTTTGGCCTGGAGCTGGCCGGCATGCCTCGCGCCCAGCGTGAACGCACGGCGCGCGAAATGTTGGCGCTGGTCGACCTGTCCGGCTTTGCCGACCGTCGTATCTGGCAGTTGTCCGGTGGGCAGCGACAGCGCGTGGGCCTGGCCCGAGCGCTGGCCGCCGACCCAAGGGTACTGCTGATGGACGAGCCGTTCGGTGCCCTCGATGCCTTTACCCGCGAGCAGATGCAGGAGCTGCTGCTGAAGGTCTGGCAGCGTACCGCCAAGCCGATCTTCCTTATCACCCATGACATCGAGGAAGCCGTCTTCCTGGCGAGCGAACTGGTGTTGCTGGCGCCGAACCCAGGGCGGATCGTCGAGCGCCTGCAACTGGATTTCGGCCAGCGCTATGCCGCTGGCGAATCGGCCCGTGCGATCAAATCCGATCCAGGCTTCATCGAAACCCGCGAACACGTGCTCGCTCGCGTGTTCTCGCAACGCAACGCCGCTCGCCGGCAGGAGTCCGCATGAGCAGCCTTGAACTGCCGGTCACCCATAAGGGCAACGTCCCGGTATCCGCCACGGGTCCGTGCCGACCGCTCGCTACCCGCTGGATCAGTGTCCTGACCCTCGCCACGCTGCTGCTGGCCTGGTGGCTGGTGACAGCCGCGGGTTGGATCGAGCCGCTGTTCCTGCCTTCGCCTGGCGACATCCTTGCCAAGGGCTGGACGCTGCTGACCCAGGGCTACATGGATGCCAGCCTCTGGCAGCACCTGGGCGCGAGCCTGGGGCGCATCGGTCTGGCCTTGGGTGCCGCGATCCTCACCGCTATCCCGGTCGGCATCGCCATCGGCTACAACCGCGTGGCGCGCGGCATCCTCGATCCGCTGATCGAGTTCTACCGACCGATCCCGCCACTGGCCTATCTGCCGCTGATCGTCATCTGGTGCGGTATCGGCGAGCTGTCCAAGGTGCTGCTGATCTACCTGGCGATCTTCGCGCCCATCGCCATTGCAACGGCTACCGGCGTGCGCACCGTCGACTCGGCCAAGCTGCGCGCGGCTCAGTCCTTGGGGGCGAGCCGGGCTCAGCTGATCCGTCATGTGATTCTGCCGAGCGCCCTGCCGGACATCCTCACCGGCGTGCGGATCGGCCTCGGCGTGGGCTGGTCGACCCTGGTGGCCGCCGAACTGATCGCCGCCACCAGCGGGCTGGGCTTCATGGTGCAGTCGGCCGCGCAATTTCTGGTCACCGATGTGGTTGTCCTGGGCATCCTGCTGATCGCGCTGATCGCCTTTGCCCTGGAAATGGGCCTGCGCGCCCTGCAGCGCAAGCTGGTGCCCTGGCATGGGCAAAACCATTGATCCCGATTGACTACGCCGACAGCTCGGCGCCTTGGAAGAGAATGACATGAGCCTGACCATTACCCCTCTCAGCCCGGCGCTCGGCGCCCAGATCAGTGGCGTGGACCTGCGTCGTGACCTGGCGCCGGACGATCGCGATGCCATCGAACAGGCATTGCTCGCACACCAGGTGCTGTTCTTCCGCGACCAACCCCTTGAACCCGCGCAACAGGCAAGGTTCGCCGCTTATTTCGGCGATCTGCACATTCACCCAATCTACCCGAACGTGCCTGAAACGCCTCAGGTGCTGGTCCTCGACACCGCCGTGACCGATGTGCGCGACAACGCGGTCTGGCACACCGATGTCACCTTCCTGCCCACGCCTGCCTTGGGTGCCGTGCTGAGTGCCAGGCAGGTGCCGACTTATGGCGGCGATACCTTGTGGGCGAGCGGCATCGCGGCGTTCGAGGCACTGTCGGCACCGCTGCGGGCGATGCTCGATGGACTGACCGCGACCCACGACTTCACCAAGTCCTTCCCGCTCGAACGCTTCGGCACGACCGCGCAAGACCTGGAGCGCTGGGAAGCCACCCGACGCAGCAACCCGCCGTTGTCCCACCCGGTGGTGCGCACGCATCCGGTCAGCGGGCGCAAGTCGCTGTTCGTCAATGAAGGTTTCACTACCCGCATCAACGAGCTGAACGAGTACGAAAGCGAGGCGCTGCTGAAGCTGCTCTTCAACCACGCGACCCGCCCGGAATTCAGCATTCGCTGGCGCTGGCAGGCGCACGACGTGGCGTTCTGGGACAACCGCGTGACCCAGCACTACGCGGTGGACGACTATCGTCCGCAGCGACGGGTCATGCACCGAGCGACGATCCTGGGAGATGCGCCGTTCTGAAGCAGAAGCCACCAGGCGGTCCTGCTTCAGGCCCTCAGGCGCACAGCAATATCTCAGCTACCTCACCAGATGCAGGAACTGCATGTGCCGTTCGTACTGGTCGAGGATGTCGTTGATGATCTGCTCCTTGCTGTAGCCCACCAGGTCATAGTCCTGGCTGCCTTCGCTCAGGTGCACTTCGGCGCGGTAGTAGCGGCGATTGCGCAGATCCTGCGAACCGAGGCCGCCCAGGGCGAACGATGGCGTGAAGTAGCCGCGCATCTGTACCTGGTAGGTAAAGGGCTGCTCCTCGCCGTGACCGACCTTGAGGCTGACGTTGTCATGGCTCGGGTCATCCTGGGTAATGATCTTCAGGCCCTTCTGCTCGAACACTTCCATGACTTCGGCGATCGCTGGACGCACGACGTCGTCCATGAAGCGATAGACCTCGTCGCGGGACGGGAAGTGGACGGCCTGGCTCAGGCGCTGGCGCCAGCCGCCGCGGCCACGGCGCGAGTTGGCGAAGGGCGCCAGCGAATGCATCTGCGCGATTCGCCGTTGCGACTCCAGGTAGAAGGCCTTGTGCAAGCCCCACATCATCGTCAGCAGGATCACCGAGAACGGCAGCGAGGTCAGCACCACCGCCGACTTCAGCGAGTCGATGCTACCGGCGAACAACAGGGAGCTGGTGATCAGCGCGGTCATCGCTCCCCAGAACACCCGCAGCCAGTTCGGGCCGTCTTCGTCGGCATTGCCGTCGCGAGCCGAAAGGGTCGACAGCACCACGGTGCCGGAGTCGGCCGAGGTGACGAAGAACACGAAGCTGATGAACACGGTGACGGCAATCACCGCCTTGCTCCAAGGATAGGTCTCCAGCAGCAGGTACAGCGTCATCGACGGGTTGTCCAAGGCCGACTGCCCGAGCGCGGTCATGCCGTGGTCGAGAACCTGGGTCAAGGCGCTGTTGGCGAAGATCGACATCCATGCCAGGGTGAACCCCAGGGGAATCAGCAGCACGCCGAAGACGAATTCGCGAATCGTCCGGCCACGCGAGATACGTGCGATGAACAGGCCCACGAACGGCGCCCAGGCGATCCACCAGGCCCAGTAGAACACGGTCCAGCCGCCCAGCCAGTCGCTCTGCCCGTTGTAGGCATAGACATCGAAGCTCTTGCGCGGCAAGGCACCGAGGTAGTCACCGATGTTCTGGATGAGTGTGTTGAGCAGGTGCTGGGTGGGCCCGGCGAACAACACGAAAAGCAACAGCGCGCAGGCCAGGAACAGGTTGATGTCCGACATCACCCGCACGCCCTTCTCGACCCCGGCCACGGCAACCGCCACGGCCGCGCCCATCATCAGGACAATCAGGCCGACCTGCACCCACTGGGTGTGGTCGATGCCGAACAGGTAGTCGAGGCCTGAGTTCAGGTGCAGCACACCGAAGCCCATGTCCGCGCCCAGCCCGAATACCGTGGCGATGATGCCGAAGCCATCCACGGCATAGCCGATCGGCCCGTTGATGCGCTTGCCGATCAGCGGATACAGCGCCGAGCGCAAGGCCAGCGGCAGGTTGTGACGGTAGGCGAAGTAGGCCAGGGCCATGCCGACGAAGGCGAATACGCCCCAGCCGTGCAGGCCCCAATGCAGGAACAGCAACTGCATGGCCTGACGCCCCGCTTCCGCGGTGCCTGCCTCGCCCTGGGGCGGCTGGAGCATGTGGGTCAGGGGTTCGGAAACGCAGAAGAAGAACAGGGTGATGCTGATACCGGCGGCGAACAGCATGCCGGCCCAGGACAGATAGCTGAATTCGGGCTCGTCGTGGTCGGCACCGAGCTTGATCTTGCCGTAGCCGGACAAGGCGGTGACCACCACGAAGACCAGATACAGCGTCATGGCCAGCATGTAATACCAGCCAACCGTGTTGGCCGCCCAGTTCTGGGCCATGAGCAGCCATTCGCCCGCCGCTTGCGGGTTGGCGATGACGGCAAGGCCGAAGATCAGGATGAAGCTTGCCGCGAAGTAGAACACCGGGGGGTTCATGCGGATGTTACTGGTGGAAGAGGTAGCGGATGCACTCATCGAGCGTGCACCTCACCGCGGGGGAAAGGGTTCGAGTTGAACGGGTTCAGCAAAGGTTATCCTCCTGTTGAACACCGGCAGCGGACCAGCGTTTATATTGAACAAGCGTTCAAGTTAAACATGGATCGGCTATCAATGCGACCCGTTGCCGCCCGTCGGTACCTTTGCGTCGGTACTGGCGGCGGCCCACGGATAGCCTCCCGCGCCACGGTCATCCCTATTTGCCGAGGGGCCGTACAGGTGGCTCGCGGGAGCCACGCGCAAGGTTCGAATCCCTCTCGAGAGCCCCTACTCAGACGCCTCGGTTGCCACAGTCGAGTTGCAGGTTGGCCTGGGTCAGGTTGCTCTCCGGCGGCACGCTGCGAGTCAGCCAGACGT
This sequence comes from Pseudomonas capeferrum, assembly GCF_013523055.1. Lineage (GTDB taxonomy): Bacteria > Pseudomonadota > Gammaproteobacteria > Pseudomonadales > Pseudomonadaceae > Aquipseudomonas > Aquipseudomonas capeferrum_A. Next base: position 71,155 of record NZ_JAAMQM010000008.1, on the reverse strand, counting down.
TGCCGCCGATGGTCGAGCCCTTGCCGATGGTGATGCGCCCAAGAATGGTCGCGCCGGCATAGATCACCACGTCGTCCTCGACGATCGGATGCCGTGGATGGCCCTTCTGCAACTGCCCCGACTCGTCCGCCGGGAAACGCTTGGCACCCAGGGTTACCGCCTGGTAGATACGCACGCGCTCGCCGATCACGGCAGTCTCGCCGATCACCACGCCAGTGCCATGGTCGATGAAGAAGCTCGGACCGATCTGCGCGCCCGGATGGATATCGATACCGGTGGCCGAATGAGCGAGCTCGGCGCTTATCCGTGCCAGCAAGGGCAGACCGGACTTGTACAGATGATGCGCCAGGCGATGATGGATGATCGCCAGGATGCCGGGATAGCACAGCAGGACCTCGTCGACGCTGCGCGCCGCCGGATCGCCGTGGTAGGCGGCCAGGACATCGGTATCGAGCATTACGCGCAGGCCTGGCAGGGCCGCGGCGAAGTCCTGGATCAGGCGCAGGGCCCGCGCGTCCACACCGGCCTCGTCGATCTTTTCCTGGCGCGCGGCATAGCGCAGTTCCAGGCGTGCCTGGGCCAGCAACGAGGTCAGGGCGGCATCCAGGGTATGGCCAACGTAAAAGTCTTCGCTTTCCTCACGCAGGTCGACCGGGCCGAGTCGCATGGGGAACAACGCGCCACAGAGCTGTTCGAGGATCTGCCGCACGGCTTCGCGCGAAGGCAGTTCGCGTCCGCCCTGCTCGCCGCTGCTACGGCCATTGCGGGTACGCCATTGTTCACGGGCACTGCGCAAGCCACTGACGATGCTGTGCAATTGCCAATGCCCTGTTGCGGGTTGTTCGCTCACGGTGTTCTCCTGCTGGGCGGTCAGTTGGTAGGGCGCTGGGCGCCGCCGTTTGCGCACCACTTTACGGTAATGAGTCCAAGGGCAAAAACATCCTTTGGTGCCACGTTGCTAGCGTCTGGACATAAGGCGGACAACCGAAGCTCCATTTTTGGCCTAACCTCTATCGGGCAAGCTCATCGGCACAGGCGACAGCGATCGGAAACGCCTTGGGCTGCGACTGCATGAGACCAGGCGATGGGCCACGAGGTTTATTTTTTCAAAGCCTGCGCAACCCATCCCACGGTTGCCATCCACGACTTCATCACACCTGCGGGGCTTGCCATGTCCAACTTCGCCAGACCATTGCTCAATGTCAGCCTTGCCTTGTTGCTAGGTACCGGATTGCTCGGCCAGGCGTTCGCCGGCGCGCAACTGCAAACGATCAAGGATAAAGGCGTGATCAACGTCGGCCTCGAAGGTACTTACCCACCGTTCAGCTTCGTGGACGCGGACGGCAAGCTCACCGGCTTCGAGGTGGAATTGAGCGAAATGCTGGCCAAGGAACTGGGCGTGAAGTCAAAGCTGCAGCCGACCAAATGGGATGGGATCCTTGCCGCCCTCGAATCCAAGCGCCTCGATGTGGTGGTCAACCAGGTCACTATCTCCGAAGAGCGCAAGAAAAAGTACGACTTCTCGGAGCCCTACACGGTGTCCGGTATACAGGCCCTGGTACTGGCGAAGAAAAAGGATGCGCTGAAGATCGACGGCGCGGCCGACCTGGCCGACAAGAAGGTCGGTGTGGGACTCGGCACCAACTACGAACAGTGGCTCAAGCAGGAAGTGCCGAAGGCTGATATCAGAACCTACGAAGACGACCCAAGCAAGTTCCAGGACCTGCGTGTGGGGCGGATCGACGCCATCCTGATCGACCGGCTGGCCGCGCTCGAATACGCGAAGAAAGCCAAGGATACCGCCCTGACCGGTGATGCGTTCTCGCGCCTGGAATCGGGAGTCACCCTGCGCAAGGGCGAGCCGGAACTGCTCGAGGCCATCAACAAGGCTCTGGAGAAGCTGCGCGCCGATGGCTCTCTGGCCAAGCTGTCGGAAAAATACTTCGGCGCCGATGTCACTAAATGATCGAGGAAAGCGTACAGCTGGCCATCGATTCCGCGCCCTTTCTGCTCAAGGGCGCGTACTACACGGTCATACTGAGCATTGGCGGGATGTTCTTCGGGCTGTTGCTGGGGTTTGGCCTGGCGTTGATGCGCTTGTCTCGCGTGTGGCCCGTGAACTGGCTGGCGCGAATCTACGTATCGTTCTTTCGTGGCACGCCGCTGCTGGTACAGCTGTTCCTCATCTACTACGGGTTGCCCCAGGTGGGCATCGAGCTGGACCCGCTGCCGGCAGCCCTTATCGGCTTTTCCTTGAACATGGCGGCCTACGCCTGCGAGATCTTGAGATCGGCGATCGGCTCTATCGATAAAGGACAATGGGAAGCCGCGGCCAGCATCGGCATGACACGTGCCCAGGCCATGCGCCGGGCAATCCTGCCACAGGCCGCGCGTACCGCCCTGCCACCGCTGGGCAACAGTTTCATCTCGCTGGTCAAGGACACCGCCCTGGCAGCCACCATCCAGGTGCCGGAGCTGTTCCGTCAGGCGCAGTTGATCACCGCGCGGACCTTCGAAGTGTTCACCATGTACCTGGCCGCCGCCCTCATCTATTGGGTGCTGGCCAGTATCCTCGCGCACTTCCAGCATCGCCTGGAAGCGCGGGCCAACCGCCATGACCGGGAGCAGTGAAGCATGATCGCAGTCGAGCACCTGACCAAGCGCTTCAACGGCCAGACCGTGCTCGACGGCATCGACCTGAGCGTCGAAACGGGTGAAGTGGTCGCCATCATCGGCCCGAGCGGTTCCGGCAAGACCACCTTCCTGCGCTGCCTGAACCTGCTTGAAACACCGGACGCCGGGCGCATCCGCATCGGCGACATCAGCATCGACGCCGACCGCTCCCTCAACAATCAGCAAGGCGCGATCCGCCGCCTGCGTCAGCAGGCCGGGTTCGTGTTCCAGAGCTTCAATCTGTTTCCCCATCGCACCGCGCTGGAGAATGTCATCGAAGGGCCGGTGGTGGTCAAGAAGACGCCTCGCGATCAAGCCGTGACCTTGGGCCGGGCGCTATTGGCCAAGGTTGGCCTGGCCGGAAAGGAGGACGCCTATCCGCGCAAGCTCTCGGGCGGTCAGCAGCAACGCGTGGCTATCGCCCGCGCCCTAGCGATGGAGCCTGGAGTAATCCTTTTCGATGAGCCCACGTCCGCGCTCGACCCGGAACTGGTCGGCGAGGTGCTGGCGACCATTCGCAAGCTGGCCGAAGAAAAACGGACCTTGATCATCGTCACCCATGAAATGAGCTTTGCCCGCGACGTGGCCAATCGGGTGGTGTTCTTCGACAAAGGCGTGATCGTCGAACAGGGTGAAGCCAAGGCGCTGCTCACTCATCCTCGCGAGGAACGGACCCGGCAGTTCCTGCGCAAGTTCATCGGCACGATCGAACCCTGAGCCGGACCGCGCGGCTCAATCCCAACGCAATTGCTCGGACGGGACCGGCCGGCCGAACCAGTACCCCTGGCCAAGCTGACAATGCTGCTCCAGGAGCAAGTTTGCCTGTTCGGCCTGCTCGATACCTTCGGCGTGCACCTGCATGTTCATGCTGTGGGCCAAGGCGATGATCACCCGGACGATGGCGATATCGTCTTCGTCGGTCGGCAGCCCGGCAACGAAGCCCTGGTCGATCTTGAGTTTCTGCACAGGCAGAAGCTTGAGCCGCAGCAATGATGAATAACCAGTGCCGAAATCATCGATGGCCAGGCGCAGGCCGAGTCCACGCAACCGGTGCAGCTGTTCCAGGGCCACCTCCGGCTCTTCCATGATGGCGCTCTCGGTGACCTCCAGTTCCAGCAGGGCCGGATCCATGCCAGTGGCATGCAGCACCGCGGCCACCTGCTCGTACAATTCGCGATGGCCGAACAGACGACTGGAAATATTCACCGCGACGAATTCCAGGGCACGCCCCTGCGCCTGCCAGCGCATCATCTGCCCGCAGGCCTGACGCAACACCCAGGCATCGATCTCGGCGATCATTCCGGTGCGCTCGGCAATGGGGATGAACTCCGCCGGCGAAACCAGGCCACGTTGCGGATGTTCCCAGCGCACCAGGGCTTCGACGCCTACCATCCTGCGGGTAGACAGGTCGTGCACGGGTTGGAAGAACACTTGCAGCTCTTCCTGCTCCAGCGCACGGCGCAACTCGCCCGCCGTCTCGACCCGATGCTGGGCGTGCGCGGTCAACTCCTCGGTGTACAGCGCATAGCAGGCCCTGCCGCCATTGTTCTTGGCCTTGAACAGCGCCGAATCGGCATTGCGCAGCAATTGCTCGGCGCTCTGGGCATCGGCGGGAAACAGGCTGATGCCGATGCTCGCACTGATGAACAGTCGGTGCTCGTCGAAGGCGAAGGGCTCTTTCATCTGGTCGATGACGCGTTGCGCCAGCACTGCCGCCTGGCCGACCTGCTGGCAGTTTTCCAGCAACACCGCGAACTCGTCGCCGCCCAGGCGTGCCAGGGTCCCAGCACTGCCAAGGATGTCGCGCAGGCGCCCCCCGACGAGTTTGAGCAGTTGGTCGCCGATGGTGTGGCCCAGACCATCGTTGATGCTCTGGAAGTGATCGAGGTCGAGCAGCAGCAGAGCGCAGCCACGCTTGTTGCCCTTGGCCAGGGAGATGGCCTGCTCCACGCGGTCGTTGAACAGCAGGCGGTTGGGCAGGTCGGTGAGCGGATCATGGTGCGCCAGGTAGGCCAGCTCGCGCTCGGAGTGCTTGATGGCGCTAATGTCGCTGAACACTGCCACATAGTGGCTGACGATGCCTGCGTCATCGCGAATGGCACGGATGGTCTGCCATTGCGGGTAGATTTCGCCACTCTTGCGGCGGTTCCAGATTTCCCCGCTCCACTCATCCTTCTTGGACAGGGCGCTGTAGATCCCCTGATAGAACTCGGCACCGTGGCGACCGGACTTGAATTTGCTGGGTCGCTGGCCCAATACCTCGTCGTGCTGGTAGCCGGTGATACGCATGAAGGCTCGATTGACGTGCACGATGACGCCATCGCGTCCTGTCACCAGTACCCCTTCGAGCGTGCTGTCGAACACCGCCGCGGCCATGCGCAACCGCTCACGGTCCTCGCGCCGCAACTGGGCGCCGATGCCCATGAAATTGAGCAGGCGGGCGCGGGAAACGAAGATCAGCCCGGCACTGACCACGACCCACAGGCAGGCGCTGGCGTGACGACCTCTGACAAGGGTCTGTGGATCATCGACAAAGGTGCCCAGCACTTGCTCGGACAGCAACAACCAGAGAAGCGAGAGCACCAGGTAGAGCGCGGCCATGCGCAAGGCGTCGCGAACAGAAACGGACATGTCGGGTGGGTAGGCCCATGAAAAAAGAGTCCGCAGTATAAAGGCTGAAACATCCCGTGACTCCCTATCAGCGCGGGCCACTGGTTTTATTTCCCCGTGAGAGGATAATGCGGGACTTGGTTCTCCTGTGTTACCGAGGGCTTTTTCACCTATGTGGTACTACGGCTTGCTCGACCTGTCGGCGTGGCAATTGCTGGCTGTCACCCTGCTGATGACGCATGTGACCATCATCAGCGTCACTGTCTATCTTCACCGCTACAGCGCGCATCGCTCGCTCGAGCTGAATGCCGGGCTCAAGCACTTCTTCCGCTTCTGGCTGTGGCTGACCACGGCGCAGAACACCCGTGAGTGGACAGCGGTGCATCGCAAGCACCACGCCAAGTGCGAAACCGTGGACGATCCCCACAGTCCGGTGATCAAGGGCCTCTCGACCGTGATGCGCAAGGGCGCGGAGCTCTACCGCGAGGAGGCACTCAATCCCGAGACGCTGCGCATCTATGGCAAGAACTGTCCGGACGACTGGATCGAGCGCAATCTCTATTCGCGCTACAAGCACACCGGCATCGTGCTCATGGCGGTGATCGACCTGCTGTTGTTCGGCACCATCGGCATCACCATCTGGGCGGTGCAGATGATGTGGATTCCCTTCTGGGCGGCCGGGGTGGTCAACGGCCTGGGCCATGCCCTCGGCTACCGCAACTTCGAATGCCGGGACGCGGCCACCAACCTGGTGCCATGGGGCATCATCATCGGTGGCGAAGAGCTGCACAACAATCATCACACCTATCCCAACTCGGCCAAGTTGTCGGTCCGACGCTGGGAGTTCGACATGGGGTGGGCGTGGATCCGCCTGTTCTGCCTGTTGCGCCTGGCCAAGGTAAACCGGGTGGCACCCATCGCCCACCGGATCGAGGGCAAGGGCAGCCTGGACATGGATACCGCCATGGCCATCCTCAACAACCGCTTCCAGATCATGGCCCAGTACCGCAAGCTGGTCATCGCGCCATTGGTCAAGCAGGAACTGGCGCGGGTCGATGCCTCGATGCGTCATCGCTTCCGCCGTGCCAAGCGCTTGCTCTCCAGGGAACCCAGCCTGCTCGACGAGCGTCATCATGCGCATATCGAGACCATGCTCGCTCACAGCCAGTCGCTGAAGATCATCTATGAGAAGCGTCTGGCCCTGCAGCAGATCTGGGCACGTACCAGCGCCAATGGGCACGACATGCTGGCCGCCATGAAGGACTGGGTACTCGAGGCCGAAGCCAGCGGCATACAGTCTCTTCGCGACTTTGCCGCCCAGCTCAAGACCTACTCGCTACGACCTGTCGCAGCCTGAGGCCTGCAGCCCGCGCGCCCCGCAGGCTGGAACTTACGCCTTTGCGCACGACTCCAAACGCCAATATCGCCTGCGTGGCGGGCCGGGGGTCATGGCCGCACGCGTCACTGCCAAGAGCCATTCGTGCAACATGGTCAATAATACTCCGCCGCCCGAGGCTGCCCAGACGCTCCTCGCTTTGCTGCATGCCCAGGGCGAAGTCGCCCGCCTCAGCGAGCGGGAACAGCTGTACAGCTCCCTGCTCGACAGTGTCAACGCCGCACTCTGGGCCTTCGATTGGGAAACCCGGCAGGTCCTGTACGTCAGCCCCGCCTACGAGCGCATCTTCGGACGCTCGATCGGCCTGGTGCTGGCGGACTACAACGAGTGGCGCGACAGCATTTACCCCGACGACCTCGAATACGCCGAGCGCAGCCTGGCTCAGGTACTGGTCGATGGCGCCGTGGAGGACCGCGAATACCGCATCATCACATCTGATGGTCAACTGCGCTGGCTCAGCGACAAATGCTTCATCAAGCATCAGAGCGCCCAGGATCAACGCGTGATCATCGTGGGTATCGCCGAGGACATCACTGAAAAGAAGCATCTCGAAGGCGAACTGCAACGCCTGGCCACGATCGATGTCCTGACCCAGAGCAGCAATCGTCGACACTTCTTCGAGTGCGCGCAGCAAGCTTTCGAGAACGCTCGGCAGGATGGCTCGCCCTTGGCGTTCCTGCTGCTGGATATCGATGATTTCAAGCACATCAACGACACCTATGGCCATCAGAAGGGTGATCAGGTGCTGCAGCGCGTCGCTGACAGCGGAAAGGCCACATTACGTCGCGGCGACCTGTTCGGGCGAATCGGCGGCGAGGAATTCGCCGCTGTGTTCCCTGGTTGCACGGCCCAGGTCGCCGAACAGATCGCCGAACGCCTGCAGCGCGAGATCCAGCGTCAGAGCTTCAGCCATGGCGGCCATGTCTACGGAGTAACCGTGAGCCAGGGGCTCACCGGCATGACCGAGGACGATCAGTTGCTGGACAAGCTCTTCGCTCGTGCCGATGCCGCCATGTATCGCGCCAAGCGGCAGGGCAAGAACCGGATCGTGCGAGGGTAAGGCGCCCGGCGTCGATGCTTAGTCTGGCGGCGCCGGAGGAGAAGGCGCTGCCGTGGCGCCGGCCTTGGGTTTATGGACTTTGCGCAAGCGTCCCAGCTCCGCCGCCTCTATCTTCAACAGGCGGGCTGTCTTGTTCTGCGCCAGCTTGTCCACGCTTTCGTCGTTCGGCAGGCGTGCCAGTTGCCCTGCCAGGCTCATCGCCAGAATCTCCCGTGAATAGACGCCACCGCCCAGCTGGTAGATGGCGGCAATCAATTCGCGCAACTTCAGCGGCAGGCGCCAACGGGTACGCAGGGCCGAGCCAAAGGCGGCCCCGAATTCGCGCAATGACGTCACGATGCGCTGCTCGTCGAGTTCACCGCCGGCCAGCTGCCATTCCTGCAGACAACGCAGCACCGCGAGCTCACCCAGGCAGTGCAGCAGGCCGGCGCAATAACAGCGTTCTTCGTCGAGCCTCAAGGCGCGGGCCAGGCTCCGACCGTATTCCGCGGTATGCAGCGACAATCGCCAGTACCGCTCGGCATGAGCGGACAACGCCGGGTCGCTGAGACGGGCGCTACGCTTGAGCGTCAAGCCCAGTACAAGGTTCATGCTCTGCGTCGAACCAAGCTTGTTCAGGGCCTGCAACAAGGTCTGGACCGGCGCATCGCGGTGCAGGGCGGCGCTGTTGGCAGCGGCGATCAGCACGGCAGTGATCTGCGGATCGTCGCGGACCTCTCCTTCGAGCACCTTGAGATCGAGACCGTGGGAGTCGAGCGCGCGCTTGATGGCCATTCTTACGTCAGCCAAAAGCGGGGCACCGTCGGCAGTCACGCGCCTTTGCTCGAGAAATCCTGGCAGGCTCGCGCCAGGTTGCAGCGGCTGGACCGGGCAGGTCACCTGCTCACCAATGGCCAGCAAGGTTTCCAGGCGCTTGCGCAGGGACTCCAGGTTGAGCGGCTTGCTCAGGTAGGCGGTCGGATGCAGCGGCAAGGCTTCGCGCACGCTTGCACTGTCGCTACGATCGCTCAGCAGAATGAATGGCAACGAAGGGCTGCGCCCCTTGGCACGGACGTTTCGCAACAGGTCCAACCCATCCATGCCGGCCAATTCACGGGCAGCGATGATCAGGTCCGGACGACTGGCCAGTGCCGCGAAGGCCTGCGAACCGTCGGCACACACCTGCAGGCGGGCATCGCAACGGACACTGAGCAGCATTTCCCGCAGCATGTCACGCACCCATGGATCGCCTTCGGCAATCAGTACGCAGGGTGGGCTTGGGTCGGCATCGCTGCTCATGAGGTCACTCTCCAAACGAACCTGGCACGCAATCCTGTGCGGCTTCCTGATCGATTCCTCTCTCTACCATAGTGCCCTGGTTCTGGCTTGAGCATAAAAAAACCCGCCGAAGCGGGTTTTTTCTGACACAAGTCACATTAGACGAGTTCGGCGAAGCACTCTTCGATGATCGCCAGACCTTTGTCCAGTTGCTCGTCCGGTGCGGTCAGCGGCACCAGGATGCGCAGGACGTTGCCGTACGTACCGCAGGACAGCAGGATCAGACCCTTTTCGCGCGCCTTGGCAACCACTTGGGCCACGGCAGCGGCGTTCGGAGTCAGCGAGCCCTTGGCGTCGAAGACTTCGACCGCGATCATCGAGCCCAGACCACGGACGTCACCGATGATCGAGTGCTTGTCCTGGATCTTGCGCAGACCGGTGATCAGATGCTCGCCGACGGCCTTGCTGCGATCCAGCAGGTTTTCTTCCTCGAACACTTCGATCACGGCCAGGGCCGCGGCACAAGCGATAGGGCTACCGGCGTAGGTGCCACCCAGGCCACCTGGAGCGATGGCATCCATGTACTCGGTCTTGCCGCAGACACCAGCCAGCGGGAAGCCACCGGCGATGGACTTGGCAAAGGTGGTCAGGTCAGGCGCGACGCCCATCTGTTCCATGGCGAAGAAAGTACCGGTACGACCGGCGCCGGTCTGTACTTCGTCGGCGATCAGCAGGATACCGTGCTGGTCGCACAGGGCGCGCAGGCGCTCCATGAAGGCTTTGGGGGCAGTGATGAAGCCACCTTCGCCCTGGACCGGCTCGATGATGATCGCAGCGATATCACGAGGTTCGGCATCGTTCTTGAAAACGCGCTCGATGGAGGCGATCGAGTCGTCGATGCTGACACCGTGCAGTTCATTAGGGAACAAGGCACGGAACACGCCACCTGGCATCAGGCCCATGCCGGCCGAGTACGGTACGACCTTGCCGGTCAGGCCCAGGGTCATCATGGTACGGCCATGGTAGCCGCCGGTGAAGGCGATCACGCCAGCGCGGCCGGTAGCGGCACGAGCGATCTTGACGGCGTTTTCAACAGCTTCGGAGCCGCTGGTGACCAGCAGGGTCTTCTTGTCGAAGTCGCCCGGAACCTTGGCATTGATCTTTTCGCACAGTTCGACGTACGGCTCGTAGGCCAGTACCTGGAAGCAGGTGTGGCTGACCTTGGTCAACTGCTTCTGTACGGCGGCAACGACTTTAGGATGCAGGTGACCGGTGTTCAGCACCGCGATACCGCCGGCGAAATCGATGAACTCGCGGCCTTCGACGTCGATGACGGTAGCGTTGTTCGCGGTATCGACGAAGATCGGGTGAATCTGGCCAACGCCGCGTGGGACGGCGTTGACACGGCGCTGCATCAAGGATTCGTTGGTCTTGCTCATAATGCCCTCATTGCGTCGCCGATCGCGACGCTTTCATTCGGGGGGTGGCTGGTATTCGACTGCAGGCAGCATGCGTTGATCGACTGCTGCAGGGCCCGGGCCACCAGGTACTGCGGGTATAAAAAAGGCCAGCGAGACGTCGCTCTCGCGCCCCGCTGGCAGAGGTAAAGCCTTAAACGATGATCAGATGCTCAGGCACAGGTACTTGATCTCGAGGTAGTCCTCGATCCCGTACTTGGAGCCTTCGCGGCCCAGGCCCGAAGCCTTGATGCCGCCGAACGGCGCGACTTCGTTGGAGATCAGGCCGGTGTTGATGCCGACCATGCCGTACTCCAGCGCCTCGGCGACACGGAACACGCGGCTCATGTCACGGGCGTAGAAGTACGAAGCCAGGCCGAATTCGGTGTCGTTGGACATGGCGATGACTTCGGCCTCGTCCTTGAAGCGGAACAGCGGCGCCAGTGGGCCGAAGGTCTCTTCCTTGGCGACGGCGGCGGTTTTCGGCACGTCGACCAGAATGGTCGGCTCGAAGAAGTTGCCTTCGATCAGGTTGCCACCGCTCAGGACCTTGGCGCCCTTGCTCACGGCATCCTGGATGTGCTCCTGGACCTTGGCGACAGCCTTGCCATCGATCAGCGGACCGGTGGTGGTGCCGTCTTCCAGACCGTTGCCGATCTTCAGCTTGGCCACCGCGGCCTTGAGCTTCTCGGCGAACACGTCATAGACGCCGTCCTGCACGTAGATACGGTTGGCGCAGACGCAGGTCTGGCCGTTGTTGCGGTACTTGGAGATGATCGCGCCCTCGACCGCCTTGTCCAGGTCGGCGTCGTCGAACACGATGAACGGGGCGTTGCCACCCAGCTCCAGGGACACCTTCTTGATGTCCTTGGCGCATTCTTCCATCAGCTGGCGACCGATCTCGGTCGAGCCGGTGAACGACAGCTTGCGCACGATGGAGTTGCCGGTCAGCTCGGCACCGATGTCGCCAGCGCTGCCGGTGACCACGCTGAACACACCAGCCGGGATACCGGCACGGGTGGCCAGCTCGGCCAGGGCGAGGGCGGAGTACGGGGTCTGCGAAGCAGGCTTGAGGACCATGGTGCAGCCGGCGGCCAGGGCCGGGCCCGCTTTACGGGTGATCATCGCGGCCGGGAAGTTCCACGGGGTAATGGCGGCGGTCACACCGATCGGCTGCTTGATGACGATCAGGCGCTTGTCCGGCTGATGGCCTGGAATAGTGTCGCCGTAGACGCGCTTGGCTTCTTCGGCGAACCACTCGATGAACGAGGCGGCGTAGGCGATCTCGCCCTTGGCTTCGGCCAGCGGCTTGCCCTGCTCGGTGGTCATCAGGCGAGCCAGGTCGTCCTGATTCTCGATCATCAGCTCGAACCAGCGGCGCAGCTTGTTCGAACGCTCCTTGGCGGTCAGCGCGCGCCAGGCCGGCAAGGCCTTGTCGGCGGCTTCGATGGCGCGGCGGGTTTCGGCGGCGGCCATCTTCGGCACGGTGCCGATGACTTCACCGGTGGCCGGGTTGGTCACCTTGATGGTCTGGCCGTTGTCCGCGTCCAGCCACTCGCCGTTGACGAAGGCTTGCTGGCGGAACAACTGAGCGTCTTTAAGCTGCATGTCGGCTTCCCTTAACAGCACCGTGCGCGCACGGAGCGAATTGGTGATTGTTGAACGTCACACACATCGGGCTGAAGTGTTCAGCACCCGTTTGAAATCTCAAACGAATGCTAGGGTCTGCTGGGGTAAAGGACAAGAGCCTGTTCGAAAAAAAGAACGAACGGCGTAGGAAGCCGATTTTCGGCACTGTGAAGCATTGCCTGGGAAGGTCCGCAGGACGATCTCGGTGTCAGTGGGTCACCGACAAGCATGCGATGTTCAGATACCGGGACTTATCTTGCAGCTTTCGAATATTGTGTAAGGCTGATGGCCCTATCGCGGGACAAGCCCGCTCGCCACCGGTATTTGTCGCACCGCAGACGCGTGGCGAGCGGGCTTGTCCCGCGATAGGGCCATCAGCCTCCATGAAAGGCTCGGCACCTTGACGATGTTCGAGTATCTGGACATCGAATAATGTCGGCTTTCACGATTCGTCGGAAGAAGGCGGGACACGATGCCCCGCCGACAGGATCAGAAGGCTCTGTCGAGGTCGATCACCAACGCTCGGTAGCCAACGCTGCCCGGCTGGCGACTGTGCACCTTGAGTTCGACCTGGACCTCCTGGGTACCGCGACTGACCTCGTTGAGCACCGTGGTGGTGAGCTTCTCCGGAGTCAGGTAGTTCACCGAAGCGGAATAGATGAACTGCGTATCGGTGTCGCCGCGATAGGCCACTACCGAAGTGATGGGACTGTACCAGGCATCTCCGCGCTCCTGTCCATAGGACCAGACCTGCTCGACCGTGCCAACGGTTTCGTCGATACGGTATTCCACCGCACGGCTGTAGTTGCCGTCGAGTCTGGTAGCCGAGAAGTTGCGGCCCCAGCCGTTGTCGAACACGGTCAGGGTACCGTGAGGGGTCAGCCAAGCTGTGTGCTGGGTCCATGACCAGTCGAATCCGTCGGCGTAGACACCGTCCTGCTCGACCAGAGGTTCACCCTGGGCATTCACCGGAGTCAGCACCTTGGCCTTGAGGTGTTCCGGCCAGCCCAGTGGCGAGGCCAGAATCCATTTCACCTGCTTGTCGCGACCGATCTTCACCACCCCCTGGTGACGCGCGGAAAGGATGATGCTGTCGTCGCTGGCGTCGTAGTCGATGGCGTTGACGTGCGCCCAGTTGCGACCGGTTCCGACCCCCGGTGTATCACCGAAAGGCAAGTCGCCTTCGAGCAGTTCGTTGGCCAGTCTGGTGTCCTGCTTGCGCACCCCCTTGGGCAGCTGGATGGCCGCCTTGCCGAGGGTTTCCAGCAGTTCGCCGCGATAGGGGTCGAGGATCTGGTTCAGGTCCCAGAAGTCCAGCACGTCGCCGGCTTCATCCACCTCGATGATATGGTCACGGATCGAGCGCACACGCTTGCCGTCCGGACGACGATAGTCGCTGGTACCTACTCGCAGCAGGTAGGTGCCGTTGCCGGTCTCGCGGATCTCATGGGAGAAGTCGGCAAATTTGTCCGGAAGATTGCGCTGCCAGACACGGCGGCCCAACAGGTCGAATTTGGAGTAGGTCTGGCCCTGGCCCCAGATCAGCTTGCCGTCACGGGTCTGCTGGAAGCCCATGGTCCCGCCCAGGGTATCGCGGTGGTTGGAATCGTGGATCTGCTCGATATCCAGGTACCAGCGCACGTCCCCGTTGCTGTCGGAAATCCAGTTGTTACCGACCTGATCCCATTCGGCGGCGCCACCCAGGGCATTCCATTTGAAAGCGCGACCTCCGGGGATATCGCCAAGCAGATGGTTGAACAGGTACAGACGCTTCTCGAAGCCGGGCGCCACCTTGACGGGTTCGACCTCGGGCAGCGCGGCGGTCTGCCTGGCGACCACCGGCAGGCGCACGGCCGGGGCATAGATCTCGTAGCGCTCGCGCTGACGCTCGCCGTCGACCTTGTAGGTCACTTCCACCTGATTGACGTGGTCCGGGTACAGGCCGAATACCGGAATGCCCCCATAGGTCCACAGTGACCGGTCGGATACTTCGTAACTGATATCCACACCACGATCGCCGCGGCCCAACACGCGCACATGGGCGGCGCTTATTGTCCGGCCGCCATCGCGAATGATCGCGGTCAGCGGCGCCAGCCGGTAAGGATTGACGACCACGTCACCGAGCAGGGCCTGGTCGTGGGTCGGGACCGCGGCGGTAATGCACGCGCCTTCCGGCAGGTCATGGGTTTCAGTCTTGGCATTCATGAAAGGCTCCAGGGCGCCCGCGAGGGCGCAAGGCAATGAAAGGATCAGGGATGTGTGGTTACGCGAAATTGCTCCAGGGCCGGTGGCGTCACTGCCTGCTCGGCGCGTGGAGTACCTTCCGGTACCCAGTCGTAGGGCACCGGTAATGCGCGGTACAGCCAATTGCTGCGGGTGTCGCCCATAGGGGCCTTGCCGAAATAAGGGCTGACGTACTCCCAGACGATCTTGCCGGCTGGCGTGACCTGGAATACTCGGCCGAACTTGCCTTCGTCGATCAGCGTGTTGCCGTTGGGCAGGCGCCGCGCGCTGCTGATGAAGGCACTGTAGAAAGCCCAGCCAGGCTGGCCGCTGTCCACGGCACTGTATTGCCAGACGATCTCGCCCTTGATCGGATCGATCTCGAGAATCCGCGAACCGCCCAGCAAGCTCAGCGGCACGCGCGGGTAGCCGGCTTCACCCTGGTTGTCGAAGACCAGCAGATTGCCGGCGCCAGGGAGGCCTTCGGGAATGATGTGCGCATCGTGCTGGCCGGAGAACTGGTCCACCGGACGCGGCACCTTGATCGGCGCGTAGCCGTTGAGCTTCGGCAGGTTCGGCCCCAACCGCCAGGCGACCTTGCCGCTCTGCCGATCGACAATGGCGATGAAATTGCCCTCGCGGGAATCGATCAGCAGATTGTCGGGGTGGAAGCGCTTGTCGCCGTCGATGTACCAGCGATTCGGCCCGACCACGCTGAGATTGTTGATATGGAACACGTCCGGGTTCTTGCTCGCGCGGACCAGCTTCAACTGCTCTGCGTCGAAGCCGAACTCCTCCAGATGTTCGGATGCGGTCCAGCTCCAGGCCACCTTGCCTTTCGGGTCGACTTCATAGATCACATCGTCTATGACCTCTGGGACTGCGAAGCCCGGTACCGCATGCAGCCGGTTGGCCAGCACCAGGGTGTTGCCATTGGCCAACCGGCGCTGATCATGGTGCTGGTGCGCTGCGCCACCCGGCGCCTGGGCGCCCCACTGCCAGACCACCGCGCCGTTCCAGTCCAGCTCGCCGACGACCTTGTTGCGCAGCCCATTGCCAGCGGAAGCCAACCTGCCGGGTGCTGCAACCTCTTCCAACTGCACGAACAGATGACCACGCTTGCCACCATTGAGCTTGGGATCGATCAGCGCAGCCGGGAAGCCGGCACTGTCCCAGCGCTTCACTTCGTTGCCGTTCATGTCGATCAGTCGGGTCTGCTTGTCTGGCGAGCTGAAGATCACATAGCCATTCCAGGCCTTGGCCGGGTCATACAGTGTCACGCCGGTAGGGTAGACGCTGGGGGCGGCGGCCAACTGGCCGCTGACCAGCGCGGCGGCGAGACCGAAGGTCTTGATGCTCATCACAGGCTCCTTGTGTTCAGAAGTCGTAGCGCGCAGTGGCGCCCACGGTACGCGGCGTGCCGAGTACCCCGGCATAGCCGCCATTGGCGGAGTTCCACAGGCTGGTGAAGTAGGTCTTGTCGCCGGCGTTCTTCACCCAGAGCGACAGGTCGAGCACGCCATCGCCCTGGTCCACGCGCACGCCACCGGACAGGTTGACCAGCGCATAGCTGGGGATCTGCCCGAAGTCGGAGTCATCGATGGTGCCCACGGCACGCGAGCGGAAGGCATAGCTGGCCGTGAGGTAAGGCTCGATGCGATCGGTGAGCTGCCACTTGTACTGGGCATTCAGGTTGGCGATGTATTTCGAGGCGCCGACCACTTGGTGGCCGGAGAGGTCGCAGGTCGCATTGGCGTCGAGCCGGCTCGCTTCCGGCGGGCAGGGAGCGTCGTCGTACTCGGTGTAGCGCACATCGTTCCAGGAGCCATTGAAGTTCACCGTCAAGCCTCGGATGGGCAGTGCGGTAGCTTCGAATTCCAGGCCGCGGGAGCGTACGCTGCCCGCATTGGCCAGGTACTGCACGCGGTTGAACTGGTCGTAGACATTGGCCTGATAGCCGTGCACATCGGCCCAGAACAGGTTGGCGTTGAGCAGGAGACGGCTGTCGAGCAGCGTGCTCTTGACGCCGATCTCGGCGTTGTTGACGCGCTCGGTGCCGACCAGCAGCGAATCGGTACCCAGGCGCGGCGCGGCGCCGACGGTCAGGTTGACGCCGCCAGACTTCTCGCCGTGGGACAGCGAGGCATAGCCCAGCAGATTGGGGTTGAAACGATAGCTCAGGCTCACCAGCCCGGACGGGCTGAAGCTGTACTGGTTGAGATCACCGGAATCGTACGCGCCCGCCCTGCCCTGTCGCGCAGTGGCTGCGGCGCCTGTGACCGCCGCTCCACCGACGGGTGCATCACGCTCGATCCAGGCGCTCTTTTCCTCATAGGTGCCACGGATGCCCGCGGTGAGGTCGAGCTTGTCGGTGACATGCCAGGTACCCTGGGCGAACAGCGCGTAGCTGTCGGTATCGATATGGCCGTCGCCCAGGCTGGTGACATCGGCCAGTGCGCCGGCCGGCGTCGCGTTCCAGATATCCGCCTGGGGCCCGTAAAGGTTGAAGGAATGGTTGTCCAGGTCCTGCTTGAAGTAATAGGCGCCCAGCACGTAGTCGAAGAAACCGCCAGTGGGAGACGCCAGACGTATCTCCTGCGAGTACTGCTTGTCACGTACCGAGACACCGGAGTTGTAGCTGGCCGTGACGTTGAGACCATCGTCGTTGCTCGGTGTGAAATCCCACCAGCGGTAGGCACTGATCGACGTCAGGGTGAAGTCGTTCGGCAGCGTCCAGTTGGCTTCTACCGAGGTCCCTCCCTGGAACACCGTCACTTGCTGATCGGCGTTGAAATTGACCTTGCGATCCTTGCCCGATACCAGGGTGGCACCGGCCGCCGCCGCGAGGCTTTCGTACTGGTTCACGCCATTGATAGTCGGGCCGGTGCTGTAAAGGCTGAGGATGCCGTTGTTGGAGTCCTCCTCGTTGTACTCGCCGATCCAGCGCAGGTTGAACGTGTCGCTGGGCTGGAACAGCAATTGGGTACGAAAGCCCTGCCGCTTGCCGCCGTTGAGATCGTCTCCGTTGTAGATGTTCTTCACGTAGCCGTCGTCTTCGGTGCGATAGGCACTGATGCGTCCGGCCAGGGTATCGGTGAGCGGGCCGGAAAGGCTGCCCTGGGTCTGCCAGTAACCATCTTCGCCCAGCGACGACTGCACGCTGCCCTCGGTCTGGAAGGTAGGTTTGCGCGTGGTGATGTTGAGTACGCCCGCGGTGGTGTTCTTGCCGAACAAGGTGCCCTGGGGCCCCCGCAGCACTTCGAGTTGTTCGACATCCAGCATGTCGAACACCGCCATGCCCGGGCGTCCCAGATAGACGTTGTCCAGGTAGATGCCAACACTGCCTTCCAGACCATCACTGGCCGGGTTGTTACCCAGGCCGCGAATGGAAATGCTCGACTGACGCGCGTGCACATAAGCGACGTTGGTGCTGGGCACCAGCTGTTGCAGGTCCTGCACGCGATAGATGCGCTGGGTTTCCAGGGTTTCGCTGCTCAGGACGCTGATCGGGGTCGGTACATCTTGCGCGGTCTCTTCACGTCGACGGGCATTGACCGTGACAGTGCCAAGCTTGGCGTCCTGCTCGGCAACGGCTGCGCGGACCGGCAGTTCGTCGGCGACGCTTGGCAGGCTGGAGCCCGTGGCGGCCAACAGCACAGCGACGGCAAGAGGGTGCAGGGAAGACGCAGGCGTATGCGCCGGCCTGGGGGACAATCGAGACATGAAACACTCCTTGGGCAAAGCCTTGGCGAGCATTTCCGTTGGCGGAACCGAATCGCGCGTCAGCTGTTTATTCTTTTAAAGAATATAAATATGTTTAAAACATATTTTGTGGAATAAGTAGATCCCTTTATAAGGGTGCAGACGCTTGACAGCAATTGCATTTCATCAAACCTTTCGATGTGGAAAATGCATATAGACCTTCGGCAACTTCGCCACTTCATCGCCCTCATGGAACACCGCAGTTTCATTGCCGCTGCGGTAGCCGTGAGCCTCTCGCAATCGGCCTTCAGCAGGAGCATCCAGACGCTGGAGAACAATGTCGGCTGCCGTCTGGTCGACCGCGCCAGCAAGGACTTGCAGCCGACACGTCAAGGGCAGTTGGTGTTGGAGCATGCCCGGCGATTGGTGCACGGCGCGCATAACCTGGCCAACGCGATCAACCAGTTCAATGGTGCTACCACGGGCATGGTGCGTTTCGGTTCGGGGCCGGCGCCGGCGGGCGGGCTGGTACCCAGAGCGGTGGCGCGCTTCGTGAGCGAGTACCCGGCGGCACGCACGTGCTTCCAGGTGGATAACTGGCAGGCTTTGAGCCGTCGCCTGGTCGCGGAGGAAATCGAATTCTTCGTCGCCGATACGCGTCAGTTCGAGGCCGATCCCGATTACCAGGTGCACAGGCTCGCCCCGCAACGCTGGTATTTCTGCTGCCGCGCCGGGCACCCCTTGACCGAGCGTGCCGAAGTGCGCGCGGCCGATCTCTTCGACTACCCCTTCGCCACGTCCTTCCGCCCGCCGAATATTCGCAAGGTCCTGACCGAGCTCAGCGGTCGCCAGGACTTTATTCCCAGCGTGGAGTGCGAGCATGGCTATGCCCTGCTCAATGTGGTCCTGCACTCGGACAGTATCGGCATCGCTTGCGGCAGCAGCTTGCGGTCTTATCCGACGGACCTGGGTCTGGTGGCGCTGGAACTGGCCGATCTACCCGAGGATCTGGACGCCTTCCATACGCGCTATGGGATCGTCAGCCGCGTAGGTTATGGATTGTCGCCGTTGGCACAGGCGTTGGTGAGGCAGTTGATCGCCAGTGATGCGCAGCTGGAGGTTTGAGATTCGCGGTGGCGCCAGCGGCCCTATCGCGAGACAAGCCTGCTCCTGCACAGGCGTCGCAACCTCCAGTAGGAGCCGGCAAGCCAGCTCCTGGAGGTTGCGCGCGCTGGAGATCAACCCTTGCGGGTGGTTCTGCTCGTCTGCCCGTCGACCGCCACCGGCACTTCGCCCGCCAGCGTCACGCGGCGCACGGTACGCGGTTGGGTGCCGTAGTCGTCGACCGCGTAGTGTTGGGTCGAGCGGTTGTCCCAGATGGCCACGTCACCGGCCTGCCAACGCCAGCGAACGGTATTTTCCAGACGCGTGACATGGCTCTGCAGCACCGCGAACAAGTGTGCCGAGTCGCTCTGCGAATAGCCCTTGATGCGCTTCACGAAGTGACCCAGCAGTAGGCTGCGCTCCCCGCTGATGGGGTGGACGCGGACAACCGGGTGCTCGGTCTCGTAGACCGTGGAAGCGAAGACCTTGCGATAACGCTCCTGCTTTTCGGCACTGACATTAGGGCGAATGCTCGCGTAGTCGTACTCGTTGCTATGCACTGCCCACAGCTTGTCGGCGAGTTCGCGCAAGGGTTCGGACAATTCCTGGTAGGCGCTGGCCGTGTTGGCCCAGACCGTATCCCCGCCCGAGGCTGGGGCGACCACGCTACGCAGCACCGACGCCTTGGGGTAGGCATCGACGAAGGTGACATCCGTGTGCCAGGAGTTGGCTCGCTGACCATCGGCACCGTCGAGCTGAAGCAGGAAGCTGCTGCCTTCATGCACAGGCACGGTGGGGTGAGCGACCGGCTCGCCGAGCAGTTGGGCGAACGCTTCCTGGCCTTGGTCATCCAGGTGATTCTGACCTCGGAAGAAGATCACCTTGTGTTCGACCAAGGCGGCCTGAATGGCCTCGACCGTGGCAGCGTCCAGATCAGCGGACAGCGTTACGTTACGGATTTCGGCGCCGATGCGTCCGCCAATTGGCTGGATGTCGAGCGCGACGGTATTTGCCAGGGTGGCCAGTGCGGCAGTGCTCATGCTGTGGTCCTCACAGTCAGGGTTGGGAAACTGGTCTTCGAGGGTTCAGTTGGTGGCGTGGACAACCGGCTCGCCTTGCAAGGCGGCATCGAGGAAGCGTGGCTCGATCCACTCGGTGGCCTTGAAATCTCGGCGGATCAAGCGTTCCTTGGCCGCCAGATCGATGCCCTGCTGCAACAGGCCGACGAATTCGGCATCCAGGCGCGGATCGAAGTAGTGCGTCAGATCTTCCTTGGCCAGGTCTTGCTGATAGATGACCTTGGGGTAATTGGAGAGGCCGGACACCAGATCCACGTAGGCTTCACGGTTGCTCTCGTCACTCAGCCACTTCACCGCTTGCAGCTGCGCCTTCACCAGCCGCTCGACCAGATCGGGATATTGGCGGATGAATTCACCGGTACCGAGCAACACGGCTTGCGTGCTGCCGGCGCCTTCCAGATCCCGCGAGTTGATCGGCAGCTCCACCAAGCCTCGCTCACGCAGTGACAGCAGACTGGACAAACCCCAGGTCGCGTCGATCTGGCGGGCGGCAAGTGCGGCGTTGGCGGCGTTGAAGTCGAGATTGATGATTTTCAGGTCACGCTCGCTCAACCCCTGGCTGGCCAGCGCGCTGGCGAAAGAGAGCTGGTTGGCGGTACCGCGAAACACGGCTACGCGTTTGCCTTTCAGGTCATGCAAGGTCTTGATACCCGAGCCCGGTACGACGCCGAGGTAACTTTTCACTCCGCGCACACCGGCCAAAAGCACTCGCGTATCCAGGCCACCGGCCTTGCCGACGATAGCGGCCAGATCGCCCAGGTAGGCGAAATCAGCCTGGCCATTGGCCAAGGCTTCGTTTACCACAGGACCGGCACCCTTGAAGAAATGCCAATCGATACGAATGCCGTCCTTGGCAAACTCTTTCTCAAGCAGTTGCTGGCTGCGCAGGACATCGACCACCCCACCCGCACTGGGCTGGCTCCCGGCACTCAGATCAGGCACGGCGATGCGGATGGCGTCGGGCTGCGCTGCGTAGGTTACCAATGGCAGGGCCGCCAACAGGCCTATCACCGCTGGGGCGAGCGCTCTGAACACTGGGTTGAACAGCTTTTTCATGGGGGGGCTCCTTGGCAGGTTGCCACCGACGACGGCCGGCGCGATGGACCAGAAGCTATGCCTGCCGCTTCAAGAGCCACAAATAATAAAAAGCGATTTTTTTATAGTTTATTTGCATAAACCAAGCGAACCGTGGCTTTGCCCAGCGCTTGCAGAAATCGCATAAAAACTATGAGGGAAATGCAACGAGCAAGCCTTTTCAGCAGAACCTCGCGCGTGGTCTTATCTCTAGAAGTCATTAATAAATTTTTTTATATTCCATAAATGAATAAACTAACAATCATCTCGAAGGATGCCAGATGAGTCGAGTCCAGACTTCAGCGCGGTTGCTTCCTGATCTGCCGCGCGTGCAGATACATGGGTACCAGCTCCTGCCATGGCTGCTGCCGCTGGCGCTTGCCACACTCTGGATCACCGCCAGCAGACTGCACTGGATGAGCGAACAGATCCTTCCGGCACCTTCGCTGGTCTGGGCCAGCGCTTTGGAGTTCGGTTCGGGCGAGCTCTGGAGTCATTTGTGGATAAGTCTGCAGCGCCTCATAGGAGGGTTGTTGGCAGGCATCGCGACAGGCCTGCTGTTGGGCACTTGGCTGGGCAGTTCGAAGCGTGCCGAAAAGTTGGTCTTTCCCACGTTCGTCGCTCTGGCGCAGATTCCCACGCTAGCCTGGATCCCCCTGTTCATGCTGCTCTTCGGGATCGGAGAGCTGCTCAAGCTGGTCGTGCTGGTCAAGGCGGTAGTAGTACCGGTTACCCTGCACACGTTGACAGGCGTGCGCGATGCCCAGCCCAAGCTACGAGAAGCTGCCGCGGTCCTGCGCCTGCCGCGGCGCCTGCTATTCACGCGGCTGTTGCTGCCAGCGGCCCTGCCCGCCTTTCTGTCGGGGGTACGCCTGGCGCTTGCCGCTGGCTGGACTTCATTGCTCGCGGTGGAGCTGCTGGCTTCCAGCGAAGGTGTGGGTTATCTGATGGTCTGGGGGCGGCAGCTGTTCATGCTCGATCTCGTGTTCCTGTGCATTGTAGTGATCGGCCTGGTCGGGACACTCATGGACCGAGGCTTCACGTCGATCGAGCGCCGCTTGCTGTTCTGGCCACAGTCGGCCACCGGTGAGCAACGCCAGGTGCTTCGTCCCTCGGGCTGGCGTCGTATCGAAGGATTGCTGCTGCCACTGGCGCTTCTGGCGCTGTGGCAAGCCTGCAACAGCTTTGCCTGGATCGACGGCAACATCCTGGCTTCGCCCGTGGAAGTCGTGCGCAGCCTGGCAGCCGGGCTGGCCGACGGCTCGTTGCTCGAGGCATTGCAACGAAGCCTGCAACGCACGCTGTCTGGCTTGCTGTTGGGCGGTTGCGCCGGCTTCCTGCTCGGCCTTCTGGTAGGGCTTTCCAAGACTTCCGAGCGTGTGCTTGGAATGAGTCTGTCGGCGTTCCGGCAGGTGGCGATCTTCGCTTGGGTACCCTTGCTTACGGCCTGGTTCGGCCTGGGCGAGGTCGCCAAGGTCGTGTTCGTCAGTCTTGCCGCCTTTTTCCCGTTGTACATCGCTACCCAGCGTGGCATCGCCAACCTCTCGCCACAGCTGGGCGAAGCGGCGCTGGCGCTACGGCTGAGTCTGTTTCAGCGCCTGCGGGTAATGATCCTGCCAGGTGCGGCCCCGACCATTTTCGCGGGTCTGCGCCTTTCCCTGATCTACGCGTGGCTGGGGACCATCGGTGCCGAATACTTCATGCCATCGGATGGCGGTATCGCCAGCCTGATGATCGGCGCACAGCAGCTGTTTCGCATGGACCAGGTCATGGCGGCCATGCTGCTCATCGGCCTGATAGGTGCCTTGCTGGGCCACCTCGGACAACGTCTGGAAACACGTGCCACACACTGGAGACACGCATGAACGCCTTCAACATCCTGGCCCTGCAGGCGGCCAATCAACCCGACCCGGCAGAATCCCTGGTCCGTTTCGACGGAGTTGGCAAGACATTCTCCGTGGACGGCCAGGCCTTCGAGGCCATCCGCGATTTCAACCTGTCCATCAACGAAGGCGAATTCATCGCCATCGTCGGATCCAGCGGCTGTGGCAAGTCGACCTTGCTACGCCTGCTCGTCGGCCTGGATGCCGACTACAGCGGCCAGATTCACGTCGACGGCAAGCTGGTCAGCGGTATTGGTGGCGATCGCGGCATCGTGTTTCAGGAGCACCGCCTCTTCCCCTGGCTGACGGTAGCGCAGAACATCGCCCTGGGTTTGGTCAACGAACCGCTCACCCAAGGCGAGCGCGCAAGGAAAGTCAATGGATTCGTTGAGCTGGTCGGGCTGAAGGGTTTCGAGTCGGCCTATCCGCACCAGCTTTCCGGGGGCATGTCCCAGCGCGTGGCCATCGCCCGCGGTCTGGTCGCCAGCCCCCGCATCCTCTTGCTGGACGAGCCCTTCGGTGCTCTTGACGCCCTCACCCGCCAACAGTTGCAGGACGAACTGCTGGCCATTCGCGAACGCTCGGGGATTACTACCTTGCTGGTCACCCATGATGCCGAAGAGGCCACCTACCTGGCCGATCGCGTGGTAGTGATGGAGCCGCGTCCCGGGAGGATCAAGTCGATCGTGGACATCGACCTGCCGCATCCCCGAGCCCGTACCGGCGTGGCCCTGCATCGCCTGCGCGAAAAGCTGCTGCACCAGCTTACTGGCGACGGCAATTACCTGCCGCCACGGATCGATCGGGTGGAGGGGGTCAGACCTGAATTCATCGCCCTTTGAGCGGCTCGGCGACAATGTGCAACGGGCTCGGTCCAAGCGTTACCTAGGCCGAATTTACTTGGCGAAAACGACTACAGATCAAGACGATGGACGCCATCAATGGAGATGGGTATCATTGCGCCCCGTTGCACTCGTAGCTCAGCTGGATAGAGTACTGCCCTCCGAAGGCAGGGGTCGTGGGTTCGAATCCCGCCGAGTGCGCCATATGCGAAAGGGCCAAGGTCACCACCTTGGCCCTTTTTTATTGCTTTGATACTTTCCCCGCGCCCTGGTGTTCGAAGAGTTCTCGTCGATGCCACTTACCCAGGTAGGCCGGATCATCTCCGGGCCAGCTTATCTAGACCTCCAACTGCGCCTTCAACCGATCACGAAAGCTCTGGATCAGCGGCTCACGAGAGCGCCCTCGTCGTAGCGCCAGGGTAAACGGTGCCTGATACCCAAAGGTGGCCGGCAGCAGCACCTTCAGACGGTTTTGCTCCACCCAGGGATGAGCATAGTGCTCTGGCAAATAGCCGATATAAGCGCCTGACAGTACCAATATCAATTGCGCCTCCATGGATTCCACGGTCGCAGCACTGTGCTTGAAGCCATGTCGCCCCAGCTCTGCCTGGCTCCAGTATCCTCGCCCAACCATGCGTTGCTGGGTGATTGCTTCCTCGGGAATCTGACTCTGAGCGTACAGCGGATGACGATCACTGCAGTAGAGCCAGTGCTGCTCACGATAGAGCGCCTGGTAAAGCAGCCCATTGGTACGCACGGAGAAAGCGCCGATGGCCAGGTCCAGACGATTCTCCAGTACACCGAGCTGCAGTTCAGCGGGGCTCGATACGGCCAGGTGCAAGTGCACCGCAGGATGCTCTTCGCTGTAGGATCCGATCACCTCAGCCAATGGCAGCGACGGATCACTGACCGTCGAATCCAGTACGCCAAGGTTGAGGGTGCCCCGCAATTCTCCTTTCAGCGCCGCCGAATAACGCTCGAAACCTTCCAGTTCGGCAAGCAGCCGCAGCGTTTCGTGATAGAACAGCTCACCCTTGCTGGTCAGGCTGAAACCTCCCCGTCCACGATGACAGAGGACGATTCCGAGTTGCCCTTCCAATTGGCTCATGTAGGTACTGATGGCCGACGTCGACAGATTGAGCTCCTGCTGCGCCGCAGCAAATCCCTGACTGCGCACCACACTGGCAAAGATGCGCAGCAACTTGAGGTCTGGTAGTACAGAGGCCATGCTCACTCCAGGCGAAATCCAAACGCGAGCTGTCAGTCTACCCGCCGATAGTTTAGAAATCTCTGAACTGATTATTTGGCCTGAAGGATTTGTCCGGCAGCGCTTGCTCACCAGAATCGCTTCACGATAACCACAACAAATCGTGAGGCCCCTGTGGACAACCTTCTCCATCAGCCCCTGGGCGGTAATGAGATGCCCCGCTTCGGCGGTATCGCCACCATGATGCGCTTGCCCCATGTACAGGCAGCCGAAGAACTGAATAAACTCGATGCCGCTTTCGTGGGTATTCCCCTGGATATCGGAACGTCCCTACGTTCCGGCACTCGTTTCGGTCCGCGGCAGATCCGCTCCGAGTCGGTGATGATCCGTCCCTACAACATGGCCACCGGTGCCGCGCCCTTCGATTCGTTGAACGTGGCCGACATCGGCGATGTGCCGATCAATACGTTCAACCTGCTCGACGCCGTGCGCATCATCGAACAGGAATACGATCGCATCCTCGACCACGGCATCATCCCGCTGACCCTGGGTGGCGACCACACGCTGACACTGCCGATTCTTCGCGCCATCAAGAAGAAGCACGGCAAGGTCGGACTGGTGCACATCGATGCCCACGCCGATGTGAACGATCATATGTTTGGTGAAAAAATCGCCCACGGCACCACCTTCCGCCGCGCTCAGGAGGAAGGTCTTTTGGACAGCGATCGCGTGGTACAGATCGGTCTGCGGGCTCAGGGCTATACCGCCGAAGACTTCAATTGGAGCCGCAAGCAGGGCTTCCGCGTGGTACAGGCCGAAGAGTGCTGGCACAAATCCTTGATGCCGCTGATGGAAGAGGTTCGTGCCAAGGTCGGCAATGGTCCCGTGTACCTGTCCTTCGATATCGATGGTATCGACCCGGCATGGGCACCCGGCACCGGCACGCCGGAAGTCGGTGGTCTGACCACGATCCAGGCATTGGAGATAATCCGTGGCTGCAAAGGCCTTGACCTGGTCGGCTGCGACCTGGTCGAGGTCTCGCCACCCTATGACACCACTGGCAATACCTCACTGCTAGGCGCCAACCTGCTCTACGAAATGCTCTGCGTACTGCCTGGCGTTCAAAGCCGATGAGTCGCGAAGCTCAGCTGCGGCAGGCAGCCGCGGAGCTGGTGAGCGCCTTTGCCAGTAACGACACGAAGCGTTACTTCAGCTGCTTCAGCGAAGACGCTACCTTCATTTTTCACAGCCTGGCGCAGCCACTACATTCGCGCCGTGAGTACGAAGCCTTATGGCAGCAATGGCAGAGCGAAGGGTTCGCCGTACTGGACTGCCGTTCGAGCAATGCCGTCGTCAACATGCAAGGTGACTTGGCCATCCTTTACCACGATGTCGCCACCCGGCTGCGGACTGGGGAGGAAGAAATGCAGTTGGCAGAACGCGAAACCATCGTCTTTCGCCTGCACGGCGAGCACTGGCTGGCCTGCCACGAACACTTGTCGACGCTACCCCCACTGACATGACCCTCTGCAGCAGATGCGGGCCAAAGAGCCCGCCTGCCGATACATCGCCCTTTACGGGCATGGGGCCCGTTCGGCTCCTCGCGGCCTTGCCGCACTGCCAATGCACCACCACCCGATGACTATCGGGGGTGAATAAAGGGGTCTGCGTGCCTATGCCGACCTTATAACAACCGTGACAGGCGCTGGAGTTACACATGAGCCACTCGACGCGTATCGAAACCTTTGGTGTCGAACAGATTCCCGATAGCCAACGCGATGCCTCCCCTACTGACCTGTTCCGCCTGATCTTCGGCGGCGCCAATACCTTTGCCACGGCCGTTCTGGGCAGCTTTCCGGTGCTGTTCGGCCTGTCGTTCCAAGCCGGTATGTGGGCGATCGTTCTTGGGGTTGCCGTAGGCGCGCTCATCCTCGCGCCCATGGGCCTGTTCGGTGCTCTCAACGGCACCAACAATGCCGTATCGTCCGGCGCGCACTTCGGCGTTCACGGCCGCATCATCGGTTCCTTTCTCTCGCTGCTCACGGCAGTCGCGTTCTTCTCCCTATCGGTCTGGAGCTCTGGCGATGCGCTGGTCGGTGGCGCCAAGCGTCTTATCGGCCTGCCCGAGAATGGTCTCACCCTCGGCCTGGCCTACGGTCTGTTCGCCATTCTGGTGCTGGTAGTGTGCATCTACGGCTTCCGCTTCATGCTCTGGGTCAACAGGATCGCGGTATGGGCATCGAGCCTGTTGTTCCTGCTCGGCATTTTCGCTTTCGCCGGAAATTTCGATGTGCACTTCAGAGGCAGCATCAGTGTGCAGCAGCCAGGTTTCTGGGCTGCGTTCATCGGTGCGGCGATTCTGGCCATGAGCAACCCAGTGTCATTCGGCGCCTTCCTCGGTGATTGGTCGCGCTACATCCCACGACACACACCCAAGATGCGGATCATGCTGGCAGTGATCGCAGCCCAGGTCGGCACACTGATTCCCTTCCTGTTCGGCTTGTGCACCGCCACCCTGGTGGCGAGTCAGGCGCCGCAGTACATCGAGGCCAACAATTATGTCGGTGGCCTGCTGGCCATCTCGCCTACCTGGTTTTTCCTGCCAGTGTGCCTTATCGCGGTGATCGGCGGCATGTCCACCGGGACCACGGCGCTCTACGGCACGGGTCTGGACATGTCGAGCATGTTCCCGAGACTGATGAGTCGCGCGGGCGCCACGTTACTGATCGGCCTCGCCGCCATCGCTTTCATCTTCATCGGCCGCTTCGCCTTCAACCTGGTGCAGAGCGTGTCCACTTTCGCCGTGCTGATCATTACCTGCACCAGCCCATGGATGGTCATCATGATTCTCGGCCTGATCGTACGTCGCGGCGTCTACCACGCCGATGACCTTCAGGTATTCACCCGTGGGCAGCGTGGTGGTCGTTACTGGTTCCACCATGGTTGGAACTGGCGAGGCCTGGGTGCCTGGCTACCCAGCGCGGCGGTGGGCCTGTGCTTCGTCAATCTGCCAGGGCAATACGTCGGCCAGCTGGGGAACCTGGCCGGCGGCATCGACGTCAGCCTGCCGATCACACTGGGCATGGCTGCACTGCTCTACCTCGTCCTGCTCAATCTGTTTCCCGAGCCTGCCGAAGTCTACGGTTCGGATGGACCGCGCTGGGTGCGCTTGAAAAGCGCTACCCCCGCCGTCCTAGCCGATGCCGAGGTCGTCTGACGCAATCGTTGGCTGCGCTATCAAGACCGGGCGCCAGCACGCTCGGGTTCACCAGAACAATGAGAACAAGACCATGATCCTGGATATCTCCGTCGTACTCGTCTATGCCGCCGGCATGCTGCTGCTTGGCTGGTATGGCATGCGCCGCGCGCGCAATCAGGAAGAATTTCTCGTCGCCGGGCGTAACCTCGGCCCGGCCTTCTACATGGGCACCATGGCAGCGACCGTACTCGGTGGTGCCGCTACCGTCGGCACCGTACGCCTGGGCTATGTGCACGGTATCTCCGGGTTCTGGCTATGTGCAGCATTAGGTGCAGGAATCCTTGTGCTCAACCTGTTCCTGGCCAAGCCACTACTCAAGCTGCGGGTCTTCACTGTCACTCAGATCCTCGAACGCCGTTATACGCCAATGGCTCGTCAAGCCAGTGCGGCCATCATGTTCGCTTATGCGTTGATGATCAGCGTGGTCTCTACCCTGGCCATCGGGACGGTGCTGCAAGTACTGTTCGACCTGCCCTTCTGGGCCGCCATCCTCATGGGTGGGGGTGTCGTGGTGGTCTATTCGAGCATCGGCGGCATGTGGTCCTTGACCCTGACAGACATCGTGCAGTTCGTGATCAAGACCATTGGCCTGATGTTCGTGCTGCTGCCCATTTGCCTGTATCGCATTGGCGGCTGGGACGAACTGGTGGCAAGGCTGCCAGACAGCGCCTTCAGCCTGACCACTATCGGCTACGACACCATTGTCACTTACTTCCTGATCTACTTTTTCGGCATCCTGATCGGCCAGGATATCTGGCAACGAGTGTTCACTGCTCGCAGTGAAGGAGTGGCTCGCGCAGCCGGCAGTGTGGCAGGCGTGTACTGCGTCCTCTACGGTCTGGTCGGTGCACTGATCGGCATGTGCGCCAAGGTACTGCTGCCAGAACTGGATAACGCCAACAACGCCTTCGCGGCCATCGTGCAGAGTGCGCTGCCCGATGGCATTCGTGGGCTCGTGATCGCTGCCGCGCTGGCTGCGATGATGTCCACCGCCAGTGCCGGCCTGCTGGCGGCTTCGACCACGATTACCGAAGACCTGCTGCCCAAGCTGCGCGGCGGTCAGATGTCCAGTCTCGCCATGGCACGCCTGTTTACCCTGCTCACGGGCCTGCTGGTGCTGGTCATCGCTCTACTGGTCAATGACGTGATAGGCGCTCTCACACTGGCCTACAACCTGCTGGTCGGCGGCATCCTGATCCCGATGCTGGGCGCCATTTACTGGAAGCGAGCGAGCACTGCCGGTGCGATCACCAGTATGGCATTAGGCTCGGCGACCGCTCTGGTGTTCATGTTCAAGGATGGCCTGGAAGCCAATACGCCGATCTATTACAGCCTGGCCATCGGTCTGCTCAGCTTCGTCGTTGTCAGCCTGCTGGCTCGACGCACCAGCACAGCGAACAGCCTGACCTGAGTCCGGCCTGAAACTCAATGAGGGCAGGCCTCACGGCCTGCGCCTTCGCCTTCCATACAACAGGAACCCGCCATGACCACTTGTGGAGAATTCCTCGTCAAGCAGCTGCGAGCCTGGGGCGTCGATACCGTGTTCGGCATTCCTGGCGTGCACACCGTCGAGCTTTACCGAGGCTTGCCAGACAGTGGCATCAGTCATATCACTCCGCGCCACGAACAGGGCGCCGGCTTCATGGCCGATGGCTATGCGCGTGTCAGTGGCAAGCCGGGGGTATGCTTCATCATCACCGGCCCGGGCATGACCAATATCATCACTGCCATGGGGCAGGCTTATGCCGACTCCATACCCATGCTGGTGATCTCCAGCGTCAATGAACGCAACCGCCTCGGCCTGAACAAGGGATATCTGCACGAATTGCCGAATCAGCGCGCATTGGTAGCGGGCGTCAGTGCCTTCAGCCATACGCTGATGAGCGTCGAAGAACTGCCCGCCGTGCTGGGTCAGGCTTTTGCCGTGTTCGATAGTCAGCGGCCGCGTCCGGTACATATCGAAATGCCGCTGGATATCATCACGGCGTCTGCTGATCACCTTCGCGTGCAGCCACGGGTCGTCGGCTCACGGCCGTCGCCGGATGCGCGCCTGATCGAGCAGGCTGCCAGTCGCCTGAGCGCAGCCAAGCGCCCATTGCTGCTGATCGGTGGGGGC
Organism: Pseudomonas capeferrum; assembly: GCF_013523055.1. Lineage (GTDB taxonomy): Bacteria > Pseudomonadota > Gammaproteobacteria > Pseudomonadales > Pseudomonadaceae > Aquipseudomonas > Aquipseudomonas capeferrum_A. The sequence goes on along the minus strand of NZ_JAAMQM010000008.1, from coordinate 40,584 downwards.
TGCGTCGAAGCGACAGGTGAAGTTCGTCAACTGGCAGAGGCGCTGGACGCACCCACGGCATTGACCATCAATGCCAAAGGCCTGCTGCCTGGACTGCACCCTCTGCTGCTCGGCAGCAACCAGTCCTTGGTAGCGGTGCGACAGCTGGCGCTGGAGGCTGATGTGGTATTGGCCATTGGCACCGAGTTGGGTGAAACCGATTACGATGTGGTATTCGACGGCAACTTCCGGCTCGGTGGCGAATTGATCCGGATCGATATCGACCCCCAGCAGCTCAATCGCAACCAGGCGCCGACCATCGCTATCCAGAGCGATGCGGTCCAGGCCATGCGTGCGTTGCTGAAGGCTCTACCAGCCACTGCCAACAACGGCAACCGTTACGGTACTCAACGGACCGCAGCCGTTCGCAAGCAGCTGGCAGAAGTATTTTCTGGCTGGACGAACTATCGTCAGCTCTTCGATTGCATTCTCGAAGCCTTGCCCGACGCTCGCTTCGTCGGAGACTCTACACAGCCTGTATACAGCGGTAACCATCTAGTCGAGCTGGACGGCCCACGACGCTGGTTCAACTCTTCCACAGGCTACGGCACTCTGGGCTATGGCCTGCCGGCGGCCATCGGGGCCAAGTTGGCCGAGCCGCGGCGGCCGGTAATCAGCCTGATGGGCGACGGCGGCATCCAGTTTACCTTGCCGGAGCTGGCCAGCGCCGTGGAGGCGCGGGTGGGCATCATCGTGCTGCTGTGGAATAACCAGGGCTATGGCGAAATCAAGCGCTACATGGAGCGCAGTGACATCACGCCGCTAGGCGTGGACATCCATACCCCAGACTTCATCGCCCTGGCCCGCGGATTCGGCTGCCAGGCCGAGCGCGCTCGAGATCATGCTCACTTGCAAAGCCTGTTGCGTGCGGCGCCGACAGATAGACCACTGCTCATCGAAGTTGCCGAGGCACCGCCCTTTGCACCCTGACGCCATCCTCCTGGAGAGCGTCCGCAAAATACGCGCTCACAAGCCTGTCACTTTCCAAAGTGCCCATGCGCTACCGCCGGAGCATCACCATGGATAAGCCCCACTACATCGACGGCCGCTGGGTTGCTGGCGAAGGCGCTGAAGTCTTCTCTGTCCATGATCCGTCCCTTGCTCGACCGATTGCCGAATTGAGATCGGTCAGCCTTGCGCAAGTCGACCAGGCTGTCGCTGCCGCCCGTCAGGCGTTATCGATGTGGAAGTCCACAGAGGCCGCCGAAAGAGCACGCTACTTGCGTGGTTTCGCCGACCAGCTTCAACAGCGCCGCGACAGCCTGATCACCTTGCAGATGCAAAATAATGGCAAGCCGCGCCATGAAGCCGAAGTCGACCTGGACGACGCTATCGCGACCTTCACCTACTACGCTGAACTGGCCGAACGTCTGCCACAGCAGAACCATGAGGTGGCGCTGGCAGCGCCGGGGTTCACCTCACGGACGCGCCTTGAGCCGGTCGGTGTGGTTGGCTTGATCGTGCCGTGGAACTTCCCACTGGTGACCAGCGCCTGGAAGCTGGCGCCCGCCCTGGCGGCAGGCTGTACCGTGGTGTTGAAACCATCCGAGGTCACGCCACTGATCGAGCAGGTCTACGGCCAAATCGCGCAGGCGCTGAACCTGCCGGCCGGAGTGTTGAACATCATTGGAGGCAGGGCCCAGACTGGCTCGGCACTCAGCGAACATGCCGGCCTCGACAAGTTGTCTTTCACCGGAAGTAACGCGGTCGGGAGCCTGGTGATGCGCGATGCGGCTGTTCATTGCCGTCCGGTGACCCTGGAGCTGGGCGGCAAATCCGCCATTCTGGTATTCGATGACTGCGACGTCGATCAGGCGGTAGAGTGGATTGTTGCAGGCATCTGCTGGAACGCCGGGCAGATGTGTTCTGCCACCTCACGCCTGCTGGTGCAAGACGGTATCGCCGAGGCCTTGCTGCCACGCCTGGCCGAAGCCTTCGACAAACTGCGCATCGGCAACCCGCTGATCGAAGAAATCGACATGGGCCCACTGACCAGCGAAGCGCAGTGGCGCAAGGTGTCGGACTACTTTGCCATTGCCCGTAGTGAAGGGCTGAATTGCGAGAGCGGCGGCTCGATAGTGGACCGCGCCGGCTGGTTCGTTGCCCCGACCCTGTATACGGGCGTGCCTGTTCACAGCCGTCTGTGGACAGAAGAAGTGTTTGGTCCGGTGCTCTGCGCAAGACGCTTCAGTGACGAAGAACAAGCCCTGGCTTTGGCCAACGATAGCCGCTTTGGCCTTGTAGCGACTGTTGCCAGTAATGACCTTGCACGTGCTGAGCGAGTCGCCGATGCCTTGGAGGTCGGCCATGTCTGGATCAACTCGCCCCAGGCGGTATTCGTCGAAACTTCATGGGGCGGTACCAAAGGCAGCGGTATCGGACGTGAACTGGGACCCTGGGGTTTGTCAGCCTACCAATCCGTCAAGCATGTGACCCGTCAGATGAACTGATACAGGTTCATCGGGGTTGCTGACTTACCGAACCACAGAGCTGGATTTACCAGCCTCAGTAGCGAGCAGGATCCTTATTCGAGCTATATGACGTTTTTCAATCGGACCGATGCCGTTTTCCACGTTGCCTGGCGCCCGCAGGTGCACGATGCTTTATTTGTCCTATCCACTTGTTGCAACGATGCCTGTTCACCTGCCGAGGCCTGTATGAAAACCGTCGAAGAGATACTCAAGAGGAAGTCCCAGCACCACAGCGTCCATACCATCGGACCGGACGATACGGTGCTCGATGCCGTGAAGCAGCTGGCGGAAAACAATATCGGCGCGTTGCCGGTGGTCGATGGAAACGACGTGGTCGGGATCGTCAGTGAGCGCGACTACGCTCGCAAACTGGTGCTGCGTGGCCGTTCCTCTGCCGCGACACCGGTGCGGGAGATCATGAGTTCGCCGGTAGTCACCGTCGACAAGAAGGACAGCCTCGATTTTTGCATGAACCTGATGACCGACCGCCACCTGCGCCACCTGCCGGTAGTGGAAGACGGCCAGTTGATCGGCCTGCTGTCGATCGGTGACCTGGTCAAGGAAACCATTGCCGAACAGGCGAGCCTCATCCGGCAGCTGGAGCAGTACATACGCGGCGAGTAATCAGTGGTAGGTACTTTCGAGCTCATCGAGCTGATGGTCGAAGCTGCGCAGCCGCGCTGACCAGGTGTACACCAGGACCTCGAGATCACGGTTCAGCACTGCCGTGCCGTGATTACCGCCCACCGGCGTGTCGCAAAGGTCCAGTTGATAGCGCTCGCGAGCCATGGCCGTGGCGACGCCCGACAGGTCCCGCGCATTACCCAGCCAGCGATGACGTGGGTCATGGGTCTCGCGGTCCAGTTCCTGGCATTGGCACTTGAGCGCATCGAGGCTCTGCTCCAGGGGCGTACCTTTCAGCTCGCCCATGACCTCTTCGAAAGTGCGGCCGGAGTGCCAGTAGCTCCCCCAGAAGTAGCGATCGAAGACAGTCTCGACACGGCGCAGGGCCACCTTGGTATTCCAGATGGTCACCAAGGTTCGGGCCTGGGTTACTTCACGCTTGTTGAGGCGCAGCTGCTGCCAGGCTATCCAGACCAGGGCTCCAAGCGCCGCTGCGACCGTGACAGCGGCGGCGGCGTAGAGAAAGTGCACGGCCTGGTCCAACTGATAGGCATCCCTGATGCCGAAGAAATAACCGCCAGTCAGGGTGCCCAGAATCAACATGGAGCACCAGAATCCTGGTGCATAGGGGTCTTTCATCGCACTATCCCCCGGAGTCTTTACCTGAGCATAGCAACGCTGATTTACCCGACAGGTGCCGCTCGGCGTTTATTTCTCCGAGTGCAGGATCACGTTCAGTTGGTCGATCAGCATGATCCACTGGTCGGCGTCTTCGTTGTACGCGTCCTTGAGAAACTTGCGTTGCGAATCGGTCCAGAACGGAGCGTCGACCAGTTTGGTATCCGGATCGAGCGGGGAATGCGTGGTGATGAACTTGTCGATGCTTTCCGCATCGTCCGGCAGGCCAAGCTGAGCGAACAATTCAGAAAACTCTGGGTTGATTGTGTCCATGATTTCTCCTCGGCCAGACTGTTCGTCCGCGACGCCAGCCTGATAGTGTTGTTGGCAGCAGCCGTGCCGACCACTTGCGTCAGGCTGCTAAGTCACTGTGAGTCGGGTGATCACGCCCACCCGTCTCAGAGATAGACAAGCACCGCGCCGGTACGATCCTTATTTTTCAATCAGACCGGAGTACGGCGAAGAGTGGCCAGCAGCGTGGCCGCGCCGATGAACAGACCGGCGAACGTGCGGTTCATGCGCAGTTGCTGCCTTGGCGTGCGCAGCAAACGCAGCACCTTGGCCGCCAGGCCGGTGTAACCCGCCATGACCAACAGGTCGACAACCACCATGGTGGCGGCGATGGTCAGGTATTGGGCAAGCAGCGGCGCGTGGGGATCGATGAACTGCGGGAGCACCGCCAGCATGAACACCAGTGCCTTGGGGTTACCGACGTTGATCAGGAACCCACGGAACATCAGGCTCAGGGGCTTGCCGATCGGCCGCACGGTCGAATTGTCGCTGAGGTCCATGGGCAGGGCGCGCCATTGCTTGACGGCAAGGAACAGCAGATAGACGACACCGAACCATTTGATGACCTGGAAGGCGGTGGCCGACGCGGCAAGGACCGCCCCTACGCCGGCCGCGATCACGGCGATCTGCAGCAGCAGCCCCAGTTGCAGGCCCAGGGCGTTCCAATAGCCTCTCCAGAACCCGTATTGCAGGCCGCTGGACATCGAGGCAATCGCCCCGGCGCCGGGAGAAAGGCTGATTACCCAACAAGCGGCAAAGAAAGCCAACCACGTGTCCAACGACATCACACACCTCGCCTGACGATCTTGCAAAACGCTAAGCTAGTGCGCGGATGATGAAATGGCCATGCTTTTCTACAGGTTTGTCAGTCGCCGGGAATCGAAGCGTCGTGTCCCTGATTCGAAATCTCGGTGCCGCGCCAGCGTCGTACGGACTTCTGGAAGAACTGGCTGTTTGGCACCTGGACCAGCGCCCCTCCCGCATCAGGCATTTCCAGAAGGGTCGTGAACAGCAAGTTGATCGCGATCACCCGCCCCTTCACGCCTGGCTTGTCGAGGGTATCCACCAACTCGACCACATCACCGATGCGAAACGGCCCGACGGTGAAGATGAGCACGGCACAGAGCAGGTTGGAGAGCACGCTCCACATGGCGAAGAACGCCACCGCCGCCACCGCGACAAATCCGGACAAGGCCGTCCACAGCACCGTGGCCGAAACACCTAGCCGCTCCAGCACGAACAGCAATGCGCTGCCCATGATCAACCAACGCAGCGTGCCACGCACGGGCAACAGCAACTCCGGTGGCAGCGGGTAACGCTCGCCGAGGCGGTTCAGGCACCGTGCCACAAAACGCTGCAGGATGAAGGCTGCGGCAAGGATCAGCACAATCTGCAGTCCCAGCCAGAACGGCTCCATCCAGTGGCCTGGCAGCAGCGTTTGCAGTGCCTCCATCAGGACAGGGCTTCCAGCTCGGCTTGCATCGCCTCGAGTGTCTCCAAGGCTTCCATCCAGGCTTCTTCCAGCTCGCTTTCGCGCTGCTTGAGCTTGGTCTGGCGGGCAAGCAGGTCACGCAGCTCGTCCTTGCGGGTGGCCTCGTAGACGCTGCTGTCGCCCAGTGCCGACTCGACTTCGGCCAGTTGGCTGTGCACCTTGCCCAGTTCGGCCTCGAGCTTGTCGGCGGCGCGCTTGTGCGGGGCAAGCTGTTGACGCAGGGCCGCGGCGGCCTGACGCTGGGCTTTCTTGTCGGTCTTGTCGGGATTGACCGTCGTGCTGCTGACCGGTGCGTTGCGCTGACGATAGTCGATCAGCCAGCGGCTGTAGTCGTCCAGGTCTCCGTCGAAGGTATCGACCTTGCCGTCGGCCACCAACAGGAAGTCGTCGGTGGTGCTCTTGAGCAGGTGACGATCGTGGGACACCACCACCACGGCACCGCTGAACTCCTGCAGGGCCATGGTCAGGGCCAGGCGCATCTCCAGGTCCAGGTGGTTGGTCGGTTCGTCCAGCAGCAACAGGTTCGGCCGCTCCCAGGCAATCAGGGCCAGCGCCAGGCGGGCCTTTTCACCACCGGAGAAATTCACTACCGGTTCGTCGATGCGATTGCCCCGGAAGTCGAACCCACCGAGGAAATCGCGCAAGGTCTGCTCGCGCTCGGTCGGTGCAATGCGTTGCAGGTGCAGCAGCGGGCTGGCCTTGTCGTCCAGCGAGTCGAGCTGGTGCTGGGCGAAGTAACCCACGGCGAGGTTCTCGCCACGGACCAGGCGCCCGGACAGCGGCTCGAGCTCCCCGGCAAGGTTCTTGATCAAGGTCGACTTGCCCGCGCCATTGGGGCCCAGCAGGCCGATGCGCGCGCCAGGGGTCAGCTGCAGCTTGACCTTGTCCAGGATGGTCTTGTCGTCGTAGCCAAGGCGGCCTTCGGACAGGTCCAGCAATGGGCTGGAAATTTTTTCCGACTCGCGGAAACTGAAATCGAACGGCGAGTCGACATGCGCCGCCGACAGCTCTTCCATGCGCTCGAGGGCCTTGATTCGGCTCTGCGCCTGACGAGCCTTGGTGGCCTGGGCCTTGAAGCGGGCGATGTACTTTTCCATGTGCGCGCGCTGGGCCTGCTGTTTCTCGTACGCCTGCTGCTGCTGTGCCAGACGTTCGGCGCGGGTGCGCTCGAAGGCGCTGTAGCCGCCCCGGTAGAGGTTGAGCTTGCGTTGCTCGACATGCAGCACATGATCGACCACGGCATCGAGGAAGTCGCGGTCGTGGGAGATCAGCAGCAATGTGCCGGGATAGCCCTTGAGCCACTCTTCCAGCCAGAGAATGGCATCGAGATCGAGGTGGTTGGTCGGTTCGTCGAGCAACAGCAGGTCGGACGGGCACATCAGGGCCTGGGCCAGGCTCAGGCGCATCCGCCAGCCACCGGAGAAGTCGCCGACACGGCGATCCATCTGCTCGTTGGTGAAGCCGAGGCCCGCCAGCAGCTTGCGGGCCCGTGCGTCGGCCGTGTAGCCATCGGCGCTTTCGAGCTCGCTGTGCAAGCGCGCCAGGGCAGCGCCATCATGGGCGGCTTCGGCGATGACCAGCTCGGTCTGGACCTTGCGCAGGCGCAGGTCGCCGTCGAGCACATAGTCCACGGCCAGGCGATCCAGCGTATCGACCTCCTGACGCATGTGCGCGATGCGCCAGTCGCCCGGGAGCTGGCAATCGCCGCCATCGGGCGTGAGCTCACCGCGCAGCAGGGCGAACAAGCTGGATTTGCCGGCGCCGTTGGCGCCGATCAGGCCGGCTTTGTGACCGGCGTGCAGGGTCATCTCGGCGCCTTCTAGCAAGCGCTGCGGCCCACGCTGTAAAGTGAGGTTCGATAGTCTGATCATAATGGCCGCGGAGTCTACCAGCTTCCTCGGCCACTGGCGCGAGTCCAACCATGCACAGCGACCTGTGGAACCATGCCCTGGCCCTTTATGCCCGACCTGGCGTCGAAACGGCCTGCCTTTCATTGCAGACGGCGGGTGGCGATGTCTGTCTGCTGCTCTGCGGGACTTGGCTGCAGGCGCGCCATGTGATGCCCGAAGCGGAACGTGTCGGGGCGCTGCGCGAGTTGGCGGGCGGCTGGCAACGACAGGTGATCGAGCCTTTACGCCAATTGCGTCGGCAATGGCGAGACGAGGCGGTGACCGATGCGAATCTGGCGGCCTTGCGCGAGCAGGTCAAGAAGCTGGAACTGGAAGCGGAACGGACCTTGCTCGAGCGCCTGGAGGCGTTAGCGCTGACCTGGCCTCGCTGTTCAGAGGTGCCGATGGACGATTGGCTGGCCTGGCTGGCGCCAGACCAGGGCGTGGCCAACGACGCGCTGCATCAATTGCGCGCCGCGGCCAGCGCGCTTCACGCGTTCGAGGACGGCGCCTGAGTCGAGCTGTCGGATGCGGCTGGTGCTGCCGAATTGGACGCTGTCGCGGTGCTGTTGCCAGAGGCTGCCGTGGTTGCTGCGGGCTTGGCTGCCGCGGGCTTGCGAGCCGGCTTGAGCGCTGCCTTGGTCGGGGCCTTGTCAGCGGTGGAAGTCGCCGCTGGCTTGGTCGGTGCCTTGCGGGTTGCACGCTTGCTCGCGGCAGGCGCGGCGGTCGGGCTATCTACCTTTTCCGCAGACTTGATGCCAGGTTTCGCCCGACCTGCTACTGCCCCGGTTGCAGGCTTGGCGGCCGCGCTCTTGGCGGGAGCTGATTCGGCCTTGACCGCTTTGGCGGTGGTGGCGCGAGTCGCAGGCTTGGCGGCGGTGGCCTTGGCAGATGCCTGGGCGGCAACGGCTGGCTTGACCGATGCGGTCTTGCCGGATTTCCTGGAAGTGGCTGACTTGGTGGAAGGCGCAACGCCGACCGTTTCGACGGGCTGCACGGGCGCCTTGCCGGAACGCTGGTCGAGTGCATTGGTAACGGCCTCGCGGACCTTGCCGATACCCTGTGCCAGCTTCAGGCTTTCTTCGACATCACCCTTGAGTCGCTGGATGTAGCTACGCGTCTGCGACTGACGCTCCTTGAGGGCGTCGAGCAACTCTTCAAGCTCACTTGAGGCGGTCTTCGCCTTTTTCTGCGCCTTGGACTTGCCAGCGCTGGCAGCGTCTTGCAACTTCAGGCGCGAGTCGTGCAGTTTTTCCTGAGTCTTGCCGCGCTGCTTTTCCAACTTGGCCAGCAATTTTTCCGCATCGACCAGCGCCTGCGAGCAGGCCTCCTCCAGATGATCGAGGAGGCTCCCGGAAAGCTGCTGGAGCAAATGCAAAGGCGTGCTTACTGGCTTCTTCTTGGCCGACATGGTTTACCTCCTGGCTGACTGTATTGCGACTCATACTAGGCCTCTGCCGGTACCGCCGCTAGGGGATGTTGACAGTTACAAGCGCACTGCGTTGCATGACCGGGCAAAGTGAGGATGTCGCCGCTCGGATACAAGCGATAGGCGACTGCTACGATGCAAGCCTTTCGTGTGCCATCGCCAGAGTCACTGGCATACTTCGCATTCACTGCAGCAGGAGCTGAACGTGCCCCGTTACCTGATCTTCGGCCTGTGCCTGGTGGCACCATTGGCGCTGGCCGACACCCCGTCCTCGCCCGATAGCGAGCAGGACCTGTCCTACAGCCTGGGAGCCAGCCTGGGCGAGCGCCTGCGCCAGGAAGTCCCCGGGCTGCAGCTGGATGCCCTGGTGGAAGGGCTGCGCGCGGCCTACGAGGACAGACCGCTGAAGTTGGACAGTGCTCGCATGCAGGCGATTCTCCAGGCACACGAAGAACGCTCGGGAGAAGCGCAGATGGACAAGGCGCTACTTGCGGAAAAACGCTTCATGGCCAATGAGCGTTCCCGCGCCGGCGTCCATGAGCTGGCCGACGGCGTCCTCTACAGCGAGATAGCCGCTGGCACAGGCGCTCAGCCTACCGCGCAAGGCAGGGTCAAGGTTCGTTATGTCGGGAAGCTGCCGGATGGCTCGGTATTCGACCAGAACCAGCAAGCGCAGTGGTTCAGGCTCGACTCCGTGATCGGCGGATGGCAAGTGGCGGTGCCACACATGAAGATCGGGGCCAGATGGCGACTGGTGATCCCCTCCGACCAGGCTTATGGCGCCGAGGGCGCAGGTGATCTGATCGCCCCCTACACCCCTCTGGTATTCGAAATAGAACTGCTCGAAGTCGCTGACTGAAAAGATCAGGCCTCGACCGCGTCCTCTTCACTGTGTGCGTTGTGCAGCACCTCGATCAAGCAGTCCTCGAGCTCGAAGCGCTCGTGCAGCAGGCTGCCCAACTCGCCGAGCTTCTTGGCGAAGCGCTCGGGGTCGCTGCAGTCGCCTTTGTCGCAATGATCGTTGAACGCCAGTGCGAACTGGGTGATCTCGTCGATCCGTGGGCTGATCTGGGTGGCCAGCTCCAGGCCCCGGGTATCGCCAAAGGCTTTGGCCTCGCTGACCAGCTGTTCGCTGATCTCGAAGTGCCACGCCGAAACGTAGTCGACCAGGATCGCGCAGAAATCGCGGTTCTGGTCCTTGTCGGCAAAGACCGGCTTGGCATCGCGCAACGTGCGAAAGGCCTGTATCAGTTCCCCTCGCTCCTTGAGCCAGCGGTCTATCAGTTGATGAACCCCACCCCAGCGTTCCTGAGCGTTCTGACAACTATCGAGCATGGCAATTTCTTCCCTTCTGGGTAATGCCGCTGCACCTCGCGCCACAACTTCGCGGTACAAAGGGGACATCAGCAGGGCGGCATCGAGCAGTTGTATTTTCGGTATGCGTGCTGGGAGATTATTCCCGCGCGTCCTGCCCATCAAGGTACGCAGAGGATAAAGTTCATACAAGCGTTTAATCCCGCTTCGCTGTGCCGCTTGTCGAGCGGCGGGCGTTGCCGATTCGGCATCAATCCCTGACGATGCGCGGGAAGGTCCGTTGAAAGGAGGGGAGCAGGTAGTAGAGCGGCAGCGTTGAGAGCAGCAGGAACGCCAGCAAGCTCCATTCGGGCAAGGTCAGGTCGAGAAAGCTCCAGGTCAGCGATGTACAGATCTGATTGCCCAGGACCAGCATCTTGAAACTCTGCATAAGGGACGTACCGGTTTCAACCGCGGGCGCGGGTACGCAGCCGAGGGTCTTCATGGCCGCCCCCTGCAACCAGACATGTCGCGCAGCCAGCGCGGCGCCACACAGGGCGCACAGCAGGGTCAGCCCGGCATATAGCCGTGTACCGGTGGGACCGGGGCGGTGCATGAGGGCACACAGGCAGACCAGGGAGAAAGCTCCGAGCAAGGCGCGCTGGCTGTAGCACTGTGGGCAGGGCAGCAAGTGTCCAATGTTTTCGAGATACAGGCTGACGCCCAGTATCGCCAGCGACACGAGGAAGGCCGGTAGAAACAATGAGTGCATGCGGGCCAGCGACATGGGCGGGTCCTGGGTGGATGGGGAGGACCCAACGGTAGAGGTAGGCAGCCTGTGTTTCAAGGCGCTACGGTGGGGACAATTCGCTAATTGTTAGGGAAAATTTCCTACTGTTTGTAGGAAATCTCTGAAGAACCTTGTTGGATCATGTTCGCCGCGACAAGAAAACTTCCCAGACCAGGCTGGCCCGCGCCTGCACGCGGGCCAGGGAGGCTTCAGGCTCGGGCACCCTCGGGCAGGGGCAAGGCCAGCAGTCGCTCGTCGAGCAGGCCAAGGCCTTCCTGGAATAGCTGGTTGCTGCGCTGAGTATCACCCAGATCCGCCAGCAATCGCGCCAGTTCCGCGCACGTTTCCGGGTTGCGTTGCAGGCGCAGGCTGCTTTCGAAGTAGTCACGGGCCTTGCCCCAGAGGCGATTCTGCAGACTCAGGCGACCCAGGGTCAGCAACAGACTAGGGTCGCTCGGATGCTCCTTGAGCCAGGCTTCGGCGGTCTGCAGCTGGCGGGCCGGATCATTGCCCCGGACAAGGCCGTAGAGCCGGGCAAGATGGCTTTCATACTGACGCTTGAGCGCGGTACGCAGCACCTCTTCAGCTTCACCTTGCGCACCGCTCTGACGCAATTGCTCGGCGTAGGCGAGCAGCAGTTGCGGCTCCTGGCGCTGGGCAGCGGTGAGTTGCTGCCAGGCACGTTCGAGCGTCTGGCGCGCAGCTTGGGGATCTTCTACGCGAGTAGTGGCCAGGCTCAGGTTCTGCCCCCAGGCACGTTTCTCCAACTGCGCCAGTTCCTCTGCCGGAAGTGCTTTGGCCTTGCGTAGTTCAGGCATCAGGCGGATCAATGCCGACCATTCGCCGCGTTGCTCGTGCAGACGCTGCAACAGGCGCAGCACCTGGACATTGTTCGGGTAGCGCTGCTGCATGGCCTGGAGGGTTTCCAGGGCCTGGTCGTTGTCACCCCGGTCCATCTGCAGTTGCGCGTGGGTCAGGGCAACGGCCAACTCGGCCTGGGGCTGACGCTCCAGCGCTCGCTCCAGAAGATTGTCGCTGTCTTCGGTACGTCCCAGCTCATTGGCCGCGCGCGCGGCACCGAGGTAGTACAGCAAGGGTTGACGTTCCGATTCGGCGGCCCGCTGCAGGTGACGCTGGGCACTGGCCCAACGACCTTCTGCCAGATCCAGTTGGCCTTGCTCGAGTGCGATACGAGTACGACGGCTACGATTGCGCCGTGACCATGGGTTGACCACGCCCGTGGACGTCAGGATCAGCCCGATCAGGTAACGCAGCAGCCACAAGACCAGGATCACGGCAACCAGCATCCCCAGCGCGGCCCATAGACCGGACTGATAGCGGAAGCCGCCATAGGCGATCAGGACATAGCCGGTGTGCTTGGCGATGGCGATGCCCAATGCCGCGGCCACGACGATGGCCAGGATCGCGATCAGGTAGACGCGCTTCATGGCGTGGTTCCCTCGGCATCGGCCGGCAGATGACGGCGTTCAATGTAGGCCTGCACTGCCGTGAGACTTTCTCCCAGGTCCGGTACGATGACCGACACCGGCTGTTCGGCAAGGGCGTTGAGGCTGTCGAGCATCGCCTTGCTCTGCGGGTTGTCCGCGTTGAAATTGGCCAGCAACACGCTTCGGGCATCATCGAGCGCCTGGGTGTAGACCTTGGCATCACCATTGAGGGCAGCCCATTGAGCCTGCTCGATGGTCAGGCTCAATGCCAGGCGCAACTGGTTCAGCGACTGCCCGGCGAGCAATGGGCGGACATTGTCGTCAGCACCGAACTCGATCTGGAAGTACTTGCTGATTTCGGCCCACCATTGCGACAGGCGACTGGCTACGTCACCTTCGGAAGTCAGCGCGCCAAGAGCATCGGCGTCGCTCTCGAATTCAGGCGATCGGGCACTGAGCTGCTGTACCAGTTCCCGCTGGGCGGCCAGCTTGAGGAACAGTCCTGTACGGTCAGGCTGCTGGGTGCTGTTGAGCGTCGCCAGGCTGCGTGTGAGCTGCTCGCGCGCGGCGAAGGCAGCGGGATCGCTCTGCTCGCGCAAGATCTCGTCGGCGCCTTCGACCAGTGCCTTGGCGCTGGCGATATCCTGCAGCGCGGACAGTCGCAGCGTGGCCAAGCGCAGCAAGTGCTCCGCTTCTGCCAGACGCCAATCCTTGCGGCTTGCGCCCAGGACCGTTTCCAGGCGCTGGCTGAGCCGCTGCTGATCGCCCTGCAACTGCGTGACCAGGCGTCGACGATCTTCCAGTTCACTGGCCGCGGGTAGCGTGGCCAACTGCGCGCTGATCTGTTGATCGCGCTGTTGCAAGGCCTCGGTACGCTCGCTCAGGGTCTGCAGGTGCTGCCCCTGCCCTTGCTCGGCGCCTTGCAGCTGGCGCACTTGCCACACGCCCCAGCCACCGGCCGCGACGCCAGCGGCGCCCAGCAGCAACGCCAGGATTGCCAGACCGTTGCCGGACCGTCTTGCTGGAGGGGGGGTAATAGGTTCCGGCGTCTCTGTCGCCGAAGGCTGATCATTGTTGGACAAGACAGTTTCGCTCACGTATCCATCCTTTGCATTGGGGCGCGTCGCCAACAGCTTAGCGCCTTAAGAGGCAGGTGCAGCGGTTCGCTGCGCGGCTGCCATCAAGGCCGAGGCACTGGCGCCTCGGCAATCCACGATTTGCTGAACACCCGCCGCACGCGCTTGCGCCGCGACCCGGGGACTGGGCACGAACAACGTGAGTCGCGCCAGACGCGGCCAATCGGCGCCCGCCAGTTGTTGCAAGTGCTCAAGACCCTGCCCACTGCTGACCACCAGGCCGTTGAGGCGTTCCCCATCGACTCGACGCACCAGCGTACCCGTCGGATAGCTAGGCATCCGGCGGCGATACAGTTCCAGATAATCGACGTTAGCACCTTGCTCCGCGAGACGCTCGGCCAGCAGTTCGCGACCTCCCTCGCCTCGCACGATCAGGACGCGCGCCGCATCGCGGTCGATAGCCTGGTGCAGGGCTGCCAGGGTCAGCAAGGCTTCGCTGTCGTCCCCCTGGTCGGGGCACTCTACCTCGAGGGCCTGATCCTGGAGTATCTGCGCTGAAGCGGAGCCTACCGTGAACCACCCTGTACGAGGCAGTCGCAGGCCGACCTGTGCGCTACGCTCCAGCAACAGCCGGGCGGCTGGCTTGCTGACCACGATGATGGCCTGATAACGGTCGAGGCCGCGCAGGACGACGGAACGCGTTTCATCCAGCGGCAAGGGCTCGATGTCCAGCAGCGGCAGGCTGCTGCTTTCGATCCCTGCGACTGCGAGGGTTTGCGCCAGCGCCGCACAGTCCTCGACGGGCCGGGTCAGCAGCAGGCGCCAGCCATTCACGGGTGACCGTCCTCGCCATAGATGGCCTTGAGGATGTCTTCGGCACCTTGACCAAGCAGGTCTTCGGCAACCTGCACACCCAAGGCCTCGGCGGCGCGTCGCGGTGCACGTGCATCGGCCACCAGCAGGGTACCCCCGCTCGGTTGCCCAACCAGGCCGCGCAACCACAACTGGTCGCCCTCGAGCACGGCATAACAGGCGATCGGGACCTGACAGCCGCCATTGAGGTGCTTGTTGAGCGCGCGCTCGGCGGCCACCCGGTCGGCGGTATCGATATGGTGCAGCGGTGCCAGCAAGGCGTGAATCTCGGCATCGGCGGTACGGCACTCGATGCCTACCGCGCCTTGGCCACCCGCGGGCAAGCTGTCATCGATACTGATCGATGCGGTGATGCGCTGTTCGAAACCAAGGCGGATCAAGCCGGCCGCGGCGAGGATGATGGCGTCATATTCGTCGGCATCGAGCTTGGCCAGGCGGGTATTGACGTTGCCACGCAGGAAGCGAATCTGCAGGTCAGGTCGACGCGCCAGCAATTGCGCCTGACGCCGCAGGCTGGAGGTGCCGACGATACTGCCGGCAGGCAGTTGCTCGAGACTTTCGAAGCGATTGGAGACGAAGGCGTCACGAGGGTCTTCGCGCTCGCAGATACAGAACAGACCCAGGCCCTCGGGAAAGTCCATGGGCACATCCTTCATCGAATGCACGGCGATATCGGCTTCGTGCGCGAGCAGGGCGTTTTCCAGCTCCTTGACGAACAGACCCTTGCCGCCGATCTTCGAAAGAGGTGAGTCGAGCAGCTTGTCGCCGCGGCTGACCATGGGCACGAGCGTGACCCTGAGCCCCGGATGAGCCTGTTCAAGACGTGCCTTGACGTATTCGGCCTGCCACAGGGCCAGAGCACTTTTACGTGTGGCGATACGGATTTCGCGAGTGGACATGGAGCGCCCCGAACGAGAGAAATGCCGCCGATGATAACAGCTCCGCCGGGATCGCTAGCAGATCCAGGTCACGGCGGGCCATCCCTGGCCGACTTTTGCCTCGGATACGATGATTCAGAGCGTCTGCATCATCTTGCGTACGCCGGCTACATGGCGTCGGCTGACGGTCAGGGCATCGCCATCGAGCCCTCTGAGAAAGAGCTGGAAATGGCCCAAGGGCGTGCGCTGCAGGCGTTCGATGCGCTCGCGGGCCACCAGGGCATTGCGGTGGATACGCACGAAACGATCGCCGAATTCGTCTTCCAGGGCCTTCAGCGGCTCATCGAGCAGGACCTCGCCGCCTTCATGGCGCAAGGTCACGTATTTGTGGTCGGCAATGAAATAGATGACCTGGTGCAAGGGAATCAGCTCGATGCCTTTGCGTGTTCGCGCACTGATGTGGCTGCGCGGCCCGCCACCGCCTTCGTTGGCAGGGCGGGTCAGGGCCGAAAGCTGCGTGCGGTTGGGCCGCTCGGCCTTGCGCAGGGCATCGCGAAGACCCTGCAGCTGGGCAGGCTTGGTAACATGGCTCAGGGCACTGTCCCTGAAGGACTGCGCGGTGGACTCGTCATCGCCGGTGCAGAACACCACGGCCGGAGGCGCTTCGCGCTCGCACAGGCGAGCAGCGACCTGCAGGCCGTCGAGGCCAGGCATGCCGACATCCAGCAGGACGACGTCGGGTTTGAGGCTGTCGATCAGCGCCAAGGCTTCCTCGCCGTTGGTGGCGCTGGGCTCCAGCACGGTATAGCCTTCCAGCTCGCCCAGCAGGCGGCCCAGGCGTTCACGGACTTGGGGTTCGTCATCAACGATCAGGACATTCATAATTGCGCTGGATTCCTGCGTGAGTCTCGCACGAGATAGCGTGGACAGGTGAGGGTACGACCGTCACGACGATCCACGCTCAGACTCGCACGATGGCTAAAGATTCACGGGCCTGGCAGTAAATGTTGCCGACCCTCTGTCCAACTGTAGACGGTCCGCAGGGCGCTGCCGTTCAATCGTTGAATAACCTTGTGCTCAAGGCTCGCCCATATGGTACTTGCAGGCTCGGAGCATTGCGCTCCTTCGGCGGGTGAATCAAAAACTGCTATGATCGGCGCCACTTTTATCGTTCACCCCTGCCACGAGTGAATCCATGAGCACCGACAAGACCAATCAGTCCTGGGGCGGCCGCTTCAGTGAGCCCGTCGACGCCTTCGTCGCCCGCTTCACCGCCTCGGTCACCTTCGACCAGCGCCTGTATCGCCACGACATCATGGGTTCGATCGCCCACGCCACCATGCTGGCGAAGGTAGGCGTCCTCACCGACGCCGAGCGCGATACCATCATCGATGGCCTGAAGACCATCCAGGGTGAAATCGAAGCAGGTGCCTTCGATTGGCGTGTCGACCTCGAAGACGTTCACATGAACATCGAGGCACGCCTGACCGACCGCATCGGCATCACCGGGAAAAAACTGCACACCGGCCGTAGCCGTAATGACCAGGTAGCCACCGACATCCGCCTCTGGCTGCGCGACGAGATCGACCTGATCCTGGCCGAAATCACCCGCCTGCAACAAGGCCTGCTCGAGCAGGCCGAGCGCGAAGCCGAGACCATCATGCCCGGTTTCACCCACCTGCAGACTGCCCAGCCCGTTACCTTCGGTCATCACCTGCTGGCCTGGTTCGAGATGCTCAGCCGTGATCATGAGCGCCTGCTCGACTGCCGCAAGCGTACCAACCGCATGCCACTGGGCAGTGCCGCACTGGCCGGCACCACCTACCCGATCGACCGCGAGCTGACCTGCCAGCTGTTGGGCTTCGAAGCCGTGGCCGGCAATTCGCTGGATGGCGTCTCGGATCGTGATTTCGCCATCGAATTCTGCGCCGCCGCCAGCATCGCGATGATGCACCTCTCGCGGTTCTCGGAAGAACTGGTGTTGTGGACCAGCGCGCAATTCCAGTTCGTCGACCTGCCTGACCGCTTCTGCACCGGCAGTTCGATCATGCCTCAGAAGAAGAACCCTGACGTACCGGAACTGGTTCGCGGCAAGAGCGGCCGCGTGTTCGGCGCCCTGACCGGGCTGCTGACCCTGATGAAGGGCCAGCCGCTGGCCTACAACAAGGACAATCAGGAAGACAAGGAGCCGCTGTTCGACGCCGCCGATACGCTGCGCGATTCACTGCGCGCCTTCGCCGACATGATCCCGGCGATCAAGCCGCGTCATGCCGTCATGCGCGAAGCGGCCCTGCGTGGTTTCTCCACCGCCACCGACCTGGCCGATTACCTGGTACGCCGTGGTCTGCCCTTCCGTGACTGCCATGAAATCGTCGGCCACGCGGTGAAGTACGGTATCGACAGCGGCAAGGACCTGGCCGAGATGAGCCTGGACGAGCTGCGCCAGTTCAGCGACCAGATCGAGCAGGACGTGTTCGAAGTGCTGACGCTGGAAGGCTCCGTGAATGCCCGTGACCATATCGGTGGCACCGCACCGGCGCAGGTCCGTGCAGCCGTGACACGCGGCAAGGCACTGCTGGCTTCCCGCTAGGCCCTGTCTGCAGCTGCCACCCAGTCACCTGGGTGGCAGCCTCCCCATCCGCCAGGCTTGCTGGCAAGACAAGCGACCAGGTTTGCGGCCCATCTGTCACTCAGGTGAAGGCCTGCCTTGCGGTCATCCGCGCCACTTCAGCTCGCTCATCGAGCAGCTCGCATCTTTTCCAGGAAAATCGGCAACTGAGCTTCCTTGTCTGCAAGGATTCGAATCACGTTCGGGTTTTCACGCAGGCTGTCCAGAAGCGCCTTGGCTTTCGGGAAATCGGCCAGCAGGTCGATATTCAGCACCTTCTTGCCCACCGCATACGCCAGATCGATGGAGAAGCAGAACATCAGGTCGGCCAAGGTCATCCGCTCACCGGCCACGAAGGGCGCGAAGCGACCGTTGCGCTTGAGCGTGGCAAACCCTGCAAGGAGATCGCTGCGGGCTTTTTCCTTCACCGGCGGTTCTACCGCCATGCCGAAGAATGCTTCGGCATAGCAGGTGCGGGCTGGCAGCTCGATGTACAGCTCGATTTCCTTGAGCAGTTCGCGCACCTTGGCCTGTTCGAATGCGTCATCAGGCAGCAGCGCCTTGCCAGGCTGGGTCTGTTCTATGTAGTCGAGGATCACGCTGGTTTCGCTGATAAAACCCTGCTCGGTCTCCAACACCGGTACCTTGCCCCGCGGGCTGACCTTCAGCGCGTCGGGTGTCTGGGCGGCGAAGAACAGCACCTCTTCGAAGGGTACGCCCTTTTCCAGAAGCGCCAACTTGACCATGTTGTAGTAATTGCTGACCGCGAATCCGTGAAGCTTGAGCATGAAATACAGCCTCCAGGCCGTGAGGGGATGGCCAGGCTGTTATAGACGGTTTGGGTCTCCCCTGGCCAGCGTCATGCACGGCGTCGATGGCCAGGCATTGCAGCGGCATGCATGGCACACTGTGGAGCCCAAGACTGGAGAACCCCATGAGCGAGCCCACCGATATCGACAGCAACGACGACGAAGCCTTCGCCGAGGCGACCCTGACCCAGGCCATCGAAAACCAGATCGAGAACGACGAGCCGCCAGCGGCCAGGGCGACCCTGAACAAACTGACCCTGGTCGGCTATGAGCGTGAAGACATCCTCAATCTGATGGCCCACGTGCTGGCGATCGAAATCGATGCCATGCTCGCCGAAGACCGTCCTTTCAACGGCGAATGGTACGAGGCCGCGCTACGTGCCCTGCCCGAGCTGCCACCCGAGGCAGATCAAGGCGACGAATAGAAACTCTGACTACACTCCTGGCTCAGGCATCGATCACGATGCCTCTGTCCTTGTCTGGAAGTCAGGAGTCGCCATGTCTTTTACCCCCGATCTGATCGCCGAACTGGAAGTCCTCGCCCTCTTCAATCTCGACACTCACCAGGAGGGCATCAAGGTCCACAGCAATGCCTCTGCGAGCCTGATCGCAGCGGCGCAGCGCCTGCATGACAAGCAATTGACCACGCAACCCGATGGCGGCTATCTCACCAGCCTGGGATTGGACGCGGCAGAGCACGCCCAGCAATTACTGACCATTCTCGATGTCACCGAAACCGCCTGAGGGAATGCCCGAACGGCGCTGGAAAAATGGCGTCAGAAAACCATAAAATCGCTTATCCCACCCGCGCGCTCAGGCTACACTCGCCGCAGTTTTTTCCTGGTCGGCCTGAGTGCGTAATGACCCACCTTCACGAAATTCGCCCTGATCTTCAGCAAGGCATCGATCGCCAGGTGCTGGTGAAACTGCGGGCGCGTTTTCTGCACCTCAACCAAGGGCGTCTTTCGCGGGCCATGGAAGGGCTGTCCAGCCGACAGCAACTGGTGCTGACGCTGCTGCCGCTGTTTTTCCATGTCAATCATCCGCTGCTCCCAGGATATGTCTCCGGGATGACGCCAGCTGGCGTTTCCGGCTTCGAGCCCGATGCCAGGGCCTTGACCGAAGCCCAGCGCCTGGCCCGTTCGTTCTCTTACAAGCCCCGGCACGGCAACCGCCCTCAGCCGATCCACGGGCTGTTCCTGATGGGCAGCCTCGGCACGCTGGCCCAGGCCGAGGAAAGCGACATGGACATGTGGGTCTGTCATGCGTCCGACCTTGGCGAAGAGGCGCTGATCGAGCTGCGCAGAAAGTGCCAGTTGCTCGAAACCTGGGCGGCCACCCAGGGCGCCGAGGCGCATCTGTTCCTGATCGAGCCCGAGGGTTTCGTCAGGGGTGAGCGTGATGGCCAGCTCAGCTCCGATGATTGCGGCACGGCTCAACACTATTTGCTGCTGGACGAATTCTATCGCACGGCGATCTGGCTGGCCGGACGCACGCCGCTGTGGTGGCTGGTACCGGTCTACCAGGAACACGATTACGCCCCATACACCCAGACGCTGATGACCAAGCGGTTCATCCGCGCCGATGATTGCCTGGATCTCGGTCACTTGGCGCAGATCCCGCCAGGCGAATACGTCGGTGCCGGGCTCTGGCAGTTGTTCAAGGCCATCGACTCGCCTTACAAGTCGCTACTCAAGCTGCTGCTGACCGAAGCCTACGCCAGTGAACACCCGCAGGTGCGCTGCCTGAGCCTGGACTTCAAGCAGGCGGTCTTCGCCGGCCAGCTCGACCTGGACGAGCTGGACCCGTACATGATGATCTACCGACGTATCGAGCAGTACCTGCAGCGTCGGGGCGAGACGGGGCGGCTGGAACTGGTACGTCGTTGCCTGTACCTGAAGGTGAACAAGAAGCTCGGTGACACCGGCAGACAACGCAGTGGCGACTGGCAGCGTCGATTGCTCGCGCGCCTGGCGGACGAATGGGGCTGGGATGAGCGCCGGATCGCCCTGCTCGACAGCCGAAGCCAATGGAAAGTCCGCCAGGTAGCAAACGAGCGTCGCGACCTGGTGGCCGAGCTGAACTACAGCTATCGCTTTCTCTGCCAGTTCGCGCGGCATCATGATGCGAGCAGTCGCGCCGACCAGCGTGATCTCAACGTGCTGGGTCGGCGCCTCTATGCAGCCTTCGAGCGACGCGCCGGCAAGATCGAAGTGATCAATCCGGGCATCGCTCCGGACATGGCCGAAGACAACCTGACCTTGGTCCACTCGCCCAACCGCAAGGAGCCAGGCTCCTTTCACTGGGGCCTGTACAACGGCAACCTCGGGGGGCACGAGCTGGACCTGTTCAACCCGATCAAGCGCTGTCGGGAATTGCTCGAACTGCTGGTCTGGGCCCACCGCAACGGTGTAATCGATGCCAGCACGCGGCTTGCCGTGCATCCGGGCAGCAGCGACCTGACCGAGGCCGAGCTATTCAATCTGCTGGGCAGCCTGCAGCAAGCAGTCCCGTTGCCACTGGCAACGGTAAGCGAGATCCGCCTGCTGCAATCCAGTGTCGCCGACGAGATACTGGTACTGGTCAATGTCGGTATCGATCCGTTGCACCACCACCGCGACCTGAACATCCTGATGACGACCGAGCGCACCGACTCGTTGAGCTATTCAGGCCTGCGCGAGAACCTGGTGCTGACACTGGACCTGGTCACCCTCAACAGTTGGAACGAGGTTCTGGTACAACGCTACGACGGCGAGCACGCATTGATGCGTTGCCTGCGTGACTTTCTCAACGGCCTCGGCCAGCGCGGCCACCGGCCGCGTCTGCGCGTGCACTGCTTCAGCCATAATCGCGCCCAGGCGATCAGCCAGCGAGTGGACAGCCTCTTCGGGACGCTCCAGCGCTTGCTGAACCAAGGCTTGAACCACCGGTACCTGTTGCAGGTGGCGCAACATATCCATGTCCTGGAGTTGCGCGCGGGGGACGTAAGCCTGGTCAGCCTGGGAGATGTCGACGACATGGTGCGCTACCTGGGCGAGGAGCGTAGCGAGTACAGCCCGTTGCACATCGATAGCCAGGCCCTGCAGGAGCACGAGCTGCGGCTTGTCCTGGAGCAGGGGCAGCCGCAGTGCATCCAGGTGTTCTATCGATTGCTGGGGGATTGGGCAGACCTGTATGTGCTGGATGAGCACAATGCCCTCTGGCAGCAACGACTGCCCTTGCATGACGAACTCGGCCTGCTGCTGCCGATGCAGCGCTTCCTGCAGTCGATCCTGGTTCGACGCAATGCACAGTTGCCATTGAACAGCCTGCAAGTGGATGTGCTGGACGTCCTCTACTACCAATTGCTGCCAGCCGGACCCGGCAAGGCTCGCGGCCTGGAGTCGCGCCCGGCACCGATGGATGCCAGCGATCATGGTTATTACGCGGTGCAGGCGATCCTCCAGGCAGGTGCCCAGGACGAGGTGCATGTCAGCCTGTACTGCGACCAGCAGGAATTCTCGCAGCTAGACCATGGCGATCAATTGTACCGGGCGGTTGCTCGACAGATTCTTGGCCAGCGCCGCGACGCCGTGAACTATCGCTGCTACATCACGGATCTTGACCTGTCAGGGTTGCTGGAGGACGACCAAGGCTCGACCCTCCTGTACCTGCGCTACAAAGGCAAGCTGGAACAGGCGATCAACGAAGGGCTGGAGCAGTTGCTGACAGGGACTACAGGTCGAAATCACCTGCCGCTTCTGGCTGATACTCGACCGCCAGCAGCTTGAGCTCGAGCGTCTTGCCACCAGGTGCCGGCCAGTCGATCCGGTCGCCCACCGACAGGCCCAGCAACGCACAGCCGATCGGAGCGAGAATCGAGACACTGCCTTCGGTCCCGGCATCCTTTGGATAGACCAGGGTCAGGTGGTAATCCTTGCCGCTGGCTTCTTCGCGGCAATGCACGCGCGAATTCATGGTCACCACGCCCGCCGGCACCTCCTCGTGACCGACGACCTGATCTGCGCGATCCAGCTCGTCCTGCAGGGCTAGTACCCCCGGCGTACTTTCGTCGAGGCTTTCGATCAGGCGCTCGAGACGCTGTACGTCCAAGCGGGTGAGAATCAGGGAAGGCTTGGTGCTCATGATCCAGTCAGACTCCTTTTGTGTCTGGCAAATAAAGCAAAACCCCGCCCAAGGGCGGGGTTTGCGATTGCATTCGGCAGTACCGATGCAGACTCGACACTACCACAGCGCAACAAATACACAAGTGCCCGGCATCAATGTCCTGGTGCCTGCTCGCCTAGGGTCAGGGCTTCGCTGCAGATCTGACGACGGCGCTGGTCATCGGCCGAACGCCATTCGCGAATGTGCTCGACATGACGATGGCAACCCAGGCAAACCTTGCGCTCGTCCAGTCGGCAGGTGCCGATGCACGGCGAAGGCACCGCAGGGCTGACGTTGCTGTAGAGCGGCTTGGGCGGACGCGGTGGGGGGCTCATCTCAGATCTCGTCGAAGTCCAGCTTCTCGCCGGTCCGCTCCCAGACGATACGCTCGAGCATTTCTCCCAACAGCTCTTCGCTCTTCTCGCAGGTCCACTTGCCGCTTTCTTCGTCGTAGTCGAAATGAAAGCCGCCCGAACGGTCCGCCAGCCACAGCTGACGCAAAGGCTCCTGCCTGCTGAAGATCAACTGGCTGCCGTTTTCGAACTTGATGGTCAGCACCCCGGCCGAATTTTCCATGTCCAGGTCCAGGTCAGTCTCGTCGAACAAGTCTTCCAGGGCCTGTTGGGTCGCGTCGACCAGGTCGTGAAAACGCGCTTCGCTCAAACTCATTGCAAGAACCTCGAAAATGGCTGCACACATGCAAGCGGGGCAAGATACGAGCGCTTTGCCGCGAATGCAAAGGATAACGCCACGGTGGCCGTCGCGCAGCCTTCGCGCCGCCAGGCGGCCCGGCAGTTGCATAGGCAAGCAGCCGGGCGCTCGGTATACTCGGGCGAAATACTGCTTATTTCAAAGGATTTCGCCAATGAAGCGCCTGATTTCCTCCCTCGCGGCGCTGGTCGCGGTTGCCTGCCTCGTTTCGGCCTGCGGTCAGAAGGGCCCGTTGTACCTGCCTGACGAAGGCAAGGACGGCAACGGCAACGGCAGTCACTCGTCGCACCAGCACCAATAAGGGAATTCAATGGACGCTTTCAACCACCGCGACGGTCAACTGTTCGCGGAAGGCGTGGCCTTGTCGGCCATCGCCGAACGTTTCGGCACGCCGACCTACGTGTATTCGCGCGCCCACATCGAATCCCAGTACCGGAGCTACGCCAACGCGCTCGAAGGGATGTCGCATCTGATCTGCTTCGCCGTCAAGGCCAACTCCAACCTGGGTGTGCTGAACGTTCTCGCGCGCCTGGGCGCAGGTTTCGACATCGTGTCAGGTGGCGAGTTGGAGCGGGTTCTGGCAGCCGGTGGCCGTGCCGATCGCGTGGTGTTCTCGGGAGTCGGCAAGACTCGCCAGGACATGCGTCGCGCGCTGGAAGTCGGCGTGCACTGCTTCAATGTCGAATCCACCGACGAGCTCGAGCGCTTGCAGGAAGTGGCTGCCGAGATGGACGTGCGGGCACCGATCTCGCTTCGGGTCAACCCGGACGTCGACGCCGGTACCCACCCGTACATTTCCACCGGCCTCAAGGAAAACAAGTTCGGTATCGCGATCGCCGATGCCGAAGAGGTCTACGTTCGCGCCGCCCAGTTGCCGAACCTGGAGATCGTCGGTGTCGATTGCCACATCGGCTCCCAGCTGACCACGCTCGAGCCATTCCTCGATGCCCTCGATCGCCTGCTGGCGCTGGTCGATCGCCTGGGCGAATGCGGGATCGCGCTGCGCCACCTCGACCTGGGCGGCGGCATTGGCGTGCGCTACCGCGACGAAGAGCCACCGCTGGCCGGCGACTACATCAAGGCGATTCGCGAACGCGTCGGTGATCGCGATCTGGCGCTGGTCTTCGAGCCGGGCCGCTACATCGTGGCCAATGCCGGCGTCCTGCTGACCCGCGTCGAATACCTCAAGCACACCGAGCACAAGGATTTCGCCATCGTCGACGCGGCGATGAACGATCTCATCCGCCCGGCGCTGTACCAGGCCTGGATGAACGTCACCGCCGTCCAACCGCGCAATGGCGAGGGCCGCTCCTACGATGTGGTCGGCCCGATCTGCGAGACCGGTGACTTTCTCGCCAAGGACCGCACCCTGAACCTCGCCGAGGGCGACCTGCTCGCGGTACATTCGGCCGGTGCCTATGGCTTCGTCATGAGCTCCAACTACAACACCCGCGGCCGTTGCGCCGAGGTACTGGTCGATGGCGACCAGGCCTTCGAGGTGCGCCGTCGCGAAACCATTGCCGAGCTGTATGCCGGCGAAAGCCTGCTGCCGGAGTGAACCCATGCTGCTGCGTTTCACCAAGATGCACGGCCTGGGCAACGATTTCATGGTCCTCGACCTGGTCAGCCAGCACGCCCACATCCAGCCCAAGCACGCCAGGCAATGGGGAGATCGTCACACGGGGATCGGCTTCGACCAGTTGCTGATCGTCGAGGCACCGAGCAATCCGGAAGTGGACTTTCGCTACCGGATCTTCAACGCCGACGGTTCGGAGGTCGAGCAGTGCGGCAATGGCGCGCGCTGCTTCGCAAGGTTCGTGCTGGACAAGCGGCTGACGGCGAAGAAGCTCATCCGCGTCGAAACCAAGGGTGGAGTCATCGAGCTGGACGTGCGTAATGACGGCCAGATCTGTGTCGACATGGGTCCACCCCGCCTGGTGCCCTCGCAGATCCCGTTCGACGCTCCGGCCCAGGCACCGAGTTATGCGCTGGAGGTCGACGGGCGACATGTCGAGCTGGCTGCCGTGTCCATGGGCAACCCCCATGCGGTACTGCGCGTCGACGACGTCTGCACGGCGCCGGTACATGATCTCGGGCCGAAGATCGAACACCACCCGCGCTTCCCGCAGCGCGTCAACGTCGGTTTTCTGCAGGTTGTGGACCGGCAGCGCGCCAACCTTCGGGTCTGGGAGCGTGGCGCCGGGGAAACCCAGGCCTGCGGAACTGGCGCCTGTGCGGCCGCGGTTGCGGCCATCAGCCAGGGCTGGATGGACTCCCCGGTGTCCATCGACCTGCCTGGAGGTCGGCTGACCATCGAGTGGGCCGGCCCCGGCAAGTCGGTGATGATGACCGGCCCTGCCGTACGCGTCTTCGAAGGACAGGTTCGTCTCTAAGCGAGTAACCGCCATGACCGATAAGCCCAAGGTTCCAACCGAGCAGCCCTTCGACCTCGATGCAGAGGCCGTGGTGGCGTTCCTGCGAGCCCACCCGACGTTCTTTGCCGATCGTGATGAACTGCTCGGCGAACTACGGATTCCCCATGAACGTGGCGATAGTGTGTCGTTGGTGGAGCGTCAGCTCAAGCTGCTGCGCGATCGCAACATCGAAATGCGCCATCGCCTGTCGCAACTGATGGACGTGGCACGGGACAACGACCGGCTGTTCGACAAGACGCGTCGGTTGATCCTGGATCTGCTCGATGCTAACAGCCTGGAAGAAGTGGTCATGGCGGTCGAGGACAGCCTGCGCCAGGAATTCCAGGTGCCTTTCGTCAGCCTGATCCTGTTCGGCGAGAACGCCACGCCGGTCGGGCGTTGGGTCAACAGTGCCGAGGCGCATCAGGCCATTGGCGGGCTGCTGGGCAACGGCAAGACCGTCAGTGGCAATCTGCGTGACCATGAGCTGGCGTTCCTGTTCGGCGAGGAACAACGCAAGCAGGTCGGCTCCAGCGCCGTGGCTACCCTGGACTACCAAGGCTTGCACGGGGTCCTGGCTATCGGCAGCCGGGATCCGCAGCATTACAAGAGCACCGTGGGCACCCTGTTCCTGAGCTACATCGCCGAGGTTCTCGGCCGCGTGGTTCCGCGCTTTACCCAGACCCTGCGTTCGGTGCGCTGATGGACAGCCAGCTGGAAGCTTATTGCGCGTACCTGCGCAGCGAGCGCCAGGTGTCCGCGCATACCTTGCTGGCCTATCGCCGCGACCTGAGCAAGGTCCTGGAGTACTGCCAAAGCGAAGGGCTCGATAGCTGGAACGCGTTGCAGATCCAGCAACTGCGTCAGCTGGTAGCGCGCCTGCATCATCACGGCCAGTCCGCTCGCAGCCTGGCGCGGCTGCTCTCCGCGGTGCGCGGGTTGTACCGCTACCTGAATCGCGAGGGCATTTGCCACCACGATCCGGCCAGTGGCCTGTCGGCCCCCAAGGGCGAGCGGCGCCTGCCCAAGGTACTGGACACGGACCGTGCCTTGCAGCTGTTGGACGGCGCGGTGGATGACGACTTCATCGCGCGGCGCGACCAGGCCATTCTCGAACTTTTCTATTCCTCGGGCCTGCGCCTTTCGGAACTGACCGGTCTCGACCTGGACCAGCTGGATCTTTCGGCCGGCCTGGTCCAGGTCCATGGCAAAGGCAGCAAGTCGCGCATCCTGCCTGTGGGCCGCAAGGCCCGTGAAGCGTTGCAGGAATGGCTGAAATTGCGTGGGATCAGCGCTCCACAGGACAAGGCGGTGTTCGTCACCCGTCAGGGCCGGCGTCTCAGCCCTCGAGCCATTCAGCAGCGCGTACAGGTCGCGGGCGAGCGCGAGCTCGGCCAGCACCTGCACCCGCACATGCTCCGCCACTCCTTCGCCAGCCACCTGCTCGAGTCTTCCCAGGACCTGCGTGCTGTCCAGGAGATGCTTGGCCATGCCGACATCACCACGACGCAGGTCTATACCCACCTGGACTTCCAGCACCTAGCCGCGGTCTACGACAGCGCCCACCCACGGGCCAAACGCAGCAAAGGCACAGACTCATGAGCATCAAGCTGATCACCTTCGACCTGGACGACACCTTGTGGGACACCGCGCCGGTCATCAGCAGCGCCGAGATCGTCCTGCGCGACTGGCTGGAGGTCAATGCGCCCATCCTCGGGGGTGTTCCCGTCGAGCACCTGTTCGCCATCCGCGAGCGCCTGGTTCAGGCCGATCCCGACCTCAAGCACCGCATCAGCGCCCTGCGCCGCCGTGTGCTGTTCCATGCGCTGGAAGAGGTGGGCTACAGCGGACCTCAGGCCCAGACGCTGGCCGATGAAGGGTTCGAAGTGTTCCTGCATGCACGGCACCAGATCGAAGTCTTTCCCGAAGTGCAACCGATGCTGGAGATCCTGCGCCAGCAATACGTGCTCGGCGTGGTGACCAATGGCAATGCCGATGTGGGCCGCCTGGGCCTGGCGGATTATTTTGCCTTCGCCCTGTGCGCCGAGGACCTGGGGATCGGCAAGCCTGATCCGGCACCGTTCCTGGAAGCCTTGCGTCGTGGAGGCGTGGAAGCTCATGCCGCGGTGCACGTGGGAGACCATCCGGGCGATGACATCGCCGGCGCCCAGCGTGCCGGTTTGCGAGCGGTGTGGTTCAACCCTCGGGGCAAGGCCTGGACGGCCGAGACACTACCGGATGCCGAGATCCAGCGCCTGTCACAGCTACCGGATGTATTGGCGGGCTGGCGCTGAGCGCAAGGGTTCAGCCTCGGGCGAGGACATGCAGGCGCCGGCCACTTCGCGTGGCTGGCTGACCACAAAAAAGCCCGCAGCGACGGCGGGCTCTTCTGTGGGCGCAGCCACTCAAATAGGGCGGCTACCGTACTT
The DNA here is from genome assembly GCF_013523055.1 of Pseudomonas capeferrum. Classification (GTDB taxonomy): domain Bacteria; phylum Pseudomonadota; class Gammaproteobacteria; order Pseudomonadales; family Pseudomonadaceae; genus Aquipseudomonas; species Aquipseudomonas capeferrum_A. The sequence goes on along the minus strand of NZ_JAAMQM010000008.1, from coordinate 12,196 downwards.
GTTGTCCGGCTTCTTGGGCGGGTCGGCCACCACGTTGGGTTCGACCTCCTGGACCTTGCCGCCGCGGTTCAGGAACTCTTCCATCGCCCGGGCCAACGCGTCACGCTCCTTCTGCTTGGCTTCCATGCTCGGCATCTCGTCGACCGAGACCGCCGCCTTGGATTTGCCTTTGGCAGCCGGAACGGGGGTATCGTCGTCGCCCGCGTCTTCCGCTACATCATCAGCCGCTGCTCCGAGGCCATCATCAGCCTCGTCTTCGTCGCCTACTTCGAGGTCATCGTTTTCCAGATCGTCGTCGCTCATGTTCTACCTCATGACTTGCGAAAAGCAGGTTAGTTATAGACCAGTGACGCCGTAGACCGGCAACCACCAGAAAAAATTCAAACGGACCGTGAGTCGCTCACTGTCCGTGACAGCCACCTCATGATGTGAGGTAGTGTCTTGCAGACCCTGCTCCTGGCAGGCCCTGACCAAATCGATAGCTACGCCGGAAGGCTCGGTCTCGCCTCGCCCGCATGACTGGCAAAGGGCGAGCAGGTATGCGGACAGCGTATCCAGTACCCTCCGGCGCGCATTCTAGCGTGCCCGTAGAAAAAACAAAGCTTCGAACGTGTCCGACGCGCTGTAAGTTTTCGCCCTGCGGCAAAGGCGCCTGGCCCAGGTTGCAAAAACGCATCCAGGAAACTGTCCGTACTCTGGAAAAACGGCAAAATTCAGGCAAAAAAATGCCCGGCGAACCGGGCCATTTTTTGTCTTCGCAGTTACAGGTTGTAGCCGCGTTCGTTGTGCTGCGCCAGGTCGAGACCGACCGACTCTTCTTCTTCGGTAACCCTCAGGCCCATCACCAGATCCAGTACCTTGAGGATGATATAGGTGACGATAGCGGTGTAGACGACGGTGAAGATCACGCCTTTGGCCTGAATCCAGACCTGGGCGCCGATGTCGACGACTTCACCGAAGCCGCCCAGGGCAGGTGCCGCGAATACGCCGGTAAGGATCGCACCGATGATGCCACCGATACCGTGTACGCCAAAGGCATCCAGGGAGTCGTCGTAGCCGAGCCTGCGCTTGAGGGTGGTTGCGCAGAAGTAGCAGATCACACCCGAGGCCAGACCGATCACCAGGGCACCCATCGGGCCGACGGTACCGGCGGCCGGCGTGATGGCGACCAGACCGGCGACCACGCCCGAGGCAATGCCCAGGGCACTTGGCTTACCGTGGCCGATCCACTCGGCGAACATCCAGCCCAGGGCCGCAGCGGCGGTCGCGATCTGGGTCACCAGCATGGCCATGCCGGCGGTGCCATTGGCGGCGGCGGCGGAGCCTGCGTTGAAACCGAACCAACCGATCCACAGCATGGCCGCGCCCATCAAAGTGTAGCCCAGGTTGTGCGGTGCCATCGGCGTGGTGGGATAGCCTTTGCGCTTGCCCAGTACCAGGCAGGCCACCAGGCCAGCGATACCCGCGTTGATGTGCACCACGGTGCCACCGGCGAAGTCGAGTACGCCCCAGTCCCACATCAGCGCACCGTCACCACTCCAGACCATGTGTGCGATCGGGGCGTAGACCAGAGTGAACCAGATGGCCATGAACACCAGCATGGCGGAGAACTTCATCCGCTCGGCGAAGGCACCGACGATCAGGGCCGGGGTAATGATGGCGAAGGTCATCTGGAAGGTGATGAAGACGGCTTCCGGGAAGGCGGCGGTCAGGCTGTCAGGCGTGACGCCATTGAGGAATGCCTTGGAGAGGCCACCAACGAAGGAGTTGAAATTGAGGACGCCCTTTTCCATGCCCGTGGTATCGAAGGCGAGGCTGTAGCCATAGACCATCCACAGGATGCTCATCAGGCCGGTGATCGCGAAACATTGCATCATGACCGACAGCACGTTCTTCGACCGCACCATGCCGCTGTAGAACAGGGCCAGGCCGGGGATGGTCATGAACAGCACCAGGGCTGTGGCCGTCAGCATCCAGGCAGTGTCGCCGGCGTTCAGCGTGGGGGTTGCCTCCTCCGCCAGGGCGAGACCCGGCATTACGAGGGACAAAAGGGCTCCTAGCCCTGCGATCTTACGCAGAGTCATGTTGTTATCTCCTGGGGCTTTGGGGTTTGGTGAGGCGTGGGTCAGATTGCGTCGGTATCGGTTTCGCCGGTACGGATGCGAATCGCCTGCTCCAGATTGACCACGAAGATCTTGCCGTCACCGATCTTGCCGGTATTGGCAGCCTTGGTGATGGCTTCGATCACTCGATCCAGGTCCTTGTCGTCGATGGCAACGTCGATCTTCACCTTGGGCAGGAAGTCGACTACGTACTCTGCGCCGCGATACAGCTCGGTGTGGCCCTTCTGCCGACCGAAGCCTTTGACTTCGGTTACGGTGATGCCCTGCACGCCGATTTCCGACAGCGACTCGCGCACGTCGTCCAGCTTGAACGGCTTGATGATGGCAGTGACTAGTTTCATGAAACTCTCTCCCGAATTGGTGGACTTGCCCCAGGAAAACAAACCCGTCTCAAGTCTAAGCGCAGCGCCTGGCTTTGTAACGCGTCGTCGGCTCAATCCTCCTGGCCGACACGCAATCTGGCTGTAAACGAAGGACCCCTCTGCCTGCACACTGCCTGGTCACAAGGGACTGCATCAGTGCATGGCTCACTCAGGTCTTTGCAGAATCCTTGCCAGCTCCAAGAAAATCCCTGAATACAAGGAGTTGATTAAACTTCGCAGCCTTGGCCAGTCGCCATTACTGGCACCGCGCACACTTACAGTGCACGACGTGTTGCCGACATGCGCGAAAAGCGTGCGCGGCGAGCCTTTGAACCCACGTGATACACTGAAGTCCTTTCAACGACCTGCGGAATGCCGACCATGCTCGCGCCCAAAGCTTTTCTCGATGCCCTGAGCGACCAGGCCTCGCGCCTGTTCAATGGCGATACTGCCCAGCCCCGTGGCGACCTCGAAAGTCAGTTCAAGGCCTTGATGCAGAGCGCGTTCAGCAAGCTGGACCTGGTCAGCCGAGAAGAATTCGACAGCCAGATGGTGGTCCTCGCGCGCACTCGCGCCCGTCTTGAAGCGTTGGAAAAGCAGGTTGCCGAACTGGATGCCAAGTTCAACCCGCCCGTCCAGGACTGATAGTCGAAACACGTTTGGCTAGATGCGAACTCTCTCTTCTGGCACGGCAGGCGAGTTGTATTCTCCCTGCTGTCGTCCATGCCTTCGGTTTAAACTTACTTTTTTCACTGCTTGTTGAACGCTTCAAACTGTTCCGGGAAATATCCTACAAGATTTTCAGACGCTGTTTGGGAGGATATCCCGCTTATTTACTCTCCATTCGATTGACTTGATACTCCCTCTTTTATAAAGTTCGCCTGCCTTTAGCAAGGGCCTCTTTTCATTTACTGAAGAACTCAATGGACACAGCATCTAGACGCAGCCTGGCTGTCGCCTCTCGGCACAGTCAGGCACCTGAAATCGATTACCGGACCCGCTCCCGAAGCCGGGCAAGGTACGCCAGAGCCTGATGCTCCGCGTGGCTTGCCTCCATCGGCGCCCTTCCGGTCGCGAGGCAAGCACATGAACTTCATATCGTCCTTACTCTCCCGTCTATGGATGGGTACTTCGCTCCGGCCCGCTCCCGCACGGCCTGCTGCCTGCAGCGCAGCTTCAGACACGCCCGCTGCTACCATTCGACCTCATCGTCCTCCGCGCGCCGCGTGGCGCTTGTCCGCAGGTCATCTTCGGATGAGCTGGGTCTGTGACGAGCAACGGGAACCTCCGAGTCGAAGTTTTATCAAGCGGTTGATCCGGTGCTGAATTAACGCGCTTATCGGCTCCTGCTCAATATAAATCCGACACTACCTCAACTCGAACTTTCCCTTGAAGTTCGACGAACTCTTTCGTCTGTTGCATATAAGGAAATATCAATCATGGAAACCGCCAGTAGCCTGTTCGCCGTCATTCCTCTGTTCAAACAGCGACGGCGAACCAGCACCTATATTCATCACAAAGACTTTCATCCTTTGCACTAGCGAACCGACATGCCTTCGCTCGCCCACGCCCATGGCGAGTCGACTGTGTGTCGTGCCGCCCCAGCGGCAGGAGCACAGAAATGACCGTAAAAGAACGCACCACGTCCACCCATCGAACCGCTCGACTCTCCATGCGTGCCGCCCGCGAGGCACGCAATGCACTGGGCGTCACGCTGGCCAACCTCGATGCCTCCGTTCACGGCCTGCACGAACGTGAAGCAGGCAAGCGCCTGATCCGCGATGGCGTCAATGAGGTAGCCCACGACAAGGCGCCGCCTGCCTGGTTGCAACTACTCAAGGCCTTGCACAACCCCTTCATCTACGTCCTGCTGACCCTGGCGGGCATCAGTTTCGTCACCGACTACTGGCTACCGGTCAACGCCGGCGAAGTCGACGAAGCCGATCTGACCAAGGTCATCATCATCATGACCATGGTCAGCCTCAGCAGCCTGCTGCGTTTCTGGCAGGAGTACCGCTCCAACAAGGCCGCCGAGGCGCTCAAGGCCATGGTGCGCACCACGTGCACGGTATTGCGGCGCCAGCAGATGGGCCAACCGGCCACCCTGCGCGAGGTGCCCATGACCGAGCTGGTGGTCGGTGACATCGTGCAGCTGTCGGCCGGTGACATGGTCCCCGCCGATATCCGCCTGCTCGATGCCCGCGACCTCTTCATCAGTCAGGCCGTGCTCACGGGCGAAGCGCTTCCGGTGGAAAAATACGACACCCTTGGCAGCGTCGCCCAGAAGACCGTCCATGCCGAAGACGCACAGCAGCAAGACCTGCTCGATCTGTCGAATATCTGCTTCATGGGCACCAATGTGATCAGTGGTCGAGCACGGGCCGTCGTGGTGGCAACGGGGTCACGCACCTATTTCGGTTCCCTGGCCAGAAGCATGAGCGGCGCACGTCGCCAGACGGCCTTCGACCGCGGCGTCAACAGCGTCAGTGGGCTGCTCATTCGCTTCATGCTGGTCATGGTGCCCATCGTCTTCCTGCTCAATGGCTTCGCCAAGGGTGACTGGAGCGATGCTTTCCTCTTCGCGCTCGCGGTGGCGGTCGGGTTGACCCCTGAGATGCTGCCGATGATCGTCAGCGCCAACCTGGCCAAGGGCGCCGTGGCCATGGCTCACCGCAAGGTAGTGGTCAAGCGCCTCAATGCCATTCAGAACCTGGGGTCGATGGATGTCCTGTGCACCGACAAGACCGGCACCTTGACCCAGGACCGGATCATTCTCGAGCACCATGTCGATTCGATGGGCCAGGGCGACGATTCGGTCCTGGAGCTGGCATGGCTCAACAGTCACTATCAGAGTGGCCTGAAGAACCTGATGGACCAGGCGGTGGTGCGGTTCGCATCCGATCATCCTGATTTCGTCCAGCCCTCTGCCTACAGCAAGATCGATGAACTGCCGTTCGACTTCGTGCGTCGCCGCCTTTCGGTGATCGTCAGCGATGCCCTGGGCGATCATCTGATGGTGTGCAAAGGCGCCGTCGAGGAAACCTTGGCCATTTGCAGCCACGTCCAAGAAGGAGGACGGCTGGTCGCCCTGGATGAGCAGCGCCGGTCGGCCTTGCTGGAAATCGCCGAACGCTACAGCGAGGACGGCTTGCGCGTGCTGCTGCTCGCTACTCGGGAAATCCCTGGCACCGAGCGCAAGGAACAGTATGAAGCGAGCGATGAACATGAACTGGTCGTCCGTGGGTTCCTGACCTTCCTCGACCCGCCCAAGGACACGGCGCAACCGGCCATTGCCGCGCTGCGAGACAAGGGCGTCGCGATCAAGGTACTTACCGGTGACAACGCAGTCATCACCAGCAAGATCTGCCGTCAGGTGGGCCTCGAACCCGGTAGTCCGGTGCTCGGTCAGGCTATCGAAAGGATGGATGACGCCACGCTCGCGGCGCAGGTCGAGGAGCACACGGTCTTTGCCAAGCTGACGCCGCTGCAGAAGTCGCGCGTACTCAAGGCGCTGCAAGCCAATGGGCACACGATCGGTTTCCTGGGCGACGGCATCAACGATGCCCCTGCCCTGCGTGATGCCGACGTCGGTATTTCGGTGGACAGTGGCACCGATATCGCCAAGGAGTCAGCCGATATCATTCTTCTGGAAAAGAGCCTGATGGTGCTCGAAGAGGGTGTCGTCAAGGGCCGTGAGACCTTCGGCAACATCATGAAGTACCTGTGCATGACGGCCAGCTCCAATTTCGGCAATGTCTTCTCGGTGCTGGTGGCCAGCGCCTTCATCCCCTTCCTGCCGATGCTGGCGATCCATCTGCTGTTGCAGAACCTGATGTACGACTTCTCCCAGCTCTCGCTACCGTGGGACAAGATGGACAAGTCGTTCATCAGCAAGCCGCGCAAATGGGATGCGAAGAATATCGGTCGGTTCATGCTGTGGATCGGTCCGACTTCGTCGATCTTCGACATCACCACGTTCGCGCTGATGTGGTTCGTGTTCGCCGCCAACAGCGTGGAAATGCAGGCGCTGTTCCAATCCGGCTGGTTCATCGAAGGCCTGCTTTCGCAGACGCTTGTGGTGCACATGCTGCGCACACGGAAGATTCCTTTCTTCCAGAGCACGGCGGCGTGGCCGGTGATCCTGGCGACCGGACTGGTGATGTGCCTGGGTATCTACATTCCATTCTCGCCGCTGGGCGCGATGGTCGGCCTAGTACCGCTGCCTTGGGAATACTTCCCATGGCTGGTTGGCACGCTGCTCAGCTACTGCGTAGTCGCGCAGGCCATGAAGACACTGTATATCCGGCGCTTTGGCCAGTGGTTCTGAAAGGCGCCGCCGCGCCATTGAGGTGATCGATGAAAGATGATCGCAACGACGCAAGGAGCGTCTTCAGCCTGGCCTGGGGCTTGCCACCCGTGTATGCCCGAAGGGTACGTCGAAACATGCTGTTCATGACCAGCTTGCTGTTGCTGACTAGCGTGTTGCTGCTTATGGGGATGTAACGACCGCCAGTCGGCAGTTTCCGACAGGTCTGCTTACATTGCTGATGTGGCCTTGAGCGGGATGACAGCTCAGTACACGCTGCTGATGTTCATCTCGAAAAAGAAAGGGAGCCCCAAGGCTAATGCCAGTCAGTTAAGCCCCGCAATCTGCAATTGGGGCTGCTTCGCACCCCTTCGCGGGCAAGCCCGCTCCCACAAGTTGAGCGCTGAATTCAGAAGCTGCGCACTTCTTGTGGGAGCGGGCTTGCCCGCGAAGGGATGCGAAGCAGCCCCATTGGCCTTAACTGACAAGCATTAGCCCTAAGGCTCCCTTTCTTTCAGCTAGCTCCGATAACTTCTATCAGCGCCTTGCCACGGTGTACCCCGCAGGTGCGGACGTTGCGCCATGGCCTTCGCCGCGCTCAACGACCACCGTCTTGATACCCGGCACAGTGGCATTCAGGCGCATCTTGGCCACTGCCAATCCATAGCTTGCCACTTCCTCATCGGAGTTGGCATCGCCTTGGACAGGCACGGTAACCCATAGGGTGCCGTTGCTGAAGAGCATGACTTTGACCGAGAGCGATCCGCCGTTGCTATCGGGCACCGTTGCGCTCGCCCAGCCCGAGTTCGAACCGGACAGGTTGGGCACAGCTTCAGTCATGGCTTCGGCTGGCTCCAGCGTGATGCTGTTACCCAGATCCGTGGCCCGGTAACTGCCTCTGCCCTCTGGCCGTGCGCCTGATTCGACTCGGTACAGTCCCAATGTGCTTTCCAATGCATGCTGCGCAGGCTGCTCGGATAACGCCAGGCTGAATCGACCATTGCTGCTCAGTATCGTGTCGAGTAGCACGGCCGCCCCCTGCCCAGGTTCTGCAGCAGGCACCGTCGCATTGGTGTACAGCGCGGTGCTCGACACCGGACTGTTCACGAATGGCTGATCGAGCGTGAGTGTCCTGGTGCGGTCAATGATGCGGGCCGTGCCATTGGTCCCTTGTGGTTCCACAATAAGCCCAACCGGGGTGTATTGGCTCGGCTCGATGACACCCTGCCCCAGAAGAAGCGCGGGATCGACACGGTAATTGCCAGCATCGGCACCTGACAGTACAACCTCAGAGAGGCTGACCGTCTTGCCCCCGCCCGCCGATGGGGTCAGATAGACACCCTTGGCAGAAGCGCTGACATCCTCTGCGCCGATCACACCTTCCAGCAAGATGCTCTGGATGGGCACAAGCACTGTACCGTCAAAGGGTCTGCTGTCGACTATTACAGTGCCACTCAGGGTCTTGCGCTCGATATCAGCCACCCCGATCTGGGCGTCGGTATCGAAGCGGTAGTTGCCTGCCTCTTCACCCGCCAGGGCGACGCCCGCACCGGTTACCGATTTGGCGGTGCCAACGTTCTTGTCGTTGAAGGCACCCGTGGTGCCGGTGCCGGAGACCTTGCCTTCGTCACCATCGACAATACCCACCAGGCCGAGATTGCTCAGTTCGGCGGCAGTGCTACCGTCATAGACCTTGTCGGCCACATCGGCGGTGCCGGTAATGACCTTGCGGTCGATATCGGCCACACCAATCTGCGCGTCGGTATCGAAGCGGTAGTTACCCGCTTCTTCACCCGCCAGGGCGATCCCGGAACCGGTCACGGACTTGTCAGTACCAGCGTTCTTGTCGCTGAAGGCGCCCGTGGTGCCGGTGCCGGAGACCTTGCCTTCGTCACCATCGACAATACCCACCAGACCGAGATTGCTCAGTTCGGCGGCAGTGCTGCCGTCGTAGACCTTGTCAGCCACATCGGCGGTGCCGGTAATGACCTTGCGGTCGATATCGGCCACCCCGATCTGCGCGTCGGTATCGAAGCGGTAGTTACCCGCCTCTTCACCCGCCAGGGCGATTCCAGAGCCGGTTACCGATTTGTCAGTGCCCGCATTCTTGTCGTTGAAGGCACCCGTGGTGCCGGTGCCAGAGACCTTGCCCTCGTCGCCATCGACCACACCTACCAGGCCGAGATTGCTCAGCTCGGCGGCAGTGCTGCCGTCGTAGACCTTGTCGGCCACATCGGCGGTGCCGGTAATGACCTTGCGGTCGATATCGGCCACACCAATCTGCGCGTCGGTATCGAAGCGGTAGTTGCCCGCCTCTTCACCTGCCAGGGCGATCCCGGAACCGGTCACGGACTTGTCAGTACCAGCGTTCTTGTCGCTGAAGGCGCCCGTGGTGCCGGTGCCGGAGACCTTGCCTTCGTCACCATCGACAATACCCACCAGGCCGAGATTGCTCAGTTCGGCGGCAGTGCTGCCGTCGTAGACCTTGTCGGCCACATCGGCGGTGCCGGTAATGACCTTGCGGTCGATATCGGCCAGACCGATCTGCGCATCGGTATCGAAACGGTAGTTGGCCGCCTCTTCACCGGCCAGGGCAATACCGGAACCGGTTACCGATTTGTCAGTGCCAGCATTCTTGTCGCTGAAGGTACCCGTGGTACCGGTACCGGAGACCTCGCCTTCGTCACCATCGACAATACCCACCAGGCCAATATTGCTCAGCTCGGCCGCGGTGCTGCCGTCGTAGGCCTTGTCGGCCACATCGGCGGTGCCGGTAATGACCTTGCGGTCGATATCAGCCACACCGATTTGTGCATCGGTATCGAAGCGGTAGTTACCCGCCTCTTCACCGGCCAGGGCGATCCCGGAACCGGACACGGACTTGTCAGTACCAGCATTCTTGTCGCTGAAAGCGCCCGTGGTGCCGGTACCGGAGACCTTGCCTTCGTCACCATCGACAATACCCACCAGGCCGAGATTGCTCAGGTCGGCCACGGTGCTGCCGTCGTAGACCTTGTCGGCTACATCGGCGGTGCCGGTAATGACCTTGCGGTCGATATCGGCCACACCAATCTGCGCGTCGGTATCGAAGCGGTAGTTGCTCGCCTCTTCACCGGCCAGGGCGATCCCGGAGCCAATTACCGATTTATCGGCGCCAGCATTCTTGTCGTTGAAGATGCCCGTGGTGCCGGTACCAGAGACCTTGCCTTCGTCACCATCGACAATACCCACCAGACCGAGATTGCTCAGTTCGGCGGCAGTGCCACCGTCGTAGACCTTGTCGGCCACATCGGCGGTGCCGGTAATGACCTTGCGGTCGATATCGGCCACACCGATTTGTGCATCGGTATCGAAACGGTAGTTGCCGGCCTCTTCACCGGCCAGGGCGATCCCGGAACCGGACACGGACTTGTCAGTACCAGCGTTCTTGTCGCTGAAGGCCCCCGTGGTGCCGGTGCCGGAGATCTTGCCCTCGTCGCCATCGACCACACCTGCCAGGCCGATATTGCTCAACTCGGCCACGGTGCTGCCGTCATAGATCTTGTCGGCCACATCGGCAGTGCCGGTAATGACCTTGCGGTCGATATCGGCCAGACCGATCTGCGCGTCGGTATCGAAGCGATAGTTGCCCGCCTCTTCACCGGCCAGGGCGATCCCAGAGCCAGTTACCGATTTGTCAGTGCCCGCATTCTTGTCGCTGAAAGCACCCGTAGTGCCGGTACCAGAGACCTTGCCTTCGTCGCCATCGACAATACCCACCAGGCCAATACTGCTCAGCTCGGCCGCGGTGCCGCCGTCGTAAACCTTGTCAGCCACATCGGCGGTGCCGGTAATGACCTTGCGGTCGATATCGGCCACACCGATCTGCGCGTCGGTATCGAAACGGTAGTTGCCTGCTTCTTCACCCGCCAGGGCGACGCCCGAACCGGTTACCGATTTGGCGGTGCCAGCGTTCTTGTCGTTGAAGGCACCCGTGGTGCCGGTGCCAGAGACCTTGCCCTCGTCGCCATCGACCACACCTGCCAGGCCGATATTGCTCAACTCGGCCACGGTGCTGCCGTCGTAGACCTTGTTGGCTACGTCAGCAGTGCCGGTAATGACCTTGCGATCGATATCGGCCACACCGATCTGGGCGTCGGTATCGAAGCGGTAGTTGCCCGCCTCTTCACCGGCCAGGGCGACCCCGGAACCGGTCACGGACTTGTCAGTACCGGCGTTCTTGTCACTGAAGGCGCCCGTGATGCCGGTACCGGAGACCTTGCCTTCGTCGCCATCGACTACGCCTACCAAGCCGAGATTGCTCAGATCGGCGGCAGTGCCACCGTCGTAGACCTTGTCAGCCACATCAGCGATGCCGGTAATGACCTTGCGGTCGATATCGGCCACACCGATCTGCGCGTCGGTATCGAAACGGTAGTTGCCTGCTTCTTCACCCGCCAGGGCGATACCGGAGCCAATTACCGATTTATCGGCGCCAGCATTCTTGTCGCTGAAGGTGCCCGTGGTACCGGTGCCAGAGACCTTGCCCTCGTCGCCATCGACCACACCTACCAGGCCGAGATTGCTCAGCTCGGCGGCAGTACCACCGTCATAGACCTTGTCAGCCACATCAGCAGTGCCGGTAATGACCTTGCGGTCGATATCAGCCACACCGATTTGTGCATCGGTATCGAAGCGGTAGTTACCCGCCTCTTCACCGGCCAGGGCGATCCCGGAGCCAATTACCAATTTATCGGCGCCAGCATTCTTGTCGCTAAAAGCACCCGTGGTGCCGGTACCAGAAACCTTACCCTCGTCGCCATCGACAAGACCCACCAGGCCGAGATTGCTCAGGTCGGCCACGGTGCTGCCGTCGTAGACCTTGTCGGCTACATCAGCGATGCCGGTAATGACCTTGCGGTCGATATCCGCTACACCGATCTGCGCATCGGTATCGAAACGGTAGTTGCCCGCTTCTTCACCGGCCAGGGCGATCCCGGCACCAGTCACGGACTTGTCAGTACCCGCATTCTTGTCGCTGAAGGCACCCGTGGTGCCGGTGCCGGAGACCTTGCCTTCGTCGCCATCGACTACGCCTACCAGGCCGAGATTGCTCAGCTCGGCGGCAGTGCTGCCGTCGTAGACCTTGTCAGCCACATCAGCGATGCCGGTAATGACCTTGCGATCGATATCGGCCACACCGATTTGCGCGTCGGTATCGAAGCGATAGTTGCCCGCCTCTTCACCGGCCAGGGCGATCCCAGAGCCAATTACCGATTTATCGGCGCCAGCATTCTTGTCGCTAAAAGCACCCGTGGTGCCGGTACCAGAGACCTTGCCTTCGTCGCCATCGACTACGCCTACCAGGCCGAGATTGCTCAGCTCGGCGGCAGTGCTGCCGTCGTAGACCTTGTCAGCCACATCAG
>NZ_JAAMQM010000089.1 GCF_013523055.1 Pseudomonas capeferrum | reverse complement strand
CAAAAGATTCCAGAAGCCGAAGGCCAAGTTACTAGTATCGAACCCCGAATGCCCGTTCCTTGATCGGCCGGCCCGGCGCTGAGGTTGGCCCTACGAAAGTGGCAGCTGATCCGGCCGGGGCAATCGCCGGGCCGCCCAGTACTGGACAAGCCCGCTCGCCACCCGATGCGCGGCGCAGCGGTTATAAATCCCAGTGGCGAGCGGGCTTGTCCCGCGATAGGGCCATCAGCATCACAAAAGATTCCAGAAGCCGAA
>NZ_JAAMQM010000088.1 GCF_013523055.1 Pseudomonas capeferrum | reverse complement strand
ACCAGGGCCTGACCTTTACGCTCACCGACGGCACTGTCGTCGAAGTGGCCAAGGGCAGTGCTGCCGGTACCGCCACCATCACCACCAACGATGACGTGTATGTCGGTGGCCAGCCGGCCATTGCCCAAACGATCACTGGTGTGACTGGTGATGCAGTCTTCGAGAACCTGATCACTGCTGGCAGCACCAACACAGTCGTCACTGACGAACCGGGAACTCCAGGTAATCCGGGTACCCCTGGCACGCCGAACACTGGCGACCAGA
>NZ_JAAMQM010000087.1 GCF_013523055.1 Pseudomonas capeferrum | reverse complement strand
GGCCAGTAACCGGCAAGCCATCCTTGCTGCTCAGGGTCACGGTGTAGGTGATCTGACCGCCTTCGGCGACAGTGGTCTTGTCAGCGGTCAGGGTCGCCACGACATCGTTGATGGTGTCGGCGATCTGTACGGTGGCGGAGCCACCCAACTGCAGGTTTTCGAAGGTCTGGCCGTCAACGGTGGCATCGGTGATACCAACGGTTAGCGAACCGGCGTCCTTGAAGACGTCCTCGCCCTGGGCATCGGTGCGGTAGGTGGCTTCGGTCTGGCCCGCG
>NZ_JAAMQM010000086.1 GCF_013523055.1 Pseudomonas capeferrum | reverse complement strand
TGGGCATTGCTCAGGGTCACGGTGTAGGTGATCTGGCCACCTTCGGTGACAGTGGTCTTGTCAGCGGTCAGGGTCGCCACGACATCGTTGATGGTGTCGGCGATCTGCACGGTGGCGGAGCCACCCAGCTGCAGGTTTTCGAAGGTCTGGCCGTCAACGGTGGCATCGGTGATGCCGACAGTCAGGGAACCAGCATCCTTGAAGACGTCCTCGCCCTGGGCATCGGTGCGGTAGGTGGCTTCGGTTTGGCCTGCGGCGATAAGGACCTTGTCACCATT
>NZ_JAAMQM010000085.1 GCF_013523055.1 Pseudomonas capeferrum | reverse complement strand
GTTCCCTGACTGTCGGCATCACCGATGCCACCGTTGACGGCCAGACCTTCGAAAACCTGCAGCTGGGTGGCTCCGCCACCGTGCAGATCGCCGACACCATCAACGATGTCGTGGCGACCCTGACCGCCGACAAGACCACTGTCGCCGAAGGTGGCCAGATCACCTACACCGTGACCCTGACCAGCAAGGATGGCTTGCCGGTTACTGGCCACCAGGGCCTGACCTTTACGCTCACCGACGGCACTGTCGTCGAAGTGGCCAAGGGCAGTGCTGCCGGTACCG
>NZ_JAAMQM010000084.1 GCF_013523055.1 Pseudomonas capeferrum | reverse complement strand
AGTTACCGGCCATGCGGGCCTGACGTTCACCCTCACCGATGGCACCACGATCACCATCCCGAGCGGCAGTACCGCTGGCACCGCCACCATCACCGCCAACGATGACGTGTATGTCGGTGGCCAGCCGACCATTGCCCAGACCATCACCGGTGTGACTGGTGATGCGGTCTTCGAGAACCTGATCACTGCTGGCAGCACCAACACAGTCGTCACTGACGAACCGGGAACTCCAGGTAATCCGGGTACCCCTGGCACGCCGAACGCTGGCGACCAGATCGCCGTCT
>NZ_JAAMQM010000083.1 GCF_013523055.1 Pseudomonas capeferrum | reverse complement strand
GATGCGGTCTTCGAGAACCTGATCACTGCTGGCAGCACCAACACAGTCGTCACTGACGAAACCGGTACGCCGAACAATCCAGGGACTCCAGGTACGCCAAATGGCGGCGACCAGGTTTTGGTCAGCATTGTCAGCAATGGCAACGTCACCGAAGCCCAGCAACCGGTCTTCACCGTGCGCGTCAACCAGGTCCTGGACCGTGACCTCACCGTCACCCTGACCAATGGTGACAAGGTCCTGATCGCCGCGGGCCAGACCGAAGCCACCTACCGCACCGATGCCCAGGGCG
>NZ_JAAMQM010000082.1 GCF_013523055.1 Pseudomonas capeferrum | reverse complement strand
CTGCCACTGCCGCATCGCGGGACAAGCCCGCTCACCACAGGTACGCGGTGCGACAAAGATACGTTCCCAAGCCACCGGTGCGCGGTGCGGCAAAGATACGTTCCCAAGCCACCGGTGCGCGGTGCGGAAGATACGTTCCCAAGCCACTGATGCGCGATCCGACAAAGGCACGCCTCCAGTCCACAGCAAGCGGTCCTGCGAAGACACAACCCCGGTGGCGAGCGGGCTTGCCCCGCGATAGCGCCCGCAAAAGCACCACCTCTCCAGCTGAATAGAGCGGCGTCACGGAGGCAGTGGCGCGGTGAATCATCGCGCAAGGA
>NZ_JAAMQM010000081.1 GCF_013523055.1 Pseudomonas capeferrum | reverse complement strand
CCGACGAGCCAAGCGGCCAGGGCGACAAGGTCTCGGTGACCATCGTCAGCAACGGCGATGTCACCGAAGCCCAGCAGCCGTCGTTCACCGTCAAGGTCAACCAGGTGCTGGACCGTGACCTTACCGTTACCCTGACCAATGGCGCCAAGGTGGTGATCGCTGCGGGCCAGACCGAAGTCGAGTACCGTGCCACCGCCCAGGGTGATGACGTCTTCAAGGATGCTGGTTCCCTGACTGTCGGCATCACCGATGCCACCGTTGACGGCCAGACCTTCGAAAACCTGCAGCTGGGTGGCTCCGCCACCGTGCAGATCGCCGACACCATCAACGATG
>NZ_JAAMQM010000080.1 GCF_013523055.1 Pseudomonas capeferrum | reverse complement strand
TGGCAGCACCAACACAGTCGTCACTGACGAACCGGGAACTCCAGGTAATCCGGGTACCCCTGGCACGCCGAACGCTGGCGACCAGATCGCCGTCTCGATCGTCAGCAATGGCAATGTCACCGAAGCCCAGCAGCCGGTCTTCACCGTACGCGTCAACCAGGTCCTGGACCGTGACCTCACCGTTACCCTGACCAATGGCGCCAAGGTAGTGATCGCTGCGGGCCAGACCGAAGTCGAGTACCGTGCCACCGCCCAGGGTGATGACGTCTTCAAGGATGCTGGTTCCCTGACTGTCGGCATCACCGATGCCACCGTTGACGGCCAGACCTTCGAAA
>NZ_JAAMQM010000007.1 GCF_013523055.1 Pseudomonas capeferrum | reverse complement strand
GGGCAAGCCCGCTCCCACAAGAAGTGCGCAGTTCCTGAATTCAGCGCTCAACTTGTGGGAGCGGGCTTGCCCGCGAAGGGGTGCGAAGCAGCCCCAATTGCAGATTGTGGCGCTTAACTGACTGGCATTGACCTTCGGGTGCCCTTATTTCGTTGTTCGAGCCGTCACGCGTCACAGCCCGGCCTCGGCGCGATGTTCAAAGAGCCATCGGCGCTTCCGTCAGCATTTGCCGAAAGGCCTGCAAGGGCAGGGGCCGACTGTGCAGGTAGCCTTGGTAAAGGTGGCAGCCCAGACGCTCGAGGAATTGCAATTGCTCGATCATCTCGACGCCTTCGGCGATCACCGCCAGATCCAGGCTGCGCGCCATGGCGACGATGGCGCGGACGATCTCGGCATCGTTGGGGTCTTCCGGCGCGTCACGCACGAAGGATTGATCGATCTTCAGGGCATCCACGGGCAGGCGCTTGAGGTAGGTGAGGGACGAATAGCCGGTGCCGAAGTCATCCATCGCGAAACTCACGCCATAACGCTTGAGCTCACGCATCTTGTTGATGGTGTCTTCGATATTCTGGATGACGATACCTTCGGTGATCTCCAGCTTGAGCATGTGCCGAGGCAGGTCCGAGTCATCCAGGCTGCGCAATACCCGCTCGACGAAATCGTTCTGGCGGAACTGGCGGGGGCTGATGTTCACGCACAGGCTGAAATCGTCGGCGTCGATCAGGCCATCCTGCAGCATGCCCGCGCAAGCACTGCAGGCCTGCTCGAGGATCCAGCTGCCTACCTCCAGGATCAGGCCGCTTTCCTCCAGTACCTGGATGAACTGTGAAGGCTGCTGCTGGCCAAGCTGCGGGTGGTGCCAGCGCAGCAGCACTTCGGCACCGATGATATGGTTGTCGCGGGCATCCACCTGCGGCTGGAAGTGCAGGGCCAGTTCGCCCCGGGTCAGAGCCAGGCGCAGATCGTTTTCCATGCGCAGGCGCTCACTGGCAGCCTGCTGCATGGTGGTATGGAACAACTGAGTTGTATTGCGACCCGAATCCTTGGCTCGATAGAGCGCGATATCGGCGCGCTTGAGCAGGTCGGCCGGTGTCGTCCCATGGTCGGGGATGAGCGCTACGCCGATGCTGGGCGTCACCTGGAGGCGCTGGCCGTCCAGCGACATCGGTTCGGCGAGCAGCGAACGCAGGGTATCGGCCAGGTCGCGCACCTGGCCTTCCACTCGTTCGCGGCTACCTTCCAGGCCGCTGATCAGCACCACGAATTCATCGCCGCCCAGGCGCGCCACGGTGTCCTCCATGCGCACGCTGGCTTCCAGGCGGGCAGTGATGATCTTCAGCACCGTATCGCCTACCGGATGGCCCAGCGAATCGTTGATGTGCTTGAAGTGGTCAAGATCCAGGAAAAGCAGGGCGCCGCGCAGATTGTGCTGTTTGAGCAGGGCGATCTGTTGGCTCAGACGGTCCATCAGCAAAGCGCGGTTGGGCAGGTTGGTCAGGGGGTCATGGTAGGCCAGGTGACGGATCTGCGCCTGGGCATTTTTCAGCAGACTGACATCGCGGGCAGTCAGCAACAGGCAGTCGATGTCATTGAGGTTGATCGGCTCCACCGAGACTTCGACGGTCAGTATGTCACCGCGCTTGTTGCGCCCGAGCATCTCTCGATGGTGCACCCGGCCTCCGTTGACCAGATCGTTGAGCAAGGCGGCACGTTGCTTGTCATCGGCCCAGATGCCCAGTTCGTGCGCGGTAAGGCCGACCACTTCGGCTGCGCTATAGCCGGTCAGTCGGCAGAACCCATCGTTCACCTCCAGGTAGCGTCCGCTCTCGCGCTCGGTGATGGTGATGGCGTCGGGGCTCGAGTGGAAGGCCTTGGCGAACTTCTCCTCGCTGGCTTTGAGTGCCGCCTCGGCCCGCTGCTGCTGGGTGATGTCGCGCAGTGTCGTGACGCTGCAAGGTTGGCTGTCGACCGTGATCAGTCGGCTTGAAATCACGCAGGTCAGCGCGGTGCCATTGTGGTGATTGACCTGCACCGCGACATTGCTCAGGGCTTGATCGCGAATCACTCGCTCGATGCGATGGGCCCGCTCCGAAGATTCGGCCCACAGGCCGATCTCCTCGGCAGTGTGGCCGATCACTTGCTCGCTGCTCCAGCCGAAGGTCTGACTGAATGCAGGGTTGATTTCGATGAACCGGCCAGTGTCCTGGCGAGTGACGCAGATCGGGTCGGGACTGACCTGGAAGAGGCTGGCGAATTTTTCTTCGGAGGCGCTCAGCCGCTGCTCCCGCTCGACCTGTTCAGTGATGTCCAGCAAGGTCCCGGCCATGCGCAGAGGGTTGCCCTGTTCGTCCCGGTAGAGGCGGGCGCGGCTCTCTATATAGCGCGACGAACCCAGCTCCAGCTGGATCCGATAAGTGATCTGGTAGTTGCCGGCAGGCCTGTCGCGCAAACTGCGGTAAGCCTGGCGCATGGTGCTGCGCTGCTGCTCCGGAACGCCTTCGAAAAAAGCCTCGAACGAATCATGGAACGGCACCGGATCGAGCCCGTGCAGTTGCGCGGCGCGGGCCGAGCCGTAGAGCATGCCGGTGGGGATGTGCCAATCCCAGGTACCCAGCTGGGCGGAGTCCAGAGCCAGGTCCAGACGCTCCTGGCTGTCCTTGAGGGCTTGTTCGGCGCGTTTGCGTTCGGTGGTATCGACGAAGGTACTGATCAGGAAGGTGACGCCTTCGAGTTCGATCCCCTGGGTGCTGAGAATGCCGTCGTGGATCCTGCCGCTACAGGCGCGGAACTGCGCCTCCATGATCAGCGGTCCGCTGTTGTTGCGGGTCGCTTCCAGGACTTGATGGCGTTGTTCGGGATTGGCCCACAGGCCAAGCTCCAGCGTGGTCTTGCCGATCACCTGCAGGCTTGGCCAGCCGAGGATGTGCTCGAAGTGCTGGTTGACCTCGAAGATCATGCCGTCATGGCGACGGGTCAGCAGGATCACGTTAGGGCTCAGATGAAACAGGGTGGCAAAGCGTTTTTCCGAGTTGATCAGGGCGTTCTCCCGCTCGCGCTGGCGGGTGAACTCGCGGATTACGCCGATCATCTGCGCTCGGCCTTGCGGGTCGCGGGTCAGGCTGCCAGTGATTTCCAGCCAATGCAGGCTGCCGTCGGGCCAGCGGATGCGATGGCGCATGGCCCGTTCGATCGGCTCGCCGTTGAACACGGCATGGAAGGCCTGTCGGGTGCGCGCGCGATCTTCTTCTGGCAGCAGGTCCAGGTAATCGATGTCGGTGGGCAGGGGCAGGTGCGGGTCGAAGCCGAAAAGGGCCTGGGTCCCGCGCGACCAACTGACCCGCCCGGTCTCGATGTCCCATAACCACGCCCCCAGCCGCGCGCCATTGAGCGCTGTCAGCAGTTGCGGGGCGTTTTGCCAAGTCTGTTCCGACTCCTGTGGGTCTGCCGCATAGATACGCGGCAGACGCGGAAAGCGGTGTGCTGATTCTGACATCGGTTACCAGACCTTTGGCGGATGACGCGTCCCTGAAGTGGATATGCCGGACCATCGATGGATCAGGCGGCGCTTGCCTGGCTGTCGAGCAGGGCCAT
Source organism: Pseudomonas capeferrum (assembly GCF_013523055.1). Taxonomy (GTDB): domain Bacteria; phylum Pseudomonadota; class Gammaproteobacteria; order Pseudomonadales; family Pseudomonadaceae; genus Aquipseudomonas; species Aquipseudomonas capeferrum_A. The sequence goes on along the minus strand of NZ_JAAMQM010000007.1, from coordinate 233,554 downwards.
GAAGGCGCGCGCCGCGTTCGATAGCGTTCGTTCCGTATGCAAAATGTAGCCTAGCTTGCGCGAAAGCTGTATGCCGTTCAGGGCAATGGATGAAACCTGCTCGTCGAGCATGGTCCGCGGCAATACGCTCCACGCCAGTCCGATGGAAACCATCATCTTGATGGTCTCCAGGTAATTGGTGCTCATGGCGATGTTCGGTGTCAGCCCCTGGCTCTCGAACAGGCGCTGGACGATGTGGTGGGTGAAGGTATTGCCTCCAGGAAACACCGCCGGGTGTCGGGCAACATCGGCCAGGCCGACGGTGCTGTTGTTGGCCAAGGGGTGTTCGGGCGCCGCGACGAAATCCAGGGCGTCTTCCCATACCGTTACCGCGCTCACCAGGTGATGAGGCTCGGGAGCGAGGGTAATGACGGCTATTTCGGCCCGCCCATGGAGGATTTCGTCATAGGCCGCTTCCGAATCCATGAACTGAATATCCAGCGCGACGGCGGGATACTTGCGAGTAAATGCCCGTAGCAACGGGGGCAGGCGGTGCAGACCTATATGATGACTGGTTGCCAGGGTCAGCCGACCGGTCACTTCTCTGCTCAGGTTGGTCAGCGCGCGGCGCGTATCATCCAGAACATTGAGGATCTGATAGGCGCGCGGCAGCAGGGCGCGCCCGGCCTCGGTCAGGGTGACTTCGCGGCCCAGGCGATCGAACAGGCGGATATCCAGCTGCTGCTCGAGGCCGGCGATGCGTTTGCTGATGGCCGGCTGGGTGAGGTGAAGGCGCTCGCCCGCTCCGGAAAAGCTGCCGGTTTCCGCGATCGCCAGAAAGGCAGTCAGGTTAGCAAGATCCACGCATCGTATTCCTTGTGGTTATTCAAAGTATAAAAATTATGAATTTGAGTTATTCAATCTAACCCCATAGGATCGTCCATACAAGCCAAGGGGTTAATTGGCATAGAAACACTGATGAGGAACAGTCCGATGGCCGGCAGAACGCTCTACGACAAACTCTGGAATTCGCATGTGGTCAAGCAGCGCGACGATGGCTCGTCGCTGATCTACATCGACCGCCACATCATCCACGAAGTGACATCGCCACAGGCCTTCGAGGGTCTGCGCCTGGCGCAGCGCAAGCCATGGCGCATCGATACCAACATCGCCACGCCGGACCACAACGTGCCGACCACCCCTGAGCGCAAGGGCGGCGTCGAGGCCATCGTCGACCAGGTGTCGCGCCTGCAGGTGCAGACCCTCGATGAGAACTGCGATGAATACGGCATCGTCGAATTCAAGATGAATGACGAGCGCCAGGGCATCGTCCATGTCATCAGCCCGGAGCAGGGCGCTACCTTGCCGGGCATGACCGTGGTCTGTGGCGATTCGCACACCTCGACCCACGGCGCCTTCGGCGCGCTGGCCCACGGTATCGGCACGTCCGAGGTCGAGCATGTACTGGCCACCCAGTGCCTGGTCGCCAAGAAGATGAAGAACATGCTGGTGCGTGTCGAAGGCCAACTGGCCGTCGGCGTGACTGCCAAGGACATCGTGCTCGCGGTGATCGGCCAGATCGGTACCGCCGGCGGCAACGGTCATGCCATGGAGTTCGCGGGCAGCGCCATTCGCGACCTGTCCATGGAAGGCCGCATGACCATCTGCAACATGTCCATCGAAGCCGGTGCGCGTGTTGGCTTGGTGGCCACCGACGAAAAGACCGTGAAATACGTCGAAGGTCGTCCCTACTCGCCGAAGGGCGCGCACTGGGCGCAGGCGGTCGAGGCCTGGAAGGACCTGGTGTCCGACGAAGACGCTGTATTCGACACCGTGGTCGAGCTCGATGCCGCGCGGATCAAGCCGCAGGTCAGCTGGGGCACCTCGCCCGAGATGGTCCTGGCCGTCGACCAGCGTGTGCCGGATCCGGCTGCCGAACCGGATCTGGTCAAGCGTGGTTCGATCGAGCGTGCGCTCAAGTACATGGGCCTCAGCGCCAACCAGGCGATCACCGATATTCGCCTCGACCGCGTGTTCATTGGCTCCTGCACCAACTCGCGCATCGAAGACCTGCGTGCCGCGGCGGAGATCGCCAAGGGACGCAAGGTCTGCGCGACCGTCAAGCAGGCGATCGTCGTGCCGGGCTCGGGCCTGGTCAAGGCCCAGGCGGAACGTGAAGGTCTGGACAAGATCTTCCTGGAAGCCGGTTTCGAATGGCGCGAACCAGGCTGCTCCATGTGTCTGGCGATGAACCCGGATCGCCTCGAAAGCGGCGAGCACTGCGCGTCGACTTCCAACCGCAACTTCGAAGGTCGTCAGGGCGCCGGTGGTCGTACCCACCTGGTCAGCCCGGCCATGGCCGCCGCTGCGGCGGTAACCGGTCACTTCATCGATGTCCGCGAATTGATCCAAGGGAGCGCAGCATGAAAGCCTTCACCCAGCACATTGGCCTTGTCGCGCCGTTGGATCGTGCCAACGTCGATACCGACCAGATCATCCCCAAGCAGTTTCTCAAGTCGATCAAGCGCACCGGTTTCGGCCCCAACCTGTTCGACGAGTGGCGTTACCTGGACGTCGGCCAGCCGTATCAGGACAACAGCAAGCGCCCCTTGAACAACGAATTCGTGCTCAACCACGAGCGTTACCAGGGCGCCAGCGTGCTGCTGGCGCGGGAGAACTTCGGTTGCGGTTCCAGCCGCGAGCATGCGCCGTGGGCACTGGATGAATACGGTTTCCGCAGCGTCATCGCACCAAGCTTTGCCGACATCTTCTTCAACAACAGTTTCAAGAACGGTTTGCTGCCGATCATCCTCGACGATGAGGAAGTCGACGAATTGTTCAAGCAGGTCGAGGCCACCCCGGGCTACCAGCTGACCATCGACTTGCAGGCACAGGCCGTGACTCGCCCCGATGGCAAGGTACTGCATTTCGAGATCGACGCCTTCCGCAAGCACTGCCTGCTCAACGGCCTGGACGACATCGGCCTGACCCTGCAGGACGCCGAAGCCATCAATGCCTTCGAGGGCAAGCACCGCGCCAGCCAGCCTTGGCTGTTCCGCGACGCGTGATCGGGCCATCCCGGCAGTTGCCTGCCACGCGATAGAACCTTTGACGAGCGGCCTTGCAAGGCCGCCGGAACGGCCGTGATTCGGCCGCCTGGCGGCCTGCTCGGTACCAGGGAGTACGCCCGAATGACCAGCACCACCCATACCGATGTGGTCCAGCGCCAGTTTGGCGAGCAGGCCAATGCCTACCTCAGCAGCGCCGTGCATGCCCAAGGCAGCGAATTTGCCTTGCTTCAGGCCGAACTGACAGGGCGCGCCGATGCCCGACTGCTGGACTTGGGCTGCGGTGCCGGGCACGTCAGCTTTCATGTCGCGCCGTTGGTCGCGGAGGTAGTGGCCTACGATTTGTCGCAGGCAATGCTCGAGGTGGTCTCCGGCGCAGCCGCCGAACGGGGTCTTGGCAACATTTCCACTGAGTGTGGCGCCGCTGAACGCCTGCCGTTCGCCGATGCCAGCTTCGACTTCGTCTTCAGCCGCTATTCGGCTCACCATTGGAGTGACCTGGGCCAAGCCCTGCGCGAAGTGCGCCGCGTGCTCAAGCCCGGCGGCGTGGCGGCCTTCGTCGATGTGATGTCACCCGGCAGCCCGCTGCTCGACACGTACCTGCAAAGTGTCGAAGTGTTGCGCGATACCAGCCACGTGCGCGATTACTCTGCCGGCGAATGGCTGCGTCAGGTCAGCGAGGCAGGTCTGTTCGTGCGTAATCACACCCGCCAGCGCCTGCGCCTGGAATACAGGTCCTGGGTCGAACGCATGCGCACGCCGGCGCCGATGCGCCAGGCCATTCGCGAATTGCAACAGGCCATGGGCGAAGAAGTGCGGCAGTATTACCAGATCGAAGCCGACGGTTCGTTCAGCACCGACGTGCTGGTCCTGTGGGCCGAACGCTAATAGTTACCGGCGGGCCGAACAGGCTCGCCGCTTGAATGGATAGAGGAAAGCATGAGCAAGCAGATTCTGATTCTCCCAGGTGACGGTATCGGTCCGGAAATCATGGCCGAGGCGGTCAAGGTGCTGGAACTGGCCAACGACAGGTTCGAGCTGGACTTGAGCCTGGAGCACGACGTGATCGGCGGCGCCGCCATCGACAAGCATGGCGTACCGCTGGCCGACGAGACCCTGGAGCGCGCACGCAAGGCCGATGCCGTGCTGCTCGGTGCGGTCGGTGGTCCGAAGTGGGACAAGATCGAGCGCGACATCCGTCCCGAGCGCGGCCTGCTCAAGATTCGCTCGCAACTGGGCCTGTTCGCCAACCTGCGCCCGGCGATCCTCTATCCGCAATTGGCCGATGCGTCGTCGCTGAAACCGGAAATCGTTGCCGGCCTCGACATCCTCATCGTTCGCGAACTGACCGGCGGCATCTACTTCGGCGCGCCACGCGGCAGCCGCGAGCTCGAAGGCGGCGAGCGCCAGGCCTACGACACCCTGCCGTACAGCGAGAGCGAAATCCGCCGTATCGCCCGAGTCGGCTTCGACATGGCCCGTGTTCGTGGCAAGAAGCTGTGCTCGGTGGACAAGGCCAACGTCCTGGCCTCCAGCCAGCTGTGGCGCGAAGTGGTCGAGGAAGTGGCCAAGGACTACCCGGATGTGGAACTGAGCCACATGTACGTCGACAACGCCGCCATGCAGCTGGTGCGCGCGCCCAAGCAGTTCGACGTGGTGGTAACGGACAACATGTTCGGTGACATTCTGTCGGATGAGGCTTCCATGCTGACCGGCTCCATCGGCATGCTGCCTTCTGCGTCCCTGGATGCCGACAACAAAGGCATGTACGAGCCTTGTCACGGTTCGGCGCCGGACATCGCCGGCCAGGGTATCGCCAACCCGTTGGCAACCATCCTGTCGGTCTCGATGATGCTGCGCTACAGCTTCAACCAGCATGCCGCCGCCGATGCCATCGAGCAGGCCGTCAGTCGAGTCCTGGATCAAGGGCTGCGCACTGGCGACATCTGGTCGGCGGAGTGCAGCAAGGTCGGTACGCAGGAAATGGGCGACGCAGTAGTCGCGGCCCTGCGGAATCTGTAATCTCTTTGGCCCGCTACCGTTCTCAACCCGGGTAGCGGCCCACTTTTAGCGAAGGTGTAGTTGCGATGAAACGTGTAGGTCTGATCGGTTGGCGCGGCATGGTTGGTTCTGTGCTCATGCAGCGGATGCTGGAAGAGCAGGACTTCGATCTTATCGAGCCGGTGTTCTTCACTACCTCCAACGTGGGTGGCCAGGGCCCTGCGGTGGGCAAGGAAATTGCTCCGCTCAAGGACGCCTACAACATCGAAGAGCTCAAGACCCTCGATGTGATCCTGACCTGCCAGGGTGGCGACTACACCAATGAAGTCTTCCCCAAGCTGCGCGAAGCCGGCTGGCAAGGCTACTGGATCGATGCCGCTTCCAGCCTGCGCATGCAGGATGACGCCGTGATCGTGCTGGACCCGGTCAACCGCAGGGTGATCGACCAGCAACTCGATGCCGGCACCAAGAACTACATCGGTGGCAACTGCACGGTCAGCCTGATGCTGATGGGCCTGGGTGGTCTGTTCGAAGCCGGCCTGGTCGAGTGGATGAGCGCCATGACCTACCAGGCCGCCTCCGGCGCCGGCGCCCAGAACATGCGCGAACTGATTCGGCAGATGGGCGCGACCCAGGCCGCGGTCGCCGACGAACTGGCGAACCCGGCCAGCGCCATCCTCGATATCGACCGCAAGGTTGCCGAGGCCATGCGCGGTGAAGCCTTCCCGACCGACAACTTCGGTGTTCCACTGGCTGGCAGCCTGATTCCGTGGATCGACAAGGAGCTGCCCAACGGTCAGAGCCGCGAGGAATGGAAAGCCCAGGCGGAAACCAACAAGATCCTCGGCCGCTTCAAGAGCCCTATCCCGGTCGACGGTATCTGCGTGCGCATCGGCGCCATGCGTTGCCACAGCCAGGCGCTGACCATCAAGCTCAACAAGGATGTGCCGCTGGCCGATATCGAAGGCATGATCAGCCAGCACAACCCTTGGGTGAAGCTGGTGCCGAACCAGCGCGAGATCAGCATGCAGGAACTGACCCCGACCAAGGTCACAGGCACCTTGAATGTTCCGGTCGGTCGTCTGCGCAAGATGAACATGGGTTCCCAGTACCTGGGCGCCTTCACCGTTGGCGATCAATTGCTGTGGGGCGCGGCCGAGCCGCTGCGGCGCATGCTGCGGATCCTGCTGGAGCGGTGATCGACGCTGCCTGACCCGAAAACCCGCGCTGTTACCAGCGCGGGTTTTTTTATTCTCCACGGATGCCGGAAAACCGATGGATCCAGGACGACATGCGCCTGCTCCAATTCCGAACCGCCAGCGTTGGCCTGGTCCGGCAATCCGAGTAAAGTGCGTTCCCCCTGTTCTGCCCGAGGCATCGTTCATGACCCAGACTTTCGATATCGCCGTCATTGGCGCCACCGGCACCGTGGGTGAGACCCTGGTACAGATCCTCGAGGAAGTCGCTTTCCCCATCGGCACCTTGCACCTGCTCGCCAGCCAGGCATCGGCAGGCAGTTCGGTGACCTTCAAGGGCAAGAACCTGCGCGTGCGTGCGGTCGAGGACTTCGATTTCAGCCTGGTCAGGCTGGCCTTCTTCAGTGCCGGGCCCGCCGCGACCCGCAGTTTTGCGCCAAGAGCGCAGGCCGCAGGGTGCGCGGTGATCGACCTGTCCGGTGACCTGTCGGCGCAACAGGCGCCCGCTATCGTGCCGGAAGCCAACGCACAGAGAATGGAGACGCTGGTGCCGCCGCTACAGGTGGTCAGCCCCAGCGCGGGCGCCGTGGCATTGGCTGTGGCACTTGCGCCGATCAAGCACCTTCTCGATCTGGAGCGCGTGCAGGTAACGGCATGCCTGGCCATTTCCGCGCGAGGGCGCGAAGCGGTGGGCGAACTGGCGCGACAGACCGCCGAACTGCTCAATGCGCGCCCCCTGGAGCCCCGTTTCTTTGATCGTCAGGTCGCTTTCAATGTGCTGCCGCAGGTGGGCGATTGCGACGCCCAGGGACACGGTGCGCTTGAGCGGCGCCTGGTCAGCGAGCTGCGCGAGGTGCTTGGAATGCCGACATTGAAGATTTCCGTAACCTGCATTCAAGTCCCGGTATTTTTCGGCGATAGCTACAGTGTCGCGCTGCAGAGCCGTCGGCCGGTCGATCTGGCTGCGGTGAACGCTGCCCTGGAGGCGGCCGAGAGCATCGAGTTGGTCGAGCCGGACGACTATCCGACCCCGGTCGGCGACGCAGTCGGGCAGGACGTGGTCTATGTTGGTCGTGTACGTCGTGGTATTGATGAGGACGAGCAGCTGAACCTGTGGCTGACTACCGACAACGTGCGTAAGGGCGCGGCGCTCAACGCCGTGCAAGTGGCGCAGTTGTTGATAAAACACAAGGTGTAAAAGATACTGGCCAGCAATTTTGTCCTATAGCAGTGCCTGGGTTTTGGGACGGTTCATACAAGGGAAGGGTCATGCTTCGAATTCGCAAACTGGTTCTGGCGATAGCCACGGCCTCGGCGCTGTCATCCGGCATGGCGAACGCTCTCGGGTTGGGTGAGTTGACCCTGAGGTCCGCGCAGGGCGAGCCGCTGGATGCCGAGATCGAGTTGCTCGACGTGCGTGACCTCACGGCTGCCGAAGTGGCGCCAAGCCTTGCGCCGCCCGAGGAGTTCGTCAGAGCCGGAGTGGCGCTGCCGCCCTATCTCGAGGACCTGACCTTCACGCCGGTGATCATTCCCAATGGCAAGAGCGTGCTGCGCGTGACCTCCAGCGCGCCGCTGCCAGGGCCCGTGGTCAAGTTCCTGGTCCAGGTCATGTGGCCCCAGGGTCGCCTGCTGCGCGACTATAGCGTGCCGCTCGACCAGGCCAAGGCCCAGGGCGCGCAGCCGGGCACGGGTATCGCGCCTGCCGTGAGCAACGCCGGCACCTATACCACCCAGCGCCGCGATACCTTGTGGCAGATCGCGGCACGCCACAGCCAGGGCGGATCGGTCCAGCAGACCATGGTGGCGATCCAGGCCTTGAACCCCGACGCTTTCATCGGCAACAACATCAATCAGCTCAAGGTCGGAGAGGTCCTGCGCCTGCCCGACCAGCAGCAGATCCAAAGCATTCCCCAGGGCGAGGCCGTCACCGAGGTAGCCGAGCAGTACGCCGCCTGGCGCGCGGGCCGACGTCTCGGGCCGCGGGCCAGACAGCTCGATGCTACCCGGCGCAGCACGGCCGATTCCGCGCCTGCGCAGATCGCCCAGCCCGATAACTTGCGACTGGTCGCGCCAAGCACCCAGGCAGAGGCCGGCAATGCCAAGGCCGTCAGCGACCAGTTGGCCGTGGCCCAGGAAAGCCTCGACACCACTCGGCGCGACAACGAAGAATTGAAAAGCCGCCTGGCCGACCTGCAGAGTCAGCTGGACAAGCTGCAGCGCCTGATCGAACTGAAAAACGACCAGCTCGCCCGGCTCCAGGCGCAAGACCCCGACGCGGCAGTGGCCGCCACCTTGCCCGGCGAACCGGCTATTGGCCAGCCGCTGCCCGCGGCGCCGTTGGCGACCGCCGAGCCGGTCATCGATCCGGCCCCGGCCGCTGTCGATACCGCACCGCAAGACGCAGCGCAGACTCCACCCGTAATCGTGCCCGACGCGGCGCCAGCCGATGTCGGCGCCGCGCAGGAGAAAAGTGTGCTGGACGAGCTGCTGGGCAGCCCGTTGCTGCTTTGGCTGATCGCCGGCTCGACCTTCCTGGTACTGCTGCTCCTGCTGTTGATCCTGGCCCGCAAGCGCAAGGCCCAGCAGGAAGCCGAGAAGCATCTGCGCATGGCCCGTGCCCTTGCCGAGGAGGGCGAGCCGGACTTGTCCCTGGACGTGCCGCTTGGCGGCTTCGACGAGCTCGATACGCCCTCCACCAGCGTCAAGCTGTCGCCCGCCGTGGTAGCCGCTTCCGCAGCGGCGGCGGTGGCTGCCGAAAGAGCGCAAGCGCCCGCGCCCGTGGTGGCGCCACCCGTCGTACAGGATGACAGCGAAAAGGTGCTGCTCGAGGCCGAAATCGCTATCGCTCAAGGCCGTTACAACCATGCCGCCGAATTGCTGGAGCCGGCCGTCGCGGCCGAGCCGCAGCGCAGCGACCTGCGTTTGAAGCTGATGGAGGTCAATGCCCTTCAGGGTGATCGAGATAGCTTCACGGCTCAGGAGCGCCAGTTGCAGGCCAACGGCGCCAATGCCACCGAGGTCGCGGCGCTCAAGGAGCGCTTCCCGGCGATGCTTGGTGTTGCTGCGGCCGGCGTGGGGGCCGCGGCCCTGGCTGCGGAGCTGGATGAGCAGTATGTCCAGAAACTGTTGGACGAACAGCAAGAGCAACTGGCGGCAGACGAGTCGTCCGCCGAACCGGTCGATGATCCTTTCGACGCGCTGGATTTCCCTTCCGACTTCGCCAGCCCGCAAGATGACGAGCTGGAAGGCGCATTCGACCTGAGCCTCGCAGACAACGCGCAGGTAGAGCCTGCGCCTGCGGTGGCCCCGCAGCCAGCCCCTGTGCCTGACGCGACCACGCCGATCGATCCGCCAGTGATTGCAGCTGCCGAGCCTGTGGTTGCCGAAGACGATGCCGATGCCGATTTCGAGGCCTTGCTGGCTCAGGCCCAGGCCGAAGCGCAGGCGCCGGATGGCCTGGACGACTTCGATCTGGATGTCGGCGAGCCCTCGGCCCAGGAGTCTGTTCGCGAGACGCCGGTGGATGTCGAAGAGGAACTGGCGGCGTTCGATGCCGAGCCTGATTTCGCGCCGATCAGCGATGATCCACTGTCCGAGGACTTCGACCTGTCCTTGTCCCTGGACGATGAAACACCCGCCGACAAGCGTTTCGCATCGGAACTCGACGAGGTCAACAGCGAACTGGATACGCTGTCGCAGAACTTCGGTTCCGCACCAGCGGAGCCGCGATTCGATGAGCTGGACGCTGTCAAGGCTGCCGAGTCGGAGCCGGTACCCGAACCGGAGCCCCAGGACGACCTGGACTTCGATTTCTTCTCGGGTGCCGATGAGGTCACCACCAAGCTCGACCTGGCGCGTGCCTACATCGACATGGGCGATCATCAGGGCGCCCGTGACATCCTCGACGAGGTGGTCAAGGACGGCGACGACACCCAGCGCGAGGAAGCGCAGGACATGCTCTCGCGACTGGTCTGATAGCGGTCGGCATCGATCGGGCGCGTGTAGCGACGCGCCATCGTCCATCCGACAACGGTGGCCCAATGCCAGTCAGTCAGGGAATGTTATTCGATTGGAATGCTGGAGCTTGGCCTTCGCCTTCTAGGTCTTTCGTGATGCTGATGGCCTCGTCGCGGGGCAAGCCCGCACGCCACCGGTAGCGTGCTTTAGTCACACCACGTACCGGTGGCGAGCGGGCTTGCCCCGCGACGAGGCCATCAGCATCCACAAAAAATTCAAGAACTGCCAAATGAGCTCCAGCCTGTGAAAAAACGAATGTTTTTTCTTGGCTGATCGGGATTGGCACTCGCAGCCGCTGTTGTCTTTATAATGGCCGCCTCCGATCTTCATTCGACAGGCTTGGTTTTACTTGGACATCATCGATAACGACGCGGCCGAATCGGCGGCCGAGGGCTATACCCGCATCGCCTTGGGCGTTGAATACAAAGGCGCCCGGTACCGCGGCTGGCAGCGTCAGTCCAGTGGCGTGCCCAGTGTCCAGCAGAAGCTCGAGGAGGCCCTGTCGCGGGTCGCCGACTCACCCATCACCGTGCTCTGCGCGGGACGTACCGACGCCGGCGTGCATGCCAGCGGGCAGGTCGTGCATTTCGATACACAGGCGATCCGTGACGAGCGGGCCTGGACCATGGGTACCAATTTCAACCTGCCTCACGACATCAGTGTCGCCTGGGCCCAGGCAGTACCGCAGCATTTCCATGCGCGCTTCAAGGCAATGGCCCGGCGTTACCGCTATGTGATCTACAACGACCCGGTGCGTCCGGCGCACCTGGGCGAAGAAGTGACCTGGAATCACCGTCCGCTGGATATCGAGCGCATGGCCGAAGCGGCCGAAGTGCTGCTCGGAACCCATGACTTCAGCGCGTTCCGCGCCAGCCAGTGCCAGGCCAAGTCGCCTGTCAAGCACATCTATCACCTGCGCGTCACCCGCCATGGCCGGATGATCGTGCTGGACATTCGCGCCACGGCGTTCCTGCACCACATGGTGCGCAACATCGCCGGGGTCCTGATGGCCATCGGCAGTGGCGAGCGCCCGGTCGCCTGGATACGCGAAGTGCTTGAAGGACGCGACCGACGCCATGGCGGAGTGACCGCTCATCCGTATGGCCTGTACCTGGTGCAGGTGGAATATCCCGAAGAATTCGTCCTGCCGAGTCGTTATATCGGTCCACATTTTCTCACCGGCTACGAAGCCTTGTCGGCTGACGCCCCGCACGTCATTTGCTAACATCCGGGACTTTGCCGATCACTTGAGGTTCGCCGACCGTGAGCATCGTTCGCAGCAAGATCTGTGGGATTACCCGACTCGAGGATGCCCTGGTCGCCGTCGAGGCGGGCGCCGATGCGCTGGGCTTCGTGTTCTATGCCAGGAGCCCACGGGCCGTCGAGGCACGGCAGGTTCGGGACATCATCGCCGCGTTGCCACCCTTCGTGACCACCGTGGGCCTGTTCGTCAACGCCAGCCGCTGCGAGCTCAACGAAATCCTCGAGGTGGTCCCGCTCGATCTGCTGCAGTTCCACGGTGATGAAGCGCCCGCCGACTGCGAAGGCTATCATCGTCCCTGGATCAAGGCGCTGAGAGTGCGTCCCGGCGACGACCTCGAAGCGGCTTGTCGTCTCTATGCCGGCGCCAGCGGGATTCTCCTTGACACCTATGTGGCAGGCGTACCCGGCGGTACCGGCGAGGCGTTCGACTGGTCGCTGGTGCCGGCGCGCCTGTCCAAGCCGATCATTCTCGCTGGCGGGCTGACGGCCGGCAACGTCGGTGACGCCATTCGTCAGGTGCGCCCCTTTGCCGTGGATGTGAGCGGTGGAGTCGAACAGGCCAAGGGCATCAAGGATCCCGCCAAGGTCGAGGCATTCGTGCATGCGGTGAGGCAGGCGTGACGGCAGATGTGACGGCTGGCGGCGCGCCATCGTCCATAACGTTCGCAGCCCGTGGCTGCCAGGCCATGCCGAGGGGTGGCCGATAGAAGCCGGTGGCGCCCAGGGCGCCACCCTACAGTTGACGATGGCACGGTAGCCAGCAGTATCGCCGCGTGCGGGCTCTCTGGGCCGGTCCATCATCGTTTCATAGAAGAATGTGAGCTCAAGGGCAGAGGCGAGGTCTGGCAGACCGGATCCGCCGCCTGCCGATACTGGAGAAAGAAAGCATGAGCAACTGGTTGGTAGACAAACTGATCCCATCGATCATGCGTTCCGAGGTCAAGAAGAGCTCGGTGCCCGAGGGCCTGTGGCACAAATGCCCGTCCTGCGAGGCCGTGCTGTATCGTCCGGAGCTTGAAAAGACCCTCGACGTCTGTCCCAAGTGCAACCACCACATGCGTATCGGTGCTCGTGCCCGTATCGACATCTTCCTCGACGCCGAAGGGCGCGCCGAGCTGGGTGCCGACCTGGAGCCGGTCGATCGCCTCAAATTCCGTGACGGCAAGAAGTACAAGGATCGCATCGTCGGTGCACAGAAGCAGACGGGCGAGAAGGACGCGCTGGTATCGGTCAGCGGTACCCTGATGGGCATGCCGATCGTCGTCAGCGCCTTCGAGTTCTCCTTCATGGGCGGGTCCATGGGTGCCATCGTCGGCGAGCGCTTCGTACGTGCCGCCAACTACGCCCTGGAAAACCGTTGTCCGATGGTGTGCTTCTCCGCGTCCGGTGGCGCACGCATGCAGGAAGCATTGATTTCCCTGATGCAGATGGCCAAGACCTCCGCCGTGCTGGCCCGCCTGCGCGAAGAAGGCATTCCGTTCATCTCCGTGCTGACCGATCCGGTCTATGGTGGCGTGTCCGCGAGTCTGGCGATGCTCGGTGACGTGATCGTCGGCGAGCCGAAGGCGCTGATCGGCTTTGCCGGTCCACGCGTCATCGAACAGACCGTGCGCGAAAAACTTCCGGAAGGTTTCCAGCGCAGCGAATTCCTGCTGGAGCACGGCGCAATCGACCTGATCATCTCGCGCGAAGAGCTGCGTCCTCGTCTGGCGCGCCTGCTGGCGCAGATGACCGGTCAGCCGACCCCTCGGATGGACCTGGAGGCGGCAGACGTCGCGCCATGAGCCAACGGACCCTGGGCGAGTGGCTCGCCTACCTCGAGCAACTGCATCCGTCGGCCATCGACATGGGGCTGGCTCGTTCGCAGCAGGTGTTCGAGCGCCTTGGGCCGGGCAGGCTGGCGCCTCGCGTGGTGACGGTTACCGGCACCAACGGCAAGGGGTCGACCTGTGCGTTCATGGCGTCCCTGCTGCGCGCCCAGGGACTGAAAGTCGGCGTGTACAGCTCGCCGCACCTGCTGCGCTACAACGAACGGGTCAGCATCGATGGTCGCGAAGCCAGCGATGCCCAGCTGTGCGAGGCCTTTGCCGCCGTGGAGGCCGCGCGCGGCGAGGTCTCCCTGACCTATTTCGAGATGGGTACCCTCGCGGCCTTCTGGCTGTTCAGGCAGTCGGCGCTGGATGCGGTGGTGCTCGAAGTCGGCCTGGGCGGGCGTCTGGATACGGTCAACCTGGTAGATGCCGACCTGGCGCTGGTGACCAGTATCGGTGTCGACCATGCCGATTACCTGGGCGATACCCGCGAGTCGGTTGCCTTCGAGAAAGCCGGTATCTTCCGCGCAGGCGCGCCGGCCCTGTGTGGCGATCTCGATCCGCCACAGCCCTTGCTGGACAAGGTCGAGCAACTGGCATGTCCGTTCTTCCTGCGCGGCCATGCCTTCGACCTGGTCATCGCCGATGATCGCTGGCAGTGGCGGGGCGTCGATGCGACCGGTCAGGCCGTCGAGTTGCGTGACCTGCCGCTGCTGGACCTGCCGATGGAAAACGCCGCGCTGGCGTTGCAGGCCTTCCTGCTTACCGATGTACCCTGGGAAGCGGACCGGGTCCGCCAGGCATTGCTCGACACGCGCGTCACCGGCCGCCTGGATCGCCGCACCCTGATCTTCCGGGGCACCCCGTTGTCATTGCTGCTCGATGTGGGCCACAACCCCCACGCCGCCGTGTATCTGGCGCGCCGCCTGGCTGCGCGTCCCATCGCGGGCCGTCGCCTGGCTGTCTTCGGTCTGCTGGCCGACAAGGACCTGGAGGGCGTTATCGAACCCTTGCAGGCGTTGGTCGATGAGTGGGCCGTGGCGCCCCTTGATACTCCGCGTTCCCGTCCTGCCACGGAACTGCACGATGCCTTGGCGAACCTCGGCGCTGTGGTGAAGTCCTATGCCAGCGTCGAGGCTGCCCTTGAGGGGCAGTGCGCGCAGGCGACGGCGGATGATCAGATCCTGCTGTTCGGTTCGTTTTTCTGTGTCGGCCAGGCATTGCAGTGGCTCGAACGGCAAGCCGCGGAGGGTGGGGCAGATGGCAGTGCTGGATAAGGTAATGAAACAGCGCATGGTCGGGGCGTTGGTGCTGGTGGCGCTGGCGGTGATCTTCCTGCCGATGCTCTTCACTCGTCAGGACGAAATGCGCCAGGTACAGGTGGACGCGCCTCAGGCGCCGGCCATGCCTAGCCCGCCCCAGGTGCAGGTCGAGCCCGTCCAGGTGCCCGAGCCGCAAGTGCTGGCAGAGGCCGAGGCGCAGCCCGAGCAAGCTCCCGTGGTGATCGACGAATCCACGGCCCCGGTCGCGCCGCCAAGTCAGCCGATCTCTCCGGCGCCCCAGGCGCAGGCCTCGGCCGGCAAGTCGACGGGGCCCGCGGCCAAGGCGCCGGCGCCGGCGTCTCCGCCTGCTGCCACGGCGAGCGCGTCGAAGCCCGCGCAGTCGTCCAAGGTCGATGGCAATGGCCTGCCGGTGAGCTGGTCCATCCAGTTGGCCAGCCTGTCCAATCGCACGGGCGCCGACAATCTGCAAAAAGCGTTGCGCAGTCAGGGCTACAATGCCTACATCCGCTCGGCCGGCGGCATGAACAGAGTTTTCGTCGGGCCTGTGATCGAGCGCGCCGAGGCCGAGCGCCTGCGGGACGTGATCAATCGCCAGCAGAAGCTCAAGGGGTTTGTCGTACGCTTCCAGCCGGAGCGCGGCTGACGCACGCCTGGGCTCATGCCCGGGCTTGTAGACGTGGAACAGGGACAGACGCACGAAGTCATGCAGGGCAGGGCGCGGCCATACGGTCTCCACAGACTGGTATTACGGCTTACCCCCGGCCTGCCGCTCTGGTAAAATGCGCCGCCTTATCCGTTCGCAGGCAGCAACGTGGCATTTACCTGGGTCGATTGGGCGATCATCGCGATCATCGCCGTTTCATCGTTGATCAGTCTCAAGCGCGGCTTCGTCAAGGAGGCCCTGTCCTTGCTCACCTGGATCATTGCCGGTGCGGTTGCCTGGATGTTCGGCGGATCGCTGTCGCAGTACCTGGAAAGCTATATCCAGACGCCTTCGGCGCGCATTATCGCGGGTTGTGCCATTCTGTTCGTCGCCACCCTGCTGGTGGGAGCCATGGTCAATTTTCTCATCGGCGAGCTGATCCGGGTGACCGGGCTGTCCGGCACCGACCGTTTCCTCGGCATGGCCTTCGGTGCCGCGCGCGGGGGGTTGCTGGTCGTGGTAGCCGTCGGCCTGTTGAGCCTGGGGCCGGTGCAGCAGGATCCCTGGTGGCAGGAATCACGCCTGTTGCCACAATTTCTATTGGTCGCCGACTGGTCGAAGAACCTTATCCTGGGTATGACCGGCCAGTGGATGTCCAGTGGGGTCGGCGTACCCGCTGATCTTCCGTTCAAGGAACAGTTGCTCGGGCCTTCCACGCCTTGAGTACTCTTCACTCAAGTTTCATCAAAGTAGGGGTTGCGTCGCATGTGTGGCATCGTCGGTATCGTCGGTAAGTCGAACGTCAATCAGGCGCTGTATGACGCGCTTACGGTCCTCCAGCACCGCGGCCAGGACGCTGCCGGTATCGTGACCAGCCATGACGGCCGGTTATTCCTGCGCAAGGACAATGGTCTGGTGCGCGATGTTTTCCAGCAGCGGCACATGCAGCGGCTGGTCGGGCACATGGGTATCGGTCATGTGCGCTACCCGACCGCGGGCAGCTCGACCTCGGCCGAGGCGCAGCCGTTCTACGTCAACTCGCCTTATGGCATCACCCTGGCGCACAACGGCAACCTGACCAACGTCGAGCAGTTGGCCAAGGAAATCTTCGAGTCGGACCTGCGCCACGTCAATACCAACTCCGACTCCGAAGTCCTGCTCAACGTGTTCGCCCACGAGCTGGCGGTGCGCGGCAAGCTGCAACCGACCGAGGAAGACGTGTTCGCCGCGGTTTCCCATGTCCATGACCGCTGCGTCGGTGGTTATGCGGTAGTGGCCATGGTGACCGGCTACGGTATCGTCGGCTTCCGCGATCCCCACGGCATCCGTCCGATCGTCTTCGGCCAGCGTCATACCGACGAAGGCGTCGAGTACATGATCGCGTCCGAAAGCGTGGCCCTGGACGTGCTCGGCTTCACCCTGATCCGTGACCTGGCCCCGGGCGAAGCGGTCTACATCACCGAAGAAGGCCAGCTGCACACTCGTCAGTGCGCCAAGGCGCCAGAGCTCAAGCCGTGCATCTTCGAGCACGTCTACCTGGCCCGTCCGGACTCGATCATGGACGGTGTGTCGGTGTACAAGGCGCGCCTGCGCATGGGCGAGAAGCTGGCCGAGAAGATCCAGCGCGAGCGTCCCGAGCACGACATCGACGTGGTCATCCCGATCCCGGACACCAGCCGTACGGCCGCGCTGGAGCTGGCCAACCACCTGGGCGTGAAATTCCGCGAAGGTTTCGTCAAGAACCGTTATATCGGCCGGACCTTCATCATGCCGGGCCAGGCCGCGCGCAAGAAGTCGGTGCGCCAGAAGCTCAATGCCATCGAGCTCGAGTTCCGTGGCAAGAACGTGATGCTGGTGGACGATTCCATCGTCCGTGGTACCACCTGCAAGCAGATCATCCAGATGGCTCGCGAAGCGGGGGCGAAGAATGTCTACTTCTGCTCCGCGGCGCCTGCCGTGCGTTACCCCAACGTCTACGGCATCGACATGCCGAGTGTCCACGAACTGATCGCCCACAACCGTACCACCGAACAGGTGGCCGAGTTGATCGGTGCCGACTGGCTGATCTATCAGGACCTGCCGGACCTGATCGAGTCGGTCGGTGGTGGCAAGATCAAGATCGAGCAATTCGATTGCGCGGTATTCGACGGCCAATACGTGACCGGCGATATCGACGAGGCCTACCTCGAGCGCATTGAGCAATCGCGCAACGATTTGGCCAAGGTCAAGAACCAGGCCGTCAGCGCGATCATCGACCTCTACAACAATTGATCTGGGAGCGACGGCATGACTGATAAATGGGATGCCGGTCGACTGGACAGCGACCTCGAGGGTGTCGGCTTCGACACCCTGGCGGTACGCGCCGGTCAATACCGCACACCGGAGGCCGAACACAGCGATGCGCTGTTCTTCACCTCCAGCTATGTTTTCCGCACGGCTGCCGATGCTGCCGCGCGTTTTGCCGGGGAGACGCCCGGCAATGTCTATTCGCGCTACACCAACCCGACCGTGCGGGCGTTCGAAGAGCGCCTGGCGGCGCTGGAAGGCGCGGAGCAGGCCGTGGGTACCTCCACTGGCATGTCGGCCATCCTGTCCACGGTGATGGCGCTGTGCAGTGCCGGCGACCACGTGCTGGTATCGCAGAGCGTGTTCGGCTCGACCATCAGCCTGTTCGAAAAGTACTTCAAGCGGTTCGGCGTCGAAGTGGACTACGTGCCATTGGCCGACCTGCAAGGCTGGGAGCGGGCGATCAAGGCCAATACCAAGCTGCTGTTCGTCGAGTCGCCCTCCAACCCGCTGGCCGAACTGGTGGATATCGCCGCCCTTGCCGAGATCGCCCATGGCCGCGGCGCGATGCTGGTCGTGGACAACTGCTTCAGTACGCCGGCGCTGCAGCAACCGCTCAAGCTCGGTGCCGACATCGTCGTGCACTCGGCGACCAAGTTCATCGACGGCCAAGGCCGTTGCATGGGCGGCGCGGTTGTCGGGCGTAGCGAGCAGATGAAGGAAGTGGTGGGGTTCCTGCGCACCGCAGGCCCCACCCTGAGTCCGTTCAATGCCTGGGTGTTCCTCAAGGGCCTGGAGACGCTCAAGCTGCGCATGCGCGCCCACTGCGAGAGTGCCCAGGTGCTGGCCGAATGGCTGGAGCAGCAGGAGGGCATCGACAAGGTGCACTACGCTGGCTTGCCGAGCCATCCGCAGCACGAACTGGCCAAGCGCCAGATGAGCGGGTTCGGTGCCGTGGTGAGCTTTGAGGTCAAGGGTGGCAAGGAAGGGGCCTGGCGTTTCATCGACGCCACCCGGTTGATGTCCATTACCGCCAACCTCGGTGACAGCAAGACCACCATCACGCATCCGGGCACGACTTCGCACGGGCGGCTGTCGCCGCAGGAGCGCGAGGCGGCGGGTATCCGTGACAGCCTGATCCGTGTCGCTGTCGGCCTGGAAGACGTGGCTGACCTGCAAGCCGACCTGATGCGCGGGCTGGCGGCGCTGTGATCGACTGGAAGGGCGGCGATCCGACCCATAACGGTCGGGTTGCACTGGTCACCGGTGCCGCGCGCGGCATCGGTCTTGGTATCGCGGCCTGGCTGATCTGCGAGGGTTGGCAGGTGGTGCTGGGCGACCTGGACCGCAAGCGCGGCGCCAAGGTCGCCAAGGCGCTGGGGAGCAATGCCTGGTTCGTCGGCATGGACGTGTCCGATGAGGGGCAGGTAATCACCGGAGTCGCCGAAGTGCTGGGCCAGTTCGGGCGCCTGGATGCCCTGGTGTGCAATGCGGCGATCACCGACCCGCACAACGGTACCCTGGAAAGTCTCGTTCTGGCGCAGTGGAACCGTGTACTGGCGGTCAACCTGAGCGGTCCCATGCTGCTTGCCAAGCATTGCGCGCCCTATCTGCGGGCCCATGGTGGAGCCATCGTCAACCTGGGTTCGACGCGAGCCTGGCAGTCGGAGCCCGATACCGAGGCCTATGCCGCGAGCAAGGGAGGCCTGATCGCCCTGACTCATGCCTTGGCCATCAGCCTCGCGCCGGAAATCCGCGTCAACGTCGTCAGTCCTGGCTGGATCGATGCGCGTGACCCATCGCAACGCCGGGCCGAGCCCCTGACCGATACGGACCATGCCCAGCACCCGAGCGGCCGCGTCGGTACGGTGGAGGATGTGGCAGCCATGGTGGCGTGGTTGCTGTCACGGCATTCGGGGTTCGTCACGGGGCAGGAGTTTCTGGTCGATGGTGGCATGACTCGCAAGATGATCTATGCGTAGGCAGGATAAAATACAGCCATACCTTCATTTCGCTCCTCTGCAGCCACGAATCGTGACCTCCCCGAAAAGTGCCTTTTTCAAGGTTTTTAAAAAAAACTTCAACAGGGGTATTGACTTAGGTTCGGTACCTGCGTAAATTTCGCGGCCTCAGCGAAGCAAACGCAACACGCAACAAGCAACACGATGTAAAGGGTGATTAGCTCAGCCGGGAGAGCATCTGCCTTACAAGCAGAGGGTCGGCGGTTCGATCCCGTCATCACCCACCACTTCCTGAGATGTTCCTGACCCAGGAGACTTCGCAAGAAGCTTCCTAATTGAGAGGAACAGGACGCAAGTCCACTATGCGCAGCGGTAGTTCAGTCGGTTAGAATACCGGCCTGTCACGCCGGGGGTCGCGGGTTCGAGTCCCGTCCGCTGCGCCACTTTTCTCCAGATGGGTGCTTGTCACCGATCTGAGGTCCTAAGGCACCGAAGCCTTCTGACCAGGTCCCAGTTTCAATCAGGCGAAAGCTTGTGCGATACGCAGCGGTAGTTCAGTCGGTTAGAATACCGGCCTGTCACGCCGGGGGTCGCGGGTTCGAGTCCCGTCCGCTGCGCCATATTCGCTTCAAGGTTACTGAACGCCTTGAAGCACAAGAAAAGCGACCTTCGGGTCGCTTTTTTTGTTTTCGCGGTTCTCTCGTATTTACTGGCGAAACCGATACATGCGCCAATCCGAACCTTCAAGGCCACAGGCGGCGGTTCCAGTCCCTTCCCTTGTGTTGCACAATAGGCATCGATCGTTCGTCTTCCCGGGATTCCCAATGTCCAAATCAACCGTCTTCGGCGCACTCGGGCTGGCCCTTGTGCTGGCGGGTGCCTCCGGCTGTTCCTCGAAGAAAGCCGCCATCTACGAGCACGAGAATTTCGATGACTCGGGGACCTTTTCCCGCAGCTTTCCCGTGAGCGACACGGGTTCGTGCGAAGCCGCTCGACGAGCGTTGCTCAGCCAGGGCTATATCATCACCAGCAATGATGGCAGCCAGATCAACGGCAACAAGAGTTTCCAGCAGAACAGCGACAACCACCTGCAGATCAGCTTCTCCGTGACATGCGCACCCGACAGGGGCGACCAGCAGCGGTCGACGATGTTTGCCAATGCCTTGCAGGATCGCTATGCGCTGAAGAAATCCAACACTTCGGCCAGTCTGGGTGTTGGCGTACTGGGATCGCTGTCGATGCCGATCGGCTCCTCCGATGACTCGATGGTCAAGGTCGCGAGCGAGACCGTCACTTCGCCGCAGTTCTACGAGCGATACTTCGCCTTGGTCCAGAGCTATTTGCCGAACGAGAAGAAGGCGACTCCGGCCCCGGAGCCCGAAACACCAAAAGACGCGTCTCCAGCCGCCGATCTCGGCCTGCCGGGACCTGCTCCTGCCGCGATGGTCCCGTCCGCTACGCAAATCGGCGTTGAAACGCCTGCTGCCGTCGCGGCGAACGGGCCGTCGCCTGCCGGCGAGACGTCGAAAGCGGCTGAGCTTGCCCCAGCTGCACCTGCTGACCCGGCACCTGCCAGCGAGATACCTGCTGCACCGATAGTCGACGATAGCCGGGGTTCACAGCCTATCGTACCCCCGGCGGAGCCAGCGCCAATCGAAGTACAGCAAACAGCGCCCGTACCCGAGCAGGTGCCTGTGGCGACCTCCCAGGAAGAAACCCAGGGCTGACCCGGCCGAAACAGATTGCTACAGCCCTGGCGGATAATTTCCAGAACCCCTGCTACGTTTAATTCTCAAAGACATGTCATCACTCCTTCATCATCGCGATTTAGGTTGATGACATGAACCTTGGGCAATAGGCGTAGAGGAGCCGGACGATGGATGATTATCAGGAAGAACTGCTGGAATTTCACGCCTACGAACTGGACCCACCTGAGCCGGTAGACGACGCTACCGAGCTTTGACCTGTCTGGCGGTGACTGCGACGAAACTCCCCGGGTGTGCGGCCGGTCCAGCGCTTGAACGCGCGCTGAAAGGCCTCCGCCGATGCGAACCCTAACAGATAGGCAATCTCTCCTAAGGCCAGTTCCGTATCGCGGATATAGGTCTCGGCAAGATCGCGTCGTGTGTCATTGAGCAGGCTGCGAAATTGCGTGCCTTCCTCCGCCAGCTTACGGCGCAGAGTCCAGGTCGGCAGTTGCAGACGCCGGGCGACTTCTTCGAGGTCGGGTTCGCGGCCTCCGCTGAGCAAAGGACCCAACAGGTGCGTGATGCGCTCGCCCAGACTCCGTACGCGGGTGCGCTGTGCCAGTTCTGCCTCGCACAGCTGCAGCAGGTGATGCCAGGTGCTTGGGCAGTGCTGTGGGTTGGTCAAGGCCAGGGTCGCATTGCTCAGGCGCAACTGATTGGTCTGCGCTGCAAATTGGACCGGGTTGTTGCATAGCACCTGATAGTGCCCTGCGTAGTCCGGTGCCTCGAACTCGATTTCCAGGCGCTCGGCCCGCACTGCGATGCCTACCAGATCCGACAACTGGGCCAACCAGCCAGCCAGCAGTGAGTCGACCACGAAGCGGTTATAGGTGTTGTACGGGCTGATCGAGTAGAAACGCAGCCACGCCCCTCGACCGTCAGCCAGAAAGCTCGACTGGCCACGATAATTGGCGGCATAGAGCGGTTCGAAGCGCAACAGCGTGCGGGCGGCTTCACCCAGAGTCGGCGCCTGGGCGGCGGTAACGCCAGCCAGGCCAGCCTGTGCCAGTCGGCTGCGGCGTCCCATCTGTAACCCCAGCGCCGGTTCGCCGCTCAATTCGATGGCCGCATGGCCCAGGTGCATGTAGCGGGGGATCGACAAGCGCGCGCCGACCTCGGCCAGGCGTGCCGGATCCAGCCCGTATCGGCGCAAGAGGGTCGTAGGATCGTGCCCTAGCTGGCTCAACGTCTCCGTCAGAGGCTGCACGAACCCTACTGAAAGGTCACCCAAACGGACACGGGGCCGAGGCATGGCCTCACAACCACAGGTTGAGCAGACGAGCACCTTCGCGGGGCTCACCGCTCAACTGCACGCCGTCATGATTGGCGAAGCCTTGGCCGTCAGCACCCAGCTCCCAGAACTGTCCACGCAGGAACACGCTCATGCTCGTCGCCCCCGGACTGGCCGCCTTGCTCAGGCGTTGCCATGCCTCCTGCTCGCTGACCTCACCCTGGCGCACCGACAATCCCGCCGTCGCTGGCTGGTGACGGTTACCGCGCCAAGCTGAATGCCAGCTGCCTTTGCCACCCAGGAACACCGGGTTGGCGATCAACTGCACTGACTGCGCCGCCAACTGGCGGTAGTTCTCCGGATACCAGCTGTCACTGCCGACCAGTACCCCGAGACGCCCGGCGGGTGTCGGCAGGACTTGCAGCGGCTGGCGCTGACCCGCATCGATGTAGCGTCGGGTCTCGCTATCTGGGTAGCGCTGGCGCTGTGGACGGCCCAGCACCGTACCATCAGTGGCGAATACCAGGCTGCTGTTGAACAGCGGGCCATCGCCGGCGCGCAGTACACCGTTTTCCATGTAAGGGGCAGGCAAAATGATGGAGCCCGCTACCAGCGTCACCCCGAACTCGCGAGCGAGCCCACCGAACAGTTGCTGATAGTCGGCGGCCATCTGGTCGGCCTTCATGCGCAGGTGGGCGTCGGCGCGGCGGTCGTCGCCAGTCGCCGCCAGCATCGCCAAGCCGTAGCGCAAGGGATTGCTCAGCTCCAGCCATTGCCAGGCTTCACGGCGCTGGGTGACCTGATAGAGCTCGTTCTTCTCGCCCCTGGCCCACAGCCAAGTGCCGATATGTTCCGGCAGAATCACCACGGTGCGTTCATTGACCAGCCCTCGGTTGCGGGCCTGTTCCAGGTAAGCCGAGAGTTTGCGGTGCAAGCGGCGCAGGTTCTGGTAGTCACCAGGAAACAACAGAGGCTCGATACCTAGCAGGTTGCCCCTGCCGCTCGGCACACCCTGGTCGATGGCCAGCTCGATGCGCAGGTCCGAAAGGTAATGGCCTTGGGGCCGCTGCTGGGTCCAGAAGCCATAGCCGCACACTGCAGCGATTACCATCAGCGCGAAAGCGCCTGCAAGGAATTTACGCATGAAGCCAGGTTGCCTCGAAAAATGAGCTTCCAAGGGTAGACCTGCTGTGCACTCGGATCAATAAGTTGTCACTTTCGGTCATTGAGTGCGTTCAAACGGGCGTTTAATGTCAGGGCCAGACAAATGATGGGCCCCGCCTTCCAGCGAGGTGCCCACGATCCGTGATCACGCCAGCCGTGGAGTCCCCGATGGCCGCCGAACAGTACCCGCACCTGCTTGCTCCGCTCAACCTGGGTTTCATCACCTTGCGCAACCGTACCCTCATGGGCTCCATGCACACCGGGCTGGAGGAACGCCCCGGCGGCTTCGAGCGCATGGCGGCCTATTTCGCCGAGCGCGCGCGAGGTGGGGTGGGGCTGATCGTCACCGGGGGGATCGCACCGAACGATGAAGGCGGGGTGTATTCCGGGGCGGCCAAACTCAGCACACGCGAGGAGGCCGACAAGCACCGCATTGTCACCGAAGCAGTGCATGCCGCGGGCGGCAAGATCTGCTTGCAGATCCTGCATGCCGGACGCTACGCCTACAGTCCCCGGCAGGTTGCGCCCAGCGCGATCCAGGCACCGATCAATCCGTTCAAGCCGCGAGAATTGGACGAGGCAGGCATCGAGAAACAGATTCAGGATTTCGTCACCTGCGCGGGCCTGGCCCAGGACGCTGGCTACGATGGCGTCGAAATCATGGGTTCCGAGGGGTACTTCATCAATCAGTTTCTGGCGGCGCACACCAACCAGCGCACCGATCGCTGGGGCGGCAGTTATGAAAACCGCATGCGCCTGGCCGTGGAGATTGTCCGACGCGTGCGCGAAGCCGTGGGAGCGCATTTCATTATTATCTTCCGCCTTTCCATGCTCGATCTGGTGGAGGGCGGCAGCAGCTGGGAAGAAATCGTCCAGCTGGCCAAGGCGGTCGAAGCCTCTGGCGCCACCCTGATCAACACCGGTATCGGCTGGCACGAGGCGCGTATCCCGACCATCGCCACCAAGGTGCCTCGAGCGGCCTTCAGCAAGGTCACCGCCAAGCTGCGCGGTTCGGTGGCGATTCCGCTGATCACCACCAACCGCATCAACACGCCCGAAGTGGCCGAGGCGGTACTGGCCGAGGGCGATGCCGACATGGTCTCCATGGCCCGGCCTTTCCTCGCCGATCCCGAGTTCGTCAACAAGGCCGCTGCCGGACGCGCCGATCACATCAATACCTGTATCGGCTGCAACCAGGCGTGCCTGGACCATACATTCGCAGGCAAGCTGACCAGTTGCCTGGTCAACCCGCGAGCCTGCCATGAAACCGAGCTCAATTATCTGCCAGTGACGCAGCCCAAGCGAATCGCCGTGGTCGGTGCCGGGCCGGCAGGCTTGGCTGCCGCCAGCGTGGCGGCCGAGCGTGGCCATCGGGTGACGCTGTTCGATGCCAGCAGCGAAATCGGCGGGCAATTCAATGTCGCGAAACAAGTACCTGGAAAGGAAGAGTTCTACGAGACCCTGCGTTATTTCGATCGCAAATTGCAGAGCACCGGGGTCGACTTGCGCCTGAACGTCCGCACCGACGTGGCAACCCTCGTGGCGGGCGGCTATGACGAGATCATCCTCGCCACAGGCGTCACCCCCCGCCTGCCGGCAATCGATGGCATCGACCACCCCAAGGTGCTTGGCTACCTCGACGTGCTGCGTGAGCATGAACCGGTGGGCGCGAGTGTCGCCGTCATCGGTGCAGGTGGCATCGGGTTCGATGTCAGCGAATACCTGGTTCACCAAGGCGTGACCACCAGCCTGAATCGCGACGCTTTCTGGAAAGAGTGGGGCATCGATACCGCGCTGCAGGCCCGCGGGGGCGTAGCGGACATCAAATCCGAACCGCAGTCCCCGGCGCGGCAGGTCTACCTGTTGCAACGCAAGGCCAGCAAGGTCGGCGACGGCCTGGGCAAGACCACCGGCTGGATCCACCGCACCGGCCTGAAAAACAAGCATGTGCAGATGCTCAACGGCGTCGAGTACCTGAAAATCGACGACCAGGGGCTGCATATCCGCATCGGCGATAACTCGCCCCAGCTGCTGCCGGTGGACAATGTGATCATCTGTGCGGGTCAGGACCCCTTGCGCGAGCTGCAGGAAGGTTTGCTCGCGGCGGGGCAGACCGTGCACCTGATTGGCGGTGCGGACGTGGCGGCGGAGCTGGATGCGAAGAGGGCGATCAATCAAGGCTCGCGGTTGGCGGCCGTTTTGTAAATCAGTGCGAATGGGTGAATAAAGGGCGATTGTCGCCCTTTTTTAACATCTATTTCTTACTTGTATTTGATGTGTTTCCTATAAAAAATAATTAATGCTTAGTGTGTTACATGATTTACTTTCTTTGAAATTTATCGTTACTTTTATAGATTGTTATTTGTTTTCGTGTCTAGAGCTTTTTCGTGGCTTATGTCCATATTGTCGCTGGTCATGAATTGGATCTTTTTGGCTTTTCGTGATGGCATGCGTTAGCGATAACTCCAGTTTCTAGTTCGGCAAGAGCCACTGTGAAGCCGCAGGTTAGACTCGTCTGTGCGAAGGATACGATGTGGCGAAGAAACAGATAGAACTTTCTCCTACCTATATAGGAGCGCAACCGCCTATAGGTGATTTCAATATCAGTTGGGCAGATGGAAAAGGCCGCCTGTTTCCGAGGTGTTTCAGTTTGGCCCACTCATGGTTAGTGCGCTGACCCATTGGGACAAAATGTTTCAGGCGAGCCTTTTGCTCGTTGATGCCAATCTGGCTCAAGAGTTATCACTCGCTCGCTCAGGTGTGCTGAGGACAATGACACAGCAGAAGGGATTCAGAGAGAACTCGCTTTGCGGGAAACGCTCGCCGCCAGCAAACGGGCGCAGATAAACGAATTATCGGCTACCGCAGATCAATTTTACGGGGTAGCCCCCCTTATCGATGTCGCTTAAACAGCGGATAAGCATAATTGCCCAGCGGATGAGTGGACATAGCGATCTGGGTGATTTACGTAAATTTTCTCAGCTTTCCCATGAAGCAGCCTACAGGCGGCGCTTTGCAAGTGAGGCGCTAACAAGATTGAACGAGCAATCGGCCGCGCTTCGAGAAAAACTCACTCGAATTCAAGCCCAAGAAGCAGCGGCACAAGCAGCCGCAGCGCAGGTACAAGCAGCGGCGACTGCGCAAGCACAGGCAGAAGCAGCAGCTCAAGCACAGGCGGCAGCAGAGGCAGCGGCAATTGCGCAAGCACAGGCAGAAGCAGTGGCAATTGCACAGGCGCAGGCTGCAGCAAAGGCGGCGGCGCGCCTGGCTCAAAACAGAGCTGAGAGGTTAAGGAGCAGCGCAAGAGGGAAAGCATTGCCAATACGCTTCGCGCCGATGGGAAGACCAGCGCGTCACAAGCGCAAATCCTTGCGGCAGCAGGAACGATTTCGGCTGCGAAAGGTGTCACGCTCACGTTGCAGGCAGCGATACGGACATCCATAGCCGGTTTGGCTGAACTCGTTGCGGGCACCGCCTCGGGTCTATTGGTCGGCGTCAGCGCGTTAATCTATTCAACGAAATTGGGCAATGGCGAGTTGCCGGGCCGATTTGCTCTTACATTGCCGCTGGCAGACCTGGGTGCATTGCCATCCATCGATTTCCACTCAATCTCAGCTAGTAATGGTACGACTCAGCTCCCCGTACGCATCGGTTTCAAGGCTGGGGATGAAGGGCAGACACAGGCAATCGTCATTCCAGCAGACGCGAGTGTGGTGTCGGGAGGCGTTCCAGTGATTGCTGCGCAATATCATGCAGCACAGAATGTCTACAGCGTCTCGATGCCGGAGATGCCTGACAGAACCTTGATCTGGACCCCAATTGTTACTCCAGGCAACCACTCGACCGCGACCCTCCCGAAGCAACTTACCTGTTTACGAAGGCGCAGCCTTCAGGCCAGTCGAAGGCCGCATAGACACCTATCCTGAGGTTGCCGAAGCTGTATTCGATGACTACATTTTTGTTTTTCCAGCGGACTCCGGCATTCCGCCGTTGTATGCAGTGTTTGCAACACCCAGGGATTATCCGGTCGTTGCAAGCGGGAAGGGGCAACTGGTTTCGAGTCGGTGGTTAGTGGCGTCCTCAAGGGGAAAGGGGGCGGCTATTCCGATGCAGATAGCGCAGCAGCTTCGTGGGAAAGAATTTAGAAACTTTCGTCATTTAGGGAGGCGTTTTGGAAGCTAGTCGCAGCTGATGTGAAATTGGCAAGGCAGTTTAGTCCGCAAAATCCAGGGTTGATGAAGAGGGCTATGCTCCTAAGGTAAGTAAGGTACATGCTGCTGGGGGAAATAAAAAATTTGAAATACATCACGTGAATTTATCTCGAGGGGAGGGGATGTGTACGATATGGATAATGTGCGAATAGTGACTCCCAAGCGGCACGTTGAAATTCATGCGGAGGTGAAAAATGGTTAAGTTGTGGGGTAAGTTTGAAAAGTATACAGAGGATGAGTTTGCAGAGCTTGTGCAGGATATCTGGTTTGTAAATGTAGAAAGTAAGGCCAGGCATGACGAGTTACTCTCTCACTTCGAAAAGGTGAGCGAGCACCCTCAAGGCAGTGACCTTATTTATTACCCTTTGAAAGGAGAAGACTCTTCCCCTGCTGGAATCGTTCAGTCAGTGAAGGCTTGGCGCGCTGCCAATGGCAAACCGGGCTTCAGAGCTGGTTGAACAACGCGCTGGAACTACACCGCATCAGATCTCGGGAGGCAGCTGTAAACTATCGCTATCCGAACACTCCATCAGGCTCAACGATGCTGGCTTTACCCGAGTTACCCCCGGCTCCCTTGCACCCCCTGCACCTGCCTTGGCTCGATCAGGCAGGTGTAGAGGTGGCAGTCTTGCGCCTCGACCTTATCGATCCGCTGATCAGCGGCAACAAGTGGTTCAAGCTGCGCGATCATCTTCAGCAGGCCGCTGCCAGGGGCGCGCCAGGCCTGATCAGCCTGGGCGGCAACCATTCCAATCATCTGCATGCCCTGGCGGCGGCTGGCCAGCGCTTCGGCTTCGCTACCGTCGGCCTGCTGCGCGGAGAACCTCGAGACACACCGACGGTGCGCGACCTGCAAGCCCTGGGCATGCGTCTGCATTGGTTGGGATACGCTGGCTACCGGGCGCGCCACCATCCCGACTTCTGGCTGACGTGGCAGCATTCGTACCCAGGTTGGCATTGCATCCCCGAAGGCGGCGGTGGGGCGGCAGGGGTGTCGGGCTGTGCATTGATCGTGGAGCAGGCGAGGGCGCAATTGGCGACCGTGGGGTGGGATGACCATGACGCCTGGTGGCTGCCTGCCGGTACCGGAACCACCTTGGCCGGCATCGTTCTGGCGGAGGCGAGTGGTCGCATTGTTCATGGTGCGTTGGCGGTTCCACGTGATCACGGCGTGCCGGAGACCGTGCACGCCTTGGCCGGGACGGATGGCTATGTCCTGCATGACGCTTGCCGAGGCGGTTTTGCCAAGGTCGATGACAGGCTGCTGGCGTTCATGGATACGACCGAACGGCAATGCGGCATGCCGCTGGAGCCGGTCTATACCGGCAAGGCCATGCTGGCATTGCGCGAGCAGGTCGAAAGCGGTGCGTTTGCGCCTGGCATGCGGGTGATCTTCGTGCATACAGGTGGTTTGCAGGGGCGGCGTGGCTATGCGCAGGCGCCGGAGTCGGATGAAGCGCAATGCCAGTCAGGAAGGCATTCGATCCTCTAGCGTTGAGGCTTGTCTTTTGGCTTCAGGATTTCCTGCGCAGCTTATGGCCTCGTCGCGGGGCAAGCCCGCTCGCCACCGGTACGCGGTGCAGCAGGAACGCATTCCTGGTGGCGAGCGGGCTTGTCCCGCGACGAGGCCATAAGCTGCACGAAGATGCCAGGAATCAAGAGAGAACCACGGTACTGCACATCAATCGCTTTTCCTGACCGTCTGGCGTTGGGGCAAGCGCTGGCCGAGGCCGTTTGGCGTCTATAGCGAGCATTCTCAGGCATGCAGAAGCGGCCAACTGTCCGCAACCAGAAACAACCGTTCCGCCTCCTGCCAGGCATCCGTCGCGTCACGCTCTAGCCGCACCAGCAGTTTCGCTGGCGCCAGCGGGGGCAGGCTCAGCAGCCATTCGTCCAGGCACCCTTGTGTCCAGCACTGGTCTGCCTCGAATCGGGCCGGTGCAAGCCAGGCATGACGCGGCAGGTGCTGCCAGACGCCTGGCGGGCACTCGGCGCGGTAGCGTGGCCAGTCACGCCGATGCAGCCAGCGTCCGCGCAGGTGTCCGGGATGAGCGTCAGCAGGGGTTTCGGCGTCGCCTGGCCAGGGGTAAAACAGAAAGCCACCCAGCCACAGCGATGCCTGGACCTTATCTATCCCCAGCCCGGCCAGCGCCTCGCGAGCCTGTGCATGCGATGACATCGGCAACTGATGGGTCATCAGGTGCCCCAACTTCAGGTCCAGCCGGTCATGGCAGCCGGGCCCCAGCCAGCGGGCCGGATTCCTGCCACCACCATGGGGTGGGCCCAAGTACAGCTTGATCGCCAGTTCCAGATGGTGCACACCGTCCCGGTCACGCACCAGCAGGTCGAGTTCGCCCAGCGTGTGCCCGCCGTTGCGGATCGCCAGGTTGGCTGCCAGCAGCTCGACGTCCGGCGCCTGGCTCAGTGCAAATTGCCACAACCCTTCGTAATACAACCCAAGGCGATGGCTGGTGATACGTGCCAGCCAGGTCAGCAGCGGTTCGCTCTGTCGGTCGAGTTCCAGCAACCAGCGGCTCAGACGTTCAGGATCGTCAGCCCAGGCGCTGCCGGCCAAGGGATGACGCTGAGAGCAGGAGGGGTGCCGAAGCAGCGGCGCGCTGATGATGACCCACGCCAGATCACGGACCGCCGACTGGCGCAGACGGCGAGGCAGGTCGCCGAGTTTTAAGAAAGGATTCATCCTGCGAGCATAGCCGGTTTGCTGCTGGCAGGCGGTTTCGTCCGTGATCACTGCGTCTGCGGCCACGGATGATCTGCACCCCGCGTTGCATTGCGCCGGCGAGGCAGGTCGCCGAGTTAGAGGAAAGGATTCATCCTGCGAGCATAGCCGGTTTGCCGCTGGCCGGCGCTTTCGCCCATAATCCCTGCATCGGGCGCCACGCGCCATCTACACGCCGCAGAGCCTTGCAGGAGTCCCATGGAGCAATTTCGTAATATCGGTATCATCGGACGCCTTGGCAGCTCGCAGGTGCTCGACACCATTCGCCGACTGAAAAAATTCCTCCTCGATCGCCATCTGCATGTGATCCTCGAAGACACCATCGCCGAGGTACTGCCCGGCCATGGCCTGCAGACCTCCACGCGCAAGCTGCTTGGCGAGGTCTGCGACCTGGTGATCGTGGTCGGTGGCGACGGCAGCCTGCTTGGCGCCGCTCGCGCCCTGGCGCGGCACAATATCCCGGTGTTGGGCATCAACCGAGGCAACCTGGGCTTTCTCACCGACATCCGCCCCGACGAGCTCGAGATCAAGGTCGCCGAGGTGCTCGACGGCCACTACCTGGTGGAAAACCGCTTCCTGCTGCAGGCCGAGGTACGCCGTCACGCCGAGGCCATCGGTCAGGGCGATGCGCTGAACGACGTCGTCCTGCACCCTGGCAAGTCCACCCGCATGATCGAGTTCGAGATCTACATCGACGGTCAGTTCGTCTGCAGCCAGAAGGCCGACGGCCTCATCGTCGCCACGCCGACCGGTTCCACCGCCTACGCGCTGTCCGCGGGCGGCCCGATCATGCATCCCAAGCTCGATGCCATCGTCATCGTGCCGATGTATCCGCATACCCTGTCGGGGCGACCGATCGTGGTCGATGGCAACAGCGAGCTGAAGATCGTGGTGTCCAACGACCTGCAGATCTACCCGCAAGTCTCGTGCGACGGGCAGAACCATTTCACCTGCGCCCCCGGCGATACCATCACGGTGAAAAAGAAACCGCAGAAACTGCGCCTGATCCACCCGCTGGACCATAACTACTACGAGGTCTGCCGCACCAAGCTCGGCTGGGGCAGTCGCCTGGGAGGTGGAGGCGACTGATGCTCGATCCGGCGCGAAGTTTCGACATCATCGGCGACGTGCACGGTTGTGCGCTGACCCTGGAACGCTTGCTCGACACCCTCGGCTACAAACGCGTGGGCGGCGTATGGCGGCATGCGTTCCGCCAGGCATTGTTCCTCGGCGACATCCTCGACCGCGGCCCGCGCATCCGCGAGGCGCTGCATATCGTCCACGACATGGTCGCGGCGGGCCAGGCCCATTGCATCATGGGCAACCACGAATACAACGCACTGGGCTGGGTGACCCCGGCGCTGCCAGGTAGCGGCAAGACCTATGTTCGCGAGCACACGCCACGGCATGCCCGGCTGATCGAAGAAACCCTTACCCAGTTCGCCCAGCACCCTGGCGACTGGCACGACTTCCTCGAGTGGTTCCATGAACTGCCGCTGTTCGTCGATGCCGGGCGCTTTCGTCTGGTCCATGCCTGCTGGGATCCGCGCCTGATCGAGCAACTGCGCCTGCAACACCCCGATGGGTGTGTCGACGAGCATTTCATCCAGGCCTCCTCGGTGCCCGGCAGTTTCGCCGCGACCGTCTGCAACCGCCTGTTGCGCGGCACCGACATGCGTCTTCCCGACGGGTTGACATTGACCGGCGGCGACGGCCTGACCCGCGCCTTCTTTCGCACCAAGTTCTGGGAAGACGATCCGCAGACTTACGGCGATATCGTCTTCCAGCCCGATGCCTTGCCCGAGACCGTGGCCAGCACGCCGCTGAGCCACAGCGAAAAGAGTGCCCTGTTGCGTTATCCCGAGGACGAGCCTTTGCTGTTCGTGGGCCATTACTGGCGTAGCGGGCGGCCCTCGCCGATCCGCGCCAACCTGGCGTGCCTGGACTACAGCGCCGTGTTGTACGGCAAGATGGTCGCCTACCGGCTGGATCACGAAACCCGCCTCGATTCCCACAAATTCGTCTGGGTCGATGTCGACCGTCCGCAGGCCAATCAATGAACGTGATAGAACTCATGCGCCTGCCGCTGGCCGTCGATCTCAGCGGCTTCGTTGGACTGCTTCGGCGCCTGCAGGTGCCGCACCGGGTCAGCGAAGAAGGCGAAGAGCAGGTGCTCTGGGTCGCCGAGGCGCTGGCCGAGGACGTCCGCCAGCTGTATCAGCGGTATCCGGACGGCAATGCCGAGCTGGATACCGTGCTCGAAGGGGATGCCCTCGAAGACCAGTCGCCTGGTCTGGTCCAGCGACTGCTGGCCAGCCGGATGACCGCCGCCGTACTGATCCTCACCTTCGTGGTCGCGGCCCTGACGGGACTGGGCGACAGCCTGCAGGGCCTGCGCTGGTTCACCTTCCTGGAGTTTCAGGTGCGCGGCGAGTACCTCTATTTCACACCGCTGGCCCAAGGCCTGGCCGACGGCCAGTGGTGGCGCCTGGTATCGCCGATGCTGATCCACTTCGGCCTGCTGCACCTGGCGATGAACAGCCTCTGGTACTGGGAGCTCGGACGCCGCATCGAAGCGCGCCAGGGCGCCTGGGTGCTGCTGGGGCTGACTCTTGTTTTCAGCCTGGTATCGAACCTCGCCCAGCACTGGATGAGCGGGCCAAGCCTGTTCGGCGGCTTGTCCGGCGTGCTTTACGGACTGCTGGGGCATGTCTGGCTGTACCAGCGGCTGGCACCCGATACGCACTACCAACTGCCCCGCGGGACCGTGGCGAGCATGCTCGTCTGGCTGCTGGTGTGCCTGTCCGGCGTCATCGGCCTGCTGGGCTTTGGCCAGATCGCCAATTCGGCGCATGTCGCAGGGTTGCTGGTCGGCTGCCTCAGCGGGCTCTTGGGCGGGGCGATGGCACGGCGTAAACTAACCGCTTGATCTTGGGAGACGCTATGTCCACTTTCGCGCAAATGATCGAAAACATCACCCCGGAAATCTACGAAAGCCTGAAAACGGCCGTGGAACTCGGCAAATGGTCCGACGGCCGCAAACTGACCACCGAGCAGAAAGAGCTCTCCCTGCAGGCGGTGATCGCCTGGGAGATGCAGAACCTGCCCGAAGATCAGCGCACAGGCTACATGGGCCCACAGGAATGCGCGTCCAAGTCGGCGCCGATTCCCAACATCCTGTTCAAATCGGATTCAGTGCATTGATCGAACTCGCTCGTGGCTCCTTAAGCAAGATGGCGGTGCGCCTCGAAGCACCGCTGGTGCAGTACAGCTTTCGCCTGGGCGAGGCGCTGGTGGCGGTCAACCCGCTGATCGGCAAGTCGCTGCGCCTGGAATACCTCGGCGCCATTCATTGCAGCCATTGCGGCCGCCGGACCAAGACCAGCTATAGCCAGGGTTATTGCTACCCCTGCATGACCAAGCTCGCCCAGTGCGACTTGTGCATCATGGCCCCTGAGCGCTGCCATTACGATCAGGGTACCTGTCGCGACCCCTCGTGGGGCGAGCAGTTCTGCATGACCGACCATATCGTGTATCTGGCCAACTCGTCCGGCATCAAAGTCGGCATCACCCGTGCCACCCAACTGCCGACCCGCTGGCTGGACCAGGGTGCCAGCCAGGCGCTGCCGATCCTGCGCGTGGCTACCCGTCAACAGTCGGGCCTGGTCGAGGACCTTCTGCGCGGTCAGGTGCCCGATCGGACCAACTGGCGTGCCTTGCTCAAGGGCGATGCCGAAGTGCTCGACCTGCCTGCCGCGCGTGATCGACTGCTCGACACCTGCGGCGAGGGCCTGCGCGCGTTGCAGGACCGTTTCGGCCTGCAGGCCATCCAGCCGCTGACCGATGCCGAGGTCGTGGAAATGCGCTATCCGGTCGAGGCCTACCCGAAGAAGATCGTCAGCTTCAACCTCGACAAGGAGCCGGTGGTGGAAGGGACGCTGCTGGGCATCAAGGGCCAGTACCTGATCTTCGACACCGGCGTGATCAATATTCGCAAGTACACGGCCTACCAGTTGGCCGTGCATCAGTAAAAGGACAGCCACATGCGCACCGAACAACCGCAAGTGATCTACCTCAAGGACTACCAGGCGCCCGAGTACCTGATCGACCAGACGCACCTGACCTTCGAGCTGTTCGAGGACCACAGCCTGGTCCATGCGCAACTGGTCATGCGCCGCAATCCGGCGCGCGGTGCCGGCCTGCCGCCACTGGTGCTCGACGGTCAGCACCTGGAACTGCTCAGTGTCCAGCTCGATGACCGCCCGTTGTCCGCCGACGACTACCGGCTCGATGACGACAGCCTGACCCTGCAGCCTCAGGGCGAATCGTTCACGCTCGACACCACGGTGCGCATCCACCCCGAAAGCAACACCGCGCTGGAAGGGCTGTACAAGTCCGGCGGCATGTTCTGCACCCAGTGCGAGGCCGAAGGTTTCCGCAAGATCACCTATTACCTCGACCGCCCGGACGTGATGAGTGTCTTCACCACCACGGTGATCGCCGAGCAGCATCGTTACCCGGTGCTGCTGTCCAACGGCAACCCGGTCGGTAGCGGCCCCCAGGAAGATGGCCGGCACTGGGCCACCTGGGAAGACCCGTTCATGAAGCCGGCTTACCTGTTCGCCCTGGTCGCGGGTGATCTCTGGTGTGTCGAGGACAGCTTCACACGCCAGTCCGGGCGCGACGTGACCTTGCGTATCTATGTCGAGCCGGAGAACATCGACAAGTGCCAGCACGCCATGGTCAGTCTGAAGAAGTCCATGCGTTGGGACGAGGAAGTCTATGGTCGCGAGTACGACCTGGACATCTTCATGATCGTTGCGGTCAACGACTTCAACATGGGCGCGATGGAAAACAAGGGCCTCAACATCTTCAACTCCAGTTGTGTGCTGGCCCGCGCCGAAACCGCCACCGACGCGGCGCACCAGCGGGTCGAGGGCGTGGTGGCCCACGAGTACTTCCACAACTGGACCGGTAACCGCGTGACCTGCCGCGACTGGTTCCAACTGTCGCTCAAGGAAGGCTTCACGGTGTTCCGCGATGCCGAGTTCAGTGCCGACATGCATTCGCGCACGGTCAAGCGAATCGAGGACGTGGCCTACCTGCGCACCCATCAGTTCGCCGAAGACGCCGGTCCCATGTCGCATCCGGTGCGCCCGGACAGCTTCATCGAGATCTCCAACTTCTACACCCTGACGGTGTACGAGAAGGGTGCCGAAGTGGTGCGCATGGTCCATACCCTGCTCGGCGCCGAAGGTTTCCGCAAGGGTAGCGACCTGTACTTCGAGCGTCATGACGGGCAGGCCGTGACCTGCGACGATTTCATCAAGGCCATGGAAGACGCCAACGGCGTCGACCTGACCCAGTTCAAGCGCTGGTACAGCCAGGCCGGCACCCCACGCCTGGAGGTTAGCGAACACTACGACAGCGCCTCGGCGACCTATGGTCTGACCTTCCGCCAGAGCTGCCCGCCGACCCCGGACAAGGCCGAGAAGCTGCCGTTCGTGATCCCGGTGGAGCTGGGCCTGCTCGACGCCGAGGGCAACGACCTGCCGCTGCGCCTGCAGGGCGAGTCGGCGGCCGTCGGGACCAGCCGTGTGCTGTCGGTCACAGAAGCCGAACAGACCTTCACCTTCATCGATGTTCCCGCCAAACCGTTGCCATCCTTGCTGCGCGGCTTCAGTGCCCCGATCAAGCTGAGTTTCCCCTATGATCGCGATCAGCTGATGTTCCTCATGCAGCACGACAGCGATGGCTTCAACCGTTGGGAAGCGGGGCAGCAGTTGTCGGTCCAGGTGCTTCAGGAGCTGATTGGCCAATACCGGCAGGGCGCCGAACTGGTACTCGATCCACGCCTGATCAGCGCCTTGGGCACGGTCATCGGCGATGCCACGCTGGACCCGGCCATGGTCGCCGAGATGCTGTCCCTGCCAGGCGAGGCCTACCTGACCGAGATCAGCCAGGTGGCGGATGTGGATGCCATCCACACAGCCCGCGAGTTCGCCCGCAAGCAGATCGCCGAGCAACTCTTCGACGGCCTGTGGCAGCGCTACCAGGCGAATCGGGAAGTTTCCCGGGCCACGCCTTATGTTGCCGAAGCCGCGCACTTTGCCCGTCGCAGCCTGCAGAACATTGCCTTGTCCTACCTGATGCTGGTCGGCACGCCGCAGGTGCTGGAAGCGACGCTCGAGCAGTTCGAGCACTGCGACAACATGACCGAACGCCTCACCGCGCTGGCTGTGCTGGTCAACTCGCCGTTCGAAGCCGAACGCGCCAAGGCCCTTGAAAGCTTTGCCGAGCACTTCAAGGACAACCCGCTGGTCATGGACCAATGGTTCAGCGTGCAGGCGGCCAGCTCGCTCCCCGGTGGCCTGGCGCGGGTCAAGGCATTGATGCAGCACCCGGCCTTCACCCTGAAGAACCCGAACAAGGTCCGCGCCCTGATCGGCGCCTTCGCCGGGCAGAACCTGGTCAACTTCCATGCGGCGGATGGCTCGGGCTATCGCTTCCTGGCCGACCTGGTGATCGAACTGAACGCCTTCAACCCGCAGATCGCATCGCGGCAACTGGCTCCGTTGACTCGCTGGCGCAAGTACGATGATGCGCGCCAGGGGCTGATGAAAGGCGAGCTGGAGCGGATTCTGGCGTCGGGAGCGCTGTCCAGTGACGTATATGAGGTGGTGAGCAAGAGCCTGGCGTAGGCGACCACACATGAGGGACACCAGGCGCAGGTCGTCTGGTGCCCTTCAAAGCGAGCGTCGCTTGCGGGCGATCCGGTGTCCTGCAAGCCCTGATGCTATTCAGCTAAGCGTTTGATTTCAAATGCTGAGACTTATTTCTCAGTTCTCGAGTCTTCTGGGTAGCCAATGGCCTATCGCGGGGCAAGCCCGCTCACCACCGGGAGCGCGTCTTTGCGCCACTGCGCACTGGTGGTGAGCGGGCTTGCCCCGCGATAGGCCACTCGCTACAGCGCAAATCTCGAAGGCTGCGCTCTGCTAATCAAGCACAGGTCGCAAAAAGCTGCGCTCGTAACTCACGATGAACCGCTGCTCCACAGCCTGAGCCACCAGCTGGATGCTCTCGGGGTCCGCTTCGGCGTGCTTGCGATACTGCTCATAGTCGGCCAGGCTGGGAAAGCTGAACAGGCAATAGGCGAGGTTGTTGGCGCCTTCGGCAGGCAGGAAATAACCGTGATGAAGGCCTCCCAGTCGGGTGACTATCCGTATCCAATGGCGGGAATAGTTTTCGAAAGCCAGGATCTGGTACGGGTCGATGACATATCTGACATGGCAAGTGATCACGGATCATTCCTTCGAGCGGGTTGAGTGTCCGATATCTTCACGCCGTCGGTGCTTGTTGTGAAGGGGCGATCAGGTACGGTGATCGCTCCCGGTCGCCCCCGCAGGCCTGAAAGCCGTCACTTTCCGTCCAGCCATTTCAAACTGTCAGGTTACGATACTCCGGTGAACTAACGCTTCATCGGCACGATCTTCCCTATGCGAAGTCAGTGCGAGCCTGATCGGACGGTGCACCCGCACCGAGTCTCGGTCCAGGGTCGCTGAACAATAAGGAGACCGCCGTGACCGCTACTGTCCATCCTACCTACCGAAGCATGCCTGGGCCGCTTCATGCGATCCTGCTCGCCGGAACCGTTCCGCTGTTTCTGGGTGCCTTGCTCAGTGATATCGCCTACTACCAGACCTATCAGATCCAATGGAGCAACTTCGCCTCCTGGCTGATCGCTGGAGGGCTGGTGTTCTGCGGGCTGGCGCTGTTGTTCGCGTTGGTCAACCTGATCCGCGCGAACCGCAAGGCAGGTCGACCTGTGATGTATTTCCTGCTCCTGCTGGTCACCTGGATGCTGGGGTTGATCAACGCCTTCGAACACGCCAAGGATGCCTGGGCGGCCATGCCGTCGAGCCTGATACTGTCGGTGATCGTGACCCTCCTGGCCTGCGTGGCGGCCTGCCTGGGGCTTACCAACCTGCGTTCGGGAGATGTCGAATGAAACAGTTGAGCGCATTGAGTGCCTTGAGCATGGCGTTGCTCTTGAGCGCCTGTGGCGGAGAAGGCGAGAGCACCCAGGCACGCGGGCCGGATCCGAAGCTGCCGGAGCCTCAAGGTGGTCTGTTGCCCAACATGAAGATTGCCGAGCCCGTAGAGTGGGGCGATCAGAAGCCCACGGTGCCGCAAGGGTACAACGTGACGGCAATCGCGACCGACCTGAAGATCCCGCGCCAGACTCTGGTCCTGCCCAATGGCGACATCCTCGTCGCGGAAGGGCGTGGCGGTAGCGCCGCCACGCTCAAGCCCAAGGATGTGATCACTGGCTACATCAAGGCTCAAGGCAACACCAAGGTCAAGGGCGGCAATCGTCTGACTTTGCTGCGAGATGCCGACGGTGACGGTACCTACGAGCTCAATACGGTCTTCGCCGAAAATCTCAACGCGCCGTACGGCCTGGCATTCGCCGATGGTCATCTGTACGTGGCCAACCAGGATGCGTTGGTTCGCTTCGACTACGAAGAAGGCCAGACCAAGGCCAGCGGCCCGCCCACCAAGCTCACCGATCTGCCGGCGGAGATAAACCATCACTGGACCAAGTCGCTGACCATCAGCCCGGATGGCCGTTTCCTGTATGTCGGTATCGGCTCCAACAGCAATGTCACCGAGCGTGGCATGGAGGTCGAGATCGATCGAGCCATGGTCTGGCAGATCGACGCCCAGACCGGTGCCCACAAGCCGTACGCGACCGGCCTGCGCAATCCGACGGCATTGGCCATCCAGCCCGAGTCCGGGCAGTTGTGGGCGGTGGTCAACGAACGCGATGAGTTGGGGCCGGACCTGGTGCCGGATTACCTGACTTCGGTGCGCGAAGGTTCGTTCTATGGCTGGCCCTACAGCTATTGGGGGCAGAACGTCGATCCACGCGCGCAGCCGCAGAATCCCGGCAAGGTCGCCGCCGCGGTCAAGCCCGATTACAGCCTCGGCTCGCACGTAGCCGCCCTCGGGGTCGACTTCTCCTTGCCGGCCATGGGCGAGAAATACGCCGACGGTGCTTTCGTCGGAGAGCACGGCAGCTGGAACCGTCTTGATCCGGTGGGCTACAAAGTGATTTTCGTGCCGTTCAGCAATGGACGCCCCTCGGGTGATCCGGTCGACTTCGCCACCGGCTTCCGCGACGCCGACGGAAAAACCCGGGGTCGGCCAGTGGGCGTGACTGTCGACCCGCGCGGCGCGCTCATCATCGCCGATGACCTCGCCAATACCGTGTGGCGAGTGACTCGCACTCAGTAAGACAAGCGCCACGGGGGCGAATTTCGGCCTCGTGGCCTAGCTGTGCAGCTATCGGTCAGTACAACGCCATTGCGCGCCGAGACAGGCGGGCAAGGCAATTGCGTGGATGCACGGTCAGGTTTCGGCGACCCAATGATGAGTTCCGCAGCCCCCGAGTTATGATGTCGGGCTCGCCGGTCGTTCTTCCTGCGACGTGAAAGTCAAACACGGGGACTGGAAATGTTGCGTCAACTGCATAGCGAGCAAGGCATTCTTCGGATCTCC
Organism: Pseudomonas capeferrum; assembly: GCF_013523055.1. Taxonomy (GTDB): domain Bacteria; phylum Pseudomonadota; class Gammaproteobacteria; order Pseudomonadales; family Pseudomonadaceae; genus Aquipseudomonas; species Aquipseudomonas capeferrum_A. The sequence continues at coordinate 193,388 of NZ_JAAMQM010000007.1, read as the reverse complement.
ATCGCTGGCACCTTGGTGGTTGCGGTATTCGGCATAATCGTCGGGCTGCAAGCGGGCTCGGACGCTATCGTATTCGACGCGTTCTACTCACTGATCGATGCAATCATGAGTGGGCTGGCCCTGACCGTAGCGATCCTGATCACGCGTCATACCAAGGAAGAGGGCGTTCGTCGCTTGGCGGAGCGCTTCAACATGGGCTTCTGGCACCTGGAACCCATGGTGCTGGCCTTGAACGGCACGCTGTTGTGCGTCGTGGCGCTCTATGCGCTCGTGAATTCGATCATAAGCGTGCTCGAAGGAGGAAAAACGCTCGAGTTCGGCATTGCCATCCTCTACGCGGCCGTCTCGGCGACCGTCTGTTTTACCCTGGCACTGCTCGAACATCATCGCAACAAGGAAATACGGTCTGACTTCGTCGCCCTGGATATCAAGGGCTGGATCATGGCGGGGAGCATTTCCTTCGCCCTGCTGATCGCCTTCGCCTTGGCAGTCCTGGCGCAAGGAACACGCTATGCCTGGGTAGCGCCGTATGTCGATCCAGTCGTCCTGGGGACGATCTGCCTGATCATCATTCCTGTTCCTTTGAGCACCGTGCGCAAGGCATGGTCCGAGATTCTCATGGTGACGCCGACGGAACTGAAGGTTCATGTCGATACCGTTGCCAGGCGAGTCGTCGAGGAGTCCGGTTTTTCGGGTTATCAGACCTACGTCGCCAAAGTGGGACGCGCGCGTCAGATCGAGTTGTATTTCATCGTGCCTTCTGGATGGCCAGCCATGACACTGGATGAATGGGACGCCATCAGGGACAGAGTAGGGCAGGAGATTGGCGATGAAGGCCCCGACCGGTGGCTGACGATCTCGTTCACCACCGACCCGGAGTGGTCGCGGTAGGGATTGGCAGCGTTTCAGCGAGGGGGCGGGTATGTCATGCTTTTCCTTCCCCAGCCCCCGGAGCTTTCAATGCCCTCCAGCAAGCGTGAAAACGCACGCATCGAGCGTCGTCTCGTTGCGACACTTACACAGGCCTGTGAAACCGCCAAGGCCGAGATCACCGGTTTCGATTGGCTGACCCATGAAGTGGACCAGGAAGCTTTCGAACGGAGCCTGCAGGTCATCTGGGTATTCGATACCCGCGCCAGCAAGGAGCGAGCGCTGTCACAGGGACAGGATGCGCGGATGCGCGAACTGACTGCCGCCGCCCTGGAGGACGCTGGGGTATCGCTGCCCTCTCTCGATCGCCACCTGCACTTTGACTCGGAAGAGGAATGCCACCTTCAGCATGGCGGTGACTGGCGCAGGCGCCTGGCCAGATTCCGGGTGACACGAGGGTAGATCATGGCCAAGGACATCGAGAACCCGTGCATCGCGATCTGCCAGCTCAGTGGTGACCTGTGCGTGAGCTGCGGACGTAGCAAGGAAGATATCCGCAAATGGAAGCGCATGAAGCGCCCCGAGAAGATGGCCGCGGTCCAGCGGGCGTCACTGCGGTTGAAGGCCCTGAAGCAAAGACCGCCCCTGCTTAACAAAAGATAACGTCCCTCTCGTTGTCATCCCGAAGCACTCCCCGATAGGATGGCGCAAAGCTATTGCAGGCCTCTGCAACGGGATTTTTTCGCGGTGCCTGCCAATAGGATGACCCATAAGAACAACAGCAAGCGGGGGCGGTATGAGCGCAGGTGGATCGGCAAGCAAGGGGCGTGGACGATGGCCAGCGCTCGCTGGCGCGGTAGCGGCACTGGCAATGACTCTGTCGGTCGCGCCGGCGCAGGCAGCCTTGACCGTGGCGGCGGGGGAGTACTCCGTCGAATCGGCCAAGGCCGGCCAGGCGCTGATGATCGGTGCCACCCAGGCCGGTTCGCGCCTGGTGACCGTGGGCGATCGCGGTCATATCCTCTTTTCTGACGACCAGGGCAAGACCTGGACCCAAGCGCGCGTACCCACCCGGCAACTGCTCACGGCGGTGTATTTCATCGATGACAAGCGCGGCTGGGCCGTCGGTCACGATGCGCAGATCCTTGCCAGCACCGACGGAGGGGCGACCTGGACCAAGCAGTTCCAAGACCTCGCCCGCGAAGCGCCCCTGCTCGATATCCGCTTCCTCGATGCCCGGCATGGGTTTGCCATCGGCGCCTACGGCGCGCTGCTGGAAACCCTCGACGGTGGCCAGCATTGGCAGGATGTCGCCGAGCGCCTGGAGAACGAAGAGCAGCTGCACCTCAATGGCCTCACGCAAGTAAAGGACGCCGGTCTGTTCATCGTCGGCGAGCAAGGGAGCATGTTCCGTTCCAGCGATGACGGCCAGACCTGGTCTCGCGTCCAGGGTCCCTACGAGGGGTCGTTGTTCGGCGTGATCGGTACGGGGCAATCGCGCGCGCTGCTGGCCTATGGCTTGCGAGGCAACCTGTTCCGATCCGCCGACTTCGGTGACAGCTGGGAGGCGATCGAGCTCGAGGCTGCCCGTGGGCCGCTGGAATTCGGCCTGGCCGGCGCCACGCGGCTCGAGGACGGCAACCTGGTCCTGGTAGGCAACGGCGGCAGCGTGCTGCGCAGCACCGACGACGGGCGCAGCTTCAGTGTCTTCAACCGGGCTGATCGGATCGCGCTGGCAGGGGTCAGCGGGCTGGCCGATGGCGGTCTGTTGCTGGTCGGACAGGGCGGGGTGCATCTTGCCTCCGCCAAGGGCAAGGAGGTGCAGCCATGAGCGGCCGGGAGAACGTCGACATGCATCACCAAGGCAAGGCCACGCTGCTCGAGCGCCTGATCTTCAACAACCGTCCGGTGGTGATCGCCCTCTGTGTGCTGGTCAGCATTTTCCTGTTCTGGCAGGCCACGCAGATCCGACCTTCGACCAGTTTCGAGAAGATGATTCCGCTGGAGCATCCCTTCATCGAGAAGATGCTCGAACACCGCAACGACCTGGCCAACCTGGGCAACACCGTGCGCATTTCGGTGGAGGCGGTCGATGGCGAGATCTTCGACAAGGACTACATGGAGACCCTTCGGCAGATCCACGACGAAGTGTTCTACATCTCCGGGGTCGATCGCGCCGGCCTCAAGTCGCTGTGGAGCCCTAGCGTGCGCTGGACCGAGGTCACCGAGGAAGGCTTCGCCGGGGGTGAGGTCATCCCCAATACCTACGATGGTTCGGCTCAGAGCCTGGACCAGCTGCGCGACAACGTGCTCAAGTCCGGTCAGGTCGGGCGCCTGGTGGCCAACAACTTCAAGTCCTCCATCGTCGATGTGCCGCTGCTGGAGTCCTATCCCGACCCCCAGGACCAGGGCAGGCAGATCAAGCTCGACTATCAGCAGTTCTCCCATCAGCTGGAAGAGAAGATCCGCGACAAGTACCAGGCGCAGAACCCCAATGTGAAGATCCACATCGTCGGGTTCGCCAAGAAGGTCGGCGACCTGATCGATGGCCTGGTGATGGTGGCGCTGTTCTTCGGGGTGGCCTTGGCAATCACCTGGATCCTCCTGTACTGGTTTACCTGGTGCATTCGCAGCACCATCGCCGTCCTCATCACGACCTTGGTGGCGGTGGTATGGCAGCTTGGCCTGATGCATGCAGTGGGCTTCGGGCTGGACCCGTATTCCATGCTGGTGCCGTTCCTGATCTTCGCCATCGGCATTTCCCACGGGGTACAGAAGATCAACGGTATCGCCTTGCAGTCCAGCGAGGCCGACAACGCCCTGACTGCCGCGCGGCGCACCTTCCGACAACTGTTCCTGCCGGGAATGATCGCCATCCTGGCGGACGCGGTGGGGTTCATCACCTTGCTGATCATCGATATCGGCGTCATCCGCGAGTTGGCGATCGGCGCCTCGATCGGGGTGGCGGTGATCGTCTTCACCAACCTCATCTTGCTGCCCGTGGCGATTTCCTACGTGGGTATCAGCAGGAAAGCGGTCGAGCGCAGCCGCAAGGACGCGACCCGCGAGCATCCGTTCTGGCGTCTGCTGGCCAACTTCGCCAGCCCCAGGGTGGCGCCGGTATCGATCGTCCTGGCATTGCTGGCCTTCGCCGGAGGGCTCTGGTACAGCCAGAACCTGAAGATCGGCGATCTCGACCAGGGCGCGCCGGAACTACGCCCGGACTCGCGCTACAACCAGGACAACAGCTTTATCATCAGCAATTATTCGACCAGCTCGGACGTGCTGGTCATCATGGTCAAGACGCCGTCGGAAAGCTGCTCGATCCATTCGACCATGGCGCCGATCGACGAGCTGATGTGGACCATGGAAAATACCCCTGGGGTGCAATCGGCCATCTCCCTGGTCACCGTCTCCAAGCAGGTGATCAAGGGCATGAACGAAGGCAGCCTGAAGTGGGAGACACTGTCGCGCAACCCGGACGTGCTCAACAACTCCATCGCCCGCGCCGACGGCCTGTACAACGCAGACTGCTCCCTGGCGCCGGTGCTGGTGTTCCTCAACGACCACAAGGCCGAGACCCTGGAACGCGTGGTGGCGGCAGCCCAGGCGTTTGCCGACAGCCACGACAAGGACGGCCTGGAGTTCCTCCTGGCGGCCGGTAATGCCGGGATCGAGGCGGCCACCAATGAGGTGATCAAGTCGGCCGAGCTGACGGTCCTGATCCTGGTATACCTCTGCGTGGCGGTGATGTGCATGATCACCTTCCGCTCGCTGGCCGCGACTCTGTGTATCGTCCTGCCGCTGGTGCTGACGTCGGTGCTGGGCAATGCCCTGATGGCTTTCATGGGGATCGGTGTCAAGGTCGCCACCTTGCCCGTGGTCGCCTTGGGCGTAGGGATAGGCGTGGACTACGGGATCTACATCTACAGTCGCCTGGAGAGTTTCCTGCGGGCGGGCCTGCCGCTGCAGGAAGCCTACTACCAGACGCTGCGCTCTACCGGCAAGGCAGTGCTGTTCACCGGTTTGTGCCTGGCTATCGGGGTATGTACCTGGATCTTCTCGGCGATCAAGTTCCAGGCCGACATGGGCCTGATGCTGACCTTCATGCTCCTCTGGAACATGTTCGGCGCCTTGTGGTTGCTGCCGGCGCTGGCGCGTTTCCTGATCAAGCCGCAGAAGCTGGCGGGCAAGGAGGGGGGCTCGATCTTCGCGCACTGAGGTCGTCGGGTCGTTGCATGCTTCAGGCCGCAGGAAGAGCGCATCGGCTTTTCCCGCGGCTTGAAGCTTGGCGCCCGAACCCGGAAGATGGCGGAACCCTTATCCCATGAGTCGAGTCCGATGTCTTCCCTGCCTACTGCGCTGCAATCCTGCGACATGCTTCTGATCGATGGCCTGCACGCCTTCGATTTCACCTTCGACGACGCGGGCCTGGTCATCGAATGCATGGATGGACGTTTGCTCAAGCGCTGGCACTTTGACCTGCGGCAGCTCGCCGCGGCAGTGGCGACAGGGGACGAATGGGTGCTCGGCGCTGAAGACGGCGAGCATCGACTAATCTGCATGAGTGCCTTGCGCGCCTCGGAAGATGAAGACGATGAATGACCTCCTCAAGACCATGGTGACCGCTGCCCTTATGAACCTGACCCTCGAAGCGAACGCCGCAGTACTGCTGGTAGGCAGTTATACCCAGGGCACCAGCCAGGGGATCTACCGCTACGAATTCGATCCGCGCAGCGGCCTCATCGGCAGCGAGCCGGTGCAGGTCGTCAAGAGCGAAAACCCGTCCTGGCTGGTGCTGTCGGCTGATCAGCGGCTGCTGTTCGCGGTCAATGAGCAGGGCGAAGGAAAAGGCATGGTGAGCAGTTTCTCACTGGGCGCCCATGGCGAGATCGCGCCGCTCAGCCAGACGGCCAGCCAGGGTGACGACCCTACCCATGCCAGCCTCAGTCACGACCAGCGTTACCTGTTCGTGGCCAGTTACGCGGCAAGCTCGCAACCGGGTGGCAGTCTGATTGCCGTGCCGGTCGCCCGCGACGGCACGCTGCAACCGGCGGTGCAGCAGGAGCGGCACAGCCCCAGTGGTGTCGACCCCGAGCGCCAGGCTACTGCCCACGTGCACAGTGCCGTGCCCTCGCCGGACGGCCGTTACCTGTATGCCAGCGACCTGGGGGCCGACAAGGTCTTCGTCTATCGCTATGACGGCGCCAACCCGACGCAGCCGCTGACTCCCGCGATCCCTGCATCGGTCGGCCTGCCGCCCGGCAGCGGCCCACGGCATCTGCTGTTCGACGCCCAGGGTCGGCATGCTTACCTGACGTTGGAAATGAGCGGCGAAGTGGTGATGTTCGACGTCCGGGACGGCGCGCTGCTGGAGCGTCAGCGCCTGCCGCTGACCGATAGCGACAAGGCCGATGCCAAGGCCGGTGGCGCCGTGCACCTGTCCGCCGATGGTCGCTTCCTCTACGTCAGCAACCGTGGCACGGCCAACGAGATCCTGGTGTTTGCCGTGGCCGAGGAAACGGGCCGCCTGACCTTCGTGCAGCGTCGCTCGGTGGAAGGCGACCATCCGCGCGAATTCAGCCTTGATCCCAGCGGTCACTTCCTGCTGGTGGCCAATCAGAAAAGCAACCAGATCGTCGTCATGCAACGCGACCCGCGCGAGGGGACGTTGGGCAAGACGGTGCAGTCCCTGCCGATCGATGCGCCCTCGGACCTCAAGTTCCTCGAGTGAACCCAGTGAGTGCCGACGTGCCAGCCAGTCAGGAAGCTATTTGATTTTCGGATGCTGAAACTCATCTGCAGGTTCTGAGATCTGTTGAGTCGCTACCGGCCCCATCGCGGCGCAAGCCCGCTGGCCACCGGTGTTTTAGGCGCCGCAGCCTTAAGTGGCGAGCGGGCTTGCCCCGCGATGGGGCCGGCAGCGACACAACAGATCCCCGGCATCGAACCCTGCACGTTTTCATCGCCGACCGGCATTGACCTAGCCGATGACCTCCACCTGGCTCAGACCATTGCCTTGGCGGATCACCTGGATCTGCACCGGAATACGCTCATGCATTTCCTGAACGTGGGAGATCACCGCCACCTTGCGTCCTTGTGCCTGCAAGCCGTCGAGCGCGTCCATGGCCAGTTGCAGAGATTCGGGGTCGAGGCTGCCGAAACCTTCGTCGATGAACAGCGATTCGATACGCAGGGTGCTCGAGGCCATCGACGCCAGGCCGAGGGCAAGGGCAAGGGAGACCAGGAAGGTTTCGCCACCGGACAGCGAATGCACCGAGCGCAGTTCGTCGCCCATTTCGGTGTCCAGCACCAGCAAGCCCAGTGAACTGCCGCCGCGCTTGAGACGATAGCGCCGGGCGAACTGGCGCAGTTGACTGTTGGCGTGGTGCAGCAGAAGGTCGAGATTGTAGCCCTGGGCGATCTTGCGGAAGGTGTCGCCCGACGCGGAGCCGATCAGCGCGCTCAGGCGTGCCCAGCGCTGCCACTCTTGATACGCCCGGGCGATATCCTCGGCCAGAGCCTGATGCGCCTGCTGGCGGCGCTGGTCGTCAGCCTGCTGCGCACGCAACTCGGCACACTGCTGTTCATGGAGGCTCAATTGCTGTTGCAGGTCGGCAAGCGCTTGTTCCAGATCATCGCTCGGCAGGTCGTCCGCGCTCAGCTCGGCATGCTGTCGCAGCCGCTCTACACGCTCCTGTAGGAGGACGTTGGCCTGTTCGATGGCTTTTTCGGCGATGTTCAGCCGCTGACGCAAGGCAGCCAGCTGCTCGTCATTGATGCTCAGCAGGCGCTGTAGCCCCGCATCGTCCAGTTCGGGATGCCGGGCTCGCCATTGGCCAAGCTGTGCCTGCAGCTGCTGGATTTCTTTTTCCAGCGCTTGCTGCTGGTCCTGATTGGCCTTGAGTTCACTCGCCAGTCGCACGACCTCGGTGCGAGTATCCTGAAGTGTCCGCGCGATGCCGGCCTCCTGGCTACGGGCGTTTTCCACCTGTTGAGCCAGGTGCTGCTGCCACTGCTCGGCTCCGGCGTGCTCTCCCAGCAACTCGGCCAGCGTCTCATGGCATTGCCGCCGCCGGGCCTGCGTCTCGGTACTCTGCTGGCGCAGTTCTTCCTGACGTTGCAGGCGCGCCTGCAATCGAGCCTCCAGCCTGTCCTGCGACAGCTGGCGTTGTTGCTGTTCCTCGCGTTCGTCCTTCTGCCGCTCCAGATGTTGCAGGCGCTGGGCGATCTGTTGGTCGAGCACCAGGAAGGCATTCGCCGGCTCGTTGCGCAGGGCCTGGAGACTTTCGGCGGGCAGCAGGCCGGCAAAATCGGCCAGGGCCTGCTCGAGTCGCTCTTGATCGGCATGCAGCGCCTGGTGTTGCTGGTCGACACGGTGCCTGGCCTGCTGCTGTGCCTCGCTGGCGGCCTGCAACTGCTGTTGCAGGGAGGCGGCGTCCTTCTGCAGGGTGAGCAGGATGGCCTGGCGCTGCTCGTCTCGGCTCACTTCCTGGTCGAGACGGCGTAGCTGAGCGTCGAGCCAGCCCTTGCGAACCTGTACCTCCTGCGCGGAAAACGCGGGCCAGAGCGCGTGGGCGGCGAGCAGTTCAGCCATGGGCTGCAGTTGCTCGGCCAGTTGCCTCTGCTGGTGCTGGTACTCCTTGATCTGCCCGTTGAGCACGCTGACCTGGGTGCGCAACTCGTCGAGGTGGACTTTGAGCTTGTCGACGCTGGCCTGGGCCGTGGCTTGCTCGGCCTGATCATGGCGGCCCAGCGACTCCAGCAGGACCTCGGGTTGATGATAGGGGTGTTCGGCACTGCCACAGACCGGGCAGGGCTCGCCCTCCTGCAACTGGGCGCGCAGCTCCTCGACGCTGGCGTTGCGCGCCAGACGCTGGCGCTCGAGCAATTGCAAGGTAAGGTTCAACGCCTGCTCGGCGGCTTCCAGTTCGACCTTGGCCTGCTGTCCCTCGCCGATCAGCGCCTGGCGCTGTCGCAAGGCCTGCTGCTGGCGATCGCGCAGGGACTGGTTCTGTTGTTCCAGTTCCTGTTCGCGGAGGTACAGGCGTGACAGATCTTCGACGGCGCGCAGCTGCTTGCGATTGTCGACCAGCAGGGTGCCAAGCAGGTCGAGCTGCTCCGCCACGGTGTGCGGTTCGGCATTGGCTTCCCCATATAACAGCTCCAGGGCATCGCGCTGCTCCTGGAACCGGGCGTTGGCCTGGCTGGCCTGGGCCTGCAGACCAGGCAGCTCCTCGCGACCGCGCTGCAGGCGGTTGCCGATCTGCAGCAATTGCTGCAGCTGGTTGCGATAGGCCTGCCAGGCATTGGCCACCTCCGCCAGGTGACTGCTTTCGTCCAGTGCGGCCTCGATCTGCGCCAACTGCTGCAAGCCGTGTTGCTGCTGCGCCACGAGTTGCTGCAACTGCTGCTGACTTTCGTTCACGTCCCGATCGGCTTGCTGGCCGAGCGCGTGCTGCTTGTCCAGCTCCAGGTCCAGGCGCGCGAGGGTATCCTGTTCGGCGAAAGCCTGACGTAGCCGCGGGGTGTTGTCGTTCTGGCGCGCCTGGGCCAGGGCCAGGGCCTGGCGAGCCGCTTCCAGATCCTGCTCCAGCTGGGCACGACGCTCCTGCAACGCGCCTGTGCGCTGGGCTTGCTCGGCCACGGCGGCAGCCAAGGGCGTGAGTTGGCTGGCCAGGGCCTGCTGGCGGTGGAACTGGTGGCGCTGTGGCGCGAGCTGTTCGAGGCGGTTCAGGTCCTGGCGTTCATGGGCCAGCGCCTCCCACGCTTGCCGCGCGGTGTGCGCGGCCTGTTCGGCGGCGACCTGCTGCGCTTGCAATCGCTGCTGCTCCTGCAGCCAGGTACGCTGCCGCTCGAGTTGACGCAGGCGCTGCTGATCCGACTTGAGCTGCTGTTGCGCCAACGCCAGGCGTTGATCGAGCTCGGCTCGGGCTTGATCGGGCAGGGGCAGCAGATAGCTGGCCCGTTCTTCCAAGGCGCGATGTTGATCGCCGGCTTCCTTGGTGCGAGTGAAGGCGCGCTGGCCGAGGCGGGTGTAGATCGAGGTATTGGTGAGTTTTTCCAGCAGTTCGCTGCGTTCGCGATCGTCCGACTTGAGGAAGGCGCTGAACTCGCTCTGGGCCAGCATCACGGCGCGGGTGAACTGCTCGAAGTTCAAGCCCAGGTGAGTTTCGATCAGTTGCCTGTACTCACCCTTGTTCTGGTTGCTCAGGAGCTGTTCGCTATCGAGATCGTGCAGGCTCTGGCGACTGTGCTGCAATTTGCCGTTGGCCCTGTCACGGGCGCGGTTGGCCTCCCAGCGCGCACGGTAGCGACGCCCATCCAGGCCCACGAAATCGACCTCGGCATAGCCGCTGCCGGTACCGCGACGCAGTAGGTTGCGCGGGTCATTGGTGGTGATTTCGCCGTCGGCGTCGGGCACCTTGGCTTCTCGGGCGACGTCATTGAGTCTGGGTACGGTGCCGAACAATGCCAGGCACAAGGCATCGAGCAGCGTGCTCTTGCCCGCGCCGGTGGGCCCGGTGATGGCGAACAGGCCAGCGCTGGCCAGGGGCTCGCTGGTGAAATCGATGTCGACCGGCCCTGCCAGCGAGGCGAGATTCTTCAGGCGGATGGCGAGAATCTTCATGGTTGCTCCTGCTCGAACTGGACTTCCTGCAACAGCAGGGCGAAGTCGGCCAGCGTCTGCTCATCGACAGGGCCGCCGTAGGCCTGTGCCCAAGCGCGGGTGAACAGGTCCTGGGGGGTCATCTGGCCCAGTTCGATCAGGTCATTGGCGTCATCGTCCAGGCCCCGGCGCCCCGCGTACTCGGCGCTGATGCGTACCAGGCGCACGGCTTTGCCGTGCAACGCCAGCTCGATCTGCTGACGCAGGTCGGGCTGCGGCTCGTCAAGCCGCACTCGCACTTCCAGCCAGGGTTGATGCTGCGGGTCCGCGAGCAGATCGACCGGCGGTAGCGCGGCCAGCATCTCGATCAGTTCGCCGAGCGGTAAAGGGCCGAGGCGCTGCAACGGCACCGCGCGCGGCACCAGGCGCGGCTCGACGCTGATCAGCTCGGTCCCTTCGAGCTCGACTTCCAGGATCTGGTGTCGATAACCGATCTCGGCGAACGACAGCGGAATAGGCGAGCCGCTGTAGCGGATGCGATCTTCGCGATTGACCCGTTGCGGCTTGTGCAGGTGGCCCAGGGCGACATAGCTGATGACAGGGTCGAACAGGCGCGCGGGCAGGGCTTCGGCATTGCCGATGATCAGGCTGCGCTCGGAATCCTCGGAGACGGTACCGCCGGCCATGTGTGCATGGCTGATGGCGATGAGCGCCTGGTCCTTCTTGCGCTTTTGCAGCGCTGCGTCGATCAGCTGCCGGTGCACCTGGGTGATGCCTTGCAGGTAGTCATCGCCCAGTTGCAGGCCGGTGACCTCGGCGGGACGCAGGAAGGGCAGGGCCAGGCACCAGGCGCAGACCTTGCCACGGGCATTGGTCAGCGGGATCAACAGGCGCTCGCTGTCCAGCTGACCTTCGTCCAGCCAGTGCACCCGCCCCAAGGCGTGCGTGCGCAGCCGACGCATGAGCGCGGCGGGCAGCTCGATGCGCGAGCCGGAGTCGTGGTTGCCGGCGATCATGACGATGTCCAGCTTGGGGTTCTGTTCGTGGGCCCGGACGATGAAGTCGTACAGCCGCTCCTGGGCTTTGACCGGTGGGTTGACCGTGTCGAAGATGTCGCCGGCGATCAACAGTGAGTCCGGCTGGCGCAGTTGCAACTGGCCGAGCAGCCATTCGAGAAAGCAGGCATGTTCGAAGTCGCGTTCCTGGCCGTGCAGGCTTTGGCCCAGGTGCCAGTCGGAGGTATGAAACAGACGCATTGAAGGTTCCGCGCAGTGCCGGCATGGCGCGGGGCGCCACGCCTCGAAGGTTATTTGGGGTACAGCGGCGGCAGGCTGCCTGTTTCGCCCGTGGGCGCCAGGATCTGCTCGGCCGGTGGGATGGTGTTGATGGCACGCCATAACTGATCGCCTTGCCAATACTGGCCGATCTCGCTGTACAAGGCACCATTGAGGCTATCGAGCGCATCGGACAAGGGTACGAAACGCGCGGCCATCTCGGTCAGGGTTTCCGGTTGTTGCCGTGCCCACGCATCGAGGGCCTGGCGGGTAGCTTGGGGATCGTTGGCCTGGCAGGCGCGCTTGAGGTCGTCGAGCAGGCTGCGCGGGCTTGGACCGCTCTGGATCACCCGCGGTACCGCGGGTTGCGAGCGGGCGCGCCACCACAGGGTGAAGCCGAGCAGGGTAGTCAGCGCCAAGACCAGGGTGGACAGCTGCCATGGCCAAAGCAGGCCGCTGCTGCCGCGGCTGTCACCCACCGGCATCTCGGCGCTCAACGCAGGGTTGTCGCGAACACTCAGCAGACGGGCCGGCAGGCTGCTGTGCTCAAGGTGATCCTCGCGCGTGTTCCACCAGGTGACCTCCTGCGCCGGCAGCTCGAGGTTGCCGCCCTGGATCGGCACCAGTGCCTCGCGTTCTTCGCGGTTGGCGATCATGCCCCGGTCATTGATTTCGTTGCGCAGCTGCGGCTGATCCGGATAGCGGCGCAGCCCCTTGACCTCGGTGGCTGGCAGCGGTGGCAACTGGGTGCTGGACAGGCCTTCGGCGCGCAGGGTGGTGCTGCGTGTCAAGGAGTCGCCGACTTGCGTCGGCTGGTTGGCTGGGTCGGGATTCCAGCGTTCCTCCAGGCTCAGGCTGCGCGCTGGTATCCAGGGCGCCGTGCTCGGATAGTTGGCCGGAATCGGCCGCACCTGCAGGCGCAGAGGCAGCGACCTGACCTGCACCTGACGACTGGCCGGGCCGTTGCCGGTGCTCTGCTGGTTGTCGTCGGCGGCGACGGTCGCGGTGGCGGTGAAGGTCAGTGGCGGAATGTCGAGGGTGCCGCTCTGCTGCGGATAGACCGCGTAGCGGGTTTCGATCACGCCATGGAGTACGCCGTCGATCTGCTTCTCGTAGGTTCGTGAGTCGCCCAAGGGCTCGACTTTGGCGTTCTCCAGCTGCAATTGGCTGAGGCTGCTGTCGTCGTACAGCGACACCGAATGATAGACGCGCAGCGTCAGGACGGCCTGGGCCTGGACGTAGACCGTATCGCTGTCCAGGCTGGCTTCCATGAATACCTGGGCGGCGCTGCCCGGACGGCTGCTGTCGGCCTGTTGCACCTGCAGTTCGATGACCTGACTGTGCGCCTGGCCGAGTTGCAGCGCGGGGATCTGCAGACTGCCGCTGCGGCGGGGCAGCAGGGTGATGATCCAGCGCGTGCTGGCGCGGGTCTCGCCGTCAAGGGTATGCAGGCTGTTGAGCTGGCGCGTGCTGCGCACTTCGAAGTCCGCGTCGAGGATGCTCAGGTCAGGTTTGCCGAACTGGGTGACATCCTGGCTTTCCAGGGTCAGCTCCAGGGTCTCGCCGGCCTGCAGGCGAGCGCGGTCGACACTGGCTTGCAGGGCCGGCTGCGCCTGAGCCTGCGTCACCAGCAGCAGGCTGAAGAAAAGGACGCCTGGGCGGGTTGTCATGGGTTTTCCTGATGCAATTGCTGTTCATACCAGAATTTGCGCCGAAGCAGTTCGGCCGGGTTGTCGGGGATTTCGCGCAGCCATTGTTCCAGCGCCTGGCGCTGTTCGCTATCGAGAGCGGCGGACGTGGGGCGCTTTGGCGGACGGATGATGTCATCGTCGTCGCTCCCGGAGCCGTTGGCCTGTGCCTGACTGTCGCCGTTCCCCTCACCCTGGCTTTCAGGCTGATGCACGCCTTCGGGCGCGTCCTCGGTCTGGCCGCCGGCCGAGCTGCTGTTGCCTTCGTTTTCGCTGCCGGGTGAAGCCTGGGCATCGCCCTTGTCGGGTTGGTCGTCTTCCCTGGCCTGGCGCTGTTGCAGCAACTGTTGCACCAGTACCTGGTTTTCCAAGGCCGCCGGTAGATCGGGCTGCAGCTCCAGCGCCTGGTCATAGGCATCCAGTGCGGCTTCCAGCTCGCCGCCGTGGGCCAGGGCATTGCCTCGATTGTAGTGGGCCTGAGCGCTGTTGCCGCGGGCGAAGGCGGCAGCGGCAGCGGTGTAATCACCGGCCTGGTACAGCGCCATGCCTTGCCACTGGGGATCGCGGAAATGCCGGGCAGCTTCGTCGGGGCGTTGTCGTTCGAGCAGACGCTGGCCCTGCTGGTCGGGCGTGAACCAGAGGTCGGTGAATTCCAATGCCTGGCTCGGCTGCGGCAGGACCAACAGCAACGGCAGGCAGAACAACCAGCCGCGACGTCCGGCACAAGCCGCCAGCAGGAGCAGCGGCAGCAGCAGCCAATGGCCCTGGTCGGCCCAGCTGTCGAGCTGCAAGGTCAGACCATCGTTGCGCAGCCCACGCGGGGCGTCGAACAGGCCGAGGCCACGCAGGTCCAGGTCATCGATGCGCGCGTGGCGGTAGCGGCCGCCGGTTCCGTTGATGAAGGCCTTGAGGCTGGCACTGTCGAGACGCGGCAGGAGGATACCGCCTTGGGCGTCCTTGAGGTATTCGCCGCTGGCCTGGCGCACGGGTACTCCGGCGCTGCTGCCGACACCCAGCATCAGCAGGCTGGGACCTTGTCGCCCCAGGGCCTGACGGATGCCTTCGCGCTCCTGATCGCTGAGCGAGGAGCCGATCAGCAACAGGCGACCCTGGCCCAGGCCGCTCTGGGCCAGCAGCGAAAGGCCCTTGCGCACGGCCAGGTCGGCGCGTTGACCGGGCCGCGGCATGATCGAAGGGTCCACGGCTTCGAGCAGGTTGCGCGTGGTTCCCAGATCGTCCGACAGCGGCACCAGCGTATGTGCGCTACCGGCATAGACGACCAGGGCCGTCTGGCTGTCACGGCGCCGCTCCAGCAGGTCGAGGATCTTGCGCCGCGCCTGCTGCAGACGATTGGGTTGGCTGTCCTCGGCAAGCATCTGCGGCGTCAGCTCGAGCAGGATCACCAGCGGGTCGGCTGGACGCTGGCGTGTTTCCTCCAGGCGTTGCCAGCTGGGCCCGAGCAATGCCAGCAATGCCAGCAGCCAGGCCAGGCCCAGGGCGATCCACGGCAGCTTGCTGTTGCTGCCGCTGCCGCCACCGAGCAGCACGCCATGGAACTGGGCCGGCAGGATCATCTGCCAGCGTCCGGCGCGCTTGCGCTTGTGCCATAGCTTCCAGAGCAGCCAAGCCAGGACGGGCAAAACCAGCAACCATAGCGGGCGCAACCATTGTGGCCAAAGGTCGATCATCGCCGTTTCCTCAGGCGCAGGCGCTTGAGGCGCTCCTGCCATTCGGGGTGGGGTTGCAGAAAGCGGGGGCGGCGCAGGAGCCGCTGCAGCAGATTGTCAGGCCATTGCGCGGCGATCACCAGCAGTACGCTGAGCATCAGGGCCAGCGCCAATGGCCAGCTGTACAGGGGCTTGGCGGTACGCGCGCGGGTAGGCTGCTGCGCCACCGGCTCGAGCTGATCGAGGGTGTCGCCGATGGAGGCGAGCTCGACACCATCGTGGGCCCGGAAGTAGGCACCATGGGTCAGTTCGCCGATTTCCCTGAGCGAGGCTTCGTCCAGGTCAAGGCTCGGGTTTAGACCGAGCAGGCCGGGCGTGCCACTGGCCTCGGGGTTGGCGCCGATGCCGATGGTATAGATGCGCACGCCTTCCTGGGCAGCCAGACGGGCAGCGGTCAGGGGATGGATCTGCCCGCCGTTGTTGGCGCCGTCGGTGATCAGGATCAGCACTCGGCTCTGTGCCGGCCGTTCGCGCAGGCGCTTGACCGCCAGGCCGATCGCGTCGCCGATGGCTGTGTTCTTGCCGGCGATGCCGATCAGCGCTTCGTCCAGGTAGGTGCGCACGGTCCGCCGGTCGAACGTCAAGGGCGCCTGCAGGTAGGCCTGGCTGCCGAACAGGATCAGGCCGACACGATCACCCTGGCGGTCCTGGAGGAAATCGCCGAGCAGCGCCTTGACCAACGTCAGGCGGCTGACGTCCTCGCCTTGCCAATGCATGTCGGGAAAGTCCATCGAGCCGGAAACGTCCACGGCCGCCAGCAGGTCTCGTCCACTGGCCGCCACCGGTACCGGGTCGCCCAGCCACTGCGGTCGAGCCGCCGCGAGCAACAACAGCAGCCAGATCGCCACCACGGGTGCCTGCTGGCGCCAGGTCGGCAGGTTGAGCCGCGCCCGACGCCCGGCAAGGCCCTCGAGCTCGCCGAGGAAGCCGACCTTGAGCACCGGCTCGCCACTGTCGGCGGGCGGCAGCAACAGACGCAACAGCCACGGCAGCGGCAGCAGCAGCAGGATCCAGGGCCAGGCCAGTTCAAACATGCTTGCGAATCCAGGTCTCGACCGCCTGGCTGAGGCCGGCGATCGCCTTGTCATCGAGCCTGCATTCAGGCTTGTAGGCGCCCTCGACGAGCACCATCCAGCGGGTCAGGCCCGCGGCAGGGCAGCGGTTGTCCAGGAAGGCCAGCCATTGGCGACCGTTGAGGGTGTGGCTGTTGGCGCCGGGGTAGTGATTCCGGCACAGGCGCTTGAGCAGCGCATTGATCTGTTGCAGCCAGGCGCCGGCCGGCGCGCCATCGTAGGGGCGGGGCAAACGCGCGAGCTCGGCCAGGGCCTCCTGGCGGACCGGATCGAGCGGTTGTTCGGCGCGCACCACGCGACGTGGGCCGGGCCGCCAGTGGCGCAGGCGCCACGCACTCCAGACCAGCAACGGCAAGAGCAAGGGCAGCAGCCACCAGCCGGGCGCGGGCGGCCACCAGCCGATGGCTGGCGGCGCCATCAGCGGGTGCAACTGGTCCAGGGGATTCATTTGGTCTTCCCCGGACGTTGAGCGTTGAGATACTCGCGCAACTGCTCGATCATCTCGCTCTGGGTACTCAACGGCATCAACAGGACTCGCAGCTTCTGCGCCAGCAGCTCCCAGCGCTCGATCCGCGCTTGCGCTTGCTGGTGGTAGTGCTGGCGCAAGCCCGCGTCGAGGGTGTCGAGCTCCAGTTGCGCCCCACGTTGGGCAAACCGTAGCAGGCCCGCTGCGGGCAGGGCATGGTCCAGCGGATCGGAAATCGGCAGCAGCAGCAGGTCGCAGTGCCGTGACAGCAGGGTCAGGTGCTGCTCGACCGAAGGTCCCAGAGCACGCTCGTCGCAGATGATGATCGCCAGGCTGCCGGGGCGCAGGACTTCGCGGGCACGGCGCAACGCCAGGCCAAGGCTGTCAGGCTGCGATATCGCCTCGGTGTGCAGCGACTGATTGACCTTGGCCATCCGGTTGAGCAGTTGCAGCAGGCTCTGCTTGCTGCGCCTGGGCTTGATTTCGTAATGCTCGTTGTCGCCGAACACCAGGCCGCCGATTCGATCGTTGTGGCCCAGGGCGGCCCAGCCGAACAATGCCGCGGCCTGGGCCGCCAGGACCGATTTGAACACCAGCCCCGAGCTGAAGAACAGTCGCTGACTCTGTTCGACCAGAATGAAGATCGGTCGCTCGCGTTCTTCGTGGAACAGCTTGGTGTGCGGTTCCTGGGTCCGTGCGGTGACGCGCCAATCGATGTTGCGTACATCGTCGCCGGCCTGGTACACCCGCACCTGATCGAAATCCACGCCACGCCCGCGCAGCTTGGAGTGGTGCAGCCCCACCAGCGGGCTGCGCTGGCCAGGCCTTGAGAACAGCTGGATCTCGCGCACGCGATGACGCATTTCGATCAGCTCGGTAAGACCGATGCGGATGCCGGGTTCGGCCTGCTGGGGCGTGGGCATAGGTCAGGCGACAGCGACGACGTCGAGAATGCGCTGGACCACGCGGTCCTGGTCGACGCCTGCCGCTTCGGCCTCGAACGAGAGGATGATGCGATGACGCAGCACGTCGAACAGCACCGCCTGGATGTCCTCGGGGCTCACGAAATCGCGTCCCGCGAGCCAGGCATGGGCGCGCGCGCAGCGATCCAGCGCGATCGAGCCCCGTGGGCTGGCGCCGTAGGCGATCCAGTCGGCGAGCTCGGCATCGAACTTGGCCGCGGTGCGCGTGGCCATCACCAACTGCACCAGGTACTCCTCCACGGCATCGGCCATGTACAGGCCGAGGATCTCCTTGCGCGCGGCGAAGATCGCCTGTTGGCTGACTCGCCGCTCCGGCTTGGTCTCGCCATTGAGCGCTTCGCCTCGCGCCTGCTGAAGAATCCGTCGCTCGACCGCGGCATCGGGAAAACCGATCTTCACATGCATCAGGAAGCGGTCGAGCTGGGCCTCGGGCAAGGGGTAGGTGCCTTCCTGCTCGATCGGGTTCTGGGTGGCCATGACCAGGAACAGCGGCGACAGGTCATAGGTGCTGCGCCCGACGCTGACCTGGCGCTCGGCCATGGCTTCGAGCAGCGCCGACTGTACCTTGGCCGGGGCGCGGTTGATTTCGTCCGCCAGCACCAGGTTATGGAAGATCGGGCCTTGCTGGAACACGAAGCTGCCGGTCTCCGGGCGATAGATCTCGGTACCGGTGATGTCGGCGGGCAGCAGGTCCGGGGTGAACTGGATACGATGGAACTGCGCCTCGACACCCTCGGCGAGTTCCTTGATGGCCTTTGTCTTGGCCAACCCCGGCGCTCCTTCGACCAGCATGTGGCCGTCGGCCAGGAGCACGATCAGCAGACGATCGACCAGCTTCTCCTGACCAAGGATCTGGGTGGAAAGAAAAGTGCGCAGCGCGTTCAGCGCTTCACGGTGTTCCATCGTCGACGGTTCCTGGAAAAAGGCCGGGGCAAGCTGGGACGCTGGTACCCGGGCGGGTCTGATACTTTAATGCATCCGGAGGGGCGGCGACCAATGGCGATACGGAAATTTCTCCTCCAGCCATGCGAGATGGACGCCACGGGACCGTAGCCGGGCGCCTGCCGCCCGTTCACGCCTGCATGAGACTTGTCGACGTCAGGCCGTAGGCGGCAGTGCCACGCGGCTGGTTTTTTCTTTACCTGCCTTGCATTGACTTTGCCTGCGACCTTTACCGAAGCGCCTGATTCATCCCTCGACCTCATTGGCCTTCCATTCGGCTTTTGTCGATGGGAGGTCGAAGATGGAGACGAAGGACAGGCAGCCGCCTCACGCCGTGAATCTGCGGTTCGGGGTGTTTTTCGATGGTACTGGCAACAACCGGGACAACGCGGTGAAGACCGGGGGCGGCGAGATCGACGACAGCGCTTCCTTTGATATCTCCGCAGTCACGCCAGCCTTGCATGGCAGTTATGGCAGCGCGCCAACCAATGTGGCATTGCTCTACGAGCTCTACAGAGAAGAAATTGGGGAGCCAGGCCGGGATCTTTTCCTCAAGACCTACATAGAGGGTATCGGCACCACCAGCGGTGGGGATGATTCAAGGTATGTGCAGGCGACGGGGCGCTGGCGGGGCGGTATCAGGCACCGTGTAGCGCAAGCGGTCGCGACAGTTTGCGAGCAGGTCGTTCGCGCCGCTTTCGCGCAACCGGCCAGGCGAATCGCCTCGATCCGCTTCGACTTGTTCGGGTTCAGCCGTGGCGCCGCGGCGGCAAGGCATTTTGCCAACGAGTTGCGTACAGGACCGCAGAGTGGCCTGGCGAAGGCGCTGCAAGGACATCCCGGCCTGTTCGTCAGCGAATTTTCCTGGAGTGCCGACCTGGATATCGCCTTTATCGGACTGTTCGATACGGTCGCCGCCGTCGTCTCGCCTCTGGCGGGCAACTTCAGCCCAGGCAACGAACGTTTTGCCGGATTGCGCCTGGGCTTGGGTGCGGACGTGGCAGGCAAGGTGGTGCAGTTGGTGGCTGCCGACGAGCACCGGGCCAATTTCGCGCTGGTGCGCACCGACAACGACATTCGGCTGCCAGGCGCCCATTCGGATATCGGTGGAGGCTATCTGCCGCGTATGCGTGAACGAGTGATGCTGTGCAAGCCATGCTCCAACCGGGTCTCGCGCTCCACACCCATTGAAAAAACCGCGGCCTATGCAAGCGTCGCCGCCAGGTTGGCCTCGATGAAGGGTGACCCGACGGTACGTATCGAAACCTGGGAGAAATGTGTGCGGGGAGATCGGCGCAAAGGGGAGGCGCCGGAGAAGCAGGTGTTTGCGGCCATTGTCCGCGAGCGGGAAGTGTTCGGACATCTGTCACGCATCTACCTGCGGATCATGTACGAGATGGCGCGCCAGCAGAACGTTCCGCTGATGGCGCTAGGTGAGGAACGGGAGCAGCTGCGTCTACCGCAGGAGCTGAAAGAGGTCTGTCGCAAGCTTCGCGAGCATGCGATGGGGCGGCGTGGCGATCAAGGCCTGGACGCGGCCGAGCTCGCGATGCTGAGCGCCCGGTACGTTCATACCTCCGCGCACTGGAATCCGCCTCTCGACCAGGGCAACACCGCATTGGACGTTTTCTATGTCAATCGACCGGCAGCGGGAGGACGGGTCTGTCTCGACAATGTCTGAGGGCAATGGCGTTGGCGTGGGTGCCGAGTCGTCGGAAGACTCGGCACCCGCCGTGCCGGCGAGCGACCCGGCAGGCACCCGCTTCAGCGTTCGCTGACGTATGTGCCCGTACCCTCGAGAATGTTCCGCAAGGTCAACTCCACTTCGTCGAGGTCGCCGGCGGGGGTGGCGTGGAGAATTTCCAGATGGTCATCGCCTCGCAGCGCGTCGCTATCGCCGGCGGCCACCTCGATCAGCAGGCGGGACGGGCCGAAGGTGACCTTCAAGCCATCGAGCGTCGAAGGCTCATCATCCAGCGTCAGGTCGACGGTGTCTTCGTCCGGATAGCGAGTGAGCAGGAACATCCGGCCCTGGTCGCTGTGGCAGCACAGGGTGGCCATGTTGTCTTCCTCATCGTCGCAGGGCGTAGCGAAGAGCAGGGCGGTTTTCAATTGCATGGGCGACTCGATCGGAGGAATGAAATGGAATTCTGCCACCCTTCGGCCGCTCCATGAATAGGTGGCTACCGGGCATTGACCGAATATGTCGCAGCGCTGCAAGCCCTGACGACCGGTCAGTCGTTAAGCTGCCCAGTCGATGGACATTCGTAAAGACACAGCCTGCGCGCAGTCGTCTTTGCACATGCCCATCCGCGAAATGGATGAGCGTGCCAGTCACGTTCAACGCCTGGTTTCATCGTCCTGCCACCACGGATTGACTATGGTTGATTCCGTACACGGCGGACGCACGCGACGCTTCACTCAGACAAAAAGCCCAAGCGGAGTACCACAGATGGCGTTCTTCACTGCAGCCAGCAAAGCCGACTTCCAGCAGCAGTTGCAAGCGGCCCTGGCGCAACACATCAGCGAACAGTCACTGCCACAGGTGGCACTGTTCGCCGAACAGTTCTTTGGCATCATTTCCATGGCCGAGCTTACCCAGCGCCGGCTCTCCGACCTTGTCGGCTGCACTCTTTCTGCCTGGCGCATCATCGAGCGCTTCGATCCCGAACACCCTCAGGTCCGGGTCTACAACCCCGATTACGAACGTCATGGCTGGCAATCGACCCATACCGTGGTCGAAGTGCTGCACCATGACCTGCCATTTTTGGTCGACTCCGTGCGCACCGAGCTGAACCGCCGCGGCTACAGCATCCACACCCTGCAGACCACGGTACTGAGCGTGCGTCGCGACGACAGGGGCGACCTGCTCGAGCTGCTGCCCAAGGGCACCCAGGGCGAAGGCGTCGGCCATGAGTCGCTGATGTACCTGGAGATCGACCGCTGCGCCAATGCCACCGAGCTGGCGACTCTTGCCCGTGAGCTGGAGCAGGTGCTGGCCGAAGTGCGGGTGGCCGTCGCCGACTTCGAGCCGATGAAAGCCAAGCTGCGTGAAGTCGCCGCGTTGGTCGAACAGACACCCTATGGCCCGGCGCATCACGAGAAAGGCGAGGTCACCGCATTCTTCGAGTGGCTGCTGGACAACCACTTCACCTTCCTCGGCTATGAAGAATTCACCGTGCAGGCCGATGCGCAGGGTGGCCGCATGGTCTACGACGAGCAGTCGTTCCTGGGGCTGACCCGTCGCCTGCGCGCGGGGCTGAGCGCCGAAGACCTGCGTATCGAAGACTACGCCGTCGCCTACCTCAATGAACCGTTGCTGCTGTCCTTCGCCAAGGCCGCGCTGCCGAGCCGCGTGCACCGTCCGGCCTACCCGGACTACGTGTCGATCCGCCAGCTGGACGCCGAAGGCAAGGTCATCAAGGAATGCCGCTTCATGGGCCTCTACACCTCGTCGGTGTATGGCGAGAGCGTGCATTCGATTCCGTATATCCGTGGCAAGGTCGCCGAAGTCGAGCGCCGCTCCGGGTTCGACGCCAAGGCCCACCTGGGCAAGGAGCTGACCCAGGTCCTCGAGGTACTGCCGCGCGACGACCTGTTCCAGACTCCGGTCGACGAGCTGTTCGGCACGGTCATGTCGATCGTGCAGATCCAGGAGCGCAACAAGATCCGTGTGTTCCTGCGCAAGGACCCGTATGGTCGATTCTGCTACTGCCTGGCCTATGTGCCGCGGGAAATCTATTCCACGGAAGTGCGGCAGAAGATCCAGCAGGTCCTGATGGACCGCTTGAAGGCCAGCGACTGCGAGTTCTGGACCTTCTTCTCCGAATCGGTACTGGCGCGGGTTCAATTGATCCTGCGGGTCGATCCGAAGAACCGCATCGATATCGATCCCCAGCAGCTTGAAAACGAAGTGATCCAGGCCTGCCGCTCCTGGCAGGATGACTATTCGACGCTGGTGGTGGAGAACTTTGGGGAGGCTCAGGGCACCAATATCCTCGCCGAATTCCCGAAGGGCTTCCCGGCCGGCTACCGGGAGCGCTTCGCCGCCCACTTGGCGGTGGTCGACATGCAGCATGTGCTGGCCCTGTCCGAGAGCAAGCCGCTGGTCATGAGCTTCTACCAGCCGCTGACCCAGCTCGGCGAGCGCTTGCTGCACTGCAAGCTGTACCACGCCGATACGCCGCTCGCGCTGTCCGACGTGCTGCCGATCCTGGAAAACCTCGGCCTGCGAGTCCTCGGCGAATTCCCTTATCGCCTGCGTCATGCCAGTGGCCGGGAGTACTGGATCCATGACTTCGCGTTCACTTAC
Organism: Pseudomonas capeferrum; assembly: GCF_013523055.1. Taxonomy (GTDB): domain Bacteria; phylum Pseudomonadota; class Gammaproteobacteria; order Pseudomonadales; family Pseudomonadaceae; genus Aquipseudomonas; species Aquipseudomonas capeferrum_A. The sequence continues at coordinate 170,443 of NZ_JAAMQM010000007.1, read as the reverse complement.
AGCGAGGGCCTGGACCTGGATATCCAGCAGCTCAACGACACGCTGCAGGACGCCTTCGTGCACATTGTCGGCGGCGACGCCGAGAACGATGCGTTCAACCGCCTGGTGCTCACCGCCGGTCTGCCCTGGCGCGATGTCGCGTTGCTGCGCGCCTATGCCCGCTACCTCAAGCAGATCCGTCTGGGCTTCGACCTGGGTTATATCGCCAGCACCCTGAACAACCACACCGACATCGCCCGTGAGCTGACGCGGTTGTTCAAGACCCGCTTCTACCTGGCGCGCAAGCTGACGCGCGATGACCTCGAAGACAAGCAGCAGCGTCTTGAACAGGCCATCGTCACTGCCTTGGACGAGGTCCAGGTGCTCAACGAAGACCGCATCCTGCGGCGCTACCTGGACCTGATCAAGGCTACCCTGCGTACCAACTTCTACCAGACGGACGTCAACGGTCAGAGCAAGTCCTATTTCAGCTTCAAGTTCAATCCCAAGCTGATCCCCGAGCTGCCCAAGCCGGTACCGAAATTCGAAATCTTCGTCTACTCGCCGCGTGTCGAAGGCGTGCACCTGCGCTTCGGCAACGTGGCGCGTGGCGGCCTGCGCTGGTCGGACCGCGAGGAAGACTTCCGTACCGAGGTGCTCGGCCTGGTCAAGGCCCAGCAGGTCAAGAACTCGGTCATCGTCCCGGTCGGTGCCAAGGGCGGCTTCCTGCCTCGTCGCCTGCCGCTGGGCGGCAGCCGTGACGAGATCCAGGCCGAGGGTATCGCCTGCTACCGGATCTTCATTTCCGGCTTGCTGGACATTACCGACAACCTCAAGGAAGGCGGCGTGGTGCCGCCGACCAACGTGGTGCGCCACGATGACGACGACCCCTACCTGGTGGTGGCGGCGGACAAAGGCACCGCGACCTTCTCCGACATCGCCAACGGCATCGCGATCGACTATGGCTTCTGGCTGGGCGACGCCTTTGCCTCGGGTGGTTCGGCGGGCTACGACCACAAGAAGATGGGCATCACCGCCCGTGGTGCGTGGGTCGGCGTGCAGCGGCACTTCCGCGAGCATGGCATCAATGTCCAGGAAGACCCGATCACCGTGATCGGCATTGGCGACATGGCCGGCGATGTCTTCGGCAATGGCTTGCTGATGTCCGAGAAGCTGCAGTTGGTGGCGGCGTTCAACCACCTGCACATTTTCATCGACCCTGATCCGGACACGGCCAGCAGCTTCGCCGAGCGCAAGCGTCTGTTCGACCTGCCGCGCTCGGCCTGGACGGACTACGACAGCAGCCTGATCTCCGACGGTGGCGGGGTCTTCCCTCGTAGCGCCAAGAGCATCGCGATTTCGCCGCAGATGAAAGAACGCTTCGCCATCACGGCCGACCGCCTGACGCCGACCGAGTTGCTCAACGCACTGCTCAAGGCACCGGTCGACCTGCTGTGGAACGGCGGTATCGGCACCTACGTCAAGGCCAGCAGCGAGAGCCACGCCGATGTGGGCGACAAGGCCAACGACGCACTGCGGGTCAATGGCAACGAGCTGCGCTGCAAGGTAGTGGGCGAGGGTGGCAACCTCGGCATGACCCAATTGGGCCGTGTCGAGTTCGGCCTGCAGGGCGGCGCGACCAATACCGACTTCATCGATAACGCTGGCGGCGTGGACTGCTCCGACCACGAGGTCAACATCAAGATCCTGCTCAACGAAGCAGTGCACAATGGCGACATGACCGAGAAGCAGCGCAACCAGCTGCTGGGCAGCATGACCGACGAAGTCGCCACGCTGGTGCTTGGCAACAACTACAAGCAGACCCAGGCGCTGTCCTTGGCCGCGCGTCGTGCCCGTGAGCGGATTGCCGAGTACAAGCGCCTGATGGCGGATCTCGAAGGGCGGGGCAAGCTTGACCGTCCTATCGAATTTCTCCCGTCCGAAGAGCAGTTGGCCGAGCGTCTGACCGCCGGGCAGGGCCTGACTCGCGCCGAGCTGTCGGTGCTGATTTCCTACAGCAAGATCGACCTCAAGGAGCAACTGCTCAAGTCGCAGGTGCCGGATGACGATTACCTGACCCGCGACATGGAGACGGCCTTCCCGCCGTCCCTGGTCAGCAAGTTCGGCGAGGCCATGCGCCGCCATCGCCTCAAGCGCGAGATCGTCAGCACGCAGATCGCCAACGATCTGGTCAACAACATGGGCATTACCTTCGTCCAGCGGCTCAAGGAATCCACGGGCATGAGCCCGGCCAATGTCGCCGGCGCCTACGTGATCGTGCGCGATATCTTCCATCTGCCGCACTGGTTCCGCCAGATCGAAGCGCTGGACTATCAGGTCCCGGCCGAGATCCAGCTGACCTTGATGGACGAGCTCATGCGCCTGGGCCGCCGTGCTACCCGGTGGTTCCTGCGCAGCCGGCGCAACGAGCAGGATGCCGGACGCGATGTCGCCCATTTCGGACCGAAGATCGCTCAGTTGGGGCTCAAGCTCGACGAATTGCTGGAAGGGCCGACTCGCGAACGCTGGCAGGTGCGCTACCAGAGCTTCGTCGAGGCTGGCGTGCCTGAACTGCTGGCGCGGATGGTTGCCGGTACCACGCACCTGTACACCCTGTTGCCGATCATCGAAGCCTCGGACGTTACCGGCCAGGAGCCGGCGCAAGTGGCCAAGGCCTTCTTCGCGGTCGGCAGTGCCCTGGACCTGACCTGGTACTTGCAGGAGATCAGCAACCTGCCGGTGGAAAACAACTGGCAGGCCCTAGCCCGCGAGGCGTTCCGCGACGACATCGACCTGCAGCAGCGTGCGATCACCATCTCCGTGTTGCAGATGAACGATGCGCCCGCGGACATGGACGCACGCGTGACAGTGTGGCTGGAGCAGCATCGAGTCAGGGTCGAGCGCTGGCGCGCCATGCTCGAAGACCTGCGCAACGCCACGACTATCGATTACGCGATGTATGCCGTGGCCAACCGCGAACTGGTCGATCTGGCCATGAGCGGGCAGGGGGTCGTGGTGCCCGCCTGATAACCGGCGAGCTGCAAGTGGATCGCTTGTGGTCCGCTTGCGGCGTATGGCGTTGTTTGAAACCAGAAAGCCCCGGAAGGGGCTTTTTGGTTTTCAGTGTGGCGGTGATGCGCAGGGCTCAAGGTCGGGTGAGGGCTGCGAAGCGCTTGCCGGTAGTTTTATGGCGTTCTTGAGATCGAGCGCCGCGCGGGCGGCGCTTCGCGGGGTGCATGCCTTTGGATTTTAGCGTCCTTGAGATCGAGCGCCGCCCGCGCGGCGCTTCGCGGGGTGCATGCCTTTGGATTTTAGCGCCCTTGAGATCGAGCGCCGCCCGCGCGGCGCTTCGCGAGTAAACTCGCTCCCACATTTGTTGCACCGTGCCATGGCCTGATAGGTCGAGTTCTTAGCCTTGTGTGTACGACAAAGAGATCGAGGGGGTAGCAACAGCCTTTATGCAATCTTCAGCCAAGCCCCAAAGGCTGACAACGCCTCTCTCACAGGCCATGGCACGGTGCAACAAATGTGGGAGCGAGTTTACTCGCGAAGCGCCGCGCGGGCGGCGCTCGATCTCAAGGGCGCTAAAAAACCCAAAGACATGCACCCCGCGAAGCACCGCGCGGGCGGCGCTCGATCTTGAGAGCGCCAGAAAACTACTGGCAAGCGCTTTGGGCTATCACCCTCTCCCTGCGCTCCCTCACTTGAACCGCCGTTCGACCCCTTTCTCCACCAGGATCTTGGCCGAAATCTCTTCGACCGAGAAATGCGTGGAGTTGATGTTCGGAATGTTCTCCCGGCGGAACAGACTTTCCACCTCGCGAACCTCGAACTCGCACTGGGCGAAGCTCGAGTAGCGGCTGTTGGGCTTGCGCTCGTGACGGATAGCGGTCAGGCGATCAGGATCGATGGTCAGGCCGAACAGCTTGTGATGGTACTTCTTGAGCGCCACCGGCAACTGCAGATGCTCCATGTCGTCTTCGGTCAGCGGGTAATTGGCGGCGCGGATGCCGAACTGCATGGCCATGTACAAGCAGGTCGGGGTCTTGCCGCAGCGCGATACGCCCACCAGGATCAGATCGGCCTTGTCGTAGTAATGGGTGCGCGCGCCGTCATCGTTGTCGAGGGCGAAGTTGACCGCCTCGATGCGCTCCATGTAGTTGGAGTTGCCGCTGATCGAGTGCGACTTCCCGACCGAATAGGACGAATGAGCCGTCAGCTCCTGCTCCAGCGGCGACAGGAAGCTCGAGAAGATGTCGATCATGAAACCGTTGGAGGTCGCCAGCACTTCGCGGATGTCCTGGTTGACGATAGTGTCGAAGATGATCGGTCGTACACCATCGCGCTCGGCCGCCGCGTTGATTTGCTGGACCATGGTCCGGGCTTTGTCCAGCGTGTCGATATAAGGACGGGTAGCCTTGTTGAAGGGAATGCTTTCGAACTGTGCCAGCAGGCTTTGCCCCAGGGTCTCGGCCGTGATGCCCGTGCCGTCGGAGATGAAGAACGCGGATCGTTTCATTTGCACCCTGGGCCTTAAGCTGCTGAAAGTTTCTGGATATGATAGGTTCGGTTTGCCGAACACGGTTGTCCGGCATTCTCACTTATTTTCCAGGTCCAGGCCACACGCGTCCGGTCACCCCTGACGGGCCGACGGACGCCCTGAGCTTTTCCAACACAGTTAGTGGAGAGAACACCTTGGTAGAGTACGTAGTTTCCCTCGATAAGCTCGGCGTCCACGATGTGGAGTACGTCGGGGGCAAGAACGCATCCTTGGGCGAGATGATCAGCAATCTCGCCGGTGCCGGTGTTTCTGTACCCGGCGGCTTTGCGACTACGGCTCAGGCCTATCGCGATTTTCTCGATCAGAGTGGCCTGAACGAGCGCATCCATGCCGCGCTCGATGCGCTGGACGTCGACGACGTCATTGCCCTGGCCAAGACCGGCGCGCAGATCCGCCAGTGGGTCATGGACGCCGAGTTCCCGGCGCGTCTGGACGCGGAAATCCGTACCGCCTTCGCCGAAATGTCCAAGGGCAACGACAACATGGCGGTGGCCGTGCGCTCCTCGGCCACCGCCGAAGACCTGCCGGACGCCTCCTTCGCCGGCCAGCAGGAAACCTTCCTGAACATCCGTGGCGTCGACAACGTGATCCGCGCGGCCAAGGAAGTCTTCGCCTCGCTGTTCAACGACCGCGCCATCGCCTACCGCGTGCATCAGGGCTTCGACCACAAGCTGGTGGCCCTGTCGGCCGGCGTGCAGCGCATGGTCCGTTCGGAAACCGGTACCGCGGGCGTGATGTTCACCCTTGACACCGAGTCGGGCTTCCGCGACGTGGTGTTCATCACCGGTGCCTACGGCCTGGGCGAGACCGTGGTCCAGGGCGCGGTCAACCCCGACGAATTCTACGTGCACAAGCACACCCTGCAGGCCGGTCGCCCGGCGATCCTGCGCCGCAACCTGGGCAGCAAGGCGATCAAGATGATCTACGGCGACGAGGCCAAGGCTGGTCGCTCGGTCAAGACCGTCGAAGTCGACCGCGCCGAGCGTGCGCGTTTCTGCCTGAGCGACGCCGAGGTCAACGAGCTGGCCAAGCAGGCCATGATCATCGAGCAGCACTACCAGCGCCCAATGGACATCGAGTGGGCCAAGGACGGTGACGACGGCCAACTGTACATCGTCCAGGCGCGCCCGGAGACCGTGAAGAGCCGTGCCAGCGCCAACGTCATGGAGCGCTACCTGCTCAAGGAAAAGGGCACCGTCCTGGTCGAAGGCCGTGCCATCGGTCAGCGCATCGGTGCTGGCAAGGTCCGCGTGATCAACGACGTGTCCGAGATGGACAAGGTCAAGCCCGGCGACGTGCTGGTCTCCGACATGACCGACCCGGACTGGGAACCGGTCATGAAGCGCGCCAGCGCCATCGTCACCAACCGCGGCGGGCGTACCTGCCACGCGGCGATCATCGCCCGCGAGCTGGGCATCCCGGCCGTGGTCGGCTGCGGCAACGCCACCCAGGTGCTCAAGGATGGCCAGGGTGTCACCGTATCCTGCGCCGAAGGCGATACCGGGTTCATCTTCGAAGGCGAGCTGGGCTTCGATATTCGCCAGAACTCGGTCGACGCCATGCCCGACCTGCCGTTCAAGATCATGATGAACGTCGGCAACCCCGATCGCGCCTTCGATTTCGCTCAGCTGCCCAATGCCGGTGTCGGCCTGGCGCGCCTGGAGTTCATCATCAACCGCATGATCGGCGTGCACCCCAAGGCCCTGCTGAACTACGCAGGCCTGCCGTCGGAACTCAAGGAGAGCGTCGATAAGCGAATCGCCGGTTACGACGACCCGGTCGGCTTCTACGTCGAGAAGCTGGTCGAAGGTATCAGCACCCTGGCCGCCGCCTTCTACCCGAAAAAGGTCATCGTGCGCCTGTCGGACTTCAAGTCCAACGAGTATGCCAACCTGATCGGCGGCAAGCTGTACGAGCCGGAAGAAGAAAACCCAATGCTGGGCTTCCGTGGCGCGTCGCGCTACATCAGCGAGTCGTTCCGTGACTGCTTCGAGCTCGAGTGCCGCGCCTTGAAGCGCGTGCGCAACGAGATGGGCCTGACCAACGTCGAGATCATGGTGCCGTTCGTGCGCACCCTGGGCGAAGCCAGTCAGGTCGTCGACCTGCTCGCCGAGAACGGCCTGGCCCGCGGCGACAACGACCTGCGCGTGATCATGATGTGCGAGCTGCCGTCCAACGCCATCCTTGCCGAGGAGTTCCTCGAGTACTTCGACGGCTTCTCCATCGGCTCCAACGACCTGACCCAGCTGACCCTGGGCCTGGACCGCGACTCGGGCATCATCGCCCACCTGTTCGATGAGCGTAACCCGGCGGTGAAGAAGCTGCTGGCCAATGCCATCCAGGCGTGCAACAAGGCTGGCAAGTACATTGGCATCTGCGGCCAGGGCCCGTCGGATCATCCGGACCTGGCCAAGTGGTTGATGGAGCAGGGCATCGAAAGCGTGTCGTTGAACCCGGACTCGGTACTCGAGACCTGGTTCTTCCTGGCCGAGGGCCAGACCAGCGCCTGATGCAATGGATGCAGGGGGCGTGCCTGTCACACCCCTGCGGTTTTTCTCAGGGCGAGTTCCAGCGATGGTTCACGCCCTTTTTCGTGCAAGTCTCTTATGCAAAGCAGCAGTACCCTATTTCCCGTCGCGTTGCTCAGTGCCGAGCGTCGCGGCGATCTCAGCGAAGATGTCTATCGCATCAAGGCCGGCAACAGTCCTGATCCAAGCGTCGAACTGGCATTGACCCGTCTGGGCATCGTCCATCAGGGCAGTGTCCAGGGCGTGCCGGTCATCCTTGTGCACGGCAGTTTTTCCAATCGGCGCTTCTGGTACTCGCCCAAGGGCATTGGCCTGGGCGCCTACCTGGCGCGCGCGGGTTTCGATGTCTGGATTCCGGAGATGCGCGGCCATGGTTTGTCGCCCCGCAACCGCCATTGGCGCGACAACCAGGTAGCCGACTACGCGCGTTATGACGTGCCGCTGATCGCAGCGTTCGTCCAGGAAAAAACCGGACAGGCGCCGCACTGGCTTGGTCATTCGCTGGGCGGTACGACCTTGGCGGCGGCGTTGGGTGGGCACTACCTGGACCCTTCGCTGGTTGCCAGCGTGGCCCTGTTCGGAACCCAGGTCAGTCGCACCTACTGGCCGCTGAAGGTGCCGCCCGTGGCTTGGGGCGGGCGATTGCTGCTCAAGCGATTCGCTCACTTGTCCGGCACGCGTCTGAAGCGCGGTCCGGAAGATGAGCCGATCGGCCTGGCCTTGGAGAACCTGCGCTGGCACGGTCTGTTCGGGCGCTTCGGCGACCGCGATCGTGACTGGTGGGCCGGCTTGGCCGAGGTGGACGTGCCGCTGCTTGCCGTCGCCGGGGCAGGAGACTTCCAGGATCCGGTGTGGGCCTGCCGCAAGCTTTTCGAGCAATGGGGCGGGACGCGCAAGCAGTTCCTGCGTCTGGGGCGCGAGGAAGGGTTCGACCCATTCGGTCATGTCGACATGCTGGTCAGCAAGGCCGCGCAGCAACAGGTCTGGCCGCTGGTGGCCCGCTGGCTGGAGAACCCCTTGGAAGCTCTGCATCGATCGACGCAGATGATGGTTTCGCCAGCGTCCGGTTGACGCTAGGCTAGTCATCCTGCAAGACCCCTACATCCTTATCGATTGGAGTTCGCCATGCAGCACTACCTCACCCCCGACCTCTGCGATGCCTATCCGGACCTGGTCCAGGTACTGGAACCGATGTTCAGCAATTTCGGTGGTCGCGATTCCTTCGGAGGGCAGATCGTCACCATCAAGTGCTTCGAGGACAACTCGCTGGTCAAGGAACAGGCCGAGCAGGATGGCAAGGGCAAGGTCTTGGTCGTCGACGGTGGGGGCTCCTTGCGGCGCGCACTGCTGGGCGACATGATCGCCGAAAAGGCCGCACGCAACGGCTGGGAAGGCTTGGTGATCTACGGGTGCGTGCGCGATGTCGATGTACTGGCGCAGACCAGTCTCGGCGTGCAGGCCCTGGCCAGTCACCCGATGAAGACCGACAAGCGTGGCATCGGCGATCTGAACGTGGTCGTGACCTTCGCCGGCGTGACCTTCCGTCCGGGCGAGTATGTCTATGCCGACAACAACGGCGTCATCGTCTCGCCAAGCCCTTTGCAGATGCCGGAGTGACGCGCCACGAGCGCTGATGGAGCAGGAATGTTCGAGGAAGACAACGCGCAGTGGGGGCTCGTACACGCCTTGGTGCTCAATGGTAAAGGTGGTGCGCGTTCGATAGCCCGGACCGAACTGGACGACTTGCAGTTGCAGGCAGGGCAGAGCCTCTGGCTGCACTGGGATCGCAGTCATCCACAGACCCGCAGCTGGCTTTCCCGCGAAGGGGGGTTGAGCGAGTTCGCCCGTGACCTGCTGCTGGAAGAAAATACACGTCCGCGGCTGTTGCCGTTGAGCCAGGAGCAGATGCTGCTGTTTCTGCGCGGAGTGAACCTCAATCCTGGCGCCGAACCCGAGGATATGGTCTCGGTGCGCATCTTCGCCGAAGCCCGGCGTGTCATCTCGTTGCGCTTGCGGCCGCTGCGCGCCAGCGATGAAATCATCCAGCAGTTGGCCGAGGGGCGGGGGCCGAAGACTGCCTCCGAGCTACTTCTGGTCATGGGCGAGTTGCTGACCGAAAAGGTTCAGGCGCTGGTCAGCGACCTCTCCGAGATGGTTGATATCGAGGAGGAAAAGGTCGAGTCCGACGAACGGTATACGCCGGTGCATGGCACGCTTCAGCAGATTCGTCGCAGGGCTGCCGGGTTGCGCCGTTTCCTGGCCCCTCAGCGAGACATCTATGCCCAACTGTCGCGGCATAAGTGGAGTTGGTTCGCCGACAGCGACGGCGACTACTGGAACGAGCTGAACAATAGCCTGATCCGTTATCTGGAGGAGCTCGAGCTGACCCGCGAGCGTGCCGCCCTGGTGCTTGAAAGCGAGGATCGGCGCCGCAGCGAGCGGATGAATCGAACCATGTACCGCTTCGGTATCATCACCTGCATCTTCTTGCCCATGAGCTTCGTCACCGGCCTGCTTGGTATCAATGTCGGCGGCATACCCGGCTCCGACAGCCCTTATGGCTTTCTCTACGCCAGCCTGATCGTACTGGGTCTGGCGGTGGGGCAGTGGTGGCTGTTTCGACGTTTGCGCTGGGTATGAGAGGTCGATGAGCCTTCACCGCCGATGGTCGATGCAACCGGGAACATTCCGACCCTGGCCCCGTGTGACCCATTGGCCATCACACTCGTCTTTGACTGACATTGCGCGAGGTGCCCATGCACGATCCGTTTGAAGAATCCCTGCGCGACCTGCTCAAGGCGTCGCCGTCCGGCAATGACCGGGACGATGCCGCCTGCCTGGGCCGCGTTCTCAAAACCGCCAACCGCCAGGTCGGCGCGGGCGATCTGTTCACCTTGCTGGGCCGTTTCAGCCAGGCATTGATGATCGCCCTGAACAATGGCTCGGCGCATGTCGCGCCGGTGCGCCGCAAACCTGCCGCAGGCAAAGCTGATAAGGCCGATTGAATATGGAACTTGATCTCTGGACACAGAGCCTGGTCGCTGCCATGACCGCCCTATGGACCAAGGTGGCGAACTTCATCCCCAACCTGTTCGGCGCGCTGGTCGTGGTGCTGCTCGGTTTCGTGGTCGCCAAACTGCTGGACACGCTGCTGTCCAAGCTTCTGGCCAAGCTCGGCCTGGATCGCCTGATGGGCGGCACCGGGCTGACCAAGATGCTCGGGCGCGTCGGCATCCAGGTACCGATTTCGACGCTGATCGGCAAGATAGTCTACTGGTTCGTACTCCTCATCTTCCTGGTGTCCGCGGCCGAGTCGCTGGGCTTGGAACGGGTATCGGCGACCCTCGACATGCTCGCTCTCTACTTGCCGAAGGTGTTCGGTGGCGCATTGGTCCTGCTGGCAGGCGTGCTGCTGGCGCAACTGGCCAATGGTCTGGTCCGCGGCGCCGCCGAAGGCATCGGGCTGGAGTACGCTGCCGGGCTCGGGAGAATCGTGCAGGGCCTGGTGATCCTCATCAGCATTTCGGTGGCCATCAGCCAGCTCGAAGTCAAGACCGACCTGCTGAACCATGTCATCGTCATCGGATTGATTACCGTTGGTCTGGCCATTGCCTTGGCCATGGGCCTTGGCAGCCGTGAAATCGCTGGACAGATTCTCGCGGGGATCTATGTTCGCGAGCTCTATCAGGTTGGCCAGCAGGTGCGGATTGGAGAGGTCGAAGGGCAGATCGAAGAGATCGGCACGGTCAAGACCACTGTGCTGACCGATGAGGGCGACCTGGTGTCGATGTCGAATCGGATCCTACTCGAGCAGCGCGTGACCAGTCGCTGATTGCCCAAAAGCTGTTAATGTATGCCGCCGCAAAAATGGCCCTTGGGGGTCGAGCGGCGACATTGACCTGACTGTCGGCCAGATCCGTTTTGAATAAAGTTCAATCGCTGCCCATGCGCTACGACCCACGCGAGCTCACTGACGAGGAATTGGTGGCGCGTTCGCATGAGGAGCTGTTTCATGTGACCCGCGCCTATGAGGAGCTCATGCGGCGCTACCAGCGTACCCTGTTCAACGTCTGTGCACGTTATTTAGGGAACGACCGGGATGCTGATGATGTCTGTCAGGAAGTGATGTTGAAGGTGCTGTACGGTCTGAAGAACTTCGAGGGAAAATCCAAGTTCAAGACCTGGCTCTACAGCATCACTTACAACGAGTGCATTACCCAGTATCGCAAGGAGCGCCGCAAGCGGCGGCTAATGGACGCCCTGAGCTTGGATCCTGTTGAAGAGGCTTCCGAGGACAAGGCGCCCAAGGCCGAAGAAAAAGGCGGACTGGATAGATGGCTGGTGTACGTGAATCCGATCGATCGGGAAATTCTGGTGCTGCGCTTTGTCGCGGAACTGGAATTTCAAGAGATCGCGGATATCATGCACATGGGCCTGAGCGCGACGAAAATGCGTTACAAACGCGCGCTCGACAAGCTGCGCGAGAAATTTGCCGGGTTGGCTGAAACTTAGTGGCCCGCAAATACCTCTAACCAACCGGCGAGTTCTGTTAGACTTGCCGCCGAGTTGTCCCCCCGGATTTTGGTGGGACTGCTTAACTATCACCAGATGGGGATTTAACGGATGAAATTGAAAAACACCTTGGGCTTGGCCATTGGTTCGCTTGTTGCCGCCACCTCGATTGGCGCTCTGGCACAAGGTCAAGGCGCCGTCGAAACCGAAATCTTCTACAAGAAAGAATTCTTCGACAGCCAGCGCGACTTCAAGAACGACGGCAACCTCTTCGGTGGCTCGATCGGTTACTTCCTGACCGACGACGTCGAACTGCGTCTGGGCTATGACGAAGTACACAACGCGCGTGGCGACGACGGCAAGAATATCAAGGGCTCCAACACCGCTCTTGACGCCGTTTATCACTTCAACAACCCGTACGACGCTATCCGTCCGTACGTATCCGCCGGTTTCTCGCACCAGAGCCTGGGCCAGACTGGCCGTGGCGGTCGTGACCACTCCACCTTCGCCAACGTTGGCGCTGGCGCCAAGTGGTACATCACCGACATGTTCTACGCCCGTGCCGGCGTTGAAGCTCAGTACAACATCGACCAGGGTGACACCGAGTGGGCACCTAGCGTCGGTGTCGGCCTGAACTTCGGTGGTAGCCCGAAAACTTCCGAGCAGCCAGTTGCTCCGGCTCCAGTTGCCGACGTCTGCTCCGACAGCGACAACGATGGCGTCTGCGACAACGTCGACAAGTGCCCTGACACCCCAGCCAACGTTACCGTTGACGCTGACGGCTGCCCAGCTGTCGCCGAAGTCGTACGTGTAGAGCTGGACGTCAAGTTCGACTTCGACAAGTCGGTCGTGAAGCCAAACAGCTACGGCGACATCAAGAACCTGGCTGACTTCATGAAGCAGTACCCACAGACCACCACCACTGTTGAAGGTCACACTGACTCCGTCGGTCCTGACGCTTACAACCAGAAGCTGTCCGAGCGTCGCGCCAGCGCCGTCAAGCAGGTTCTGACCCAGCAGTACGGTGTCGAGTCCAACCGTGTTGATTCGGTTGGCTACGGTGAGACCCGTCCGGTTGCCGACAACGCCACCGAAGATGGTCGCGCTGTTAACCGTCGCGTAGAAGCACAGGTTGAAGCCCAGGCCAAGTAATTGGTTTGACGCCTCATGAAAAACCCGGCCTCGGCCGGGTTTTTCTTTGTCTGAAATTCATGATCCAAGCGTTGGATGACGGTCGTACATGCTAATGGCAGGCACCAGCGGCTGGCGCGGATCAGGCTATCGTTGGCCTTGGCATAAGGCGCCCATTTCGGTTTTCATCCTGCCAACATCCGTAATTCAAGCGATGCCGGCGTCGCCGCGCCTACCACGTCACCGATCACCAGAATTGCCGGACTGCGCAAACCGAAAGCTCTGGCGTCTTCCTCCATGCGTTGCAGTTGGCTGCGGCACTCACGTTGCTGCGGCAGCGATGCATTTTCGATCATTGCCACCGGTGTGCCGGATGGCATGCCCGCTTCGAGCAAGCCGCGGCGGATGGTATCCAGGCGCGCAACCCCCATGTACAGCACCAAGGTAGTACCACCCTCTACCAGACCACCCCAGTTCAGCTCGCTATCGTCTTGGGTATGGGCCGTCACGAGGGTGACGCCGCGGCTGATACCGCGCAGGGTCAAGGGGATACCGCATTGCGTGGCGCCGGCAAGCCCCGCCGTGATGCCGTTGACGATCTCGACTTCGACGCCTTGCTCCTGCAACCACAGTGCTTCTTCGCCGCCGCGACCGAAGATGCACGGATCGCCGCCCTTGAGCCTTGCCACGCAGCGACCTTGCCGGGCGTGACGCAGCATCAGGCGCTGGATGAAAGCCTGTGGGGTGGAACGGCAGCCACCGCGCTTGCCCACGGGAATGATACGAGCTTGCGGGCAGTGTTCCAGTATCGCTGGATTGACCAGGTCATCGATCAGTACCACCTGGGCCTCGCGCAAGGCTCGCAGCGCCTTGAGGGTAAGCAGTTCGGGATCTCCTGGGCCTGCGCCCACCAGCCAGACTTTCGCGTTCATGATATCTCCTCAGGCAAATCGCACCGGTCAGCCCTTGAACAGGACGAACAGCATTATCAGGTTGATCGATAGGGACAACAGCGCCAGCCCGCGCCACACTTTCAGCGGTTCGCGTTCCAGCAATGGGCGCGCGCGCCGCGCGGGTGCCTGGCAATCGCCCTGTTCCAGTAACAACAGCCATTGTTCGGCTGTCTCGAAACGCTGCTGCGGCTTCACGGCAACAGCCTGTTCCAGGTTGTGCTGCAGCCACTCCGGAAGGTCGGGACGATAGCGGCCTGCATTGACCGGGGCGCCGAAGCGTGGACGTTGGAAAGCTTCCACCTCGCCATAGGGGTAGTGACCGGTCAGCAGGTAGTACAAGGTAACGCCTACGGCATAGAGATCCTGACGCGGGTTCGGCGCGACTCCCTCGAAGCCCTCCGGCGCGATGAATGAGGGTGTGCCTGGCAGCTCGTGAGGACGGTCCTCGCAAAGGCCGGGGCAATACGCCAGGCCGAAATCGAGCAGCCGCAGTTGCCCGTCCTCGCCCAGGTGCAGGTTCTCCGGCTTGATATCGCGATGCACCAGGTTGCGCCGGTGCAGTATTCCCACTGCCTGCAAGAGCTGGCGCGCCAGTTCCTGCCACTGCTGCAAAGGCAGCGGGCCGCGGCTTGCGAACAACGCCGCCAGACTCTGGCCAGGGTACTCGCGCATCACGTAGTACAGGTGCTGACGTTGGGTGGCCGGATGTACCTCGGGGAAATGACGCCCCGCGACCCGGCGCAGGAACCACTCTTCCATGAGCAGTGCCTGAAGCGTGCCGGCTTCCTGCTCACGGGATCCCGGAAGGGTCTTCAGCAGCCAGGGTTGCTGCTGGCTGTCGCGGACCCGATAAAGCAGGGACTGGCGGCTTTGCGCAAGCAGCGAGTCGACCTGCCAGCCATCCAAGGCCTGACCGCCACGCAGGGCAGGGGGTAGCGGCCAGTGCTGCAGCCGTGCCAGGGTATCGCTAAGGTTGACCGGGCCAAGCTGATCGACCCGTACCAGCAAGGCGCTGGCGTTGTCCTGGCTCCCGCTGAAGTGTGCGCTGCTGACCAAGGTTTCGGCAGCGCCCTGCAGGTCGGTCTGTTCGCGCAGCACGGCCTGGATCTGCCTGTCGTTCAAACTTGCCCATACCCCGTCGCTGACAAGCAGGAAACAGTCACCAGTCTGCAGTTCGCCGTCGAGGTAGTCGACCAGCAGGTGTTCGTCCAACCCCAGTGCGCGCTTGAGCACATGCTGCATGTCAGGCTGGTCCCAGACGTGCTCCTGGCTCAGGCAGCGCAGCGTGCCGTTGCTCCAGCGATAGACCCGGCAATCGCCGACATGGGCCAGGGTGAAGCGACGTCCGCGCATCACCAGCGCGCTGAGCGTGGTCAGTAGCGGTTGACCGTTGCCTTGGGCGCGTAGCCAGCGATTCTGCGCCAGCAGCAGCCGATCCAGCGCTTGCGCGACGCTCCAGGTGCCTGGCGTCGCATAGTAGTCCAGGGCCAGGGCCTGCAGGCTGGCCCGTGCGGCCAGGCCACCGTCGGCGCATTGGCTGACGCCGTCGGCGATAGCGAACAGGTACCCCTTGCTGGCGGCCAGCTCCGGTGCCGGAGTGACCAGGCGCAGGGCATCCTGGTTTTCCGCGCGCGGTCCGGTGGCGCTGGCGTGGGCAACGCTCAGTTGCAGGCTCATGGGTGTGCCTCAGACCCGTGCCGCCGTGACCGCGGCCGAGCCCCACGTGGTGCGCCAGCGCTGCTTGACCCCATGCAGACCGAACCAGGCAAGCAATCCCAGGCTGGCGAACAGCCACAGGGCCA
This sequence comes from Pseudomonas capeferrum, assembly GCF_013523055.1. Lineage (GTDB taxonomy): Bacteria > Pseudomonadota > Gammaproteobacteria > Pseudomonadales > Pseudomonadaceae > Aquipseudomonas > Aquipseudomonas capeferrum_A. The sequence continues at coordinate 154,977 of NZ_JAAMQM010000007.1, read as the reverse complement.
GTTGGTAATCACCGGTATGCTGCTTGATGGTGCCCAAGCCCGCCGCCAGCAGGAAACCACCGATACCGCCCGCCATGCCGATCAGTCCGGTCATGACCCCGATCTCCTGGCGGAAGCGTTGTGGCACCAGCTGAAACACCGCGCCGTTGCCAGCGCCGAGGCCGAGCATGGCACTGATGAACAAGGCCAGGGCAGCGGTAGCGCTTGGCAGGTTGAAGCCAACCGCCGCGACGCAGATGGCGGCCACGCTGTACATGGCCAACAAGGTGCGAATGCCGCCGAAGCGATCGGCCAAGGCACCGCCCAGCGGGCGCATGAGACTGCCGGCGAAGACACAGGCAGCCGTGTAGTAGCCCGCCGTGATCGGGCTGAGTCCGTACTGGTCATTGAAATAGCCAGGCAGGGCGCTGGCCAGGCCGATGAACCCACCGAAGGTCACGCTGTAGAAGAACATGAACCACCAGCTGTCACGATCACCAAGGGCCTTGAGGTAGTCCGCCATGGCCTTGGGCTTGGGACGTTCCGGCGCGTTGCGGGCGAGCAGGGCGAACAGGATCAGGGTCAGCACCAGTGGGATCACGGCAAATCCGAAGACGTTGTTCCAGCCGAAGCTCGCCGCCAGCAGCGGCGCCAGCAAGGCGGCGAACACCGTGCCCGAATTGCCGGCACCGGCGATACCCATGGCTTTGCCCTGATGTTGCGGCGGATACCACTGCGACGCCAAGGGCAGCGAGACGGCGAACGAGGCGCCGGCCACGCCCAGGAATACCCCGAGCAACAGCGCCTGTTCATAGCTGTGCACGCCCATGTGCCAGGCGCAGTACAAGGCAACGATCACGATCACCTGGCCGATGAGCCCTGCGGTCTTGGGCGACAAGCGGTCCACCAGCACGCCCATGACGAAGCGCAGCACGGCCCCGGCAAGAATAGGGGTGGCGACCATCAGGCCGCGCTGCTGCGTGGTCAATTGCAGGTCGGTGGCGATCTGCACTGCCAGGGGACCGAGCAGGTACCAGACCATGAAGCTCAAATCGAAATACAGGAACGCGGCGAACAGCGTGGGCACATGCCCGGATTTCCAGAAGCTCGTATTCATCGAAGGCCTCGCTCAGCGTGCAAGTCACGCCCTGTCTGCACAGGGCTGGAACGAAAAAGACGCCGCTACCCGTTCCACTGGATCTGGAAGGGTGAGCGACGTCTTTGTCGTGAGATCGGCAACCGCCGTTGGCTACCTGTGAGGAATGAATAGCAAGAGCCGGGCCAGATGTAAGTCAGCCAAGCAGCTCATGCATGGCGATGACTTGGTCGGCCACCTGGATGAGTTTCTGTTGCTTGCTCATGGCCTGTCGGCGCATCAGCGTGTAGGCCTGTTCTTCGTTGCAATCCTTCATCTTCATCAACAAGCCCTTGGCCTGTTCGATGCGCTTGCGCTCGGCCAATTGCAGGTCACGGGCCAGCAGTTGGGCCTTGAGCGCCTGATCGCTCTCGAAACGAGCCATGGCGACATCGAGGATCGGCTGCAGACGCGAAGCCTGGATCCCTTCGACGATATAGGCGCTGACACCGGACTGGATCGCTCGACGCATGACGTCCGGGTCGTGCTCGTCGGTGAACAGCACGATGGGGCGGGGCTGGTCGCGACTGACCATGATCACCTGTTCCATCACATCGCGTCCCGGTGACTCGGTATCGATCAGTACCACATCCGGACGCACCGTTTCGACGCAATCAGGCAGATCGATGGTCAGGCCCGCGGCTTCGATCACTTCGAAGCCTGCCTCGATCAGCGCGGCCTTGAGTCGGCCCATTTTCTTTTCTGTATCGTCTATCAACAGGATGCGCATGTTCATGCTCCCTCAAGCGCCAACGCGGGCGGTGGGGTAGTCGCCCAGAGCGTGCAGGCGGAAGCTGCGCGCATAACCGTGCGGATCGCTGCCATCCCAGCGGATGCCGTCGATGAGCAGGCTGCTGCGCATGGGCAACTGCGGGCAGGACAGGCCTAATGCACCTGCAGCCTCGCGGTACAGGGTCAGTTGCTGGACCTGGCGGGCAACCTCAAGGTAATCCGGATCATCGCGCAACAGGCCCCAGCGGCGGAACTGAGTCATGAACCACATGCCATCGGACAGGTAGGGCATGTTGGCACGCCCCTCGTCGAACATTCGCAGCGCATGCGGATCGTGCCAGCGATTGCCCAAGCCATCCTGGTAGTCGCCCAGCAGGCGCGGTTCGATGCTGCTTACGGGGGTATCGAGGTAGGCCGCGTCACTGAGCAGTTGAGCGGTGCTGCGTCGGTTCTCCTGGCTCTGCTCGATGAACCGGCTGGCGGCAAGAATGGCCATCACCAGCGCGCGTGCGCTGTTGGGGTACTGTTCGACGAACGCGCGTGCGCAGCCCAGTACCTTTTCCGGGTGATCCGGCCAGATCGATTGGCTGGTGGCCAGGGTAAACCCTTGGCCCTGGGCCACGGCGTCGGCCGACCACGGTTCGCCGACGCAGAAGCCGTCGATGCGGCCCGCCTGCAGGTGGGTGATCATCTGCGCGGGGGGCACTACCACGCTGTCGACATCGTGTAGTGGATGGATGCCCTGGCTGGCAAGCCAGTAATACAGCCACATGGCATGAGTGCCTGTGGGAAAGGTCTGAGCGAAGGTCAATCGTGCGCCATGCTGGTGCACCAGCCGCGACAGTGCTTCGGGACTGGTCACGCCTTTGTGCATCAGCGCGCTGGACAGGTTGATCGCCTGTGCATTCTGATTCAGGCCCATGAGCACGGCCATGGCACCAGGTGGAACACCACCGATGCCCAAATGCACGGCGTAGATCAGGCCGTAGAGACTGTGCGCGGCATCCAGCTCACCGCTGACCAGCTTGTCGCGTAGCCCTGCCCAGGAAGACTGGCGCTTGAGGTTGAGTGTGAGGCCATAAGGTTGAGCAAAGCCTTGGGTCGCGGCTACCACGATCGGCGCGCAGTCGGTCAGGGCCATGAAGCCGATGTTTAGGCTGGGTTTTTCCGGAGCGTCGCTGCCGTTGACCCAGGCCAGAGGCATTGCGGGAGATGTTGTATTCACGAGGTCCTCGCCTGTACTGATAGGCAGTGGCACTCGATGAAGCAACCCATATGCCAAGGCCCTGTCGTCCGGGCGACGCCCTGGCTATAATCGCTCCCTCACTCACGCCGAGTCTTGCCCGCCCATGTATAACCTGGCCCGCCAGCTGCTGTTCAAGCTTTCACCGGAAACCTCCCATGACCTGTCACTGGACCTTATCGGTGCCGGAGGCCGCTTAGGGCTCAATGGGCGGCTGTGCAAGCAGCCGGCGGCATTGCCGGTGACCGTCATGGGGTTGAGCTTCGCCAATCCGGTCGGCCTGGCAGCCGGCCTGGACAAGAACGGTTCCGCCATCGACGGGTTCGCCCAGCTGGGTTTCGGCTTCGTCGAGATCGGCACGGTGACCCCACGCCCGCAGCCAGGCAATCCGAAGCCGCGTCTGTTCCGTCTGCCGGAAGCCACTGCGATCATCAACCGCATGGGCTTCAACAACCTGGGCGTCGACCATCTGCTGAGCCGCGTGCGCGCGGCGCGGTACGACGGCGTCCTGGGGATCAACATTGGCAAGAACTTCGACACGCCGGTCGAGCGCGCGGTGGATGATTACCTGATCTGCCTCGAAAAGGTCTATGACCATGCCAGCTACGTTACCGTCAATGTCAGCTCGCCCAACACACCGGGCCTGCGGTCCTTGCAGTTCGGTGATTCGTTAAAGCAGTTGCTCGAAGCCCTTGGCGCGCGCCGTGAACAACTGGCCCTTCAATATGGCAAGCGGGTGCCGCTGGCGATCAAGATTGCCCCGGACATGTCCGACGAGGAAACCGCTCTGGTGGCCGCCGCACTGCTGGAAACAGGAATGGATGCAGTGATCGCGACCAATACGACCTTGAGCCGTGAAGGCGTCGAAGGGCTGCCTTGCGGTGGCGAAGCGGGTGGTCTGTCAGGCGCGCCGGTGCTTGCGAAGAGCACCCATACCGTGAAGATGCTGGCGCAGGCGTTGGGTGGCAAGTTGCCCATCATCGCCGCCGGGGGGATTACCGAGGGACGGCACGCGGCCGAGAAGATTGCTGCAGGCGCCAGTCTGGTACAGATCTACTCGGGCTTCATCTACAAGGGGCCGGCTCTTGTGCGTGAAGCGGTGGATGCCATCGCTGCCATGCCGCGTACCTGAATGACAGGGATAAAAAAGGGCCCCTGCAGGGGCCCTGGGCGTTAGCCCGCCGCCCGGATAGGGCGTGCATGGTGATCAGAATTCAATGTGAGCGAAACGTCATACCCTCTTTCAGCCAACGGCGTGATTTTCGTTGAGTCTATGGATGCCAGCGGTGCCGGTCATGCCGTCCCAGTTGTCACCGCGTCCTTCGCGCCACCCGTTAATCCAGGCCTGCCGTACCGACGGCAGGCTGAAGGGGCAAAGCTCGCGGGATTTGCCGGAAACCCCGTACTGATAGCCACGTGAATAGGCTCTTTCCAACGGATCACGCTTAAGTCTTCTCATAGGGTGTTGCCCTCACTTGTTGACTGTAATGTCCCGTCGGCCTCTCTGAGGCCGGGCAGAATCTTTCTGCCGGTTTGCGCTCGCTGCCGGCGTGGCGAGCAGAGATGTTGTCGCCGTTGCGGTGACAACCTGACTCCAGTTCTAACGAATGCGAGTCACAGTGTGAATGATCGATTTGTCATAAGGACGTAACCTTTCATAGGATGAAAGGATAAGTAAGTAAATGAGTCGCACCTAGATCACCGGGATTTACCACTGGGATCAGGGTTTTAGACGACGTTGAGGTCATCTGGCCGGTATCGGCACATTGAGCTCGGGTCTAGCAATCAATACGACGAAGGGTCTTAATAATGCCTTTTTCGTTGGAAATTTCCGTTCTACGCGATGATCAAAGCTGTTTGCCCATGGCAATGGCCGATCAATCGGGTGGCCCCGGTGGCCCTGTCTGACAAGGTCACTACCCGTGCGTCTGTTGGAAGGCGCGCGGTAAACAGCAGCAGGTCGATGCGTCGCCCTGCCATATCGCCTCTAGGCGCTGGATTTCTCATGTCGGATCAATACGAACTCTATCTCACCTGCCCCAAAGGCCTGGAAGGCCTGCTCGCCGATGAGGCGCGCGGCCTGGGCCTGGCCGAAGTGCGTGAGCACACTTCGGCCATTCGCGGCCTGGCCGACATGGAAACCGCCTACCGGCTGTGTCTGTGGTCGCGCCTGGCCAATCGTGTACTGCTGGTGCTCAAGCGCTTCAACATGAAGAACGCCGACGATCTGTACGATGGCGTCAATGATGTCGACTGGCAGGATCACCTTGCCGCCGATGGCAGCCTGGCCGTCGAGTTCAGTGGTCACGGTTCGGGTATCGACAACACGCACTTCGGCGCGTTGAAGGTCAAGGACGGCATCGTCGACAAGCTGCGCAATCGCGAAGGTCTGCGCCCGTCGGTGGACAAGCTCAACCCTGACCTGCGCGTGCATCTGCGTCTTGACCGTGGCGAGGCGATCCTCTCCCTTGACTTGTCCGGGCACAGCCTGCACCAGCGCGGTTATCGTCTTCAGCAGGGGGCCGCGCCACTCAAGGAAAACCTGGCGGCAGCCATCCTGATCCGTGCGGGCTGGCCGCGTATCGCCGCCGAGGGCGGGGCTCTGGCCGACCCTATGTGCGGTGTGGGTACCTTCCTGGTCGAGGCGGCAATGATCGCCGCCGACATGGCCCCCAACCTCAAGCGCGAGCGCTGGGGCTTCACTGCCTGGCAGGGTCACGTCCCGGCGCTGTGGCGCAAGGTTCACGATGAAGCTGTCGCCCGCGCGCAGGCAGGCTTGGCCAGGCCGCCCCTGTGGATCCGTGGTTACGAGGCCGACCCGCGCCTCATCCAGCCAGGTCGCAACAACGTCGAGCGCGCAGGCCTTGCCGATTGGGTGAAGATCTATCAGGGCGAGGTCGGCACGTTCGAGCCGCGTCCGGACCAGAACCAGAAAGGCCTGGTGATCTGCAACCCACCCTATGGCGAGCGTCTGGGCGATGAGGCCAGTCTGCTGTACCTCTACCAGAACCTGGGCGAGCGCCTGCGCCAGGCTTGCCTGAACTGGGAGGCTGCCGTGTTCACCGGAGCGCCGGAGCTGGGCAAGCGCATGGGTATCCGCAGCCACAAGCAATATGCCTTCTGGAACGGGGCCTTGCCATGCAAGTTGCTGTTGATCAAGGTGCAGCCCGACCAGTTCGTGACTGGCGAGCGCCGCCAACCCGACCGTGAGGACGTTGACTCCCCTCGTCCAGTCGCCGTGGCCAGCGAGCCGGCACGTCTGAGCGAAGGCGCGCAGATGTTCGCCAACCGCTTGCAGAAGAATCTCAAGCAACTGGGTAAATGGGCTCGCCGCGAGCAGGTCAGCTGCTACCGCCTCTATGATGCTGATATGCCCGAGTACGCCTTGGCGGTCGACCTCTATCAGGATTGGGTGCATGTGCAGGAGTACGCCGCGCCGCGCTCGATCGATCCGGAAAAGGCCCAGGGGCGCCTGCTCGACGCGCTCGCGGCGATCCCGCAGGTGCTGGGTGTCGATCAGGGGCACGTGGTCCTCAAGCGTCGTGAACGCCAGAGCGGCGTGCGTCAATACGAACGCCAGGCTACCCAGGGCCGCTTCCTGGAAGTCACCGAAGGCGGCGTGAAGCTGCTGGTCAACCTGACCGACTATCTCGATACCGGCCTGTTCCTCGACCATCGCCCGATGCGCCTGCGCATCCAGCGCGAGGCAGCTGGCAAGCGCTTCCTCAACCTGTTCTGCTATACCGGCACTGCCAGTGTGCATGCGGCCAAGGGCGGTGCCCGATCGACCACCAGTGTCGACCTGTCGAAAACCTACCTGGACTGGGCGCGCCGCAACCTCTCGCTCAACGGTTTCTCGGACAAGAACCGTCTGGAACAGGGCGATGTCATGGCCTGGCTGCAGGCTTGTAGCGAAAGCTATGACCTGATCTTCATCGACCCGCCGACCTTCTCGAACTCCAAGCGCATGGAAGGCGTGTTCGACATTCAGCGCGACCATGTGCAGTTGCTGGACCTGGCCATGGCTCGCCTGGCGCCTGGGGGCGTGCTGTATTTCTCCAACAACTTCCGCAAGTTCGAACTCGACGAGCACTTGAGCGAACGCTACGCGGTAGAGGAAATCAGCGCGCAGACCGTCGACCCGGACTTTGCGCGCAACACCAAGATCCATCGTGCCTGGCGCTTGCAGGTGCGTTGAGCCAAGAACGATCGGCGCTACCTGTTTCAGTAGCGCCTTGAGCGCGGAGGGCAGGTGACCGACTCACATGGGGAATTGCCCCGTGTGAGCGGTTGTCGACGCTTAGCGCACCGAAGCGGTAGAACTGTTGTCCAGCTTGGGCTGGCGGTACAGGTCCAGCAGGACCTGGTCGAGAATGGCGGACGCACCCCAAGGTTTCGGATCGTTGAGAATTGCCGCCACCGCCCAGGTCTTGCCGTTGCTGTCGCGGGTATAGCCCGCAATGGCGCGCACCGTATTGAGAGTGCCGGTCTTGATATGGCCTTCACCCGTCAGCGCGGTGCGCTTGAGCCGCTTGCGCATGGTGCCGTCCATGCCTACCAGTGGCATGGAGCTGATGAATTCGGCCGAATAAGGGCTCTGCCAGGCTGCTTGCAGCAGGGCGGCCATCTCGCGGGTGCTCACCCGCTCCGCGCGCGAAAGGCCAGAGCCGTTTTCCATGACCAGGTGCGGTGCGGTGATGCCCTTCCTGGCCAGCCACTGGCGCACCACGCGTTGGGCGGCGCGGGCGTCGTCGCCATCGGCGTCGGTGCGGAACTGCGCCCCGAGGCTGAGGAACAGTTGTTGGGCCATGGTGTTGTTGCTGTACTTGTTGATGTCACGGATGACTTCCACCAGGTCTGGCGAAAAGGCTCGCGCCAGCAGGCGGGCACTCTTGGGCACGTTCTCGATACGGTCACGTCCCTGGATGCTGCCGCCCAATTCGTTCCAGATCGCCCGTACCGCGCCCGCGGCGTAGGTCGAGTGATCCAGCAGCGACAGGTAGGTCTGCGAATTGCAGCCGTCGGCGAGCTGGCCGCTGACCACGACGCTGACGCCGTCCGGCTGGGCGACCGGGTTGTAGCGGACATCGCCCTTGCACTGCTTGCCGGCCACGGCCTTGACCTGGTTGTCGATGCGGATGCTGGCAATGGGCGGCTCGACCGAGACCGTGACCTTGCCGCCATCGTTGCGAGCCACGAAGCGCAGGGCCTTGAGATTGACCAGCAGAGAGTCGGGCTTGACCAAGAATGGCTTGTTGACATCGCCTCCGTCATCGTTGAATTGCGGCAGATTGGGCTGCACGAAGTGGCTGCGGTCCAATACCAAATCGCCGGTGATGGTGCGCACGCCATTGGCGCGCAAATCGCGCATCAGCAGCCAGAGCTTTTCCATGTTCAGCTTGGGGTCGCCGCCACCCTTGAGGTAGAGGTTGCCATTGAGCACGCCGTTGGTAAGGGCACCGTCGGTGAAAAATTCGGTCTTCCACTGGAAGGTCGGGCCCAGCAGTTCGAGCGCGGCATAGGTGGTGACAAGCTTCATGGTCGAGGCCGGATTGACCGAAATGTCGGCGTTGAACACCGTGGCGTTGCCTGGGCCATCGAGCGGCAGCATGACCAGCGACAGCGCCGAATCCTGCAGCTTGTTGGTCTTGAGGGCCTGTTGCACCTTGGGAGACAGAGTGGTGTTGACGGTTGCGGCCTGGCCGGGCAGTGCCAAAGGCAGGAGCAGGCCGGCAACAAGAAAGGGGCGGAACAATTTGATCATATGCGCTGAAACCCTGCGGCGAGGGGAGGAAACGGGGCTGTAAAGGATGAAGGCCCCCTGAAGAAATATAGTGCGCATTATGCCCCAAGCGTATCGCCCATGCGTCACGTTCGACGGAAAAGCGCGGTATTTGCCCTTCATGAACCGGCAATCGTCCAGGGAAACTGGTAAAGTGCCGCGCGTTACTACTTATGAGGATTGTTTCATGGCTACCAACCGTTCCCGCCGTCTGCGCAAGAAACTCTGCGTGGATGAATTCCAGGAACTGGGTTTCGAACTGAACCTGGATTTCAAGGAAGATCTTTCCGAGGAAGCCATCGACGCCTTCCTCGACGCTTTCCTGACCGAGGCCATGGACGCCAATGGCCTGGACTATGTTGGCGGTGATGACTTCGGTCTGGTCTGCCTGGCCGACCGCGGCTCGGTCAGCGAAGAACAGCGCGCGACCGTCGAAGCTTGGCTCAAGGGCCGTAGCGAACTGACCAAGGTCGAAGTCAGCCCGCTGCTGGATGCCTGGTACCCGGAAAAGCCGATCAATTCGGCTTCCTGATCAGGAGGGCGGCATGCCTGCGCGTGCCGCTCAACTTGCCTGCCGGTCATGCCTTGATCGACAGGCAAGCTCTCGTTGCAAAGCGTTTTCCACGCGGCGCATGTGTCGTGCCAGTTCCTGGCGCCGCAGTCTGAGCATCGCCGCAGGTAAAGTCGAAGCACCCCCCTCCAATGTTTCACATGCCCGAATCAACACCCTGGCCTCCAGCACCCGTGCCGCGCTGAGGATCTTGTGTGCCTGCTCGCCAAGACGGCTGGGCTCGGTGTCTGGGTCTATCGCCATCAATTGTTCCAGGTCGTGCCGCAGGCTGGTATGCAACGTTTCCAGAAGGCGCTTGCGGTCCTCGCGGCTGTCGCCGACGATTGCGGCCAGGCCTTTGAGGTCGAAGGGGGCGTGCAGTTGCGGTTTCAGCCGCTCCGGGCAGGGCAGGGCGGCCAACCGCCGCCCCAGGGTCTGCAGGTCGACGGGCTTGAGCAGGCAGTCGTCCATGCCGGCATCCCGGCAGCGCTGGCGGACCTCGGGCAGGGCATTGGCGGTATAGCCCAGCACGACACAGTGTGACAGCCCGCGCTGGCGCTCTTCCATCCGCACGCGCTCGGTCAGTTGATAGCCATCGAGCAAGGGCATGTTGCAATCGACTATCAAGACATCGAACGCGCCTTCACGCCATTTCTGCAGCCCTTCCTGACCGTCGCGAGCGCTGTCGTGCTCGACACCGAGGTAACCCAGTTGCTGGCCCATCAGCAGCAGGTTGGCTGGATGGTCATCGATCACCAGTACCCTGAGGCGGGAATCCGGATAGGGGATTCGCGGCGTTTCCGATAGGGAAGATGGCGGGGCGTCGACGATGTGCAGCGGCATCCGCAGGCTGACTCGCGTGCCGACGCCATGGAGGCTTTCGAGGGTCAGGACTCCTCCCATCATCTGACACAGAGCGCGGCTGATCACCAGGCCCAGGCCTGTGCCGGCCTGCGCCGCGGTGCTGGTGGGATCGGCCTGGACGAAGGGACTGAACAGGCGTTGCAGATCGCTTTGGCGAATACCGATGCCACTGTCGCGTACCTCCAGTACCAGGGTCGGACGCGCCGAGTCATCCAGGTCGCGCAGGTCCATATGGATGCCGACCTGGCCATGCTCGGTGAACTTGATGGCATTGCTGAGCAGATTGGACAGTACCTGCTTGAAACGCAGCGGATCGAGCAGGGCATGGCAATGCGCGGCAGGGCTGATGACGATCTCCAGGGCCAAGCTCTTCTGCCGCGCGAGTCCCTCGAAGACTCGACCCACTGACCGGACCAGATCGGCCAGGGCGATCGGTTCAGGGCACAAGGCGATGTGGCCGGATTCGATTCGGACAATATCGAGAATATCGCCGATCAGCCCTTGCAGGTCCTTGGCGGACTGATGGGCGACCTCGATGACGGAGCGGTCGATACGACCCTGCTCCGCATGTTTGAGCGACAGTTCGAGCATCCCGATCACGGCGTTCATGGGTGTGCGGATCTCGTGGCTGATAGTGGCGAGGAAGGTGCTCTTGGCGCGGTTGGCGTCATCGGCCTGTTGCTTGGCCAGGCGTAGGTCCTGGACCAGCTTGCGGCGTTCGCTGATATCGATCCAGCCACCGATGATGCCTTGCATTTCCCCGAGCGAGTTTCGATAAGGCAGGATCCAGTGATAGATGGTCAACTCGCGATCCTTCAGACGCAGGGGCCGATCGATGATCAGGGGAGTGCCTTGGGTCATGACCTTGAGGTAGTCGGCCTGGATCTGCCGGGTGTAGTCGCAGTCGCTGAGGGTACTGTCCTCAAGGCGCCTGCCGATGACTGCCTCGCTGGAAGCCTGGACAGCCTCCAGATAGGCGTCGTTGCAACTTTGCATGCAACCTTCCCGGTCGCGGACATACATCGGGTGCGGCGTGCCATTGAGCAGGGCACGCATGAATGCCAGTTGGTCGTTGAGCGCTCGCTCGGCCGCATGACGATGCTTGATCTGGCGGCGCAGCCTGGCATTCCAGCCCACGCACAACAGCAGCAGCAGGCCTGTGCCGATCACTACTTGCAGGATCAGGCGCTGATAGGTCTGCCAGTAGGCGTCATCGTGAGCGCTGTAGCCTCGCCAGCGGCTATTGATCACGCCCAGATCTTGCGGCGAGATGCTCAGCAAGGCCTTGTCTATGATCGACGCCAATGGTTCGGCTTGCCGCGCGCTGGCCAGGGAGAAGGCTGCCGGTTCGTCGCCTACCGTAGTGCGGATCGCCAGCCCGCCATGCGAAGCGATAGCGAAATTGGCGTCGATGAGGGTAGTGATGGTGGCATCGACCTGGCCGCTGGTCAGCAGCGCCATGGCATGGAAGGTACTTTCGGTTACCACCTGCTGGATCTGCGGGTGTTGCGTCGACAGCATCTGGCCCAGGATATTGTCGCGGGTCATGGCGACCCGGTGTCCACTCAGCTCCTCGAGACTTGTGGGCTGATCGGCGCCTGTGCGTGAGACCAGTACATAGGAGTTCTCCAGATAAGGACGGCTGATGCTGAGTTGCTCGGCATGCCGCTCGGTCGAGGCAATGGAGGCGATCAGGTCGGCCTTGTCGTTCCTGATTCGGTTGATCATTTCGTGCACGCCTCGGGCCCGCTGTACCTCGTAGCGCAAGCCGGTGCGCAGGCGGATCAGCTCCAGAAGGTCGGCGGCGATGCCACGGAAATTGCCGTCGTTATCGAAGAACGTCATGGGCGCAGCGGTTTCGTTGACCACTACGCGAAGGATGGGATGGTCGAGCAACCAGCGCTCCTCGCGGGGTGACAGTTGCAGCTTGCGGTCGGTCAGCAGCTTGTCGCTGCCTGCGCTCCAGCGTTTGAAAATGTCTTTGCGAGCGACACTGGACAGGCTGTCGAGCGTGGCATCGACCAGCTCCAGCAGCATTCGGTCTTCCTGGCGCGTGGCGAAGCTGAAGCCCACGCGCTCGTGCTTGCCGAAGTTGGCCATCTTGAGATTGGGCAGGTGACCTTGATTCATGTGGTAGTAGGTCGAGATGGTATCGCCGATGAACACGTCCGCTTGCTCGAACGCCACGGCATTGAGCGCGTTGGTATAGGACGGGAAGGTCAGTAGCGTGGCCTTTGGGTAGTTGGCCCGTACCTCCTCCGGCGGCAGATAATGATAGAGCGTGCTCAGGCGCATGCCCTCGAGCCCTTTGTCCAGAGAGCGGGTTTCATCTTCGCGAGTCACCAGCACCGGCTGGTCGATGGCATAGGGTCTCGACAGCGCGAGCCCGTCGATCGCGGCCTCGAAGCCGTTCGCACTGCCGAGCAGGTCGATCTCGCCACGCCGCAGTGCCGCGACCGCGGCCTGGCGTGTGGGAAACCGCAGGACCTTGACCGGCAGCCCCAGAGCCGCGCCGATCAGCCCGGCGTAGTCGGCGGTCAGGCCTTGGTAGTCGCGCCCGCCCGAAGTGATGTCGAATGGAGGATAGTCGGGCGCCGAGACGCCAAGCAGCAGCTGCTTGCGGTTATCGAGCCAGCGTTGTTGCGGTGCCGTCAACGACAGCCTGGCCTGCTCTGCGTCGGCGCGATTGAGCAGCGCAAAGTGCTCGACGTCACTGTCCGTGTGCTGGGCGTATGCGTTGACACCGATTAGCAGCAGCGTCAGGTACAGAATGATGTAATGAGACTTCAAGTGCCTTAAACCAGCTCGTTGCGTTTGGCCATGTCGATCAGTTCGACCAACGACCCTACACGTAACTTCTGCATCAGGCGTTTCTTGTAAGTGCTCACCGTCTTATTGCTGAGAAACATGCCCGTGGCGATTTCCTTGTTGCTGCGGCCTTGGGCAAAAAGTTGCAGCACCATTAGTTCGCGGTCATTGACCAGACGGAACAGCTCCTTGTCCTGGTTGGGGCCGTTTTCGGGGCTGTGGTTGATGGCCTGGCTGGGAAAGTAGTTGTATCCCGAAAGCACCGCCTTGATCGCGCTGAGCAGCTCGCTCAGATCCTCCTGCTTGCAGACATAGCCCGCGGCGCCCGAGTGCATGCAGCGGATGGCGAACAGGGCCGGCGCCTGCGCGGTAAGAACCAGGACCTTCATGGGCAGCGCCATGGCCTGGAAGCGCGAAAGCACTTCCAGGCCATCGAGCTTGGGAATGCTGATGTCGAGGATGACGAGATCGGGGCGGCACTCGCGGATCATTTGCATGGCGTCGACGCCGTTGTCCGTCTCCCCGATGATCGAGTAATTCTGGTTTTCCAGCAACATGCGGACGGCCAGTCGTATGACAGGATGGTCGTCGACGATAAATACAGAAGGCATATTCAACATTCCATGCAGGTGTCAGGGGCAGACGGCACCTTAGCTCAGTTGAAAGTCGCCGGACACGAAAGTCAGAGCGATAGCTGACATATAGGAAAACACCTACAGAAAAAAGTCCGCCATACCACAGATGCAACTGTCAGGCATATCTACTGACGAGATGTTGCGGGATTTTTTACATATGCCGAGGAGAATGTTTAATGCAGAAATGTATATGTAGGAAGTTTCTTTCAAATCTGTATGAGTTACGTGAAATCGCTGGGCATCGGGCCTGGGCGCACCGATAAGTGGACGGGGCCAAACGGCGCTCCGTCCACGACGAACGTCAACGAGGGTTCGAGCGCCCGGTCATTTCATGGGCCATCTCGCTTGCGTAGCTGTCGGTCATGCCCGCGATGAAATCGATCATGCGCAGGAAGGCGCTGTACAGCGAGCCGTTCGGATCGGGTGCGCTGTTCCCCAGCAGATCGAGGATGCGTCGGCTCTTGAACGATGGCACGCGTCCGCCATGCTGCTCCAGGGCGGCGCCACAGAAGGCGGTGAGCAGGATCTCCAGGGTGGTGTAGGCACCGATCTCATGCAACGTCTTGCGCTTGTCCTGGAAGATCTTGTTGCGCGCCATGTCCTTGGCCTGCAGCACGCAACGCTTGGCCGGACCGTGCATGTGCTCTACCAGGTCACCGCTCAGCTGCCCGGCCAGCAGCGCATCCTGTTGCTCGACGAATGCCTGCGCCGCGGCATTGGTCAGGTGTTCGATAGCCTTGCCGCGCAGGATGGCCAGCTTGCGCCGCCGCGAATCCTCGGCGCCCAGCTGACGGTAGGTCTCGGGCACGTCATCGCCGACCAGGTCGAGCAGCAGGTTTTCGACTTCGGCGTACTGCAGCAGATCCATCTCAAGCCCATCCTCCAGGTCGATCAAGCCATAGCAGATGTCGTCCGCCGCCTCCATCAGATAGACCAGCGGATGACGGGCCCAGCGTTGCTCTTCGAGCTGGGGCAGGCCGAGCTTGCGGGCAATCTGCTCGAGCAATGGCAGTTCGCTCTGGTAGCAGCCGAACTTGTGTTTCTTGTAACCGAGGGCGTCGGCATGGCGAGCGCTCCAGGGGTACTTGAGATAGGTGCCCAAAGTGGCATACGTCAATCGTGTACCACCATCGAACTGGTGGTATTCGAGTTGGGTCAGGACGCGAAACCCTTGGGCGTTGCCTTCGAAATTCAGGAAATCGGCACCTTCGTCTTCGCTCATGCCTTCCAGCCAGCCCCGTCCCGCGGCCTGCTGGAACCAGTAACGGATAGCATCCTCGCCGGAGTGACCGAACGGCGGGTTGCCGATGTCATGAGCCAGGCAGGCCGATTGCACGATCATGCCCAGGTCGCTGGGCTCGCACCAGCCGGGGAGGGCATCACGCAGCGTCTCGCCGACCCTCATGCCCAGGGAGCGGCCCACGCAACTGACTTCCAGCGAGTGGGTCAGGCGGGTGTGGATATGATCGTTGCTGGTGACCGGATGGACCTGGGTCTTGCGGCCCAGGCGGCGGAACGCGCCGGAGAAGATGATTCGGTCGTGGTCCTTGTGGAACGGGCTGCGTCCCAGCTCTTCGGGGCTGTACAGGGCCTTGCCCAAGCGTTCACGGGTAAGCAGGGTGTTCCAGTCCAAGGCGTGACTCCCGTCGGGTGGGTAGACCTCAAGCTTCCCGCGTCGTGCCTGTCTGCGCAAGCACGACGCGGTCTCGCTCAGTGCCGACGGTTGGCGAGGAACAGGCGCACCAAGGGCGCAACCGTCTTGCCCAGGCGCAGCATGGCGGGAAGATTGCCGCCCCGCACGCCCTTGCCGGTCAGGAAACCGAGGGCGACCACGGCGCCGATGCCCCACAGTGGAGCATGCTTGATGCCCATGCCGCCGTGCAGCGAGCTGCCCATGGTGCGCAGGCGCACGAGCGGCTCGAGCAGTTGCGCCGATTCCTGGCGCAGTTCCTGGCGGTGCATTTCCAGGCGCAGGCGCAGCAATGCCTTGCGCAGCTCGCGTGGGTTACGGGTATTGGGTAGCTCAGGCAGGCTCATGGCAACAGGCGCTCCCGGTCTTTGGCGAGTTCTTCGAGTGTGGAGCTGAACGGGGAGGATTCATCGAACACCGCTGCCTTCAGGCGCACACCGCAGAAAATGGTGGCAAGGCCGTAGAAGACACATAGGCCGATGATGCCCGCCAAGCGATAGCTATCCCATAGCAGCACCAGCAACAGCCCCGAAAGTGCGGTCAGCAGGAGCAGCGCGAAAACCAAAGCCATGCCGGCAAACAGCAACAGACGCAGTGTCCGTCCTTTCTGCTCCTGCAGTTCGATGCCGAACAGTTCGATATGGCCATGAAGCAGCCCGAGCATCGCCGCGCCGAGGCGCTTCCCAGCTCTGGCGCTCGTGCCGATGGCATCATTTTCCATGACCATTCCTCAACGGCGACCAGCCAGCAGGCCAACGACCAGGCCCACGCCTGCGGCGATACCGACAGCCTGCCATGGGTTCTCTCGTACATATTCCTCGGCGTTGCCCAGCGCTGCCTCACCGCGCACGCGCATCGTCTCCTGGGTCTGCTGCAGGGAGTCGCGAGCCCGCAACAGGCTCTCGTTGATCTGTCCGCGCAGTTCGTCCGCCTGATCGCCGGCCAGGTTGGCGGTGTCCGCCAGCAGTTTCTCGGTATCGCGCACCAGCGTCTGGAAGTCAGCCAGGAGGATTTCTTGAGCAGTCTTTGCCGATGTGTTGACCATGGGTCTCTCCCTGTAAGTAGATGTGGCTATTTCGAGTCGTGGAAGTCCTGGAAGGTTCAGTGCCCGGTGCTGGTACAGCCTTTGCTTTATCGCGGAGCGTATCCGTGGTGCGCCGCGCCGAATACGTGCAGCGTCCTTGCAGATACCGATAAACCTTAACCCATCCAGGTTCGATTCAAGATAAAACGCGCCCAGGCGTATGCTCGTGTTGCCAAAACAGGGCACGCCTAGAGCACCGAATCGGTGCGCGGCGCGCACATTTGAACCTTCCTGGTGCTTTCTCCGCAGGTCATTCTCTCCATGGAAAACGCGCACAGTGCGATGGACTCTCTTGTCCACGGCTCCAATACCTTGTTCATCCTTCTGGGCGCGATCCTGGTCCTGGCCATGCACGCGGGGTTCGCCTTCCTCGAAGTAGGCACCGTGCGACACAAGAACCAGGTCAACGCCCTGTCGAAGATCCTCAGCGACTTCGCCATCTCGGCGGTGGCGTACTTCTTCGTCGGCTACTGGGTCGCCTACGATGTCAGTTTCTTCGAGCCCGCCAGTACACTGGCGACGGACCATGGTTATGCACTGGTCAAATGTTTCTTCCTGCTGACGTTCGCCGCGGCGATCCCGGCGATCATCTCCGGCGGTATCGCGGAGCGGGCCCGGTTCGTGCCGCAGATGTGCGCCACGGCGTTGATCGTGGCATTCGTCTATCCGTTCTTCGAAGGGGTGGTGTGGAACGGCAAGTTCGGCATCCAGGACTGGTTGAGCAGGCACCTGGGCGCCGGCTTCCATGATTTCGCAGGATCCGTGGTGGTGCATGCCATGGGTGGATGGCTGGCGTTGGCAGCGGTACTGCTGCTGGGCGCACGGCGTGGTCGCTATCGCGAAGGGCGGCTGGTTGCATTCGCGCCGTCGAGCATCCCTTTCCTGGCGCTGGGCTCATGGATCCTCATCATCGGCTGGTTCGGCTTCAACGTGATGAGCGCCCAGACCCTGCAAGGCGTCAGTGGACTGGTGGCGATCAACTCTCTGATGGCCATGGTCGGCGGCACTCTGGCTGCCTTGCTGGCGGGACGCAACGATCCAGGTTTCCTGCACAATGGGCCGCTGGCCGGGTTGGTGGCCATCTGCGCGGGCTCCGATATCATGCACCCGGTGGGCGCATTGGTGACGGGTGTAATAGCAGGCGTTCTGTTCGTCTGGTGCTTCACCGCCGCGCAGAACCGCTGGAAGATCGACGATGTTCTTGGTGTATGGCCACTACACGGCGTCTGTGGTGTGTGGGGTGGCGTGGCCTGTGGGATCTTCGGACAGACCGCGTTGGGCGGGCTGGGCGGAGTGAGCCTGACCAGCCAGTTGCTCGGGAGCCTGATGGGCATCGTGGTGGCGCTGCTCGGTGGCTTTGCCGTGTATGGTGTGATCAAGCTGCTGCACGGTCTGCGTTTGAGTCAGGAAGAAGAGTTCCACGGCGCCGACCTGTCGATTCATCGGATTGGCGCTACCAGCCAGGACTGAGTTGGCCATCCGGGGGGAGGGTGAAAGATAACGCGACGCCGAACTGCTCCCACCGGCACGCGGCAAGTGCAGGCTGCCCGTACCCGGCCTAGAATAATCATTCCATCCCTCGTGAGACGGTAACCGTTCATGCTTCCCGAATGCCAATTGTTCGGCACCTTGGGGTGTCATCTCTGTGAAATGGCGGAGGCCGTCCTCATGCCCTTCGTCCAGCACGGCCTGTTGGTGGAACTGGTCGATATTGCCGAAGACGATGTCCTGTTCGAGCGCTATGGCCTGGTGATCCCAGTGTTGCGACGATGTGATACCGGCGCGGAAATGGATTGGCCTTTCGAGGCGGAGCAAGTGGTTGCCTTTCTGCAGTGAGCGAATCGGGCACTGCCTGCCAGGGCGAAGACTCCTCCTGGCATCGTATCGATTGGCAGGCTATTTGACGGATTACCCGGCTTACTCGTATGCTGTATGAATATACAGTTGTGGCGGTAGGAAGTGTGATGGTCAATGTCGAGCAGTTGAAGTACAGCGTCAATCGCATGTCCCCCGATCTGGTGAGTGAAGCCGTGCTCGATCTGCGTCTGGATGGGCTGGTCACCGAACGCAGGACGCCGTTCGGCAGGGTCCATTTCAACACGTGCTTCGCCGAGATCGAAGCGCTCTTCCAGCGGGCGGGCTACCATCGTCCCCTGGATGTGGTGGGCTACGAGGGTCTGCACTACGCTCTGTACGATCCCACTCGCTGGGAAGCGGTCCAGGTGCTGCGCTGGCTCAAGGAGTCCAGCGAGATGGCCGGCGAGACTGGCTGACGGTGTAGGCATGAAGGATAATGCCTGGCCCCGATACCTGAGTTCCGCCATGACCGCGCCTTTCGATCCGGCTCACCATCAAGCCAGTACCGTCTGCCTGCCTCCGGGCGACTGGTCGACCGTGCTCGACTGTCTATGCGACCATTTCAAGGCCATCGGCCGTGAGCAATGGCTCGACCGTTTTGCCCGTGGACGCGTACTCGATGCGGCGGGTAGCGCGATCGCGGCCGACCTGCCTTACCGCCGTGGCATGCGCCTGCATTACTTTCGCGAAGTGCCGAACGAGACGCCGATCCCGGTACATGAAACCATCCTGTACCAGGATGAACACCTGGTGGTCGCCGACAAGCCGCACTTCCTGCCTGTCACACCCACCGGTGAATATGTCGAGCAGACGTTGCTGCGCAGGCTGATCCGTCGTCTGGACAATCCTCATCTGGTGCCGTTGCACCGTATCGACCGGCACACGGCCGGGTTGGTGCTGTTTTCTGCCAATCCACAAAGCCGCACCGCCTACCAGCGGCTGTTTCCCGAACGACGGATCGACAAGCGCTATCAGGCCATCGCGCCGGCATTGCCCGGGCAGGCGTTTCCCCTGGTGCACCGTAGTCGACTCGCGCACGGCGAACCCTTCTTCCGGATGCAGGAGGTCCCAGGGCAGAGCAACAGCGAAACCCTGGCGCAAGTATTGGAGGTGAACGGGGAGCTGTGGCGCTACGGCCTTTCGCCAATCACAGGCAAGACCCACCAGCTTCGCGTCCACATGACCGCGCTGGGGGCCAGCATCTGCAACGATCCGTTCTACCCGACGCTGCGCAACGAGCCGGATGACTACAGTCGGCCGTTGAAGCTGTTGGCCAAGGGATTGCGCTTCGAGGATCCCTTGTCGGGACAGACACGCTGCTTCGAGAGCCGGCTGATATTGGACTGGTGACCAGACAAAGCAGTGCTTCTCGGGCTAATGCCATCAAGCAAGTCAAGGTATTCGATTCAAATGCCGGTGCTTGGCCTTCGGCTTCCGAATTCTTCAGTGATGCTGCGGGCCTATCGCGGGACAAGCCCGCTCGCCACCGGGCGCATGTCTTTACTACACCGCATACCGGTGGCGAGCGGGCTTGTCCCGCGATAGGCCCGCAGCATCACTGAAGATTGCAGAAGCCAAACGAGAACTCCAGCCGTCGAGATGTGATGACTTTTCCTTAACTGACCAGCATCGCGCCTCGTAGGCGCCGTCCGTTTTCAGCGGTTGAAGCGTTCCACCAGCGAGTATTGCCCAGTGGCCGTCCTGGTCAGCTCTTCGCTGAGCTGAGCCGAATGCTGAGCCTGCTCGGATGTCTGGTCGGCCAGCTCGGCGATGGTGCTGATGTTGCGGCTGATCTCGTCGGCGACAGCGGTCTGCTCCTCGGTAGCCGCGGCGATCTGCGTCGTCATGTCGGTGATATTGGCCACGGCTTCACTGATACCCATCAATGCCTGGTCGGCCTGCATGACCCGAGCGACACCTTCCTCGGCCTGGCGATGTCCGCTCTGCATGGTCAGCACGGCATTGCTGGCGGTCTGCTGCAGCTTGGCGATCAAGGCGTGAATCTGACCTGTCGATTCCGCGGTGCGTTGGGCCAGCTGACGGACCTCGTCGGCGACCACCGCGAAGCCGCGGCCCATCTCGCCCGCGCGGGCTGCTTCGATGGCAGCGTTGAGCGCCAGCAGGTTGGTCTGGTCGGCGATGCCCTTGATCACATCCACCACACCTCCGATCTCGTCGCTGTCCTTGGCCAGCTGGGTAACTGTGTGACCGGTCTCGCCGACTGCGCTGGACAGGCGCTCGATCGCTTCCCGTGTCTCACCGGCAATGGTCCGGCCCTGGCTGGTCAGGCGGTTGGCCTCCTGGGTCGCATCGGCGGTGCGTTGTACGTGGTTGGCGACTTCCTGAGTGGTAGCGGCCATCTGGTTGACGGCAGCGGCGACCTGTTCGGTTTCCACGCGTTGGCGCTCAAGGCCCGTGGAGCTGTTGTGGGCCAAGGTATCGGACTGGCGCGCCTGCTCGCTGAGGTGCTCGGCGCTGTCCTGCAAGCGGGTCAGGCAGGTCTTCATGCGCGCTTCCTGGCTGAGCATGGCCATTTCCAGGCGCGCCTGGACACCACGACTATTCGTGAACATCTGCGCGATCAGCGGATCGGAAGTGGTCTGTTCCGCCAGGCGCAGCAGGCGCTTGAGCCCGCGTTGCTGCCAGCCCAGTCCCAGCAGACCCAACGGCACCGACAAGGCGGCCGCCAGGGCGAAGCCCCAGGAGTGGCCGATCTGGCTGCCGATGAGGAAACCGACCTGACTGACCAGGATGAACGGCAGCCAGTCCTGCAGCACCGGCAGCCACTGGTCACGCCGCGGGACCGGCGGCTTGCCCTGGTTGATGCGTTGGTAGAGCGCTTCGGCACGTCCGATCTGCTCGGCGGTAGGCTTTACCCGTACCGATTCGAAGCCGACGACCTGATCCTTTTCGAAGATCGGCGTGACATAGGCATTGACCCAGTAATGATCACCCGACTTGCAACGGTTCTTGACGATGCCCATCCACGGTTGGCCCCGCTTGAGGGTCTGCCACATATGGGCGAACACCGCGGACGGCACGTCCGGATGGCGTACCAGGTTGTGCGCCGCGCCCACGAGTTCATCGCGGGTGAACCCGCTGATATCGACGAAGGCTTCGTTGCAGTAGGTGATCACACCCTTGGCATTGGTGGTGGAAATCAACCGCTGGTGGACAGGGAAAGTCCGTTCTCTCTGGGTAATCGGCTGGTTGTTACGCATCTGCTATTCAATCCGAAAGGCTTTGGTGGGCTATCGGCACGCTCCTCGGTTTATTGAGCGATTATTTGCTCGCGATGAACCGATGTAGCGGCGGCGAGGCACAGTCGCGCACCCATCCGCGTGTTTCAGCATGCATTCACGAGACGATGCGCGCGCGTCGCAAGAGCAGGCCGAGCCGCTCGAGCAACGCGTGGCCGACAGCTCAGGCGGCTATCATCTGGCGCAGCACATAATGCAGGATCCCGCCCGCCTTGAAGTATTCCACTTCATTGAGGGTATCGATTCGGCATAGCACCTCGATCCGTTCCTCTTGGCCATCCTCGCGCACGATGCGCAGAGGCAAGGTCATGCCTGGGCGCAAGTGCGCGTCGGTCAGCTCCAGCACATCGATACGCTCCTTGCCCGTGAGACCGAGGCGCCTGCGATCCTGCCCGGCCTGGAACTGCAACGGCAAAACGCCCATGCCGACCAGATTGGAGCGGTGGATGCGTTCGAAGCTTTCCGCCAGCACTGCCTTGACTCCAAGCAGGTTGGTGCCTTTGGCGGCCCAGTCACGGCTGGAACCGGTGCCGTATTCCTGTCCGGCGATCACCAGCAGCGGCGTTCCCTCGGCCTGGTAGCGCATGGCTGCATTGTAGATAGGCAGCTTCTCGCCGCTCGGTACGTGGATCGTATTGCCACCTTCCTCGCCGCCAAGCATTTCGTTGCGAATGCGGATGTTGGCGAAGGTCCCGCGCATCATCACTTCGTGGTTGCCGCGACGCGAACCGTAGGAGTTGAAGTCCCGCGGTTCGACGCCCTTTTCACGCAGGTAACGACCGGCGGGGCTGTCAGCCTTGATGTTGCCGGCGGGGGAGATATGGTCGGTGGTCACCGAGTCCCCCAGCAGGGCAAGGATCCGTGCTTCCTTGATATCGCCAATCGCTGGAGGCGGCCCGTCGATCCCGTCGAAAAAGGGCGGGTGCTGGATATAGGTGGAGTCGTCCTGCCACACATAAGTGGCCGCCTGGGGCACCTCGATCGCCTGCCACTGAGCGTCACCGGCGAAGACTTCGGCGTACTCCTTGTGGAACATGCCCGTCTCGACGTTGGCGACGGCCTCGGCGATCTCCTTCTGGCTAGGCCAGATATCGCGCAGGTAGACCGGGTTGCCTTCCTTGTCGGTGCCCAGTGGCTCGCGGGTCAGGTCGATGCGCACGGTGCCTGCCAAGGCGAAAGCGACGACCAGAGGCGGAGACGCCAGCCAGTTGGTCTTGACCAGCGGATGCACGCGTCCTTCGAAGTTGCGGTTGCCGGACAGCACCGAGGCGACCGTCAGGTCCGCGCCGTTGATGGCCTGCTCGATCGCCGCGTCGAGTGGCCCGGAGTTGCCGATGCAAGTGGTGCAGCCGTAGCCGACCAGGTCGAAGCCCAGTTGATCGAGGAAAGGCGTCAGGCCAGCAGCCTTGAAATAGTCGGTCACCACCTTGGAGCCAGGCGCCAGAGAGCTTTTTACCCAAGGCTTGCGTTTCAGGCCCTTCTCCACGGCTTTCTTCGCCACCAGGCCGGCCGCCATCATCACGCTGGGGTTGGAGGTATTGGTGCAAGAGGTGATGGCAGCGATGACCACGGCGCCATCGCGCAGGGTATGCCTGGTGCCCTGGTACTCATAGCTGGCCTCGCCAGCCATGTCGGCGTTGCCCACCGATACGCCACCGCCGCCTTCGCTTTCCAGTCTCCCCACTTCCTTGTTGAGCGGCTTGGGCTGCAAGCCCAGGAAGCCGTCGAACGCTTCGCCCACCAGAGGCAGGGCAACACGGTCCTGCGGCCGCTTGGGGCCCGCGAGGCTGGCTTCCACGCTGTCCATGTCCAGGGAGAGTGTATCGGTGAAGGTCGGCTCCTGGCCCGGCAGGCGCCACAGTCCCTGTTCCTTGCAATAGGTCTCGACCAGTTGCACGGTCTCGGTTGGGCGACCCGACAGGCGCAGGTAGTCGAGCGTCACTTCATCGACCGGGAAGAAGCCGCAGGTGGCGCCGTACTCAGGGGCCATGTTGGCGATGGTGGCACGGTCGGCCAGGGACAGTTCTGCCAGGCCGTCGCCATAGAACTCGACGAACTTCCCGACCACGCCCTTCTTGCGCAACATCTGGGTCACGGTCAGGACCAGGTCGGTGGCGGTGATGCCTTCGCGCAGCTTGCCGGTCAGCTTGAAACCGATGACTTCCGGGATCAGCATGGACACCGGTTGGCCCAGCATGGCGGCTTCCGCCTCGATACCACCGACGCCCCAGCCGAGCACGCCGAGGCCGTTGATCATGGTGGTGTGCGAATCGGTCCCGACCAGGGTGTCGGGGAACGCGTAGGTCCGACCATCCTCTTCGCGGGTCCAGACGGTGCGTCCCAGGTATTCCAGATTGACCTGGTGGCAGATGCCAGTCCCAGGCGGCACCACGCTGAAGTTGTCGAAGGCGCTCTGGCCCCAACGCAGGAAGGCATAGCGCTCGCCGTTGCGCTGCATCTCGATGTCGACGTTTTCGGCAAAGGCTTCTTTGGTCGCGTAGCGGTCGACCATCACCGAATGGTCGATCACCAGGTCTACCGGCGACAGCGGGTTGATCCGCTGGGGATCGCCGCCGGCCTTGGCCATGGCCGCGCGCATGGCCGCCAGGTCGACCACGGCGGGGACCCCGGTGAAGTCCTGCATCAGCACGCGAGCAGGGCGGTACTGGATCTCGCGGTCCGAGCGGCGCTCCTTGAGCCAGTCGACCAGGGCCTGCAGGTCCTCGCCGGTGACGGTCTTGCCGTCCTCCCAGCGCAGCAGGTTCTCCAGCAGGACCTTCAGGGACATGGGCAGGCGCCGGAGATCGCCAAGCTGGGTGGCCGCCTCGGTCAGGCTGAAATAGTGATAGGGACGGCCGGCTACCGTCAGCGTCTTGAGCGTGGTCAGGCTATCGAGCGAGGGCATTGCCAACTCCTGGTGTGCCGGTGCCCGGCCACTGCGAAGGGTTGCCGGTGTCACCGCCTCTGTGAGGGTCCGCACGGCACGGACCTTGGCTGAATGATCAGGCAGGTCCTGTTTGACCCCCTGACTCAATACTGGACCCCCCAGGCATGTCGCGGGTTCCGATCTTGCTTTATCATTCGCCGCCTCGCCGGCGCGCACCTTGCGCCGGATCAAGGCGAGCGCCTGTCGCGCCGCCGTCGTGGAGTGAAAGATGAATACCCTGTTCATGCATTGCCGGCCCGGTTTCGAGGGCGAGGTCTGCGCCGAGATCAGCGACCATGCCGCGCGCCTGGGCGTGGCCGGATACGCCAAGGGCAAGCCGCAGAGCGCCTGTGCCGAGTTCACCTGCATGGATGACCAAGGCAGCGAACGGCTGATCCGTGAACTGCGTTTCGACCAGCTGATCTTCCCGCGCCAATGGGCTCGGGGCGTCTACCTGGAATTGCCGGAAAGCGATCGCATCAGTGTGCTGCTCGAGCACCTGGCGACCTATCCGGTCTGTGGCAGCCTGTGGCTCGAGGTGCTCGACAGCAATGATGGCAAGGAGCTGTCGACCTTCTGTCGCAAATTCGAAGGGCCGCTGCGCAAGGCCCTGACCAACGCCGGGAGGCTGGTCGAAGACGCGACTCGACCGCGCCTGTTGCTGACCTTCATCAGTGGTCGGCGAGTGTTCGTCGGTCTGGCCGCCGCGGACAATTCCGCCCTGTGGCCCATGGGCATCCCGCGTCTGAAGTTTCCCCGCGAAGCGCCCAGCCGTTCCACCCTCAAGCTCGAGGAAGCCTGGCATCAGTTCATCCCCCGAGACCAATGGGACCAGCGGCTGGCCGATGACATGACCGGTGTCGACCTGGGCGCCTCGCCCGGTGGTTGGACCTATCAGTTGGTCAGGCGCGGCATGCTGGTGACCGCCATCGACAATGGACCCATGGCCGAGAGCCTGATGGACACCGGCCTGGTCCAGCACCTGATGGCCGACGGTTTCACCTGGCGACCGAAACAGACGGTGGATTGGATGGTCTGCGATATCGTCGAGAAACCCGCGCGCAATGCCGCGTTGCTGGAAACCTGGCTCGGCGAGGGGCTATGCCGCGAGGCGGTGGTCAACCTCAAGCTGCCGATGAAGCAGCGCTATGCCGAAGTGCGGCGTCTGCTCGAGCGTATCGAGGAAGGTTTCAAGGCACGCAAGGTAAAGGTGTCCATCGCCTGCAAGCAGCTGTATCACGACCGCGAGGAAGTGACCTGCCATCTGCGCCGCCTGGACCTCGCGCGCCGTTGAATACGGCGACACCAACGCGCGACAATGACGATTATTTGCGGAGTCTTCCATGACTGATTTCACCCCTGACGCCATTCTCGATGCCTCCGGCCTCAATTGCCCGGAGCCTGTGATGATGCTTCATCAACATGTCCGTGACCTGGCGGCGGGCGGTCTGCTCAAGGTGATCGCCACCGATCCCTCGACCCGTCGCGACATTCCCAAGTTCTGTGTCTTTCTTGGCCATGAGCTGGTGCAGCAGCAGGAACAGGCCGGCACCTATCTGTACTGGATCCGCAAGAAGCACGACTGAGCATCGCTGGAACACCCCGGCGGGAGGGCCTACACTGCGTTCCCCTGAAAGGAGAGCGCCATGCTGATTGTTGCCGACGAGAATATACCGCTGCTCGATGCCTTCTTTGCCGGTTTTGGCGAGATCCGTCGCTATCCGGGACGTTCCATCGACGCGGATTGCGTCAGGGATGCCGATGTCTTGCTGGTCCGCTCGGTGACGCGCGTCGACCGGCAACTGCTCGAGGGAAGCCGAGTACGCTTCGTCGGTACCTGCACCATTGGCACCGATCATCTGGACCTTGGCTACTTCGCCCAGGCCGGAATCCACTGGAGCAGCGCGCCGGGGTGCAACGCTCGCGGCGTCGTCGACTACGTGCTGGGTAGCCTCCTGACGTTGGCCGAGCTGGATGGTGTGGCGCTGCCGGAGCGGACCTACGGGGTGATCGGCGCAGGCCAGGTCGGCGGTCGCCTGGTGCGGGTGCTGCAGGGTCTCGGCTGGAAGGTGCTGGTCTGCGATCCGCAGCGCCAGGCCGAGGAGGGCGGCGACTTCGTCAGCCTGGAACAGGTGCTGGCGCAATGTGATGTGATCAGCCTGCATACCCCGTTGGAGCGTGACGGTGCCTATCCTACCTGGCACTTGCTGGGGCGGAGCGAACTGGCGCGGCTACGATCGGGGGCGTGGTTGATCAATGCCAGCCGTGGGCCGGTGGTCGACAACGCGGCGTTGCGTGAGGTACTGCTCGAGCGCGAGGATCTTCATGCGGTGCTGGATGTCTGGGAAGGCGAGCCGCAGGTGGATCTCGATCTGGCCGACCTGTGCACCCTGGCGACGCCGCATATCGCCGGTTACAGCCTCGATGGCCGCCAGCGCGGCACCGCGCAGATCTACCAGGCCCTGTGCCGTTGGCGCGGTGAGGCGGAACAGGTGCGCCTGGCCGACCTGCTGCCGCGCCAGCGTCTGGCGCAGATCGACCTGGACAGCGCCGCCGAGCCTGCCTGGGCGCTGGCGACACTGTGCCGGGCCGTGTACGACCCGCGCCGGGACGATGCCGATTTTCGCCGCAGCCTGAGCAACGATCCGGGTCAGCAGCGCGCCGCCTTCGACCTTCTGCGCAAGCACTATCCGGCCCGCCGTGAAATCGAAGGATTGACGGTGCGGCTACGCGGTGAGGCGCCGCAATTGGCGCAGGTGGTCAAGGCCGTGGGTGGCGTGCTGGTCTGAGCAGGCCAATCCTGTCCCTCGCTGGATCGCAGGCAACAAAAACCCGGCGCGAGCGCCGGGTCGAAAGGATTCTTGGTTCAGTCTTTGCGGGGCTCGCTACGGCTGCGTTCCAGACGTTCGCAAGCTTCTTGGATCATTTGCTCGGTAATCGGCACTTCCTGGCCCTGGGCATCGATGATCGAGCCGCAGACTTGCGAGTGCGCATGGTTCGTGGTGTGTTGTGTGTCGCTGCTATGCTGCAAGCTCATTCCTGTCTCCTCATCAGGTGGCCAACTTAAAGGTAGACTACTGCCGTGACTGGCCTGTGACAGTATTTGCCGGGGCCTCATGGCAGGCCTCAGTCCACCAGAAATCGCGATAAAGCTCCAGTGGCACTTTAGAATTAAAGGCTATAGGCCGCTATCCAGATCGCTGTTACCCCTTCACGGAGCCCATCGCGCGGCGGGGAGTTCCCCGGAAGCGGACGAGTGGTAGTCTTAAGTCTTTCTGTCGGTGCTTCCCAATGCCTGATCCTGTTTCGTCCCGTCAGCGCCGCGCCTTGCGGCTGGGTCTGCATTTCATACGGCCTTATCGTCGCCAGGTGGTGCTGGCCTTGCTGGCACTGGTGGTCACGGCCGCTATCACGCTGTCCATGGGACAGGGCATCCGGCTGCTGGTGGACCAGGGTTTCATGACCCGCTCGCCTCACTTGCTCAACCAGTCCATAGGGCTGTTCATGCTATTGGTCCTGGCGCTTGCGGTCGGGACGTTCAGCCGCTTCTATCTGGTTTCATGGATTGGCGAGCGCTGCGTCGCGGACATCCGTCGAGCGGTCTTCGAACACCTGATCGACCTGCATCCGGGGTTTTTCGAGGATAACCGCAGCTCCGAGATCCAATCGCGGCTGACCACCGACACCACGTTGCTGCAATCGGTGATCGGCTCGTCGCTGTCGCTGTTTCTGCGCAATGCGCTGATGGTGATCGGTGGGGTGGTGCTGTTGTTCATCACCAATCCCAAGCTCACCAGTATCGTGGTATTGGCCCTGCCGCTGGTGCTGGCGCCTATCCTGCTGTTCGGTCGACGGGTGCGCAGTCTGTCGCGACAGAGCCAGGATCGGATCGCCGATGTCGGCAGTTACGTCGCCGAGACCTTCGGGCAGATCAAGACCGTGCAGGCCTATAACCATCAGGAGCGCGACCGGACCCTGTTCGCCGAGACGGTCGAGGCGGCGTTCGATGTGGCGCGGCGACGGATCTTCCAGCGTGCCTGGTTGATTACCTTGGTGATCGTCCTGGTGCTCGGCGCGGTGGCGGTCATGCTCTGGGTCGGCGGCATGGACGTGATGGCCGGACGCATTTCCGGTGGCGAACTGGCGGCATTCGTCTTCTACAGCCTGATCGTCGGTAGCGCGTTCGGCACCCTTAGTGAAGTGATAGGCGAACTGCAGCGCGCCGCCGGTGCAGCCGAACGGATCGCCGAGCTGTTGGCGGCGCGCAGTGACATCCTGCCCCCGGACCAGGATGCAACCTCTACGATCATTCGCGCTCGGGGTCGGATCGAGCTGCAGGGGCTACGTTTCGCCTACCCCTCACGGCCCACCATCGCTGCCCTAGATAACCTGACCCTGACCGTCGAGCCGGGTCAGACGCTGGCGCTGGTAGGTCCTTCGGGTGCGGGGAAATCCACGCTGTTCGACTTGCTCCTGCGTTTCTATGACCCGCAGCAGGGGCGCATCCTGCTCGATGGACAAGCTGTCACCGGGCTCGAACCGACAGTGCTGCGCCGCCAGTTCGCGCTCGTGGCACAAAACCCTGCGCTGTTTCGCGACACGGTCGAGGCCAATATTCGCTACGGCCGGCCCGACGCGACCCAGGCACAGGTGGAAGCTGCCGCGCGCAGCGCCCATGCCGATACCTTCATCAAGGAATTGCCCCAGGGTTACCAGACGCTTCTGGGAGAAGGAGGCATCGGTCTTTCGGGTGGGCAGCGGCAACGCCTGGCCATTGCTCGAGCGCTGTTGGTAGATGCTCCCATCCTGCTGCTCGACGAAGCCACCAGCGCGCTCGATGCGCAAAGCGAGCACCTGATCCAGCAAGCCTTGCCCGGACTCATGGCCGGCCGTACGACCCTGGTCATCGCGCACCGACTGGCCACGGTGCAGCATGCCGATCGAATTGCCGTCATCGACCAGGGGCGGCTTGTGGCGGTCGGCACTCATCGAGAACTCCTGGAACGAAGCCCGCTCTACGCCCGTCTGGCGTCCTTGCAGTTCGCCTCGACCTGAACCCAGGGCGGTACGGGCACAGGTTGGCCTTGCCAGGCGGGGCTGCAAGGCAACTCCCGGTAGGCGCTGACTTGTAACATTTCTGTAGCAATTGCTTGAGAGTATCTGCCTTCGCCGTCATCGATCGATGACGGCCTCTGGCCTGAAATGGCCAGTAGCGAACGAGGACAGGGACGTCTTTGCCTGACCGGTGCCTGCAACGGCGCCGATCCTTCTTCCTTGTTCCGAGATCCGCAATGCTGCGTAAATCCCTCAGAGTGCAACTTCTTACCCTGCTTGGCGGCAGTCTGGCAGCGATGCTGCTGATCGCCCTGGTGTGCTTCCAGTTTCTTTCTTCCAGCGTGCAGGGGTATGCCCGGCTGGTGGAAGGTCCATTGCAGGCCTCGCAACTGATCGACGAAGCCAATCTGCAGTTCAAGATCCAGGTGCAGGAGTGGAAGAACGTGCTGTTGCGGGGCCGCGAGCCTGCCGAACGGGACAAGTACTGGTCGCAGTTCCAGGCACGGGAACGCCAGGTCCAGCACCTGCTTGGGGAGTTGATCGACAGCAGCGACGGCGATCTCAAGGCGCGACTGCAGCAACTCGGTGTCAGCCATCGACAGCTCGGTCAGGCCTACGAACGAGGTCGTCAGGCCTTCATCGCGGCGGGTGGCGATGCAATGGCTGGCGATCTGGCCGTCAAAGGGGTGGATCGCGCCGCGAGCGAGCAGATGAGTGACCTGGTCGAGCACTTGCGCGCTGATGCGCGGCAACAGGCGGCGGCCATCAATGAAGGGGCGCGGCGCACGGTTTGGCTAGGTCTGCTGGTGATGCTGGCGTCGGCATTGCTGGTCGGTCTGTTCAGCCTGTGGTTGGTCAACCGCAGCCTGATCGAGCCCATTCGCGAGCTGATCGATTACGTCGCTCAACTTAGCCGAGGGCGGTTCGAGGCGCGGGTGGTCAGTCGTCGCCAGGACGAATTGGGTCGGCTGGCACTGGCTGCCAACACCTTGCGCGATTTTCTTGCCGAAACCATCGGCCGCTTGCAGGGCAACGCCGTGGAACTGGAAACTGCCAGCGGCCAATTGCGTACCTTGGCTGGTGGCATGGCGCAAGGGACCCAGGACCAGTTCCAGCGCACCGATCAGGTGGCCACGGCCATGCACGAGATGTCCGCCACCGCGCAGGAAGTCGCTCGGCATGCCGCCGAAGCGGCGCGGGCAGCCGATGAGGCGGATCAGAGCGCCCAGTCGGGCGAGCAGGTGATGCAGGCGACCATCGACATCATCGGCGTGGTCAATCGCGAAATCGCCGGGACGGCCGCGGTGATTCGCCATCTGGAGAACGACAGCACACGTATCGGCAAGGTGCTCGAAGTGATCCGTGGCATCGCCGAGCAGACCAATCTGCTGGCCCTCAACGCGGCTATCGAAGCCGCACGGGCCGGCGAGGCGGGCCGTGGCTTCGCCGTGGTCGCGGACGAGGTGCGCAGCCTGGCCCAGCGGACAGCCGCATCGATCGCTGAAATCCATCAGATCATCGAAGCCGTGCAGTCCGGGGCGCTGGAGGCAGTCAAGGCCATCGAAAGTGGCCAGCAGCGTAGCGAGGAGGGCGCCGAACAGGTCCAGCAGGCCGGGCACATGCTGCAGCGCATCACGCTGTCGGTCGAAGCGATCCGTGACATGAATCGCCAGATCGCCACGGCGGCGGAAGAGCAGACCAGCGTGGCCGAGGACATTTCGCGCAACTTGATCGAGATCACCCGCATTGCCACGGCCAACCAGGAAGCCGTGCAACACACCGAACAGGCGGGCCACCGCCTGCATGGCCTGTCGGGGCAGCTAGCGGAAGTCACCTCGCGTTTGAAGGCCTGATCGCCTCGGGGAAATCCGCCACATTTCCTGCGATCTCTTTGTAGGATGTGGCGGATTGTCGCCATGAAAACCCGCCAATATGGGGTGCGACGACTCGTCCTAGCTATTGGGCGTTGGTCGATCCAAAGTTGGCATGCCTCGTGCTTAAAGGCGCCTGGGCCAAGACCCGTGGCAAGCATTCCCTGACTTATCGGAAAACACCAGCCGTCGGCCACTGATCGTCCCCGCAGGCAAGCGCTTGCAGGGGAGTTCGGCATTGAGCCGTGGCCGCGCGAGGCAGAACAACAATCCGGGCGTGCAGAGAGGGCAATGGTCCTTGCCAATTACTTAACTCAAATTGGATGTAGTTATGAAAAAGATCCTGCTGGCGCTCCTCTGCCTGAGCGTCATCGGTTGCTCCAAGCCGGGTAGCGCGGACAAGACCGTCGATGTGCTGCTGATCGGTGGCGGCATCATGAGCGCAAACCTGGGAACCTACCTGACCGAACTGGAGCCGAACTGGTCCATCGATGTCTACGAGCGCATGGATCAGGTCGCCGAAGAGAGCTCCAATGCCTGGAACAATGCCGGTACCGGCCACTCGGCTTTCTGCGAGCTGAACTACACCAGCGAAGGGGCCGATGGCACGATCAATATCAGCAAGGCCGTGGGCGTCAACGAGCAGTTCGAGATTTCCAAGCAGTTCTGGGCCTACCAGATCGAGCAGGGCGTGCTGAGCAACCCGAAATCCTTCATCAACAACGTTGCGCACATGAGCTTCGTCTGGGGTGACAAGAACGTCGCCTTCCTCAAGAAGCGTCATGAAGCCTTGCAGCACAGTTCGCTGTTCCGTGGCATGGAGTATTCCGAAGACCCTGCGCAGATCGGCAAGTGGGTACCGCTGGTGATGGAAAACCGCACCGGCGACCAGAAGATTGCCGCGACGCGCATGCCGATCGGTACCGACGTCAATTTCGGCGAGATCACGCGTCAGTTGTTCGCTTCGATGACCCGCAACCCGAACGTCAAGGTGCACTTGCGCCATGAAGTGCGCGACATCGTGCGCAACGATGACAACACCTGGAACGTGGTGGTGGCCGACCTGGCCAACGCTGGCAAGGAAACCAGCATCAATGCCAAGTTCGTGTTCATCGGCGCCGGTGGCGGCGCGCTGAAACTGCTGCAGAAATCCGGGATTTCGGAAGCCGATGGCTATGCAGGCTTCCCGGTCGGAGGCCAGTTCCTGATGACCGACAATCCGCAAGTCGTCGCTCGCCACCAGGCCAAGCTGTACGGCATGGCTTCGGTAGGCGCGCCACCGATGTCCGTTCCGCACCTGGACACTCGCATCATCGATGGCAAGCCGGTGTTGCTGTTTGGCCCTTTCGCGACCTTCTCCACCAAGTACCTGAAGAATGGTTCGCTGCTGGACATGTTCGCTTCGCTGACCACTCATAACGTGATGCCGATGGTCCATGCGGGTATCGATAACATCGACCTGAGCACCTACCTGATGGGTCAGTTGATGCTCAGCTTCGACGACCGCATGCATGCCCTGCGCGAGTACTTCCCGAACGCGAAGAACGAAGACTGGAAACTGCTGCAGGCGGGCCAGCGCGTCCAGATCATCAAGAAGGATCCGGAGCACGGCGGCATCCTGCAGTTCGGTACCGAAGTCGTCGCTTCCCAGGACGGCACCATCGCAGCCCTGCTGGGCGCGTCGCCAGGTGCATCGACCGCCGCGCCAATCATGCTGACCGTGCTGGAGAAGACCTTCAAGGACCGCATTCAGACGCCGGAGTGGCAGGCCAAGCTCAAGGAAATCGTGCCGACCTACGGTCAAAAGCTGAACAACGATCTTGAGCTGACTAACAAGACCCGTGAATGGAGCAGCTCGCGTCTGCAACTACTGTACGTGCCGGTGCTGCCGGAAAGCACTGCCGAGTCGGCGGCCGCGCTCTAAGCGATGCGGCGCAGGCGTCCCCGGTGGGGGCGCCTTGTTCCAGACAGCAAAAAGCCCGCGCTGAGCGGGCTTTTTGCTGCGAGCGATAATCTGGTCGGAGAGACAGGATTCGAACCTGCGGCCTTCTCGTCCCGAACGAGACGCGCTACCTGGCTGCGCTACACTCCGATAAGGAAAATCTTGCTCCGCTGCTTTTCATGCCTGCAAGCCCCGGATGGGACGCTGGATCACAACTCCTTGACGGTGCGGATCTGATCCTTGTTGACTCGCGAGCGCTTGCCATCGAGCTGTTCGAATTCGTAGAAGCCCGAGTCCTCATCGTAGGACGGGGTATCCACCGCCTGGATCTCGCGACCGTCGTTCAGGGTGATGACGGTGGGCGATGCACAGCCGGCGAGAGCGCCAATGCCCAAGGCGAGTACGAAGGCAGGAAGGGTCCGTGTGATCATCATGTTTCTCCAGTGTGAAGGTGTTGGATGACGTTATGACGCGGTACGTCAGTGCAAGTTCCTCGGGAAGTGAAGCACAGTGCCGGAATCTCGACGTTGATCCGGCGCAGCATCCAGAGGCTCGGCCGAGGGAGGAACGGGCTGTGATATAACAATGGCCATTTCTCTTTTCCTGTAATGCATTCAAGGGCCTTTCATGAAAGCCAAGGCAGATACACCTTTCATCGCGCTGAACATCGCCGTGCTGACGGTCAGCGATACGCGGACGTCAGAGACCGACACCTCGGGCCAGACCTTCGTCGATCGCCTCACCGAGGCAGGGCACAATCTGGCCGATCGCGTGCTGCTCAAGGACGATCTGTACAAGATTCGCGCCCAGGTAGCTACCTGGATCGCCGATGAACGAGTACAGGTCGTATTGATTACCGGAGGCACCGGCTTTACCGGTCGTGACAGCACTCCCGAGGCGGTGGCCTGCCTGCTCGACAAGCAGGTCGACGGCTTTGGCGAACTGTTCCGGCAGATCTCACTGGCCGACATCGGCACCTCCACCGTTCAGTCGCGTGCCCTGGCCGGGTTGGCCAACGGCACCCTGGTGTGCTGCCTGCCGGGGTCGACCAACGCGGTGCGCACGGGCTGGGACGGTATTCTCGCCGAACAGCTCGATGCCCGGCATCGCCCCTGCAACTTCGTGCCGCACCTCAAACAGGCCGCTCCTTGTGAAAGCCGTGGGTGAGGCAGGCGCGAACCGGCCATTGATGCCGGTCGAACAGGCTGTCGAGCGTTTGCTGGCATTGGCCGAAGCCTCGCCGATCAGGGAAACCGAACGTGTGCCTCTGGCCGACGCCGATGGCCGCGTGCTGGCCACCGGGCTGGTCGCCAGTCTTGACCTGCCGCCCTGGCCGAACAGTGCGATGGATGGCTATGCCTTGCGCGTGGCGGACTGGCAAGGCCAGCCGCTGTCGGTCAGCCAGCGCATCTTCGCCGGGCATGCGCCCACCCCTCTGGAGCCAGGCACCTGCGCGCGCATCTTCACCGGAGCGCCTTTGCCCGAGGGTGCCGATTGCGTCGAAATGCAGGAGAACACCGACGTCCTGGACGATGGCCGGGTGGTCTTTCGCGAGCCCTTGGCAGTCAATCGCAATGTCAGGCCGCAGGGTCAGGAAACCCGTGCCGGTGAGCTGGTGCTGGCCGCGGGCACGCGGTTGGGGCCGATAGAACTCGGTCTGGCCGCCACCCTTGGCGTTGCCGAGCTCGATGTCGTCAGACGCGTGCGCGTAGCTGTGTTGTCGACCGGCGACGAGCTGGTCGAGCCAGGCCAGCCGTTGGGGCCCGGGCAAATCTACAACAGCAACCGGCGCCTGCTGGCCAGTTGGCTACAGCGCCTGGGTTGCGAAGTACGGGACGTCGGCATCATCGTCGATGATCTGGACACGACCCGCGCTTGCCTGGCCGGACTGGGCGATGTCGATCTCATCCTGTCCACGGGCGGGGTGTCGGTGGGCGAGGCGGACTACCTGGGCATCGCGTTACGCGAGGCAGGCGAGCTGTCGTTGTGGAAGCTGGCGATCAAGCCAGGCAAGCCACTGACTTTCGGTCATTTCCGTGGTGTTCCGGTCATCGGCCTGCCGGGTAATCCGGCGTCCACCCTGGTCACGTTCGGCCTGCTGACCCGTCCCTATCTGTTGCGGCGTCAGGGCGTGGCGGAGGTTTCGCCGCTGCAGTTCAGCGTTCCGGCAGGCTTCGACTGGCCCAGGGCGGGTACCCGTCGCGAGTATCTGCGCGCACGTTTGGAAGAGGGGCAAGCGCATATCTACAAGAACCAGAGCTCGGGCGTCCTGCGTAGCGCCGCCTGGGCGGAGGGGCTGGTCGAGGTCCGCGAAGGCGCCACCCCGCAGCGGGGTGATAGCGTCGTGTTCATTCCGCTGAGCGAACTGCTTGGCTGACCGTCCGCGTCGCCTCGCTGACAGGAGCGGCGCGGTGTATCGAGACGGCATCTGTGATCTTTTCCATCCTCGCCAGGGTAGGCTTGCAGCATTTCGCCGCTCGCCGTGGTCGAGATTCGGGTGGTTCATTTTCGGAGTGGCATGATGCACGAGCGCAAGGCAATGCTGGTCCTGCACGGCAAGCAGGCCCTGAACGAAGAAGTGCGTAGCGCAGTGGGTGCAATGCGCGAGCGTGGATGGACTTTGGATGTACGTCTGACCTGGGAAGCCGGCGACGCCCAGCGCCTCGTGGCCGAAGCTCTGGCGGCGGGCTACAGCCATGTGGTGGCTGGAGGCGGGGACGGGACCCTGCGCGACGTGGCCGAGGCCATGGCGGGCGCAACTGCCAGCCTCGCCTTGCTGCCGCTGGGCACCGCCAATGACTTTGCCAAGGCCGCGGGTGTGCCCCTGGAGCCTGATGCCGCGCTGGCGCTGCTCGAGCACATGCCTCGGGCGGTCGATCTCGGCCAGGTGGGCGATCAGGTGTTCCTGAACATGGCAACTGGTGGATTCGGCAGTCAGGTGACCGCGAATACCTCGGAGGACCTGAAAAAAGTGCTGGGCGCCGCCGCGTACCTCATCACCGGGCTGACCCGCTTCAGCGAGCTCCAGGCCGCCTCGGTGGAGCTGCACGGGCCTGACTTCGACTGGCAGGGCAATATCCTTGCGCTGGGCATCGGCAACGGCCGGCAGGCGGGGGGCGGGCATGAGCTGTGCCCGGAGGCGGTCATCGATGACGGCTTGCTGGATATCAGCATCTTGCCGGCACCCCAGGAGGTGGTGGGGGCCTTGCGTGAGCTGATGTCCGGGGAAGGGCTCTACATTCGCAAGCGGCTGCCGTGGGTAGAGATCACCAGTTCCCAGGGCCTGGACATCAATCTCGACGGCGAACCGCTGAAAGGCCAGAGCTTGCGTTTCGAGGCCCGGCCTGCGGCACTGAAGCTGCACCTGCCGGCAGATTCACCCCTGCTCAGTCATCCAGGCTGATGATCTTTTCGCGCACGGCAAACAGGGCCAGGCCCGCCACATCGTGGATCTGCAAGCGTTTCATGATTTGCGAGCGGTGGGTTTCCACGGTCTTGATGCTCAAGCCCAGCCCATTGGCGATTTCACGGGTCGACTTGCCGCGCGCGATCAGCCGCAGGATCTCCAACTGGCGCACCGTCAGCTTGCTGCGCGCGGCGCTATCCTGCCTGCCAATGCGTATACCGAGCAGGGCCCTGTCTATGACGATATGGGCGATCGCCGGGCTGAGGTAGCGTTCACCGTTGCGCAGGGCTGCCAACGCCTGTCTCAGCTCGGTAGCGGTGGTGTCCTTGAGCAGGTAGCCGTGGGCACCGCTTTCCAGCGAGCGCATGATCAGGTCCGGGTCGTCGTGCATCGACAGAATCAATACTTTGCAGCAACAGCCATTGGCGCGCAGCTGAACCAGCGCATCGAGACCGCTCGTGCAGCCCAGCGAGACATTCAGTAGAACGATATCCGGCACCAGTTGTTCCACCAGGTTGACGAGCCGGTGGCTGTCCGGAGCTTCGCCCACGACCAGGTAATCTGGGATGTCGGCAACCAAGGCGCGAACTCCCGCGCGAATCAACAAGTGTTCGTCCACCAGAAGCAATCTACAAGTCATGATGACTAGGGTTCCTGGCGCCTTCGAGCAGGCAGGTATTCAATGCGAACAGACGGATGGCAGTTGGCATCTGCCTTGAATTGCATGCCCGAGCCGTGGAACGTAAGTGCCAGTGCGCGAAGACTACCGCTGCCAGGCCTTGGGACATATCGGACCCGGGAGGCGAGAGGCGGGTCGTGCCAAGAGGCGGGGAAGTCTTGAAACTTGAATGCATTGTGCAAGCCGGGCTGAACTTGAATATAGCGCATGCGATACGACCGCCATCAACCAATGGCTGCCTGTTTCACAAAGAGTGGAGGGTGCGCATCTTATCACTTCATGAAGATTTGGTCTCGCATGCGTGGACTGCCAACCTCGGGAGGCTTTGTAGAGCAGGACAGGGGAGGATGGCGGGGCAAGGATAGCGTAGTGCTACTAATTATTGTCCGGGACAATAACCTGAACAACTGCGCGGCAAACTTCAAGCGCTGGCCAAGGATAGCGGATTTCATTGAGCGGCGATAAAACGCGACTTTCCCGGCACTGGGAAAGTTTGTCGTGCCGCTTGGTGGAAGTGAACAGCCACACTACTTGGGTGGTGAGCTCAGGGCGAGAGGCGTGCCTGTGAGCGGGGCAGGTCGAGAGCGACGGCCAACTCGTCCAGCAGCATGTCCTGTTCATGGGTATCCAGATCTAGACAGCCCGTGCGCGGATCGACCAGCTCGAGCTGCCAGGCCAGAAGCGTCAGGCAGGCCTCGAGCAATGGCAAGGCACGGCCATGCAATCTAAGACGGTTGCAGGCAGTCCCGAGCAAACCTTGAAGACGGCTGGTGTAGCTGGCCACTTCCACCAGCCCGTGCGCGCGCGCGCGAAGGCCGAGGTTGTCGAGCGTTTCGACAAGGCATTGGCAGGCATCGGGATCATTCTCGATCAGCACCAAGTGCTGGACACATTCTTGGCAACGGCTCAGCAGGCCTTGTGTGTCGTTCAGGAACGCCTGGAGGACATTGCCTGGGAGAGTGGTACCCGGCATCAGGAAACTCCGACCAGAAAGAACAAGGATGTGGTGTGCCCCAATGAAACTGTCGCAAGCAAGGGCCCGACTCCGTCATGCGTTGAGAGGGCGCCACCTTAATGGCTAACGCTCATATCGAATATCAGGGTTTGCCTTATGACGGGTAAGGAAATCCCTGAGAGAAGCCTAATCGAACTTGGTGATCGTCCTGGGTAATATTAATGTGATATCAATTGTCTGCGGATTGACCTCGGGGGTCAAGCCGCGGTCGATGCGGTCGATATATCTGGCACGCACTTATTTCTGATTGAAGCCTGGGGGTTGTTCAATGGCTGGCATTCTCGACACGGTAGACCAACGAACGCAATTGGTGGGTGAAAACCGCCTCGAAATCCTCATGTTCCGCCTGGCGGGTCGCCAGCTGTTCGCGATCAACGTGTTCAAGGTGCAGGAAGTCCTGCAGTTGCCCAAGCTTACCTTGATCCCCCAGCGCCATTCGTTCGTCTGTGGAGTGGTCAACCTGCGTGGCCAGACCCTGCCGGTGATCGACCTGTCCCAGGCCATCGGGATGCGTCCACTGCAGCCGGGCCCCGACAGCACCATCATCGTGACCGAGTACAACCGCTCCGTTCAGGCATTTCTGGTCGGCGGCGTCGACCGCATCGTCAACATGAACTGGGAAGCCATTCTGCCGCCCCCGACCAGCGCCGGTCGCCAGCACTACCTGACAGCGATCACCAAGGTGGACGAGCAGTTGGTCGAGGTCATCGATGTGGAAAAAGTGCTGGCCGAGATCGTGCCCTACAACGCCAAGGTGTCCCGCGACAGGCTCGAAGGCCCCGTGATGGCGCGGGCCCGTGGCCGCGAGGTGCTGCTGGTCGACGATTCGACGGTCGCCCTCGCGCAATTGCGCGACACCCTTTCGCAGCTCGGCATGAAGCTGCACGTGGCCAGTGATGGGCTCAAGGCCTTGCGTCTGCTCAAGGGGTGGGCCGATGCCGGTGAGGATGTCTGCGAGAAGCTGCTGATGGTCTTCACCGATGCCGAGATGCCGGAGATGGACGGTTACAGGCTCACCACCGAGATCCGCAACGATCCGCGCTTGCGTGGGCTTTATGTCGTGCTGCATACCTCTCTGTCCGGCAGCTTCAACGAGTCGATGGTAAGAAAAGTCGGCTGCGACAACTTCCTTTCCAAGTTCCAGCCCGACAAGTTGGTCGAAGTGGTGCAGCAGCGCCTGATGCTGGACAAGACCCCCGGCTGAACCTGCGTCCGCCCTTGCGTCGGTATAAGCTTGTCGTCTTCGAACCGACGCAAGGCAGGCGCCTATGTTTCTCAGCGAGCTGTATCGTTACCCAGTCAAGTCGGCGCAGGCGCAGCGCCTGCAGCGATCACCCGTGGACCTGCTGGGATTGGAGGGCGACCGTCGCTGGATGCTGATCGAAGAGGGTAACGGTCGTTTTCTGACCCAGAGGGCCTGGCCGCAGCTGAGTCAGCTCACCGCCACCTGCGACGTCGATGGACGGTTGCGCTTGGAGGCGCCGGGACAGATGGCCCTGGACCTGGCTGTTCCCGATGGCGACCAAGCCTTGCGTGGGGTGATGGTGTGGCGCGATTCTCTGCGTGTGCCGGACGCGGGAGAGGCGGCTGCCGCCTGGTTGTCCCGATTCCTTGGCAAGCCGGTTCGGCTGGTGCATTGTCCCGAGCACCGTGCCCGCTACCTGCCTAGCGGCTATGGCGCAAACAGCGACCGAGCCGCCTTTGCGGACGGCTTTCCTCTCTTGCTGATCGGTCAGGCCTCTCTCGATGAGCTCAACCGCCGGATGGACCGGCCCATGGAGATGTTGCGGTTTCGTCCTAACCTGGTGGTCGTGGGCAGTGCCCCGTTCGCCGAGGATGGCTGGAAGCGGATCCGCATAGGCCCTCTGACGTTTCGCGTGCTCAAGCCCAGCGTGCGTTGCATCTTCACCACGCTGGATCCGCGAACCGGCCAGCGCAGTCCCGATCGCGAGCCCCTGACTACCCTCAAGACCTTCCGCGAGAAGGAGGGTGACGTGCTGTTTGGCCAGAACGTGGCCGTGGATGGCCGCGGCGTGCTCGAGGTGGGGATGGAGGTCGAGGTGCTCGAGTAGAAAGGCAGGCTGTGCGTCAAGCCCTTCGGTCACCTGGCAGTGCATGACCGTTGGGCTCGCCCGGTATCACATGTCGTCGAAGTAGCGTTCGTGCCAATCCACCAGCGGTTGTGGCGAATTGAGCTTCTGGCCGTAGATCACCGAGTAGGACAGCACGTTCTGCACATACTGGCGGGTCTCATCGAAAGGAATGGACTCGACCCAGACATCGAAACTCAGGTGCTTGGCTCCGCGAAGCCATTGCCGCACACGGCCCGGGCCGGCGTTGTACGCGGCCGAAGCCAGCACCCGGTTGCCGTTGAATTGACTGTGCACCTGGCTCAGGTAGGCCGCGCCGAGCTGGATGTTCTTGTCCGGGTTGAGGACCTGGGCTGGCGATGCCAGGGGGATGTTGAACTTGCGTGCGGTTTCCTTGGCCGTGGCCGGCATCAGCTGCATCAGGCCACTGGCGCCGACCGGGGAGCGGGCGTCGTCCATGAAGGCGCTTTCCTGGCGAGTGATGGCAAAGACCCAGCTCGAATGCAGGCCCCGTACCTTGGCTTCGCGCACCAGCGTGTCGCGGTGGGCCATCGGGAAGCGTACATCCAGATCGTCCCAGTACTTGGCCTGGCTGATGGTGCGAATGGCGGGGAAGTACCAGCGCATCTGGTAGCCAAGGCGCGCCTGGGCCACCATTTCGTCGCGACTGAAATGGCGGCTCACGTGGTACCACTCGCGCCGACCATCGACGATCTGGCCGCGGGCATGGAATTCCAGCGCCCGACGAATGCCCGGCGTGTCGCGGACCTTGTTGACCAGCTGCTGGCTCAGGACCAGTGGCTTGTTGTTCAGCTGATACGGGCTCTGTACGCGATCGGCGGCCAGGAAGCCGTAGAAATCACGCTCGCCCGCCACGCCCTGGTACAGCTTTGCGACTTGCGGATCATCAGGTCGCGCCAGTTCCAGGCTGCGCGCCTGCCAGTAACGCCAGCGACTGCTGTCGGCCAGTTCCCGAGGCAGGCGGCGGGTCAGATCGTATGCTTCCTGCCAGCGCCCGAGGCGCAGCAGCAGGCGCATCCGCCATTCGCTGACGGTGTCGTCACGCAGCTCAGGGTCGTAGCGAGTCATCAGGTCAAGGGCGCGGGGGTCGTAGCGGCGCGCCAGGGTCAGGCCGATCTCGCGAGCGATGGCGACTTTTTCGTCGAGAGAGAAATGCATGCGCCTGGCGTAGTCGTCCAGCAGTGCCATGGCTTGCTCGGGGTCCTGGCGCGCCAGGCGGCGCAAGCCGAGGCTGACCACGTCGGACATAGCCTCGGTGACCGGGGCGAAGCGCGAAGGCTGGTTGAGCAGCTCGGGCTTCTGCGCCACGTCGATCAGCAGGCGGCCTTCTGGCTCAAGCGTGGTCATTGACTTCACCAGGCTGTTCGCCAGCCCGTAGTTGCGCACCTGGGTTGCCAGCTTGGCACGGTGCCAGCGGCGCGCTTCGGTCAACTGGCCTTCGGCGGCCCACATGCCAAACAACGTGTCGCAGGCGGTCGGTTGCGACTTGCCGACGTTCCAGAGCTTTTCGGCGGAGGCGAAACCTTCGGCGCGCAGGCCATGGCTGATCTGGTACTGGCCGTTCAGGCAATCGAGTTCGGTGAAGTTGAGCTTGGGATCGTAATATTTGACGAACGTTTCCCATTCGCCACGCTCGGCGAGCCAGCGCAACCAGCGCAGCTTCATCCAGTTGGCCTGGGGCAGGTCGCCATGGGCCGCGAGAAAACGCTCGATCTCCTGATTGCTTGCGCTTTTGAGACGGGCGGTCAACTCGTCGTACGCCAGGTAGGGCGTCAACGGGTAGTCGCTCAGGGCCTGGGCGTAACGCAGGTACGGGCCCTTGTCGCCCTTGGCCAGTGCACGCTTGGCTTCGTCGTAGTACTGGCGTTGCTGGCTGAGGTCGAGCGCTTGTGCCGAGCTGGCGGTAGCCGCGCTGAGCAACAGGCATGAAACAATTTGGAACAGGCGGCTGCGCATGATACGTCCGGGCAGTGGAATCATGAAAAGTGACGGCGAAGCCAGCACTGATGAGGTGGCATTGCCCTAGCTTAGCCGTTTGCCAGGCATGGATGAAGCGTTGTGCTTGTGTCGAGTTGTAATGTCATCGCGACAGGCGCAAAGCCTCAATGGGACAGTCGGCATAATGTGCTGGCCGGTCAAGTCGGGTAGAATGCGCCCCCGGTTTTTGGAGAAGATCATGACCCTGCTCAAATTAAGCGATGTGTCCCTTGCGTTCGGCGCGATGCCGCTGCTGGACAAGGTTTCCTGGCAGATCGCCCGTGGTGAGCGGGTGTGCATCATCGGCCGCAACGGTACTGGCAAGTCGAGCATGCTGCGCCTGGTCAAGGGTGAGCAGAAACCCGACGACGGCGAGATCTGGCGAGCCCCGGGCCTGAAGATTGGCGAGTTGCCGCAGGAACTCCCGGTGGCCGACGATCGCAGTGTCTTCGACGTCGTGGCCGAGGGCCTGGAGGGTGTAGGCGCGCTGCTTGCCGAATACCATCACCTGAGCCAGAACATCCAGGGCGATGAAGACCTGGACAAGCTCATGCACGTGCAGAGCGAACTCGAGGCCCGTGACGGCTGGCGCCTGCAGCAATTGGTCGACAGCACTCTCAGCCGTCTGCAGCTGCCTGCCGACAAGACCCTGGCCGAGCTTTCCGGAGGCTGGCGTCGCCGCGTGCTGCTGGCGCAGGCCTTGGTGTCCGAACCCGACCTGCTGCTGCTCGACGAGCCGACCAACCACCTGGACATCGGTGCCATCGCCTGGCTGGAAGACGCATTGAGCGGCTTCAATGGCGCCGTGCTGTTCATCACTCACGACCGCTCTTTCCTGCAGAACCTGGCGACGCGCATCCTCGAACTGGACCGTGGTGGCCTGATCGACTGGAACGGCGACTACGCCAGCTTCCTGGTGCACAAGGAAGCCATGCTGGCCGCCGAGGAAACCGCCAACGCGCTGTTCGACAAGCGCCTGGCCCAGGAAGAGGTCTGGATTCGCCAGGGCATCAAGGCCCGACGCACCCGTAACGAAGGCCGCGTTCGCGCCCTCAAGGCGTTGCGTGTGGAGCGTGGCGAGCGCCGCGAGCGCCAGGGCAAGGCGACCATCCAGCTGGATGTCGCGGAAAAGTCCGGCAAGCAGGTGATGCTGCTCGAGAACGTCAGTTTCGCCCACCCTGGTGGCCCGATGCTGGTCAAGGATTTTTCCATGGTCCTGCAGCGTCAGGACCGTATCGGCCTGCTGGGCGCGAACGGCACGGGCAAGACCACGCTGCTGAAGCTGATGCTGGGCGGTCTGCAACCGACCAGTGGTACCGTCGAAAGCGGTACCAAGCTGGAAGTCGCCTATTTCGACCAGTTGCGCCACCAGTTGGACCTGGAAAAGACGGTAATCGACAACATGGCCGAAGGCCGCGATTTCATCGAGATCGATGGCCAGAGCCGTCATGTCCTGAGCTACCTGGGTGATTTCCTGTTCAGTCCGCAGCGCGCTCGGACGCCGGTCAAGGCTCTTTCCGGGGGTGAGCGCGCGCGTCTGCTGCTGGCCAAGCTGTTCAGCAAGCCGGCCAACCTGCTGGTGCTCGACGAACCGACCAACGACCTTGATGTCGAGACCCTCGAATTGCTCGAGGAAGTGCTGTCTAACTTCAAGGGCACGGTGCTGATGGTCAGCCACGACCGGGCATTCCTCGACAACGTGGTCACCAGCACGCTGGTCTTCGAAGGGGAAGGCAAGGTCCGCGAGTACGTCGGTGGCTATCAGGACTGGATCCGCCAAGGCGGCTCGCCGAAGCTGCTGGGCGTGACCGAGAGCAAGTCCGGCAAATCGGGACTAAACAGTGCCGTGGTCGAGGCCGTCGAGCCGGTCGCGCCCGCGCCGACGGCAGCGGAACCCGCGAAGAAGAAACTCAGCTACAAGCTGCAGCGCGAGCTCGAGGCCTTGCCAGGCGAGATCGATGCCGTGGAGCAGAAGATGGCGGCCGTTCAGCAAGAGATTGCCGGTGCCGGGTTCTACCAGCGACCGATCGGCGAAACCTCGGCCGTGCTGGCGCAACTGGAAGCGCTGCAAGCCGAGCTGGACAAGCTGGTCGAGCGCTGGGCCGAACTGGAAGCGTAAGGCGACGCGGCCCGGCACCCAGGGTGACGGGCCGCCCGCTGTCATTCCTTCTTCTGCAGGCGCACGGCCAATACGTCGCAGGGCGCGCCATGCAGCACGTCATTGGCCGTGGAGCCCAGGAGCAGTGCTAGGCCGTGGCGTCCGTGGCTG
The DNA here is from genome assembly GCF_013523055.1 of Pseudomonas capeferrum. GTDB lineage: Bacteria > Pseudomonadota > Gammaproteobacteria > Pseudomonadales > Pseudomonadaceae > Aquipseudomonas > Aquipseudomonas capeferrum_A. Next base: position 110,107 of record NZ_JAAMQM010000007.1, on the reverse strand, counting down.
CCCACCACGATCAGGTCGCAGCCTTGTTCTTTCGCCAGTTGGTGAATTTCCTGCCGAGGTTGCCCGTAGGTCAGGTGCGAGTCGCCACGCACGATATCCGGGTACTTGTTGAACAGTCGATCCATGCGCTCCTTGGCCTGGTCGAACTGCTGCTGTTGCAGTTGCGAAAGGTCCATGGGGACATCGCCTCCGAAGGCCATGGCCATGGGCTCGACGATGTGCACCAGGGACACCTTGGCGCCGTTGGGCGCGGCGATCTTCATCGCTCGCTTGATCACCGGGTCGCATTCTTCGGTCAGATCGACGGCGACCAGTAAATGTTCGTAGGACATGGGATGTACTCCTGACAATCGCAATGGTTCAAGTATGGTCGGTTTCCGGCTGGTCGCTGGGGAGCTCGGCTAACCCGCTCATTCGCAACGCTTTATGGGATTACAGATATGACGGTATGGCTAGTGGTGTCAATCCTTGCGCTGATTCTCAGCCCTCTCGCGTGGCTGCGTCCCTCGCGTCGACAGAGCGAGCAGATGAGCCTGAGGCTGGAAGGACGACGCATCGGTCTGGCCATGCAGCTGGCACCACAGGAGTGGCCGCACTGGCTGCCCAAGGAACCGCCCAGCCCCTGTCCACAGTATCACCAGGCACGCCGCAAGGGCCGCGAGGACAGCTGGTCGTATTGGCAGGTAACGCCGGGTATCTGGTGGAATCAGTGGCGTGAGCCTTGCGAAGACGAGCGTCTGGTCAAAGCTTTCGCACAGCTTCCGGAAACCGTCTACAAGGTCGAGGCCGATGGCCGGATGATAGCGCTGTACTGGAGCGAACGGGGCGATAGCGCAGTATTGCAGGATATTGCCAACGTGTTGAATGCCTTGGCCTGAATAAAAAAACCGCGGGGCAATCCCGCGGTTCAGGCAAAGCCGCAATCTGCCCGGACAGGCCTTTCAACGGTCTGATGCGGGCTGGTATCGAGTACCGACCACACCCTCCCGTGTTCGAACTTGCCGTGCAGTTGCGTTACAGGCCAGGCAGGCCGGGTAATTCAACTGCTCCGCAGTGTAGCTGTCTTTTGCCAGGGCGAGCATATTCATGCAGCTCTTCCTCTTCCCACAGTGTCTATCGCTGACATGAATGGCGGGCGATCCCCGTCATTGAAGTCATGGCCTTCGGCGCATCCGTGACTGGATAGTCGGATTTTTTCGGCGTATTTGCCTATTTGACAACGCCCGGCATTTCGGAGAATGTGTGCAGACCCAAATCAAACGGGCGTATGAATTGAGCGTTTGTTTGTCATCGCCTTCATACAAAATCCCGACTACCGTGTCGATGGGTGTGCCTGACGCAAGGCTCGACCAGCAACGGCCACATGGCCGTCCCGGGCTTGCGTCAGCGATCGGCGCGTACAGTTCAGCTTCCATATCGTGGAGATCAGTTGATGATTTACGAAGGTAAAGCCATCACGGTTAAGGCTCTTGAAAGCGGCATCGTCGAACTCGTCTTCGACCTCAAGGGTGAGTCCGTCAACAAATTCAACCGCCTCACCCTGAGCGAACTTCGGCAGGCCGTGGACATCCTCAAGGCCGACGCCTCTATCAAGGGCGTGATCGTCAGTAGCGGCAAGAGTGTGTTCATCGTCGGTGCGGATATCACCGAGTTTGTCGACAACTTCAAGCTGCCCGAGGCCGAACTGGTCGCCGGTAACCTGGAAGCCAATCGTATCTTCAGCGATTTCGAGGATCTTCCGGTACCGACCGTGGTCGCCATCAATGGCATCGCCCTGGGCGGCGGGCTGGAGATGTGCCTGGCCGCCGACTATCGCGTGATGTCCAGTACCGCCAAGATCGGCCTGCCGGAAGTCAAGCTGGGTATTTATCCGGGCTTCGGCGGCACCGTGCGCCTGCCGCGCCTGATCGGTGCCGACAACGCGATCGAATGGATCGCGGCCGGCAAGGAAAATCGCGCCGAAGAGGCCCTCAAGGTGAGCGCGGTGGACGCGGTGGTCGCCCCTGAGCTGCTGCGCGACGCGGCCCTGGACCTGATCAAGCACGCCATCGGCGGCGAGCTTGACTACAAGGCCAAGCGTCAGCCCAAGCTGGAAAAGCTCAAGCTCAATGCCATCGAGCAGATGATGGCGTTCGAGACCGCCAAAGGATTCGTCGCCGGTCAGGCAGGGCCTAACTACCCAGCCCCGGTCGAAGCCATCAAGACCATCCAGAAAGCCGCCAACTTCGGTCGTGACAAGGCCATCGAAGTAGAGGCCGCGGGATTCGCCAAGCTTGCCAGGACCTCGGTCGCCGAAAGCCTGATCGGTCTGTTCCTCAACGACCAGGAACTCAAGCGCAAGGCCAAGGCGCATGACGAGATCGCTCGTGACGTGAAGCAGGCCGCCGTGCTCGGCGCTGGCATCATGGGTGGCGGCATCGCCTACCAGTCGGCGGTCAAAGGCACTCCGATCCTGATGAAGGACATCCGCGAGGATGCCATCCAGCTGGGTCTGAACGAGGCGTCGAAGCTGCTGGGCAGCCGTGTCGAGAAGGGGCGCCTGACGCCGGCCAAGATGGCCGAAGCGCTCAATGCCATTCGCCCGACCCTGTCCTATGGCGATTTCGCCCATGTCGACATCGTCGTCGAAGCCGTGGTCGAAAACCCCAAGGTGAAGCAGGCCGTGCTGGCCGAGGTCGAAGGGCAGGTCAAGGACGATGCGATCCTGGCCTCCAATACCTCGACCATTTCCATCAACCTGTTGGCCAAGGCGCTCAAGCGTCCTGAAAACTTCGTCGGCATGCATTTCTTCAACCCGGTGCACATGATGCCGCTGGTGGAAGTGATTCGTGGCGAGAAGTCCAGCGAAGTTGCAGTCGCCACGACCGTGGCCTATGCCAAAAAGATGGGCAAGAACCCGATCGTGGTCAACGATTGCCCGGGCTTCCTCGTCAACCGTGTGCTGTTCCCGTACTTCGGCGGCTTTGCCAAGCTGATCGGCGCCGGCGTCGATTTTGTCCGGATCGACAAGGTCATGGAGCGCTTCGGCTGGCCGATGGGTCCGGCCTATCTGATGGATGTGGTCGGCATCGACACGGGCCACCATGGTCGCGACGTCATGGCCGAGGGCTTCCCGGACCGCATGAAGGATGACCGCCGCTCCGCGATCGACGCGCTCTACGAGGCCAAGCGTCTGGGCCAGAAGAACGGCAAGGGTTTCTATGCCTATGAAACCGACAAGCGCGGCAAACCGAAAAAGGTCGCCGATCCTTCGGTGCTCGATGTGCTCAAGCCGATCGTTTACGAACAGCGTGAAGTCACTGATGAAGACATCATCAACTGGATGATGATCCCGCTGTGCCTGGAGACCGTTCGTTGCCTCGAGGACGGTATCGTCGAGACCGCCGCCGAAGCCGACATGGGTCTGGTCTATGGCATCGGCTTCCCTCCCTTCCGTGGCGGGGCGCTGCGCTACATCGATTCGATCGGGGTAGCCGAGTTCGTTGCCCTGGCAGACCAGTATGCCGATCTGGGGCCGCTGTACCAGCCGACCGCGAAATTGCGTGAAATGGCCGCCAAGGGCGAGCGTTTCTTCGGTTGAGCGACCCAACGAGATAGAGCGAGAGAACAGTTATGAGCCTGAATCCAAGAGACGTGGTGATTGTCGACTTCGGTCGCACGCCCATGGGCCGCTCCAAAGGTGGCATGCACCGTAATACCCGTGCCGAGGACATGTCGGCACACCTGATCAGCAAGCTGCTGGAGCGCAATGCCAAGCTCGATCCGAAGGAAGTCGAGGACGTGATCTGGGGCTGCGTCAACCAGACCATGGAGCAGGGCTGGAACATCGCTCGCATGGCCTCGCTGATGACCCAGATCCCGCACACGGCGGCCGGCCAGACCGTCAGTCGTCTGTGCGGCTCGTCGATGAGCGCGTTGCACACCGCCGCCCAGGCGATCATGACCGGCAACGGTGATGTCTTCGTCGTTGGCGGAGTCGAGCACATGGGGCACGTGAGCATGATGCACGGCGTCGATCCCAACCCGCACATGTCCCTGCACGCCGCCAAGGCCTCCGGCATGATGGGCCTGACCGCGGAAATGCTGGGCAAGATGCACGGCATCACCCGTGAACAGCAGGATCTTTTCGCCTTGCGCTCGCACCAGCTTGCCCACAAGGCCACGGTCGAAGGCAAGTTCAAGGACGAGATCATTCCGATGCAAGGCTATGACGAGAATGGTTTCCTCAAGGTGTTCGGGCATGACGAAACCATTCGTCCGGAAACCACCCTGGAAGGCCTGGCGGCACTCAAGCCAGCGTTCAACCCCAAGGGTGGCACCGTGACCGCCGGCAGTTCGTCTCAGATCACCGACGGTGCTTCGTGCATGATCGTGATGTCGGCGCAGCGTGCCAAGGACCTGGGCATCCAGCCCATGGCCGTGATTCGCTCCATGGCCGTGGCCGGCGTGGACCCCGCGATCATGGGCTACGGTCCGGTGCCCGCCACGCACAAAGCGCTCAAGCGGGCAGGCCTGAACATCGCCGATATCGACTTCTTCGAGCTCAATGAAGCCTTCGCCGCGCAGGCCTTGCCAGTGCTGAAAGATCTGAAAGTGCTCGACAAGATGGATGAGAAGGTTAACCTGCACGGCGGCGCCATCGCCCTGGGTCATCCTTTCGGTTGCTCGGGCGCACGGATTTCCGGCACTCTGCTCAATGTCATGAAACAGAACGGCGGTACATTGGGGGTGTCTACCATGTGCGTCGGCCTGGGTCAGGGCATTACTACTGTCTTCGAACGCGTCTGATCGCATCGACGACAGCAGCCGGGGCCAAGTGCCCCGGTTTTTGTTTTTTCAGGATTCGTCAAAGAGGTAAGCGACATGCACATACAGCCAGGCGTATACCGGCATTACAAGGGGCCTGAGTATCGTGTGTTCGGTGTGGCACGACACTCCGAGACAGAGGAGTGGGTCGTGTTCTACCAGGCTCTCTACGGTGAATTCGGGCTCTGGGTACGGCCGCTGTCGATGTTCCTCGAGTCGATCGAGGTGGACGGCGAACAGGTGCCTCGCTTTGCCTTGGCCAGGGCCGAGGACGGGCTGTTCGGGCGCCCCGGTGAGGCCAGCGACTAGACAGCCGCCCTTGACCTCACCCTGTTGCCACTATATATAGCGGTGCCGCGTCAGGCACTGACGTATTTTTATCTTCAGATTCAGGAATACTCCGATCCATGGGCAAATCGCTGGTCATTGTGGAATCCCCGGCCAAGGCCAAGACCATCAACAAGTACCTGGGCAACCAGTACGTGGTGAAGTCGAGTATCGGCCATATCCGTGACCTCCCCACCAGCGGTTCCGCCAGCGGAACCAAGGAGCCGGTGGCCAAGCGTGGCAAGGCCGCGGGTGAGGCACCGGCCCTGTCGCCGAAAGAGAAGGCGCGCCGTCAGCTGGTGTCACGCATGGGTGTCGATCCGGACCATGGCTGGAAGGCCAAGTACGAGATCCTGCCCGGCAAGGAAAAGGTCATCGAAGAGCTTCGCCGCTTGGCGAAAGATGCCGATACCATCTATCTCGCAACCGACTTGGACCGCGAAGGGGAGGCCATTGCCTGGCACCTGCGCGAAGCCATCGGTGGTGACGATACCCGCTACAAGCGCGTGGTGTTCAACGAGATCACCAAGAAGGCGATCCAGGAGGCGTTCTCGCAACCGGGCGAACTGGATATCGATCGGGTCAATGCCCAGCAGGCCCGTCGCTTCCTCGACCGTGTCGTGGGCTACATGGTTTCGCCATTGCTGTGGTCCAAGATCGCCCGTGGGTTGTCCGCCGGTCGCGTGCAGTCGGTGGCCGTGAAGCTGGTTGTCGAGCGTGAGCGCGAGATCCGTGCTTTCGTTCCCGAAGAGTACTGGGAAGTCCACGCCGACCTGGGTACCGCCAAGAACGCCAAGGTGCGCTTCGAGGTGGCCCGTGAAAACGGTCAGGCGTTCAAGCCGCTGAACGAAGCCCAGGCCATGGCGGCGCTGGAAAAACTCAAGGCATCGAGCTACAGCGTTGCCAAGCGCGAGGACCGTCCGACCAGCAGCAAGCCGTCGGCGCCTTTCATCACTTCGACCTTGCAGCAGGCCGCCAGCAACCGCCTGGGCTTCGGCGTGAAAAAGACCATGATGATGGCCCAGCGCTTATACGAAGCGGGCTACATCACTTACATGCGTACCGACTCGACCAACCTGTCGACCGATGCCGTGGACATGGCCCGCAGCTATATCGAGAGCGAGTTCGGCAAGCAGTACCTACCGCCGGCGCCGATCGTGTATGGCAGCAAGGAAGGCGCGCAGGAGGCTCACGAAGCCATCCGCCCCTCCGACGTCAATACTCATCCGAGCAAGCTGGCCGGCATGGAACGCGATGCCGAGCGGCTGTACGAGCTCATCTGGCGCCAGTTCCTGGCTTGCCAGATGCCGCCTGCGCAGTATCTGTCCACCAGCGTCACCGTGACCGCCGGTGACTTCGAGCTGCGTGCCAAGGGCCGCATCCTGAAGTTCGACGGTTATACCCGAGTGCTGCCCCAGCAGAGCAAGCCGGGTGACGACGATGTGCTTCCGGAAATGGTCCAGGGCGAAGTGCTCAAGCTGATCCAGATCGATCCCAGCCAACATTTCACCAAGCCACCACCGCGCTTCACCGAAGCGAGCTTGGTCAAGGAAATGGAAAAGCGTGGCATCGGTCGCCCGTCGACCTATGCGGCGATCATTTCCACCATCCAGGACCGCGGTTACGTCACCTTGCACAATCGCCGGTTCTACTCCGAGAAGATGGGCGATATCGTCACCGAGCGGTTGTCCGAGAGTTTTTCCAATCTGATGGACTACGGTTTCACCGCGGGGATGGAAGAGAATCTCGATGACGTGGCTCACGGCGAGCGTGACTGGAAGAACGTGCTCGACGAGTTCTACGGCGATTTCAGCAAGAAACTGCAGCATGCCGAGTCTGCAGAAAACGGTATGCGTGCCAACCAGCCGACCCTGACCAGCATTGCCTGCAAGGAATGTGGTCGCCCGATGATGATCCGTACCGCATCCACGGGTGTGTTCCTGGGGTGCTCGGGCTACAGCCTGCCGCCCAAGGAGCGTTGTAAAGCCACGGTCAACCTGGTTCCGGGCGATGAGATCGCCGCCGACGACGAGGGCGAGTCCGAATCCCGGGTGCTGCGCGGCAAGCATCGTTGCCCGATCTGCTCGACGGCGATGGATGCCTATCTACTGGATGAGAAGCACAAGCTGCACATCTGCGGTAACAACCCGGATTGCGTCGGCTACGAGATCGAAGAGGGCAGCTATCGCATCAAGGGCTATGAAGGACCGAGCCTGGAGTGTGACAAGTGTGGCAGCGAGATGCAGCTCAAGACAGGTCGCTTCGGCAAGTTCTTCGGTTGTACCAATCCGGCGTGCAAGAACACCCGCAAGCTGCTCAAGAGCGGCGAAGCGGCGCCGCCGAAGATGGATGCGGTGAAGATGCCAGAGCTCAAGTGCGAGAAGGTCGATGACACCTACGTGCTGCGTGATGGCGCCTCGGGGCTGTTCCTGGCGGCCAGCCAGTTCCCCAAGAACCGTGAGACACGTGCGCCCCTGGTGATGGAGATCGTTCCACACAAGCACGAGATCGATCCTAAGTACCACTTCCTGTGTGACGCGCCGCAGAAAGACCCGGATGGTCGTCCGACCGTCATCCGCTACAGCCGCAAGACCAAGGAGCAGTACGTGCAATCCGAGGTCGAGGGCAAGCCGACGGGTTGGAAAGCGTTCTACGACGGCGGCAGCTGGAAGGTCGAAGACAAGCGCTGATCGAGCGCTGCCCAAGCCTGGTTTCGCGAATGCTCGCTCGACCAGTCTAGCGACCTGGCAATTGGCAAAGAGGGCAAGCTTCGGCTTGCCCTCTTTGCATTTGGCGATTGGGCTTGCGGGGAGCGAGGACTATCCGTGAAACTGACGTATCGCCTCGCAGCCGTTGGGAGGGCTCACACATGGCCCAGGAACTGTATACCCGCACCAACCAGAAACTTTTTTTCGCCGGCCTGGCCTTGGAGTCCATGGCGCAAGCCACGACCAGTCGAGCAATGAACGCCCAGGGCCTTATCCAGGCGGAGCGCGAATCTGCCCTGTTCCACCTGTATGGGGCTCTACTGGGGTTGTGCCACGAGATTGCCGGATTCTATCGACTGCCGCAGGCCAATGCCTCGCGCCCTGAACTGCTCTTCGGTAATGAAATGCAGGAAAGCATCGCTATTCCTGAAATGGCCGAGATGTTGGAATTGGCGCGCAACTCGGAGACCTGGCTAGCCAGGCTGTTAAGTGCTTATGCCGATTTGTTCCGACCGCCGGTCGTCAAGAAGGCTGCAAAAACCGACGTTACCCAGCCTCTGATTCAGGCGATAAGCCTTGATGAGCCCACGGTCGAGCCTCTATCTCGGCAGGAGTTGGAGAGCTGGCGGAGCGAATTGAAGGGGCTCGTGCGTCGTTTCCGTGAAGCGTTGAGTGAGTGCTGACAGCCGCCATGGCTGGTACAATGCCAGCCTTTCGTGGAGAACAGCCCCTTATGCCAACGTCCTTTCTTGAAATTGTCGAGTTGCCTGATGGCCGGATCGAGCTGCGCCGCGCCGAGGATGAAGGATCCCTGGTGACCCTGGATTTCTCCGAGGACGCCAAGGTTTTCCTGCAAGGACAGCATGTCGAAGTGGCCAAGGCCATGTTGAGCGTGGGCGTGCAAATGGCGGGTAAGCTTGTAGAAGGCGAGCTCGAGCGCGATGAAGGACCGCGCGTACTGCATTGATCGGCAGGTTCGCCTGCACAGTGGGCGGCAGGCGTTTACGCTATCAGGTATTCCAGGCAAAGCCTGAACGTCAGCCGAGGCGGACGTTCAGGCTTTGTGCGTTTCCGATCCCCGCGGCGCGAATCAATTGCTGGCGTGCGCTGGCATTCAAGCTCCCAAGCCAACTCACCACGGTATGACTGCGCCCCAGGCGCAGGGCTTCGCAGGCAAGCTGCAAGTTGCTTTGGCTGCCACGTGGATGCAACAGGAGAATACGCTCGCGGTTGAGTCCGGCGTCTCTCAACCAGGTCTGGGTAAGGCTGGTCGGCGGAGCGATGAGTGTCAGCCACCGAGCATCCTGCTCTTCGCTGAGGTTGCGCAGGACCGGCGCCAGCAGGCTTTGACAATGAAGCGGTGCCCCACGCAGGGACAGCTCGCTCAGAAGCTCGTGCTCGCCGAAGTGGCCGATGGCTTCACTGGCCTTGAGGCCAGGCAGAACAGGCAGGACAGGCTGGGCCAGAAAAGCTTCGAACAGAGGAAGCTGAGCTTGTTGAGGTGCGTGGGTGAACGGCTGCATTGGGGCCTCTCCTGTTAGCGGCGGATAACGCCGACACTCAAGCCTTCGATGATCAGATCCTGCGCTTTCAGGTCGACTTCGATCGGGGCGAATTCGGGGTTCTCTGCGATCAGCCAGACCTTGCTGCCTTCGCGCTTGAATCGCTTGACGGTCACCTCGTCGCCGATGCGGGCAACCACGATCTGACCGTTACGTGCTTCGCGACAGGTATGGATCGCCAGCAGGTCGCCGTCGAGAATGCCGACATCCTTCATGCTCATGCCGTGTACCCGGAGCAGGTAGTCGGCGCGGGGGCTGAAGAAGGCGGGATTGATGTTGCACGACTCCTCGATGTGCTGCTGGGCGAGGATAGGCGCGCCAGCGGCCACGCGACCGATGATCGGCAGGCTGCCGCTCTGCGGCTTGGTCTCGAGGCCGGGGATGCGGATCCCCCGGGAGGCGCCCGGAGTCATCTCGATGGCGCCCTTGCGTGCCAGGGCCTTGAGATGCTCTTCGGCGGCGTTCGGGGACTTGAAGCCCAGCTCTTGAGCGATTTCCGCCCGGGTCGGCGGGAAGCCGTTGTCTTCGAGGCAGCGTTTGATGAAGGCCAGAATTTCGGCTTGGCGTGGCGTCAGTTTCAACATGGCGGTCGCTCTGTCTTTTTGTACAGTGACTGGGATTATATACAGTAGTTGGCTGGCTGCAAGCATCATGCTGAACGAATGCATCGTTCCAGGAGGAGGAAAGCCTGCGATACGGCTTTTCTGGCGGACAGAATCGGCCTCTTGCCGCGCTGATGAACGTACCATTGCGGGTATGGTTTAATGCGACCGACCAGTCACAGGATCTTGACATATACAACCCTAAAACGTATGTTTCAAACAACTGTTTGTCAGGCGGAAAGGTCATGGCCCAATCGGAAACCGTTGAACGCATTCTCGATGCAGCCGAGCAGCTGTTCGCCGATCGGGGGTTCGCGGAAACGTCCCTGCGGCTCATTACCAGCAAGGCCGGGGTCAATCTGGCAGCCGTCAACTACCATTTCGGTTCCAAGAAGGCACTGATACAGGCAGTCTTCTCGCGTTTCCTCGGTCCCTTCTGCGCCAGCCTCGAACGTGAGCTCGAGCGTCGTCAGGCGCGTCCCGAGCACAAGCCGAGCCTGGAAGAACTGCTCGAAATGCTGGTGGAGCAGGCCCTCGTCGTACAGCCGCGCAGCAACAACGACCTGTCCATCTTCATGCGCCTCCTGGGCCTTGCCTTCAGCGAAAGCCAGGGGCATCTGCGTCGGTACCTCGAAGACATGTACGGCAAGGTATTCCGACGCTACATGCTGCTGGTCAACGAAGCCGCGCCACGCGTGCCGCCACTCGAGCTGTTCTGGCGCGTGCATTTCATGCTCGGTGCCGCCGCGTTCAGCATGTCGGGCATCAAGGCCTTGCGCGCCATCTCCGAAACCGATTTCGGCATCGACACCTCGATCGAGCAGGTGATGCGCCTGATGGTGCCATTCCTCGCGGCCGGCATGCGTGCCGACAGCGGTATCACCGATCAGGCCATGGCGTCAGCGCAACTGCGCCCGCGCGTCAAGACAGCCGGCTCGGCCATCCCGGCCAAGGCCTGAAGGCTGGGCGCGGCAGGCCGCTTCGGCTAAGCTAGCGCCCCATGCCACACCTCCATCCCCCTGCACGTTCTTCCATCGAAACGATTCCTTGCCGCCTCGACCTGGCAACAGGCCGGTTGGCCGTACGCATTGCCGTCGGCAGGGTCGGAAGGTGTGCAGATGCAATCGATCAAGCGGCCTGCTGCTGGCAGGCCTCAATACGCCATGAATGAAGGATTTTCCATGACCGCCAGCCTGCAAGGCTCCCTGATGGTGGATATCGCCGGTACCTGGCTGACCGCTGAAGACCGTCAACTCCTGCGCCAGCCGGAAGTGGCCGGCTTGATCCTTTTCGCCCGCAACATCCATACCCCTCGCCAGGTCCGTGAGCTCTGTGCGTCGATCCGGGCACTGCGACCGGACCTGATTCTCGCGGTCGATCAGGAGGGCGGGCGGGTCCAGCGCCTGCGCCAGGGCTTCGTGCGTCTGCCGGCCATGCGCGCGATCGCCGACAGCGCCGATGCCGATTACCTTGCCGAGCAGTGCGGCTGGTTGATGGCCACCGAGGTACTGGCGGTGGGCCTCGATCTGAGCTTCGCCCCTGTGCTGGATCTGGACCACCAGCGCAGCGCCGTGGTGGGCAGCCGCGCCTTCGAGGGCGATCCCGAGCGCGCCACGCAACTGGCCGGTGCATTCATACGTGGCATGAACGCCGCGGGCATGGCCGCTTGTGGCAAACATTTCCCGGGTCATGGTTGGGCCGAGGCCGACTCCCATGTGGCCATCCCCGTTGACGAACGCTCCCTGGATCAACTGCGCCAGGCGGATCTGCTGCCCTTCAGTCGTCTTGGCGGCCAGTTGGCGGCAGTGATGCCGGCCCATGTCATCTATCCGCAGGTGGACAACCAGCCGGCTGGTTTTTCCCGTCGCTGGCTGCAGGAAATCCTGCGCGGCGAGTTGGGCTTCAAGGGCGTGATCTTCAGTGATGATCTTTCCATGGCAGGCGCCCATGTGGTGGGCGATGCCGCCAGCCGGATCGAGGCGGCATTGACCGCCGGTTGCGACATGGGCCTGGTATGTAACGACCGTGCCGCCGCGGAACTGGCGCTGAGTGCGGCGCAACGTTTGAACGTCACCCCCTCGCCGCGGATCGCGCAGATGCGCGGCAAAGGATTCGCGCGAACCGATTATCGCCAGCAGCCACGGTGGCTGGCAGCCTTGGGAGCGCTGAGGGATGCGCAGCTGATCGACTGACCCGGCGCACGGCGCGCGCTTGATCGAAGTGTCGCCGCGCCAGTCCGCCTTCAGCTCGAGCGTAGTCGTTAGTCCCCGCTAGCGGCTACGCTTTCCAGGCAATGGCGCGAACAAGGCATCGATGTCTTCGTCGGTCATCCGCCATTGCCCAGTCTGTCCGCCGTCCAGCAGGCCCGCCGCCAAGGTCGCCTTTTTCTGCTGCAGTTGCTGGATCTTCTCTTCCACCGTACCGCGGGTGATCAGCTTGAAGACGAACACCGGCTTGTCCTGACCGATACGGTAGGCACGATCGGTAGCCTGGCTTTCGCTGGCTGGATTCCACCAGGGGTCGTAGTGGATTACCGTATCGGCGGCTGTCAGGTTGAGACCGGTACCGCCCGCCTTGAGACTGATCAGGAATACTTCGCTGTCACCGTTCTGGAACTGCTGCACCGGCGCGCGTCGATCGCGCGTATCGCCCGTCAGGACGCTATAGCGGATGCCGCGTTTCTCCAGTTCGCTCTCGATCAGGCTCAGCATCGACGTGAACTGCGAGAACAGCAGCACCCGGCGGCCCTCGCTGAGCAATTCCTCGAGCATTTCCAGCAGGCTTCCCAACTTGCCCTTGTCGCTCTGCGCGGTCTTGACGTCGGAGCCCTTGACCAGGCGCAGGTCGCAACATACCTGGCGTAGCTTGAGCAGGGCATCGAGGATGACGACTTGGCTGCGCGCGGCACCGTTGCGAGCGATTTCGTCGCGGACCTTCTGGTCCATGGCGATTCGCACGGTTTCATAAGTGTCACGTTGAGCGTCGCTGAGGTCGACCCAGTGGATCATCTCGGTCTTGGCGGGCAACTCGTGGGCAACTTGTTCCTTGGTGCGCCTGAGCAGGAAGGGCCGGATGCGGCTGACCAGGTGCGCCAAGCGCTCGCTGTCGCCATGGCGCTCGATCGGTGTGCGGTAATCCTGGGTGAAGCGCTTGCTGTCGCCGAGCCAGCCAGGCATCAGGAAGTGGAAGATCGACCACAGCTCGCCGAGGTTGTTTTCCATCGGCGTGCCCGTCAGGCACAAGCGCTGGCTTGCGCGCAGCTGGCGAACCGCGCCCGCGGCCTTGCTCCCGGCATTCTTGATGTTCTGCGCTTCGTCCAGGATCATCACATGCCAGGTCTGTGCCTGCAGGTGCTCAAGGTCGCGGGAAACCAGAGCGTAGGTGGTAAGCACCAGGTCGTAATCGCGCAGTGAGGCGAAATGTTTGCTGCGTCCGCTGCCGTGCAGGGCCAGCACGCGCAATTGCGGGGCAAATCGCTGCGCCTCGTCGAGCCAGTTGGGCACCAGGCTGGTAGGCATTACTGCCAGCGAAGGGTGCTGCGAGCGTCCAGCTTCTTTTTCATAGAGTAGGTGGGCCAAGGTCTGCAGGGTCTTGCCCAGGCCCATATCGTCACCGAGGATGCCGCCCACGCCCAGTTCGCGCATCGCCTGCAGCCAGTTCAAGCCTTGCTGCTGGTAGGGTCGCAGGGTGGCACCGAGGCCGGGCGGCGGGGTAACTTGCAGGTCGCGGCCATCGCGCAGCCGGCGAGCAAGATCGCGCACCTGTTCGCCGCCCTGCCAATGCAGAGGCACATCTTCGAGCTCGTTGAGGCGCGCCGCATCGGCGCGTTCCAGGCGTAGGGTGGGGCCCTCGGTATCGGCATGCAGGTACAGCCCGCCCAAGGTACCCATCACCGACTTGATGCGGCCGTAGGGCAGGGCCACGCGCAGGGCGGGGGCGTCGTGACGACCGCGCTCGAGCTCGATCAGCAGATGTTCCTCGTCATCGCGACGCGCCAGTTCGCTGGGTCGCAGGAGTTGCGGACTGTTGCGCAGCAGCTGCAGGACGATCGGCAGCAAGCTGTAGCGTTGGCCGTTGACGGTGATACCGAGCTCCAGGTCGAACCACTCATGGCCTGGAGCTTCCTCGATGTCTGCGTACCAACCTTCCACATCTTGCAGATTGAAGGCGAAATCGCGATGGATCTCGATGTCCCAGCCTGCCTCGCGAAGGCGCGGCAGGCCATCGCGAGCGAACTGCAGCCAGGCTTCGTCATCGACGAGCTGGAACATCTCGCCAGCGCTGTCCGGCAGCGCCTTGCTTTGCCGGGTTGCAGGCTTGAACCCCAGTTCGCGCAGCGTGTCACGCAGGGCCTGCTCCGCACGGGGTTGGCGGCGGATGCGCTGGCTGGTCTTGCCGGAGAGCCGGCTCAGGGGCTTGTCGTCCTTGCCGCTGGCGCGCAGGCCGTCATAGTCGAAGCTCAGCCCGGCGCGGTGCTGCATCTGGCGTTGCATGCGACCGGTCTTGGGCATGTAGGCACTGAACGCGAGGCTGCCCAGGGCCAGTCGCGCCGTGGGAAGGATGTCGTCGATCTCTTCGGTGCGCACCTGGGTGGGCGTCGGCACCTGGCGATTCAGGGCGTTGAGGCGATGACTCAATTGCACCACCAGATGTTCCGGCACGGTAGGGGCGCGTGCCAGCTGGCTGGCTATGAATGGGTCGAGATCGTGGCGCAGGTTACCGACCTGGCACGTCAAGCCGTCGACATAGCACAGAGGCTCCAGGGGCAACACCAGGGCCACCAGGCCATCATCGCTGTGCCAGGTGCCTCGGTAGCTGCCATTGTCCAGTCGGACCCAGCGGAATTCGGCGTGCCGATCCGCTCCTGCCTGCAGCGGGCTGTCATGCTCGCTGTACAGAAGTCGACCGCTGGCCAGCGCGTAGCCGAGCATTTCCGCGCCGGTCTTGCCTTCGATGAAGATGGTACCCGCGGGGCCTTTTCTCTCCTGGGCATCCATCAGTCGAAGCAGGCGCCCGTCTTCGGGGGTCACGTATCTGGGGGGATAGTAGATCAGCTCTGGCAGCGAGTTGACACGCGCCAGCGCTAGTTCGCCATCGTTCTGTAGGCTGCCTTTCAAAACTTTCAGGAAGCACAGGTCGGCGTCCATGCCGACTTGGTAGTAAAGCGCCCGGCCCTTGCGGTCCTGCCTGCCGGGGCTCTCCACAGCCAGTGGCGCTTCGAGTGTCTCGACCCAATTGTTCAGCTCGACCGAGAGCGCGTCGCCGCTCGCAGCCGGTGCGCCCGCTCCGGGCGCCTGCTGATCGCCCTCGGGATAGTCCCGGCCTCGCTGCAGCTCGTAGAGAACGGCAGCGCAGTGCTTGCAGTTTCGACCAACCGGGCACGTGCACCAGCCTGTCGCCTCGAGACCGTCTTCGGTAGGCTCGAGCTCGATCCGCTGGTTGTACCGCTCGCCTGCAGAGCCGACACAGGTGGCCTCGATGGCCAAATCATGAATCGAGACGATTTCGACCCGGCCGTCCAGGGCATAGGCCAGGCCCCGGTTCAGCGTTCGACCATCGAAAGCGAACGTCCAATGGTCCACCTCTCGGACGTACAGTTGGGCGGCATTCTCGCTCACGTCACTGCCCCATCATCTCTGGATCGAGCGTCGGCATCTTGCGAGCGCCTACGGGCGCGACCTTGAGCAGCAGGGCCAGATGCCCACCATCGAGGAACGTCAGCTGGCCATGCTTGACAGTACGGTTCTCCTGCTTGAACTGCTCGCTCTGCAGCAGGCTGCCATTGGCATCGAGCCGATTGATCCAGAAGTTGGCCTCGACCGCGACGAAGCGGTCTTGCATCAGGCCGATGCTGCCTTCGATCGGAAAGTGACCGAACTGCTCGTCACCCTCGGTCAGGGCCACGCGCGCCGGCTCGTTGCCTACCTGCTGTTCCCAGGCCTTGTGCATCAGCACGGTATAGCTTGGCGTCGCGCGTAGCCGCGTGACCACTTCCTCCAGCCTGGTCGGACGCAGCGCATCCTCGCTCAGCATCGGCACTGCGCCCCGCCAGTCCTCGGGAGCCCGCGGGCTGGTGGCGGGCGTCACGTCGTTCTGCTGCAGCAGGATCATTTCCACCTGATACAGGCCTTCAGCGAAGGCAACTGGCGTGAACAGCGCCAGCAACAGGGTCAGGCAACGAATGGCACGCATGGATCTTCCTTCAGGCAGGCGTTGGGGTAAGGCGCTCGAACAGCGCTTCAAGGGTATTGAAACGTTCATCGGCGCGCTCCATCGGCACCATGAAGCGGAACTGGGTCGCGCCTTCGAACTTGTAGCGCTTGGGTTGGCCCTGGATCAGCTTGATCAGCGTCAACGGGTCGACCGGCGTCTCGGCTTCGAAGTCGATCTTGCCGCCATTGGGGCCGGCGTCGACCTTCTTGATACCGAGCTTTTCCGCCTGAAGCTTCAGCAGGGTCAGGCGAACCAGGTTCTTGGTGGGCTCGGGCAGCAGGCCGAAGCGGTCGATCATTTCCACCTGCAAGTCCTTCAGGCCGTCCTCGTCCACCGCCGAGGCTATGCGCTTGTAGAGGATCAGGCGAGCATGGACATCGGGAAGGTAGTCTTCGGGAATCAGTGCCGGCAGGCGCAGGTTGATCTCCGGGCCGCCACCGAGGGGTTGGTCGAGGTTCGGCTGGGTACCCTTGCGAATCGCCTTGACCGCGCGTTCGAGCATCTCCATGTACAGGGTGAAGCCGACCGCCTGGATCTGCCCGCTCTGACCTTCGCCAAGCAGTTCGCCGGCACCGCGGATCTCAAGGTCGTTGGTGGCGAGCACGAAGCCTGCCCCCAGGTCCTGGGTGTTGGCGATGGCCTCCAGGCGCTTTTCCGCGTCCGCGCTGATCTGCTGACGCGGCGGCGTGAGCAGGTACGCGTAGGCCTGGTGGTGGCTGCGGCCGACCCGCCCACGCAACTGGTGCAGCTGGGCGAGGCCGAACTTGTCGGCGCGCTCGATGACGATGGTATTGGCGCTCGGCACGTCGATGCCGGTCTCGATGATGGTCGAGGCGATCAGCACGTTGAAGCGCTTGTGATAGAAGTCGCTCATCACCTGTTCCAGCTCGCGCTCGCGCATCTGCCCGTGACCGATGCCGATACGCGCTTCGGGAACCAGTTCGGCCAGGTCGGCGGCGCACTTCTCGATGCTCTTGACGTCATTGTGCAGGTAGTACACCTGGCCGCCGCGCAGCAGTTCGCGCAGCAGCGCTTCCTTGACGGTGCTCTTGTTCTGCTCCATGACGAAGGTGCGCACCGACAGTCGTCGCGCTGGCGGGGTGGCGATGATCGACAGGTCGCGCATGCCGGCCACCGCCATGTTCAAGGTGCGCGGGATCGGTGTCGCGGTCAGGGTCAGGATGTCCACTTCGCTGCGCAGCGCCTTGAGCTGTTCCTTCTGACGCACGCCGAAGCGGTGCTCCTCATCGATGATGACCAGGCCGAGGTCCTTGAAGCGCACGTCATCCTGCAGCAGCTTGTGGGTGCCGATGAGAATGTCGATCTTGCCTTCGGCGAGGTCCGCGGTCGCCGCGTTGATTTCCTTGGCCGACTTGAAGCGGCTCATTACCTCGACCGTCACCGGCCAGTCGGCGAAGCGGTCGCGGAAACTGTTGTAGTGCTGCTGGGCGAGCAGGGTGGTGGGCACCAGCAGGCCTACCTGACGCCCGCTGTGCACGGCGATGAAGGCGGCGCGCATGGCCACTTCGGTCTTGCCGAAGCCCACGTCGCCGCAGACCAGGCGATCCATCGGCTTGGCCGCGAGCATGTCTTCGCGCACCGCCTCGATGGCGGTCTGCTGGTCCGGCGTCTCCTCGAAGGGGAAGCCCGCGCTGAAGGTGGCATAGTCGGCGGCCGGATCGGCAAAGGCATAGCCCTTGCGCGCCGCTCGGCGAGCATAGATGTCGAGCAGTTCGGCGGCGACGTCCCGGACCTGCTCGGCAGCCTTGCGCTTGGCCTTCTGCCAGGCTTCCGAGCCAAGGCGGTGCAGCGGTGCCAGAGCATCGTCGCTCCCGGTGTAGCGGGCGATCAGATGCAGGTTGGCGACCGGGACGTAGAGCTTGGCGCCCTCGGCATATTCCAGGGTCAGGAATTCGGCCGCCTGGTTGTCGATTTCCAGGGTCGCCAGACCCAGGTAGCGCCCGACGCCATGGTCGATATGCACCACTGGTGCGCCTTCGCGCAGCTCGGTGAGGTTCTTGATCACGGCGTCGTTGGCCGCGTCGCCGCGTTTCTCGCGACGGCGACGTTGCATGACCCGCTGGCCGAACAGCGGGCTCTCGGCAATCAGGGCGATGGCCGGATCATCGAGCAGCAGGCCATCGTCCAGCGGGGCGATGGTGATCGCCAACCGATCCTTGCCGGTGATGAAGTCGGCCCATCCCTCGACGGTGCGCGGGCGCAGCTTCAGGCGCTCGAGCAGCTCCAGCAGTACCTCGCGCCGACCCGCCGACTCGGCGGTGAAGAGTACGCGCCCGGAGAACTGGTCAAGGAAGTTCGACAGCTCGGCCAGCGGCTGGTTGGCCTTGGCTTCGATGGCCAGGTTGGGCAGGGCGCGGGCAGGGAAGCGCTCGCGTCCGACGCCCGGGTCGACCGGTTCGCTGCTGACCACGACGCGCGGCCATTGCTTGAGCTTGGCGAAGCAGTCCTCGACCGGCAGGAACAGTTCGGCTGGCGGCAGTAGTGGACGCGTCAGGTCGCCGCGGCGCTCTTCGTAGCGGCCACGCACGTCGCTCCAGAAGTGCTCGGCGGCCTGCTCGACACCCGGCAGGGAAAATACCTGGGTGTCCTGGGGCAGGTAGTCGAACAAGGTCGAGGTTTCTTCGAAGAACAGCGGCAGGTAGTACTCGATACCCGCGGGAATGATGCCGCTGGCCAGGTCCTGGAAAATCGCGCTGCGACGGAAGTCGACGTCGAAGCGCTCGCGAAAGCGGGCCTTGAAGCGCGTGACCGCGTCTTTCTGCAAGGGGAACTCGCGCGCTGGCAGGAGGCGGACCGAGTCGACCTTGTCGATCGAGCGCTGGGTCTCCGGGTCGAAGGTGCGCAGGGTCTCGATCTCGTCGTCGAACAGGTCGATGCGGTAGGGCTGCTTGCTGCCCATGGGGTAGAGATCGATCAGCGCCCCGCGCACGGCGAATTCGCCGTGTTCGTAGACCGTATCGACGCAGCGGTAGCCGCTGGCCTCCAGGCGCGTGCGCATCTGCTCGACATCGATCTTCTGACCGATGTCCAGCACCAGGCTGCCGCCCAGCAGAAAGCGGGTGGGCGCCAGGCGGTGCAGGGCGGTGGTGATCGGTACCACGAGGATGCCGTGGTCCAGCTCGGGCAGTCGGTAGAGACTGGCGATACGCTGGGAGATGATGTCCTGGTGCGGCGAGAAAAGGTCGTAGGGCAATGTCTCCCAATCGGGAAACGGCAGCACCGGCAGGTCCGGCGCGAAGAAGCGCAGCTCCTGCTCGAGGCGATCCGCTGCCTGGCTGTCGGCGGTCAGCAGCAGGGTGAAGCGGCGGGCGCTGCTGGCAGCTTCGGCGATGGCCAGGCTGAGTGCGGCGCCGGGCAGGTTGCCCCAGGTTTGTTTGCCGGCGGTGGCCGGTAGATGCGGTAGGCGCAGAACAGACACGGGAGGTAGGACTCCAAGCGTTGCGGCAAAGCGCCAATTGTACCGGGGAGGGCGCGTGCTGTCAGGTTCGCGACAGGGTCTGGACGGTCGTTGTGCGTCGGCGATAGGCGCGCATTGCTCCAAGCGCCGTGGGAAGTCATAATGTAGCCCCTTTTTTCTGTCCCTACATGTGGAAGGTTCCCGTGACTCAGAAGCCCGACCAGTGTCTTGGTGAGTGGATTGACCGTGAAGCCCTTGCTGAAGCGATGATCCCGCTTATCGGTCAGCTCTACCGCAACAACAATGTGGTGAGCTCGATCTATGGCCGCAGCCTGATCAACCGTTCGGTGATCTCGATCCTCAAGGCGCACCGCTTTGCCCGTCACCGTCAGAGCGACGAGACCGAACTGTCCGTCCACGAGACGTTCCCTCTGCTCAAGGCCATGAGCGAACTGAAACTGGGCGCAGCTTCCGTCGACCTCGGCAAGCTGGCCAACAAGTTCAAGCAGGAAGGCAGTGGCCGTAGCGCCGAGCAGTTCGTGCGTGAAGAGCTGGCTGACGTGGTTGGTCAACAGAATGCCTCGCCGCGCAAGGGCACCGATGTCGTCCTTTACGGCTTCGGCCGTATCGGCCGTCTGCTGGCCCGCATCCTGATCGAGAAGACCGGTGGTGGCGACGGCCTGCGCCTGCGCGCCATCGTCGTGCGCAAGGGTGCCAGCAACGACCTGGTCAAGCGCGCCAGCCTGCTGCGTCGCGATTCGGTGCACGGTCCGTTCGATGGCACCATCACCATCGATGAAGAAAACAGCACCATCACCGCCAACGGCAACCTGATCCAGGTGATCTATGCCAAGGCGCCGAGCGAAGTCGACTACACCCAGTACGGCATCGACAACGCCCTGATCGTCGACAACACCGGTGTGTGGCGTGACGCCGAGGGCCTGGGGCAGCACCTGGCCTGCCCGGGCGCCGCCCGCGTGATCCTCACCGCGCCTGGCAAGGGCGCGCTGAAGAACATCGTCCATGGCATCAACCACCGGGACATCACCGAAGACGACAGGATCATCTCGGCCGCCTCCTGCACCACCAACGCCATCGTGCCGGTGCTCAAGGCGGTCAATGACAAGTACGGCATCATCAACGGCCATGTCGAAACCGTTCACTCGTTCACCAACGACCAGAACCTGATCGACAACTTCCACAAGGGCAGCCGTCGTGGTCGTGCCGCGCCGCTGAACATGGTCATCACCGAGACCGGTGCCGCCACTGCCGCTGCCAAGGCGCTGCCCGTGCTCAAGGGCAAGCTGACCGGCAACGCCATTCGCGTACCGACGCCGAACGTCTCGATGGCTATCCTGAACCTGAACCTGGACAAGGCCACGACTCGCGAGGAAATCAACGAGTACCTGCGCCAGACCGCCATGCATTCGGAACTGCACAAGCAGATCGACTATGTGAGCTCCCAGGAAGTGGTCTCCACCGACTTCGTCGGTTCGCGCCACGCTGGTGTGGTCGATGCCGAGGCCACCATCTGCAACGACAACCGCGTCGTTCTGTACGTCTGGTACGACAACGAGTTCGGTTATAGCTGCCAGGTAGTCCGCGTGATGGAAGACGTGGCCGGGGTCAACCCGCCTGCATTCCCACGCTGATTCATTGGCAGGGCGTTGTATGAACGGGGGCCTTCGGGTCCCCGTTTTTTGTTGGGCCAGTAGGTGCCTGTCGTTGGATTTTCAACGCCCTTGGGATCGAGCGCTGCCCGTGCGGCGCTTCGCGCTGTGCAGGTCATGGCATTTGTAGCGCTCTTGAGATCGAGCGCTGGCGGTGCGGCGCTTCGCGGGGTGCATGCCTTTGGATTTTTAGCGCCCTTGAGATCGAGCGCCGCCCGCGCGGCGCTTCGCGAGTGAACTCGCTCCCACATTTGTTGCACCGTGCCATGGCCTGTGAGAGAGGAGTTGTCAGTCTTTGGGGCTTGGCTGAAGATTGCATAAAGGCTGTTGCTACCCTCTCGATATCTTTGTCGTACACACAAGGCTAAGAACTCGGTCTATCAGGCCATGGCACGTTGCAACAAATGTGGGAGCGGCGGTTCGCCGATGCGATTTACCCGCGAAGCGCCGCGCGGGCGGCGCTCGATCTCAAGAGTGCTACAAAAGCCATGACCTGCACAGCGCGCAGCGCTCGATCTCAAGAGCGCTGAAGACTTAACGACATGCGCCTGCTAGCTATCTGCTATCCCACTCCCGGGTGACGAATGCCGTTGTTTCAGGGAGAATGACCGGCACCGTTCGCAAACCTCGGTCACTTGCAACGCCCGCCGCACCTGAAGGTGCACCGTGACATGTAGTGCACGCGAAAATAGCCTACGACGCGACCAAGGGTTAATGTGCGCGGCGTTCACGCTTGATTAGACTGCACCCGAATTTTTCATGGCGCTTCGGCGACATGATCGCCCCGCGGCCGCTGTGGTCCGTGGGCCAGTTCTGAAGGAGTACGCATGGCTGTCTACAACTACGACGTAGTGGTGCTGGGTTCCGGCCCGGCCGGAGAAGGTGCGGCAATGAATGCCGCCAAAGCAGGGCGCAAGGTCGCGATGGTCGACAGCCGCCGCCAGGTCGGCGGTAACTGCACCCACTTGGGCACCATCCCGTCAAAGGCGCTGCGTCACTCGGTGCGGCAGATCATGCAGTTCAACACCAACCCGATGTTCCGTGCCATCGGCGAGCCGCGCTGGTTCTCCTTCCCCGACGTACTCCAGAGCGCCGAAAAGGTGATCGCCAAGCAGGTCGCTTCGCGCACCGGCTACTACGCCCGCAATCGCGTGGATGTCTTCATCGGCACCGGCAGCTTCGCCGACGAGCAGACGGTCGAGGTGGTCTGTGCCAACGGCGTGGTCGAGAAGTTGGTGGCCAAGCACATCATCATCGCCACCGGTTCGCGTCCGTACCGTCCGGCCGACATCGACTTCAATCACCCGCGTATCTACGATAGCGACACCATCCTCAGCCTCGGCCACACCCCGCGCAAGCTGATCGTCTATGGTGCCGGCGTGATCGGTTGCGAATACGCTTCCATCTTCAGCGGCCTGGGCGTGCTGATCGAACTGGTGGACAACCGTGGCCAGCTGTTGAGCTTCCTCGACTCGGAAATCTCCCAGGCGCTGAGCTACCACTTCAGCAACAACAACATCACCGTGCGCCACAACGAAGAATACGAACGTGTCGAGGGCGTGGACAACGGTGTGATCCTGCACCTGAAGTCGGGCAAGAAGATCAAGGCCGATGCCTTGCTGTGGTGCAACGGCCGTACGGGCAACACCGACAAGCTGGGCCTGGAGAACATCGGCATCAAGGTCAACAGCCGTGGCCAGATCGAGGTCGACGAGGCCTACCGCACCGTGGTGCCGAACGTCTATGGCGCGGGTGACGTGATCGGCTGGCCGAGCCTGGCCAGCGCCGCCCACGACCAGGGCCGCTCCGCTGCCGGCAGCATCGTCGACAATGGCAGCTGGCGCTTCGTCAACGATGTGCCGACCGGGATCTACACCATTCCCGAGATCAGCTCCATCGGCAAGAACGAGCAGGAGCTGACCCAGGCCAAGGTCCCGTACGAAGTGGGCAAGGCGTTCTTCAAGAGCATGGCTCGCGCGCAGATCGCCGGCGAGCCACAAGGCATGCTGAAGATCCTGTTCCATCGCGAGACGTTGCAGATCCTGGGCGTGCACTGCTTCGGCTACCAGGCCTCGGAAATCGTCCACATCGGTCAGGCGATCATGGATCAGCCGGGTGAGCGCAATACCTTGAAGTATTTCGTCAACACCACCTTCAACTACCCGACCATGGCCGAAGCCTATCGGGTAGCGGCCTACGATGGTCTCAACCGGCTTTTTTGAGCGGCTCCGGCCGGTGGCCTGAGCCGGTCGGAGAGAGCGGTTTCAGCCCTTCCCAAGGGTGGTTCTGGCCAAACCGGGAAAGTCTGTAATCAGGCTGTCTACGCCAAAATCGGCGAGTCGGCGCATCAGCGCTGGCTCGTTGACCGTCCACACCGACACATGCAGACCCTGGCGCTGGGCCTTGGCCAGGCGTTCGGGCGTGCACAGCGTCCAGTTCAGCGCGAGCAGTTCGCACTGGTAGTTCTGCGCCACCTTCAACGGATCGAGCCAGGCGTATTCGGCCACCAGGCCCCGGGCGATATCCGGGGTCAGCTCGAGCGCGGCCCCCAATACTTCCCGTGAACTGGAAGTGATCATGACCTTGTCCAGCAGGCCGAAGCGTTGCGCCATCTCGCGAATGGCCAGCACGGTGGAAGCGGCGCGGGTGCGCGAAGCGCTCTTGACCTCAAGCTGCCAGTGCTCGAAAGGGCATTTCTCGAACAGTTCCTCCAGTCGCGGGATAGGGCAGGGCTGGACCCACTCGGGGCAGTTCTTGCGCGCGTCGTAGGTCGTCAGGTCGGCGGCGCTGTGCTCCCCCACCTTGCCGCGTCGGCCGGTAGTGCGCTTGAGCGTCGGGTCATGGATCACCATCAGCTCGTTGTCGGCCGACAGGTGCAGGTCGAGCTCGCACCGGTTGACGCCGTGCGACAGGCACTGCCTGAAGCTGTTGAGGGTATTCTCGGGGGCTTCGCCCTTGGCGCCGCGGTGGCCGTAGATCAGGGTCACGTTCGTTCCTTCAAGTGGGAGGACAGCTCAGGAGTCAGGGTCATTGCGTTCCAGTGCCTGGCGCCGTTGCTGTTGCTGGCGCTGCAGGATGTAACGGGCCAGTAGCTGGCGTTGGGCATCCGTCATGTCGACGAATTCCGTACCCACGTCATGCTCGCCGCTGGCAAGGCGATCGCAATGAATGACGCGACCGCGCAACATCAGCCCCAGGGCCTGTGGCGCCAGGACCATCTTCAAGGCGATCCGCGAGCCTGGGGCGATGGCCTGCGCCTGGGTGAATTCGATGCCACCTTCCGAGAGGATGACTCGACGTGGCGCGCCGATATGGCCGGTCAAGGTATGGGCGACTACCGCGCTGAGCAGATCGATCCGCTTGTTCTGCGCCTTGAGAAAGGCGGTCAGGGTGCGGTCCTTGTCGCTCAACTGGCGCAGCAGATGTTGCGATTCGAATTCGCACAGGTGCAATTCGCTGAGCAGGGTGAACAGTGGCGACGCATCTTGCAACACCTCTCCCTCAAGCGCTTCGGCCGCGCTCAAGGGGCTGATTTCCAGTGCGATGCGGTCTTCGATGCGGTAGTATTCGCGCCGATCTTCTTCGTCTAGTGTCGTCATGGCGAACCCATGGTAGCGGCGATGGTCTGAGTGTAAAGCTGCTGCTCAGGCCCCGCCATAAGCACGTTCCCTTTCATCCGAACAAGCCCCGACATGTTCAGACCTCTTTTCGTATTCATCGGTACGCGCTACACCCGTGCCAAGCGTCGCAACCATTTCGTCTCGTTCATTTCCCTGACCTCGATGATTGGCCTCGCCCTCGGCGTGGTCGTGATGATTGTGGTGCTCTCGGTCATGAACGGTTTCGACCATGAGATGCGCACCCGCGTGCTCGGCATGGTCCCCCACGCCACGCTGGAAACCGGTCAGCCGATCGATGACTGGTCCGCCCTTGCCCAGCAAGTAAAGCAGAATCCCCAGGTCGAGGCGGTCGCGCCCTTCACCCAGATGCAAGGCTTGCTGACCCATGACGGCAAGGTCTCGAAGGTGTTGCTCAACGGCATCGATCCGGCCCAGGAGCGCAAGGTGTCGATCATCGACAATTTCGTTCGCGAAGGTCGGCTCGATCAGCTCGCGCCAGGCGAGTGGGGCATCATGATCGGCGACAAGGCAGCGGCCAAGCTGGGGGTCGGAGTCGGTGACAAGGTCACCTTCGTCGCGCCCGAGGTCAGCGTGACGCCGGCCGGCATGTTCCCGCGAATGAAGCGCTTCACCGTGGTCGGTACCTTTCATGTCGGCGCAGGCGAGATCGACGGCTTCCTGGGCCTGACAAATCTCTCCGACCTGTCCCGCCTGCACCGCTGGAAGACCGACCAGGTCCAGGGCCTGCGTCTGAAGTTCGACGACCTCTTCCAGGCACCGCGCGCGGCATGGGACATCGCTCAGCGCCTCGGCGAGCAGGAGTTCTATGCGCGTGATTGGACCCGCACCCACGGCAACCTTTACCAGGCGATCCGCATGGAGAAGGCCATGATCGGCCTGCTCCTGTTGCTCATCGTCGCCGTGGCGGCGTTCAACATCATTTCGACGTTGGTCATGGTGGTCAACGACAAGAAGGGCGACATTGCCATCCTGCGTACCTTGGGCGCGACGCCTGGCCAGATCATGGCCATCTTCATGGTCCAGGGCACGGTGATCGGCGTGTTCGGCACCCTGATCGGTGCGGTGGTCGGTATTCTGGCGGCGCTCAATGTGAGTGCCGCGATCGCCGGTCTCGAGAAGCTGATCGGGCACAAGTTCCTCAACGCGGACGTGTACTTCATCGATTACCTGCCGTCGCAGATCATGGCCGAGGATGTCTGGATGGTCTGTGGCGCGGCGCTGGTCCTTAGTTTCTTCGCCACCCTGTATCCGGCCTGGCGTGCGGCACGCACCCAGCCTGCGGAAGCGTTACGTTATGAGTGAGTCGCGCATGAGTGATAAAGCCGTACTGAGTTGCCGCAACCTGGGCAAGTCCTACGAGGAAGGGCCGGAGTCGGTGCAGGTGCTTGCCAACCTGCAGCTGGAGCTGCTCCCCGGTGAGCGGGTGGCGATCGTAGGCAGCTCCGGCTCCGGCAAGAGCACCTTGCTCAACCTGCTGGGTGGGCTGGATACGCCGTCCCAGGGCAGTGTCTGGCTGGCGGGCGAAGAGTTGTCCGCGCTGGGCGAGCGTGCCCGTGGGTTGCTGCGCAACCGTGCGCTGGGTTTCGTCTATCAGTTCCACCATCTGCTACCCGAATTCACCGCCCTGGAGAACGTGTGCATGCCTCTGCTGATCGGCCGTACAGCCATCAGCGAGGCCCGCGAGCGTGCCGAGGCGCTGCTCAAGCGTGTCGGCCTGGGGCATCGGTTGAGCCACAAGCCGTCGGAGCTGTCCGGTGGCGAACGTCAGCGGGTGGCCATCGCGCGCGCGCTGGTCAATCGCCCTGGCCTGGTCATGCTCGACGAGCCGACCGGCAACCTCGATCACCACACCGCCCAAGGCATCCAGGAGTTGATGCGCGAGCTTTCCAGCGCCTCGCAGACCGCATTCCTGGTGGTGACGCATGACCTCAATCTGGCCCGCCAGATGGACCGCGTGCTGCGCCTGGAAGACGGTCATCTGGTCGCGATCTGAGTCGATTGCAGGGGGCGGTTCGCGCTGCCCCGATCCACTTCTTCATTGGGTGTCCCGTACATGTTCAGACCCTTGCCCTTGTTCATCGGCGCGCGTTACACCCGCGCCAAGCGCCGCAACCACTTCATCTCGTTCATCTCCATGACCTCGATGATCGGCCTGTCCCTGGGCGTGCTGGCGATGATCGTGGTGTTGTCGGTCATGAACGGCTTCCAGCGCGAAATGAGCTCGCGCATCCTCGGACTCGTGCCGCATGCCAGCATCCTCGGCGTGCAGCCTCTCGACGACTGGCACAAGGTGGCCGAAGCTGCCGAGCGGGATCCGGCGGTGATCGCCGCCGCACCGCTGACGGAAATGGAAGGCATGCTGTCGTACAAGGGTTCGATGCAGCCGATCCAGGTCAGCGGCATCGATCCGGCATTCGAGGACAAGGTCTCGATCGTCGGTCGGCACATCGTCCAGGGCCAGTTGCAGGATCTGGTCCCAGGCGAGTATGGCGTGGTGATCGGCGAGCTCACGGCACGGCGCTTTCGTCTCAATACGGGCGACAAGCTGACCCTGATCGTTCCGGAGATCAGCAAGGCGCCAGGTGGCATAACCCCGCGCATGCAACGCCTGACCGTGGTAGGCATCTTCAAGGTAGGGGCCGAGCTGGACGGCTCCCAGGCCTATATCCATGTCGCCGATGCCGGCGAGATGCAACGTTGGGCGCCAGGACAGGTGCAAGGCGTACGCCTGAAACTGCATGACCTGTATCAGGCGCCACAAGTATCCAAGGCCATTGTGGCCAGCCTGGGCGATGCCTATCGGGCCGATGATTGGTCGCATACCCAGGGCAGCCTGTTCAGTGCCATGAAGATGGAAAAGACCATGATCGGCCTGTTGCTGATGATGATCATCGCGGTGGCAGCGTTCAACATCATCGCCACGCTGGTCATGGTGGTGAACGACAAGGGGGCGGATATCGCCATCCTGCGGACCATCGGGGCCACTCCGGCGCAGATCATGGGTACCTTCATGGTCCAGGGCAGCCTGATCGGCATCGTCGGTACCTTGGTGGGCGGTGTGCTCGGAGTGATCGCCGCGCTCAACGTCAGCCAGATCGTCGGCTGGCTGGAGCGGATCAGTGGGCAGCACATCTTCACCTCCGACGTATACTTCATCAGCAGCCTGCCATCGCAACTGGAGTGGTCGGATGTCGCGCTGATCTGCGGTGCGGGCCTGGTGATGAGCTTCCTGGCGACCCTGTACCCCGCCTATCGGGCGTCGCAGGTACAGCCGGCCTATGCGTTGCGCTACGAATGAATCTGCCGCGGCCCCCTGTCATGCGGGGGGGCGCCGTGCGAGTTGACGGGTGCCTGTGTCGTTGTACAGTCATGCAAACCTTGTCCCTGGTGGAGTCCACATGAAGCACTTCCTCGTTGCCGCCCTGGCGTTGGCCTGCGTACCGGCGTTGGCCAATCCCTCCAAGAGCTTTCCCTTCGGCGAGCCGGCGCTTGCCTCCAAGGCCACGCGCACAGTCGAGGTGTTGCTCAAGGACATTGCCTTCGAGCCTGGCAGCCTGAAGGTCGAGGCAGGCGAGACCGTGCGCTTCGTGTTGATCAATGAAGGTCGGCTGCCGCACGAATTCAACCTCGGTGACAAGGCCATGCATGTCCAGCACCAGAAAGAGATGCTGAGCATGCAGGGGCAGATCTTCAATCCGACTGGCGGCCATGGAGGCATGGATCACGGTGCGCAGGGGCATGGCGGGGAGAATGCCCATGGCCACCATGGTGGGAACACGGTATTGCTGCAGCCCGGTCAGCAGGCGGAGTTGACCTGGACGTTCCGCAAGTCGACACCCATCGAGTTCGCGTGCAATGTGCCAGGCCATTACCAGGCAGGCATGGTCGGCCCTCTGACCATCGAGTGACATCGCCACCAAGGTGGGGTGCAAA
This sequence comes from Pseudomonas capeferrum, assembly GCF_013523055.1. Taxonomy (GTDB): domain Bacteria; phylum Pseudomonadota; class Gammaproteobacteria; order Pseudomonadales; family Pseudomonadaceae; genus Aquipseudomonas; species Aquipseudomonas capeferrum_A. The sequence goes on along the minus strand of NZ_JAAMQM010000007.1, from coordinate 81,227 downwards.
ACCGGTAGAATGGGCGCATTCGTTACTTCCAGGTCAGATCAATGCATCCCGCAGCCGAACACTCACCGCTGGGCAAAGCCAGCGAATACATCGCCACCTATACCCCGTCGCTGCTGTTCCCGATCCCACGGACTGCGAAATGGGCCGAACTGGGCGTCACTGCCCAGACCTTGCCATGGCAGGGTGTCGATTACTGGAACTGCTTCGAGTTGTCCTGGCTGCTGCCTTCCGGCAAACCGGTAGTCGCCATCGGTGAGTTCGCCATTCCAGCGGATTCGCCGAACATCATCGAGTCCAAGTCGTTCAAGCTCTACCTCAATTCGCTGAACCAGACGCCGTTCGAATCCCGCCAGGCGCTACAGGATTGCCTGGTGAAGGATCTTTCCGCGGCGGCCGGCAGGCCGGTGGCCGTGCGTATCCGTAGCCTTGCCGAAGTCGAGGTGCAGGGCATCGCGCCTTTGCCGGGGCGGTGCATCGATGAGCTGGATGTGAGTGTCAGCAACTACGAGCGGCCGCAGCCCGAGCTGCTGCGTCGCGATGCCACGCGCGTGATCGAAGAGACTCTGCACAGCCATCTGCTCAAATCCAACTGCCCGGTCACCGGTCAGCCGGACTGGGGGAGTGTGGTCGTGCAGTATCGGGGCGCTGCTCTCGATCCCGCCAGCCTGCTGGCCTACCTGGTGAGCTTCCGTCAGCATGCGGACTTCCACGAGCAATGCGTGGAGCGTATCTATCTCGATCTCAAGCGTCTGCTCGATCCCGAGCATCTGACCGTGTACGCGCGTTACGTACGCCGTGGGGGGCTGGATATCAACCCCTATCGCAGTACCGGGTCGGTGGATGCGGAAAATCGTCGGCTGGTTCGTCAGTAAGCAAAAAGCCCCGCGCCATGCGGGGCTTTTGCCAGGCACTGCGGTCAGATACCCATGCTGTGCAGATGGGTAGCGATATTGCGCAGGGTGGCGGTCAGGTCGGGGTGGGCGACTTCGAAGCGCTCCACCGCCAGGTTGACGCCGTCGACAACATTGTTTTCATGGGTGGCTTCCTCGAGCCTGATCTTTGCTTCGATCTGCGACATCAGGGTGTGCAGTTGCTCGCGCTCTTCCTCCGTGATAGGCGGATTCTGCTCCAGTTGCTCGCGCAGGCTATCGAGTTGCTCTTGCAGTTCGCGGGCAGGCATGGGTGTTCTCCCTCTATGAATAGGCTAAGGCATGGACCTCGGCACCTGGCCAAAGGTTCTGACCTGTCTCAAGAGTAATGCACACGCAGGCCCTCTGCATGATCCGCATCAATGGCATCGTGTCAGGGTTTTTCGCCTTTGCGCCGCCGCTGGGCAATATCCAGCAGGCAGGTGTCGAGAGCTTCGAGATGGTCGATCACCGAATGTACGCCCAGGCTGAAGAGTTCCAGCGTGGCCTTGCCGCGCACCTTGTCCTGTTCATGCGGATCCATGGCCTGCCATTCGCTGGACAACAGGTCGCATGAAGGACTGCAGGCGGCCAGCCCGACTGTCCAGAGGCCGGCATTGAGCCCCGATTGAAGCAGGCGAGGCTCCCCACTTACCAGGACGCAACCATCCAGTCGCTCGCTGTTCAGGTTCATCAAGGCCAGCCAGCAGGCATGCGGCGCTGGCCATGGGGGAGAGTTCTGGGTTTGCCCTGGCAACCAGTTGGGTAGCACGCTGGCCAGCTGCTTGTCTTGGGAGGCGTTCAGCTCATCCAGCCAGATGCACGGTACTTGCCGGCGATGCAGGCTATCCAGCGCATTCAAGGCGCCAGGGGCGGGCTGAAGGGTACCGTCGACGGCACGAACGAGACAGCCGCGCAGACCGAACAGCAAAGCGGTGAAGGCAGGCGCATCCGGCATGGCATCTTCCCTGAAATAGCTCGCAGATTACCGAGGGATTGTGAACTTCAAGTGACAACGCGATGCCTACGTGCAATCGACATCTGTCTTGTGCCAGGCTGCGTCCTGACGGTCGAGCCTTTATACTGATGCCTTATTCGCAGCGCGCCATTGGCGCCTGCTACGGTGAAATCCGATGGAGAAACCTTGTATGCGTAGGATTGGTGCCGGTGTGATCGAACGACTCACCCAGGCCTGTGTCTGTGCCGGCTTGCTGGCCATGCCGATGGCAGCCACCCAGGCGGCCACCGAAGACGACCCCTGGGAAGTGGTCAACCGACCCATCTTCAGGTTCAACGACACCCTGGATACCTATGCCCTCAAGCCGTTGGCCAAAGGGTACCAGGCCATCACCCCGCAGTTTCTCGAAGACGGCATCCACAATGTCTTCCGCAACCTGGGTGACGTGACCAACCTGGCCAACAACGTGTTGCAACTCAAGCCGCACGACGCGGGCGTCGATACCGCGCGGCTGATCGTCAATACCACGTTCGGACTGGGCGGTTTCTTCGATGTAGGCACCAAGATGGGCCTGCAGCGCAGCGATGAGGACTTCGGCCAGACATTGGGCTACTGGGGCGTCGGCAGCGGCCCGTACGTGGTCATCCCGTTGCTGGGTCCAAGCACCGTGCGCGATGCCCTGGCCAAGTATCCAGATACCTACACCCGGCCTTATCGCTATGTCGACCATGTGCCGACACGCAACTCCATCTTCGCGCTGGACGTAATCGATACCCGCGCCAACCTGCTGTCGGCTGAAAAGCTCATCAGCGGTGACAAGTACATTTTCGTCCGCAACGCCTATCTGCAGAACCGCGAGTTCCGGGTGAAGGATGGGGAAGTCGAGGACGATTTCTGAGTTGAGCGATCACCTCGCAAGCGACGCTCGATAGAGTTCCGTCATGCTAGAGAGCCGCTGGAAACAGCGGCTCTCTGTTTGCGCGATCAGTGCATCGCCAGGATTCGCAGGCCGAATTTCTGCTGGTCATTTGGCTGGTCGGCAATCCACACCACTTCGGTACTGGCATGCAGCCCCGAAAGGGCGGGGTGGTCCGAATCGATCCGCGCCTCGATCCTGTCGCCTACCTGGTACTGGCGTGGCGCCTGTACCTGCATGCCACTGCTGGATAAATCCAGACACAGGGCCGCGACTACCTGATCGGCATGCAGCAAGGTCACCTCTGTATCGATACGCATGCGAATGAAGTCGCGCTTCTCGCTGTAGTTCGGGGGCGGTTGTTGCATGCCTGCATCCTTTCATCGGGTTGCGGTTGGAGGCTTTCTTATAACGCTTGGCGATTTGCCCTGTAAAGTGGCGCCCGCTGCACCTTCCTACGCTTGAAACGCCCTGCGGATGGGAGTACCGTCAGCGCCTTAGAGGGCACCTCTACTATTTGACGGGCGGACTTGCCGTCCTGTACCCGGATAGAGAGTGGCTAGAGAGAATTCCAGTAGCCGACAGTCGGTCTTGCCGCAGCCGCTACGCCAACCTATTTCTGGCGCCGTTTGCCCACATGCAGAAACCCAGTGCAACGCTGCTGATCATCGACGACGACGACGTGGTTCGTGCAAGCCTCGCCGCCTATCTGGAAGACAGTGGTTTCAGTGTCCTTCAGGCCAGCAATGGCCAGCAGGGTCTCCAGGTTTTCGAAGAACGCCTCCCCGATCTTGTCATCTGCGACCTGCGCATGCCGCAGATGGGTGGCCTCGAGCTTATCCGCCAGGTCAGCGAGCGGGCGCCACAGGTTCCTGTGATCGTCGTCTCCGGGGCAGGGGTGATGAGCGATGCCGTCGAGGCGTTGCGTCTGGGCGCGGCCGATTACCTGATCAAGCCGCTCGAAGACTTGGCCGTGCTCGAACACTCGGTGCGCCGGGCCTTGGAGCGCGCGCGGCTGGTCCAGGAAAACCAGCGTTACCGGGACAAGCTCGAGACCGCCAACCGTGAACTGGAAGCCAGCCTGCACTTGTTGCAGGAGGACCAGACCGCAGGGCGACAGGTGCAGATGAACATGCTGCCGGAAAGCCCCTGGCATGTCGGCGAGCTGGCGTTCGAGCATCAGATCATCCCGTCGCTGTACCTGTCGGGAGATTTCGTCGACTACTTCCGGGTCGATAACCGGCGGATTGCCTTTTACCTGGCCGATGTGTCCGGTCATGGTGCTTCATCGGCCTTCGTCACTGTCCTGTTGAAGTTCATGACGACCCGTCTGCTGTTCGAATTCAAGCGCAATGGCAAGATGCGGGATTTCAAGCCCTCCGAGGTGCTCGGTCATATCAACCGGGGGCTGATCAACTGCAAACTGGGCAAGCACGTGACCATGGTAGGCGGAGTGATCGATGAGGATACCGGGTTGATGACCTATGCCGTGGGCGGCCACTTGCCGTTGCCTGTGCTCTATACCCCAGGGCACGCCCGCTACCTCGAGGGTAGAGGTCTGCCGGTGGGGCTGTTCGACGAGGCGTCCTACCAGGACCAGGTCATGGAGCTGCCCGCGCGGTTCAGCCTGAGCCTGATGTCCGATGGCATCCTGGACCTTTTGCCAGGAGGTACACTCAAAGATAAAGAAGCTTCCCTGCCGGAAATCGTCCAGGAAGCAGGGGGCAGCCTGGATGGGCTGCGCCAACGATTCGGATTGGCTACGCTTGGGGAGATGCCGGATGATATCGCCCTATTGGTGTTGAGCAGGAACCTTGAATGAGTACCGGTAGAATCCAGTTTGCAGAGCAGAGTGGCACTTTCGTTCTCAAATTCGTCGGTGAAGTGCGTCTGACCCTGTGTTCGGCGCTGGATGCGACGATCGAAAAGATCTTCACCGCCTTGAACTTCTCGGCCATCGTCATCGACCTGACCGAAACCGAGAGCATCGACAGCACCACGCTCGGCCTGCTGGCGAAGCTGTCGATCCTGTCTCGTCAGAAGATTGGCTTGTTGCCCACGGTGGTCACTACCAACCCGGATATCTCCCGGTTGTTGCAATCGATGGGCTTCGAGCAGGTATTCAATATCGTCGATCATCCGATTCCTTGTACCGAATGCCTGACCGATCTGCCTTCCCAGGACCAGAACGAAGAGGTCGTGCGCTCCAAGGTGCTGGAGGCGCACAGGATCCTCATGGGCCTCAATGATTCCAATCGCGAAGCCTTCCATGACTTGGTCCACGCGCTGGAGCGCACCTGACTCTACGCGTCCTGTTCATTCCGAGGAAAGCCAGCCGCCGGTGTGCCGTCGGCGTTGTGCTGCAGAACGCGCTCCGGCTGCCCTTGCTCATTGAAGAACACCTGTCCTAGCCCCGCGCTGTTCCACAGACGCTCGCCAGCCTGGCTGCGCGTGGGCGTGCGAGGCAACACCTTCATCTGGCGACGCTTGGTAAACCAGTTCAAGGGCGAGCGAGGCGCGTAGAGCCAGCGATTGAGACGATCGAAGAGGTCCAGCAAGCGCTTGGGAAACTGGTTTTTGATACCGCTGCTGGTGATCTGCCACAAATGCGGGCTGCCCCGCCGATGGCGAATGCGCACTTCGTAGACGAAGGAGTAGTGCACGTCACCGGACAGGATCACGTAGTGCCCTGGCGTGCGCGAATGGCGAAAGATGTTGAGGATCACCTGTGCCGCTCCACGATGAGCCATCCAATTTTCCGCGTCCACCAGCAGGGCGAAACCGAGCCAGCTGAAGACACGCTGCACCGTTTCGATCAGCTTGACGCCGAAGATCGGCGCGGGCGAGACGATGATCGCCGACGGATGATCGAGCAGGGCCTGTTGCAGTTCGCACAACCCTTCCCAGTCGAGCAGGCCTGAAGGCCTTTTCAGGCTGGTTTCGCTGCGCCAGCGTCGCGTGCGGGTATCGAGCACCAGAAGCGGCGGATTGCTGCGCAGCTCGAACTGCCAACCCTGGAAACGCAGGAGCTCATCGATCAGTTCGTCCTGCGCCTGGCAGTCCATCATGTTTCCGGGCGCTCGCTTGCCCAGTACGCAGCTTCGCTCGATCAAGGCATGGCAGCGCTCGGGATCGTTGCCCCAGCCTTGGCACAGCAGGTAGCCCAGTAGGGCATTGCCGATGATTCGCTTGGAGAACGGGTGGCCGTAGGCGGTTTCTTCCCACTGCGCCGAGAGATTCCAGTCATCGGTGATGTCGTGGTCATCGAAGATCATCAGGCTGGGCAGATGTGCCAATACGCGCGCTACCTGACCCAGCCCGGCGGCGAAGTCCTCGATCAAGGGGGCCTCCGCGCGAAAACGCTCCTGACGCTTGGCGGTCAGGCCCTCGGGCAGGGTGATGGCAACCAGGCCCCAGGGTACCGGCGACCAGACAAGCATGTACATGGCCATCACTTCGGCAAAGGTCACCAAGTGGTTATCGGCATTGCTGCTGGTGAAGATCGGCTTGCGGGTGCCGCCGAAGAAGCGCGCGCGCAGGCTTTCGTTGGCTTCCAGCGCTGGAAGCAGGTCGGCGCGGTGGTAATAGCACGCGGGATGGCGGTACAGCGCGGGACTGTCCTCGACCACTGCGCCCTCGAGGTGCTCATCGAACAGCTCCAGACGTTCGATCAGGGCGTGGATCGCACGTAGCATCGGCCCTGCGACATCATCGGCGTAGACCTGGTCGCCGCTCATCATCAGCACAGCTGGACGTTGCTCGGGGGCTGGACACTCCTGCAGGAGGCGATCGGCGCAAAGCAGACCGTCGGCGGCGGGATGATGGGGCTTGCGACAGGAACCATGAAGCAGTTGTTCCAGTCGCCCACGCAAGACGAAATTCGGACGCTGGGCGCCTGGATAGAGCAGGTGAGGAGCCCACTCGGCAATTCCTCGGGCATGTTGGCCGTCATGCACAAGCAGGTCATAGTCGAGCTGAGTGTCGCGAGGCAGCGAGGTATCGAAGTGTATGTCGAGCAAGTGCACGAAGGCCTGTCGACCGACGGGGACGATCGTGATTTCCAGGCGACTGCCAATGCCCGGATGTTCCAGCAGAAACTCCAGTTGCAGAGGCTTCGAGCCGATCAGCCAGATGGCCAGGCGTTCAGGTTCTAGGCGGCGCAGGACTGGGCCGGCAAGCACGGGGGGGAGCGGGGGGGTATCCGACATCGGCGACTCAAGTGTGGAAGGATGCCATCGCGGTTCAGGCTGGATAAGACACGACGTGCGAACACAGGTCGGCGTGTTGCCTTGGTCTTGACCTGTCATTGCAATGGGCCAGGGTGCGGGCGTGGTCCATGCGGTGAGAGCTTACACCGCGCAAGGATTTCTCATACAAAAAACGGGTGAAGAATGCTGAGCATCGATCACCCGTCTTGCAACCTTGTTTTGTATCAGGCCTTTTCAGCCATTACCGCTTCCAGCTTTTCCTGGTCGCGCGCGAATTGACGGATACCTTCGGCCAATTTCTCGGTGGCCATCGCATCTTCGTTCATTTCCCAGCGGAATTGGCTTTCGTTCAACACCTTGCGCGCCTCTCCCGCGTTGCCCGGCTCGAGCACGCGTGGCAGGTCGCCCTGGTCATCGCTCAACTGCTGCAGCAGTTCCGGGCTGATGGTCAGCCGGTCGCAGCCAGCCAGTTGCTCGATCTGACCGATGTTGCGGAAGCTCGCGCCCATCACGACCGTGTTGTAGCCGTTGGTCTTGTAATAGTCGTAGATACGCGTCACCGATTGCACGCCCGGATCCTCGGCGCCCGCGAACTCCTTGCCGGTACTCTTCTTGTACCAGTCATAGATACGGCCCACGAATGGCGAGATCAGGAAGACCCCAGCGTCGGCGCAGGCCTGGGCCTGGGCGAAGGAGAACAGCAGGGTCAGGTTGGTTTGAATGCCTTCGCGCTCCAGTTGCTCCGCGGCGCGAATACCTTCCCAGGTGGACGCCAGCTTGATCAGCACGCGGTCGCGGCCGACGCCCGCCTTTTCATACAGCTCGATCAATTGACGCGCCTTGGCCAGCAACGCCTGCTCGTCGAACGACAACCGAGCATCGACCTCGGTGGAGATACGCCCTGGAATGACCTTCAGGATGCCCGTGCCGACCGCCACGGAAAACGCGTCGCAGGCAAGGCCGATATCGCCCTTGGCGTCTGTTCTTACCTTGTCCAGCAGATCGGCATAGCCAGTGATCGCCGCGGCCTTTAGCAGCAGGGAAGGGTTGGTGGTGGCATCGACCGGCTTGAGACGGGTGATCGCATCGAGGTCACCGGTATCGGCAACGACGGTGGTGAACTGCTTGAGTTGTTCCAGCTTGGAAGTCATGGGCGTGCTCTGTCCTGTGCGATGACTCGACATTACCCGAGCCCCGGCAGCCACTCAAGGGCTGGCGGAGGCAGACGGGCAAATGGGTGATGATTCGAGTCTGGCGCGCGCCCAGGGTTCCGTTTCAGCGGCCCTGCAGCAGCTCGGCGGCCTGGTCGAGGATGGCCAGGGGCTCCTTGCTCTTGTGAATGTCCGCCGAGAGCAGCTGGCGGAAGCGCCGCGCGCCCGGGAAACCCTGGCCCAACCCGAGAATATGGCGCGTGACATGGTGCATGGCGCCACCGCTTTCCATGTGCGCGACGATGTACGGCCGCAACTTGGCCAGCGCTTCGCTGCGGCTGATCACCCGCGCCTGGCTACCGAACAGCTGTTGGTCCACTTCGGCCAGCAGGTAGGGATTGTGATAGGCCTCCCGGCCCAGCATCACCCCGTCGAAGGTCTGCAGATGCGCCTGGCATTCGGGCAAGGTCTTGATGCCGCCATTGAGTACCAGTTCCAGATCCGGGAAGTCCGCCTTCAGCCGCGCCGCCACGTCATAGCGCAGAGGAGGCACCTCGCGGTTTTCCTTCGGCGACAGGCCTTCGAGGATTGCGATCCGCGCATGCACGGTAAAGCTGCGGCAACCCGCATCGCGTACCTGGCCCACGAAATCGCACAGCTCGGCATAGCTGTCCCGGCCGTTGATCCCGATGCGGTGCTTGACCGTCACCGGGATGGCGACCGCATCGCGCATCGCCTTGACACAGTCGGCCACCAGCGCGGGGTGCGCCATCAGGCAGGCGCCGATCATGTTGTTCTGCACCCGATCGCTGGGGCAGCCCACGTTCAGGTTGACCTCATCGTAGCCGGCCTGCTCGGCCAGCCGCGCGCAGGCTGCCAGGTCGGCAGGCACACTGCCGCCGAGCTGCAACGCGAGCGGATGCTCCGCCTCGTCATGGCGCAGGAAACGCTCGGGGTCGCCGTGCAGCAAGGCGCCGGTGGTGACCATTTCGGTGTAGAGCAGAGTGTGGCGCGAGAGCAGGCGAAGGAAGAAGCGGCAGTGGCGGTCTGTCCAGTCCATCATGGGCGCAACGGAGAAGCGTCGCGACAGCTCGGGGCGCGTAGTTTGTGGCTTTGAGGCGGATTCTAGGGGCATTCTGGGCTACGCATTTTTGTACCATTTGACGAGGGTTTGAGCGTTTTCAATGTGACAGTGGTACGAGGTACCACTGCCAGCCACGCTTGTACCGCCGGCAATCATGGCAACGGTCAGAGCAAAGGCTGATGGAACGGTTAGCTACACCGTCCAAATCCGCCTCAAGAAAAAGGATGTCGTAGTCTACCAAGAGTCCTGGACATTCGCCTGCAAGCAAGTTGCCCCGGCCTAGTCGAAACGACGCAACCGAGTTGGCGGAGCCTGGTGCGATCAAGCGGCCAGCCGTGGCGGACACACCGTCACGGATCTGCTTGCTGAGGCTCATCGTGGATGGCCGCAACGCTGGCTGTGGCAGGCCAACGACTATGAACGACAACGGGCCGAGCAGGGCCAGCAGCACATCCAAGAATGCAGGAAGACCACTACAACCGCACTTGCTGCAGTGCAGGCAAAAAAGGCCAGACGCGGCGCCCCTGGAAGCTTGATCTAAAAATAGGTCGGAGAATCTCGACCACCAAGCTCAGGTCTGCCCAAGCTGCCGAATCAACCCGGCTCCCTGGTTCCGGACATTGGCCACCGCCTTGTCGACGGGGTACCACTTGAAGTCGCCTGCGGGCCTGTCGTGGCTCCGTATGATCTGCGCAGCTCGCTCGCTCGACGTGTCAGGGTCTATCCACTCCCGTGCCACCTCGGGTGTCAGGACCAGCGGCTTGCGATCATGGATGTCGATCAGTCCCTGGTCGGCGGCGGCCGTGATGATCACGAAGCCATCCCGCTCGTCGGGTTCGATGCCGCGGTGCACCTCGGCCAGCGCGGCGAAGAACAGCGGCTCCCCGCTGGCCGACGTGATGTAGTAGGGCTGCTTGCGCTTCGGGTCGTCGGGATCCGGAATCCATTCGAACCATCCATTCGCCGGAGCCAAGGCACGGCCACCTGGCCACAAGCCTTTGAAGAACTTACCGGTCATCACCGTTTCGGCCCGGGCATTGATGGGATCTGGCCGCTTTCCCTTCGCCCAGAAGGGCGACCATCCCCACTTCACGCGATCGATGCTCAGCCCTCCCTCGACTGGCCGGATCACCTCGACACGGGTCGACGGCGCGACGTTGTAGCGGCTGATCGGCTCATGGTCGTAGCCATTGATAACCACCAGGTCCAGCGAAAGTTGCTTCAGGTAGTAATCCATGGATTCATAAATCGAGTAGCGTCCACACATTTCCCCACCTCTCTTCTCTGTCGAAATCCACCCGGCAAGGTTGACCAGTCGTCGAATGCCTAGTTAACTGTATATGCATACAGTTTGCATCGGATCTCTATAACATGACCGTTACCCTTCTAGGTACGCCGATTGGCGGCACCGAGCTTTTTCCGCTCTACTCGTTCCACGTTCCCGCGGGGTTTCCATCCCCGGCCGCCGACCATCTGGAGGGGGCATATCTCCCTCGATGAGTTATTCGACATCCGCGCGCCTCAGGTGTATCTGGTAAAAGTCGAGGGCGACAGTAGGCAGGGGGCGGGGATCTATTCCGGGGATCTGGTCATCGTGGACCGTGGCCGGGAAGCCGAGCACGGCGACATCGTCATCGCAACGGTCAATGCCGAGCCGGTTTGCAAGCGCCTGTATCGTCGTGACGGCCTGGTGACCCTAGACTTGAAACGTTCATCGAAGAATTGCTGCTTCGAGGGCAGGCGCACCGAAGCGAAGGTATCGCCAGGTCGGTTGGAAAAGTCTCTCATGGCCTAGCTGCGATGGGCATCTTGGCGAAACCGTTGCGTATGCGCGGCTATGCCAGCTGGCGCGAAAAGAGTATCGACGGTATTGATCCTGTCTGGGTCAAATGGTGTCGTCGTTGGCGAGATACCTCAACCTTACGTCCTCGGACGCGCGAAAGTAACTACAGTTTCATCTTAAGAACGGGTATTTGGTTAGCACGAGAGCAGCCATGGGTCGGCTGCCCGGTCGACTGGAGCATGTCCACCTGCGCGGTATTTATCGCGGCGGTTGAGCGGATGACGGTCGGGGAATGGGCGCTGGAATCAGCCCGTGGTACGAAGTTTAAGGGACTTGGTCAACCGATCGCGCCGAATTCGAAGCGCAGTTTTCTACACGCTGTACGACGTTTTTTATCGATTCGAAAGCTAGATAATAGCAGGACGCCCATTGAGATTGATGCGGGCAAGGGGCGGTCATAAGATGTGACCTAGCCGCGACCTGACGGTCGAATGGCCGAAATTATCCGATTCTGTTGAAAAAGTCGGCCATGGTTTTCGCAGCTGAAAAGTACGCGTCCGAGATTGAAATTTTTACCTTTGGTCGAGGCTTCCAGACGCAGATTTCACACAGCAGTGTGCAAAAAAGGCGTTTTCACCAGTCAATGATTAAGCCGTTTGGGATAACCTAATTTTTCAACAGAATCATCCCAAAGCTGACATTGTCCCCAATCAGCTCCAAGTCTTCTCTCGATCCATTAGGTTGTGGGCTATTCAGCGGCGCCATGATCCCTCGGGCAATTCGACCTGCCGATGGGCCGCAGCCAAGGCAACCTTCAACCCCTCTTTATCCAGCGGTATGCAGTAGGCGGGTTTAGCCCGTTCGAATCGCCAGCTTTCATCAAGGCTGCCCGCATCTGCCGCGTCGAATCCAATTTCGTCCAGCAACTTGATCACCAGCGCTTTCGCCGCTGGATCATCCGCAGCGATCGGCAGTGCGCGTCGGTCGGGCGCTGCTTTCGGGCGCGAGTCCTGCACCAGGTCTTGGGCGAGGATTGCATTGAACACCTTGACCACGCTGGAGTGGGGCAGATGCTCTGCGAGCAGGCGGCTGGTGGTGGTTTCGAATCGGTCGAGAGCGGCAATATGACCGTCACGCTCAGGATAGTAATTGTTGGCATCCAGTACGGTTTTGCCCTCTAGCCACTTGGCCGGCACGCTTCGGTATTGCCCAAGAGGAATTGCCACGAGTACAACTTCGCCAAATTGTGTGGCGTCCTCGATAGTGCCGACCTGACTGCCAGGAATGCCGCTGAGCACGCTTTTCATGGTCTGTGGCCCACGTGAATTGCTGAGCATCGCCTCGTGCCCAGCTGCGATGACCAATTGCGCCACTGCACGTCCGATGAAGCCCGCACCAATAATGCCGATACGCATGTCCTTGCTCCGTTGATTGACAAGAAAAATTCAGGATGATTGCCAACCAGGAGAAGATAAATAATCATCGGCTATTTAGTCTCGTTACCAGGAGTGTTGAATGATGGATCGCCTGACGAGCATGGGAGCGTTTGTGATGGCGGCGGAATCCGGCTCCTATGCCAGCGCTGCTGAGCGATTGGGCCTGTCGCCCCAGATGGTGGCCAAGCATGTTGCCGCGCTTGAGCAGCGGCTAGGTGCGCGGCTACTGAACCGTACCACCCGACGCCAGAGCCTGACTGAGTTGGGTAGCGCTTACTACGAACGCTGTAAGCTCATTTTGAGCGAGGCTCAGGCTGCCGATTCCCTAGCGCAGATCATGAACGACACCCCGCGCGGCAAACTAAAAATCAGCGCTCCCATAACTTTCGGCTCCTATAGCCTCATGCCCTTTGTGACGGATTTTTTGCGTCAACACCCTGAAGTCGAAATCGATCTGCATTTGACTGATCGCTTCGTCGATCTAGTGGAGGAGGGTTATGAAGTGACTTTCAGGATTGGCCCATTGGCCGCGTCCAGTTTGACCGCCAGGCCGTTGGCGCCTTATCGATTGGTAGCCTGTGCGGCACCGAGCTATCTGAGCGACCGGGGAGTGCCGCAAATACCGGATGATCTGAAGAACCATGAGTGCCTGGGGTATGCCTATTGGTCCAGGCCGGCCGACCGTGAATGGGTATTCTACAAAGGCTCCGCAGTTGAACGGGTACAAGTCGCCAGTCGATTACAGGTCAACGAGAGCAAAGCACTGCTGTCGGCAGCGTTGGACGGGTTCGGGATTGTCCTTGGCCCCAAAGACTTTCTTGAGCCCGCGTTGTGCAGCGGCGAGTTAGTTCGACTGTTACCTGATTACGAAGCACCGAGCCGACAAATGCATTTGCTCTACACGGCCAATCGTCAGAGAACAGCCAAACTCCGACGATTTATCGATGCTACGCTCGCCCGCTTTGGTGCTCCTTGAGCAGGCTATTGACTGGCTGCTTTTGGCCGATTCTGTTGAAAAGGTCGGCCATGGTTCTCCCAGCTGAAAAGAACGCGTCCGAGATTGAAAACTTTACTTTCGGTCGAGGCTTCCAGACGCAGATTTCACGCAGCAGCGTGCAAAAAAGCGTTTTCACCAGTCAATGATTAGGCCGTTTGGGATGACCGAGTTTTTCAACAGAATCGGCCGAGAGCGGAGACTCACGACCCAAGGGCTAATGGTATTCAGTCAGACCCAGAGATCGTTCTTGGCTGTTCGCTCGCCACCTTCATGCCCTGTGTTCAAAATGCCTCGTGGCTCGATCATCATCACTTTCGCTTCACCTTGGGCTGCTGTTCTGTGCTCTACGCCACGTGGCACGACGTAAAGTTCACCGGCATTCACATGGACGCAGCCATCCGGCAGGTCGATGCGCAGGGTACCTTCGAGCACGAGGAAGGCTTCGTCGGTCTCAGGGTGCGAATGCCAGATGAATTCGCCTTCAATTCGCACGACCTTGAACTGGTAGTCGTTCATTTCCGCGACGACTCTGGGGCTCCATTGTTGCTCGATCAGCGAAGCCTTCTGGGCCAGATTCACGGGGGGCGATGCGTGTTGGTGATGGGTCTCGGACATGACAGATCCTCTGTAATTGGAGCTGTCAGCCTACCGAACGGAAAGAGCATTGCTCTTGTACGATCCTGCAAGTCAGCGGGCGGGCCGCAAACGTTCCAGCCAGCGCAAAGGCGGTACCCCGAAGCAGCGCGTGAAGTGTCGGGTCATGTGGCTCTGATCGTGAAAGCCAGCAGCGAGAGCGGCATCCACCAGCGTGAAACCATCCAGGATCAGGCTGCGAAAGCAGTCCAGGCGACGGAGCGTGACGAAGCGGTAGGGGCTAGTGCCGTAGAGCGTTCTGAAATCCCGTGACAAGCTCCACCGCTCGCGCCCGCTAGCATGCTCGAGCATCTCCAGGGTGATACCCTGGTGAAGGTGCTCCATGATGAACGCCCTGGCGCGCTCGGCCGAGCAGTAATCCAGGCGTTTACGACCGCGCGGCTTGCCGCCGACGGTACGCAAAGCTATCGCCAGGTCATACAGGGCGTCCTGTTCCTCCAGCATTTCCAGAGGGTGATCCACCGCCTGCACGAATGCTTCACTGGCACGGTACAGGCGCGGATCGGTCGACAGCCCACCGGCGATGAAGGGCAGCGGTTCGCCACCAAGAACGTTTTGAATGAGCGAAGGGTCGATGTAGGCCATGCGGTAGCGGAAGCCCGCGTCGGTGCCGGCCATTCCGTCATGTACTTCGTCAGGGTGAAGTACGAGTGTATTGCCCGGCACGCCGTGGCGCAGCGAGCCTTTGTAGTGAAAACTCTGTACGCCGGCGAGGGTGCGGCCTATCGAGTAGGTGTCGTGACGGTGTGGGTCGTAGCCATGACTGCCAAACCACGCTTCGATACGTTCCACGCTGCCCGATTGAGCGCTGCGGATTACCCAGTCGGAGGTAACTGACCGGCTTGCCTTGCAGTCCATGACTGGTGTTTTCCCGATAGTGCGGCGCCTGGCGGGATCCGCCTGCCAATCCTGTGAATATACAAGCCCCCGTGTTCGAATGTCTGCTATCGGACGATAGTGTTGAAAAAGTCGACCCGGCCTGGCTACCCATGCATAGAGCGATGAAAAGGCATTTTTGCACGCTGCTACGCTAAATCTAGGGTCGCACTGTCTGCGGGAAATACAGATTTCAATCTCAGACGCATACTTTTCTGCCGTGGAATCCGAAACCCTACGAGCAAGCACTCAAGCCACTAGGGATAACGTTAATGATGAGCATTGAGGCCGATCCTCCTCAATCGAAGCCTCGGCGACTGGGGTTCGGTTCCGCAGGAAAGCCATTTCTCTGGCTGCACGACGCTTCCGTCCCGAGCCACGGGGCGCATATAGCGCTGATCGCGCAGAGTCGTGAGGCGGTCGACGCGTTCCATGCGGCTGCCATGGCCGCTGGCGGAAAGGACAACGGGGCGCCCGGAATCAGACCGCATTACCACACCGGTTATTACGCAGCCTATGTACTGGCCCCTGACGGAGTGAATCTGGAGGCTGTTTGCCAAATAGTGGCTTGAGCGCCAGGGTTCGCATCAGTCCCATCCGGGCAACTGTCGCGACGATCTCCGTCAATATGCGTTGCGACCAGCCAGTGCAGCTGCCGCCTCGCAAGCGGGGCCGTGGGTGTACGCCTTGGCGCAGCTACTCGAACCCGAGTGCCGTCCCAGCGTCGCCGCGCTGGCCGGGGTCGACCACATCCTGGCGGCACTGGATCGCATTGCCCAAGGCAGCGTCGACGATGTCCATCACCAGCGCTACCCCTGCAGGCGCAAACCCTTTCATTCACCCCAGTGACTAAAACCGGTTCCAAATCCCCGTCCGCTCAGGGACTATAGGCGCCATTTACTCGCGCCCCTCGTGGCGACGAGCGCAGGCCGTTCTAGGAGTCCATGCATGAGTATCACGATCGAGGCGCTGATCGCGCGCAAGATTGGTTTCGCTTCCCACCAGAATGCCGTCCCTCTGGTCCGTGAGCTGAGCGTCTCGAACCAGGGCGAGCAAGCCCTCCAGGACCTTGTACTGGCCCTGAGCACCGACCCTGCCTTCGTCGAAACCCGTACCTGGACGATCGATCGCCTCAACCCCGGCGATCAGTTGAGCGTCACCGAGCGCGATATCAGGCTCAATGCCGGCTACCTGGCGGGTCTGAGCGAAAGCCTGGGCGCCGAGGTCGTGCTGCGCTTGTCGCAAGGTGACGACCTGCTCGCCGAGCGACGCTTCCCGACGGAGCTCCTGGCTCGCATGGAGTGGGGCGGCTTGAGTGCCATGCCTGAGTTGCTGGCAGCCTTCTGCATGCCCAACGATCCGGCGGTCGATCGTGTGCTCAAGGCCGCGTCGCAGGTGCTGCGTCGCGCCGGCAAGAAAGACGGCATCGATGGCTACGAGGG
This sequence comes from Pseudomonas capeferrum, assembly GCF_013523055.1. Lineage (GTDB taxonomy): Bacteria > Pseudomonadota > Gammaproteobacteria > Pseudomonadales > Pseudomonadaceae > Aquipseudomonas > Aquipseudomonas capeferrum_A. The sequence continues at coordinate 64,814 of NZ_JAAMQM010000007.1, read as the reverse complement.
CAAGTCACGGAGCCGTACCTGGGAACTAACGTCGGCCATCTGGTCGGCCGTCTGCGGTTTCAAGCTGAGCTACGCGGTGCCGCCCGCCAGTTTCGAGCAGCAGGGACAGAAGATCCGCGCGCCCGGGGCGATCCTCGACAACGGCATCGCGACTTGTCTGGACACTGCGCTGCTGTTTGCCGCGGCGCTCGAGCAAGCTGGGCTCAATGCCTTGCTGATCATGACCAAGGGGCATGCCTTCGTGGGTGTCTGGCTGCAGCCTCAGGAGTTCTCGCAACTGCTGACCGATGACGCCTCGGCAGTACGCAAGCGCGTGGACCTGCAAGAGATGCTGGTCTTCGAAACCACCCTGGCGACCCAGGCGCCGGCCCCTGGCTTCAGTCAGGCAATCGCCGCGGCACAGCGCCAGCTCGACGACGAGCAATTCATCATGGCCATCGATCTGCACCGCGCGCGGATGCAGAAGATCCGTCCGCTCGCGCTCGCGGCGGCCCCAGGTACGGCCGAGGCGCAGGATGCTCCAGCGGCCGTCGAAAGCCTGGAGGAAGCGCCCGCGCTGCCTGGCTTCGATGTCGAGATCAACGAGGCCGGTACGGATCCCGCGGGCAAGCTGACGCTATGGCAGCGCAAGCTCCTCGACCTCACGACTCGCAATCGTTTGCTGCACCTGCCGGACAGTGCCAAGGGCGTGCGCCTGGTCTGCGCGGATCCGGCCGCGCTGGAGGACACGCTTTCCAATGGTCAACGCATCCGCGTGGTACCGGTGCCCGACCTGAAGGGCGGTGGCCGCGATCCTGCGCTCTATGAACAGCAGAACAGCGAAAGCCTGCTCGATGAAGTCGCGCGCCAGGCCTTGTCGCGTGGTGAAGTATTGGCCACCCTGGAAAAGATCAAGCTCGAAGCCACCTTGATCGAGCTGTACCGCAAGGCACGCACCGATCTGGAGGAGGGCGGCGCCAACACGCTGTTCCTGGCGATCGGTTTCCTGAAATGGAAGAAGACTGCCGAAGATCCCAAGACCTATTCCGCGCCGCTGATCCTGGTGCCGGTCAAGCTGGAGCGCAAGAGTGCCTTGTCGGGTGTGACGCTCAGCCTGCTGGACGAAGAGCCGCGCTTCAACCTGACCCTCCTGGAGCTGCTGCGCCACGACTTCGAACTGACGATTCCGGGGCTGGAAGGCGATCTGCCCGGCGACGAGAGCGGCATCGACGTCCTGGGCATCTGGAACATGGTGCGCCGGGCCGTTCGTGACGTGCCAGGGTTCGAGGTCAGTACCGAGGTGGTACTGGGCACTTTCTCCTTCGCCAAATACCTGATGTGGAAGGACCTGGCCGCCAACGCGGCGCAATTGCTGCAAAGCCCGTTGGTCAAGCATTTGATCGAGCGCGATCCGGCCGGGGCCGGCTTTGCCAGCTCGGGCGAATTTCCACGGCCCGAGCGGCTCGATGCCACGGTGACGCCGGCGCAGCTGTTCACTCCGTTGCCTGCCGATTCCTCCCAGCTCTCGGCCGTGGTGGCGTCGGCGCAGCAGCACAGCTTCGTGCTCGATGGGCCGCCAGGCACGGGCAAGTCGCAGACCATCGCCAACATGATCGCGCACAATCTGGCGCTGGGGCGGCGCGTCCTGTTCGTCGCGGAAAAGCGCGCCGCGCTGGATGTCGTCTATCGGCGTCTGGCCGAGCAGGGGCTCGGCGAGTTCTGCCTGGAGCTGCATTCGAGCAAGGCATCCAAGGTCGAAGTGCTCAAGCAGCTGGACCGTGCCTGGGAGGTTCGCGATGCCTTGAGCGCCGAGGACTGGGCACGCGAAGCAAGTCGCCTGCAGACGTTGCGTTCGCGGCTCAACCAGGTGGTAGAGGTGCTGCACCGGCGCTGGCGCAACGGGCTGTCCCTGCACCAGGCCATTGGTCGGGTCGTGCGCGATCACACCTGCGCCACCCCGCGCCTGCTTTGGCCAGTGGGCACCGAACACGATGCCACCGAGTATGCCAACCTGCTGGACCTGGCACGGCGACTGGGACTCAACGGCGATGCCGCGCGAAACCTGTCGGCGAGCTTCGGCGCGTTGGCGCAGCCGCAATGGTCCAACGCCTGGCAGGCGCAGATCGCCAGCCGTGCGCGAGAATTGCCGCAGGCGCTCGACGCGTTGCAAGCCGCCAGCGAGCGTTTGTTGTCCCTGATCCATCTGCCGCTTGCGCTGGCGGAAGTGACGAACGTGCAGCACTTGAGCGAAGTGACCGCGCTCTTGTGCGAGACCCACGGATCGGATTTCTCGTTTGCCTTTACCGCCAATGCCACTGCCCGCATCAAGGCCGCACGACGAGCGTGCGAACTCATCGACAGCTACCTGCACCTGCGGCAGGACCTTTCGCTGGACTACGCCGACGAGGCCTGCCGTCGCATACCGTTCGACAGCCTCCGTCAGCAATGGCAGGAAGCCGAGGGCAAGTTCTGGTTCTTCGCCACCTTTGCCAAGAAGAAGGTGGCCCGTGAACTCGCTTCCCTGGGCGGCGCCACGGGTCTGCCCGATACCTTGAAGGATCTCGCCACCCTCGAACGTCTGCAGGGCCTGTTGCTCGAGCTGGACGGCCTGGCCGGCGATGTGCGGGCGATCCCTGGATGGCAAGGACTCGCCAGTGACCGGCCACGCCTGCTGCGGGCGGTGACGCTGGCGGAGCGCTTGCGTGGCAGTCTTATCGCGCTGGCCGACTCCCCCGAACATCTGATCGCACTGCGCGCCGCGGTGGCTCGGGTGGTGGTCGAAGCCAACGACATGCTGGCGGCCGGCGGCCAGATCGCGACGGCGCTGACGGCATTGCAGCAGGCCTTGTCGCGATACGGTGAGGTGGCCCGCCAGTTCGCCGAGCTGGCCGCGACCGATGAGCAGGCGCCGACCGTTGCCACATTGCGTGCCACCGCCTTGTCGATCCAGCAGCAGGAAGAACAGCTCAAGGCCTGGTGTGACTGGTGTCGGGTACGCGCGCAGGCCGCTGAAGCCGGCTTGGCGCCACTGGCCGAGGCGCTGGAGCAGGGCACCCTGCCGGCAGCGGCGACCGAGGAGACATTCACCACCGCCTATGCGCACTGGTTCGCGACCCATGGCATCGACAGCGAGCCGTTGCTGCGCAATTTCGTCGCGGCCGAGCACATGAGCGACATCGCCATGTTCAATCGCCTGGACGATGAACTGGCGAAACTCACGGTGCGTTACATCCGCGCACGCTTGTGCGGCCTGATCCCGTCCAAGAACGATATCGCCAAGAACAGCGGTTTCGCGATTCTCAAGCATGAACTGCAGAAATCCCGTCGGCACAAGCCGGTTCGCCAACTGGCGATCGAGATGGGCGATGCCATGAGCCGTCTGGCCCCGTGCATGCTCATGAGCCCGCTGTCGATCGCCCAGTTTCTGCCTGCGGATCAGCCGCCCTTTGACCTGGTGATCTTCGACGAAGCGTCGCAGATCGCGCCCTGGGATGCGATCGGTTCCATTGCCCGCGGCAAGCAGGTGGTGATCGCCGGCGACCCACGGCAGATGCCGCCGACCAACTTCTTCAATCGCAGCGCCAGTGCCGACGATGACGACACCGCCGAAGACATGGAAAGCATTCTCGATGAGTGCCTGGGCGCGGGTGTGCCCAGCCACAGCCTCAGCTGGCACTATCGCAGCCGTCACGAGAGCCTGATCGCCTTCTCCAACCACCGTTACTACGACAGCAACCTGATCACTTTCCCGGCGGCCGAAACCCGTGCCAGCGCGGTCGAGTGGCGACGTGTCGAAGGGGTGTATGCCAAGGGCCGTGGCCGCTTCAACCAGGCCGAGGCGGAGGCCATCGTCAACGAGACGGTCAAGCGGCTCACCGATCCCGCGTTCATCGCGGCAGGGCATTCCATCGGCATCATTACCTTGAACGCCGACCAACAGAAGCTGGTCAGCGACCTGCTGGACGTGGCCCGTCAGCAGTACCCGCAGATCGAGCCCTTCTTCCAGGACAGCCAGACTGAGCCGGTAGTGGTGAAAAACCTGGAAACCGTGCAGGGCGACGAGCGCGACCTGATCATGCTGGGTATCGGCTACGGCCCGACCGAGCCCGGTGCTGCGGTCATGTCGATGAACTTCGGTCCGCTCAACAAGGAAGGTGGCTGGCGCCGCCTGAATGTGGCGATCACGCGGTCACGCAGGGAGATGCTGGTATTCTCGTCCTTCGACCCCTCCATGATCGACCTCAACCGTACCAACGCCCGCGCAGTGCGGGACCTCAAGCACTTCATCGAGTTTGCCCAGCGGGGACCGAAGGCGCTGGCCGAGGCTGTGCAGGGGTCGGTGGGTGGATACGATTCGCCGTTCGAGGAAGCCGTGGCCCAAGGGCTGCGTCGCCTGGGCTGGCAGGTGGTGCCGCAGATCGGCGTGTCGCGGTTTCGTATCGACCTTGGCATCGTCCATCCGGACCGGCCCGGGGATTACCTTGCCGGTGTCGAGTGCGACGGGGCGACCTATCATAGCGCCGCGACGGCGCGCGATCGCGACAAGGTACGCGGGGCGATCCTGCGAGGGCTGGGCTGGAAGCTGGTGCGGTTGTGGTCCACCGACTGGTGGGTCGACAAGGAGGGCGCCCTGCAACGCCTGCATGGTGCCTTGAACGAGCTGCTCGAGTACTCCAGGGCCGTGCCGGTGGTGGCGCAGGACGCCGAGCCAGCTGCCGTGAAAGTCGATTTTTCTCGGCAAGCGCAAGGCGAGGAAGCCGTGTCGCAGGTGCCTGAGGCCACGCCGGATGACATCGTGGTCGATGACCCTGAACCGGTCGCCGCCGGGTTGACCGACCCTTCAGGCATTATCGGTCCGCAGCGCAGCGCCTACCGAATTGCCGACCTGTCGTCCCTGCAGGGGCAGATCGACGGCGAGCGCTTCCATGCGCCGGAGTACGCGTCGACACTGCGCCAGGTCATTGACCAGGTACTGCGTCAGGAAGCGCCCATTCTCGATAGCCTGCTGGTCCAGCGCATCGCTCGCGCCCATGGCTTCCAGCGCACCGGCCGACTGATCCGCGATCGCGTTCTGGAACTCGCCGACTCGCATCATTATGTGCAGGACGCCGGCCATGGCGAGGTCTTCGTCTGGCATGCCAAGGACGATGTGCGGGCATGGTCGACATTCCGCATACCGGCCTCGGCCAATGACGCGCGTTCGATCGAAGAAATCGCTGCCGAGGAGTTGCGGGTGGCGGCGGCGATCATCGATGCGGGCGACCCCGCGCTGGAAGTGGCGCGGCTGTTGGGCATCAAGCGGCTCACCGGCGCCGCGCGCGAGCGTATCGACCGGATACTGGGTGCCCAGCGCGGCGGTTTGACATAGGCGTTCGAAGGATTTTCTGGGTGGGGCGAGGCCTGCCCAGGATCGACCTTGGCGAAGGAGCAGGATGCCGCAATGACACCATCCGGGGAGGGGTAGGAAAAGTCGCCTATCTGTCGGGGAAATATCCTGGCAACAATTCGGTCCATGCCGTGGCGAAATCTCGTTAGAATCCGGGGCTTGGCGTGTGCTGCGTGCGCCCGGGTCTGTCCCGAATACGGAGAACATTCATTTGTTTTCCGTAGGAAGCAGCATGACGTCAGCAATTTCCATTTTCCTGGGCCCAAGCGGTCCGGATGTCGATAGGGCCGGTCCATACCGGGCCTCACTTCCCTCCCTTGCCTTTGCCGAACTGACCCGCGTGCCACGGCGTCATGGCGTTGCCATGCCTGCCTTGGGCTGTTTCGTGGGCGGTTACTTGATCAAGGAGAATCAAGCATGAGTTCCAACAGTTCCCATCGCGCCGGTGGCCATGGCTCCGTCCTGCGCCGGTTCCTGGCCAGCGAGGCGGCGGGCGGCGTCGTCCTGATGCTGGCTGCCGCGATCGCGATCCTGATCGCCAACTCACCCTGGGGAGGCCTCTACCATGATGTGCTGCATGCCTCCACCGGCCCGACCCTGAGTGAAAAGCTCGGGCCCATGACCCTGCATCTATGGATCAACGATGGCCTGATGAGCATCTTCTTCCTGCTGGTCGGCATGGAGATCAGGCGCGAACTGGTCGACGGCCACCTGGCGACCTGGGAGCAGCGCCGCTTGCCGGCCTTGCCCGCGATGCTGGGCATGGCTTTTCCCGCCCTGATCTACCTGGCCATCACCCGCGACGTCCCGTCGCTGGGCAACGGATGGGCGATTCCAGCTGCCACCGACATCGCCTTCGCCATCGGCGCCCTGGCACTGATGGGCCGCCATGCGCCTTTGTCACTCAAGCTGATGCTGGTGGCCGTGGCGATCCTGGATGACATGGGCGCGGTCGCGATCATCGCCATTTTCTATACCTCGGCGCTCAACCTGACAGCGCTGGCCGCCGCGGCGGGTATCGTCGCGGTCCTGCTGCTGTTGAATCGCTGCCGGGTCACGGCGCTGTGGCCCTACCTGATCGGCCTGGTGGCGCTGTGGTTCGCCACGCTGCTGTCGGGCGTACACGCGACGGTGGCCGGGGTGGTGGGGGCGTTCCTGATTCCCTATGCCAGCGGTGTCGGCGCGGCCCATGAGGCCCACTCACCCTTGCATCGCCTGGAAGGCGCGCTGTCACCCTGGGTCGCCTTCCTCATCGTGCCACTGTTCGGCTTCGCCAACGCCGGGCTCTCGCTGGGGAATCTGTCCTGGGCGGATCTCTTTGCGCCCTTGCCGCTGGGTATCGCCCTGGGCCTGTTCCTGGGCAAGCAACTGGGGGTGTTCGCCGGCGTGGTACTGGCGGTCAAGAGCGGGCTTGCCGTCAAGCCGCGCGGGGTCACCTGGGCACAGCTCTATGCCGTGTCCATGCTGTGCGGCATCGGCTTCACCATGAGCCTGTTCATCAGCGGATTGGCATTCCCGACGCACCCCGAACTGATGGAGGAAGCGAAGATCGGCATCATGCTCGGCTCGCTGGTTTCCGCGATCCTGGCCTGCATCCTTCTGCGCGTGGTGCCCAAGGCTCGTGATGAGGACCCAGATGCCTCCAGCACAAAGCCCGCAGGCCTGTCCTGATCAGTCAGGCGGCGCTTGCGTTGGTAACGCGACGATCAGTTCGGCAACGTCATCGCGTACGTTGCCGACCGCCTTGCTCACCGCGAACCCTTTGAAATCGCCGACCAGCAGGTTTTTGCTCGACATTGCAGGTGAAAGACTCTCCAGGCGAGCATTGCATCAATGATGAGCCAGCGCTCTACGGCCAGGCCGATGAGCTGTGGACGGTCTCGTGCAAAGCAGTGGACGGGGTAGGTCCATCAAATCGCTCACAGCGCCCTGATCAACGCCGCAACGACGATGCCGGCGGCGATCGCTGGCAACGGCTTCTTGACCAGCAGCATGACGACTGCCGTGGTGGCCAGGGCTGCTCGTGCGCCGTTGTCGCCGGCCAGGGCCAGGGGCGCAAGCACCGCGATCAGAACCGAGCCAGACATGGCGCCGATGAATTGCTGTACCCGATAGCTGATGGGCACGAACGACATCACGTAGATGCCGCCCCAGCGTGTAGCCAGGGTCACCACTGCCATTATCAGGATGATGATCAGTGTGCCGTGGCCGGCGGTTTCAATGTTCATCGTTCTTTTCCATCCATACCGCGCCCAGGATGCCGCCTGCGAGCGCGCCGACGACCACATGGCTGTTCTCGGGTAGATATCGGTACGCCAACAGCGACGAGCCACCCGCCAGTGTCCAGATGACCAGCATCCGCAGGTTCTTTTTTCCGCCGACCACCATGGCCAGCAGGAAACAGCCCATGACCATGTCCAGGCCCAGGCTGACCGGGTCCTGGATCGCATTGCCGAAGGACAGACCCAGCCAGCTGCCCGCCGCCCATGCCAGCCAGAGCGCGATGCCACCTCCCAGGAGAAGCCCGAGGCCCGGCGCGCCTCGGTTGAATGCCTGTTGGGAGAGTGCCCAGTTGGCGTCCGACACCACCAGCATCACGCCGTAGCGCTTGGCAGGCGGCAGTTCGCGAAGCCAGGGATACAGGGTTGCTCCCATCAGCAGGTGGCGAGCGTTGATGGCGAACACCGTGACCACCAGCGGCACCAGCGGCACTTGTTCACCCCACAGATCGAGGACGGCGAATTGCGCGGCCCCGGCAAATACCAGGCTGCTCATGAGCATGATCGAGGTTCCTTCCAGCCCTGCCTGGGCGGCAGCAAGGCCGAAGGCAAGCCCGAAGATGACGACGAACAGGGAGATCGGTGCGAGTTGTCTGAAGCCATCCCAGACCTCGCCCCACTCGATCCCGACCGGGGGTTTATCGATGACGTGCAAACCATGGTCTCCTCATGGGCAGCTTGGCTGTTTCCTGGCCGTTGTAAGACAGGTGCAAGACTGCTGGTTGTGAAGGGCGCTTACCTGCGCATGCCGCGGGGTTTCGGCGGCGCTACTATGGCTCATGCAACAGGAAGTCGAAAAGCGCATAATTCATCTGACTGTTATCAGCTTAACGAATACATGAGTGCACCATGAATCAGCAGGACCTCCAGCTCGACTGGCTCAAATGCTTCGTCGCCGTGGTCGATACCGGGTCATTGTCGCGTGCGGCTTCCGAGGTTCATCGATCACAGCCGGCGGTCAGCATGCAGCTCAAGAAACTTGAAGCGGCGGTAGGTCGGCAGCTGCTCGTGCGCGATGCCCGACGTCACCAGCTGACGCCGGACGGCCAGGTACTCCTGGGCTATGCCCGGCGAATCCTGGACCTTCATGCCGATGCGCAGACAGCGTTTCATGGAGACGAGCTGGCCGGCCGGATTCGTCTGGGTGTCCCGGACGACTATGCAGCCAAGTACCTGACCCCTGTGCTCAAGCGGTTTGCCCCGCGTCATGGTGCGGTCGACATCGAACTCGATTGCGAACAGTCGACCTCGCTGATTCCGCGAATCGAGCGAGGAGAACTCGATCTGGCGCTGGTCTCGCGAGACCATGCCAGGCGGGGCACCTTGCTGTTCCATGAACCCATGGTCTGGGTCGGCTCGCCTCAGTTCGATGTCTGGAGGCGAGACCCTCTACCTATTGCGACCTATGAAGAAACCAGCCTTGCGAGGCGTTGCGCCATTCATTCCCTGGCTTTGCAAGGGCGTCGCTATCGCGTGGTCTACAACAGCTCGAGCCTGGCGGGGCAGATAGCGGCTGTCGAAAGCGGTCTGGCGATCGCGGTCCTGACTCGCTGCAGTGCACCCGAGCATCTCGAGATTCTCGGCGAAGCGCACGGGCTGGGACCCTTGCAGCCGATGGAAGTGGCGGTGTACCGCAGTCGCGCTTCCCGGGGGTCCAAGCCTGTCGACAACCTGTATAGCCTGCTGGTGAAGACGTTGAGAATCTCGGCGGCACCTTGAACAGGCGGGCCGCCTCGCGGCCTATCATTGCTTGAGGGCTGGGCGATTCGGATCGACGGGGTTATTGCTCTTGTTTAGAAAGACGGGAGCGCGTCAGGAGCGCATCGAGCACGATTTCACAGGCGGCTCCCCAGGTAGCGCTGACAGGCTGATGCGTGAGCACCGCCAAGCCGTCGGCGGTGAAGGTGCCGGGCGTGGCGATCGCCTGACCCAGCGCCCTGAGCGTCTGCTCGGGCTGTCGTTGGGCGCTGGCCACGCAGTCCTGCATGTTGCCCAGGACCAGGGCCCTTGCTTCGGCAGTTGGCAGGCCTTTGTCGCACAGCCATTGCTGCAGGTCATGCAACAGGAAGTAGAACCAGCCATTCATGCACGCGGCCACTGTAGCCAGCTCGAACGCCGACTCATCCTCCAGCACGACAAGGTTGCCGAGCGGACCGAGGCACGCCTGGCTGGCAGCATCCGGCGGGCATATCACCACCATGCTCTGGTTGAACTGCGCCGCATAGGAAAGCATGACGCGGATGCATGATGCGCCTGGGAAGGCCACTGACAATTGCTCCAGGTTCACACCGGCAGCCAGTGAAATCAGGCGCTGGCCTGGCTTGAGTATCACTTGCCGGGCAATTTCGGACAGCGCCTCCGGGCGCACGCCGAGAATGACCAGGTCCGCATTGTCGATGACCGCCTGATTGCTCTCCATTACCTGGCAACCACATTCCCGGACCAGCGCATCGGCCCGCTCGGCATTGCGTGGGGAGAGCAAGAGAGGGCTTGTGAAACCACTGTGACGCAGGCCGCGTACGACTTTTTCGGTCAGCTCGCCGACCCCGAGTATGCCTAGGCTGTACATGAAGCCTCCTTGACTTTACTGGCCGGCGCGACACGTCGCCCAGGTGCAGGTTGAAAGTGACGTTCAGGCTCGGAACGGCTCTGCTAGGCTGCGGTTCGGGGCCGGCGATATTCACTATGACATCCGCGCGGAAGTGGAAATATAACGTGCGGGACGAGTGCTGGAAGGTTTTGACCGCTGGCGAGCACCACGGCGTCGATGGCGCATGCTCGAGAGGATGTACCAAAGAAAACGGCACCTTGCGGACAATGCCAGTCAGTTAAGCCCGCAACCTGCACTTGGGCTGCTTCGCACCCCTTCGCGGGCAAGCCCGCTCCCACAGAGTGGACTGCTCCTGAAAGTTGGGCTGCTTTGTACCCCTTCGCGGGCAAGCCCGCTTCCACAGAGTGGACTGCCCCTGAAAGTTGGGCTGCTTCGCATCCCTTCGCGGGCAAGCCCGCTCCCACAGAGTGGACTGCCCCTGAAAGTTGGGCTGCTTCGCACCCCTTCGCGGGCAAGCCCGCTCCCACGGATTGGACTGCTCCTGAAAGTTGGGCTGCTTTGCACTCCTTCGCGGGCAAGCCCGCTTCCACAGGGTGGACTGCTCCTGAAAGTTGGGCTGCTTTGTACCCCTTCGCGGGCAAGCCCGCTCCCACGGATTGGACTGCTCCTGAAAGTTGGGCTGCTTTAGCCAGCAGCATCTGAAAGCGGCGAGGTATCTTGTGGGAGCGGGCTTGCCCGCGAAGGGCCGCAAAGCGGCCCATTGGCCTTGACTGACCGGCACTAACCTTGCGGGTGCCGTTTCTTGGCGATAGCAGGTATGCGTATCAGTCGTGCAGCGTTTCGGCCGCGTACAGTGTGTTTTCCAGCAGGCAGGCCCGGGTCATCGGCCCGACACCGCCGGGCACCGGCGTGATCCAGCCAGCGCGGGGCAGGGCAGTCTCGTAGACCACATCGCCGACCAGCTTGCCATCTTCCTGGCGGTTGATGCCGACGTCGATGACGATGGCGCCTTCCTTGATCCATTCACCCTTGACCAGCCCAGGCTTGCCGGCGGCCACAACTACCAGGTCGGCACGGCCGACGTGTCCGGCCAGGTCCTTGGTGAAACGGTGGGTGACGGTCACGGTGCAACCGGCCAGCAGCAACTCCATCGCCATGGGGCGGCCGACGATGTTCGAAGCGCCGACGATGACTGCATTCATGCCATACAGATCCTGACCGGTACTCTGCAGCAGGGTCATGATGCCTTTCGGCGTGCACGGGCGCAGCAGGGGGATGCGCTGGGCCAGGCGGCCGACGTTGTAAGGATGAAAGCCGTCAACATCCTTGTCCGGACGAATGCGCTCGAGCAGCAGCGAGGCCTCTAGATGCGCGGGCAGCGGCAATTGCAAGAGAATGCCATCGATTGCCGGATCTTCGTTGAGGCTATCGATCAGGTCGGTCAATGCTTGCTGCGTGGTATCGCTGGGCAGGTCGAATGCCTGGGAGATGAAGCCGACCTCTTCGCAGTCCTTGCGCTTGTGCGAGACATAGACTTGAGAGGCCGGGTCGGTGCCGACCAGGATCACGGCAAGGCCTGGCGTGCGCAGGCCCTGTTGGCGTCGCTCCACGACACGTTGAGCGATCTGCTGGCGCAGGCTGGCGGCGATCGCCTTGCCATCGATAAGGTGTGCAGTCATAGACGCGTGATTAACCATCTAGAAGGGAACATAAAGAGCGCACATTCTCGCACGACCTAGGCCGAGGGCAAAGGCGCCTGGTCGCCCAAATCCCCTAAGCCCTTAAATAAAATGAATTTTTTTGAAAGAACTGTTGACGCCCACCCGGCTCGCCTATAAGATTCGGCGCACTTGTCGGGCACGGCCTAGCACTGGTTGGCAAGGCTGGGCAGAATGAGTGGTTTACCAGCTTGTCTGATAGACTCTTGTTCGGTTAGGCACAATGCTTATGCGCCCGTAGCTCAGCTGGATAGAGCATCCGCCTTCTAAGCGGATGGTCGCAGGTTCGAGTCCTGCCGGGTGCGCCATTAGGCAGCTTGGGCAAGCAAGTAAGGTTGTACAGCGATATGGTGGGCGTAGCTCAGTTGGTAGAGCGCTGGATTGTGATTCCAGTTGTCGTGGGTTCGATTCCCATCGTCCACCCCAGATTCTTCAAGGGCGTCGTGATTGCACAATCTGGCGCCTTTGTTTTTAGCGTTACGCGGACGTGGTGGAATTGGTAGACACACTGGATTTAGGTTCCAGCGGCGCAAGCTGTAAGAGTTCGAGTCTCTTCGTCCGCACCATGCTTCTGTAAGGTTGTACCGCAAGACCGCAACATGGTGGGCGTAGCTCAGTTGGTAGAGCGCTGGATTGTGATTCCAGTTGTCGTGGGTTCGATTCCCATCGTCCACCCCATATTTTTCGAAGGCGCCTTGATCGTGAGATCGGGCGCCTTTGTCGTATCTGCTTCACGCGGACGTAGTGAAATTGGTAGATACACTGATTTAGGTTCCGGCGGCGCAAGTTGTAAGAGTTAGAGTCTCTTCGTCCGCGCCGTATGAGCACCTGTTATCTCAAGGGCGCTTTTGGGATTTCAGGCAAAAAAGGCAGCCCCCGGGGCTAATGCCAGTCAGTTAAGCTGACTGGCATTTTCATTTTCGGCACGGATATTTTGCCGCTCGCTGCTTCACCGCTCGCGGAAACCATCGGTCATGGCGTCGATGGGGCAGGGCATACTAGGCTGCTGACGCCTGTAGGTCTGCCAGGAACCCAGGTAAATTGCCGGGATGATTCAAAGATGTGCCATGCAGCAAGCCCAATATCGCCCAGATGCAGGCGGTAAAGCTCATTTCACATGGGTAGACGCCTGGACACTGGCGAGACATCTGAATCATCTGATAGCGCAAGAGGTTGTATCCTAACAGCACACCCCATAGCGCTTGCGCAATCATCTCGGGCGTCTTGCTTCGCAAGGTGTATTCACCGCCCAGCAGGCCTTGCTTGATTTCGCGATAGCCAAGCTCGATTTCCCAGCGCTGACTGTAGAGGTCGACGATCATCACTTGGAAAACGCAGCGGGTCAGTCATTAAGGTAAGAACGCTTACAACCTTTCCCTTGATCGTTTTGTTCGACAGTCGCGCCCGAATCTCCAGTGGCAAGCTCGGCCATTGTTTGCGTGCCTGAGGTGATGTGCGAAGCACGGCCAAAGCATCGTTGCGGCCAAGATTATGCTAGACCTCGTACTGAGTGCCCTTTTCATGGGGATCAGCCAATGGCGCTACGCACCTTGAGATTGCCAGTGATGCAGCAAGCCCAACGAGTAAGACCCTTATCGAATAAGGTCAGCGAGTGGTCTGGCGTGTTGGCGATCAATTGCTCGGCGAGGTTCATTTCACTGCTGCGATAACTCTCGAACGCGCTGCTTATCAGGAGGTGGCTGGTCAGTTCCATCTGGCAGACCATCCGAACCTGAGGATGACTGCCATCGCCATGCTGGTTGGCAGCACTTGCGTAGTGAGCACGGTTTTCCGCCGTGTCAGGCGTGTTCCAGACAAGCTGGACACCATCGTTCGCCTACTTTTCTGGATCGCCCTGATCGCCGCCGCGTTCTGGCTGTGGCGTAAATTCAAGATCAGCCAGCAATCGCGCCCCGTGCAGCGGTCCCAAAAATCCTCACCGTACATATCCCTCACCGACCCATACGCACTATTTACGACCTCACCCCGCCTCAACCATTGACCCACCCGAGCAAAATTCGCTAAATCATATTTATCCGCATAAATATGAAAAATAGCCCCGATGCTCAAACCCAAGCGCAAACGCCAAAAGCTCTCTGACATGATCGTCGAATCGGTCAAGCGCTCGATCGTCACCGAGGCGCTGCGCCCCGGCGATCGCCTGCCCACCGAGCGCGAGCTGATGGAGCACTTCGAATGCTCCAAGGGCACCGCCCGCGAAGCGCTCAAGACCCTTGAGGTCGAAGGCCTGGTCAGGACCCGCACCGGGCCGACCGGCGGCGCCTACCTCAATGAGGCCGGCACCGAGCCGGCCAGCCGCGCCCTGCGCAACTACCTGCACTTCCAGCACCTGGACGGCGAGCAGGTCTATCAACTGCGCAAGGTCATCGAGGTCGAGCTGGCAGTGTCGGTCATGGGCCAGCTGAGCGAAGCCGACTACGCCGCGCTGCAGGCCAACATCGATTTCTGCAGCACCCCGGAAGACAGCGAGGAGGGCCAGCGCGAACAGCGCTTGGCCGAGCTCGAATTCCACACTCTGCTCGCCCGCCGCTGCGCCAACCCGCTGCTGAGCTTCATGGCGGTGTTCCTCAACGATCTGCTGCGCGACCTGGTGGTGCTGAAAAAAGCCTACCTGCCCAAGCGCCAACAGTTTGCCGCAGCCAACATCGACTACCACAAGCAATTGCTGCTGGCCCTGCGCGCCAGCGACGAACCGGCCGTGCGCCGCCTCATGCACGAGCACATGTGCGACGCCGAACACCACATGACCGCGCTGGAAGGCGAAGTCGCCCGCAACTTCCTCCTGGAGTTCGAACACAACCACTGATCCGCCTGACAGAGGCCTGCGCACAGGCCCGGCCGTACCCGCTTTGTCATTGCCACTCCTGCCTAATAACCACAACCAAGGAGTTACTCATGCAAAGACGTACCCTGCTCAAGGCAGGCCTTGCCCTGGGTGCCCTCGGTAGCCTTCCGTTCGGAGCGTACCGGGCATTCGCCGAGCAACCGCTGACCTTCTATGGGCTCAAGTCCATGTCCGGTCCCTTTGCCAGCTATGGCAAGTACGCCGACATGGGCTCGCGCCTGGCCATTGCCGAGCACCCGCAGCTGCTCGGCCGGCCGCTGAAGTACAAGGTCATCGACACCGAGGGCAACGCCGGCAAGGCGGTACGCAAGGTCCAGGAAGCCATCGGCCAGGACGGCGCGCGGTTCTTCCAGGGTTGCACGCTGTCTTCTTCGGCCCTGGCGGTCTCCAAGGAGATCCACAAGGCCGGCGGCGTGTTCATGACCCCGGTCGGCGCCGATGAAATCACCGGCAAGGACTGCAACAGCTCGACCTTCCGCTGGTCGGTGCCAACCTATGGCGCCATCCGCGAAACCCTGGTGCCGATGATCAAGCTGCTGCCCGACGCCAAGCGCTGGTACACCATCACCCCGCAATACGTGTTCGGCGACGCCCTGCTCGACAACGCCCGCAAGGTCTTCGCCGAAAAGGGCATCGAGCACATCGGCAACAGCTACCACTCGCTGCAGGAGCAGGAATTCTCCGGTTATCTGACCAACGCCATCGCCGCCAAACCCGACGTGCTGGTGCTGCTCAACTTCGGCAGCCAGTCGTCCAACGCCCTGCGCCAGGCGGTCAACTTCGGCATCAAGGAGCGAATGAAGGTGTTGCTGGTGTGGTCGGCCGGCCTCGACCAGTTCCAGGAGCTGGGCAGCGACGTGCTCGAAGGCGTCTACCTGGGCGCGCAGTACTGGCATCAGGTCGACACGCCACTGAACCGAGAGCTGGTCGCCGCCACCCGCAAGGTCTACGGCATCAACCCCAACTACCCACTGGCCGCCGATTATATCGGCACCCGGGTGATGCTCGAGGCCATCGTCAAGGCCGGCAGCCTCGATGGCGCCGCGGTGTCCCAGGCGCTGCAGGACATGCGCTTCCAGGGCCCGACCGGCGAAGAGCTGATCCGCCCCGGTGATCACCAGGTACTCAAGGACTACTACCTACTGCGCGGCAAGCCCCAGGCGCAGATGCGCGACGAGGACGACCTGGCCGAGGTGCTCAGCGCCGGCCGCTCGTTCGTCGAGGTCGATCACACCGGTTGCGCCCTGGCCTGAGCCTCGGTTCGTCTCACATCCATGCAGACATGCAGGCGCCAAGCGCGCTGCAGAGGGCACTACCATGCTCGATTTGTACCTGTTTCAACTGCTCAACGGCCTTGGCCTGGGGATGATCTACTTCCTCATCGCCGTGGGCCTTACGATCATTTTCGGCCTGCTCAACTTCGTCAACTTCGCCCACGGGGCGTTTTTCCTGCTCGGCGCCTACCTGTGCTACACCGCCGTGGCGCTGACCGGCAACTTCTGGCTGGCCCTGCTGATCGCGCCACTGGCGGTGGCGGCCCTGGCCTGGGTGGTCGAGCGCTTGCTGATCAAGCGTATCTACCACCTGCCGCACACCTTCCAGATCCTCGTCACCCTGGGCATCGCGCTGATCATCCAGGAAGCCTCGGTGCTGATCTGGGGCCCGGTCGGCAAGCATATCGCGGTGCCGCCGGAACTGCGTGGGGTGCTCATCGTCGGCGACTTCATCTACCCCTACTACCGCTTGTTCCTGATCGGCTTCGCCGCTTTGATCGGGGTCGGCCTGTGGCTGCTGCTGGAGCGCACGCGCTTCGGTGCGCTGGTGCGCGCCGGCAGTGAAAGCACTGAAACCGTCTCACTGTTGGGCACCAATATCTTCCGCCTGTTCTCCCTGACCTTCGCCCTCGGCGTCGGCCTTGCCGGTGTCGCCGGAGTGCTGTTCGCACCGCTGCGAGGCGCCCAGCCGTTCGTTGGCCCGGAGATCCTCGGCATCGCCTTCGTGGTGGTGGTGATAGGCGGCATGGGCTCGTTCGGCGGCGCGCTGGTCGGCGGGCTGCTGGTGGGTGTGGTGCAAAGCATGATGACCAGCCTCTGGTCGCAAGGCGCCAGCCTGATGATCTACGGCGCGATGGCAGCGGTAATCCTGGTACGTCCCTACGGCCTGTTCGGGAGAGCATGAACATGACTGACAAGAATCCACTGGCCGTGGCCAAGGGCCATGGCCATGCCCTGCTGTTGCTGCTGATCGTCAGCCTGATCGGCCTGCCGTTGATCCTGCCGTCGGCGACCCTGGCCACCGAGATCCTGATCTTCGGCCTGGCCGCCCTCGCGTGCAACCTGCTGCTGGGCTACACCGGGCTGCTGTCATTCGGCCAGGGCATCTTCTTTGGCGCCGGTGCCTACGGGGCCGCGCTGCTGATGATTCACCTGCACTGGGGCATGCTCGGCGCGCTGGTTGGCGCGGCGCTGTTCGGCGCACTGCTGGCATTGCTGGTCGGTGCCCTGGCGATTCGCCGCAAGGGGATCTATTTCGTCATGCTGACCCTGGCCTTCAGCCAGATGGCGTACTTCCTGGCCTACACCTTGAGCGGTTGGACCGGAGGCGACAACGGCCTGCTCGACGTGCCGCGGCCGAACATTGAAATCGCCGGCCATGTGCTGGTGGACCTCGCCGACCCACGGCACTTCTATGCCTTTGTCGCGCTGTTGTTCCTGCTGATCTTCGCCGGTGCCCTGCGGGTGATCCGCTCACCGTTCGGCAGCACCCTGATGGCGATTCGCGAAAACGAAACCCGCGCCGCCGCCATCGGCTACGACATCCGCCACTTCAAGATCCTGGTGTTCATGCTGTCGGGCGCCATCACCGGCATCGCCGGGGCGCTGTACGCGATGCTGCTGCACTTCGCGCCCCTGTCGAACATCGACCTGATGATGAGCGAGAACATCCTGATCATGACCATCGTCGGCGGCACCGGCTCGCTGTTCGGGTCGCTGCTCGGCGCTGGCGCTATCGTCATGCTCGGCGATGTGCTCTCTGAGCTGTGGCCGCGCTGGCTGATGCTGCTGGGGGTGATCCTGATCCTGGTGGTGGTGTTCATGCGGGGCGGCCTGTGGGGCGGCCTGGCCGATCTGGTCAAGCGCCTGCAACCGTCGCGCGCCCTCGATGCCAAGACCAAGGAGACCCTGTGATGAGCGACTATCTCCTGGAAACCCGCAACCTGCAGCTGGCCTACGGGCCGTTCCACGCCGTCAATGGCGTCGACCTCAAGGTCCGCACCGGTACCATCCACACCGTCATCGGCCCCAACGGCGCCGGCAAGACCAGCCTGTTCCACTGCCTGACCGGCGAGCGGCAGGCCACGGCGGGCAAGATCCTGTTCAACGGCCAGGACATCATCCGCAAGCCCTCCCATGGCCGGGTGGCGCTGGGCATGGCGCGCTCGTTCCAGCTCACCAGCCTGTTCCAGAACCTCAGCGTGCGCGAGAACCTGCGCCTGGCCGCCCAGGGCCGCGACGGCCTGGGCGCGCTGAACTTCTGGCGCAGCGTCGAGCACAAGCGCAGCCACTGGGACACCGCCGACCGCGTGCTGGAACGCCTCAAGCTCAACGGCCGCGCCGAAACCCTGGCCGGTGAACTGTCGCACGGCCAGCAACGGGTGCTGGAGGTGGGCATGTCGATCTGCGCCAGCCCGACCCTGCTGATGCTCGACGAGCCCACCTCGGGCATGGGCATCGACGACATTCCGCTGATGACCGACCTGATCAGCGACCTGGGCCGCGACCACACCGTGCTGCTGATCGAGCACAACATGAGCATCGTCATGTCGATCAGCCAGCGCATCACTGTCATGAGCCACGGCCAGATATTGGTCGAGGGCACCCCGGACCAGGTGCGCAACGACGAGCGCGTGCGCACCGTCTACCTTGGAGAGGCCGCCTGATGCTCAGCGTCGATTCGATCCATTCCTACTACGACAAGAGCCATGTGCTCGAAGGCGTCTCGCTCAAGGTCGAGGCCGGCGAGCTGGTGACCCTGCTCGGGCGCAACGGCGCCGGCAAGACCACCACCCTGCGCAGCATCCTCGGCATCGTCCGCCCGCGCCAGGGGCAGATCCACTTCAACGGCCAGGCGCTGGTCGGTCGCGAAATCTTCGATATCGCGCGCCAGGGCATCGCGCTGGTGCCTGAGCACCGCGGGATCTTCCGCCAGCTGAACGTCGAGGAAAACCTCACGATCGCCGCGCGCAAGGGCAGCCGCTGGCAGCTCGCAGACGTCTACGCGATGTTCCCGCGGCTCAAGGAGCGCCGGCGCAACAATGGCTTTGCCTTGTCGGGCGGCGAGCAGCAGATGCTGGCCATCGCCCGCGCCCTGCTCAACGACCCAAAGCTGCTGATCCTCGATGAACCGACCGAAGGCCTGGCCCCGGTGATCGTCGACGAACTGGTGAAGATCCTGCGGCGGATCAAGGACGAAGGCCTGTCGATCCTGCTGGTGGAACAGAACCTCAAAGTCTGCGACGCCCTCGCTGACCGCCACTACGTGCTCGAACAAGGCCGGGTGGCCTACCAGGGCAGCGCCGAGCAGTTCCGCGCCGACCCCAGCATCAAGAACCGCTACCTGGCCCTGAGTGCCTGAAGGAGACGGACCATGAATACCCGCATCGATCCCTCGCAACACCTGCTCGGCCAAGGCGCGCTGGTCAGCCGCGAGCGCCTCTGGCAGTCTCTGATGGATCTCGCCCGCCTCGGCGCCACGGCCAAGGGAGGCGTCTGCCGCCTGGCCCTGACCGACCTCGACCGCCAGGCCCGCGACCTGTTCGTGCAGTGGTGCACCGAGGCCGGCTGCACGGTCAGCGTCGACGCCATCGGCAATATCTTCGCCCGCCGCCCGGGGCGTAACCCGCACCTGGCACCGGTGATGACCGGCAGCCACATCGACACCCAGCCCACCGGCGGCAAGTTCGACGGCTGCTATGGGGTGATGGCCGGGCTGGAGGTGATCCGCACCCTCAATGACCTCGGTCTGCACACCGAAGCGCCGCTGGAAGTGGCGGTGTGGACCAACGAGGAAGGCTCGCGCTTCCCGCCGTGCATGATGGGTTCGGGGGTGTTTGCCGGGAAGTTCGGTTTGCAGGAGACGCTGGACAAGGTCGACGAACAGGGCCTGTCGGTGGGCGCCGAGCTGCAACGCATCGGCTATGCCGGCCCGCGCGTGCCGACTGGACATGCTGTGGGTGCCTATTTCGAGGCGCATATCGAGCAGGGCCCGGTCCTGGAAGACCTGCGCACCACCATCGGCGTGGTCCAGGGCTGCCTGGGGCAGAAGTGGTTCGACCTGGTACTGACCGGCGTCGAAGCCCACGCCGGGCCCACTCCGATGCGCCTGCGCAAGGACGCCCTGGTCGGCGCCGCCGAAGTGGTCGCCGCGGTCAACCGCATCGCCCATGCCCACCAGCCGCACGCCTGCGGCACGGTCGGCTGCCTGAGCGTGCACCCCGGCTCGCGCAACGTGATCCCTGGCCAGGTGCAGATGACCATCGACCTGCGCCATCTCGACCCCGCGCAGCTGGGTGCGATGGTCGCCGAAGTACGCGACGTCATCCAGGCCAGCGCGGCCAGGCACGGGCTGAGCTTCGAGCTCACCCCGACGGCCGACTTCCCGCCGCTGTACTTCGCCGAGCAGTGCGTCGATGCCGTGCGCCAGGGTGCCCGCGAGCTGGGGCTGAGCCATATGGATATCGTCAGCGGCGCCGGCCACGATGCGATCTTCCTCGCCGAGCTCGGCCCGGCCGGGATGATCTTCGTGCCGTGTGAAGGCGGTATCAGCCACAACGAAATCGAGAACGCTGCGCCGCAGGACCTCGCCGACGGCTGCGACGTGCTGCTGCGAGCGATGTATCAGGCGGCCAACCAAGGAGCCCATTGAAATGACCAGCAAGACCGCTATCGGCGAACTGACCGCCGTCGAATTGCTCGAGCTGTACCGCCAGCACCAGCTGTCGCCGGTTGAAGTGACCGACGACGTACTCGCCCGCATCGACCGTCACAACCCGGCGGTCAACGCTTTCTGCCATGTGGACGGTGAAGGCGCCCGCGCCGCCGCCCGCGCCAGCGAACAGCGCTGGCAGCGCGGCGAACCCTGCGGCAAGCTCGACGGCGTGCCGGCCTCGATCAAGGACCTGACCCTGACCCGTGGCATGCCTACCCGCAAAGGCTCGCTGAGCACCTCGGCAGCCGGGCCGTGGGACGTCGACGCGCCGTTCGCGGCGTTCATGCGTGAGGCCGGGGCAGTGCTGGTGGGCAAGACCACCACGCCCGAGTTCGGCTGGAAGGGCGTCACCGACAACCCGTTGTACGGCATTACCCGCAACCCGTGGGACACCCGCCTGACCGCGGGTGGCTCGTCGGGCGGTGCCGCCGCGGCGGCGGCGCTCAACCTCGGGGTGTTGCACCAGGGCAGCGACGCCGGTGGTTCGATCCGTATTCCCTGTGCGTTTACCGGCACCTTCGGCATCAAGCCGACATTCGGCTACGTGCCGCAGTGGCCGGCCAGCGCCATGACCCTGCTGTCGCACCTGGGGCCGATGACGCGCACGGTCGACGACGCCGTGCTGATGCTCGACTGCGTGGCCCGGCCCGACCCGCGCGACGGTCTGGCCGGGGCGCCGCGCCAGGCGCCCTGGCTGCCCGGCGAGCAGGACTTGAGCGGGCTGCGCATCGCCTACAGCGCCGACTTCGGCTATGTGAAGGTCGACCCGCAGATCCAGGCCCTGACCGCGCAAGCGGTGCAACGCCTGTCGCGGCTGGGCGCGCAGGTGGAGGAAGTCGATCCGGGCTTTGCCGATCCGCTGCAGACGTTCAATACCTTGTGGTTTGCGGGCGCGGCGCGGCTGGCCAGTCAGTTGTCGACAGCGCAGCGTGAGTTGCTCGACTCAGGCCTGCGCTGGATTGCCGAGCGCGGTGCGGATATCAGCCTGGAGCAGTACACCGAAGCGCTGGAAGCACGGGCCGAACTGGTGGCGCGGATGAATGCCTTCCATCAGCGTCATGACGTGCTGGTGTCGCCGATGATGCCGTTGGTGGCGTTCGAGGCCGGGCACAATGTACCGCCGGGGTCGGGGATGGCGCAGTGGATGGAGTGGACGCCGTTCAGCTATCCGTTCAACCTGACCCAGCAGCCGGCGGCTTCAGTGCCCTGTGGGTTTACTCAGGAGGGCTTGCCGGTGGGCTTGCAGGTGGTGGCCGGGCGGTTTGCCGACGAGCAGGTGCTGCGGGTGTGCAAGGTGTATGAGCAACATTACCCTAGCCGGCATTTGCAGGCGCCGGTGATCGGCTGAAGGCATTCTGGGGCTGCTTTGCAGCCCATCGCAGCATGATGGCGTCCCGACAAGCCAGCCAGTTAAGGGATTTGGCGTTAGATCCAAGGCTGTCGCGGGCTTGCCCCACGATAGCGTCAGTATGGGCAACACGATCCTTGACTGACTGGCATTGGCCGCCGGGGCTGCCTTTCTGCGTTCTGTCGTATATGGGGCAAGAATCGATATGAAAGGCGTGGGTTCGGCAGTGGCCTTGGCATTCTTGCTTCAGGTTGAAGCCGAGATTTCGTTGCGATGGGCGACACCATTCGTCCAAGAACGGACACTTCTCATGACCTGCGTCTCTCCCAATTCTAAGCGCGGAAAACCCGCGCCGCAGACGGGAGAGTGATGATGGTGAAAGACAACAACGGGCCGAAGAATCCCTACCCAGGGCCAGCCAAGCCAGGCAGCGATCAGGAGGTCTATCCTGACATCAGCGACGAACACGGCTCTGGCGGCGGTCGAGACCAGAAGGGTGCGGTCGACGATTCGGATATGCCGAAGAATCCTCCGGTTGACGAAGCCGAAGAGCCGTCACCTGGCAGTAGTGCTTGATGACCTTGCAGATGAAATGACGCCGAGTGGCTGTAATTCGTTGGCTGAGTGCCGTCGAGGCTCGGCGCCTGCTTATTCCTCAGGTTGGTGGGCTCCCCAGCGGGCCGATAAAGGAGTGGGCATGGGTGCTGATTCGCAAATCCGAAGGCACGGGTGGTCTCGATTTACCGCCGACATCGCCTGATTCGGTAAGTCCCGGCATCGGACGTGACTCGGCAGGCAAGGGTGGAGTCGATGAGTTGCCGGAAAACGAAGGTAAGACTTTCTTTGCACACGAGTGAAGAAGCGCATGACAGCGCGACGTGCCGAATCGGGATGTCGATAAAGCGGAAATGGACGACGCGCCGAACCCGGCTGAGCAAGCCACGCAAAGCCCGACCGTTGGGTTGTCGTGGCATTCATGCAAGGCCTCCGGGCCGCCTTGATATCTTCGGCGGGCGGTGGAACCGGCAAGTCGCCGCCTGCACGGATATAGCGCTCGACTCGAGAGTTGCCTGTATGCGTGGGTTTGTCGTGCGCTGCTCGCCCGTGGCTTCCTGACGGAGGCCTTGGCCTTGGTGGCGTCCTTGGTTCGATCGAAGTGATCCGCCTCTATTCTCCCTCCCTGCAAAACTGTTAGATTTCAATTGTTTGAATCAATGGCCAGGCGGCCGTGAAGGAAAGTGCACAATGATCGCGAGAGAAGCTCGTCAGGACCTGGCGCTGCAACGGTTTGCCGAGGCCAGTCCGCAGCTGCTCGAAGAAATCCGTGAACTGGATGCGCATGAGCAGGCGCAACAAATCCAGTGGGCTTTCGAGGACGCTGCCCAGGAGCAGGGGCTGGAGCCTTGGGAGTTGACGTTGCAACTGGTGGCGGAGTCCGCCGATGACCTGCGGGCAATGCGTCTCGAGGTTCATCGCGAGGTGGCCGAGGCGCTGGGGATGGAGTGGGCCGAATACTGTCGCTGCAATGAGCTCGACGAATCGGCGCCCTGAAAAGCGGCATTCGTCATTGCCTTTGTTTGACAAGGTTTTTCAGCGGTGGGCGCGTACGAGTCAGCAAGGCCGGCAGCGCTCCCAACGCTTTTGTCGAGAAGGGTCGAACGGCAGGTGTGCCGCGGCCTTAAGCGAAATCGACCGGCTTGATGCCCCATCCTCCTGAACGGGGTGACTTCTGCTTTGTGAGTCACTAGAATGCTTGCCCTTGATTCTGGAGTCGGGCTATCGCCGGCTAACGTCTGTGCAACGAGGAATATCCATGCAAGTTTCTGTTGAAAATACTTCCGCTCTCGAGCGCCGCATGACCATCGCCGTTCCGGCCGAGCGCGTCGAGACCGAAGTCAACAAGCGTCTGCAGCAGACTGCCCGTCGCGCCAAGGTTCCAGGCTTCCGTCCTGGCAAGGTGCCAATGAGCGTGATCCGTCAGCGTTACGAAGACGCTGCCCGCCAGGAAGCCTTCGGTGACCTGGTCCAGGCTTCCTTCTATGAAGCCGTGGTCGAGCAGAAGCTGAATCCGGCCGGCGCGCCAGCAGTAGAGCCCAAATCCTTCGAGAAGGGCGGGGATCTGGAATACATCGCCACGTTCGAAGTGTTCCCGGAGTTCACCGTTGCAGGCTTCGAATCGATCAATGTCGAGCGTCTGAGCGCCGAAGTGGCCGACGCCGATCTGGACAACATGCTGGAAGTCCTGCGCAAGCAGAACGTGCGCTTCGAAACGGTAGACCGCGCGGCGCAGCTCGAAGACCAGCTCAACATCGACTTCGTCGGCAAGATCGATGGCGAAGCCTTTGCCGGTGGTTCGGCCACCGGTACCCAGCTGGTGCTGGGTTCCGGCCGCATGATCCCTGGCTTCGAAGATGGCCTGGTCGGCGCCAAGGCAGGTGAAGAGCGCGTTCTGACCCTGACTTTCCCCGAGGACTATCAGAACCTGGACCTGGCCAACAAGGCCGCCGAGTTCACCGTCACCGTCAACAGCGTTTCCGAGCCGAAGCTTCCTGAGCTGAACGAAGCTTTCTTCTCCCAGTTCGGCATCAAGGAATCCTCGCTGGAAGGTTTCCGCGCCGAAGTCCGCAAGAACATGGATCGCGAACTGCGTCAGGCCATCAAGACCAAGGTCAAGAACCAGGTCATGGACGGTCTACTGGCCGCCAACCCGATCGAAGTGCCGAAGGCGCTGCTGGAAAACGAAGTCAATCGTCTGCGCGTGCAGGCCGTTCAGCAGTTCGGTGGCAACATCAAGCCCGAGCAGCTGCCTGCCGAGCTCTTCGAAGAGCAGGCCAAGCGTCGTGTGGTCCTGGGCCTGATCGTCGCCGAAGTGGTCAAGCAGTTCGAACTGAAGCCGGACGATGCACGTGTTCGCGCCATGATCGAAGAAATGGCCTCTGCCTACCAGGAGCCTGAGCAGGTCATTAACTGGTACTACAAGAACGACCAGCAGATGAACGAAGTCCGTTCGGTTGTGCTGGAAGAGCAAGTTGTAGATACTGTCCTGCAGAAAGCGACTGTGACCGACAAGTCGGTCTCGTACGAAGAAGCTGTCAAGCCAGCACAGGCACCTGCCGAAGCTGAGTGATCCGCTTCTCTCGTAGGGCCCCCACAAGCCAGCCTTCGCGCTGGCTTGTGCGTATTCAAGACATGACTATTTGGGAGTGAGTGCAGGATATGTCCCGCAATTCTTATATTCAGCAGGGCTCTGACATCCAGGCCGCAGGCGGCCTGGTCCCGATGGTTATCGAGCAGTCCGCTCGTGGCGAGCGTGCCTACGACATCTACTCGCGCCTCCTGAAGGAGCGGGTGATCTTCCTGATCGGCCCGGTAGAGGACTACATGGCCAATCTGGTGGCGGCGCAATTGCTGTTCCTTGAGGCGGAAAACCCGGACAAGGATATCCATCTGTACATCAACTCGCCGGGCGGCTCGGTCACTGCGGGGATGTCGATCTACGACACCATGCAGTTCATCAAACCGGACGTGTCTACCATCTGTATCGGTCAGGCCTGCAGCATGGGCGCCTTCCTCTTGACCGCAGGTGCCAAGGGCAAGCGTCACTGCCTGCCGAACTCGCGGGTGATGATTCACCAGCCGTTGGGCGGCTTCCAGGGTCAGGCCACCGATATCGAGATCCACGCCAAGGAGATCCTCTCCATCAAGGCGCGGTTGAACGAACTGTTGGCGTACCACACTGGTCAGGACCTCGAAACCATCAAGCGTGACACCGAGCGCGATAATTTCATGAGTGCCGAGCGCGCGGCCGAGTACGGCCTGGTCGACTCGGTCTACGACAAGCGGCAACTGGTGTCCTGATACCGGTGCAAGCGTAGGCGGGTAATCATCTTGCCCGCCTGCGGACTTGAAAAAGCCCGCAATTGCCTTCATCTTGTGTTGCAAGCCTACCGGATTGGATCGATCGAATGACTGACACCCGTAACGGCGAGGACAACGGCAAATTGCTCTATTGCTCCTTCTGCGGCAAAAGCCAGCATGAAGTGCGCAAATTGATTGCCGGGCCCTCGGTATTTATCTGCGACGAGTGCGTCGACCTGTGCAATGACATCATCCGCGAGGAGGTGCAGGAAGCCCAGGCCGAAAGCAGCGCGCATAAATTGCCTTCGCCGAAAGAAATCAGCGGCATCCTGGACCAGTACGTCATTGGTCAGGAGCGCGCGAAGAAGGTGCTTGCCGTAGCGGTGTACAACCACTACAAGCGCCTGAACCAGCGTGACAAGAAAGGCGAAGAAGTCGAACTCGGCAAGAGCAACATCCTGCTCATCGGGCCGACCGGCTCGGGCAAGACCCTGCTCGCCGAAACCCTTGCACGCCTGTTGAACGTACCGTTCACCATCGCCGACGCCACCACCTTGACCGAAGCCGGTTACGTGGGTGAAGACGTCGAGAACATCATTCAGAAGCTGCTGCAGAAGTGCGACTACGACGTGGAAAAGGCCCAGATGGGCATTGTCTACATCGACGAGATCGACAAGATCTCGCGCAAGTCGGACAACCCGTCGATCACCCGTGACGTCTCGGGTGAGGGCGTGCAGCAGGCATTGTTGAAGCTGATCGAAGGCACGGTAGCCTCCGTACCGCCCCAGGGTGGTCGCAAGCACCCGCAGCAGGAGTTCCTGCAGGTCGATACGCGCAATATCCTGTTCATCTGCGGTGGCGCATTCTCCGGTCTGGAGAAGGTCATCCAGAGCCGTTCCACCAAAGGTGGCATCGGTTTCGGTGCCGAAGTGCGCAGCAAGCAGGAAGGCAAGAAGGTCGGCGAGTCGTTGCGCGAAGTCGAGCCGGACGATCTGGTCAAGTTCGGTCTGATCCCCGAATTCGTCGGTCGTCTGCCGGTGCTGGCAACTCTCGACGAGCTGGATGAGGCTGCGCTGATGCAGATCCTCACCGAGCCGAAGAACGCCCTGACCAAGCAGTACTCCAGGCTGTTCGAGATGGAGAGCGTCGACCTGGAGTTCCGCAGCGATGCGCTCAAGGCCGTCGCTCGCAAGGCGCTGGAGCGCAAGACTGGCGCCCGCGGCCTGCGTTCGATCCTCGAAGGCGTATTGCTCGACACCATGTACGAGATTCCTTCACAGAAGGAAGTCAGCAAGGTGGTGATCGATGAGAGCGTCATCGAGGGGGCGTCGAAGCCCCTGCTGATCTACGAGAACAGCGAGCCACAAGCCAAGGCAGCGCCTGACGCCTGAGTCAGTTGGTTGCAGTGCTGGAAAGGGGCCCTCGGGCCCCTTTCTGCTTTTGCTGATTCAAAGCTTGTAATTTTACAGGCCTGCCCCCACATTAGCTCCAAGCATCATTTCCACCGGTTTCCGGCCCAAGGGCCGCTGTAGAGGCGAAATCATGAAGACCACCCTCGACTTGCCTCTTTTGCCATTGCGCGATGTCGTTGTTTATCCGCACATGGTTATCCCACTGTTCGTGGGGCGCGAGAAGTCCATCGAAGCCCTCGAGGCCGCGATGACGGGCGAGAAGCAGATCCTCCTGCTTGCCCAGAAGAACCCCGCCGATGACGATCCGGGCGAAGATGCCCTCTAC
Organism: Pseudomonas capeferrum; assembly: GCF_013523055.1. GTDB lineage: Bacteria > Pseudomonadota > Gammaproteobacteria > Pseudomonadales > Pseudomonadaceae > Aquipseudomonas > Aquipseudomonas capeferrum_A. Next base: position 37,104 of record NZ_JAAMQM010000007.1, on the reverse strand, counting down.
CGCGTTGGCACCATTGCCACTGTCCTGCAACTGCTGAAACTGCCCGATGGCACCGTCAAGGTGTTGGTCGAGGGCGAGCAGCGTGGCGCTGTCGAACGCTTCGCCGAAGTCGAAGGGCACATCCGTGCCGAAGTCACCCTGATCGATGAGATCGAGGCCGCTGACCGCGAATCGGAAGTGTTCGTGCGCAGCCTGCTGTCGCAGTTCGAGCAGTACGTGCAACTGGGCAAGAAAGTCCCGGCCGAAGTCCTGTCTTCGCTCAACAGCATCGAGGAACCAGGTCGCCTGGTCGATACGATGGCCGCGCACATGGCGCTGAAGATCGAGCAGAAGCAGGAAATCCTTGAGATCATCGATCTTCCGACGCGAGTCGAGCATGTACTGGCGCTGCTGGATGCCGAAATCGATCTGTTGCAGGTCGAGAAGCGCATCCGTGGCCGAGTCAAGAAGCAAATGGAGCGCAGCCAGCGCGAGTACTACCTGAATGAGCAGATGAAGGCCATTCAGAAAGAGCTCGGTGATGGCGACGAAGGCCACAATGAAGTCGAGGAGCTGAAGAAGCGCATCGACGCTGCCGGCCTGCCCAAGGATGCATTGACCAAGGCCCAGGCGGAACTCAACAAGCTCAAGCAGATGTCGCCGATGTCGGCTGAGGCTACCGTCGTCCGGACTTACCTGGACTGGCTGGTGCAGGTGCCGTGGAAAGCCCAGAGCAAGGTGCGCCTTGACCTGGCCAAGGCCGAAGAAATCCTGGATGCCGACCACTATGGCCTGGAAGAGGTCAAAGAGCGCATTCTCGAATACCTCGCCGTACAGAAGCGCGTAAAAAAGATTCGCGGGCCGGTCTTGTGCCTGGTCGGTCCTCCAGGGGTGGGCAAGACCTCCCTCGCCGAGTCGATCGCCACGGCGACCAACCGCAAGTTCGTGCGCATGGCCCTGGGCGGCGTGCGCGACGAGGCCGAGATCCGTGGCCACCGTCGTACCTATATCGGCTCCATGCCTGGGCGTCTCATACAGAAGATGACCAAGGTTGGCGTGCGCAACCCACTGTTCCTGCTCGACGAAATCGACAAGATGGGCAGTGACATGCGTGGCGATCCCGCTTCGGCACTGCTCGAGGTGCTGGATCCTGAGCAGAACCACAACTTCAACGACCATTACCTGGAGGTCGATTACGACCTCTCGGATGTGATGTTCCTGTGCACCTCGAACTCGATGAACATTCCGCCGGCGCTGCTCGACCGTATGGAAGTCATTCGCCTACCAGGGTACACCGAGGACGAGAAGATCAACATCGCGGTCAAGTACCTTGCGCCCAAGCAGGTCAAAGCCAATGGCCTGAAGGTCGAGGAGCTGGAGGTCGACGTGTCGGCGATCCGCGACATCATTCGCTATTATACGCGCGAGGCGGGTGTGCGAGGGCTGGAGCGGCAAATTGCCAAGATCTGCCGCAAGGTGGTCAAGGAGCATTCCGGCCAGAAGAAGGTTAGCGTCAAGGTCTCCAGCGACCAGCTCGAGCATCTCCTAGGCGTGCGCAAGTTCCGCTACGGCCTGGCCGAGCAGCAGGATCAGATCGGCCAGGTCACCGGCCTTGCCTGGACCCAGGTGGGGGGCGAACTGCTGACCATCGAGGCCGTGGTGATCCCGGGCAAGGGCCAGTTGATCAAGACCGGTTCCCTGGGCGACGTCATGGTCGAGTCGATCACCGCAGCGCAGACCGTCGTCCGTAGCCGGGCGCACAGCCTGGGGATCGCCGCTGATTCCCATGAGAAGCGTGACGTACACATCCATATGCCCGAAGGTGCCACACCGAAGGATGGCCCTAGCGCGGGTATTGGTATGTGCACGGCGCTGGTCTCTGCGTTGACCCAGATTCCAGTGCGCGCCGACGTGGCGATGACGGGCGAGATCACCTTGCGTGGCCAAGTGCTAGCTATCGGCGGGCTGAAGGAAAAATTGCTGGCTGCTCACCGTGGTGGGATCAAGACGGTGATCATTCCTGAGGAAAATGTCCGCGACCTGAAGGAAATTCCAGAAAATATCAAACAGGATCTTCAGATCAAACCAGTCAAATGGATTGACGAAGTCCTGCAAATTGCGTTGCAATACGCCCCGGAGCCCTTGCCAGACGTGGCTCCGGAGATTGTCGCCAAGGATGAAAAGCGCGATAGTGATGCCAAGGAAAGAATCAGCACGCACTAATACGGATTTCGCTGGGGGGCTTCCTTGACAGTTTTTTCGTGCCCTTGCTATAAAGCGGCACGCAAGTGTCAATGGGCCTCTCAGCGCTCGTTTTAAACAGTTTCTCAATACATACTTAGAAACATACTCAATAGAGATATAAGGGGACTTAGAGTGAACAAGTCGGAACTGATTGACGCTATCGCCACATCTGCTGACCTTTCGAAAGCGGTCGCTGGCAAGGCCCTTGACGCAGTTATCGAATCCGTCACCGGCGCTCTGAAGCAAGGCGACGATGTCGTGCTGGTCGGTTTTGGTACCTTCACTGTCAAAGAGCGTGCCGAGCGCACCGGTCGCAACCCGCAGACTGGCGCCGCGATCAAGATCGCAGCTGCCAAGGTTCCAGGTTTCAAGGCTGGCAAGGGTCTGAAAGACGCCGTCAACTAAGTCGTCGTTTTCAGCCGGACCTGGTATCGCCAGGCCGGACAGCGTGCGGCAAGGCCGCGAACGTTACCGCCTTTGCCCGCTCGCTACGAAAAGGCGCATCTTCGGATGCGCCTTTCTTCTATCAGGATTCTACCCACGCTCCGCGGTTGTCGACGCAGTGGTACGACCGTTTCTGGGGGACGCATGCTGCAGAATATCAGGGACAATTCACAGGGTTGGATTGCCAAGACCATCATCGGCCTTATCGTCGTCTTGATGGCATTGACTGGCTTCGATGCCATTTTCCAGGCCACCAACCATAGCCAGGACGCCGCCAAGGTAAACGGCCAGACCATCAGCCAGAACGAGCTGAGCCAAGCCGTCGACATGCAGCGCCGCCAGTTGTTGCAACAACTGGGCAAGGATTTCGATCCGGCGATGCTCGACGAGAAAATGCTGCGTGAAGCGGCATTGAAGGGCCTTATCGATCGCAAATTGCTGTTGCAGGGTGCCGAGGATGCCAAGTTCTCGTTCTCCGAGGCCGCGCTGGATCAATTGATCCTGCAGACGCCCGAGTTTCAGGTCGACGGCAAGTTCAGCGCCGACCGCTTCGACCAGGTCATTCGCCAGATGGGCTACGGCCGCTTGCAGTTCCGCGAGATGCTCGCCCAGGAAATGCTCATCGGCCAACTGCGCACCGGCCTGGCCGGCAGCAGCTTCGTGACCGATCAACAGGTCGAGGCGTTCGCCCGACTGGAAAAGCAGACTCGTGACTTCGCCTCCCTGACGTTCAAGGCCGATCCTTCGTCGGTCAAGGTCGGCGACGACGAGATCAAGGCCCATTACGACCAGCACGCCAAGGAATTCATGACCCCCGATCAGGTGGTCATCGATTATATCGAGCTGAAAAAGTCGGCCTATTTCGATCAGGTCAACGTCAGCGACGACCAGCTCAAGGCGTTGTACGAGAAGGAAATCGCCAACCTGGCCGAGCAGCGCCATGCCGCGCATATCCTTGTTGAGGTCAATGACAAGGTTAGCGACGAGCAGGCCAAGGCCCGCATCGAGGAGATCCAGCAGCGTCTGGCCAAGGGTGAAGACTTTGCCGCGTTGGCCAAGGAGTTCTCCCAGGATCCAGGATCGGCCAGCAATGGCGGTGATCTCGGCTTCGCTGGTCAGGGCGTTTATGACCCTGCCTTCGAAGACGCGTTGTACAGCCTGAATCAGGATCAGGTATCGGCACCGGTGAAGACCGAGTTCGGTTATCACCTGATCAAGCTGCTCGGGGTGGAAGCGCCAGAGGTGCCGACCTTCGCCAGCCTGAAGGAGAAACTGAGTCGGGAATTGAAGACCCAGCAGGTCGAACAGCGCTTCGTCGAAGTGACCAAACAGCTTGAGGATTCCGCGTTCGAGGCGTCTGACCTGGCCCAGCCGGCCCAAGAGCTTGGCCTGAAGGCGCAGACTTCCGCACCTTTCGGTCGTGAAGGCGGCGAAGGCATTACTGCCAATCGTGCAGTGATCCAGGCCGCGTTCAGTGAGGAGGTTCTGGACGAAGGCTCCAACAGCACTGCCATCGAGCTCGATCCGGAAACCGTGGTTGTGCTGCGTGCGAAGGAACATCGCAAGCCAGAGCAGTTGCCTCTGGAGTCGGTAGCCGAAAGCATCCGTGGCCAGTTGGCCAAGGAAAAGGCCACCGCCGAGCTGAAGACCAAGGCCGACAAGCTGATTGCTGGCCTGGGTGACGGCTCCATCGCCGAAAACGCCGCGCACGACGGTCAAACCTGGAAGCTTCAGGAAGCCGTTACCCGCGCCCAGGAAGGGATCGACCCTGCCGAGTTGCAAGCGGTCTTCCGCCTGAGCAAGCCGCAAGCCAAGGACAAGCCGGCATACGGCAGTGTCGTATTGGGCGATGGCAGTCTGGTGGTCCTGCAGCTCAAGGGTGTCAACGAAGGGGCAGCCGCCACAGACGAGGAAAAGCAGCAGATTCGCCGTTACCTCGCCTCGCGCGCCGGCCAGCAGGACTTCGCGGCCTACCGCAAGCAGTTGGAAGCCAGCGCGGATATCACACGCTACTGATTCCGTGTCGTATCAACCGAAAAGGCCGCTCATGCGGCCTTTTTGGTTTCAGGGATCAACGTCGTTCGTTTTCATAGGTGTCCAACGTGTCGCGAGCGATTTCCCGACCCAGGGCGATGAGCTCGGGTGCCTTGTAGAACTCGAAGAAGCGGCACACGCGCTTTGGCACGTTGATCAGTATGTCGGGTGGATAGCCGGCGATCTTGTACTGTGCCAGTGACGTCTGCATGACTTCGAAACTCTGGTTGATCAAGTCGAGCAGCGAGGCAGGGCCAACGTTGTTGATGATGAACGAGCCCGTCGCGGACTTGGGCGCCGCGGTGTCTTCAGGCGTCGCTGCCGACTGCCCGGCCTTGGGATCTGCCGGATCGACCAGCCATGGGTTGGGAATGGCGAGCTTTTCGGCGACGATCTCCTGTTCGATGCGAATCAACTTTTCGGCGGGTTTGCGCCGGAAGGGCAGGTGCGAACCCAGCGAGCTGATCAGGCTGTCAAAGCGCATCCTGAATGCCGCCGGCCGTTCGATCACCGGTAACTGGTAGTGTTTCTGGTTGGTAGCGTTGAGGTTGACCGCGATGATCAGATCGCAGTGGCTGGAGACCACCGGGATGATCGGCAGAGGGTTGAGAATGCCACCGTCCACGAGCATGCGGTTGCCTTGCACCACGGGTGTGAACAGGCTGGGTATGGCCGCAGAGGCACGCATCGCCTGGTGCAGACAGCCCTCCTGGAACCATATTTCCTGCTGATTCGTGAGATCGGTGGCGACCGCCGTGTAGGGGATGCGCAGTTGCTCGATGTTGAGCTCGCCAACGATCTTGCGAATATGTCCGAATACCTTCTCGCCGCGGATCGCACCCAGGCGAAAGCTGACATCCACCAGGCGCAGTACGTCCAGATAGTCCAGGCTCTCGATCCATTTGCGGTAGTCATCCAGCTTGCCCGCCGCGTAGATCCCGCCGACGACGGCGCCCATCGAGCAGCCTGCGATGCAGGCGATCTCGTAGCCGCGGCGCTCGATTTCCTCGATCACTCCAATGTGGGCGTAGCCACGCGCACCCCCTGAACCCAGCACCAATGCGACACGCTTGCTCATTCTGTTTCCCCGCATCAGTACTCGAGAGTCCTACAATGCGCGCAATGCGCCTGATGCATCAATCCCAGTTCCCCTCGGCTGTCCCTGGAAACGGCACTTTCCCTTGAGTCTACCGTCGAACAGCCGTACACCCCCTTTCTTGAGGATCAAACGATGAAAGCCTGGATCTGCCTTCCCTTGATTGTCCTGGCCCTTGCTGGCTGCGCGGGCAAGACGGCTTATCGTGACAGCTGCGCCACTCAGCTGGATGCAGCCTGGAAGGAACTCGACCTGGCCAAGGCCGAAGGCTTCGCCGGCACCGTGAGTTATTCCAAGGCCCTGTCGTTGCTGACGGGCGCCAAGACCCAGCAGCAGTTCGAAGCGTTCGAAGGCTGCACGCACAAGGCTGACAAGGCCCGTTTCTATATCCGTGAATCCCGCGCCGGACGCTGAGAAAGGAGATCGGCATGTCTTCCATGCTAGACCACGTGGTATCCCAGATCCTCTCGCTACAGGTGCGTCTGCTGGCTTGCCGGTCGCGCCTTGCCGAAGATACCGACAGCGAAGCGCTACACGACCTGCGCACGAGCCTGCGTCGCCTGCGCAGCCTGCTTCGGCCTTTACGCGGCCTGCCGAGTGTGGATCAGCTCGAGGACGCCGCCAGAGCCTTGGGAGCGCTCACTACGCCCTTGCGCGATCAGGAAGTGCTCGCGGGCGAGCTGATTTCTCGCAACTACCTGCAGGCGGGGCAGCGACGGCTGGCCGATCGCGCGCGCGCATTCACGGAAGTCGCCACCAGCGATGAGCTCAAGCGGATAGTGATCATCATCGATGCGGCTCCGCAGTTCCTGCGTGCCGCCGAGCGCGAGGGGCTGGTGCGCGGGCTGGGCAAGCGCATCGACAAGCGCTTGGGCAAGCAGTGGCGCAAGCTGGAGGAGGCCCTGAAGGATCCCGCGCACGACCGCCATCGGCTCCGATTGCTGATCAAGCGGGTTCGCTATGGGGATGAAGCCTATCCGCAGCTCGATCATGCGGGTAAGACACTGCGCCGCCTGCTGAAGAAGGCTCAAGGCGATCTGGGTGATTGGCATGACCGTTTGCAATGGCTGTTGCAGGCACGCGAGCAAGTGGATCTGGCACCCTGCAAGGCCGTTTGGGAGCAAGAACTCGAAGCGGCGGAGCAGCAGGCAGATGTCACTCTGAAGCGCCTGCAGAAAGCGTTGTCACGTCGATGATCGCTGCAAATGGCGCTTATGCGGCCTGCCTGGCGGACGAGGGTGCTATAGCATCGTGACTTTCCTCCACGCATTGAGGGTGATATGAATTTCAATGCATTGCTGGATGCCGTCCGGCGTCAGCCCGAGGCGGTGAGCGTGTCCGCCACCTGGACTCAGGGGCGGGCGATCTTCGGTGGATTGATGGCGGCGCTGCTCTATGAAGCCATGCGCGAGCAGGTGCAGACAGACCGGCCGGTTCGCTCATTGGCCATCACCTTTGTCGGCCCGGCCGCGGCGGATACCCCTATCGCTTTCGAGGTCGAAGTGCTGCGAGAGGGCAAGGCCGTGAGTACGCTGCTCGGACGTGCCCTGCAGAATGGCCAGGTGGTGACGCTGATGCAGGGTAGCTTCGGCAGTGGTCGCGCCTCGCTGGTCGAAGTGCCGGCCTTGCCGCCGGTGGATCTGCCTGCGCTCGATCAGTCCGGACCGGAATTGCCCTACGTCAAGGGCGTTACACCGGAGTTCATCCGTCATGTCGGGTTGCGCTGGGCTGTCGGCGGCATGCCGTTCAGCAACAGCAGCGCTCGACGCATGGGTGGGTGGGTGCATTTGCGTGATGCAATGGATGAGCCCCTTGACGAAGCCCATCTCATCGCCTTGGTGGATAGCTGGCCATCGACCCTGATGTCATACCTCAGGCAACCGGCGGCGGGCAGTACATTGACCTGGACGCTCGACTTCATCCAACCTCTGGGGCATCGCTCTGCATCGGCATGGTATCAATACTGCGCCCAGACCGAACATGCCCATGCGGGCTATGGGCAGGCGTCGGCTGGCTTGTGGGCGGATGATGGAACCCTGCTGGCGCTCAGCCGACAGACGGTGACGGTGTTCGCCTAGGGCCGATGCTTGTGGCGTTGCCGCCATGCTCGCCACCAGGCACCGCTCAAGACGAACCTCGGAAAGGTGATGAACTGCTCGGTCAACAGGCGCTTGATGGCATCCTGACGATTGGCGAAGGCTTCAGGCTGCTCGGCCTCCAGGCGATGACCATGGCGCTGTAGACCAAGACCCGCAATCAATGCGATCACGCCAACGGCGATCTGACTGAGATCAAGTCCGAAGAGCCCGGAAAGCACCAGCAGCGAACCTAGGATGAACAGCGGCACCGCTATCAGATGCAGCACCAGGTTGGCCGGATGGCGATGATTATCCGGATAGCCACGCCATTGCCAGGCGGGCAGGTTGGGATGGCGTTTGCTCATGGACGTGTTCCTCGGGGTCATGTCCAAAGCTTAGTGCCGCTCGCGACACTCGGCCAATGCAGCATTTCTATGAAAATCATAGCGTGAGCTGGCCTACGGCCTTGTTCAGCTCGCCCGCCAGGGTCGCCAGTTCGATGCTGGTCGCCGCCGAGCCGACCGTCTGTTGCACGGTCTGCTCGGTGACATCGCGAATGCTCACCACGGCACGATTCATTTCTTCGGCTACCTGGCTCTGCTGCTGGGCTGCCACAGCGATTTGAGTATTGCTCTCCCGCATCCGGGCAACGGCATGGGTGATCTGTGCCAGAGCCTGGCCTGCTTCACGTGCCTGACTGACGCAGCCATCGGCCTTGAGCGAGCTTTCCTGCATGAACTCGACGGCGTCGCGGGTACCGCCCTGCAATGCGCAGACCATGGTAGTGATTTCATCGGTAGAGGCCTGCACGCGCTTGGCAAGGTTGCGGACTTCGTCCGCGACGACGGCGAAGCCCCGTCCCAGGTCACCCGCGCGGGCGGCCTCGATCGCGGCGTTCAGAGCCAGCAGGTTGGTCTGTTCGGCAATGCTATGGATCACGCCCACCACACCGTTGATCTTCTGACTGTCCTCGGCCAGTTGTCGAATCATTTCGGCGGTCTGCTGTACGCCGCTGGAAAGGCCGAGGATCGAGTCCTGGACGCGACCGACCACATCCTGACCACTGCCTGCGAGATGGTCGGCGGTTTGCGACAAGTCGCGCGTGGCCTCGGCATGCTGGGCGATATGGTGGACGGTGGCAGACATCTGGTTGATCGCGGTAGCAGCCTGGTCGGTCTCGCTCTGTTGCCCCAGCATGCCCTGGCGTACTTCGTCCATGCTCGCGGCCAAGCGCCCGGCGCCAGCGTCGAGCTGCGCTGCGGTATGGGCCACGGTGCTGACCACGCGGTGATAGGTGGACTGCATGGCGTTGAATGCCCCAGCCATTTGACCCACTTCGTCACCACAGGCGAGGGGCACCCGGGCAGATAGGTCGCCGGTTTTCTCGACGTGCAGCATGACGTCCTTGAGGGTATCGAGCTGGCTGAGCAGGAAGCGGATCAGCAACTGCGAGGCGCCGAGCATGGCCAGCATCAGAATCAGCACGCAAATGGCGTAATGGCTGAAGCGATCGAGCAGGACCTGGCGCAGGCTTGGCGAATGGGCGAGGACCGCGACCCGCTGATCGCCGCGCTCGAACACTTGGGCCCCCGTGAGAGGATCATCGGCCATGATCGAGACGGTTTCGAACTCGATCCAGCCCTGACCATCGCGCAAGTTGTCGATGGGGCCGCCGTCCAGAGACGGCGCCTGACCGACGTTCCAGGCGATAACGTATTCCCGCGAGGGAAGGGGCTGCCCCGCGGGCCACTCGGCTAGCAACCGTGCCTGTGCCTGGGCATTAGCGCGGGCGGTTTCGGCGCGTGCCTGCTGTTCCAGGTGCACGGCATACAGCACCAGCAGTAGAGTGGTGACAAAGGCCACGGCGTTGACGGCCCAGAACTTGTATTTCAAGGAAACATTGCTAAGCCAGGCACCCATGGCAGGTCTTCTCTGAGTGGCGCGGGGAACATTGCGGGCAAGGTGCCATCATTGTGCCGAGCCTGGCTGCAGCCGTTTTTGACGCAGGTCAAGAAATCTCCGGCAGGTCGAAGAAGCGGCGCGCCGCCGCCGTCGTATGCGTGCTGGTCTGTTGCACGGTTTCACCTCGGTGCTGCGCCACTTCTCGCAGCACTTCACCCAGGTAGGCCGGCTCGTTGCGCCCGCTCTTGGGTCGTGGCCGCAGACTGCGAGGCAGCAGGTACGGTGCATCGCTTTCAAGCATCAGGCGGCCCGCCGGGATATTACCGACCAAAGGATGCAGGTGGGTGCCACGACGCTCGTCGCAGATCCATCCGGTAATGCCGATATGCAGGTCCAGGTCGAGGTAGGCGAACAGCGCCTCGCGCTCGCCGGTGAAGCAGTGCACCACGGCCGCGGGCAGATGGTCGCGATAGTCCTTGAGGATCTCCAGCAGTCGATCACTGGCATCGCGTTCGTGCAGGAAGACCGGCATGCGCATCTGCACGGCCAGCGCGAGCTGCGCCTCCAGGGCGCGTTCCTGGAGCGGGCGAGGCGAGAAGTCACGGTTGAAATCCAGCCCGCATTCACCCACTGCCCTGACCCGAGGGTGCTCGAGCAGCGCGCGCAGGTGCCGCGTGCTGTCGGTATTCCAGGCGCTTGCTTCATGGGGATGCACGCCCGCCGTGCAGAACAGTGACCGACCGTCCTCATCCAGGCGTTCGGCCAGGGCAAGCGATTGCTCGCTGACCGCCAGGCTGGTGCCTGTCAGCACCATCTGCACCACGCCGGCTGCGTTGGCACGCTCGACGATCGGTGCCTCTTTGCCATGGAAACTGCTGTTGGTCAGGTTGACGCCGATATCGATGAGTTGCATGGTGCTACCTCGTGCCGCGGGTCGGCCAGCATAGCAAAAACCCGGAAGCCAGGGAGAAACCCAAGAACTTCAGGCTGTTGCCGTGGTCTTTTGCCATCAAGTGACATCGACGCCGCCCTCGCGAGCGTCTGCCGATGCCCGGGACGCTCCGCCTTATGCCGCGAATGCTGCTGACAATTGTGCTGATGCTTGGCCTGCTCGTTTCCGGGCCGGTCAGCGCGCGTCTGGCGGGCCCGCAACAGAATGTACCCAGCACTCAGGTTCGTGATCTGGCGCAGATTCGCAGCAGCAAGGTCCTGCGCGTGCTGGTCAATCAGAGCCGCAACAGCTCGGGCGAGGTGAAAGGCGAGCCGATCGGGGTGGAGTATCACCGCATGAAAGCCCTCGAGCATTACCTGAACGCGCGAATGCCCGAGGGGCGAACGATGCGGATAAAGATCATTCCCCGGGCCAAGGATCAATTGCTGGGCGCCTTGCAGCGTGGCGAAGGCGATATCGCCGCCCCCGGAGAACTGCTCGACCTGGGTACGTCGCGTGGCCTGAAGGCCAGCGCCCCGGTGCTGGACCAGGTGTCTCTGCAGTTGGTGGGGCGCAAGGGCGGGCGCAGCATCAGCCGGGTCGAGCAGTTGGCAGGAAGGACCATCGTCCTGACGCCAGCCAGCGCTGCCGGCAGCGCCCTGCACGAGATCAATCGGAAATTGGCCTTGCGAAAACTGGCGCCGATCAAGATCGAATGGGTCGACCCCAGCCTCGCCGTGGAAGATGTGCTGGAAATGGTCCAGGCCGGTATCTACCCGCTGACGGTCGTCGAGCAGCCCATTGCTCGTCGCTGGGCGCGGGTGATGCCACGCCTGCGCCTGGATACCCGTCTGCACCTGACGACACCGGAGGCCGTGCGCTGGTACGTGCGTCGAGACGCCACGATGCTGCTGGCCACGGTCGACCGTTTCCTGCAGGGCTACCGGGCCCCGGCGAACCAGGATGCCGCCTTCGAGCGCATCTATCGGCGCCTGTACCGCGTGCACAATCCGTTGGCGCGGCGAGACCGCCAGCGCCTGGCCTCGGTGCGCGCCGTGCTGCGTAAGCATGCCGCGGCCCAACAGATGGACTGGCTCAATCTCGCCGCGTTGGCGTTCAAGGAGTCCACGCTCAACCCCGCGGCGCGTGGCTCCGGGGGCGCTCATGGATTGATGCAGATCACGCCATCGGCCGCCCGCCGTGTCGGGATCAAGAACATCTCCACGGTCGACGGCAACGTCCAGGCCAGTGCGCGCTACCTGGCGCTGATCCGCCGCAAGTTCTTCGCCAGCCCCAAGCTCAACGAGCGCCAACGCATGGCGTTCGTCCTGGCGGCCTACAACCTGGGGCCGGAGCGGGTCCAGGCCATGCGTGCCGAAGCGCGGCGCCGGGGATTGAACGGCGACCAGTGGTTCTTCCAGACCGAACGTATCGCCATGGAGCAAGTGGGCATGGGTCCGGTCAGCTTCGTCAACAGCGTCAACAAGTACTTCCTCGCCTTCAATCGCGAACGGGCTTCGCTTGAGCGCTGACACTGGCCACGGCACCGGTCACGCCCCCATGTGCGGCTTGTAACTTGTCTCTCGAGGCTCTAGGATACTGTCTGCGCCGATTTAAACAGCTACTTGCGGGGCGCGGGAAAAGCCCCTTGGCCTATCCGAAATACCGCTAAAGCGCTGGTTCGGTGACGCCTCCCACCGCTGCCCAGCGGGATTTGGAGGCGGAGATAAGCGTCATGAGTTGCCCACGTACCAGCGTCTGCCTGAGCCCCTTGCTTGCCGACCAGGCCACCCGAACGCCGCGCATCCTGCTCGGCGGCCAGCATCAACCCACTCTGCTTCGTCATCTCGATGGTCTCTCGCGCCGCAAGGGGCAGGCCCGCGCGTTCCTGATCCAGTTCATCGAGAGCGGTGACGATCTTGGCCGGTACGGCAACGACCGGTTCGACCTGGCGGTGATCCAGGCGCCTGTAGGCGACGATGCCGCCCGGGTGATCGGCCAGTTGACGCGGATCGCTCGACAGGGCCTCATCACGCGGCGGTGAGCCGCGGATAGCCATCCTCGCATTTTCGCCAGGCTTTCCCCTCGATAGGCCTGCGGGCCGCCGTTGATGGATTTAGGAGACAGCGCTTGAGCACCAACATCATCACGACTGAAGGTCACGAAGCTCTGAAGAAGGAGCTGGATCATCTGTGGCGAGTCTACCGTCCCGAGATTACCCAGAAAGTGACCTGGGCCGCTTCGCTGGGCGACCGTAGCGAGAATGCCGACTACCAGTACAACAAGAAACTGTTGCGTGAAATCGATCGGCGTGTGCGTTACCTGCGCAAGCGTCTCGAGGATGTGAAAATCGTTGCCTACTCACCGCAACAGGAAGGCAGGGTGTTCTTCGGTGCCTGGGTCGAGATCGAGAACGACGAGGGCGAGCTGAAGACATTCCGCATCGTCGGTTACGACGAAATCTACGGGCGCAACGATTACATCTCCATCGACTCGCCCATGGCCCGCGCCCTGCTCAAGAAAGAGCAGGGCGACGAGGTGGTCGTACAGACGCCGACAGGCGAGGCCACCTGGTACGTGAACAGCATCGCTTATCCCGGATAGCCTGGGTCAGCCGTCGCGCAGTACCGCCAGCGGGCTGGCATTGAGCGCCCTGCGCGTGCCATAGACACCTGCCCCCGCCACCAGCAGGGCACCGGCCAGTGGCAGAATCAGCAGCCAGGGGTGGGGGCTCCAGGGGAGGTCAAAGGCATAGCGGTACAGGACCAGGGTGACCAGCTCGCAGCCGAGCGCGGCCAGCAGGCCGCTGGCGGCGCCCAGCAGGCCGAACTCTATGCGTCGCGCCTTGACCAGCAGCGGGCGACCGGCCCCCAGTGCGCGTAACAAGGCACCTTGGCGAATGCGTTCGTCCAGCGTCGCCTGCAGCCCGGCGAACAGCACCGCCAGGCCCGCCGCCAGCACGAACAGCAGCACGTATTCGACCGCCACGGTGACCTGGGCCAGGATGCTGCGCAACTGGGCCAGGAGCGCATCCACCTGGAGGATGGTCACCGCGGGGAAGGCGCGGGACAGGTTGACCACGGCCTGATCGTTGCCGGCCGCGAGGTAGAAGCTGGTCAGATAAGTGGTGGGCAGGCCTTGCAAGGTGCCTGGCTGGAAGATCATGTAGAAGTTCGGCTGGAAGCTGTCCCAGTGAACGGTGCGTACACTGCTCACGCGTGCCTGGCGCTGTTGGCCGCCGATGTCGAAGGTGAGCTGGTCTCCCAGCTTCAGCTTCAGGCTGGCGGCAAGTTCGGCTTCCACCGAGACGCCCGGCAGATCTTCCTGCGTGGGTGTCGCTTGCCACCAGTTGCCCTCGACGATGGCGTTGCCCTGGGGCAGCTCGCCTGCCCAGGTCAGGCTGAGGTCGCGCTGCACGGCGCGATCACCGGTGGATTCCTTGGTGACGAGCTGGCGCACGGGTTCATCGTTGATCGCGGTCAGGCGTCCGGGGAGCACCGGGAACAGCGGGGCGGAGTGAGCGCTGATCTCATGCAGGCGCTGCATGAACGGGTCGCGGTCCGCGGGCAGAATGTTGAGGGCGAAGTGATTGGGGGCGTCTGCGGGCAATTGATCCTGCCAGTTGTCGAGCAGTTCGGCGCGCAGGAGCGCGACCAAGGCCATGGCGAACAGGATGAGCCCGAAGGCCAGGGCCTGGCCAGCGGCCGCCAATGGATGACGCAGCAGTTGTCCCAGGCCTAGTCGCCACGCCAGCGGAGCGCCCGCCAGCATCCTGCGCAAACTGCGCAGGCCGAGCAGGAGCAGGCCGCCCAGTACCAGCGCGGCCACCAGACCACCGCCGAGCAGGGCGAAGGTCAACAGCAAGTCGAGGCTCAGGCGCCACATGATCAGACCCAGGGCGAACAAGGCTGCGCCGTAGACCATCCAGCTGCTGGGTGGCACGGGCAGCAAGTCGCGACGCAGCACCCGCAGCGGCGGGACGCGGCCAAGCGCGGCCAGCGGCGGCAGGGCGAAACCCGCCAGCGCGACCAGACCTGTGCCTATCCCGGCGAGCGCTGGCGCGAGCCCGCCGGGGGGGACCACGCTGGGCATCAATCCGTGCAGCAGCCTGAACAGCCCAAGCTGTGCCAGCCAGCCCAGCATGGCGCCTGCGAGCGCCGCCACCAGGCCGAGCATCGCCAGCTGTAGGCAATACAAAGTCAGCGCCTGTCGTCGCGACAGGCCCAGGCAGCGGAGCAGGGCACTGGCATCGAGTCGACGCGCCGCATAGCGGCTGGCGGACAGGGCGACCGCCACACCGGCCAGCAGTACCGCGACCAGGCTGGCCATGTTCAGGTAACGCTCGGCCTTGGCCAGGGCGCCACCGACCTGGCGGTTACCGTCGCGGGTATCTCTTAGGCGCTGGTTTGCCGCAAGGTCCTTCTCGACCGACTGGCGATACTGCCCCAGTCGCTCGCTGTCACCTCGCCAGAGATCCCGGTAGGTGACCCGACTGCCGGGTTGGACCACGCCGGTGGCTTCCAGGTCGTCCAGGTTGATCAGCACACGAGGTGTCAGGCTGTAGAAATTGTTGGCGCGGTCCGGTTCGTAGGTCAGCACGCGGCTCATGCGCAGGCTCTTCATGCCTACGTCGATCGTGTCGCCGATCGACAACCCCAAGGCTGCCAGCAATCGCGGCTCGACCCAGGCTTCCCCCGGCGCGGGCCCGCCACCAGGCGTCTCGTCGGCGTAAGGCGCGCTGGCGCTGCGGATCTCTCCGCGCAAGGGATAGGCAGCGTCGACGGCCTTGATGGCGGACAGCTGGATGCCGGCGTCGGTGGCCACCACACTGGAAAACTCCACCACCCTGGCGTGGCGCAAGCCCAGGCCGGTGCCTGCATCGACCTGTTCGGCGCGCGCCGGTTCGCTGCCCTGAAGCACCAGGTCCGCACCGAGGAATTCGCTGGCGCGCAGTTGCATGGCGCCGTTGAGGCGGGCACCGAAATAGCCGATGGCGGTGCTGGCGGCCACCGCCACCAACAAGGCGAAGAACAGCACGCGCAGCTCGCTGGCGCGCAAGTCGCGCAGCAGCTGGCGCACGGCCAGGCTGCAGAGATGGGAGAAAGGCAGGCGCGTCATCAGGGCTCCAGGGGGGCGACCAGGCGGCCGGCGTCGAGACGGATGTGACGCTGGCAACGGTGGGCCAGGCGCTCGTCATGGGTGACCAGGACCAAAGTAGTCCCGCGCTCCTTGTTCAGCTCGAACAGCAGATCGCTGATGCGCTCGCCCGTGTGGCTGTCCAGGTTGCCGGTAGGCTCGTCGGCGAACAACACCGCCGGTTGCGCGGCAAAGGCGCGGGCGATTGCCACGCGTTGCTGCTCGCCACCGGAGAGCTGGCGGGGCGTATGGCTCAGGCGCTTGCCCAGGCCGACCCTTTCAAGCAGGCCGCGGGCATGTTCCCTGGCATCGCGACGGCCATGCAGCTCCAGGGGCAGCATGACGTTTTCCAGGGCGCTGAGGCTGTCGAGCAGCTGGAACGACTGGAACACGAACCCGACATGCTCGGCGCGTACGCGTGCACGCGCGTCCTCGTCCAGAGGGCCTAGATCATTGCCGGCGAGGATGACATTGCCAGCGCTAGGGCGGTCGAGGCCCGCGAGCAGGCCGAGCAGCGTCGACTTGCCGGAGCCCGAGGCACCGACGATTGCAAGGCTGTCGCCTTGGGCCAGAGAAAGGGAAAGCGCGTGCAGGATGGTCAGGTCACCTTCCGCGCTGGGGACCACTTTGCTAAGGTTCTGCGCAACGAGAATACTGGGGCTCATGGAGAATCCGATGCGAATGTGGTGGTTGAGTGCCGGTCTGGTGATGTATTGCCTGGCCCAGAGCGCGGCGGCGGGTACATTGCTGGTCGTTGGAGATAGTATCAGTGCCGGTTTTGGCCTGGATACCCGCCAGGGGTGGGTTGCCTTGCTGCAAGAGCGCTTGCGCAAGGAGGGCTATGACGGTGAAGTGGTCAATGCGTCCATCAGTGGTGATACCAGCGCGGGCGGCCAGGCCCGGCTGCCCGCGCTGCTCGCGGCTCACAAGCCGACGCTGGTGGTGCTCGAGCTGGGTGGCAACGATGGCTTGCGTGGTCAGCCGCCGCAGCAATTGCAACAAAATCTTGCCTCGATGATCGATCTCTCGCGAGAGGCCGGCGCCCAGGTACTGCTCTTGGGCATGCGCCTGCCGCCGAACTATGGGGTACGTTACACCACTGCCTTCGCCAATGTCTTCGAACGACTGGCTGCGGAAAAACAGGTGCCACTGGTGCCGTTCTTCCTGGAGGGTGTCGGGGGAGTGCCCGCATTGATGCAGGCCGATGGCATTCATCCTGCGCGAGGTGCCCAGGCGCGCCTGCTGGAAAACGCCTGGCCGGCGATAAAACCCTTGCTGTGACGCTTTTATCGGAGGCGGGTTTCGGCTAATGTTGCGCCCCCGCCCTGGAGCCCCCGATGCCGCGTTCTGCCTGGTCCCTGTATGCCTATCAATTGATCGAGCCCGATGAGCAGCTCGACCTCTTCGCATGTCAGGAGGTCCGCGTCCATCTCGTGGCTCGCCAGCTCGAATTGGGGGGAGCGGCTGATCGGACTCTGTGCGGTGGATTGCTGCCCGCGCAGCCGCGTTGGTCGGGGGTGCCCACCACGATTTATCGCGACGGCCGCCTGTGCCCCCTGTGCCGGGCCATCCTCGACGCCCAGCGGCGTGGCACTCGTCCGGTCTGGCCGGAACTCTGAGTGCCTTTCATCATCTGAAAACTACCACAGCCCGAACGGTCCCCGCTGGTTTTGGCCGAGGGTGTACAATCGATTCTCTTGAATCACCTTTCGAAGGAATTACCGGATGTTGCAGCGCTTTCCCGCCGTCACTCGTTGCCTGTCTCTGGCAGCCCTGCTGGTAGCAGGTCACGCTGCGGCCCTGGAACTGCCCTTGCCAGCTCCTGGCGAAGACATCGTCGGGCAGGTGCAAGTCATCAAGGCCAAGTACGAAGATACCTTCGCGGACATCGGCACTGCCAATGATCTGGGCTATTCGGAAATGATCGCCGCGAACCCAGGCGTCGATCCGTGGTTGCCCGGCGCCGATACCGAGATCGTTCTGCCGACGCGCTTCATCCTGCCGCCAGGACCGCGCGAAGGCATCGTCATCAACCTGGCCGAATATCGTTTGTACTACTACCCCAAGGGCGAGGGCGTGGTGCATACCTACCCGCTGGGTATCGGCCGCGAAGGCTGGGGGTCGCCCATCGCCAATACCAAGATCACCGCCAAGACGCCCAACCCGACCTGGACGCCGCCTGCCTCGATCCGTGCCGAGCATGCCGCGGATGGCGACATCTTGCCAACGGTGGTCCCGGCGGGGCCCGATAACCCGTTGGGACCGTTCAAGTTTACCCTGGGTGTGCCGGGCTATCTGATCCATGGCTCGAACAAGAAGTTCGGCATCGGCATGCGGACCAGCCACGGCTGCTTCCGGATGTTCAACAACAATGTGCTGGAACTCTCGACCATGGTTCCGGTAGGCACTCCGGTGCGCATCATCAATGAGCCGTACAAGTTCGGCCTGAGCGCGGGTAAGGTCTATCTCGAGGCGCATACCCCATTGGATGATCAGGGTGATCCCTCTGTGGTGGACAAGCACACGGCAGTCATCAACGCATTGCTCAAGCGTGAGGACCTGGCCAATAACCTGCGCATGAACTGGGACATGGTTCGAGATGTGATTGCTGCCGAAGATGGCATGCCGGTCGAGATTGCTGTCCCGCTCAATAATGATGAAGCGCCGTCCATGGTCTCGAGCATCCCGCCCGAACTCCAGTAAGGCTGTCTCGTTACAAACAGAGCCTGCCCAGTGCAGGCTTTGTCGTATCTGGAGAGTGCCTCGAGAGGGCAATAAAAAAGCCGACCCACAAGTGGATCGGCTTCTTAACAATCCATGAGGATTATTACTTGCGGCTGGCTTTGTCCAGCATGCGCAGAGCGCGCTCGTTGGCTTCGTCAGCGGTCTGCTGAGCCTTCTGAGCGGCAGCCAGAGCGTCGTCAGCCTTACGGTAGGCTTCATCTGCACGGGCTTGGGCGCGAGCTGCTGCGTCTTCGGTTGCAGTCAGGCGAGCTTCGGTTTCTTTGGTAGCGCTGCTGCAACCGGTAGCCAGAACTGCGGCCAGGGCCAGAGCAGAGAATTTCAGAACGTTGTTCATCGTGTTCCCCTTCAAAGGACTTTCAATTAATAGCCATCTCTCGGAAAAGAGAAACTGGCCGCCGTACATAGTACCCATTACTTGTAGTAAGTAAACTGACTGAGCGCAAGAACGGTAAAAAAAATGATATTCCGGATGATGCCTGACTCGGTGTGTAGCGAAAGTGTGAGCTGGCCATAGCAAAGGCTAGTAGTCTGCAACTATTCGTTGAACTAAAAGTGACTCGAACGGTCTTGGAGCGTCATAGCCTTACAACATCATTCGGCGGCTATTCATGACAGATGGGTGAAGCCCGGTTCACGAACTGGACATTTTTACCTGTCTGCACCTTGAGCAATCCGGCATTGCGCGCCTACTATTCGAAGGTGCCTGGAAAGCGAAGAACATTTCGACGCTTCGCAATGTCCAAGGGCATGAGGTGGCGTAGAGGTCCCTCCGCCGGAAAACAATCGGTAAGAATAAAAGGTCTGCATAGAGACCTGCGAGGAGTAGAAATGAGCGAAGCGCTGACCATCCACCATGACCAGGCCGGTCATCAGTTCGAGACCAATGTGGACGGTCATCGTGCCTATCTGACCTACATGGACCTGGGCAAGCAGACGCTGGACATCTATCGCACCTTCGTGCCCAACGCACTGAGAGGGCGCGGGATTGCCGCGGCGCTGACCGAGAAGGCTCTGGAGTATGCCGAGCAGATGGGCTACACGGTCATCCCCTCGTGCTCTTACGTGGAGCGCTACATGGAGCGCCAGCAGCGTCACTCGAGCAAGGCCTGATCAGTCGGCCTGGCACTCTCCGCGCCCACGGGCGTCGCATATGAAAACGCCGGGCAGATGCCCGGCGTTCGCGTTCAGGTCACTCAGCCGCGCTGACGTCCAGGCAACACATCCTTGAGCTTGGCGCGCATGCTGCGCAGGGCTTTCTCGGTGGCGGCCCAGTCGATGCAGGCATCCGTCACCGACACACCATACTCGAGTTCGTCCAGGTTCTTCGGAATCGACTGGGCGCCCCAGTTGAGATGGCTCTCGACCATCAGGCCGATGATCGACTGGTTGCCTTCGAGGATCTGGTTGGCGACGTTCTCCATCACCAGCGGTTGCAGGGCCGGATCCTTGTTGGAGTTGGCGTGGCTGCAATCGACCATGATGTTGGGCTTGATCTTGGCCTTGGCCAGGTCCTGCTCGCACAGGGCGACGCTGACCGAGTCATAATTGGGCTTGCCATTGCCGCCACGCAGCACGACATGCCCATAGGCGTTGCCCTTGGTGGTGACGATCGACACGCCACCTTCCTGGTTGATACCCAGGAAACGGTGTGGCTTGGAAACCGACTGCAGCGCGTTGATCGCCACGGTCAGGCCGCCGTCGGTACCATTCTTGAAGCCGACCGCCGAGGAAAGGCCCGAAGCCATCTCGCGGTGGGTCTGCGACTCGGTGGTGCGCGCGCCGATGGCCGACCAGCTGATCAGGTCCTGCAGGTATTGCGGGGAAATCGGGTCGAGTGCTTCGGTCGCGGTGGGCAAGCCCATTTCCGACAGGTCCAGCAGCAACTTGCGGCCGATGTGCAAGCCGTCCTGGATCTTGAACGAGTCGTCCAGATACGGATCGTTGATCAGGCCCTTCCAGCCGACGGTCGTGCGCGGCTTCTCGAAATAGACGCGCATGACCAGGTAAAGGGTGTCGGAGACTTCCTCGGCCAGCGCCTTGAGGCGCTCGGCGTATTCGTGAGCGGCCTTGATGTCGTGGATCGAGCAGGGGCCGACTACCACGAACAGGCGATGATCCTTGCCGTCGAGGATGTTGCGGACCACTTCACGACCGGCAGTCACGGTCTGCAGGGCCTTGGCGCTGAGAGGGATTTCCTTCTTGAGCTGATCGGGAGTGATCAGGGTCTCGTTGGAGGCAACGTTTAGGTCGTCGATCGGTAAATCAGCCATCGTGTTACTCGTCAGGTCACGGGTGCCGGCCGCCTGCATTCCCCGTGCGGCCCAGCAGCTAGATTGTTCGCAGCGGGGAGCCGAACCTTAGCGCGTTACAGGAAGCGCCACAATGGGCACACCTTTGTCGTAGGGGCTTTTTGTAGCCAAGGCATCGCTCTGAGCTCTTCTCGTTTCCCGGTTGGCGAGATGGATGGCGAAGCTGGTGCAGGCAAGGGTTAACGTATGCTGCGGCCCCGTAGGTGTGCATAGGGTCGATGGCGAGGCGGCGTCCGGCAGCTGGAAACCGGCAAATCGACCGAATGACAAAGAGGAGAGGGCATGAGCGAACGCGATGTACGGATCGGAGTGATCGGCACCGGGGCCATCGGTGGGTTCTATGGGTTGATGCTGGCAAGGGCGGGCTTGGACGTGCACTTTCTGTTGCGCAGCGATTTCGAGGTCGTTCGCGAGCGGGGCCTGGAGGTCGATAGCGCCGCGCACGGACGCGTGCACATGCACGTGCAGGCGTACAAGGAAGTCGCCGACATGCCCGCTTGTGACTGGTTGCTGGTGGGTGCCAAGGCGACCAGCAACCTCGAACTGGGGCCCTTGATCGTCCAGGCGGCCGCGCCGGGCGCCAAGGTGGTGCTGCTGCAGAACGGCCTGGGCGTCGAAGAACAGTTGCGGCCGTTGTTGCGCCCGGACCTGCACCTGCTCGGTGGGTTGTGTTTCATCTGCGTCAATCGCCAGGCCCCCGGGCAGATACGTCATCAGGCCTTGGGCGCGGTCAATCTGGGTTACCACAGTGGCCCGGCGGGACAGGACAGCTTGCGTCTCGTCGAAGAGGGCGCGGCCCTGTTTCATGCCGCCGGGATCGACTCCCAGGCCATGGACGATCTGAACCAGGCACGCTGGCAGAAGCTGGTGTGGAACGTGCCCTATAACGGGCTGTCGGTACTGCTGCAGGCGAGCACCGCACCGCTGATGGCCGATGCGGACAGCCGTGCGCTTATCCAGGCGCTGATGGCCGAGGTGGTGCAGGGCGCTGAAGCCTGTGGTCAAGCATTGCCGACGGGTTATGCCGCGCACCTGTTTCGAGTGACCGAACAGATGCCCGATTACTGGCCAAGCATGCATTACGATCATGTCTTGCAACGTCCGCTGGAACTGCAGGCCATTTATGCCGAGCCGCTGGCGCGAGCGCGCCAGGCAGGTTGCCAATTGCCGCGCATGGAAGCGTTGTACCAGTCGTTGGCGTTTCTTGATCGACGCAACCACGACGCCTGAATCGTTGGAGCCAGGCAGCTTCAGCGCGCCAGACGGCCAGGCGGTCCTCCATGGCGCTGCTAAGCTGAAACATGCTCTGACACAGGGGCAGTCTAGGAGGTCGAATGATCCGTTCCATGCTGTATGCCACCGACCTCGGTGTCTACGCGCCTTTTGTAATGCAACACGCCTTGGCACTGGCTCGCACGTTCAGCGCCGAGTTGTATGTGATCCACGCGGTCGAACCCATGGGCCAGTTCGCCGAGTCTCTCCTGCAAAGCTATTTGGATGAGCAGACCCTGGACCAGCTGCATCGACAGGGTGTCAATACGGTACTGGCCAATATCGAGCAGAAAGTCCTCGAGAGCTTTCGTGAAGAACTGGGCGAGCAGGCGGACCTTGCCCTGATCAAGGCAGTAAGGGTGCGCCAGGGCGATCCGGCAAAAGTGATTCTCGAACAGGTTCAGCGACTGGATGTCGATCTGCTCATTTTCGGCAGCCACAGCCAGGGTGCAGGCGTGGACGTGCCTATCGGGCGCACGGCGGTACGTCTGCTGCAGCTTTCAGGGGTGCCGGTATACATGGTCCCGCTTTCACAGCATCTCGGACGCCGAAAAACCTGAACCGGCAGCGATACGGGGAGGGCCTTGGAATAACAAAATAGTTCTAGATTTATTCCCCAATCCACTAATATAGTTATAAACGTCGTCGCCAGCTGCCGGTGACACCGCGACCCGAGGGATTTCTATGAAGCTTCAACAACTGCGCTACATCTGGGAAGTGGCCCACCATGATCTCAATGTTTCCGCCACAGCGCAGAGTCTCTATACCTCGCAACCGGGTATCAGCAAGCAGATCCGTCTGTTGGAAGATGAACTGGGCGTGGAAGTCTTTGCCCGCAGCGGCAAGCATCTCACCCGCGTGACCCCGGCGGGCGAGCGCATCATCACCACGGCTGGCGAGATCCTGCGCAAGGTCGAAAGCATCAAGCAGATCGCCCAGGAATTCTCGAACGAGAAGAAGGGTACCCTTTCTATCGCCACTACCCACACCCAGGCACGTTATGCGCTGCCCCCGGTGATCAGTGGCTTCATCAAGCAGTATCCGGAAGTCGCCCTGCACATGCACCAGGGTTCGCCCATGCAGATCGCCGAGATGGCGGCCGACGGCACCGTGGATTTCGCTATTGCCACCGAGGCGCTGGAGTTGTTCGGCGACCTGATCATGATGCCTTGCTACAAATGGAATCGCTGCGTCGTGGTGCCCCAGGGCCATCCCCTGGCCAAGCTGCCGAAGCTGACGCTCGAAGCCGTCGCCGAGTACCCCATCGTCACTTACGTGTTCGGCTTCACGGGGCGCTCCAAGCTGGACGAGGCATTCAGTCACCGGGGCCTGACGCCCAAGGTCGTCTTTACCGCCGCAGATGCCGACGTGATCAAGACCTATGTTCGCCTGGGCCTGGGTGTGGGTATCGTTGCCGGCATGGCAGTCGATGCCAAGCTCGACAACGACCTGGTCGCTCTGGACGCCAGTGAGCTGTTCGAGCCGAGCATCACCAAGATCGGTTTCCGTCGCGGCACGTTCCTGCGTGGCTTCATGTGCGACTTCATCGAGAAGTTCGCGCCACATCTCACCCGCGAAGTGATGGCCAAGGCCATCCAATGCCATAACAAGCAAGAGCTCGAAGAGCTGTTCGCCGGCGTCGAGCTGCCTGTCCACTGACAGGCACGCACAATGAAAAAAACCGGCACGAGGCTAATGCCAGTCAGTTAAAGAGAAGTCATCAAACTTCGATGATGGAGCTGATGGTTCGGCTCGAACCATCAGTGCCGCTGCTGGCCTATCGCGGGACAAGCCCGCTCGCCACTGGAGCACCGCGCACCGGTGGCGAGCGGGCTTGTCCCGCGATAGGCCAGCAGCGGCACTGAAGAGTTCGGAAGCCAAACAAGAACGCCAGCCAACGAAATTTGATGACTTTCCCTTAACTGACCAGCATTAGGCACGAGGCCGGTTTTTTCATTCCTGGATCGCTCGATTCAAGCCTTGGTGATCAGGTTGCCGGCATGCAGCCCGCATTCCTTCTGGGTCGACTCTTCCCACCACCAGCGGCCTTCACGTTCGTGCTGGCCCGGCAGCACCGGGCGGGTGCAGGGTTCGCAACCGATGCTGATGAAGCCACGTTCGTGCAGGCTGTTGTAGGGCAGCTCGAGCATGCGGATATAGCCCCAGACTTCGGCGCTGGTCATCTGCGCCAAGGGGTTGAACTTGTAGAGAGTGCGCTCGGGCGTGGAAAATGCCGAATCGATTTCCACCGCCGCCACCTGGCTACGGGTACCCGGACTCTGGTCGCGGCGCTGGCCGGTAGCCCAGGCGCTGACCGTGGTCAGCTTGCGCCGCAGCGGCTCGATCTTGCGGATGCCGCAGCATTCGCCGTGACCCTCCCGGTAGAAGCTGAACAGACCCTTCTCGTTGACCATGGCTTCAAGCTTGGTACGGTCCGGGCTGAGGATCTCGATCGGCAGGTTGTACTGCTCTCGAACCTGATCGATGAACCGGTAGGTTTCCGGATGAAGGCGACCGGTGTCCAGGCTGAACACCTTGACCTGCTTGTTCAGCTTCCAGGCCATGTCTACCAGCACTATATCCTCGGCGCCGCTGAAGGAGATCCAGAGATCGTCGCCGAAGTGTTCGAAGGCGAGCTTGAGGATGTCCTGCGGGGACTTGCTGGCGTAAGTCGCTGCCAGGGCGGCGACGTCGAAGGGTTGGCTCATCAGGCGGTTTCCATGCAGTGGTGCGGCGCTGCGCGCTCTCAGTACCGCGATGGTAACAAAAAATGGCGAGCCAGACTCGACCTCACGCCTTGTCAGGCGAGGCCTTTGGCCTCCATCGCGGGCGGTCCGGCGTCCCGGCAAGCCCGCTCACCACCGAAACCTGCTGTCTCCAGGGCGCCAGCGTGGATCGAGGCATCAGAGTGGATCAGGAACACCTGGCATCAGGCCAAGCGCGCCAGAGCTTTTTCAGAGTGCCTCCAAGGTCTCCATCAGAACTCGGACCTTGGCGATGGATTCCTCGTATTCCGATTCCCACGCCGAGTCGGCCACTACGGCGCCGCCGCCCCAGCAGGTGATCTGACCGCCCTTGACCAGCAGGCTGCGAATGGCGATGGAGCTGTCCATCTCGCCGCGCACGTCGAGGTACAGCAGCGACCCGCAGTAAAGGGCGCGGCGCGCGGGTTCGAGTTCGTCGATGATCTGCATGGCGCGGATCTTCGGGGCGCCGGTAATGGAGCCGCCGGGGAAGCTGCCCGCGATCAGATCCAGGGCATCCTTGTCCGCTGCCAGCCGGCCGGTGACGCTGCTGACCAGATGATGGACATTGGGGTAGCTCTCCAGGCTGAACAGCTCGGGCACTTTTACCGTACCGATTTCGCAGGTGCGACCCAGGTCATTGCGTAGCAGGTCGACGATCATCAGGTTTTCCGCACGGTCCTTGCGGCTCTCGCGCAGCTCGGCGGCATTGCGCGCATCTTCCGTAGGGTCCGCCGAGCGAGGTCGCGTGCCCTTGATCGGGCGGGTCTCGACCAGGCCTTCGCTGACCCGCATGAAACGCTCGGGCGAAAAGCTCAGCAAGGCGCTGCCGTCCGCCAACTGCTGGTAGCCTGAAAAAGGCGTAGGGCACGCCTTTCGCAACGCCTTGTAAGCCTGCCAGGGATCGCCCTGGCAGGGGGCGCGAAAGCGTTGGGTCAGGTTGATCTGATAGCAGTCCCCGGCATGAATATAGTGCTGCACCTTGTCGAACGCTTGCCGATAATGCGCCGCGCTGCTATCGCCGCGCATGGGTGACAGAAGCCGAAAGTGGCTCTCGTCCAGACCTGGGACCGCTTCGAAAACCGCGATCAGGCGCGCGCGTTCGTCCGCTTCCAGGCTGGGGTGGAACACCAGTTGCGAAGTCTGCAGAAAGTGGTCGCTCACCAGTGCCCAGTCATACAGGCCCAACTGCGCGTCGGGCAGTTCCAGGTCGTCCACGGCAAGCGCCGGCAACTGCTCGAGGCGCCGCCCGAAATCGTAGCTCAGATACCCCATCAGCCCGCCCGCGAAAGGTAGCGTCACGCCTTCGGGTAGATCCGCCCGCCCCAGTTCCGACAATGCTTCGCGCAGGCGTCGCAGGTAGCCCGCGCCGGTTTCCTGCGGCTCTGCTTGCAGGTGCCGGCGCGGCCAGGCGCTGATCAGGTCGAAACGGCCACGCTCGGCACCGGGGCGGGCGCTGTCGAGCAGTATCGCGCCAGGAGCGCTGCGCAGGCGGGCGAAATGGAATGCAGGATCTTGCTGGTAGGGCAGGGGATGAAGCGTACAGGTCGGCATGCGAATGAATGGCGATGGGGACGAGGACGCGATTGTAGTCGCCTGCGGGGGCAGCGCCTAGCGCCGTCGCGACATTCGGCTTTCGCATCGCGCCGACCTGCAAAGGCCGACGCGAGCGAGACCGGCGTCAGCGTGGGTGGATATGACCGAACAGGCCTTGAGCGACACGAACGCGCTGCTCGACGTCTTCGACCACACCATCCTTGGCCAGGGCCTCCAGGTGTGCCTCGATCGCGTGGGTGCGCTGGGTCAGGCCGCAATCGTTGGCGATCTGGATGTTCAGGCCGGGGCGCGCGTTGAGCTCGAGGATCAGCGGGCCCTTGTCCTGATCCAGGACCATGTCCACGCCAATGTAGCCAAGGCCGCACAGCTCGTAACAGCCCGCGGCAAGCTTCATGAAGCCGTCCCAGTTCGGCAGCTGTACGCCATCCACCGCATTGGTCGTGTCCGGATGCTTGCTGATGATGTTGTTCAGCCAGGTTCCCCGCAGCGTGACACCGGTAGCCAGGTCCACACCTACACCGATGGCACCCTGGTGAAGATTGGCCTTGCCGCCCGACTGGCGGGTCGGCAGGCGCAGCATGGCCATGACCGGATAGCCCATCAGCACGATGATGCGGATGTCCGGCACGCCTTCATAGCTTATGCTCTTGAAGATCTGGTCCGGGGTCACCCGATACTCGATGAGCGCGCGATCGCGATGCCCACCCAGCGAATAGAGGCCTGTCAGGATGCTGGAGACCTGATGCTCGATCTCCTCATGGCTGATGATCTTCCCGGAGACCGTGCGATAACGGCCCTCGAAGCGGTCGGCGATGACCAGGATGCCGTCACCGCCAGCGCCCTGCGCCGGCTTGATGACGAAATCCGTGCGCCCGCCGATGATCTCGTCGAGCTTGTCGATCTGCTTCTCGGTCTCGATGATCCCGTACATCTCCGGTACATGAATACCGGCCTTGAGCGCGCGCTCCTTGGTGATGATCTTGTCGTCGACGATCGGGTACAGATGGCGTTTGTTGTACTTGAGGACATAGTCCGCATTACGCCGGTTGATACCCATGATGCCCCGCGCTTCCAGGGCTTTCCAGGTCTTGATCAGTCCAAACATCAGGCGTCAGCCTTCAAGAAAGCCTTGAAGCGAACGAGCTCGGTCAGGCGGTAGCCGCGATAGCGACCCATCGCCAGCATGAAGCCCACCAGGATCAGCAGTACGGCCGGGAAGGTGAAGACGAAATACACCAGCTCCGGCACCATCATCAGCAGGTGCGCCAGGGATGCGGCGAACAGCGTGCCGATGGCCACCTTCATGGCATGGCCGCCGCCACGCTCTTCCCAGGTAATGGACAGGCGTTCGATGGTCATGGTCAGAATCACCATCGGGAACAGCGCGACGGAAAGCCCGCGTTCCAGGCCCAGCTTGTGGCTGAACAGGCTGATGGCGGCGATCAGCACCACGACGAAGGTCAGCACCACCGACAGGCGCGGCAGCATCTGCAGTTTCAGGTGCTCGAGGTAGGAGCGCAGCGACAGGCCCAGGGCCGTGATCACCGTGAACAGCATGA
Source organism: Pseudomonas capeferrum (assembly GCF_013523055.1). GTDB lineage: Bacteria > Pseudomonadota > Gammaproteobacteria > Pseudomonadales > Pseudomonadaceae > Aquipseudomonas > Aquipseudomonas capeferrum_A. The sequence continues at coordinate 9,074 of NZ_JAAMQM010000007.1, read as the reverse complement.
TGCCGAAGCCCAATTGGGTTTCGCGGAAGGCCAGGGCGATCAGTACCGGGGTAAAGGTCCCCAGGGTCTGCACGCCGATCAGGTTGCGCAGGATCAGGATCACCAGCACGCCGATCGGGATCATCACCATGATCATGAAAGTCTGCTGGGTCTGCAGCGGCAGGCCGTAGAGGGAGTACTCGAGGAAGTCGGCGTCGGTGTTCTCGTCAGTCAGCTTGGCCAGGCGGATGGCGTTCATCTCGCTGTTGTTCAGGCTGAAGCTGACATTGGCGCGCTTGCCACCGTCGACGGTGACCAGGTTGTCGTCGCCGGTCCACCACAGCAGGCGGTCGCTGGGCAGGCCCTGTTCACCGGTATCCGGATTGAAATACAGCCAGTCGGTGCCGTTGAAGCTGCGCAACCACAGTTCCGGGGTTTGCGGCGTGTCCGCGACCAGGCGGATGGTGTGCACCTTCTCCATCGGCACATGGGCGATGGACAGCAGCAGGTCGATCACCTTGGCCTTGTTCAGGGCTGAGGTGTCACCGGCCAGGAGCAGCTTGACGTTGTCGTCGTTGAGGTTGCTGACCCGCTTGATGGTTTCGCCGACGAAGGTTTCGACGTCGGCCGAATGCTGGCGGATCGGCGCCATCAGGGCTTCGGCGGCGACCTTCTCGGGGCCTTCCACCGCCATGCTGTCACGGAAGGTCGGGCCCTTGATCGTGGCCTTTTCCGTGCTGTAGCGCTTGGTCAGGACCAGTCGGTAATAGAGCGTCTGGTTGCCGCTGGCGCGGCGCGCCGACCAGGTCACCTTGCGGTTGCCGTCTGCCCGGTTGACGCTCACCCCGTAATTGTTGGAGATGAAGCTTTCGTTGAGGCTGACATAGTCGCGGTTCAGGGGCGGTACGAACATCTGCACCTTGACCGGGTCCTTGGAGCTGGCGACGAACTCGACCTTGGCGTCGATGTTCCACAGGTCATCGGTCTCGTCTTCGGTCACCGGGATGCCGAGCACGAAGATCTGATAGGTCGTGACCGACACGCCCAGCAACACCAGGACGGTGATCAGGATTTTCAGGTGGAGGGTAAGAGAGCGCATCGGGATTACTCTGCGGTGTGAGCGACAGTGGCGCAGGCGGGTTTGCCGGCCGCGTATTTAAGGCTTGGGTCGACCAGCGCGTCGAAGTGCTTGAGCGCCTCGGAACCGATCAGCAGCGGGAACTGGAACGCGCTGCGATCGGTGAGGTTGACTTCGATGGTGCGTGGGGCGCGACCCATGCAGATATTCAGTTCGATTACCGGGCGAGCCGTGTAGGCCTGGCCTTCGTCTGGATCGTAATCACCGGCGCGCCGCTTGATCTTGCTGACGCGTGCCAGGGGGCGTTCTATCGGATGCGAATGGGCGGCGTCAATGGCCAGGTAGAACCGTACCCAGCTTTCGCCATTGCGCTTGAAGCGCTTGATGTCGCGAGCGCTGAGGGAAGCCGTCTTGGCGCCCGTGTCGAGCTTGGCCGCAACCTCGAGGTCGAGGTCCAATAGGCGAGCGTACTCGTTGAGGCCATAGACGGTCTTGTCGGCAGCCTGGCCGAGGGTCGGCAGCAATGCGAGGCAGAACAGCAATAGAAAGGGTGTGAGTCTCATAATCCTGGCGCGGTACTGTGCGGTGTGCGGGCAAGGCGATTGGCAGGTCCTGCGCAAGCTTCCTCGTTCATCTGTCAACACCTCAAGCGCTGACGAATCCACTGTCCATACTCTGTAGGAGGCGCGGCATTCTATCACGCTGAAGTATTGACGCCAGCGCGCCGCGATGAGACAGCGTGGAGGAGCGTGAAGTTCGGCATTAGACAATTGTCGACAATGTCTATTTTTTCTTTGACCGGAATGGCATTATTGGCTAGTTTCTTGTCATTGAATCGGTAAGGTGTCGACAATATGCTGGACTCAACTCCCACGCTCAGTCCTCCCCAGGAAGAAACGGAAACCCTCTCCGAGCATGTGTTCCGGCGTATCCAGTCGGCCATCGTCAAGGGCGAGATCGCGCCGGGCAGCAAGATCTCCGAGCCTGAGCTGGCGCGTACCTACGGCATCAGTCGTGGGCCGCTGCGTGAGGCGATTCACCGCCTGGAAGGGCAGCGCCTGTTGGTGCGAGTGCCGCATGTCGGCGCTCGCGTGGTATCGCTGAACCACGCCGAACTGATCGAGCTCTACGAAATCCGCGAATCCCTGGAAGGCATGGCCTGCCGTCTCGCCGCCGAACGCATGAGTCATGCCGAGCTCGACGACCTGCGCCGCGTGCTCGAGACCCATGAGCGCGATGAGGCGTTCCAGGCCGGGGTTGGCTATTACCAGCAGGAAGGCGACTACGACTTCCACTACCGGATCATTCAAGGCAGCGGCAACCAGACCTTGGTGAAGATGCTCTGCGGAGAGCTTTACCAGCTGGTGCGCATGTACCGCATCCAATTCTCCGCCACGCCCAATCGTCCCCGTCAGGCGTTCGCCGAGCATCACCGCATCCTCGATGCCATCTCCGACCGCGACGGCGAACTGGCAGAGCTCCTGATGCGTCGTCATATCGGCGCTTCCAAACGCAACATCGAGCGCCACTACCTGGACGCCCACAACAACATCCCACGAGGTGAGTCATGAGTCTGAAGAGCACGCCCGGCCAACGTTTCCGCGATGCGGTCGCCGCCGAACATCCACTGCAGGTCGTCGGGACCATCAATGCCAACCATGCCTTGCTGGCCAAGCGGGCCGGTTTTAAGGCCATCTACCTTTCCGGTGGCGGGGTAGCGGCAGGTTCCCTCGGGTTGCCTGACCTGGGCATCAGCGGTCTGGACGACGTGCTGACCGACGTCCGCCGCATTACCGACGTCTGCGACCTGCCGCTGTTGGTGGATGTCGATACCGGCTTCGGCGCTTCGGCCTTCAACGTTGCCCGCACGGTCCGTTCGATGTGCAAGTTCGGCGCCGCGGCCATCCATATCGAGGACCAGGTTGGCGCCAAGCGTTGCGGACATCGCCCGAACAAGGAGATCGTCTCCCTGCAGGAAATGGTCGACCGCATCAAGGCTGCCGTGGATGCGCGCACCGACGACAGCTTCGTGATCATGGCGCGCACCGACGCGCTGGCGGTCGAGGGCCTGAACGCTGCGCTGGACCGCGCCGAAGCCTGCGTCGAGGCCGGGGCCGACATGATCTTCCCCGAGGCCATTACCGAGCTGGCCATGTACAAGACCTTCGCCGACCGAGTAAGGGCGCCGATCCTGGCCAATATCACCGAGTTCGGCGCCACGCCGTTGTATACCACCGAAGAGCTGGCCTCTGTCGATGTATCGCTGGTGCTCTATCCGCTGTCGGCTTTCCGCGCGATGAACAAGGCGGCGGAAAACGTCTTCACCGCACTGCGTCGCGACGGTACGCAGAAAAACGTCATCGATACCATGCAGACTCGCATGGAGCTCTACGACGCGATCAATTATCACGCCTTCGAACAAAGCCTGGACGCCTTGTTCCAGCAGAAGAAGGACTGAGATCCCACACCGTTACACACAGCCGTTTCCATAACAATTTCAACAAGTGGAGAAGAATAAATGGCCGAAGCAAAAGTACTCAGCGGTGCCGGGCTGCGGGGCCAGGTGGCCGGGCAGACGGCGCTGTCGACCGTGGGCCAGGCCGGTGCCGGGCTGACTTACCGAGGCTATGACGTACGCGAATTGGCAGCCCATGCCGAGTTCGAGGAAGTCGCCTACCTGCTGCTGTATGGCGAGCTGCCGACCCAGGCCGAGCTGGCCGAATACAAGGCGCGGCTCAAGGCCTTGCGCGACCTGCCCCAGGCGCTCAAGGAAGTGTTGGAGCGTATTCCGGCTACCGCCCACCCGATGGATGTGATGCGTACGGGTTGCTCGGTGCTCGGTACGCTGGAGCCTGAACTCAACTTCGAACTGCAGCACGACAAGACCGACCGGTTGCTGGCGCTTTTCCCGGCGATCATGTGCTACTGGTATCGCTTCAGCCAGCACGATGTGCGCATCGACTGCACCAGTGACGAAGATACTCTGGGCGGGCACTTCCTCCATCTGCTGCATGGCAAGCAACCGAGCGACCTGCATGTCAAGGTGATGAACGTTTCGCTGATCCTCTACGCCGAACACGAATTCAATGCCTCGACCTTCACGGCTCGGGTCTGCGCCTCGACCTTGTCGGATCTCTACTCCTGCATCACCGCGGCCATCGGCTCGCTGCGCGGCCCGCTGCATGGCGGCGCGAACGAAGCCGCGATGGAAATGATCGAGCGTTTCAAGACCCCGCAGGAGGCCGTCGATGGCACCCTCGGCATGCTCGAGCGCAAGGACAAGATCATGGGCTTCGGTCATGCCATCTACAAAGAGTCCGATCCGCGCAACGAGGTCATCAAGGGCTGGTCGAAACAGTTGGCCGACGAAGCGGGGGATACCGTGCTGTACCCGGTTTCCGAAGCGATCGACAAGACCATGTGGGAGCAGAAGAAGCTGTTCCCCAATGCCGACTTCTACCATGCGTCCGCCTATCACTTCATGGGCATCCCGACCCCGCTGTTCACGCCGATCTTCGTCTGCTCGCGGCTTACCGGCTGGGCCGCCCATGTATTCGAGCAACGCGCCAATAACCGAATCATCCGACCCAGCGCCGAGTACACCGGCGTAGAGCAGCGCAAGTTCGTGCCAATCGAACGACGCTGATTCCATCCGCAGGGGACGTCCCGGCAAGCCCGCGAGGGCTGCCGTGATGCCACCGCGAGCCGAGCTGTCGCACAGCCGGCCGTCGGCCCCTGCGGGGACCCTCCCGTGATCGAGTCCATGTGCAATGAATACTGAATTCCGCAAGCATCTTCCAGGCACCGACCTGGATTACTTCGACGCCCGCGCGGCCGTCGAGGCCATCGAGCCCGGCGCCTACGCCCGTCTGCCCTATACCTCGCGCGTGTTGGCCGAGAACCTCGTCCGCCGCTGCGATCCGGCGACGCTGCAAGCGTCCCTGGGACAGCTGATCGAACGCAAGCGCGACCTGGACTTCCCTTGGTATCCAGCCCGCGTGGTCTGCCATGACATTCTCGGCCAGACCGCCCTGGTGGACCTGGCCGGACTGCGCGATGCCATCGCCGACATGGGAGGCGATCCGGCCCAGGTCAATCCCGTGGTGCCGGTGCAGCTGATCGTCGACCATTCGCTGGCTGTCGAATGCGGCGGTGCCGATCCGCAGGCCTTTGCCCGCAATCGCGCCATCGAGGACCGTCGCAACGAAGATCGCTTCCATTTCATCAACTGGACCAAGAAGGCGTTCAAGAACGTCGACGTGATCCAGCCAGGCAACGGCATCATGCACCAGATCAATCTGGAGAAGATGTCCCCCGTGGTCCATGCCGATCAGGGCGTCGCCTATCCCGACACCTGCGTCGGTACCGACAGCCATACCCCACACGTAGATGCACTGGGCGTGATCGCCATCGGTGTGGGAGGCCTCGAGGCGGAGAACGTCATGCTCGGCCGCGCTTCGTGGATGCGCCTGCCGGAAATCGTCGGCGTCGAGCTGACCGGCAAGCTTCAGCCCGGTATTACCGCGACCGACCTGGTGCTGGCCATGACCGAGTTCCTGCGCAAGCAGAAGGTGGTCGGTGCCTACCTGGAGTTTCACGGGGAGGGCGCCAGTGCATTGACCCTGGGTGACCGCGCGACCATCTCCAACATGGCGCCTGAATACGGCGCGACCGCCGCCATGTTCGCGATCGACCAGCAGACCCTTGACTACCTCAAGCTGACCGGCCGGGAAGAGCAGCAAGTACGCCTGGTCGAGACCTATGCCAAGGTGGCCGGCCTGTGGGCGGATACCTTGACGCGGGCAGAGTATGAGCGAGTTCTGCGTTTCGACCTGTCCAGTGTCGTGCGCAACATGGCTGGGCCCTCCAATCCGCATGCGCGGGTGGCGACCTCCGAGCTGGCGGCCCGTGGCATTGCCGGGGCCTGGGAAGAGGTGCCAGGCCAGATGCCGGACGGCGCCGTGATCATTGCCGCCATCACCAGTTGCACCAACACCAGCAACCCGCGCAACGTGATTGCCGCCGCGCTCCTGGCGCGCAACGCCAACCGCCTGGGGCTGACCCGCAAACCCTGGGTCAAGTCCTCGCTGGCGCCCGGTTCCAAGGCCGTGGCGCTGTACCTGGACGAGGCCGGTCTGACCAAGGATCTCGAGCAACTGGGCTTCGGCATCGTCGGGTTCGCCTGCACGACCTGCAATGGCATGTCCGGGGCGTTGGATCCGGCGATCCAGCAGGAGATCATCGACCGCGATCTGTATGCCACCGCCGTGCTGTCGGGCAATCGCAACTTCGATGGGCGTATCCACCCTTACGCCAAGCAGGCGTTTCTTGCCTCGCCGCCCCTGGTGGTCGCCTATGCCATTGCCGGCACCATTCGCTTCGATATCGAGCGCGATGTACTGGGCAAGGTCGACGGCAGGGAAATTCGCCTCATGGACATCTGGCCGAGCGACGAGGAGATCGATGCCGTGGTCAAGGCGGCGGTCAAGCCCGAACAGTTTCGCCAGGTCTACATCCCCATGTTCGCCATCGAGGAAGACCGCGGCCCTGCGGTTGCCCCGCTGTATGACTGGCGCCCGATGAGTACCTACATCCGCCGACCGCCCTATTGGGAAGGCGCCCTGGCTGGCGAGCGGACCTTGCGCGGCATGCGCCCGCTGGCCGTGCTGCCGGACAACATCACCACCGATCACCTGTCACCGTCCAACGCCATCCTGGCCAGCAGCGCAGCCGGTGAATACCTGGCGAAGATGGGTTTGCCGGAAGAAGACTTCAACTCCTACGCCACTCACCGCGGCGACCACCTGACCGCCCAGCGCGCAACCTTCGCCAACCCCAAGTTGTTCAACGAGATGGTCGTGGAGAACGGCCAGGTCCGGCAGGGATCGCTGACGCGCCTGGAGCCGGAAGGCCAAGTGGTGCGGATGTGGGAGGCCATCGAAACCTACATGCAGCGCAAGCAGCCGTTGATCATCATCGCCGGTGCCGACTACGGACAAGGCTCGTCACGCGACTGGGCGGCCAAAGGGGTGCGCCTGGCCGGCGTCGAAGCGATCGCCGCCGAGGGCTTCGAGCGTATCCACCGCACCAACCTGGTGGGCATGGGCGTGCTGCCGCTGGAATTCCAGCCCGGGACCGACCGCAAGAGCTTGGGTATCGATGGTAGCGAGACCTTCGATGTGCTGGGCGCGCGTACGCCCCGGGCCACACTCACCCTGGTGATCACCCGCAAGGATGGCCAGCGTCTGGAGGTGCCGGTGACCTGCCGACTGGATACGGCCGAGGAAGTGTCGATCTACGAAGCGGGAGGCGTGTTGCAGCGCTTTGCCCAGGATTTTCTCGAGGCCAGCGCCTGAACGGCGCCGGATTCCATGATCGAGTCAGATACAGAGGACAAGACAGCCATGGCAGCGTTACCCCAGATCAAGATACCCGCCACCTACATGCGTGGAGGCACCAGCAAGGGAGTGTTCTTCCGTCTCCAGGACCTGCCCGAGCGCGCCCAGGTGCCTGGGCTGGCACGCGATGCTCTGCTGCTGCGGGTGATCGGTAGCCCCGACCCTTATGGCAAACAGATCGACGGCATGGGGGGCGCGACATCCAGTACCAGCAAGGCGGTCATTCTGTCGGCCAGTACTCGACCCGACCACGACGTCGACTATCTCTTCGGCCAGGTTGCCATCGACGCGGCGTTCGTCGACTGGAGCGGCAACTGCGGCAACCTTTCGGCAGCGGTCGGTGCCTTCGCGATCAATGCCGGGTTGGTCGACTCCCAGCGCATTCCACGCGAGGGTCTTGCCACGGTACGCATCTGGCAGGCCAATATCGGCAAGACCATCATCGCCCATGTACCGATCAGCGACGGACAAGTGCAGGAGACCGGTGATTTCGAGCTGGATGGCGTGACCTTTCCCGCGGCCGAGGTGCGTCTCGAGTTTCTCGACCCGGCGGCCGACGAAGAAGGCGGGGGTGGGGCCATGTTTCCCACGGGTAATCTGGTCGACGACCTCGAGGTGCCTGGCGTAGGTGTGCTCAAGGCGACGCTGATCAATGCCGGTATCCCGACCATCTTCATCAATGCGGTCGATATCGGGTACAGCGGGACCGAACTGCAGGAGGCGATCAATGGCGATGTCGCTGCCCTGGCGCGTCTGGAGCTCATCCGCGCCTACGGTGCCGTGCGCATGGGCCTGATCGATCACGTCGACGATGCCTCGAAGCGACAGCACACGCCCAAGGTGGCCTTCGTTGCGCCACCGCGTGCCTATGCGTCTTCCAGCGGCAAGGCCGTGACGGCCGGCGATGTCGACCTGCTGGTGCGCGCGGTGTCCATGGGCAAGCTGCACCACGCCATGATGGGCACGGCGGCAGTGGCCATCGGCACGGCCGCCGCCATCCCCGGTACGCTGGTCAACCTGGCGGCGGGTGGTGGCGAGCTCGAGGCCGTTCGCTTCGGTCATCCCTCGGGGACCCTGCGTGTCGGCGCGCAGGCTCGGCAGATCGACGGCGAATGGGCCGTGACTCAGGCGAGCATGAGTCGCAGTGCCCGGATATTGATGGAGGGGTGGGTGCGCGTCCCTGGGGATGCATTCTGAAACCTTCGCATAGCCTGCGACCACAAATCGGCACTTCTGCAACAATCGGTTAGCTCAAAAAAAACCCCGGCATTTGCGCCGGGGTTTTTTTTGTCGCCTGTAGCCTGAGGCCGAAGCCCGTTACGCTTGAACGACCGGGATGTTGGCGTTCACCGCAGCGTCGCGGAACTCGGCGATCTGGTCGAAGCTGAGGTAGCGGTAGACGTCGGCAGCCATGCTGTCGATGTCTTTCGCGTACACCATGTACTCCTCGATGGTCGGCAGCTTGCCGAGAATCGAGGCGACTGCGGCCAGTTCCGCGGACGCCAGGTAGACGTTGGTCGCGTCACCCAGGCGGTTCGGGAAGTTACGGGTCGAAGTGGAGACCACGGTGGAGCCTGTCTGCACACGTGCCTGGTTACCCATGCACAGCGAGCAGCCCG
>NZ_JAAMQM010000079.1 GCF_013523055.1 Pseudomonas capeferrum | reverse complement strand
TCGTCCTTGTTGATCGCCACGATCACCTTGGAGTCCTTCATGCCGGCCAGGTGCTGGATGGCACCGGAGATACCGACGGCGATGTACAGCTGCGGCGCGACGATCTTGCCGGTCTGGCCGACCTGCATGTCGTTGGGCACGAAACCAGCGTCGACCGCTGCGCGCGAGGCGCCCACCGCGGCGCCGAGCTTGTCGGCCAGGGCGTACAGGTGCTTGAAGTTATCGCCGTTCTGCATGCCGCGGCCACCGGACACGACGATCTTGGCCGCGGTCAGTTCGGGACGATCGGACTTGGCCAGCTCTTCACCGACGAACGCCGAGGTGCCGGCATCGTG
>NZ_JAAMQM010000078.1 GCF_013523055.1 Pseudomonas capeferrum | reverse complement strand
AAGGCGGTCAGATCACCTACACCGTGACCCTGAGCAACGCCCAAGGCCTGCCAGTTACCGGCCATGCGGGCCTGACGTTCACCCTCACCGATGGCACCACGATCACCATCCCGAGCGGCAGTACCGCTGGCACCGCCACCATCACCGCCAACGATGACGTGTATGTCGGTGGCCAGCCGGCCATTGCCCAGACCATCACCGGTGTAACTGGTGATGCGGTCTTCGAGAACCTGATCACTGCTGGCAGCACCAACACAGTCGTCACTGACGAAACCGGTACGCCGAACAATCCAGGGACTCCAGGTACGCCAAATGGCGGCGACCAGGTTTTGGTCAGCA
>NZ_JAAMQM010000077.1 GCF_013523055.1 Pseudomonas capeferrum | reverse complement strand
CCGAGCTTGTCGGCGGCGGCAATGAACACCTCCAGCGGTGCGTTGCCGGCACCGGCGCCCATGCCGGCGAGGCTGGCGTCGATGCGGTCGCAGCCCTCCTCCACCGCGGCGATGGAATTGGCCACGCCGAGGCTAAGGTTGTGGTGGGCATGGATGCCGGTCGCGGTCGCCGGGTCGAGCACGGCCTTGACTGCACGGAAGCGGGCACGGATGTCATCCATGTTCATCGCCCCGCCCGAGTCCACCACATAGATGCAGGTGGCGCCGTAGCTTTCCATCAGCTTCGCCTGTTGCGCGAGCCCTTCGGGCGTTTGCATATGGCTCATCATCAGGAAGCCCAC
>NZ_JAAMQM010000076.1 GCF_013523055.1 Pseudomonas capeferrum | reverse complement strand
CGCGGGCCAGACCGAAGCCACCTACCGCACCGATGCCCAGGGCGAGGACGTCTTCAAGGACGCCGGTTCGCTAACCGTTGGTATCACCGATGCCACCGTTGATGGCCAGACCTTCGAAAACCTGCAGTTGGGTGGCTCGGCCACCGTGCAGATCGCCGACACCATCAACGATGTCGTGGCGACCCTGACCGCCGACAAGACCACCGTCACCGAAGGCGGCCAGATCACCTACACCGTGACCCTGAGCAATGCCCAAGGCCTGCCAGTTACCGGCCATGCGGGCCTGACGTTCACCCTCACCGATGGCACCACGATCACCATCCCGAGCGGCAGTACCGCCGGCA
>NZ_JAAMQM010000075.1 GCF_013523055.1 Pseudomonas capeferrum | reverse complement strand
CCGTGCTGGTATCGCCATCGGCATCGGTCAGGGTGTAGGTAAACGTCTCTATCGCGCTTCCCCCGCCCTGCAGATTCAGAAAATCCGGATCATCCGTATCGAGGGTGTAGGTGTAGGAACCATCCGCTGCCAGCACCAGGGTCCCGTAGGTGCCGGTGAAGGTGCCTGCGGTGATCGGCCCGGTGGTGGGACTGATGGTGATCCGGTCAGCACCTTGGGTGTCGTTGGTCAGGACATTGCCGGTCAGGGTCGTTTGCTGCTCGGTCGCCGTTGCCAGGTTGCCGTCATTCGCAGCCGTCGGCAGGTCGTCGACGATAGTGACGTCCAGACTGTCAGTGGCCGTGCTGCCATCGCTATCGGTGGCCGAGACAACA
>NZ_JAAMQM010000074.1 GCF_013523055.1 Pseudomonas capeferrum | reverse complement strand
TGCAGCTGGGTGGCTCCGCCACCGTGCAGATCGCCGACACCATCAACGATGTCGTGGCGACCCTGACCGCTGACAAGACCACCGTCACCGAAGGCGGTCAGATCACCTACACCGTGACCCTGAGCAATGCCCAAGGCCTGCCAGTCACCGGCCATGCGGGCCTGACGTTCACCCTCACCGATGGCACCACGATCACCATCCCGAGCGGCAGTACCGCCGGCACCGCCACCATCACTGCCAACGATGACGTGTATGTCGGTGGCCAGCCGACCATTGCCCAGACCATCACCGGTGTAACTGGTGATGCGGTCTTCGAGAACCTGATCACTGCTGGCAGCACCAACACAGTCGTCACTGACGAAACCGGTACGCCGAACAATCCAGGGACTCCAGGTAC
>NZ_JAAMQM010000073.1 GCF_013523055.1 Pseudomonas capeferrum | reverse complement strand
ACACCGTGACCCTGAGCAGCAAGGATGGCTTGCCGGTTACTGGCCACCAGGGCCTGACCTTTACGCTCACCGACGGCACTGTCGTCGAAGTGGCCAAGGGCAGTGCTGCCGGTACCGCCACCATCACCACCAACGATGACGTGTATGTCGGTGGCCAGCCGGCCATTGCCCAGACCATCACCGGTGTGACCGGCGATGCGGTCTTCGAGAACCTGATCACTGCTGGCAGCACCAACACAGTCGTCACTGACGAACCGGGAACTCCAGGTAATCCGGGTACCCCTGGCACGCCGAACACTGGCGACCAGATCGCCGTCTCGATCGTCAGCAATGGCAACGTCACCGAAGCCCAGCAACCGGTCTTCACCGTGCGCGTCAACCAGGTCCTGGACCGTGACCTCACCGTCACCCTGACCAATGGTGA
>NZ_JAAMQM010000072.1 GCF_013523055.1 Pseudomonas capeferrum | reverse complement strand
TCAGGGTCACGGTGTAGGTGATCTGACCGCCTTCGGTGACGGTGGTCTTGTCGGCGGTCAGGGTCGCCACGACATCGTTGATGGTGTCGGCGATCTGCACGGTGGCGGAGCCACCCAGCTGCAGGTTCTCGAAGGTCTGGCCATCAACGGTGGCATCGGTGATACCAACGGTTAGCGAACCGGCGTCCTTGAAGACGTCCTCGCCCTGGGCATCGGTGCGGTAGGTGGCTTCGGTCTGGCCCGCAGCGATCACCACCTTGTCACCATTGGACAGGGTGACGGTGAGCTCACGATCCAGGACCTGGCTGACGCGCACGGTGAAGACCGGCTGCTCGGCTTCGGTGACGTTGCCATTGCTGACGATCGAGACGGCGATCTGGTCGCCAGCGTTCGGCGTGCCAGGGGTACCCGGATTACCTGGAGTTCCCGGTTC
>NZ_JAAMQM010000071.1 GCF_013523055.1 Pseudomonas capeferrum | reverse complement strand
CAGTACCCGCATTCTTGTCGCTGAAGGCACCCGTGGTGCCGGTGCCGGAGACCTTGCCTTCGTCGCCATCGACTACGCCTACCAGGCCGAGATTGCTCAGCTCGGCGGCAGTGCTGCCGTCGTAGACTTTGTCAGCCACATCAGCGATGCCGGTAATGACCTTGCGGTCGATATCGGCCACACCGATTTGCGCGTCGGTATCGAAACGGTAGTTGCCCGCCTCTTCACCGGCCAGGGCGATTCCAGAGCCAATTACCGATTTGGCGGTGCCAGCATTCTTATCGCTAAAAGCACCCGTGGTGCCGGTACCAGAGACCTTGCCTTCGTCGCCATCGACTACGCCTACCAGGCCGAGATTGCTCAGCTCGGCGGCAGTGCTGCCGTCGTAGACCTTGTCAGCCACATCAGCGATGCCGGTAATGACCTTGCGATCGATAT
>NZ_JAAMQM010000070.1 GCF_013523055.1 Pseudomonas capeferrum | reverse complement strand
CTGCCACTGCCGCATCGCGGGACAAGCCCGCTCACCACAGGTACGCGGTGCGACAAAGATACGTTCCCAAGCCACCGGTGCGCGGTGCGGCAAAGATACGTTCCCAAGCCACCGGTGCGCGGTGCGGCAAAGATACGTTCCCAAGCCACCGCTGCGCGGTGCGGAAGATATGTTCCCAAGCCACTGATGCGCGATCCGACAAAGGCACGCCTCCAGTCCACAGCAAGCGGTCCTGCGAAGACACATCCCCGGTGGCGAGCGGGCTTGCCCCGCGATAGCGCCCGCAAAAGCACCATCCCTCCAGCTGAATAGAGCGGCGTCACGGAGGCAGTGGTGCGGTGAATCATCGCGCAAGGAACAGATGCGGGGCGCTGCCACTGCCGCATCGCGGGACAAGCCCGCTCACCACAGGTACGCGGTGCGACAAAGATACGTTCCCAAGCCACCGGTGCGCGGTGCGGC
>NZ_JAAMQM010000006.1 GCF_013523055.1 Pseudomonas capeferrum | reverse complement strand
TCGAGCATTACAACGAGCAGCATCCGCATAGCGCCTTGAAATATCGGTCGCCGCGAGAGTTTAGGCGCTTGGCAGCAGCATCAATTTAACGGGGAGTTGGTGTCCGGTTCGGTAGGGGCAAGTCCAGTTACTGTTCTTAGCATTCCCGTAAAAATAGAAAAGCCCGCCATGTGAGGCGGGCTATCAAGTGTCTCCGAGGGGAGGCCATGGCCAACAAAGTCTCAGAGCAATCCTTCACAGGTTACTCATTTCTCGCGGCCTGTGCCATCGAGAATTGGCAATGACATAGGTAAACCCTGCTAGCTGCGCATCACCTTGTTCCAGTCAATCTCGTAGCCGGCGTCTTGAAGCTCACGGCTCAAGGCTTGTTTCCAACCGTCGTCGTTCATCGATGTCCACACTACGCCAGCAAAGTCGCTAGGAATCTCAACCTCGCCGCGCTTCAGAGCACACACTCGGTCGCGCCCCAGGTAGCCGAGGAAATAGCCAAGCTCCAACAGGACGTTTTGCCTAGCACGAGGCTCCAATTGTCCCCCCTTCACACAACCTTGGTCGTCAGGCGTCATCAGCACCACAGCAAATCCTACGTCTCGGTTACCCTCGATCTTCTCGATTACGGTGCGACCACGGTTGGCCTGTTCATGGAGAATGATCGGCTCAAGACCAAGCTTTTCAAGGAATCGAGCCACCGACTCACGTGCGCCCTCGTCGTGGCCGTGAACAACAAATATTCGATTTGAATGGGCTGTTTGACCCTCAGGTGAAGGCTCAGCCTCAACCTCCGCCGAAGCTGGTAGATCGGCCAAATCTTCTTTTAAGCTCCTCTGCGCTTGCTCAAGCAAAGCAATGGAGTTCAGAACCCTGCGTTGAATTGGAGTGTGGTAGTCAATAATCTGACCGGTAGTGAAGAACATCGGATGGTACGTGAGGTCTGTGGCGGCAACGTAGGAACGGTACGCACTGGTGTCCTCCCCAAAGCATCTGATCAGACTGTCCTTGATGGCCACCTCCATGGCCTCTAGCTCGGGTGTATTCCCACTTCGGACCGTATCGAGATCAAAAGCGCGAAGCTCTGCAATTCGTTCAGACAGCCGAGCAAGGCCACGGTCAATCTCTTGGGATGTCAGCCTCACCTTCGGCTGTGGAGGTACAACAGAGGGGGGTTTTCGTGCCATGGTCTACGCATTCCTTGGTAGCGGTAGGCCATTATTGCTGATCTGAAATGTCTGTTCACCTTTTAGGCCCACGGCCACCTCTTCCTCAAGCGAAACTGACTTATTTATTTTTGCGAGGTGCAAACCCACGTTGGTGGGGTATTCGCCTCTGAAGGTAACCGCGTATTTACCCACAAAGCCGCCCTGTGGGTTCCATCTCCTGGCCATTGCGCGCGGCAGCATCGAGAAACCTTCCTTGTCTCCCGGATCGGCCCTGCAAGAACTTTCGGGCCTCGACTTCCAGGTCTATTTTCATAGACCACTTGCTGGTCTTCACTTTTCGGCGGCCCTTCATTTCATATCCTCGACGTCTAACTGTGGCTCAGCTTGAGCCATCGTCTCACGTCTCGCAGCCCTTGAGCACACACGACAGAACAGCTGAGCCTGTGTCACAGGCGCGAACAATGATCAGCAACAAAGCGTTCGCTTGTCCGACAGCCTCACTCTGCGAGCTACTCGCTGATCTCATCCCGCACGCGATCGATGATTGAGTCCAATGTTGCAGCGTCATCCATCAAAAGGTAGCACTGCATTAAAATTGACATTGGATGAACGCCCATGGCGGAGGCAAGCGCATGCACCATTTCTAGGGATGGTCCCTTGCCTCCACTTTCCAGCTGGCTCAGATAGGTTTGGCTGCTCTGGCCACCGAAGTCCTCCTGGCTGAGATGACGAGATTTCCTCATCAGTCTCAATGCTTTGCCAAATGCCTGTTTCAGCTGCATTTTTTCATCCCTACAAAAGGAATGATGAAGCCGTCTTGATCGCCAGACATCCATTAACTATTGTTAATATTTTGGGGGTTTTTCCATGTTCAAGACGTACAGCCATGCTGAGCTCAGCCCAGCAGCGGTCTTCGGAGAGCTTGGCACCAGTCGATGGCAATTCATTGAGCTGGAGCTGTACCACCCTTGGTTCTACGTGGAGCTGGTGCGTGACTATGGGGACGACATTGTGGGTAGCATGCTGATGATACCGACGGTCCCGATTTTCCAGCAGATGCTCTCGGAGCTGGATGAGCGGTCATGGTTGTCTCAGGCGCATCTCATGTCCCCTGGACACCTTAGAGGAGGGGGGGGCTGGGCAATGGAACAGCTACTTGAGGTAAGTATTGCCGGAGACGGTTCAGGTACGATTGAGGGATACATCTACAAGGTGAAAGGAGGGGCGTGTTATAGCATCGAGCACGCGCCGCTGTGCGATAATCTCAAGGTCAAAGAAATCATTTTCTCGGCCGCGCGGGATCTGCGCTCTAGTGGCTGACCAAGCAGCCGCAAATACTTAGACTTCTTAAGATTCTTGGACGGCAAAACGACCACTCCATCGTCGTCCACGTTCGTCTTAATACATGGTAAGGCTATGGTTTGGTTTGAGAATGTATTTTAGCTAATTCATCCTCCAACGCAGTAATTTGCTTGGCCATATCTAACACGACTCGCTGGACGTGTAAAAGTTGCGAATGTGCTTCATCACGTTGTTGCGTGATGATCTCGATTCTTTTTTTCAGATCAATGCGCTTGTTTTTTAATTTTGATCTTACACTTCTGAGAGAGGGAACCTGAGATTTGTGGATCTCCACGTATGCTTGTATTTCACGGACCAAGGATGGGAAGCGGCTTTTGCGCAGAGCACTGGGATCACACGAGGCTTCTTTGGCTACATTGTTTTGCGAGACTCTAGAGTTAGCGGGCAATACTACCGTAGCACCATTTTTGAGTCTCTCAAAAGCATCTCGAAAACGCTGCTCTGCAGAAGCAGTAGCGATGGTGTCATTCAAGGACATTCAATATTCCCTCCAGCCCTGCAGCTTCTAAGATCATGGCCTTGTAGCGTGGACTGTTTGGATCTAGCGCTTCAATTTCGATACGGATTCTTTGCAACTGAGTTTCAATGCTCTTTCTTTTCTCCCTGTCGAACAGAGCCTTCGTACAAGGAGCTTGGCCATCACCTCCCGCGCAGCGTGAGATAGACTCAATACCGCCGTACTCGCAGGGCTCCCTACTCAAACAAAATCCTACTCTCGTTTCGCGCACATTTATTGTGCCATTTTTTGCAGCCTGGTTAAGGGCTTTGACATCTTTTTCACTGATGAGATCAGTGAGTATTACCTCCTTTTTGCTTTTGCCGAAAGGTGAAGCAAATCTATCTGAAGTTGCAATCTCAAGATTTCTAGCTATCGACTCATACATGGTGCTTATCACGATTTTTGCTACTTCTTCGTTCAGCAATAGCTTGCTGTAACCAGCACCGTAATACAGAGGCATGAATCGAGAAGAATGCTTCAATAACTGCTGCATGCTACTGTCAGATATGATCCCGCTGCAGAACATATTGACGGCCCCGGTTCTTCTAAGCTGATGCCACGCAAGCTTCCAAGTAGAACCCAATGTAAAACTTGAGTTGTCAGTAATCGTTGGGGTTAGCATCCGAGCTATTCTAAGGTCTTCACTAGTTATTCTGAGTTCTTCAATATTGAACAGTTTGTCATAGGTGTCAACAACTATAGAGTAGGAAAGCATTTTCTTTCTAGGGCTATGCCGATTGCATAGCTTTCCGCCCCATGGAGGAGCATAAGAAGATCGTAGATAGGATGTTTCATCAACACCGTCGTTACTTTTGAGATAGGCGGGGTATAGTTTTCGCATCTTGGCAATAGACTGGGCTGCTGTTACAGCTATCTCTACTGCAGGGCTAGTAGGCCATCGGGCGTCTGAGTCATTAACGGTCTTTGACGTTGGTCCACAGATGATAGGTATACGGCCGAGCTTATCGTCATGCTCCCAGATCAAGCAGTCCTCCTTCAGAGAGCCGACTTCTTCACATCGTTGAAGTGTGAAGTTAGCAATGTAGGCGAGGCACGCATACTCAACCAAATTCATATAGGTGTCTAAACATGTAATGGAAAGTCCGCGCGCCGGGACTGAGACCCATTCTTCTATTAAGCTCTTTATTCCGTATTCTTCGGCAATGCCTGCAAATTGCCCATAAAATTTACAACCATTCCTGGCTTGCTCACCCCTGTTCCTCGCAGCGTTAAACGGCTGGTAGATAGGTACTAGTGGAAATTCTCCAAAGCATTCGATGTTTCGGTTGTAAACCTCGCAGCAGAAGTTAAAGCACAGCTCTATGTTTTCTTTGTTCTGATTAAAGTCTTCAATACAGGCCTTTAATCGATTTATCTGGTAGAGCCATATTCTTGGAGGTATGTACGGAGTCTGGTTAACTTCTTTCGGCTGTGTTAAGAATGAAAGCTTAGCAATTGACTCGGCATCTACTATGAAGAAGCCAACTGATTGACGCGCTTCAAAAATTCTGTGCAGTTCCAGTATTAAAGTTCTGAACAGTGATTTTGAGACAAGAGATGGGATTTGTTCAATTAAGTCAGGTCGACTGTTCAGTTCGCTGACCAATATGCCATTGCTACTGCAAAAAAATACAACTTTTCTTAATAGTATGAATGCCGTTCGAATGGACGACACTCCTAGTCCTTGTGTAGATCCCCAGATTTTCCAGGTCATGATTAGACGCAGCAAATCTGCATTTTGTGCATCCATAAGTGATGGATGCTGTCTGTTTTTCCGTTTATATCTATATTCTTCCTGGAAATTGAGGATGAAGGGTACGCCTGCCCACAGGGTAAGATCCCACTTGCTATGACCCCATTCGGAGATTGGATTTCCATCCTGATCCTCGCTGACTGCCCATTCACGTGGTGGCGGCCAACTGGGTGGGCGATATGACGCGCGGGTAGAATCCATCCAAGTCTTCGTTGAACCTAATCTGAGCGAATCGAGTATCATGGTCATAGCTCACCCTCTATAGCGTGGATGGCAGTAATCCAAGACGGGTGATAGTTCCCTTCCTCAATTTTTATTAGCGCTTCGTGGAGCCAGGCCTCGTGTTTAATACTGGATTTTTTAAACCAGTTAAGCTTTTCGGAAAGACGATCTACAACCTTTTGCGCAGGTGTAGGTTGAGTTTGAATCCCAGGTCTCAGCGATTTTGATATCTCAATGATTTTGAGGTGCCGAAAACTAACCAACGCCCAAACGTGGTCTTCGCTATCTACATCACGGTGTTGTTCGCATCCTATGCAACCGGAAGATCGCCGGCAATCTGGCTCTAAATCATAGTCGATATTTTCCGATTTTTTAGGGTGTCCGTTGCATCTTCCGGGTGCGACTGAGGCTAGGCTATGAGTAGTCGGGTCGCAAGTGTTCCAGTATCGAAAAATTTCCACCATTGCCCTTTGTAAGCTTGGGACTTCATATATCGTTAGTAGTGTTTGTTTGGAGTGCTGAGCCATTTCAGCAGTCAAGTCAGGATCTCCGGTTTTTCGCAGCAACCAATTAACTTTGTTATTTCTAAGCACGCTGGGTGGCAAAAAACACTTTCCGGATTTTAAGAGCTGGGGTCGGAGCCGAGATTGAAAATGCCACGACTCACTAGTTTCATCCTCTCGAACGAACGGGAACAGTTTTGGGTGTTCTGGGAATAATACTCGTCTCCAGGCAAGATAACGTTCAAAGTGAGGCTTGTAGGCGGAAAAAATTTCAAAAATTACCTCACCCTTTCGTCGCTCCTTTCGATCCCTTACTTGGTAGCCATCGCTGTAACTGTCATATCGGAATTTGCAGATTGGTAACTTACTTGCTTGTGACCAATTCATAGACGTCTGAGCTACAAATATCAATAGTTCGGCTTCAATGCGTCTATTAATAATCGGGGCCCTGTCTTTATAAGCGGCGTTTTCTTGCCAGTCCTTGAAGGTAGCAGTGTCATCTAAGGCAAGATTCCTACGGTGCAGTTTATCCTTTATTCCGTTATGAATTACGCCTTGACATTCAAAAAATCTCAAAGACGTAGAGCCTTCTTCATCATCGAGGAAAACTTCAATAGGTGACGGACCCTCCATCACCACGTCCAGAGTAAGCATGTCGCTTATCTTAAGTAAAATTTTACCGAAATCGAAGATCTGTTGAAGACTTTGTTTTTCAGCTTGGAGATTAGCATGGCTTTTATCTTTTGAAGGATGGCGAAGCCGTGTCTCTGATATTAGTGGAGTTACTCTTTTCAGGACATCACTCAGAATTATCGAAACGTTTGCACTTCTGCCATACGCGGAGGAAATACTGATTTTTTTATAAACTTCAGCCTCTCTCCATAAATGGTCGCTCCACGCAAAATATGTTTCCTGGATGCTACTTTTATCAAGAGAGAAGCCTTCTTTTTCAGCCCAGGTAAACATGTCTCTTATAAATCGAATTGCCCCTTTTGCAGAAGTTTTGCTCCCGCCTATGGTGAGCTTGTCAATCAATACCTGATGAATTTCAGTGACCAATGTCAAGCGGTCCAGTTCTATATGGGGTAGCGAACCTTCACTTTTGTTCCGCGCGAAAAGCCGTACCTCCGTCGCAGCGCCACCTTTATATAATAAGCAGGACAGGTCCCACGGAGTTTCCCGTCGTGCAAAATCTACATCAGGAAATCCAAAGGAGTAGGGTGTGATTGGATCAAGCTCTATATTTGTTCCAATCTCGGCCTTGCAGTCCGCTGAATGCTTCATAAAACTCCTGCGCAGCTTTTTGTTTACCTGCGGATGATTCCAAGAATTTTACATATTTAAGGGTGGTCGACTCGTGTTTGTGTAACATCGCTGATTTCACAAATTCAATTGCTGCTCCAGTAGTAGTTACTTCTAGAGATATTTTCATCAGCCACGTCCCGTAAGTTGCGCGAGATTGATGAAATTTAAATGACATCATAAATTTTAAACCTGCTTTTACGGCTTCTCGTCTGAGATTGGTCATTAAGACCCCAATAGCCGTTTTGCTATATGGCTTTCCTCTGGATGTAATAAACAGGAGCGCGCTATTTTCTTTGGATGACTTACTTTCTCTCTTTAGTCTACTTGGAGAGTAAGCGTATTTTTTTAGTCGTCTAAGTAATATGCCCGGAATTAGGATGTCACCCTTAACATCGAATTTGGTTTTGACCTTCGTGCCTGGCCCGACACTCAGTAAATACAGATCAGAAATATACTGGTCCTCTCGCGCTAGCTCGAGAGTATTTATGCGCAGGCTAGTTATTGTGCTTAATCTAGCACC
This sequence comes from Pseudomonas capeferrum, assembly GCF_013523055.1. Taxonomy (GTDB): domain Bacteria; phylum Pseudomonadota; class Gammaproteobacteria; order Pseudomonadales; family Pseudomonadaceae; genus Aquipseudomonas; species Aquipseudomonas capeferrum_A. Next base: position 250,626 of record NZ_JAAMQM010000006.1, on the reverse strand, counting down.
CGTAAAAAAACCTATGGTGAGCATAAGATGTAGTTCTTCTGAAGCTTGGCTTCGAGTGTGCTCAATGAGTTCCATCATATGCAATTCACTGAGCGGTGTTAACCCATCTTCTAATCGGTTTCCAGGAGGTGATTTGTTAGGAATGGAGAGATCTGTAGACTGTCCAGTGATACTGCGCTTAAATCCAGTAAGGTCTGTGTAATATGCTTTGAATTCATGCTCGGTCCACATGGCATATTTAGTATCTATTAAGCCATGGTCTTTAGCGAACCGATAAAATTGAATTATGGCTGCCATCCTTGCACTTGCAGTACTTCCGGCGATAGTGCCATCTTTCATGCGCGCAACGAGCTCGCCTCGATACTTGTACACCGACCTGTTTGAGATTCGAGCTGGAAAATAGCGCCAGTCTAAGCCTGAACTTTCTAGGTAAGAAGCATAGGCGTGGAGGTGTTTAAGGAGAGCGTTTACCGTTTCAACATCTCGATGCTGACTTTGGATTTTGTCTAACGCCCACAGATTCACCTCGGACCAGCTCGCACCTGTATCCCAGAAAATTTGCGGTAGGCGTTTGATGTCAGGTAGGCGTAGATGCGGGGCAAAGGTGGAGGGACCACTGGAAGTGGTGGAGGAGACAGGAGAAAGGTGAACGTACTCCAGAAAAGCCATGTGAGCCTCCTCTAAAGAGCTGCCCGAGATGAGCTCGAGCTAGCACTTTACAGATCGACAACCAACCATCGTGTCCATAGGTTGGCACATGATGGTTGGTTGTCAATGAGCGCTCACTATACGTTGAAGCGGAAGTGCATCACATCACCGTCCTTGACGATGTACTCCTTGCCTTCCAACCGCCACTTGCCCACTTCCTTGGCACCGGCTTCACCCTTGAACTGGATGAAGTCGTCATAGGCCACCACTTCGGCGCGGATGAAGCCTTTTTCGAAGTCGGTGTGGATCACGCCGGCAGCCTGTGGCGCGGTGGCGCCGATGCGCACGGTCCAGGCGCGGACTTCCTGAACGCCGGCGGTGAAGTAGGTCTGCAGGTTGAGCAGGGAGTAACCGGCGCGGATCACGCGGTTCAGGCCAGGCTCTTCCAGGCCGAGCGCCTCCAGGAACATGTCCTTCTCTTCACCGTCGTCCAGCTCGGCGATCTCGGCTTCGATCTTGTTGCACACCGGTACCACGATCGCGCCTTCCTCTTCGGCGATGGTCTTGACCACGTCGAGGTGCGGGTTGTCTTCGAAGCCGTCTTCGGCAACGTTGGCGATGTACATGACCGGCTTGCTGGTCAGCAGATGGAAGCCGCGAATCACCACCTTCTCATCGGAGTTCATGTCTTTCATCAGGCTGCGTGCGGGCTTGCCTTCGGTGAAATGAGGGATGAGCTTCTCGAGAATGGCCTTCTGTGCAAGAGCGTCCTTGTCGCCGCCCTTGGCATTGCGCGTGACTTTCTGCAGCTGCTTCTCGCAGCTGTCGAGGTCGGCGAAGATCAGCTCGAGGTCGATGATCTCGATGTCGCGCTTGGGGTCGACGCTGTTGGAGACGTGGATCACGTTCTCGTCTTCGAAGCAGCGCACCACATGGGCAATGGCGTCGGTCTCGCGGATGTTGGCGAGGAACTTGTTACCCAGGCCTTCACCTTTCGATGCGCCGGCCACCAGGCCCGCGATATCGACGAATTCCATGGTGGTGGGCAGGACGCGATTAGGCTTGACGATGGCCGCCAAGGCGTCCAGGCGCGCGTCGGGCATGGGCACGATGCCGCTGTTCGGTTCGATGGTGCAGAAGGGGAAGTTCTCCGCCGCAATACCGGACTTGGTCAGGGCGTTGAACAGGGTGGACTTGCCGACGTTTGGCAGGCCGACGATGCCGCAATTGAAACCCATGGTAATTCCCCTCTAGGTGATATCAGGCCTTTTGGCTGTGCAGTTCGCGCATCGCCTTGGCGAAGTCGCCGGCAAGTACGTCTGGCAGCACGCCAAGGGCAAAATCGATACTGGCGTCGAGCTTCTCCTGCTCGGCGCGCGGCGCGCGGCCCAGGACGAAGTTGGAGACCAGCTTGGCATCCCCCGGGTGGCCGATGCCGAGCCTCAGGCGATGGAAATCATTCTGGTTGCCGAGCTGGGCGATGATGTCGCGCAGGCCGTTGTGCCCACCATGGCCGCCACCGCGTTTGAGCTTGGCAACACCGGGAGGCAGGTCGAGTTCGTCGTGCGCCACCAGGATGGCCGCAGGCGGGATCCGGAAGAAATTGGCCAACGCCGCCACTGACTGGCCGCTGCGGTTCATGTAGGTGGTGGGAATCAACAGGCGAACATCGTTGCCCTGATGGCTGAATTTAGCCGTCAGGCCGAAATACTTGCGGTCAGCGGTCAGTGAGACACGCTGGGCGCTGGCAATGCGTTCAACGAAAAGAGCCCCTGCGTTATGCCGGGTCTGTTCGTATTCGGGGCCGGGATTTCCCAGGCCGACGATCAACTGGATGGCGGTCACGTCAGGGGCTCTTCCTTGGAGTTGGTGGGCTACGGTGCGCGGCACTGTAACCCGATCAACACCGGCGCGCGAGTAGATTACTCGGCAGCGCCTTCTTCTGCTTCTGGAGCAACGCGTGGAGCGTGAACGTTGGCAACAGCCTTGTCGTCGCCGTGGGCCAGGGCCACGAACTCGACGCCTTTAGGAGCTTTCAGGTCCGACAGGTGGATGATGGTGCCGACTTCGGCGTTGGCCAGGTCAACTTCGATGAACTCCGGCAGGTCCTTGGCTTCGCAGGACACTTCGATCTCGGCTTCGACGTGGGAGATCTCGCCGCCTTTCTTGACAGGAGCTTCTTCGTTGATGAAGTGAACCGGAACCTTGGCGGTCAGCTTCTGGCCAGCGACGACACGGATGAAATCGGCGTGCATGATGTAGCCTTTGGCCGGGTGACGCTGCAGAGCCTTGACGATGACGTTTTGCTTGGTGCCGTCGACGTTCAGTTCCAGAACGTGGCTGAAGGCGGCCTCGTTATCGAACAGCCTGGCGATTTCCTTGGCCAGGATGGTCAGGGACTCGGCTTCCTTGTTACCACCGTAGACAACGGCAGGTACGTTCAGGGCGTGACGCAGGCGGCGGCTCGCACCTTTCCCCAGGTCGGTACGCACTTGGGCGTTCAGAGTGAAATTAGTCATTTTGTTTCTCCAAAATAGCCATCACCCGCAGACGTTTGCGACCAGCGTCATACGGGGTGGGCAAAAAAGCCCCGCCCCGACGAGAGGTCGGGGCGGGGCGCGTTTCGTCAACGAATGGCCGCTTAGCGGAACATCGCGCTGATCGATTCTTCGTTGCTGATGCGGCGGACCGCTTCAGCCACAACCGGTGCGATATCCAACTGGCGGATACGATCACAGGCTTGCGCGGCAGCGGACAGCGGGATGGTGTTGGTCACCACCAGCTCGTCCAGCACGGATTTCTCGATGTTCTCGATCGCCCGACCCGACAGGACAGGGTGCGTGCAGTAGGCATAGACCTTGGCAGCGCCGTGTTCCTTCAGGGCCTTGGCCGCATGGCACAGGGTGCCGGCGGTGTCGACCATGTCGTCTACCAGGATGCAGGTGCGTCCTTCGACGTCGCCGATGATATGCATCACTTCGGAGTGATTGGCCTTTTCACGGCGTTTGTCGATGATACCCAGATCGACACCCAGGGACTTGGCTACCGCACGTGCACGCACGACGCCGCCGATGTCGGGGGAAACGATCATCAGGTTCTCGAAACGCTGGTCTTCGATGTCGTCGACCAGTACGGGCGAGCCGTAGATGTTGTCGACGGGAATATCGAAGAAACCCTGGATCTGGTCAGCGTGCAGGTCGACAGTGAGAACACGATCGATACCCACGACAGTGAGCATGTCAGCGACGACTTTGGCGCTGATGGCTACACGTGCCGAACGCGGACGGCGGTCCTGGCGGGCGTATCCGAAGTAGGGAATCACAGCGGTGATTCGGGAGGCTGAGGAGCGGCGGAAGGCGTCGGCCATCACTACCAGTTCCATCAGGTTATCGTTGGTTGGCGCGCAAGTCGGCTGAATGATGAAGACGTCCTTACCACGGACATTTTCATTGATCTCAGTGCTGATTTCGCCGTCGGAGAATTTGCCGACAGAAACATCACCCAGTGGGATATGCAGCTGACGTACGACACGCCGAGCCAGATCGGGGTTGGCGTTCCCCGTAAAGACCATCATCTTGGACACGCGCAGTACCTGAAGGCTGAGGGTATACCTGGATGAGTATAGGAAAATGGCAGGGGCGGCTGGATTCGAACCAACGCATGGCAGGATCAAAACCTGCTGCCTTACCGCTTGGCGACGCCCCTGTATCTGTTGCTTCGAATGCCTGGCACTCGGTTCCTAGAGCAGACTTTGAAGCGTGCGGTGCAACATCGATATGTTGCTTCCTTTGGCTACAAACCCTGTTTGGGTCTCTGAAAGAAGGGCCAGAACTTTATCAGCTTCGGCTTTGCTTGGGAAGGCCCCAAACACACAACTTCCAGTCCCGGTAAGTCGCGCTTTAGTGAATTTGCCAAGCAAATTCAGCGAGTTACGAACTTCCGGGTAACTCTGCTCTACGACCGGTTGGCAGTCATTTCGACTGTTTCCCTCGGGAACGGGGCGCATCTTAAGGGGGAGGGAATCACGTGTCAACAACGAATGCGAAAAAATTTCCGCTGTGCTGACAGACACTTGCGGCACCAGCACGACATACCAGGGCTCTTCGGGATCCACGGGCGTGAGCTGCTCGCCGACACCCTGGGCGAAGGCGGCATGGCCGCGCACGAAGACCGGTACGTCGGCGCCCAGGCCAAGGCCGAGTTCGGCCAGCTGTTCCTCACCGCTACCTAGCTGCCAGAGACGATCCAGGCCCAGCAGGGTGGTGGCCGCGTCGGAGCTGCCGCCGCCGATGCCGCCACCCATGGGCAAGCGTTTGTCCAGCCAGATGTCGGCACCGAGCGTGCAGCCCGAGGCCTGCTGCAGTTTTCTGGCCGCGCGCACGATCAGGTTGCTGTCGTGGGGTACCGTTTCAATCGCTGTGCGCAGGCGAATCTGACCGTCTTCGCGCAAGGCGAAGGTCAGTTCGTCGGCGTGATCGAGGAACTGGAACACGGTTTCCAGCTCGTGATAGCCGTCCGCTCGGCGACCGAGGATATGCAGCCACAGGTTCAGCTTGGCCGGTGCCGGCAGGGTCAGGGTAGTGGCAGTCATCGATCAGTGTCCCAGCTGCCGGGGCTGCCAGTCTTTCACCACCAGGGTGACGTCCAGATCCTTGCCATGCAGTTTCAGGCGCTCGGGCAACCAGTAGCCATTCTGTTCGGTGTAGTTCAGGTACTGCACCTGCCAGCCGTCCTGCTCGAGACTGGCCAGCCTGCTATTGCCGTCCAGGGTCAATTGGCTCTTGGTATCGGGCGCGGGCAGGCCGCGAACCCACCAGACCAGGTGCGAGACCGGCAAGCGCCAGCCCAGTTGTTCTTCGAGCAGGGCCTCGGGGCTGGGTGCCTCGAAGCGGCCCTGGTTGGCCACTTCCAGGACCACGCCTCCCGGGCGACCGGTTAGACGGGCGGCACCACGGCCCAGCGGGCCGGCAAGGCGGATGTCGTAATAGTCCTGGCGCTGCAGCCAGAACAGCGTGCCGCTGCCTGAGTCACGGGGCGCGCGGATGCCGACCTTGCCGTTGATCTGCCAGCCGTCGAGGCTGCTCAATTGTGTCTTGTGGGCGCGCCACTGTTGCGGGTTGCCCTGGCCCTCCAGGGCCTCGCGGGAACCGAAGCCGGCACAGCCGGCCAGCAAGGCGATGAGGACGAAGGTGATGCAATGGCGCAGGATCATGGCGTTAGAGAGTCTCGGATCCGGTCAGGCGCAACACGGTCTTGCGCAAGATAGGGCTGTCGGGTTGGGTTTCGAAGGCCTTGGCCCAGGTCTGGCGGGCCTCGCGGCGCTTGCCATTGGCCCAGAGCACTTCGCCCAGGTGAGCGGCTACTTCGTGGTCGGGGAAACGCTCCAGCGCCTGGCGCAGGATACGTTCGGCCTCGTCGAGGTTGCCCAGTCGATAATTGACCCAGCCCAGGCTGTCGAGCACTGCCGGATCTTCAGGGTTGAGCGCGTAAGCCTTGTCGATGAGCGCCTTGGCCTCGGCATAGCGCGTGGTGCGATCGGCAAGGGTATAGCCGAGCGCGTTCAAGGCCATGGCGTTTTCCGGTTCGCGGCTGATGATGGTGCGCAGGTCCTGCTCCATCTGTTTCAGGTCGTCGCGCTTCTCGGCCAGCATGGCGCGGGTATAAAGAAGGTTCGGGTCGCCCGGGTAGCGCGTGATGGCCTGCTGCAGGACCTGATCGGCCTGGGCGTCGCGGTCGTTGTTGCCCAACGCCTCGGCTTCGATCAGGTACAGCTGGATGGCATAGTCGGGCTGCGCTTCACGCGCATCGGCCAGCAGACGCGATGCCTCGGCGCTGCGTCCATTGGCGATGAGGATGTCGGCCTGGCGCAGCTGGGCAGCCAGATAGTCGTTGCCGGCACTGACCAGCGCGTACTCGCGCAGGGCGCCTTCGGGGTCATTGCGCTCTTCGCGGATACGTCCGAGATTGAGGTGCGCGGCGTCGACATTGCTGTCACGCTCGACCAGCTCCTGCAGGTAGCCCTCGGCTTCGTCCCAGTCCTTGTTCTCAAGGCTGACCAGGGCCAGCGAGTAGCGCAGTTCGTCGTCCTCGGGATACTCCTGGACCAGACTGGCGAATTCGGTCTTGGCTTCCAGCAGGCGGTCCTGTTCCACCAGGGTTCGCGCATAGGTCAAGCGCAGGCGCTTGTCTTCGGGGTTCTCGCGGATCGCCTTCTGCAGCAGCGGCAGGGCTTCCGGGCCGCGATCAAGCGCCTGCAGCAGGCGTGCGCGGAGCAGGATCGGAGCGATCTCGCCGTCCTGTGGCGGATGATCTTCGAGCAGGTCCAGCGCAGCCTGGATATTGCCATCCTGTTGCAGCAGCAGGGCCTTGCCGAAGACCAGTTGTCCATTATCGGGATACTTTTCCAGCAGGCGGTCGAAGCTCTGCTGCAGGCCGTTGCGGGTGCTTTGGTCGGTTTCGATGGCGGACAGGGCGAGGAAGTCGAAATGGGTGTCGCCCTTGCCCTGTAGCACCTTCTCCATGTAGGTCATGGACTCGTCGTAGCGTCCCGAACGTGCCAGCTGGATGGCGGCGGCACGCTGCGCATCGAGATTCTGCGGATCGTTGCGCGCCCAGATGAGGGCCGTGTCGAGGGCCGGCTCGTCGGCGCCCAGGTATTCGGCGATGCGATACGCCCGCTCGGAAACGGCGGCATCCTGAGTCTTCTCGGCTTCCTCGACGTAGGTGGCGAGGGCGATATCGAAGCGGTTGCGCTGACCGGCCAGTTCAGCCACCAGCAGGTTGTACAGGGTGTCCTGGCGAAACGATCCATACACCACCGGCGGCGCCGGTTCGGTCGGCGCGGCCTCGGCAACGGTGGGCTCGGCGTCCGTCTTGTGCGGAGCCAGGCTCTGACAGCCCTGTAGCAGGGCGAGGGCAAGCAGCAGTGCGTAGGATCTGTTCATAAGAGAGGCTTTGGAGGACTAACCGGCGGTCGGGGCAATCATGACACAAGCGTTGTGGCAAGCCCACCAACGATGGCCTTGGTTTATAGAGACAATAGCGAACGGTGGTTGTTCTGAATCCTGCGAAGTAGGACAATTATCGGCTTCCGTCACCATCAGCGACCTTGCATGGCCTTTCTTGCACTCGGGATCAACCATAAGACTGCCTCGGTAGACGTACGCGAGCGCGTGGCGTTTACGCCAGAGCAGCTGGTCGATGCCTTGCAGCAGCTCTGTCAACTGACCGCCAGCCGCGAGGCTGCGATCCTGTCGACCTGCAATCGTAGCGAGCTCTATATAGAGCAGGATCACCTGGCGGCCGACAGCGTTCTGCGCTGGCTGGCCGACTACCATCGGCTGAGCCTGGAAGAATTGCGCGCCAGCGCCTACGTGCATGAGGACCATGACGCAGTCCGCCACATGATGCGTGTCGCCTCCGGGCTCGACTCGCTGGTGCTCGGCGAGCCGCAGATCCTCGGCCAGATGAAGTCGGCCTACGCGGTGGCGCGTGAGGCCGGTACCGTCGGTCCGTTGCTCGGGCGCCTGTTCCAGGCCACCTTCAGCGCGGCCAAGCAGGTGCGCACCGATACGGCCATTGGCGAGAACCCGGTATCCGTGGCCTTCGCCGCTGTCAGCCTGGCGCGCCAGATCTTCAGTGACCTGGGCCGCAGCCAGGCACTGCTGATCGGTGCCGGCGAGACCATCACCCTGGTCGCTCGACATCTGCACGAGCAGGGCGTGCGGCGTATCGTCGTGGCCAACCGCACCCTCGAGCGGGCCAATATCCTGGCCGAGCAGTTCGGAGCGCATGCCGTGCTGCTGGCCGACATTCCCCAGGAGTTGGCGAACAGCGATATCGTCATCAGCTCTACCGCCAGTCAGTTGCCGATCCTTGGCAAAGGCGCCGTGGAAAGTGCGCTGAAGCAGCGCCGCCACAAGCCGATCTTCATGGTCGATATCGCCGTGCCTCGGGACATCGAGCCGGAAGTGGGTGAGCTGGACGATGTCTATCTTTATACCGTCGACGACCTTCACGATGTGGTCGCGGAAAACCTCAAGAGCCGTCAGGGTGCCGCCCAGGCCGCCGAAGAACTGGTAGCGGCAGGGGCCAGCGACTTCATGGTCCGTCTGCGTGAACTGGCGGCTGTGGACGTGCTCAAGGCCTATCGCCAGCAAAGTGAACGCCTGCGCGATGAAGAGCTGTACAAGGCCCAGCGTCTGCTGGCCAACGGCGGCAACCCGGAGGAGGTGCTTGCGCAACTGGCCCGGGGCCTGACCAACAAACTCCTGCATGCCCCCAGCGTGCAGTTGAAAAAGCTCTCAGCCGAGGGCCGCGTCGATGCGCTGGCCATGGCTCAGGAACTCTTCGCCCTCAACGAGGGCTCGACGGACAAGACCCCGCAATGAAAGCGTCGCTGCTGAACAAGCTGGATACCCTCCAGGACCGCTTCGAGGAACTGACCGCCCTGCTGGGCGATGCCGAGGTCATTTCCGATCAGACTCGTTTCCGGGCCTACTCGCGTGAATACGCCGAAGTAGAGCCGGTGATCACTGCTTACCAGGAATGGCGAAAAGTCCAGGATGATCTGGAAGGCGCCCAGGCCTTGCTCAAGGACAGCGATCCCGACCTGCGCGAGATGGCGGTCGATGAGGTGCGCGATGCCAAGGAGCGGTTGATCGACCTGGAGTCCACGCTTCAGCGGATGCTGCTGCCCAAGGATCCCAACGACGGGCGCAACGTGTTCCTCGAAATCCGCGCCGGCACCGGTGGCGACGAGGCGGCGATCTTCTCCGGAGACCTGTTCCGCATGTACTCGCGCTATGCCGAGAAACGCGGCTGGCGCCTGGAAATCCTCTCCGAGAACGAGGGGGAGCATGGCGGCTACAAGGAGATCATTGCCCGGGTCGAAGGCGATAGCGTCTACGGCAAGCTCAAGTTCGAGTCCGGCGCGCATCGCGTGCAGCGGGTTCCGGAGACCGAGTCCCAGGGCCGTATCCATACTTCGGCGTGCACCGTGGCGGTACTGCCCGAGCCGGACGAGCAAGTAGCGATCGAAATCAACCCCGCCGATCTGCGGGTCGACACCTATCGCGCATCGGGGGCCGGTGGTCAGCACATCAACAAGACCGACTCGGCCATCCGCATCACTCACTTGCCTACCGGTATCGTGGTCGAATGCCAGGAAGAGCGTTCCCAGCACAAGAACCGGGCTCGCGCCATGAGCTGGCTGTCGGCCAAGCTCAACGACATCCAGACCAGCGCCGCGCATAACGCCATCGCCAGCGAGCGCAAGCTGTTGGTCGGCTCCGGTGACCGCTCCGAGCGCATCCGCACCTACAACTATCCCCAGGGCCGGGTGACCGATCACCGCATCAACCTGACCCTGTACTCCCTCGACGAGGTCCTGGCCGGTGGCGTCGATGCCGTCATAGAACCCTTGCTGACCGAATACCAGGCCGATCAACTGGCCGCCCTGGGGGATTGAATGACGATCATTGCCAGCCTGCTGCGTGCCGCGCAGCTACCGGATTCACCGACAGAACGACTGGACGCGGAACTGCTGCTGGCCGCTGCCTTGGGCAAGTCGCGCAGCTACCTGCATACCTGGCCCGAACGTATCGTCAGCAGCGAGGCCGCGCATACCTTCTCGGCGTACCTGGCCCGTCGTCGCGCCGGAGAGCCCGTGGCCTACATCCTGGGCCAGCAAGGTTTCTGGAAGCACGACCTGGAAGTGGCGCCGCATACCTTGATCCCACGGCCAGAGACCGAACTGCTGGTCGAGGCCGCCCTGGAGCTGGTACCCGCGACGCCCGCCAGGGTACTCGACCTGGGCACGGGTACCGGTGCCATCGCCCTGGCATTGGCCGGTGAGCGCCCGGCCTGGCAGATCACTGCGGTCGACCGTGTGGCCGAGGCCGTGGCCCTGGCCGAGCGCAATCGCCAGCGCCTGCGTCTGGAGAACGTCCAGGTTCGTGCCAGTCACTGGTTCGAGGCGTTGGTGGACGAACATTACCACCTGATCATCAGCAACCCGCCCTACATCGCCGCCCAGGACCCACACCTGATCGCCGGTGACGTGCGTTTCGAACCCAGCAGTGCCCTGGTCTCGGGCCCCGATGGCCTCGACGACCTGCGCACGATCATCGCCCAGGCACCGGCCCATCTGCTACCCGGAGGCTGGTTGCTGCTCGAGCACGGATACGACCAGGCCGAAGCGGTTCGCGAACTGCTGAGAGCCCATGGTTTCGGCGAATTGACCAGTCGCCAGGACCTGGCGGGCCATCCGCGTATCAGTCTGGGGCGCCTGGCATGCTGAGCGACCATGAACTGTTGCGCTACAGCCGGCAGATCCTGCTTTCACAGGTCGATATCGAGGGGCAGCTGCGCATCAAGCGTGGCAAGGCCTTGATCGTCGGCCTCGGCGGTCTGGGTTCTCCCGTGGCACTCTACCTGGCCGCGGCCGGTGTCGGCGAACTGCACTTGGCAGACTTCGACACGGTCGACCTGACCAACCTGCAGCGCCAGGTGCTTCACGACACTGCCAGCATCGGCATGAGCAAAGTGGATTCGGCCCTGCAGCGCCTGCAGGCGATAAACCCGGACATCACGCTGGTCGCCCATCGCCAGGCGCTTGATGAAGACTCCTTGGCCGCGACCGTGGCCGCGGTCGACCTGGTACTGGACTGCTCGGACAATTTCGCCACTCGTGAAGCTGTCAACGCCGCTTGCGTCGTGGCCGGTCGACCCTTGGTCAGCGGCGCGGCGATACGTCTGGAAGGTCAGTTGTCGGTGTTCGATACCCGACTCGACCACAGTCCCTGCTATCACTGTCTCTACGGCCATGGCAGCGAAGCGGAGCTGACCTGCAGCGAAGCTGGCGTGATTGGTCCGCTGGTCGGGCTGGTAGGCAGCCTGCAAGCATTGGAAGCGCTGAAACTGCTGGCCGGTTTCGGGGAGCCCCTGATCGGTCGTCTGCTGCTGATCGACGCGCTGGGAACGCGGCTGCGAGAATTGCGGGTCAAGCGTGATCCGGGTTGCGCGGTGTGCGCCAACCGCCATGGCTGAAGCCAGCGCACCGGTAGGTGTGATGGACTCGGGGGTCGGCGGTTTGTCGGTGCTCGCCGAGATTCACCGTCTGCTGCCTCGCGAGTCGCTGCTCTACGTGGCCGATTGCGGCCATGTGCCCTATGGCGAAAAATCCCCGGACTACATCCGCCAGCGCTGTCGGCTGATCGCGGCGTTTTTCCGTGAGCAAGGCGCCAAGGCCATGGTCCTGGCGTGCAATACCGCCACGGTAGCCGCGGTCGCGGACCTGCGCGAGCGCTATCCCGATTGGCCGCTGGTAGGCATGGAGCCGGCGGTGAAACCGGCGGCGGCCGCCACCCGCTCGGGCGTGGTAGGGGTCCTGGCCACCACGGGAACCTTGCAGAGCGCCAAGTTCGCCGCGTTGCTCGATCGCTTCGCCAGCGATGTCCGTGTGATAACCCAGCCATGTCCCGGTCTCGTCGAATGCATCGAGGCGGGTGATCTGGAGAGCCCTCTGTTGCGGCGGTTGCTGCAGGGCTACGTGGAGCCTCTGTTACACGCCGGTTGCGATACCTTGATCCTGGGTTGTACCCACTACCCCTTCCTGCGACGCCTGCTCGCCGACATGGTCCCGAAGGACGTGGCCATCATCGATACCGGTTCCGCCGTGGCCAGGCAGTTGCAGCGTCTTCTGGGCAAGCACAACCTGTTGGCCCATGCCTCCCCTTGCACGACACGGTTCTGGAGCAGTGCAGATCCGGACAATCTGAAAAAGATTCTGCCATTGCTCTGGAATAAATCTGACGATGTGCAAAGATTTCAGTTGTAAAAAAAACGTGAAAAATTTCGCGTAGAGCTGAACTATCGTACTACTGCAGATTTCTATTCCTTGCCTGATTGAGGCAGAGATCTAAAAAACAGAATTTGGATAAGGATGTTTCTCATGAAGAAACTGTTTTGCTTGGTAGCGACTGCTGCCTTGACCCTGGGGCAGGCAATTTCGGCGCAGGCTGCGGACGTTTCGCTCTCGGTGGGGCAGACAGGCGATTCGACCATGGTCTACCGGTTGGGGCTGCAGTCGAATTGGGACGTAAGCTGGTGGCAGACCAGCGTTGGTCGCGTCACCGGCTACTGGGATGGTGCCTACACGTTCTGGGACGGTGACGAAACCGCGAGCAACCACAGTCTTTCGTTCGCGCCAGTATTCGTCTATGAGTTTGCCGGCGAGTCGGTCAAGCCGTATATCGAAGCAGGCATCGGCGTCGCTGCCTTCTCCAGCACCGAGCTGGAAAGCAACCAGCTGGGTTCGTCCTTCCAATTCGAAGACCGTATCGGCGTGGGCCTGCGCTTCGCCGGCGGCCATGAGGTCGGCATTCGTGCGATCCACTACTCCAACGCAGGCTTGCAGTCGCCGAACGACGGCGTCGAGAGCTATGCGTTGCACTATCGCATGCCGCTTTGACTCCATCGGCCCCGAACCTGACAGGTTCGGGGCTGGCGCTTAGCGTGGCAGTGGCCAAAGGCTGCTGACACTCATCGCTTCGAGCACCAGCTCTGCCGGACGTTGGGGCAGATACTCCAGAATCTTCCTTGCCGCGGAATCCGGCGTCCATTCCTGGGGTACAGCCTTGGTCGGACTCGCCGGGACCGTCAAAGGTCGTGGGGCCACAAGCGTCAAGCTGATGCCGCGCTCCTTCACTAAGCCTTGTCGATCCCTGAACCACTGCGCGAGGTCGTTGCCGAGCGAAGCCGGCTCATCCTGAGCGCCCAGCTGGCGGGCCGAGTGTCGGCTGAGTATCGCCATGACCTGCGCCGACTTGCCCTTGTCGAGCAAGGGGATGGCGTTATCCAGGCAGTACTCGCTGGCGGCGCGATTGGTGGTGACAAGCGCTTCGAGAAGCTCGTTGTCATCCACATCGTGCGGGAGGTAATCGCAGGTACCCGCATTGATGATCAAGGTATCCAGCCCACCCCACTTGCGCGCTATTTCCCGGGCTGCGTCGACCGCCTGATCCTCTTGGTGCAACGCGCCTGGCAGCAGCAGCAAGCGCGACGAATAGCGTTTTGCCAGGTCACCCAGGCTATCGGCATGTCTTACGCTTGCGGCCACTCGATAGCCCTGCAGGAGCAGGTGTGCCACCAGTGCCATGCCTAGTCCTTCCGTAGCTCCGGTAATCCATGCGCTACGTGGGATATTCGCTGTCATGTCCTCGACTCCTACCAGTCAAGCCCTTGAAGGCTTCAAGGGCTCGCTGGCGACTGCTTCGGAGGTCAACCATTGGCCCCGGATAACTATTTGTAGCAAGGAAACCAGTACTTTTGTACGGGGCGTGTACTGATTTCTTATCCAGTCCTTGCAGTTCTGGAAGCCAGCGGCAAATGAAACGGCCCTCAGGATCGAAGCGCTGGGACTGGGTGACAGGGTTGAAGACCCGGAAGTAGGGTACCGAGTCGGTGCCAGTCGAAGCGCTCCATTGCCACCCTCCGTTGTTGGCGGCCAAGTCGCCATCGATCAGGTGGCGCATGAAATAGCGTTCTCCCAGGCGCCAGTCGATCAGCAGGTTCTTGCTGAGGAACATGGCAACGATCATCCGCAGGCGGTTATGCATCCAGCCGGTCTCGTGCATCTGACGCATTGCCGCGTCGATCAGGGGAAATCCGGTGCGTCCTTCCTGCCACGCATGGAGTTCTTCGGGAGCATTGCGCCACGGCAGGGCTTCGGTATGGCTTCGGAAGGCGCGATGGCGAGAGACCTGGGGATAACCCACCAGGATGTGTTTGTAGAATTCGCGCCACAGCAATTCGTTGACCCAGGTTTGCACACCGTCATTACCGCTATCGAACTCGCCGCGGTTGCTTGATAGCGCGGCATGCAGGCACTGGCGTGGCGAGATCACGCCAGCGGCCAGGTAGGCCGACAGCTGGCTGGTGCCGGGGACCGCGGGCAGGTCGCGCAGGCGCGTGTAGTCCTCGGCGGTCTCGTCCAGGAATCGCTGCAGACGCTGATGCGCCTCTGCCTCTCCTTCGGGCCAGTACTGGCGCAACGTGGGGGAGGGCTGGGCAAAACCGTCGATCCGGTATGGCAGCGGGTCGCTGGAGATCTTCAACGGTGCCTGGGGTCCTACCCGAGGCGCCAAGGCCGGAAGACTGCGATGCAGGTGTTCATGGCAGGCCCTGCGGAACTGGCCGAAGACCTGGAAATAATGCCCGCTGCGGGTCAACACCGTTCCAGGGCGGAAAAGCACTTGGTCGAGATGGCTATGCACCGTCAAGCCCTGCGCTTCGAGCGCATGGCGCGTGGCCTCGTCACGCAGGGTCTCGTTGACACCGTATTCCTCGTTCCAGTGCACGGCCTGGACCTGATGCTGCTGGCAAAGCGCGCGTACGACGTCCGGTGCCTCCTGCCAGGTATCGGCCTTGCGAATGAGTAGAGGGATATTCAGTCCATCGAGGGTCTTGCGCAAGCTGCGCAGGTTGCGCAGCCAGAAGTCGACCTTGCAGGGCGCATCGTCATGCATTTGCCATTGGCTTGGGCTGATCAGCCATAGCGCAAGCGTGGGGCCGCGTTCGCAGGCAGCGGCAAGGGCGGTATTGTCAGCGACGCGCAGATCGTTGCGCAGCCAGATCAGTTGCATGGTCAGGGGTCTCTGCCGTGAGGATTGTCGTGTTCGCTCAGGATTGCTGCAGGCGCTGCAAGGCCATCTGCGGGCTGTCGAACAGGTGCAGGTTTGGTAATTCCAGGGCCTGTAGCTGATCCCGATGCACGGAAAGCGCCGGGCCACCGATCAAGGTTGGAAGCTGCAAGGGTCGCAGGGCGCGCTGCAGTGCTCGCGCATCGATCTTCTGGCCGACGCAGAGCAGTACGGCACTCGGTTTCAACTGGAGTACCGCCTCGTGCAACTGCGCGCCTGAAACCGACCACTCGAGGATCTCGACCGGAAATCCACTGTTGCTCAGCAGCCAGGCACATAGCCAGAGATGACTGTCGAAGGGCTGGTCGTTGTCGCTGGCAAGCAGGACCGCGGGGCCCTCCAGCGAATGATTGTTGTGATGAACCCGTGTACCCAGCTTGCTGCGCAGCCAGGAATGGAAGAAGACCTGCTCGAGCCGGGCATTGAAACGCGTGCGCCAGCGCTCGGCCAACTGGTCCAGCAAGGGTAGCAACAGATGCTCGCAAACCGTGACGGCCGGGTAGAGCGCTACCGCCTGGTTGAACAGATGATCCAGAGGGCGTTGGGCCAGATTGCCGATCGCATCGACCAGTTGCTGGCAACGGGGCTGCCAATCACCTTGCGGAGGTGTGATAGCAGCAGGTTGAGCGTCCAGCAGGCCACGCACCTGGCTGACCGAGGCGCCGCGTTGCAGCCAATGCAATACGGCCTGGACGCGTTCGATCTGTGTCTGCGAATAGAGTCGGTGGCCTTTTTCGGTACGCTGCGGAGTGAGCAATCCGTAGCGGCGTTCCCAGGCACGCAAGGTCACCGGGTTCACCCCGGTCAGCCTGGCCACTTCGCGGATCGGCAGCAAGAGTTCAGATGGCATTACGTAGCCCCAGACGCGCGGGGTGCGGGTGCAAGTAGGCTTGCTGCAATAGATAGGGGTCCGGATGATTGCGCAGATGATGCTTGAGCAGCGTCAAGGGCACGACCAAGGGCACGATGCCCCCCTGATACTGGTTGATCACTTGTTGCAGTTCCGCCTTGTCG
The DNA here is from genome assembly GCF_013523055.1 of Pseudomonas capeferrum. GTDB lineage: Bacteria > Pseudomonadota > Gammaproteobacteria > Pseudomonadales > Pseudomonadaceae > Aquipseudomonas > Aquipseudomonas capeferrum_A. Next base: position 234,262 of record NZ_JAAMQM010000006.1, on the reverse strand, counting down.
TCCCTGTCCAGGACGTTACGGAAATAGCCGCTCAGGTGTTGCAGCACATTGCTGTGCGTGCCACGGCTTGCGCAGCGGCCGAGGGCCGTCATCAACTGGCCGAAATAATGCTGGCCCACTTGCTGGGGATCGTCCTCGCGGCTCATGGTGCCCAGCAATCTACCGATGTCGCGGTAGGCTTGCGGGTTGTTGGCCATCAAGAGGTACTTGTAGCGGGAATGAAAGCCGATCAGCGCGCCGCGGCTCAAGCCATCGGCGAGCAATTGCTGCCAATCGGCATAGGCATAGACCCGGCTGATGAAGTTTTCACGCAGGACTGGATCATGCAAGCGGCCTTCTTCTTCCACAGGCAACTCTGGCCGCAAGGCACAGAACGCGTCGGCATAGGCACCCCGACCCCCTTTGACGGCGGGGTGGCCGTTATCCTGGTAGACCTTGACCCGCTCCAGTCCGCAGGATGGCGATTTTTGCATGAAGATGTAGCCGCAGATGTCGGTCAGCTCTTTAGCCATCTGTGCGCCGTAGGCGCGCAGGGGGCCGGAAACGTTGAGGGTGGAGTTACGGGTGCCCACTACTTCAGGGTTGTCCGGATCACCGACCAGGCGAATCGGATCCCGAGGCGTGCCAAGGCCGATGGCCATCTCAGGGCAAAGGGGCACCCATTCAAAATGTTCTTCAAGCAGCTCGCGGCAAAGGGCAGAGGCCTTGTGTCCACCGTTGTAACGCACGTTACTCCCCATGAGACAGGCGCTGATGCCGATGCGAGGCTTTTCCAATGCGGGTTGCGTGCTCATCGCCTTCTCCAGAATAACTTGTACGGCTGACAATTACTGTACAAGACAATTCCACCAAAGCGACGAACAGATTCAAAAGAATCGAGCGGACGGACTCAGTCCAGGTGTTCGAGAAGACGACGCGCCGCTTCCTGGCCACTGAGCCAAGCACCTTCAACCCGGCCCGAAAGACACCAGTCGCCGCAGGCATACAACCCCTGGTCGGCATCCGCCAGCGCGCCCCATTCGTGGCTGCCGGCGGGGCGTGCATAGAGCCAGCGATGAGCCAGGGAAAACGTCGGTTCGGGCATGACGCAGCCGACCAGCTCGGCGAACTCGCCACGCAGTTGTTCGATGACATCCTCCTTGGGCAGATCGATATGCTGTTTGCTCCAGTTGGAGGAAGCATGAAGCACCCAGGTATCCAGTTGCTCGTTACGGCCGGGCTTGCTGCGGTTGCGGGCCAGCCAGTCGATCGGATTGTCCTGCACGAAGCAACCTTGCATCGGCGTAGCCAGTGGCGTCTGGAAGCCTAGGGCGATGGCCCATGTCGGTTCCATCTGTACGCCTGCCGCGACTGCCGCCAGCTTGGGAGTGGCGACCAGCAGTTGGGTGGCCTGCGGCGCGGGGACGGCGATCACCACGCGGCTGAAGGGCCCGTGGCTGCATCCGTCGGTATCCTGCAGGTGCCAGAACTGCTTGCCGCGGAACACCTCGGCGATACGGCAGCCGAAATTCACTGTCACGTCCTTGAGCAGGCCGCGCGTGATGGCGCTCATGCGTGGCACGCCGACCCAGCGAACCTGCTCATCGGGGGAAGGGGTCAGTTGACCGTTGCGGTAGTTGTAGAGCTGGGGCTTCCATTGCTCGGCCCAGCCTGCGGTGACCCAGTGCTGGACTTCGTCGACGAAGCGGCGGTCACGCGCGGTGAAGTATTGAGCGCCCAAGTCCAGCGCACCGGCCTCGCTGCGCTTGCTGGCCATGCGACCGCCACTGCCATGGCCCTTGTCGAAAAGATGGACGCTCTGTCCGGCCTTCTGCAAGGCCTGGGCGGCGGACAGGCCGGCAATACCGGCACCGATGATTGCAATAGGTACTGTCATAATGGCCTCTTCGAAACCTGGTTGAGTGCAGCGTACGCTGCTTGGCAAACCTGTACAATGCCTAAAACTTGTATAAGGTTATTCCGCTCAATACGACAGGTTGGCCTATGTTTATCGAGAGCGTACGGTCAAAAATCCCTTGCTTTTAAAATAGACCACGAGCGGGCTCCGTGAGGACACACCCATGCATATATTGCTGACCGGTGGTACAGGTTTGATAGGCAGGCATCTCTGCCAGCTCTGGACCCACCAGGGTCACACCCTGACCGTCCTGAGCCGCCGACCCGACCAGGTATCGCGTCTTTGCGCGCGTGGAGCGCGTGGCATCGCGCGGCTCGAGGAGCTGAGGGCGGACGAAACGGTGGACGCCGTGGTCAACCTGGCGGGGGCGCCGATTGCCGATCGGCCCTGGACCGCAGCCAGGCGCAAGGTGCTCTGGGGCAGTCGGATCGCGTTGACCGAGCGTCTGCTGGCCTGGCTTGAGCAGCGCGAGCAGCGCCCCGAGGTCCTGATCTCGGGTTCCGCCGTGGGTTGGTACGGCGATGGCGGCGAACGCGAGCTGAATGAGGGGTCGCCGCCGGTGAAGGAGGATTTCGCCAGCCAACTGTGTATCGCTTGGGAGGAAACCGCGGTCCGCGCGCAGACCCTGGGCATGCGTGTGGTGCTAGTGCGCACCGGCCTGGTACTGGCGGGTGATGGGGGATTTCTGTCACGCCTGCGAGTGCCCTTCAAGTTGGGTCTGGGCGGCCCTCTGGGCAGTGGCCGGCAGTGGATGCCCTGGGTGCATCTGGAAGATCAGATCGCCCTCATAGATTTTCTCCTCAAGCACAAGGATACCAGCGGTCCTTATAATGCCTGTGCTCCCGAACCGGTACGCAACCGAGAGTTCGCCAAGCAGTTGGGAAAGGCCTTGCATCGTCCAGCCTTCCTGCCAATGCCGGCCTTCCTGCTCAAGGCCGGGCTTGGCGAGCTTTCGACCCTGTTGCTGGGCGGCCAGCGCGCGCGTCCCGTGCGCCTGCTCGACGCCGGTTTCACCTTCCGCTACAACGATCTGCAATCGGCCCTGGACAACCTGTCCAGTCGCCTCTGACAAAGGACGCTGCATGACCGATCACGCGCTGTTGCTGGTCAACCTGGGCTCACCGGCTTCGACTTCGGTGCCCGATGTGCGCCGCTACCTCAATCAGTTCCTGATGGACCCCTATGTCATCGATCTGCCCTGGCCGGTACGCAGGCTGCTGGTGTCGCTGATCCTGGTCAAGCGACCCGAGCAGTCGGCCCACGCCTACGCCTCCATCTGGTGGGACGAGGGTTCGCCATTGGTGGTGCTGACGCGTCGCCTGCAGGCTGCCATGGCTGCGCAGTGGCGACATGGACCGGTCGAGATCGCCATGCGCTACGGCCAGCCCGCCTTGCCGGATGTCCTCGCGCGCCTGGCTGCCGACGGCGTGCGTAAAGTGACCCTGGCACCGCTCTATCCCCAGTTTGCCGACAGTACGGTGACCACCGTGGTCGAGCTTGCCAGGCAAGTCATCGACGAGCGTAAGCTGGCGCTGGAGATGAGGGTGCTCAAGCCCTTCTACGATCAGCCGGAATATATCGAAGCGCTGGTCGAAAGCGCGCGGCCGCATCAGCAGCGAGACTTCGACCACTTGCTGATGAGCTTTCACGGGCTGCCCGAGCGTCACCTCAAAAAGCTCGACCCTACGGGTGCTCATTGTTTCCAGAGCCCTGACTGCTGCGCCCAAGCCGGGCCCGAGGTACGTGCGGTGTGCTACCGCGCGCAGTGCCTGGCGACGGCACGCCTCTTCGCCGAGAAGATGGGGCTGCCGGATGGCAAGTGGTCGGTATCGTTCCAGTCGAGGCTGGGTCGTGCGAAGTGGATCGAGCCTTACACCGAGACCCGTCTGGACGAATTGGCCAAGGCCGGCGTCAAGAAGCTGTTGGTCATGTGCCCGGCGTTCGTGGCCGACTGTATCGAGACCCTGGAAGAGATCGGTGATCGCGGTCGCGAGCAGTTTATCGAGGCAGGAGGGGAGGAGCTGGTGCTGGTGCCTTGTCTCAACGATCACCCGCAATGGGCACAGGCCTTGAACGGCTTGTGCGAGAAAGCCTGACCCAGCGGCCCAGGACAGTTGTCCGTCATGCCCTCCAGCATCCTGGCTCGAGGACATGACATCGACTGTCAGTGCATGAGGTCGTCCGGCTTCTTGTTCTTCCAGCCGTCGTTGCCTGGCAACAGCAGATTGAGGACGATGGCGACGATGGCGCACAGGGCGATGCCCTTGAGGCCCCAGTCATCCGGGCCGTCGCCACTGCCAACCAGGACGCCACCGATGCCGAAGACCAGCGTGACCGAGACGATCACCAGGTTGCGGGCCTCGGACAGGTCGACCTGGTGACGGATCATGGTGTTCATGCCCACGGCGGCGATCGAGCCGAACAGCAGGCACAGAATGCCACCCATCACCGGTACCGGGATGCTTTGCAGCAAGGCACCGAACTTGCCGATGAAGGCCAGACCGATGGCGAATATCGCCGCCCAGGTCATGATCTTCGGGTTGTAGCTCTTGGTCAGCATCACCGCGCCGGTCACTTCGGCGTAGGTGGTGTTGGGCGGGCCGCCGAACAGGCCTGCTGCGGTGGTCGCCAGGCCGTCGCCCAGCAGCGTACGGTGCAGGCCGGGTTTTTTCAGGTAGTCACGGCCGGTCACGCTACCGACCGCGATCACGCCGCCGATGTGTTCGATCGCCGGAGCCAGGGCCACGGGCACGATGAACAGGATAGCCTGCCAGTTGAACGCCGGTGCCGTGAAGTTCGGGAGCTCGAGCCAGGGAGCCGCGGCGATCTTGGCTGTGTCGACGACGCCGAAGGAGAACGCCAGGGCGAAGCCCACCAGTACGCCGGAGATGATCGGGACCAGACGGAACATGCCCTTGCCGAATACCGCGATGATCAAGGTGGTCAGCAGCGCCGGCATGGAGATCATCATGGCCGTGCCATACGGCATCAGCACACTGCCGTCGCCAGCCTTGCCCATGGCCATGTTGGCGGCGATCGGTGCCATGGCCAGGCCGATGGAAATGATCACCGGGCCGATCACCACCGGAGGCAGCATGCGATCGATGAACCCCGTACCCTTGATCTTCACCGCCAGGCCCATGAAGGTGTAGACGAAACCGGCCGCCATCACCCCGCCCATGGTCTCGGCAAGGCCGAACTGACCCTTGGCGAGAATGATCGGGGTGATGAAGGCGAAGCTCGAAGCCAGGAATACCGGCACCTGACGTCCGGTTACCAGCTGGAACAGCAAGGTCCCCAGACCCGCGGTGAACAGCGCGACGTTAGGATCGAGGCCGGTGATCAGCGGCATCAGCACCAAGGCGCCGAATGCCACGAAGAGCATCTGCGCGCCCGAGACGACCTGGCGCCAGAGCGGGTCGTTGAAGCCGTCCTGCATGGTCAGGCGTCCTTCTGCTTGGTGCCGAAGATCTTGTCACCGGCATCGCCCAGGCCGGGGATGATGTAGCCGTCGTCGTTGAGGCGCTGGTCGATCGAGGCGGTATAGATCTGTACGTCGGGGTGTGCCTTGTCGACCGCGGCGATGCCTTCCGGCGCAGCGACCAGGACCATGGCGCGGATATCCCGGCAACCGGCTTTCTTCAGCAGGTCGATGGTGGCGATCATGGAGCTGCCGGTGGCGAGCATCGGGTCGATGATCAGGGCCAGGCGCTGATTGATTTCCGGCGCAAGTTTTTCCAGGTAGGTGTGCGCTTCGAGGGTTTCCTCGTTGCGCGCAACGCCAACGGCGCTGACCTTGGCACCTGGAATCAGGCTGAGCACGCCATCGAGCATGCCGATGCCCGCGCGCAGGATCGGTACGACGGTGATCTTCTTGCCGGCGATCTTCTCGACCGGTACCTTGCCGCACCAGCCTTCTATCTCGTAGGTCTCGAGCGGCAGGTCCTTGGTGGCTTCATAGGTGAGGAGGGCACCGACTTCCTGGGAGAGCTCGCGGAAATTCTTGGTGCTGATGTCGGCGCGGCGCATGAGGCCGAGCTTGTGGCGGATCAGCGGATGGCGGATCTCACGGGTAGGCATAGAGGGGGCTCCGGAGGGCGGGCAAAAAAACGGCGCTAGATTAATCTATTCAGTCACCTGTGTCGTGCGTCATTCTGGACGTTAGTCCATAAACGCTTGATCTGGGACCGGCGGATGCGTACCTTTGCCCGCTTTTCTCATTCGCAGCCCCCTTGGAGAGCGCCATGTCCGCCGATCTCGAGCACATCCGTCAAGTCATGCAAGAGGCCGACTGCCTGTACACCGAAGCGCAGGTCGAGGCGGCCATCGCCAAGGTCGGCGAGCAGATCAGCCAGCGCATGGCCGAGACCAACCCGGTCGTATTCTGCGTGATGAACGGCGGTCTGATCTTTGCCGGCAAGCTGCTCACCCACTTGCAGTTCCCGCTGGAGGCGTCGTATCTGCACGCAACCCGCTACCGTAACCAGACCAGCGGCGGTGAGCTGTTCTGGAAAGCCAAGCCGGAAGTGTCCTTCATCGACCGTGACGTGCTGATCGTCGATGACATTCTCGACGAAGGTCATACCCTCAGCGCCATCATCGAATTCTGCAAGCATGCCGGCGCGCGCTCGGTGCACACCGCGGTGCTGATCGACAAGGATCACGACCGCAAGGCCAGCCCTGATCTCAAGGCCGATTTCGTGGGACTGCCGTGCGTGGATCGCTACATCTTCGGTTATGGCATGGACTACAAAGGTTACTGGCGCAACGCCAATGGGATCTTCGCTGTCAAAGGCTTGTAATCAGGCGCCACTCGACGGGCGGCGCATGGTCGTTGCCTGTCAGGTGGGCCGCAATGATGCTGAGATTTATCTTATAGCTTTTGAATCTCTGTGAAGCTGATGGCCTCATCGCGGGACAAGCCCGCTCGCCACCGGGGATGTGTCTTAGCTACACCGGCTGGCGAGCGGGCTTGTCCCGCGATGAGGCCATCAGCTTCACAGATGCCTTAAAAGTTTTAGCATTAAAGTTAAGGATATTTCCTGGCTGTCCGGCATTGGGTCTCCGGTCAGCTCGGCCGATTGCACAGGAACCGTCTTGCCCCGTGCTAGAGTGCCTCTCCATTGCCAATGGAGCTGCCCATGCGTGCGATTCTTCCTTTCTTGCTGACGGTCAGCCTGCCGCTTTGCGCGGCGCCGCTGCACAGTCAGTTCCTGCCGCCGGATGACCTCGCCTTGCGCCAGGAAGCGCCCGAGTCCCAACAGTTGCTGCAGATCACCGATTACTCGGTAGTCGTTGGCGCCCAGCGCACGTCCAACCAGCAACCCATTCCTATCACTTCGTCGCTGGTGATGCGCCTGAAGGGCAAGCCCTTGAGCAAAGGTGCGACGGTAAGCCAGGTGCTGGTCAGTTTCGATGGTGATGGAAGCAAGAGTCTCAAGAAGCCGGTCTACGATGAAAAATCCAAGACCTTGAGCCTCAATTATCCAATTGGCGATTACCGAGTGATCATGGACTTGCTGCGCAACGAGACCTTGTACGTACAGTTCCTGAGCTATCCCAACGGGCATGTCTGGGCTGACCTCCATACAGGAACGGTACGTACGCGTTGAGGCTCGTGGGCGGCGAGGGGTAAACTGCCGGCCTTCGTAACATCCGTGATGGCCTAGTGGAGTCGGCAATGCGTAAAGACAAGAAACAGGTAATTGGTGACGAGATCAGCGACGACTACGTGAAGTCGTTCCTCCTTTACGAGCCTGCCGATGGTGTGACCTCGCCGTCGATGCATAAAATGATCAAAGCCTACCGTGGCCTGCGCATCGATGACTTCGAGCGTTTCATCGGGTTCTTCGTCGAAGCGGGTCTGGACCTGGACGGCAAGGACGAGCATGGCAAGACCTTCGTCGAGGTCATCGGCGACCAGCGCATGGCTCCCGACTACATCGAGATCATCAACAAGGCGCGCGGCTGATCCGTCAGCCAAAAAAAACGCCCCGAGGGGCAATGCCAGTCAGTTAAGCCCCACAATCTGCAATTAAGGCTGCTTCGCATCCCTTCGCGGGCAAGCCCGCTCCCACAAGTTGAGCGCTGAATTCAGGAACTGCGCACTTCTTGTGGGAGCGGGCTTGCCCGCGAAGGGGTGCGAAGCAGCCCCATTGGCCTTAACTGACCAGCATTACCCCAAGGGCGTTTTTGTCGGTGCCGCCTAGGCGTAGTGCTCGGCCGGGCTGCTTTCGACGAGTTCCAGCGCTTCGTCGTTCGCCTCGCTGATTTCGCGGTACAGCGCGGCGTCGGTCGCCAGGATCTTCTCGCGAGCCGGGAAGATTTCCTTGAGCTTGCCGGCCCATGCGCCCTTGGTCTGCTCCGGGAAGCAGCGTTCGATCAGATCGAGCATGATCGATACCGTCACCGAGGCGCCAGGCGATGCACCCAGCAGGGCCGCGAGGCTGCCGTCCCGGGCCGAGACCAGTTCGGTGCCGAACTGCAGGACGCCGCCTTTCTTCGGATCCTTCTTGATGATCTGTACCCGTTGCCCAGCCACTTCCAGACGCCAGTCCTCGGCCTTGGCTTCTGGGTAGAAGCGGCGCAGGGACTCCAGGCGCTGTTCCATCGACTGCATGACTTCGCTGACCAGGTACTTGGTCAGGTCCATGTTGTCACGCGCCACGGCCAGCATCGGGCCGATGTTGCCCAGGCGTACCGAGAGCGGCAAGTCGAGCAGCGAGCCATGCTTGAGGAACTTGGTGGTGAAGCCCGCGTAAGGGCCGAACAACAAGGATTTCTTGCCGTCGACTACCCGCGTGTCCAAGTGCGGCACCGACATGGGTGGCGCGCCCACCGCAGCCTGGCTGTAGACCTTGGCCTGATGCTGCCTGACGATTTCGGGGTTGTCGCAGCGCAGCCACTGGCCGCTGACCGGGAAGCCTCCGAAACCCTTGCTCTCTTCGATGCCGGACATCTGCAGCAGCGGCAGGGCCGCGCCACCGGCGCCGAGGAACACGAAGCGGGCATCGACTTCGCGAGTGCCGCCGCTGTTGATGTCCTTGATGGTGACGGTCCAGCCGTTGGCATTGCGGCTTAGGCCGGTCACCTTCTTGCTGTACTTGACCTGGGCATCCGGGGTGTTGCCCAGATGCTTGAGCAGCTTGTTGGTCAGCGCGCCGAAGTTGACATCGGTGCCCTTCATGACGCGCGTGGCCGCGATGCGCTGGTCCGCGGGACGGCCCGGCATCATCAGCGGCATCCACTGGTTCATCACGGCATTGTCTTCGGTGTATTCCATTTCCGCGAAGGCATGGTGCTGCTTGAGCAGTTCGTAGCGCTTCTTGAGAAAATCGATACCCTTTTCGCCCTCGACGTAGCTCAGGTGCGGGACCGGGTTGATGAACGCGCGCGGCGAGCCGAAGCTGCCCTGACGGCTCAGGTAGGCCCAGAACTGTCGGGAAACCTCGAACTGACTATTGATGAGTACCGCTTTCTTGATGTCGATGCTGCCATCGGCGGCCTGAGGCGTGTAGTTCAGCTCGCACAGGCCGGCGTGGCCGGTGCCTGCGTTGTTCCACGGGTTGGAGCTTTCCGCGGCACCCGAGTCCATCGCCTCGACGACTTCCAGCTTGATCGTCGGGTCGAGCTCCTTGAGCAGTACGGCCAGGGTGGCACTCATGATGCCCGCGCCTACCAATACCACGTCAACTGATTCGTTCTGCGCCATTAACGCGTCTCCACAATCTACAGCACCTAATTGACAGCATAGGACCCCTGGAATATCCGGGATCGCCATGTCCGATACTTCGCAGTTGTTTCACGTTCACGGACATCGCCAACCTGTCTGGGCATTCATCGTATTGAACGCCGTTTGCCGTCGGTGCGGCAATTCGACTTATGGTCAAGGATGGCCGTCATGCGTCAGCCTCAGGCACGCATCCGGGATGAGCGCTGTTGCCAGCTGCTAAGGGCTGTTTGGTACATATCTGTCGCTTTTGCACATGCCAGATTGTTCATTTGCTCGCCACACTCTTGTGAAGTTGTGAAACCCGTTTTTTCACGCTCTTTTGGAGACGTGAACCTCAAAAGGGATTGCGCGTTGGCAATCCACAGGTTCTTGCGTGCAGCAGAAGGCCGGAAATACAGGCGCATCGGCCAAGGCAAGACCTGGAGTGGAAGGCTCTCTGTGGGCGAAGCGGAGGGTGCCGATAGGTTGCAGCGGCGTATAGCAGGGCCCGATCAGGAGACGTCCTTATAATCGGGGGGAGATTATAACGATGTCTCGGGCAGAAAAGGTCGTTATTCGTGCTTTTATTGTCGCTTTTATCAGGCGGGGAGGCTGCGCTGGTGCCATCGGCGCCTTGCGCGAGCGCATACCCGAGCGCTGGCAGGTAGTGGGGCGCCCAGCCAACTGAGCCGGGTTTCGTTGACCTGGACCCAGCCATTGCCGCTCGGCGGCTGGATGCATGCCTTGAAGGCAACGCATTTGCCGTCGGCGTCGAGGCGCGCATAGGCAGTGTGGCGCGAGCGTTTGAATAGCAGCGACCAGAGCGAAGTCATGGCGAAGGGTTCCGTTTGACGTGTCTGTGATGAGGATAAGCGCCCGCGCGTTAAACCATTGTGACAGCGCGCTTGACCCGATGGCTGGTAGGGAGCGGCCTGGGTATACTGTGGCCCTTTGCGGCTTACTCCGGAGAAATGCGCATGTTGCAACGTCTGTTGTTCGGTTTGATCGCGGTGGCCAGTCTGAGTCTGGTCGGTTGTGCCCACAGTCCGCAGCAACTCAGCCCGCAGCCCAAGCTCAACGCCCAGCTGGCGCCGGTCGGTCAGGGGCAGCAGGTGGTCGTGAAGGTAGTCGACGGTCGTCCATCCCCATCACTGGGGACACGGGGTGGCCTGTATCCCGAAACCAGCACCATCTCGGTCTCCGGCAACGACGTAGTGCCCAAGCTGCAGGCGCAGGCCGAGGCCGCGGTACGCCTGCTCGGTTTCACTCCGACAGCGAACGCCTACAATGCGCCGCAACTGACCATCACCCTTGCGGAGCTGAAATATCAGTCGCCCAAGGACAAGATGTACGTGACCGAAGCCACGATCGGCGCCACTTTCCGTGCCGATGTAGCCAATGCCGGTCGTCGCTACAGTGGTCGCTATGGCGCCTCGCTCGACCAGCGCTTCGGCATGGCGCCGAACCAGGAGACCAATACCAAGCTGGTCGGTGACGTACTGAGCGACGCCCTGACCCGCCTGTTCAAGGATCAGACTATCGGCCAGGTCCTTTCCGAGCGCTGAAATTTGCCTGCATGAAAGCCCGCGCCCTGATCCAGGTCGCGGGTTTTTTTATGGTTCTTCATGGATCGCTGGGAAACACCGGGTTCAAGCAGCATCAACCTGAAAACCCAGCTGGCCTGTCGTTAGTCGACTGCTGGTCGCAAAAGGAGGGCGAGGGATCGAGGCTTGGGTAGAATGCCGGGCTTTGCCGTGTCATTCCGAGGTTGTGCGATGTCCTTGCAAGTGCTTTGGGGGCTTCTGGCTGCCCATCCGGCCAAATTGATCAATGTGTTGGCCTTGCTGTTCACCTGCCCGGGCGGTCTGCTCCTGCATAGCGCTCGTCGCCGCGAAGCCGTGGTCCGGCAACACCTGGCAGTCGATGATGCAGTGGTCGACACCTTTGGCCAGCGGGTACCACGCTTCTACTACGTCCTCGGGTTTTCGTGCCTGGCGCTCGCGCTGTTGCTGTCCTGGTTCAGTACTTGGGTGTAATCGTCCGACTGGGTCGTCGTGCGAGGGCGTCAGCCGCCTGTGCAAGCGCCAGGCAGCGGCTCGTGGAAAGATGTTGGAACAGGGATCTTGGGCGGGACGAAACGTGTTCCTGTCCCGCGCGTATCAGGTGTATGCCGCCATGACCATTTCAGGCGGCACACGCCATGAAGCTGCCCTTAGGCGCCCAGACCCTGGGCTTGCTGCGCCTTGACCTGGTATTGATTGCGCACAGGTGTCGCATACTGCTGGATCAAGTACGGGCGATGTTCGGCTGGGCAGAGTTCCAGGCGCCGTTGCCATTCGGCCTTCGCACGCGCGAGCTCGTCGGCGGGAAACAATTGCTCCGCCTTGGGCACCTGCAGTGTCGCGTTCGCTTCGCTCCAGAGCGCATACGCCAGATAATGCACCGGGAAGAGCCGGTAGCCACCGAGGATCTGCTGGTCGATTTCCACGGCCAATTGCTTGGTGTCCTCGAAGAACCGTGTCACTGGCTGGGCGAAATTGATATGCACTCGGCCCTTGTAGCCGGTGATGCCCAACGCAATGCTGTTGTCGTCCTCGCCGGGCGTCTTCTTGTACGTGCCGGTCGTGGCGCGGATATACAACTCGCGGGCCTTGGCCTGATCGCACGGGTCGTATTCATAGCTGATCGATACCGGGGTCAGGTTCAGGCCCTGGATCACCGCGCCGAACGGCTCGTCCTTGCGGCTCATGTGGAACATCTTGAGGATGGCCGAATCGGTCCGGTCGTCGCCGTCCTTGGCCCGGCCTTCGGCCTGGGCGATCCAGATCGAGACGCAGTCGTTGCGGATCGAATGGTTGATGTATGCCGACAGCAATTGATACGCCGCCAGCTTCTCGCGACGTCCGCTGATCGAACGGTGGACGATGAAGCTCTTGTTCAGGCGCATCAGGTCGCTGACGAACGGCTTCTGCAGCAGGTTGTCGCCAATGGCGATACGCGGGGTCGGCAGACCGGCGTGGTACACCGCGTAGTTGACGAACGCGGGATCCATGACGATATCGCGATGGTTGGCCAGGAACAGATAGGCGCTCCCGGACTTGAGCTGCTCGACGCCGGAATAGGTCACGCCGTCGGTCGCGCGATCGATGGTCTGGTCGACGTAATGCTCGACCTTGTCCTGCAGGGTCGAGACGCAACTGACGCCGGCGAACTCCTGGCGCAGGCGCCGTGCGATCAGCGGCTTGAGCAGCCAGCCGAACGCGCCGGCGGCACGCGGGAAGCGGAAGTGAGTGAGGATATCGAGGAATGCCGGGTCGCTGAGCAGGCGTGCCAGAACGGCAGGGACCTCAGCGTCGTCGTAGGGTCGGATGGCATCGAATTCGCCCATCATGCTCTCTTGTTGGAAACGGCTAGGGTAATAAGGTAAGGGCCGGTCCGAAAAGTACGGACACGCCAAGGGCCTGTAAACAGATCGCCGATTATACGCACAAGTCACCGCGGAGGCCGCGATGCTGGAAAACGAGACCTACTATTGTCCTTATTGTGGTGAGCCGGTCGAGACCACGGTCGATCTCTCCGGGGGCGACCAGCAATACACCGAGGATTGCCAGGTCTGCTGCCAACCGATCATCTTCATCCTGCAGGTACAGGGCGACGAGTGGATGCTCGACGTCAGGCGCGAGGATGATGCCTGATGCGGCGGATCTACGAACCTGAAAGCCTCATGGAGGCCGAAGTGTTGATTCTCATGCTGGCCAGCGAAGGTATCCCCGTGCATCTGGTCGGGCGCGACTTGATGGGTGCCATGGGCGACCTGCCATTGCAAGGGGTGCTGGGCCTGGTGGTCGACGACGAGCAGGCCGGGTGCGCACGGCAACTGATCGACGCGTACAATGCCGCCCAGCCACTTGCTGGCGACGAACCGGAGAGTTTTCCCGGAACCCTGATTTGCTAGGTTGTATATCGCCATGTGTGGACGCTACGCCCTGTTTCGCTGGTCCCCGGCCTTTGCTGCATTGCCGGGTTTTCCAGTCGGGCATCAGGCGCAATGGAATATCTCGCCCGGCGCCCAGGTGCTGATCCAGCGCCAGGTCGAAGGCGCGCCGGAGCTGGCCCTGGCCCGCTGGGGGCTGACCCCGCCCTGGTTGACCGACCTCTCGCGCACGCCGGCGCATGCCCGCGCCGAAACCCTTGCCGAGCAACCGATGTTCCGCGAAGCCCTGCGCTTGCGACGCTGTCTGATGCCGGCCAACGGTTTCTACGAATGGCGCGGCAGTGCCCGCAAACGCCCCTACTGGCTGACCCCGGGCGAGGGTGCTTCCCTGTTCTTCGCGGCGATATGGGAGGCTTATCCGGTCCAGGAACAGGTCTGGCTGAGTTGCGCCGTCGTCACCCAGGCCGCGATGAACCAGCGCAGGCCATTGATTCTCGACGAAGCGGCGCAGGCCGCCTGGCTCGATCCGGCGACGCCATTGCCACGAATCCAGGAACTGCTGGCGCGCCCTCCGTCGACTCTTCGGGAACGAGTGCTGGCCAATTTCGTCAATGATCCCAAGCTCGATGGCCCGGAGTGCCTGACTCCGGGTTAATGGATTCGGGTTGGCCCATGGCCGACGGTGTCCTGAAAAGGGCGAGAAATCTTCCTCGTGGTTATAGTCCTGGGTGCAATCTCGGCCTAGGATACGCGGCATGTAAAAAGGAGTGTGTTCATGCGTAAAACATTTTTGGCCGGCCTGCTGGGTGCCAGTGTCGTACTGGGCGGCTGTCAGGCGGTTAATACGACCAGCGGCGGCTCCGTCGGCGTCGAGCGCAAGCAGTACATGTTCAGCATGCTGTCGACCGACCAGGTCAATCAGATGTATGCCCAGTCGTACCAGGAGACCCTGGGAGAAGCTTCGAGCAAGGGTGACCTGGACAAGACCAGTGCCAACGCCAAGCGCGTCCAGGCCATTGCCAACCGCCTGATCGCCCAGGCCCCGCAGTTCCGTCCGGATGCGGCCCAATGGCAGTGGGAAGTGAACCTGATCAAGAGCGACGAGCTCAACGCCAACTGTGGGCCTGGAGGCAAGATCTTCGTCTACAGCGGTCTTATCGAGCAGCTCAAGCTGACCGATGACGAGCTTGCCGCGGTGATGGGGCATGAAATTGCCCATGCCCTGCGCGAGCATGGGCGCGAGGCCATGTCCAAGGCCTATGGTGTGCAGATGGCTCGCCAGGGTGCGGGCGCGTTGCTTGGTCTGGGGCAAGACAGTCTCGCCCTGGCCGATACCGTCGTGCAGTACTCTCTGACCCTTCCTAACAGCCGGTCCAACGAAAACGAAGCCGACCTGATCGGCCTTGAGCTTTCGGCTCGGGCCGGGTACGACCCGAATGCTGCCATCACCTTGTGGAACAAGATGAGCCAGGCATCGGGTGGTTCTCAGCCGGAGTTCATGAGTACTCACCCGGCGTCCTCCAGCCGGATCGCTTCCTTGCAGGCGGCGATACCGAAGGTGATGCCGCTTTACGAGCAGGCCAGGAAGTAAGGTTACGGTTTCACTGGAAGAGCAGGTTGGCGCGCTACACACGAAGCTGCTCTTGCTCTGGCTGTTGATCTGCCAGCCCCGCTCGGCCTGCTGGAATGGGGCGGTAGATCAAGATCTACAGCGACAGCAATAGATCTGGATAACCAGGTCGCTCACGTTTCGGACGAGTCGAGCAGCGCTCTCAACCCACCCAGCCGCTAGCCTGCATCGCCGAATAAACCGCCACTCCCGCCAGAACAAAGAAGGCCGCCGAAGCCAATCGCCGTATCAAGGTAAGCGGCAACTTGTCCGCCGCAAAATTCCCCGCCAGCACGACCGGCACGTTAGCAATCAACATCCCCAGCGTCGTCCCGATAATGACCATGATCAGATCTGGGTACTGCGCCGCGAGCATCACGGTAGCGACCTGCGTCTTGTCCCCGATCTCGGCGAGAAAGAACGCAATCAAGGTCGTCAGGAATGGCCCGAACCGGCGAGCCGCGCCAGCTTCGTCATCGTCCATCTTGTCTGGCACAAGCGTCCAGAGCGCGGTCGCGGCAAAGCTGGCGGCAAGTATCCAGTGCAGCACCGTCGTACTGAAGAAACCACTGACCCAGGCCCCCACCGCGCCCGCCGCTGCATGGTTGGCCAAGGTGGCGGCGACGATGCCGGCAATGATCGGCCAGGGCTTGCGAAATCGAGCTGCAAGAATGAGCGCCAGCAACTGCGTCTTGTCACCGATTTCGGCAAGCGCGACAACTGCGGTTGGGATAAGAAGAGATTCCAGCATCAGGTTTCCTAAAGGGGCGGGTCGACACGGCTATGACACGTACGACCTTCCCGCCCCGGGTAAGGTGTGCGTGTCATAGGTCTTGTCAAACCTGGATCCGTCTGCGCGGACCGCGGGTCGCACGCGCCATGGCCTGTGGGCCAAGTATGTTGACGCGTGCCGGGCGAGCAGGGTGCTCGCGGGAGACTACTCCCCTAGGACGGAGCGGATTCTGCCTAGGCAAATCCGTTTCGGCAAGCCTTGTTTTAAGCGCGTGTCGCCTGGTAAATCCTGAAACCGTTCGCTTCGGCTCGGGTTGTACAGGTTCCCAGCGCGTTTTCGATAAGCGGCTGATAGCGTAGGAAGCTGTTGGCTACGAGTCTTAGTTCACCACCTTTTCGAAGATGATCGCGTGATTTTTGCAGCAGGCTTTCCGAAGCGTGATAGTTGGTATGAACGCCTGTGTGGAACGGTGGGTTACTCAGGATAACGGCCAGCTCGGAGGGCGCCGCATCGATACCGTCGCCACTGATGACCTCTGCTTCCAGGCCGTTGGCGGCAAGTGTCAGGCGACTGCTGGCCACGGCGAACGCATCGACATCCAGCAGGGTGAGCTGACTGTCCGGGTAACGACGCTTGACTGCCGCGCCAAGCACTCCGGCTCCGCAACCGAAATCCAGCACTGGCCCGACCGGCAGGTGATCGAGGTGTTCCAGCAGCAGGGCCGTGCCGCGGTCAAGGCGACCGTGGCTGAATACGCCCGGCAGGCTGACAACCTGCAAGGGGCCATCGATCAGGGGTAGCTCGAAGCGCTCCGCCAGGTCTTCCAGCGCCTTGGGCTCTGGCGCGTGCTCCACCGTGACCTTCCAGAGCTGACAATGACGGGCGCTGTCGAGCTTGCGCGGCGTGCCGAAGGCGTGGAGCTGCTTGGCGGCGCCTTCGATACCTCCGCGCTTTTCGCCCACCAGATACAATTCGCGCCCGCCCAGGCGGGACGCCAGGGCATTGAGCAGGTAGGCCGCGAGATCGCGCGACTTGGGCAGGAACAGCACCGCTGCCTCGAAGGGCACCTCCGGCACGGTCACGCCATGGTGGCTACGACCGGCGAAGCGGCTGTCGAGCTGGGCCTGGTCACCCGCGTGCCAGCTCCAGCCATTGGCGCCCGCCAGGTGCCCGAGCAGGTCATCTGCGGGCAAGCCGGCAAGCAGCAAGGGGCCTTGAAACAGTTCGGCCTGGCGAAGCAGCACTTCACTGCGCGGGTCCATGGGCAGCGCCTCCTGAAAAAAGTGGCGCAGTTTAGCAGAGGCCAGAGGCGTTTAGCTGACCACTCGCCGTGCCTGTCCGGCAAAGAACGCCTGTGCATTCTCGACCAGTTGCCCGACGATGCGTTGGCGAGACTCCACCGCGCCCCAGGCGCTGTGAGGCGTGACGATCAGTCGAGGTACGCTCGCGTCCAGCAGAGGGTTGCCATCGACCGGCGGCTCGACCGTCAGCACGTCCGTAGCGGCGCCACCCAGATGACCACTGCGTAGCGCGTCGGCCAGTGCCTGCTCGTCGATCAGGCCACCGCGAGCGGTATTGACTACCAGCGCGCCTGGCTTGAGCAGCGCCAGCTCGCGCGCGCCGATCATGTGCCGGGTCTGTTCGGTGAGCGGGCAATGCAGGGTCAGCGCGTCGACCTGCGGCAGCAACGCTGCCAGCGGCAGCCGGTCATCGCGGGCCGGGCGACCGGGGATCTGCCCGCTTAGCACGCGCATGCCGAAGGCTTCGGCCAGGCGGGCGACTGCACCACCCAGCTCGCCGTGACCCAGCAGGCCCAAGGTCTTGCCTTCCAGCTCGACGATAGGGAAATCCAGCAGGCAGAACTGGCTGGCCTTTGCCCAACGGCCTTCGGCGACCGCCCGCTGGTAGTCGCACAGGCGCGTGGCCAGTGCCAGCAGCAGCGTCAAGGTGTGCTGGGCGACCGAAGGCGTACCGTAGCCCTGGCAGTTGCACACCGTGATGCCCTGGGCTCGCGCGGCTTGCAGGTCGACGTTGTTGGTGCCGGTGGCAGCGACCAGGATCAGTTGCAATTGAGGGTTCGCCGCTAGGGTTGCGGCATCGAGCATGACCTTGTTGCTAATGACCACTTGAGCATCTTGAACGCGTGCGGCGACCTCGGCCGGGGAAGTCGCCGGGTAGCATTGCAGGCTGTCGAACTGGTTTTCGAGGGCACTGAGGTCGAGATCACCCAGATCGAGGGACTGGTGGTCGAGGAACACGGCACGTCGCGGGCTTGGCATGGGAACTCCGGTGGCAGTGGGAAGACAGACTTCTGTGGCATGGGAGTTTCGCGGGCGCGGGCAAAGAGCGTCAATGTCTTTCCCGAAACGCAATTGGCAGGCAACTGTACCTGTCGCCTTTGGCTACCAAGGGTTAGTCTGGGATGTCTGTATCCAATTATTGCAAGGAGCCTGCCCCATGTACTGGGCTGAATTTCTCACCGTTGCCCTCATTCACCTGCTGGCCGTAGCCAGTCCAGGCCCGGATTTCGCCGTCGTGGTTCGCGAAAGCGTGGCTCATGGGCGACGCGCCGGTACTTGGACCGCCTTGGGCGTAGGGACCGCGATCTTCGTGCATGTCGGTTATTCGCTGCTGGGCATCGGGTTGATCGTGTCCCAGTCGATCGTGCTGTTCAATGCGCTCAAATGGCTGGCGGCGGCCTACTTGCTGTACATCGGTATCAAGGCCCTGCGTGCGGGTCCAGCCAAGGCGGGTGCGGATCAGACAGCGGTAACGGAAACCGCGCGCAGCCCTCGCGCGGCTTATGTTGCCGGATTCATGACCAATGGCCTGAACCCCAAGGCCACATTGTTCTTTCTGTCCTTGTTCACCGTGGTCATCGACCCGCATACCCCTCTGCTGGTGCAGGCCGGCTACGGCGTTTACCTGGCAGTGGCGACCGGCTTCTGGTTCTGCCTGGTAGCCATGCTGTTCAGCCAGCAGCGTGTGCGTGCAGGTTTCGCCCGCATGGGGCACTGGTTCGACCGGGCCATGGGGGCCGTGCTGGTAGGCTTGGGCATCAAGATTGCCTTTACCGAAATGCATTGAAGGTTGCTGGGTTTGGCGGGAGGAAGGCGTCACTTCGTCCGCGCCCACTGATGCCCGACAAGTTCGGGCATGACTCATACCTGCACAAGTCGAATCATTCCTTCGGCTGATTTGGCCTGCTGTGCTCCGCTCTAGAGTAAGGTCCTGATTTGCCACGGCTGTACGCCAGAAAAGGGACTCCCATGCTGCAGACTCGCATCATTGCGCCTACCGAAGGTGCCTATTCCTTTCCCCTGCTGATCAAGCGCCTGTTGATGTCTGGCAGTCGTTACGAAAAGACTCGCGAGATCGTCTACCGCGACCAGCTGCGCTTTAGTTACCTGCAACTGAACGAACGCATCGCCCGCCTGGCCAATGTGCTGAGCGAGGCGGGCGTGAAGGCCGGTGATACCGTGGCGGTCATGGACTGGGACAGTCATCGCTACCTGGAGTGCATGTTCGCCATCCCGATGATCGGCGCGGTGGTCCACACCATCAATGTACGCCTCTCGCCGGAGCAGGTGCTCTACACCATGAACCATGCCGAAGATCGTTTCGTGCTGGTCAACAGCGATTTCGTCGGTCTGTACCAGGCGATCGCCGGTCAGCTGACCACGGTAGAAAAGACCCTGCTGCTGACCGATGGCGAGGACAAGACTGCCGAGCTGCCCGCCCTGGTCGGCGAATACGAGCAACTGCTCGCCGCCGCGAGCCCGCACTATGACTTTCCGGACTTCGACGAGAATTCGGTTGCCACCACCTTCTACACGACCGGTACCACAGGCAACCCCAAGGGCGTGTACTTCACACACCGCCAGTTGGTCTTGCACACGCTGGCCGAGACGTCGGTGACCGGTAGCATCGATAGCGTACGCCTGTTCGGCAGCAACGATGTGTACATGCCCATCACGCCCATGTTCCACGTACATGCCTGGGGCATCCCCTATGCCGCTACCATGCTCGGGCTCAAGCAGGTCTATCCGGGACGTTACGATCCTGAATTGCTGGTCGAGCTATGGCGCAAGGAAAAGGTGACCTTCTCCCACTGCGTACCGACCATCCTGCAGATGCTGATCAACTGCAAGGCCGCGCAAGGGCTGGATTTCGGCGGATGGAAGATCATCATCGGCGGTAGCGCGCTCAACCGGGCCCTCTACGAAACCGCCAAGGCTCGCGGCATCCAGCTCACCGCTGCCTATGGCATGTCGGAAACCTGTCCGTTGATTTCCTGCGCGCACCTCAATGATGAACTGCAGGCCGGGACCGAAGAGGAGCGAATCAGCTACCGCATCAAGGCAGGCGTACCCGTGCCATTGGTCGAGGCCGCGATCATGGATTGCGAGGGCAACTTCCTGCCCGCCGATGGCGAAACCCAGGGCGAACTGGTGTTGCGCGCGCCTTGGTTGAGCATGGGCTACTTCCGCGAACCGGAAAAAAGCCTGGAGCTGTGGGAGGGCGGCTGGCTGCACACCGGTGACGTGGCCACCCTCGACAGCATGGGCTTCATCGACATACGCGACCGTATCAAGGATGTGATCAAGACAGGCGGCGAATGGGTGTCCTCGCTCGACCTCGAGGACCTCATCAGCCGGCACCCGGCGGTCCGCGAGGTGGCCGTGGTGGGTGTGGCGGACCCCCAATGGGGCGAACGACCCTTTGCCCTGTTGGTCGTGCATCCGTTGCAAAGCATCGATGCGCGGGCGCTCAAGGAGCATCTCAAGCCATTCGTCGAGCAGGGCCATATAAACAAATGGGCGATTCCGAGTCAGATCGCCCTTGTTACGGAAATTCCCAAGACCAGTGTCGGCAAGCTGGACAAGAAGCGTATCCGGGTGGACATCATCGAGTGGCAGGCCAGTAACAGTGCCTTTTTGTCGACCTTGTAGCAGTCGGAGACGCGAGGCTGCCTGATAGGCGAAAACCCCATTCCAGACAGTCGCGCGCCTTGTCTAAAAATGAAATTGCGCCATTCTTCCTTGCAGTTGGCCAACAGGTCGACATTTCGGGCAGGGCGGTCACGGAAAGCGCAAATCACACTTTAGAGGGATCTAGCGCATGTGCCCGCTGGCTATAGTCGAGTCAGGGGATTTTCAGGGAGTGGCTTGCCGCCATGCGCGTGCAAGCCGCGTTCGCCAAGGCCTGCTGCCTTGCAGTCGGATGAACGCAGCGTTCCTGGAAGGACTCACTGCCATAACAAAAAGTACATGGAGTAGCGTCGATGACATCTGCAAACCTGTTCTGGCGCCGGGCCAAGCTGCCTCTGGCCGTCAGCCTCGCTTCCACGCTCGCCGGGCCTGCGTTCGGCGTCAGTTTCAACATCGGGGAAATCGAAGGCCAGTTCGACTCGTCGCTCTCCGTGGGCGCCAGCTGGTCGACCGCCAAGCCGAACGAAAACCTCATCGGGGTCAACAATGGCGGCAAGGGCCTATCGCAGACCTCGGACGATGGCCACCTCAACTTCAAGCGCGGCGAGACCTTCTCCAAGATCTTCAAGGGTATTCATGACCTGGAACTCAAATATGGCGATACCGGGGTCTTCGTCCGCGGCAAATACTGGTATGACTTCGAGCTGAAGGACGAGGGCCGCGAGTTCAAGGACATCAGCGATTCCAACCGCAAGGAAGGCGCCCAGTCTTCGGGCGCGGAACTGCTCGATGCCTTCGTCTATCACAACTACTCCATTGGCGATCAGCCGGGCTCCGTGCGCTTTGGCAAGCAGGTGGTGAGCTGGGGTGAAAGTACCTTCATCGGCGGGGGCATCAACTCAGTCAACCCGATCGACGTGTCTGCCTTCCGCCGTCCTGGCGCCGAGGTGAAGGAAGGCCTGATCCCGGTCAACATGTTCTACGTCTCCCAGAGTCTGACCGACAACCTGTCCGCCGAGGCCTTCTACCAGATCGAATGGGACCAGACGATCGTCGACAACTGCGGCACCTTCTTCTCCCAGCCGGATATCGTTGCCGACGGCTGTACCGACAACCTGCGCGTGCTCAACAGCAGCCGTGCCGTTCCTGCCGCGGCCCAGGCGTTCCTGGCCGGTCAGGGGGTCGACCTCAACGAGGAAGGTGTCGGGGTAAGGCGTGGGGCCGACCGCGACGCGCGTGACAGTGGCCAGTTCGGCGTCGCCTTGCGCTACATGTACGAGCCCCTGAACACCGAGTTCGGTGGCTACTTCATGAACTACCACAGCCGCGCGCCGATCTTCAGTGCCACGGGCGCCGCCCCCGGGGTCTTCCGTGGCGTTGCCGCATTACCGGCACAGCTGCGTGCCCTGGCGCCGCTGATCGTCGCGGGCAACTCCGAGTACTTTATCGAGTACCCCGAGGATATCCGCCTGTATGGCCTGAGCTTCTCCACCACCCTGCCTACCGGTACGGCGTGGAGCGGCGAGGTCAGCTACCGGCCCAACGCGCCGGTGCAGTTGAATACCACCGACATCCTGTTCGCCGGGGTGCGACCTCTGGGCGGGGCCTTGAGCAACGCCTCGCTGCTCACAGGCGTGCCTGGCCAGGACCTGCACGGTTATCGCCGCAAGGAGATCACCCAGTTCCAGACCACCCTGACGCACTTCTTCGACCAGGTGATGGGTGCCAGCCGCATGACGGTGGTCGGCGAGCTGG
This sequence comes from Pseudomonas capeferrum, assembly GCF_013523055.1. GTDB lineage: Bacteria > Pseudomonadota > Gammaproteobacteria > Pseudomonadales > Pseudomonadaceae > Aquipseudomonas > Aquipseudomonas capeferrum_A. The sequence goes on along the minus strand of NZ_JAAMQM010000006.1, from coordinate 211,692 downwards.
GCGTCACCCATGTCGGCGGCCTGGAGAACGCGCGCGAGACCCGTTATGGCCGAGACCCTGTCTACGGGCCCGGTCCGTTGCCCGCCACCGGTGGCGCGGACACCTGTCTGGCGCTCAATACCAGCACCATCGCGGGCGCCGGTGCCGGTGCGTCCACGGCGAACCTGAGCCGCAAGTGCGAGAACGATGGCTACACCACCAGTACTTCATGGGGCTACAGGGCGCGTGTGATCTGGGACTACAACGACGTCTTCGCCGGGGTCAACCTCAGGCCGAACGTGGCCTGGTCTCACGATGTCTCCGGTTACTCGCCAGGCCCGGGCGCCAACTTCGAGGAAGGCCGCAAGGCGATCAGTCTCGGCTTGGACGCGGAGTACCAGAACACCTATACCGCGAACCTGTCGTACACCAACTTCTTCGATGGGAAGTACACCACCGTGGATGATCGCGACTTCGTTGCGCTCAGCTTCGGCGTGAACTTCTAAGCCCACTGATCCAGGACGACATCAGAATGAATACCACCAAGAGTCTGCTGACCGCCGGTGTGCTGGGCCTGTCCCTGCTGGCATCCAGCGTAATGGCCGCGGTCTCCGCCGACGAGGCGGCCAAGCTCGGTTCCACCCTGACCCCGATGGGCGCGGAAAAGGCCGGTAACGCCGACGGCTCCATCGGCCCGTGGCAGCCGTTGACCAAGACTGCGGGCAGTGCCGATGGCAAAGGCTTCCTCTCGGACCCGTATGGCAGCGAGAAACCGTTGCTGACCATCACCGCGCAGAACGCCGAGCAGTACAAGGACAAGCTGTCCCCTGGCCAGCTCGCGATGTTCAAGCGCTACCCCGAGACGTACAAGATCCCCGTGTACAAGACCCACCGCGGCTCCACCGTCCCGGACGAGGTGTTCGCCGCGATCAAGCAGAACGCCACCGCGACCACGCTGATCGGCGGCGGCAATGGCCTGGAAAACTTCAAGACCGCCGTGCCGTTCCCGATACCCAAAAGTGGCGTGGAAGTGATCTGGAATCACATCACCCGCTACCGCGGCGGCAGCGTGAAGCGCTTGGTGACCCAGGCGACTCCACAGCCCAACGGCTCCTACAGCCTGGTGTACTTCCAGGACCAGTTCGTCTTCCGTGATCGGATGAAGGACTACGACGCGCAAAACCCGGGCAACGTCCTGTTCTACTTCAAGCAGGAGGTTACGGCGCCTGCTCGTCTGGCCGGTACCGTGCTGCTGGTGCATGAAACCCTCGATCAGGTGAAGGAGCCGCGCAAGGCCTGGATCTACAACGCAGGCCAACGCCGGGTACGCCAGGCACCACAGGTTTCCTATGACGGCCCGGGTACCGCGGCGGATGGCCTGCGGACCTCCGACAACCTGGACATGTACAACGGTGCCCCTGATCGTTACGACTGGAAGCTCGAAGGCAAGAAGGAGATGTACATCGCCTCCAACAGCTACAAGCTCGACCAGCCGAGCCTGAAGTACGCCGACATCATCAAGCCAGGCCACATCAATCAGGACCTCGCGCGTTATGAGCTGCGCCGTGTCTGGCACGTGGTGGCGACCCTCAAGTCGGGCCAGCGGCATATCTATGCCAAGCGTGACTTCTACATCGACGAGGATACCTGGCAGGCAGCCGTGATCGACCAGTACGACGGTCGTAATCAGCTGTGGCGTGTTTCCGAGGCTCATTCCCAGGACTACTACAACGCCCAGGTGCCGTGGTACACCCTGGAAACCGTCTATGACCTGCAGTCCGGTCGCTATCTGGCGCTGGGCATGAAGAACGAGGAAAAACGCTCGTATGAGTTCGGTGTCAGCGCCACCAAGGCCGACTTCCAGCCAGCGGCGCTGCGCCAGCAGGGGGTGCGTTGAGGTCTTGGCACTGAAATGAGACGGCATGAGGACCGCTGAGGGCATGCCTTTGGATTTTGCAGCGCCCTCGAGACCGAGCGCCGCCCGCGCGGCGCATCGCGCTATGCCTGTCATGGCTTTTGCAGCGTTCTTGAGATCGAGCGCCGCCCGCGCGGCGCATCGCGCTATGCATGTCATGGCTTTTGTAGCGTTCTTGAGATCGAGCGCCGCCCGCGCGGCGCATCGCGCTATGCATGTCATGGCTTTGTAGCGTTCTTGAGATCGAGCGCCGCCCGCGCGGCGCATCGCGGGACAAGCCCGCTCACCACATTTGTTGCAACGTACCATGGCCTGTGAGACTGGAGTTGTCAGCTTTGGTGCATGACGGAAGACTGCATCAAGGCTGTTTTTAGTCACCTTATCTTGGTCGTACAAACAGAGGCTAAGACTCCGGTCTATCAGGCCATGGCACGTTGCAACAAATGTGGTGAGCGGGCTTGTCCCGCGATGCGCCGCGCGGGCGGCGCTCGATTTCAAAGGCACTACAAATCCAAAGGCATGCACCCGCGATGCGCCGCGCGGGCGGCGCTCGATTTCAAAGGCGCTACAAATCCAAAGGCATGCACCCGCGATGCGCCGCGCGGGCGGCGCTCGATTTCAAAGGCGCTACAAATCCAAAGGCATGCACCCGCGATGCGCCGCGCGGGCGGCGCTCGATTTCAAAGGCACTACAAATCCAAAGACATGCACCCGCGATGCACCGCGCGGGCGGCGTTCGATCTCAAGAACACCACGAGATGTCCCTGCATGCGTCTAGCCGCCATGACACGCCACAAAGACTTACCTTTAGCGCCAATCCCCCTCCATTGTTTCTTTTTGTCGTAGTCTTTTTTACCCGACCCCCCGCCCAACATCTTCTAATACCCCACACTAACCGCTAGTCTCGCCCTTGACGTACTGCCGAAGTTTCCCCATCAGAACGAGCCGGCCATGACCGATTTGTCCCGTACGAATGGATTCTCCAGCCAGGCCCTGGGCTTGCTGGACGGGCGTTTCTACCGGCCGCCGTTGCCGGACGGCCATGTCGCACGAGCGCGCCTGTCCCAGCGTCTGCTCACGGGACTGGGCGGCAGGTTGCTGCTGATCAATGCACCCGCAGGCTTCGGCAAGAGCTCGCTGGCCATCGAATGCTGCCAGAACCTGCCCAGCCACTGGCGCAGCCTCTGGCTCGGCCTGAGCCAGAGGGACAGCGAGCCAGGGCGCTTTCTGGAAAGGTTGCTCGAAGGTCTGCAGCAGTTCTGCCCCGCCCTGGGAGGCCAAGCGCTGGGCCTGCTGAAAATGCGCCAGCATCATCAGCCGTTCGCCTTCGAGGAGTGGCTGGACAACCTGCTCGACGAGCTTTCTCTTTATCTTCACCCCAGCGATCCGGTACTGCTGGTGCTGGACGACTATCACCTGGCTCAAGGCCCGGTGTTGGACCGTTGCCTGCAATTTTTCCTTAACCACCTGCCGCCCGGACTGGTCTTGCTGGTCACCAGCCGTCAGCGTCCCGACTGGCACCTGGCCCGTCTGCGCCTTTCGCGACAATTGGTCGAACTCAACGAACAGGATCTGCGGCTTACCTCCGAGGAAGCCTTGGCCGTTCTCGGCAAGCAGCCGACCGGCCTGCGCGGCCAGGCGCTCGACAACCTGATCCAGCGCAGCGACGGCTGGGTCGCGGGCCTGCGCTTCTGGCAACTGGCGGCCGGCGAATCCGGTGATGATCCGGCCATGCCGCAAGCCTTGCACGGTGGGGAAGGGCTGATCCGCGATTATCTGCTGGAAGAGGTCATCGAAATACTGCCCGCCGACGTGCAAGCGTTTCTGTACGAGACGGCCTGCCAGGATCGTTTCTGCGCGCAATTGTGCGATGCCCTGCGCGAACGCACGGACAGCGACGAGATCCTTCGCTTCCTGCAGGCCCATCAGGTGTTCCTGGTACCGCTGGATGAGCATGGCCGCTGGTTCCGTTATCACCATCTGTTTTCCGATCTTCTGCGCAGTCGCGAATCCGGCCAACCGCTGGCAACCCTGCACCTGCGCGCCTGCCGCTGGTTCCAGAAGCACGAGTTGCTCGACGAGTCGGTGGAGCAGGCCCTGCGTGCCGGGCACCTCGACGTCGCCGCGGATCTGGTGCAGAGCCTTTCCGAAGAGCAACTGCTGGCGGAGCAGAATGTCGGCATGCTCCTGCGCTGGAAAATGGACCTGCCAGACAGCCTGCTGGTCAGCACGCCACGCCTGATCGTCCTGTATAGCTGGGCGCTCGGGCTGGCCTGCCAGCTGGATGCCGCCCAGGAGCTGGCCAGTCACCTCAGCCGCTTTCTGCCCGCGCCGTCGGCCACCGCGCAACGGTCGATGCTCGCTCAATGGCTGGCCCTGAGCGGCATCATCGCCAGGGGGCGTGGCGATCGCGAGCGAACCCTGGCCTGCTGCGGCGAAGCCCTGCAGACCCTGCCGACCAAGCGTTACGGTCAGCGCCTGGTATGCCTGTCGACCTTGTCCAACCTGGCCATCGCCGACGGCGATTTCTGGCGGGCCCGGGGCTGGAACCGGGAGGCGCTCGAGCTGGCCCAGCGCGTGGGCAATCCGCTGTTCGAAGCCCTGGCTCATTATGATCGGGCGCGCGTGCTGCACGCGCGCGGGGAGGTATCACGAGCGCTGGAGGAAGTTCATCGTGGGCTCCAGCGGCTACAGGGATTGCCCCCCCAGCGCTTGTACGCAGTCCGGGCGCGCCTGACCCTGTACGAAGGTTTCCTGCTCGCCGCCCGTCTGCAGTCCGAGCAAGGACGGAGTCGGCTCCGCGCCGGGCTCAGCGAGGCCCGCGCCTGTCGAGACATCAGCGTGCTGATCGGGCATTGCGTCATCGCCACCCTGGACGGTCGCGAAGGCCGCTTCGCCGACGCTTTCGCCGAGCTGGCCGAAGCCGAACGGCTGATGCATATCTGGGACGTGCCGCCCATCTTCTACCTGGCAATGATCACCTTGGTGAAGTGCGAGCTCTGGCTGGCCCAGGGCAGGACCGATCTCGCCGAATCCTGGCTGCTGCGCCTGGGGCAGACTTATGGCGGCGAGCAAGCGGCCCCCGCCCCCGAATTTCACCCACTGCTGCCTTTGCACATCGAGTTGCAACAGGCCTCGCTGGAGCAGAAGCTGGAGCGTCCTGCCCAGGCGCTCGCGCGTCTGGATGCGTTGGCCAGGCGCGGTCAGGCCGGCGGTGGGATGATGTTGTGTGTCAGTGCCCTGTGTCAGTCACTGAGTCTGCTGTTGGCGCAAGGCCGGGAGGCCGAGGCGCGCGGTGTGCTGCCGCAGGCACTGGAGGCGGCTCGGGGCGGTGCGCTGCAACCCTTCCAGCAACTGATCGAAGGGCATTCCCTATGGCTGCGGGAGCAATTGCTGCAACGCCCTGCCTGCGAGGTCCAGGCGACTCTGCTGACTCGTCTGCCACGGGTCCTGGTAGCCCCGACGGGAGCCAGCGAAGCCCTCAGCGGCCGTGAGATGGCGGTGCTCGAACTGATCGCGCAAGGGTGCTCCAACCAGGAGATCAGCGAGCGCCTGTTCATCTCCCTTCACACCGTCAAGACCCATGCCAGTCACATCAACAGCAAGCTCGGTGTCGAGCGTCGTACTCAGGCAGTCGCTCGCGCCAAGACATTGGGCCTGCTTTCCTGAGCTCCGGCTATCCCATGCCAAACGTCGGGTTGATGTCCTTTGGCTATCATTCGGGTCGCGTGGATCGCGCTCATCTTTTTTCGCCTCTGGCCGATACAGGGTTGGGCGTCATCGCCACGGGCATTTTTCCTTCAACCCATGACAGGTCGTGTTGATGCTGCAGTACGGGCAAAAAAGCTTTCTGATCGTCGACGACTACAGCGATTTTCGAACGTCGACGCGTTCCATGCTGCGCGAGCTGGGTGCTCGCGAGGTGGACACCGCCGACAGTGGCGAACAGGCACTGCGCATGTGCGCGCAGAAGCGCTATGACTTCGTCCTTCAGGACTATCACCTGGGCGACGGCAAGAAGAACGGCCAACAGGTGCTGGAAGATCTGATCATCGACAAGCTGATCAGTCATGAGTGCGTCTTCGTCATGGTGACCGCCGAGAGCAGTCAGGCGATCGTGCTCAGTGCCCTGGAGCACGAGCCCGATGCCTACCTGACTAAACCCTTCAACCGCGTCGGTCTGGCCCAGCGCCTGGAAAAGCTGACGCAGCGCAAGACGCTGCTCAAGCCGATCCTCCAGGCACTCGATCGCAGTCGTCCCGCCGAAGTGCTGGCAGCCTGCGCCGAGCTGTGTCGCAAGGATCCACGCTTCGCGCCGTTGTGCCTGCGCTACCGCGCCGACGCGTTGCGCGACCTCAACCGCTTCGACGAACTCGAGAAGTTGCTCACGGCCATTCTGTCCAGTCGACCGCAGCCCTGGGCCTATGCCGCCCTGGGCAGCCTGCTGCACAAGCGCGGCAAGGTCAGCCAGGCGCAGGGAGTCTACGATCAGGCGCTCAAGGCGTTCCCGATCATGCCCGGGCTCTACGACGGCATGGCCCAAGTGCTGGTTGCCCAAGGCGAGTCCAAGCGCGCCCAGAACATGCTCGAAGAAGCCGTGCGGCTATCGCCTCTGGCCGTGCGTCGGCAGTCGATGCTGGGCAAGCTGGCCATGGAGAACGGTGACTTCGAAGGCGCCACCAAGGCTTTCCGCCAAGCGGTCAATCAGGGCAAGAGCTCACGCTACAAGGACCCGGAGTGCAACCTCAACCTGGCCCAGGCGCTGATGAGCAAGAATCAGGGGCATGGCCTGGATGCGCGTACCCGTGTCGAGATCAACACCGTGCTCAGCGAGGTAGCCAAGGACAACGCCGATGACCAGGGGCTGCAGGTCCGTGCGCGGATGATGAAGGCCGCCAGCCTGCAACAGGTCGGCGACCCTGAAACCGCGGGCAAGTTGACCGAGCAGGCCGTCCAGCGGCTGGAAAAGATGGAGCAGTTCTTCTCGGTCGACGCCGCCCTCACCGTCGCCAGGCAGTTGCAGGCGCTCGGTCAGGACGGCGCTGCCGTGTCCATCCTCAAGGGTTGCGTGGAAACCTACGGCGATGATCCCAAGGTCATGGAGAGCGTCTCCAAGCTGACCGACGATCCCGCCGTGCTCAACGCGGTCACCCAGGCGGTGGAGCTCAACCGCCAGGGTGTCCGTAGCTATCAGGGCGGCGACCTCAAGGAGGCGCTGGATATTTTCCGGCGGGCGTTGGCCATGCAGCCGAAGAACATCAGTATCTCCCTCAACACCACACAAGCCTTGCTGCGTATCGCTGGCGACAAGCTTTCCGAAGAGGTCATGCAGGAATGCCGCAAGAGCCTCAACGGTGTCGCCGGCATTCCCGCCAGCGACAATCGCTACGACCGTTACCGTAAACTCCATATCCGAGTCTTTGGCGCATGAACCACGACAACCAGGGGCTGGATTTTTCCACGGTGATCGCCTCCACCGTACACGACATGAAAAATTCCCTCGCCGCGCTGACCCAGGCCCACGGCCAGTGGGTATCGCGCATGCCTCCCGAACTGCGTAGCGCAAGCGAGCAAGGCGTGATCGAGCATGAGTTTTCCCACCTCAACAGCATGTTGGTGCAGTTGCTCGGCCTCTACAAATTAGGTGTCAATCAGCTTCCCGTATGCCCGGACTACCACGAGCTCGACGACTTCATCGAGGCGCAGCTGGCGCAGCATCAAGAGGTATTGGTGCAGCGCGACATCCTGGCCACCTGGCGTATCGATACCGACGCTCCGCTTGGTTTCTTCGATCGCGAGCTGGTCGCATCGGTGGTGGCCAACGTGATCGACAACGCCATCCGGCACGCCGGCCACGCGCTGCTGCTGAGCATCGAGGAAGAAGACGAGCAGTTGATCATCTGCATCAACGACGATGGCCCCGGCTACCCGAAAGTCATGATCGAGCGCCAGGAAGAGTTCGTCCAAGGCATCGACCAGAGCACCGGCAGTACCGGCCTGGGCTTGTACTTCGCGGCCCGGATCGCTGCCTTGCACGAACGTGACGGCATACGCGGGCGGATCGAGATCAGCAATGGCGGCACCTTGGGCGGTGGCCTGTTCAAGCTGTATCTGCCCTGATCGCTTGAGCGCCCACACCGGGCGCTCCCAGCGTGCATCCCATCCATGGGATGCACCTCCCTCGGGGCGGGAATGTCCCTCTTACCCGACTGTTGTCCTTGGACGAAGCGCTGCATCCGAGCTCATTCGTTGATACGAGGGTGTTGTTGCACCAGCGTCTGGCGCTTGTTTTCCAGATCGGAAATCTGCGCATCGATGTCTTCGATCTTCTGTTCGATATTGTCGTGATGCTCTTGCAGAAGCTCGCGCGCTTCTTCGATGTCGGAAGCGGCAGGCGTTGCACCGCGCAGGGGTTTGTTCGCTGTTTCCTTCATGGTGATGCCTGTGACCAGACCGATCACGGCAATGAACATCAGGTAGTAGGCAGGCACGTAGAGGTTGTTGGTAGCCTCGACCAGCCAGGCGGCGATCGTGGGCGTCAGGCCGGCAATCAGTACCGAGATATTGAAAGCACTGGCCAGCGCGCTATAGCGGATATGCGTCGGGAACATGGCTGGCAACGTGGAGGCCATCACGCCGGTGAAGGCATTGAGCAACACGGCCAGGATCAGCAGTCCGGCAAAGATCAGGCCTAGCACATTGCTGTTGATGAGCATGAAGGCCGGGATCGCCAGAACGAACAGGCCGACACTGCCGAAGATGATGAAAGGACGGCGACCATATTTGTCGCTCATCAGCCCCATGATCGGCTGGACGAACAGCATACCGATCATGATGGCGATAATGATCAGCACGCCGCGGTTCTCACTGTAGTGCAAGTTGTGCGAGAGGTAGCTCGGCATGTAGGTGAGCAGCATGTAGTAGGTGACGTTGGTCGCGATCACTACCCCGATACAAGTCAGCAGGCTGCGCCAATGCTTGGTCGCCACCTCCTTGAACGATACCTTGGGGCCGCCGGCAAGGCCTTCGCGATCGCCCTGTTCCAGCTTGTCCACATGCTGTTGAAATGCCGGTGTTTCTTCCAGGGCGTGTCGCAGGTAAAGCCCGATCATGCCTAGCGGAAGCGCGAGGAAGAAGGGCAGGCGCCAGCCCCATTCGAGAAATTCCTCCTCGCCAAGGACAGTGGAAATCAGCACCACGACGCCGGCGCCCAGAACAAAGCCTGCGATCGAGCCGAAATCCAGCCAGCTCCCCAGGAAGCCGCGCTTGCGGTCAGGCGCGTATTCGGCAACGAAGATGGAAGCCCCCGTGTATTCGCCCCCGACGGAGAAGCCCTGCGCCATCTTGGCAAGCAGCAGGAGGACGGGGGCCCAGACGCCGATGGAAGCATAGGAAGGGATAAGTCCTATCGCGAAGGTACTGATGGACATGATCACGATGGTCGCTGCCAAGACCTTCTGCCTGCCGTAGCGGTCGCCCAGGGCACCGAAGAACAGCCCGCCCAGGGGACGGATCAGGAAAGGAACCGAGAAGGTTGCCAAGGCGGCGATCATCTGCACGCCAGGATCGGCGCCCGGGAAGAAGACTTTGCCCAATGCGTAGGCGACAAAGCCATAGACACCGAAGTCGAACCATTCCATCGCATTGCCCAACGCTGCGGCAGTGATGGCTTTGCGCATCTTTGCGTCGTCGACGATGGTGATGTCGTTCAGGCCGATGGGATTGACGTGTTTCCGACGTGATTTCATACAGATTACCTTGTGCGACCATGTCTCGTCGCGGGCTGTCAGCGGCGGGCGAGACCAATGAGGCCAATGGGCGGTGCTCGGTTGTTCGGCAAGGCCGGGACCCGTGACGTTAAGATCCGGTAACACATGAAATAATTCACCCCTCGTCGATTCTTTTCGATTTTAAGGAGACGGCTGGCATGGCAGTTGTTGTCATGGATTCATGCTGTGCATGTCATGGCCGCCAGATGCATGTCGCTTCCGGCGGCCATGGACGACCTTATTTCAGCACGAGCAGACGGTAGACACCGGCTTCGCTTTCGATACCGTGAGTATCGTGAGTGAAGCCAGGGAAGGATTTGTCGAAGCTTTCCAGCGCCTTCAGATAGGCCAGTAATGGCCCATCTGCGGCCCCGGCGTTTTCGCCCGGCATCAGCAGTGGGATGCCGGGTGGATAGGGTACGATGCCAGTGGCCACGATACGCCCGGCTGCTTCTTCCAACGTCACCAGTTCGACGTCGTTGCGGACCAGTTTCTCGTAGGCCTCCACTGGGCTGAACACGGCCTCGGGCAGCATGCCGAAGGCCTTGGCCATGATGGACGTGGTCTTGTGTTCCCTCATGGCGGCGAAGATTTCGTCTGCCAGATCCTTCAGGCCCATGCCGGCGTAGCGGGTCTGGTTGGCTGCCAGCAGGTCCGGCAGGCACAGTTCCAGCTCCAGGTTGTCGTCATAGTCGCGTTTGAAGTCCAGCAGAGCGTTGACCAGGGTGCCCCACTTGCCTTTGGTGATACCGATGGAAAACAGGAAGAGAATGGTGAAGTCGGTGGTCTTCTCGACGATGATGCCCTGGCGTCCAAGATACGCCGAAAGAATACAGGCGGGGATACCTGTGTCGAGCAGGTTGCCATCGTCGCCCATGCCGGGGCTGAGGATCGAGACCTTGATCGGGTCCAGCATGCAATAGCCGTCTTCGATATCGCCGAAGCCGTGCCACACCTCGTTGGGGTGCAGTACCCAGCAATACGGCTCGGTTTTCAGCAGCGTCGGGTCCGCTTCGTGGAAGGGCACCGTGGCGTCGCCCACTTGGACCGTTGGCGGCTGCCAGCAGGTGAAGAACCAGTCTCCGGTGCTTTGCATCTCGCTGTGCATGCGCGAAATGACCTGACGCAGGGCAATGGCTTCCTCGATGGATTCAGTCGTGAGGATCTGCCCGCTGGGCGCTTCCATCATCGCGGAACTGACGTCGCAGGAGGCCATGATCGCGTAGTTGGGAGAGGTCGAGGCGTGCATCATGAACGACTCGTTGAAGCGCCCGTGATGGATCGGGTTACGGCCATGGCGCACGTGAATCATCGAGGCCTGGGACAGAGCCGCGAGCAGCTTGTGCGTCGACTGGGTGGCGAAGACGGTCGGCTTCGATTCATCGTGATCGGCCGGATTGCCATGCATGGCGAAGCGTTCGCGGTACAACGGGTTGAACCGCGCGTAGCCGTACCAGGCTTCATCGAAGTGCAGCCGGTCGACACTCTGCCCCAGCAGCTCCTCGACGCGAGTGACGTTGTAGGTCAGCCCGTCGTAGGTGGAGTTGGTGATGATGGCGTGCACGGGCGTCGGATCGATGCCGTCCTTGACCAGCGGGTTGTTGGCGATGGCCGCCTTCACACCTTCGCGGCTCAATGTCTGCGGCAGGATCGGGCCGATGATGCCGTAGCGGTTGCGGGTCGGCACCAGGTAGGTCGGAAGGGCGCCCGACAAGGTCATCGCATGTTCGGCGGACTTGTGGCAGTTGCGGTCGCACAAGGCGATCTGGTTGCGCGTGACGCTGGCCATGAGGATCACGCGGTTGGACATCGAGGAGCCGTTGGTGACGTAGTAGGTGCGATGGGCTCCGAACACCTTGGCGGCGTAGCGCTCGCCCTGACCGATCGGACCACTGTGATCGAGCAGCGAGCCAAGTTCACCGACCGAGATCGACAGGTCCGAACGCAGCAGGTTCTCCCCGAAGAACTCATAGAACGCGCGGCCCGCGGTACTTTTGAGGAAGGCCGTGCCACCGGCATGTCCTGGGGTATGCCAGGAATACTCGTAGGACCTCGCGAATCGCACCAGCGCGCCGAACATGGGCGGCAAGGCGGCCTGGCGGTAACGTTCGATGGCCGCCAGGATACGTCCGCTGAGGAAACGGCTGGTATCTTCCGGCAGCCAGATGAAGTCATCGGCGTGCTGCATGACCACCAGTGGAATATTCGAAGCGGTGCTGCGATCACTGATCAGGAAGACCGGTACCCGGGTATTGCGTTCACGCAGGCCGGTCAGCAGGTTGATGCAGGCCTCGTGGCCTTCGCTGTCGTCCATCTCCCAACTGAGCAGAATGCACTGGACAGCCGGATCGGTGTGCAGGATCGACCGTGCATCGTTCATCGACTCGGAGGTGAGCACGCTGATGCCACGTTCCTCCACTTCGCTGATCAGTTGATTCAAGGCACGACCGAAGACCGTGCGTTTGTCCGGCGGGCTGCTGACCAGTAGCGTGAGCATGCCGAGCGTATGTCTGTACTGCGTCATGATCTGACCTCCTTCAAGCCTGTTTGCAGATGGTTCACCGGCACCGGCTCGCCGGTGATGTGCTGAGCGCTGACCGTCTGTGTGGGGACGCTGTTGTTGAGTGCTTCCAGCGCGATAAGCCGGTTATTGACGAAGCTGAACAGGGTGTAGCCGAAGATGGTTGCGACGCCGCCGAGCATCAGCGCCTGTTCGCCTGAACTGTAGAGCGCCAGGTAGCTGTAAGCCGTCGCCACCCAGGCGACGATGTTGGTCGCAAGCGCCTTGCCTGGCGTCACGTTGCAGACCTTTTGTATGGTCATCAGCGCCGCCATGGACAGGATGTAGGGCACAAGGTTGGTGACCACCGCGAGGTTGACCAGGGTGTCGAACTGCTTGCTCAGGTCGGGGCTGATGGTGAGCAGCCCGAGTGCCGTTTGACCCGCCAGCAGGATCAGCATGCCGACGATCGGTGTGCCTGCCTTGTTGGCCTTGGCAAATATGGGCAGGAAGTAGCCGGTGTCCGCCGAACTCTTGAAGACCTGGGCAATGGTGAACTGCCAGCCCAGCAACGAACCGATGCAGGCCAGCACCATCCCTGTCATGACCAGGTCACCGACGAAGGGCGAGAACATCTTGGCGAACACCAGGCCGAACGGCGCCGTGGAGGAGGCCAGTTCCGGGTTGTCGACGATACCTGCGATCACGTTGGTCGAGACGATATAGATCACTGCCGCGCCGAGCGTGCCGCCCAGTACGGCGATCGGCACGTTCTTTTCGGGGTTTTCCACCGCGTCGGTGTTGGCGCACGCTGACTCAAGTCCGAGGAACGCCCATAACGTGATGGCCACCGACGCGCCAGCCGCTTCCAGATAGCCCATGTCGTGCGGGTTCCACCCTGCGGCGTAGATGCTGCGGTCAAACCAGAACCATCCGATGGTGGACACCAGAACCACTGGCGCGATGACCCCCCAGACAGTCACGGAGCCGATCCTGCCGGTGATCCGCGCGCCGCCGAAGTTGGCGAAGGTGGTGAGCCACAGCAAGGCGATGGTTGCCAGACCGACTTGCAGCGAGTCGAGTTCCACGCCGAACAGGACCTGGATATAACCGATCGCTGTGATGCTGATCGCCACATTGGCAATCAATAGCGACAGGCCGTAGGTGTAGTTCGTCAGGTAGTTGCCGGCCTTGCCGAATGTATACTCGGCGTAACCTCCCATGCCACCGGTCTTTCGACTGAGCATTCCGCAGCGTGCAAACGCGTAGGCCAAGGCCAGAGACCCCGTTGCCGTCACTAACCACGACAGAATGGAAATGCCGCCGACCTCGGCGAGCTTGCTAGGAAGTAGCACAATACCTGAGCCCAACATATTGACGGCGGTCAACATAGTCAGTTGTCCTACTGTCATTTTCTTCGCCGTTGACATTCTGTGTCTCACCTGATGCCTGGAATGGATACTTATCTATAGCAGATAGTAAGGACGTGGCAAGAAACAACTGCTTTCCGTCTGTTCGTCGGTGCAGCTGGATCGTCGGTGAGACAGGGTTGTTCATGTACAAGTTGGTGGTCTTTAACTTGGCCTTAAACCCGCTTCATGTCAGAGGGCTGTTCCACCTTGCGAGTCAGTTGCCAGGTTGATCACGCTTTTTGTTTTCATAATGCATTGTTTTCAATGCTTTATCACTGAATCGACGACGTTGCGTAGTTGTCGATGCCGCACCGAGAAATACGTGTCAAAAAACCTGAGTCTGCCTGAAAAGGCTGCCTGGTCGACGTCCAACTAGTTGTCGAAGAAAGAAATTTCTACCACCGAAGCAGCGATAATGTAGTCAAGTTAGCATCGGCTATTTCGTTAACGATTAGCTCGCGGCGATGCCTGGGTCCTGATCGCTGCAAAGAATAGATACGGCAACACTTATATGGCTGTTCGCCCAAAATTGAATAATTGAGGGTAGACCCATGTCCACGTCGAACAGAGCAGTTGTCGGCCTCTTCCTGAGCACTATGTTGCTCGGGGGATGTGTCTCTCAAGTGACGGAGTGCGCGCAGTATTCCGGCTTCATACTTGACTACGACAGATTGAAACAGACGACTTCATCGAGCGGGCGCCCTGTGATGCGCTGGATCGATCCGCAATTCAAATCCCGGTCTTACAATGCGATAGTCTTCGACACACTTGAGCTGTATCCATCGCCCAGACCCAACGAGCGCGTCAACCAGCAAACGCTAAAAGACCTGCAAGCGTATGCGAGCGCTACCGCAAGAGAGACCATGGCGCGACGCTATGCTGTGGTGCAGATGCGCGGCAATCCTTTCGTACGTGCTTGAGGCGTCAGGGAATTTTTCCACCCTATGGCAATCCAAGGCTGGTACAGATCCACGATCGATCCGCTGCACTCTTGAATTTCCGTAGGAGCTTTCCATGATGCGTCGTCTGCTTATCGTCGCCACCGCCGCGGCCGTGATGTCCGGTTGTGCCAGCAACAACCCCTATGAAAACCAAGGCCAGGCCCAAGGTTCCACGGGTATGAGCAAGACCGCCAAGTACGGCGGCCTGGGCGCCCTGGCTGGTGCTGTCGCGGGTGCCGCCATCGACCACAACAGCCGTGGCAAGGGCGCGCTGATCGGCGCGGCCGCCGTGGGGGCCGCCGCTGCCGGTTATGGCTACTATGCCGACCGCCAGGAAGCCGCGCTGCGTGAAAGCATGGCCAACACCGGCATCGAGGTTCAGCGTGAGGGTGACCAGATCAAGCTGATCATGCCGGGCAACATCACCTTCGCCACCGACTCGGCCAACATCTCGCCGAGCTTCTACACGCCATTGAACAACCTGGCCGGTTCGTTCAAACAGTTCAACCAGAACACCATCGAGGTGATCGGTTTCACCGACAGCACTGGCAGCCGTCAGCACAACATGGACCTGTCCCAGCGTCGTGCCCAAGCGGTCAGCAGCTACCTGACATCCCAAGGCGTCGATGCATCGCGCGTTTCGGTGCGCGGCCTTGGCCCGGACCAGCCGATCGCCAGCAACGCCGATGCCAACGGCCGTGCCCAGAACCGTCGGGTAGAGGTGAACCTCAAGCCTATTCCGGGTCAGCAGTACCAATAAGCAGCAGGCAGCGGGATAAAGAACGGGGCGAGTCTTGGCGACTCGCCCCGTTCTTCGTTTCAGGTCAGGCAGGTGCGCGGTTGGCCTGGATGGCGGTGAGGGCGATGGTGTGGACGATATCGTCGACCTGGGCGCCACGCGGCAAGTCGTTGACCGGCTTGCGCAGCCCTTGCAGCATCGGGCCGAGGCTTACACAGTCGGCGCTGCGCTGCACGGCCTTGTGGGCGGTGTTGCCAGTGTTGAGATCGGGGAAGACGAACACCGTGGCGCGCCCTGCCACCGGACTGTCGGGTGCCAGCTGACGAGCGATGTCGGGATTGGCGGCCGCGTCGTACTGCAACGGACCGTCGATCTGCAACTCGCGCCCGGCCTTCTGCGCCAGCAGGGTCGCTTCGCGGACTTTCTCGACCTCCTCGCCGCTGGCGGCCGAACCGCTCGAATAGCCGATCATCGCCACGCGCGGAACAATGCCGAAGGCCTGCGCCGAGTCGGCACTCTGCCGGGCGATCTCCGCCAGCTCCGCAGCGCTTGGATGCGGGTTCATCACGCAGTCGCCGTACACCAGCACCTGCTCCGGGAAGAGCATGAAGAACACCGACGATACCAGGCTGCTTCCCGGCGCGGTCTTGATCAGCTGCAAGGCAGGGCGAATGGTGTTGGCGGTGGAATGCACCAAGCCGGAAACCAGGCCATCGACTTCGTCGAGGGCGAGCATCATGGTGCCGATCACCACCGGGTCTTCCAACTGCTGTTCAGCCATTGGCGCGTTCAGGCTCTTGCTCTTGCGCAGGCCGACCATGGGTTCGATGTAGCGGCTGCGAATCAGATCCGGGTCGAGGATTTCCAGGTCTTCGGGCAGGGTGATGCCCTGGGCGCGGGCCACGGCATGGACCTCTTCGGGTTTGGCCAGCAGCACGCAGCGGGCGATGCCGCGCGCCTGGCAGATCGCCGCGGCCTGCACGGTCAGCGGTTCGGCGCCCTCGGGCAGGACGATACGCTTGTTCGCTTGCTGCGCGCGCTGGATCAACTGGTAGCGGAACACGGCCGGAGACAGGCGCAGCTCGCGCGGTGTGCCGCAGCGCCGGTGCAGCCAATCGGCATCCAGGTGGCTGGCGACGAAGTCAGTGATGACTTCCGCGCGCTCACGATCGTCCACCGGGATTTCCCGGTTGAGCTGGTTGAGCTGGTTGGCGGTGTCATAGGAGCCGGTGCTCACCGAGAGAATGGGCAGGCCGGCCTGCAATGCACCGCGACAGAGTTCGAGAATGCGCGGGTCGGGCTTGCTGTCGCTGGTCAGCAGCAACCCGGCCAGAGGTACGCCGTTGATGGCGGCAAGGCTGACAGCCAGGATGATGTCGTCGCGGTCGCCCGGCGTGACCACCAGGGTACCAGGCTTGAGCAGCGGCACTGTATTGGCCACCGTGCGGGCGCAGATGATGATCTTGTTCATGCGCCGTTGTTCGTAGTCGCCGGCATTGAGCACCTGTGCCCCCAGCAGATCGGCCACATCACGAGTTCGAGGAGCATTCAAGTCGGCCTGCCAGGGTATGCAACCGAGCAGCCGGAAATCGTCGCCACGCAGCAGCGGCGAGTGCTCGCGCAGGCGCGTGGCGAACTCGAGCATGCTTTCTTCGGTGCGCACCTTGTTGAGGATGACCCCGAGTACCTTGGGGTCGCGCGGGCCACCGTACAGCTGGGCCTGCAGCTCGACGCGCCCGGAGAGTTCGCTGAGCACCTCGTTCTCGGGCGCCGAGACCAGGATGACTTCGGCATCGAGGCTCTTGGCCAGGTGCAGGTTGACCCGTGCCGCGTAGCTGGCATGACGGGTCGGTACCATGCCCTCGACCACCACCACGTCCTTGCCGACACATGCCTGCTGATACAGGTTGATGATCTCTTCGAGCAGTTCGTCCAGTTGGCCGTCGCCGAGCATGCGCTCGACATGGCCCAGGCTCAGCGGCGTCGGCGGCTTGATGCCGTGTGTGCGAGCGACCAGTTCGGTAGAGCGTTCAGGCCCGGTATCGCCTGGGTGCGGCTGGGCGATGGGCTTGAAGAAGCCGACCTTCAGGCCGGCTCGTTCGAGGGTACGGACCAGGCCCAGGCTGATGGAAGTCAAGCCCACGCCAAAGTCGGTTGGCGCGATGAAAAATGTCTGCATGCGTCCTTCCTGGATAAACGGTGCGAAGGTCAATTGCCAAGGGTAGCGCTATCGACACCCTGCGCGCACCAGCCACACGCAAATGGCTGGCCGATACGTTCGTCGCGCTGGCGCGGGTCGAGTACCCAGGGCCGCGCCTGCCAAGGCGGCTGATGGCGCAGGTGCTGCGTATGGCCGCACGACAGCTCCACCACCCAATGCCCTTCCGCGTCCCGATGGAAGCCCTGCACCCGACTGACGGGCCGCGCATTCTCGGAGGCGCGTTCGCATTCAGGCGATGCCTTGGTTACACTTGTCCGCTCTACATTCTTTTGCAAAGGTCTCGCCCCATGCTGATCGCCGCCAACAAGGCTGTCTCCATCGACTATACCCTGACCAACGACGCGGGGGAGGTCATCGACAGCTCCGCCGGTGGTGCGCCGCTGGTTTACCTGCAAGGTGCCGCCAATATCATCCCAGGCCTGGAAAAGGCGCTGGAAGGCAAGCAGGTTGGTGACGAGCTGGATGTCACCATCGAGCCTGAAGAAGCCTACGGCGAGTACCTGGCGGAACTGGTCAGCACCCTGAACCGCAGCATGTTCGAGGGCGTCGACCAGCTGGAAGTGGGCATGCAGTTCCATGCTTCCGCTCCCGATGGCCAGATGCAGATCGTCACCATCCGCGACCTCGACGGCGACGACGTGACCGTCGACGGCAACCACCCTCTGGCTGGACAGCGCCTGAACTTCAAGGTCAAGGTCGTCGACGTGCGTGATGCCAGCGAAGAAGAGATCACTCACCGTCACATCCACGGCGAAGGTGGCCATCACCACTGATCCTTCTGCGCTAAGCTCAGAGGGTCGCCAGGCGCTCGGGCAAGCCGGACTCGCTCTCACCTGAGAGTGGACGGCTTGGCCGCGCGCCTTTTTAGTGGGCGGGTTTTCGTCCGCTGCGACAACCGTGAACCTGAGAGGGGAGTTCAACATGAGTGCATTTCACGACCTGACATTACAGGCGTTGAACGGTGGAGAACTGCCATTGGCTCCGTTCAAGGGCCAAGTGGTGCTGGTGGTCAACGTTGCCTCGAAGTGCGGTCTGACGCCGCAATACAAAGCGCTGGAAAAGCTCTACCAGTCGTACCGGGACAAGGGATTCAACGTGCTGGGCCTGCCCTGCAACCAATTCGCGGGTCAGGAACCGGGCAGCGACAAGGAGATCGAGGATTTCTGCAGCCTGACTTATGGCGTCAGCTTCCCGATGGCCGGCAAACTGGAAGTCAACGGGCCACACCGGCATTCGCTGTACCGTCTGCTGGCGGGCGAGGGCGCGGAGTTTCCCGGTGACATCACCTGGAATTTCGAGAAGTTCCTGGTCGGCAAGGATGGTCGGGTCCTCGCGCGCTTCGCGCCGCGAACCGCGCCGGATGACTCGACGGTAGTGCACGCCATCGAGAAGGCCCTGGCCTGATCCTTGTTCACGCGTGGGCAGTCGCTTGCCCACGCGGTACCGTTCTACCCACGCGGGGATGTTGCTTCCGGCTTGATCGAGAGAGGACTGTTCTCTGAACGCTCGACCAGCGCGCCGTTATTTCGCGCCGCGCTGTACAAGTGTCCTTCGAACTGCTCGATAATGGCCGACCAGCCCTGGCGGCTGGCATGCCGCCTGGCATTGAGCCGCACCGTACGCAAGGTTTCGTCCTCTGCCAGCAACCAGCTCGCTGCGTCGATGAACGCCGCCTGATCTCCCGGCATGGCCAAGGCTCCGCTGTGTCCATGGCGGATGTGCTGGGCCGCGGCCGCTTCGTCATAGGCCACCACGCCCAGCCCTGACGCAAGGGCTTCCAGTACCACGTTGCCAAAAGTCTCGGTCAGGCTGGGAAACAGGAACAGGTCGCCACTGGCGTAATGTTCGGCCAGCGCTTCGCCGCGCTGCGCGCCGCAGAATACGGCACCGGGCAGTTGCTGCTGGAGCGCGCCGCGCTGAGGACCATCGCCGACGATGATCAGACGCATGTGTCGCTGCGGGTAAGTAGCACGCAGGGTATCGAAGCAGAGGCGCAGCAGGCCGAGGTTCTTTTCCGCGGCAAGGCGTCCGACGTGGATCAAGGCGATATCGTCCGGCCCCAGTCCCCATTGATCGCGCAAGGCCTGGCTACGTCGAGACGGGTTGAACAGGCAGGCATCGACCCCGCGCGCCATCAACGTCAGACGCTCGAAGCCGCGACGCTCCAGTTCCAGGCGTTGGCTGGTGCTTGGCACCAGCGTCATGGCGGTCCGCCGGTGGAACCAGCGCAGGTAATGGGTCAGCGCGCGGGTCAGGAACCCCAGCCCGTATTGTCCGAAATATTGCGTAAAATTGGTGTGAAAGCCACTCACCACGGCAATTCCCAGGCGTCTCGCGGCACGCAGCGCATTGAGCCCCAGCGGGCCCTCGGTGGCGATGTAGAGCACGTCCGGCCTGTGCCGTTGCCAGCGCCGCAGCAGCGTATGCATCGAGACCTCGCCCCATTGCAGACCAGGGTAGCCTGGCAACGACCAGCCCCGGCAAAGCAGCAGCGCATCGCTGTCGCTCTCGCCACGTTCGTGCGCCTGGCGTGGCCGCACCAGTTCGACCTCGTGCCCTCGCAGGCGCAGGCCATCGCTGAGGCGGCCAAGGGTATTGGCCACGCCGTTGATTTCGGGTGGGAAGGTTTCACTGACCAGGGTGATACGCAGGGACGGTATGCTCATGGGAAAAGTCTCCGCCGGCCGGATTGCGATCCAGTGACAAAAGCATGACGTCCTTGTGATCTTTACCGGTCGTCACACGGGTGATCTATCCTCCCAATGGTGTTCAAGAACCCCGTGCCATCAGCCGATGTAGCGGTATCGAATGACGGGTCACGCTCTGGGAGAGCGGCAATGTTCAACAACAGATTGAAGAAAGAAAACCAGCAACTGCGCGAAGACCTTCTCTGCTTGCAACAGGTCAAGTGTAGTCTAGACAGCGAAATGCTGGTCCTGCAGCTTGACCCCCAAGGACGCATCGAGGCGGCCAACGAGAATTTCGAAAAGGAAATGCTCTACCGGGCTGACCAGTTGATCGGCCGAAATATCGAGGACATCGTTCCCGCGCACGTCAGGAAACTGGACTTTCATCAGCGCCTGAGCACGGCCCTCACCCAGGGTAAGCACCTCAACGGTGCCGTCCGGCTTCTGCGCGGTGATGGCCGGGAGGCCTGGCTACGGTCGATCCTGCAGCCGGTCAAGAACACCAATGGGCGGATCAAGTACTTTACCCTGCACTCCAGTGACCTGACCCGTACCATCGAGACTTCTCGAGAGCATGAAAGCCTGATCAAGGCCCTGATGCGCTCGACGGCGGTGATCGAGTTCAATCTCCAGGGCGATGTGCTGACGGCGAACGATCGTTTCCTGCGCACCATGGGCTACACCCTGGAGCAAATACGCGGCAAGCATCATCGCATTTTCTGCGACGCCGCCGAGACCTCGTCACCGGGCTACCAAACATTCTGGGACAAACTGCGCCGGGGTGAATTCGTTGTCGACCGCTTCAAGCGCATCGATGCCCATGGTCGTACCGTCTGGCTCGAGGCCTCCTACAACCCGATCATCGATGCCCATGACAGGCTCTACAAGGTAGTCAAGTTCGCCACCGTGGTGACTGACCAGGTCGATCAGGAAGAGGCAGTGGCGCATGCCGCGGACATTGCCTATTCCACTTCGCTCGACACCGATGCCAGTGCCCGCAAGGCCACGGACGTGGTCACGCAAAGCGTCGAGGTCATGCGTGAGCTGGAAAGGTGCATGCAGCAGGCGGCCGAGGGTATCCAGGCATTGGACCGGCAGTCCAAGGTGATCGGTTCGATCATCAAGACCATCAGCGATATCGCCGGGCAGACCAACCTGCTGGCGCTCAACGCCGCGATCGAGGCCGCGCGTGCCGGCGAGCAGGGACGCGGATTCGCGGTGGTCGCCGACGAGGTACGTCAACTGGCCTCGCGCACCAGTGCCGCTACCGAGGAAATCGCGCGGGTGGTGCAGCAGAACGAACAGTTGGCCCAGGCAGCCGTGGACATCATCGACGACAGCAAGCGCCAGGCCGAGCAGGGCCTGGCGCTGGCCGGGGAAACCGGCACGGTCATCGGCGAAATTCAGGAAGGCGCACAGAAAGTGGTCGATGCGGTGGGCAGGTTTTCCAGCCAGTTGAGCCATTGACGCAGGAGCCCGTGCCTGCCGCGCATCAGGCGTGGCAGGCAAGGGATGGGCTTATTTCTTCTCGCGCACCCAGAACAGCGTCGCCCCGGCTACAGCCGCGGGCATCATCACGATATTGACGAAGGGCACCATCAGCGCCAGGTAGGTGATGCCGCCAAAGCCCAGGCTCTGCCAGCGTTTCTGGCGCAACCAGGCGAGCATGTCCTGCCAGCTCATCTTGTTGTTGTCCGCCGGGTAGTCGATGTACTGGATGGCCATCATCCAGATACCGAAGATCAGCCACAGCGGCGCGGCGATGACGTTGACCACGGGGATGAATGAAAGAATGAACAAGCCCAGGGCGCGTGGCAGGAAATAGCCTAGCTTGCGCATTTCCCGACTCAACGTACGTGGCACCATGGCGAACAGCTCGCCCCAATGGAAAGCGGGAAAGTTGTCTTCACCGCGTACCACTACCTCGACTTTCTCGGCGAGAAACCCATTGAAGGGTGCGGCGATGATGTTGGCGACCAGGGTGAAGGTGAAGAACACCATGAGCACTACCAGCGCCATGAACAACGGCCAGAGAATCCAGGTGAGGAAGCTTAGCCAGTCCGGCAGGCTCGGCATCAAGGTGTCGACCCAGACGCTAAACTGGTGACCGGCAAAATAGATCAGGCCGCCGAACAGCAGCAGATTGATTGCCAGCGGCAGCAGGACGAACAAGCGCAGGCCGGGGCTCAGGACCAGTTTCAATCCTTCGCGCAGGTATTGGGGGCCAGACAGGGCAGGGGCTTGCATCGAGGAGCTCCAGGACAGGGAAACGCGCTGACCTTACCGGGAATAACCAGCGGGCGAAAGCTTGGGACCATGGTCGATACCGCAGGTAACAAAGCTGATGTTTCGAGCTTGCGCATTCGAACGAGTAGATAGAGCGTGGCTATAAGGTGGATTGTCGAAGGATATTTCCTTAATCTCTGCCTCCTCGCTACAGTGCGCACATCTTCTAAACGCCTTCGAATCCTGACTTTCAAGGAGTCTCCATGAGCATTCTGGTCAACAAGCAAGCCCCCGACTTCGACGCCCCCGCCGTACTGGGCGATGGTTCGATCGTCGACAGCTTCAAGTTCTCCTCGCTGCGTGGCAAGTACGTGGTGCTGTTCTTCTGGCCGCTGGACTTCACCTTTGTCTGCCCGTCGGAAATCATTGCCCACAACAACCGCATGGACAAGTTCCGCGAACTGGGCGTGGAAGTGGTCGGCGTCTCGATCGACTCGCAGTTCACTCACTACGCCTGGCGCAGCACGCCGGTCGAGCAGGGCGGTATCGGCCCGGTCGAGTTCACCATGGTTGCCGACGTCAAGCATGAAATCACTCGCGCCTACGGTATCGAGCACGATGAAGGTGTCGCATTGCGTGCTTCCTTCCTGATCGACCAGCAGGGTGTCGTTCAGCACCAGGTGGTCAACAACCTCCCCCTGGGCCGTGAAGTCGACGAGATGATTCGTCTGGTCGAGGCGCTGCAATTCACCGAGCAGCACGGCGAAGTCTGCCCGGCCGGCTGGCGCAAGGGCCAGAAAGGCATGAAGGCCGACGCCAAGGGCGTCGCCGATTACCTGGCCGAGAACGCCACGAACCTGTAAGGCAGATTCACGTTTTCCGGACCCGCGCGTAGTAGCCGTTCAACCGTGCTGCGTGGGTCCTTTTTCTTTCCAGCCGGCGTTGCCGGTTTACCGATGATGGCCTGTACGGACCATCTCGACAGGAGTCCATCATGTCTGAAGTACGCCATTCGCGAGTGATCATTCTTGGTTCCGGCCCTGCCGGCTACAGCGCCGCGGTCTATGCCGCGCGTGCCAACCTCAAGCCGCTGCTGATCACCGGCATGCAGGCTGGTGGCCAGCTCACCACCACCACCGAAGTCGACAACTGGCCGGGCGACCCCCATGGCCTGACCGGCCCGGCCCTCATGCAGCGCATGCAAGAACACGCCGAGCGCTTCGAGACCGAGATCGTCTTCGATCACATCAATGCGGTCGACCTGGCGCAGAAGCCTTACACCCTGCGCGGCGACAGCGGCACCTATACCTGCGACGCGCTGATCGTGGCCACCGGGGCCAGCGCCCGCTACCTGGGCCTGCCGTCCGAAGAGGCGTTCATGGGCAAGGGCGTCTCCGCCTGCGCTACCTGCGACGGGTTCTTCTACCGCAACAAGCCGGTCGCCGTGGTCGGGGGTGGTAACACTGCTGTGGAAGAGGCCCTGTACCTGGCCAACATCGCCAGCAAGGTGACCTTGATCCACCGTCGTGAAACCTTCCGCGCCGAGAAGATCCTGATCGACAAGCTGAACGCACGTGTCGCCGAAGGCAAGATCGAGCTCAAGCTCAACGCTACCCTGGACGAAGTACTGGGCGACAACATGGGCGTGACCGGCGCGCGTTTGAAGAACAACGACGGCAGCAGCGACGAGATCAAGGTAGACGGCGTCTTCATCGCCATCGGCCATACGCCGAACACGTCGTTGTTCGAGGGCCAGCTGACCCTGAAGGACGGCTACCTGGTAGTCAGCGGCAGCCGTGAAGGCAACGCTACGGCTACCAACGTCGAAGGCGTGTTCGCCGCTGGCGACGTCGCCGACCACGTCTACCGCCAGGCCATCACCTCGGCCGGCGCCGGCTGCATGGCGGCCCTGGACGTCGAGCGTTACCTGGACGGCCTGCAGAACGCTTCGTTCTGATGTCGGACTTCGGTGGCCTGGCCTGGATGTACAGGGCCATGCCACCGAGGTCGCTTGGATGGGCACTGCTTGCCAGATTTTCTAAAGATGATCGAGCGGTGCCGATGGCGGGTGTGAAGTGCCGGTTCGGTGTAATGCTGTTCACTCAACACCGTATTGATTTTCTTGGGCCGCTGCACGGCCCATTGCAGGCGGTCCAGCGTGCCGGCAAGCCAGCGCTCACAGTACAACGCTAACTCATTGATGTAGCGAGATCCTGTGGGAGCGGGCTTGCCCGCGAACACCGGCGAGGCCGGTGCCATACACTGCGGTGCCTGCTTCGCGGGCAAGCCCGCTCCCACAAGGTCCTGCTACATCAATGAGTTAGCGTTTGTACTGTGAGCGTTGGCTTGCCGGCACGCCGGACCCTGCGAAGGGCCGCGCAGCGGCCCTAGAATCTCAAGGATGTTGCTTGACCGAACAGCATTACCTTTTACAGGCTTAACCGCATCGACAGATCCACCGCCTTCACATCCTTGGTCATCGCTCCGATCGAAATGTAGTCGACTCCCGTCTGGGCAATCACCAGCAGGGTGGATTCATTGACCCCGCCGCTGGCTTCCAGCTTCGCCTTGCCCGCCGTGAGGCGTACCGCTTCACGCATATCGTCCAGGCTCAACTCGTCGAGCATGATGATGTCCGCCCCACCGGCCAGGGCGGCGCGTAGTTCATCCAGGCTCTCCACCTCGATCTCCACCGGCTTGCCAGGGGCGATGCGATGCGCGGCGGCGATAGCTTCGGCGATACCGCCACAGGCCGCGATATGGTTTTCCTTGATCAGGAACGCATCGTACAGACCGATCCGGTGGTTGTCGCACCCGCCGCAGGTCACCGCGTACTTCTGCGCGAGACGCAGGCCGGGAAGCGTCTTGCGAGTATCGAGCAAGCGCACCTGGGTTTCTGCCACAAGATCGGCCAGAAAGCGCGCGCGGGTCGCCACCCCTGACATCAGTTGCAGGAAGTTCAACGCCGCCCGCTCGCCGCTCAGCAGGGATCGCGCCGGGCCCTCGAGGTGAAACAGCGGCTGGTCTGCCCGAGCCCGATCACCGTCGATCACTCGCCAATGTACCGCCACGCGTGGATCGAGCTGGCGGAACACCGCATCCACCCAGGCAGTACCGCTGATCACGCAATCCTCGCGGGTGATGATGGTTGCCTTGGCCAGGCGCTCGGCGGGAATCAGCTGGGCAGTGATATCGCCGCTGCCGATGTCCTCCAGCAGCGCGCGGCGCACGTTGGCTTCGATTTCGGCGGTCAGGTCGGCGAGACGTAGGTTCGGCATGGTGCGCTCCACAAGCTAGTTGCCGGCGATTATAGGGCAGGGGGGCGGAGTGTACAGCTGTCGTGATGCTGACCTTTGATCAGGACGTGGAACCGTTTTGCCAATCGCAAGGTCTCAACGCAGCGTTTAGAAGTAGCTCAAGAAAGCAGGACTTTTCGTCGAAGTCGATATCCCATTGTTCATCATCATAGTCCTGATGATTCCGTCCCGGTCGTGGGACACCAGCCAAGGAGATCAGGATGTTCAACGAAGGCAAGGTCGTGCCTCTTGCGGGACGTCTGGACGCCTCCTTGCCTGGCTTGCCGGTCATGTTCCTGCAAGTGCGCGACAAGGCCGCACTGCAGTTGCGCCAAGGCTTGCGCGCCCTGTTCGACAATGCTGACGACACGCTCTTCGAAATGTCCGACAAAGCAACCGGCAGCCATGAGCAGAATCTTCTGTTCGAAGCCATGCGCGCCCTGCGGCTCAAGCGCAAGCACATCGAAAGCAGCTTCCTGGATTCCTTTTACGAATCCTTCGCGCGAATCGGCCAGACGGATACGCGACCGCATGCCGCAACCCGCACGGTCGACAGCGTGCGTGATCAGGATCATCTCGAGCGCGCCATCGCGGTCGAGAGCATGGTTGACCGGACCCTGTCACGTCATGGTTTCCCGTTCCAGCAGTTGAACCTGCGGTTCGAAGCCCTGCTCGACCGGCCACTGGACGAACAGCGCAACCCGCTTGGTCCGGCGTCTCTGTGCGGCTATTTCCTGCAGGCGGCGGAGCGTGACCTGGGAGTGAGCCTGAAGGTCAAGCTGATCCTGCTCAAGTTGTTCGAACGCTATGTATTGCGAGATATCGACCTGCTCTATGGAGAAGCCAACCAGATGCTCATCGTGGCAGGTGTATTGCCCGATCTGAAGTTGATCCCTTGCCGCCGCGCCGACGACCGCCGCCGTGCCGGCCAACGCGCGCCGGCCAACCAGATGGTCATCGACGAGCCCCGTAAGAGCGGTGCCAGCCAGGCGTTCATCGACGCGGTACAGCCGCTCCTGGCGCCCTCGCGCACAGGTGGTGCCGACAAGGCGAGTCAGCTGATCGGCACGGCCGACCTGTTGCGCCTGCTTTCGCATCTGCAGCAGCGCGTGCCCAGCAACGACGAGGCGGGCTACTTCGATCCGCGCCAGCAGTTGGACCATCTGCTGGCACGGGTCAGCGCTCGCAGCAATACCCGTCGGCGAGTCGCCCAGGCCGACGCAGACGTGATCACCCTGGTTGGGCTGGTGTTCGATTACATCCGCAACGACGACAACCTGCCGCCGGCGCTGCGCATCCTGATCGCGCGATTGCATATCCCCATGCTCAAGGTGGCGTTGCTCGACAAAGGATTCTTCAGCCGCGCCAGTCATCCCGCGCGGCGTTTGCTCAATGAAATCGCTGCCGCCACCCTGGGGTGGGATGACGCTTGGGATGGGCATGGCGAGCGCCATGCGGATAGCCTCTACCTGCGCATCGAGCGCGTGGTACAGCGCTTGCTCAATGACTTCACCGACGACGCCGGCCTTTTCAAGGACCTGCTCGCCGACTTCATGGCATTCAGTGAAGAGGAGCGCCGGCGCAACGACTTGCTCGAACAACGCACCCGCGATGCCGAAGAGGGGCGTGCCCGCGCGCTGCAAGCGCGCTTGGGCGTCCAGCACGAATTGAACCAGCGCTTGCAGGGGCGGACCTTGCCCAAGGCGGTCGTGGATATGCTGTTGCAAGGCTGGAGCCAGGTGCTGCTGCTGGCCTGGCTCAAGCACGGGGACGCCTCGCAAGCCTGGTCTCAGGCGTTGCAGACCATGGATACCTTGCTGGGCAGTATCGAACCCCACCGCGAGCCTTGCTCGCAGGCCCGTCTGCTGGCGCAGGTACCGGATCTGCTCAAGGCGCTACGCGACGGCCTGGCCGGCATAGCGATGGATTCGGTTGCCACGCGTGATTTCTTCCTGCAGTTGGAGAAGCTGCACATGAGGGCCTTGGCGGGTCACGACCTCGCTGGCGAGGCTCGGGACGATGCCTTGACCCCGGTTCCGGTACTCGACCAGGTGGTGCTCGCCCTGCCCGAAGAGAACGCCTGTGGCCCGCTGCTCGATCTCGACGACCAGGCCTCGACACTGGATGCGCTGGAGCGCCTGCGCGTGGGAACCTGGGTGGAGCTCGTCGAAGATGGCGAGATCCGACGCTGCAAGCTGATCGCTCGGGACGATGACGCGCAGCGCTTTGTTTTCGTGAATCGCAGTGGCATCGATGTGCGCCGCTGGAATCAATGCGGCTTGATCATGGCCCTGCGACATGGCGAATTGCGCCTGCTCGATGACGGCCCGGTCTTCGATCGCGCCTTGCAATCGGTGCTCGATCGTCTACGCCGCCAGCAAGCGCATTGAGTTCGATTTCAACAGGTAGAGCCCTTCTTCCGGTTCTCGATGCAAGCGTCACGGTCACGCGGCATACTGGCCTCCTTACCCCGTGTCACAGGATATGACCATGCGACTGAACCGCGCCACAGGCTGGTTCACCGGTATTACCCATTGCCCTTCGCCGAACTTCAACGACCGTCCGGAAGGCGAAAGCATTTCGCTGCTGGTGATCCATAACATCAGCCTGCCACCGGCGTGTTTCGGGACCGGCAAGGTCCAGGAGTTCTTTCGGAACCGCCTGGACCCCGCCGAACATCCTTATTTCGAAAGCATCTGTCACCTGACCGTGTCAGCGCACCTGTTCGTCGAGCGCGATGGCGCCGCCACCCAGTTCGTGTCGCTGTTGGACCGCGCGTGGCATGCCGGCGTGTCCTGCTTCGAGGACCGCGAAGGGTGTAACGACTTCTCCATCGGCATCGAACTCGAAGGTACCGACGATCAGCCCTACACCGACGCCCAGTACGCCATGTTGGAGCGGCTGACCCGCGCCATTCGCGCAGCCTGGCCCGACATCGGCCCGGCGCGTATCTGCGGACACAGCGACATCGCTCCGACGCGCAAGACCGACCCAGGCCCGGCATTCGATTGGTCGCGCTATCGCGCTGCCCTGCAGAACGAAGAGGATAACGTATGAGCTTCCTGGTGCTGGTATTGGTGCTCTGGATCGAAAAGTTTTCTGCCTTGCGCCGTCGTGTCCAGCGTGACGGTCCGTTCCTGGGCGAACTGGCACGCCTGGAGCGCAGAGGTCGGGTTCACCCCTGGTGGGCCCTGGCCATCCTGGTGCTCGCGCCAGTGCTGCTACTGTCCTTGCTGCTGCATGTGCTGGAGCCAGTGGCCTATGGTCTGCTCGCCCTGCCAGTGCATCTGGGGGTACTGATCTACAGCCTTGGTCGAGGCGATGCCCGGGCCGCGTTGGGTCCGCTGCGTGATGCCTGGCGGCGTGGCGACGAACAGGCGGCGCTGCATGTGGCGGAGCGTGATCTGGGGATAGTCGACGATCAACCTCAAGCCTTGCTGATCAAGATCCAGGGTGATCTGCTGTGGCAGGCGTACCAGGGCTTCTTTGCGGTGATCTTCTGGTATGTACTGCTCGGCCCGGCCGCGGCGCTCGCCTACCGGCTACTTGCCTTGTGCGTCGACAATGGCCGCCAGCCAGCGTTGATCGAGCGTGCCGGAATGTTGCGCCATGCCATGGACTGGCTGCCGGTGCGAGTGCTGGCGCTGAGCTTCGCCCTGGTCGGCAATTTTGTCGCGGTTACCCGCATCATGCTTCACGAACTGCTGAGCTGGAGCATCGAGGCACGGCAGCTGGTAGCCCGGGTCGGACGGATCGCCGACGACATTCCTGACGACGAGACGGGCCAACAAAGCCTGGCTCGGCTGGACAGCTTGTGGGAGTTGGTCCTGCGGGCAACGGTGCTGTGGTACGCCTGCTTCGCGCTGTGGACCGTGCTGGTGTAAGCGTACAGCCTACTACCAGCCGAACAGATCACAGGCATTGCGTGTGCTGGCCTCGGCCAGTTGTTGCGGCGTGACACCCATCACGCCTGCCAGCGCCTCGGCGATCTCGGGCAGATGCTCAGGGCTGTTGCGCTGGCCAGCGAACATGGCAGGGGCCATGTCGGGGGCATCGGTCTCGAGAACGATGCTTTCCAGCGGTAGGCGTGGCAAGGTCCTGCGCAGGCGCAGCGCCTGCGGCCAGGTCGCGGCACCGCCAAGGCCAAGTCGAAAACCCAGCTTGATGTACTCGCGCGCCTCTTCATAGCTACCGGAAAAGGCATGGATGATGCCCGCACGTGGGAGCTTGAAACGCTTGAGCGTGGCGATCACCCGAGCATGGCCACGGCGTACGTGGAGCAGGGCGGGCAACTCGAAGTCGGCAGCCAGCGCCAGTTGCGCTTCGAACAGCGCCTGCTGGGCCTGGGGGTCCGCGTCGGGAATGTAGTAGTCCAGCCCGAATTCGCCCACCGCGCACAGCTGGGGTTCACCGCGAAGGCGCTCGAGCCACTGGCGCAGCTCCACCAGGTGCTCGGGGCGATGTTGCTCGAGATAGACCGGATGCAGGCCCAGCGCGGCATACAGGCACGGATCGCTGCGCACCAGATCCCAGACGCGCTGCCAGTTTTCCTGATAGACGCCCAACACCACCATGCGCTCCACGCCCCGCGCTCGGGCATCGCTCAGCAACCGGTCCCGGTCGCCATCGAACTCCGGAAAGTCCAGGTGCGTATGGGTATCGATCAGGCGCATGGTCAGGCCACGCTGATACGTTGCTTGAAGGTACGATCGATCGCGTGCACACCCGGCTGATAGCGCTTGTCCTCGATGGCAGCCAGCGCCAGCTCCAGTGCGGTGGCGGCGATCAGACCGTGTTGCTGAGCCATGGCGTTGACCGGCAGGGGCAGGAAATCGAGCAACTGGTTGTCGCCAAAAGTGCCCAGGCGCAGGCTGCGCGAACCTTCCGGATGTGCCTGGAGCACATCGAACACGCCTTGCAGCAGCACATAGGAAGTGGTGACCAGCGCATCCGGCAATCCGCCCAGCTCATCGATCAGCTGTTGCATCAGGTGCTGGCCGCATTCGCGGCTGAAGGCTTCGCCATGATAACGGCTGACGTGCCCTGAAAAACGCTGCAAAGCCTGGTCGAAGCCGCCAGCGCGAGCCTGGCTGACACTCAGTTCGGGACGAGCGCCGAGCAGCGCGATGCGCTTGGGCGCGGTGGCCAGCAGGCTGTGTGCCAATTGCTCGCTGGCATGCTGGTCGTCGCTGATCACCGAGCAGAAATAGCGGGGGTCCAGACGCCGGTCGATGGCGATGATCGGCAGGCCGTTGTCCTGCAGTTCGCGGTAACTGTCATCCTCCGGCGGCAGGCAGCTGGCCACGAAAAGGGCATCGCAGCGACGTGCGCGGAAAAGCGTCTGCAACTGCCGCTCGCTTTCGGGCTGGTCGTCGCTGCTGGCGATCAGCAACTGATAGCCACGAGCGCGGGCACGTTGCTCGAGCTGCTTGGCCAGGCGCGCATAGCTGGGGTTTTCCAGATCCGGAAGAATGAACCCCAGGGTACGGGTGTAGCGGCTTCGCAAGCCGGCAGCCTGAGGGTTGGGGGTAAAGCCATGCGCCTCGACCACCGCGCGTACGCGCTCGACGGTGCTGTTGCTGATGCGCTGCTGTTCGGCCTTGCCATTGATGACATAACTGGCAGTGGTCACGGACACACCGGCCAGACGGGCGATATCGCTGAGTTTCACCGAGTTTTCCTTGTTGTTACCAGAGCTGGCTGTAGAGCCTCCTGGAGCGCTGCTCATTTCAGCATTTGCCGCCAGTGCCGGCCCTTTCGCGGGTAAACCCGCTCCCACTGCTTCGCGCCGATCAGAAAACAAGCGTATTGGCTGGCGCCGACCGGTGGGAGTGGGTTTACCCGCGAAAGGGCCAGCACTGGCACTATAGATCTCGAGCAAACACCATTACGACCAACTGGGCTTTTTCAACACCAGATTATCGAGTAACGTGCCTGCCTGTTAAGATTAATCGTTTCAGCAGGCTATTTCTTGCCGTGAGTTTCTGCCTGCCGCGAACCGTTGTACTGGTTCTTCCCAGAAATTTCACAACAATACCTCAGTACCTACCTTGGTACTGCAAAGGAGAAGGTCATGCTCGAGCTCGCCAGAGAGCAGATAGCCATGGGCCAGGTTGCCGCCGACAAGAGCGCTGCACTGCGCCTGCTGGCGGACCAGTTGGTCGCTGATGGATTGGTTGCCGAAGGCTACCTGCGAGGTCTCCAGGACCGTGAGACGCAAGGCTCGACCTTCCTCGGCCAAGGCATCGCCATCCCCCATGGAACGCCCCAGACCCGCGATCTGGTCTACGCCACCGGTGTGCGCTTGCTGCAATTCCCCGAGGGTGTGGACTGGGGTGATGGTCAGATCGTCTACCTGGCCATCGGCATCGCCGCGCGTTCCGACGAGCACTTGCGTCTGCTGCAGCTGCTGACCCGCGCGCTGGGTGAAACCGACCTGGCCGAAGCCCTGCGCCGCGCGAGCTCGGCCGATGCGCTGCTCAAGCTCTTGCAGAGTGCCCCCCAGGAACTGGCATTGGATGCGCAACTGGTCGGTCTGAACGTCGCGGCCGATGATTTCGACGAACTGGCCTGGCGTGGCGCGCGTCTGCTGCAACGCGCCCAGTGCGTGGACAACGGATTCGCCGCCGTACTGCAGCAGTCCGATCCGCTGCCGCTGGGTGAAGGGTTGTGGTGGCTGCACAGCGAGCGCCAGGTACGTCAGCCGGGCCTGGCCTTCGTGACCCCTCAGCAGCCGCTACGCTACCGCGACCAACCGCTCAACGGACTGTTCTGCCTGGCCAGCCTGGGTGCCGCCCATCAGGCCTTGCTCGAACGGCTCTGCGAAGTGCTCATCGAGGGCCGTGGCCAGGCGCTCTATCAGGCGACCAATAGCCGCGCCGTGCTCGAAGTATTGGGTGGAGAAGTCCCGGCCGACTGGCCAAGCGCGCGTATCGTCCTGGCCAACCCCCATGGCCTGCACGCGCGACCGGCCAAGATCCTGGCCCAGTTGGCCAA
Organism: Pseudomonas capeferrum; assembly: GCF_013523055.1. GTDB lineage: Bacteria > Pseudomonadota > Gammaproteobacteria > Pseudomonadales > Pseudomonadaceae > Aquipseudomonas > Aquipseudomonas capeferrum_A. The sequence goes on along the minus strand of NZ_JAAMQM010000006.1, from coordinate 179,011 downwards.
GGGTTTTACCGGCGAGATCCATGTGCGCGTGGTCGACGGTATCCAGCCCGCGGTGTCGGTGAAGAGCCTGAGCAAGCTACTCAGCCTCGGCGCTCGGCGCGGCCAGGTGCTGGAACTGATCGCCGAGCCCTCGATTGCCGGTGATGCGCTGCCGGTACTGCTGTCTGCCATCGAGCAAGGCCTTGGCGAAGAGGTCGAACCGGTGGCCGCGCCCACCGCGCCCACCGCGATCCCCGAGACGCCCGCGCAAATCCTGGTCGCGCCGCCTGCCGGGAGCAGGATCCAGGGCGTCGGCGCGTCGCCAGGCATCGCCTGCGGACCTGCGCATATACAGGTCCAGCGCGCTATCGAATACCCCCTGCGCGGCGAATCCCCCGCGCGTGAGCGGCTCAAGCTGCAACAGGCACTCGAGGGTGTGAATGGCGAGCTGCAGGCGTTGGTGCAACGCAGCGACAAGGCCATTGGCGAAATCTTCATCACACACCAGGAAATGCTCGCCGACCCTGCGTTGAGCGATGATGTCGAGCAACGTCTGCTCCAGGGAGAGTCCGCGGCAGCGGCCTGGATGGCCGTGATCGAAGCGGCGGCGAGCCAGCAGGAAGCGCTCAAGGATGCTCTGTTGGCCGAGCGCGCGGCGGACCTGCGCGATGTCGGACGCCGAGTGCTGGCCCAGCTGTGCGGTGTCCAGGAGATCGCCGAGCCGCAGCAGCCCTATGTCCTGGTCATGGCCGAAGTCGGCCCTTCCGACGTGGCCCGGCTCGACCCCGCGCGCGTTGCCGGGATCGTTACCGCCCACGGCGGCGCCACGGCGCATAGCGCAATCGTCGCGCGTGCCTTGGGCATACCGGCGGTGGTCGGCGCGGGCGCGGCGGTACTGTTGCTCGACGCCGGAACCCCTCTGTTGCTCGACGGCCAGCGTGGCCGGATCAGCGTCGCGCCTGCCGCGGATGAACTCCATCAGGCCCTCGCCGAGCGCGACCGGCGCGAAGCACGGCTGCAGGCTGCCTGGGCCAATCGCCTGGAACCTGCGATCACGCGTGACGGGCACGCCGTCGAGGTCTTTGCCAACATCGGTGAAAGCACTGGCATCGACAAGGTCGTCGACCAGGGCGCCGAAGGTGTAGGCCTGCTGCGTACCGAACTGATCTTCATGGCCCACCAACAGACACCGGACGTGGCGACCCAGGAGGCCGAGTACCGACGTGTGCTTGACGGCCTCGCCGGACGCCCGCTGGTCGTACGCACGCTCGATGTCGGTGGCGACAAGCCCTTGTCCTATTGGCCGATCGCCCAGGAAGAAAACCCGTTTCTGGGAGTGCGTGGCGTGCGCCTGACCCTGCAGCGTCCGCAGGTCATGGAAGATCAGCTGCGCGCTTTGTTGCGCGCCGCGGACGATCGCCCTCTGCGAATCATGTTTCCGATGGTTGGACAGATCCACGAGTGGCGTGAAGCGAAGGCCATGGTCGAGCGTCTGCGCCAGGAGATCCCGGTCAGCGATCTGCAAGTGGGCATCATGGTCGAAGTGCCTTCGGCGGCCTTGCTGGCGCCTCGACTGGCACGCGAAGTGGACTTCTTCAGCATCGGCACCAATGACCTGACCCAGTACACCCTGGCCATCGACCGCGGCCATCCGAGCCTTTCGGCCCAGGCCGACGGCCTGCATCCGGCGGTGCTCCAGCTGATCGACATGACCGTGCGTGCCGCCCACGCCGAAGGCAAATGGGTCGGCGTCTGCGGCGAGCTGGCTGCCGACCCTCAGGCGGTCGCGGTGTTGCTGGGCCTGGACGTCGACGAACTGAGCGTATCGGCGCGCAGCATCGCCGAGGTCAAGGCACTGGTCCGTGGCATCGATCATCCTACCGCTCGCGTCCTGGCGCGCGAAGCCTTGCAGCAAGACAGCGCCGATGCGGTCCGCGCGCTGGTGGAGAACTACTGATGGCCAAGATCCTTACCCTGACCCTCAACCCGGCGCTGGATGTCACCGTCAGCCTGGACGTGCTGCGGGCCGGGCATGTCAATCGCGCTCAGGCGCAGCACCGCCACGCGGCCGGCAAGGGTCTGAACGTGGCCCAGGTGCTGGCTGATCTGGGCCACGCCATCACGGTCGGCGGCTTCCTGGGGCTGGACAACCCGCAATCGTTCGAGGCGTTGATCGAGCATCGAGGTTTTACCGACTGTTTCATTCGTGTCCCGGGTGAAACCCGGAGCAACTACAAGCTGGTCGAGTGCGATGGCCGGGTAACCGATATCAATGGTCAGGGTCTTGAAGTCGATGAGGCCGCACAGAACGCTTTGCTGCGACGACTGGAACAGGTCGCCGTCGGCCATGACGCCGTTGTAGTGGCAGGCAGTCTTCCTCGCGGTATCAGCCCACAATGGCTGCGCACCTTGCTGCTGCAGCTCAAGGAGCAAGGCCTCAAGGTGGCCCTGGACACCAGTGGCGAGGCCTTGCGGGTCGGCTTGGAAGCCGCGCCCTGGTTGATCAAGCCCAATACCGAGGAACTGGGCGAGGTCCTCGGCCAGCCGCTGACCGCGCGCGCCGATCAACGCGCCGCCGCCGTACGCTTGCTGGCCAAGGGCGTGGGCCATGTCGTGCTGTCGCAGGGCGAGCAGGGCGTGAGCTGGTTTGCCGACAACCTGGCATTGCATGCCTTGCCCCCCAAGGTCCGGGTGGGCAGTACGGTGGGCGCCGGCGACTCGCTGCTGGCAGGCATGGTCCATGGCCTGCTGCAGAATGAGCCCCCCGCGCAGACCCTGCGCCGCGCCACGGCGATTGCCGCCCAGGCAGTGACGCAGCTCGGCTTCGGCATCCATGACCGCGAACAGCTGGCGCAACTGGAAGCAGGCGTGCAACTGACAGAAGAACAAGAGGGTTGCCAATGAACATTGCCATTGTCACGGCCTGTCCCAATGGCCAGGTTTCCAGTGTGCTCAGTGCGCGCCTGTTGTCGGCCGCGGCCCAGCGCCGCGGCTGGGGTACCTGCGTCGAAGTGCAGGACCAGGCGCATCCGGAACGACGCCTGAGCATTGCCGAGATCGAAGCGGCGGACTGGGTGCTGGTGATCAGCACCGGTCCGGTCGACCTGTCGCGCTTTGTCGGCAAGCGGGTCTACCAGAGCACCCCGTCCCAGGCCTTGGCCGATCGGGAAAGCTTCCTGGAAGAGGCGGCGATCAACGCGCGGGTGCTGGAAAGCGCCACGCCGATCTCGGACGCCGCACCCGCCACTGCCCCTAGGATCGTTGCGGTGACCGCTTGTCCCACGGGGGTCGCGCATACGTTCATGGCCGCAGAAGCACTGCAACAGGCGGCCAAGCAACTGGGCTACCAGTTCAGCGTGGAGACCCAGGGCTCGGTCGGAGCGCGCAACCCGCTGTCGGCCGAAGCCATTGCGGACGCCGATGTCGTGCTCCTGGCCGCCGACATCGAGGTACCTACCGCGCGCTTCGCCGGCAAGCGCATCTATCGTTGCAAGACCGGTATCGCCCTTAAACAGGCCCCGGCGATGTTGGACAAGGCCCTTGCCGAGGGCAAGGTCGAGCAGACCGGATCCGCGGCCGCCGACGCTTCGAGCAGTACCGAAAAGGCGGGTGTCTACAAGCATTTGCTGACAGGCGTGTCCTTCATGCTACCCATGGTCGTGGCAGGTGGTCTGTTGATCGCCCTGGCCTATGTCTTCGGCATCGATGCCTACAAGGAAGCCGGCAGCCTGCCGGCGGCGTTGCGACAGATTGGCGTGGATGCGGCGTTCCAGTTGATGGTGCCGTTGCTGGCGGGCTACATCGCCTGGTCGATCGCGGATCGCCCTGGCCTGGCGCCGGGCATGATCGGCGGCATGCTGGCGGGTGTCCTGGGCGCAGGATTCATCGGAGGCATCGTGGCTGGTTTCCTGGCGGGCTACAGCGCCAAGGCGATCATCCGCTGGGTACGATTGCCCGCCAGCCTGGAGTCACTCAAGCCGATCCTGATCATCCCCTTGCTGGCGAGCCTGTTCACCGGGCTGGTCATGATCTACGTGGTGGGCCAACCGGTGGCGGCCATGCTCCAAGGCCTGACCGTGTTCCTCGACAGCATGGGCACCACCAACGCGCTCCTGCTGGGCCTGCTGTTGGGCGCGATGATGTGCGTGGATCTCGGCGGGCCGGTAAACAAGGCGGCGTACGCGTTTTCGGTCGGCTTGCTGGCATCGTCCAGCTATGCGCCGATGGCGGCGACCATGGCCGCCGGCATGGTGCCGCCGATCGGCCTGGGCATCGCCACCTTCCTGGCACGTCGCAAGTTCGCCCAGAGCGAGCGAGAGGCGGGCAAGGCCGCGCTTGTGCTGGGCATGTGCTTCATCTCTGAAGGAGCGATTCCGTTCGCCGCCAAGGACCCGCTGCGGGTCATCCCGGCCAGCGTCGCCGGTGGCGCGTTGACCGGCGCCCTGTCGATGTACTTCGGCTGCAAGCTGGTGTCGCCCCATGGCGGCTTCTTCGTGCTGCTCATCCCCAATGCCATCAACCATGCCTTGCCGTACTTGCTGGCCATCGTTGCCGGCAGTCTGCTGACGGCAGTGATCTACGCCGTGATCAAGCGTAGCGAGCAGGTCGAGATGGTAGTGGCTCCCGCCAAAGGGTAGGACACACAGTCATGGAACTGGCCACGTCGCCCGGCGCGTTCGAGTTGACGGGGTCAGAGTCCATGACGATGCTTGCGACGCAATGGCGCAAGCAGTTCCCCCAGCCCGTTGTGATCGATCTCGTGCATCAAGGCCAACAGGCTTCCCAGCTCCCCCTTGGGAAAACCCTTGCGGGCGAACCATCCCAGGTAATCCCCAGGCAGATCGGCGATCAGTCGGCCCTGGTATTTGCCGAACGGCATCTGCCGAGTGACCAGCAATTCGAGGGTCTGCGGATTCATCGAGGGCACCAGCTGCGTGAAGGGTCCGGGACGATACTGCAATCTGCACGAAGGCCAAAGCGCCGTCATGCAGAACGCAGGACGCCATAGCTTTATTTAAAACTTAACCTGTTGATTTTGCTGAATTAATTTAAATTGAACAAGTTGGCATGAAGGCTGCTCCTATCTCTAGGACTAACACCTGATCCCTGTTCAAGGAGTAAGCATCATGAGCGATCTCAATAAAGACATCATCGAAGTACTGAACGACCTGATCGAAACCAGCAAGGACGGTGAAAAGGGTTTCCGTGAGTCGGCCGACGACATCAAGAACCCCCAGCTCAAGCAATTCTTCGTAGACCGTGCTGCCTCCTGCCGCACTGCCGCTACCGAGCTGCAGTCGGAAGTGCGTCGTCTGGGCGGTGATCCGGAAACCACTACCAGTGTTTCCGCAGACCTGCACCGTGGCTGGGTCAACCTGAAGTCCCTGGTGACCGGCAAGGATGAAGAAGCCATCCTCAATGAAGTCGAGCGTGGCGAAGACGTGGCGCTGAAGAGCTACAAGAATGCCCGCGAGAAGCTGATCAAGCTGAATGTGACCACCGCCGACCCGGTCTACGCGCTGGTTGAAAAGCAGCTGCAAGGCGTACAGCAGAACCACGATAAAGTGAAAGCCCTGCGCGACGCTGCGCGCGCTCGCTCTTAATCGGGCAAGCTCTCCACCCGGTTGCGGCCCATGGCCTTGGCCCGGTAGAGCGCTTCATCCGCGACACCCAGCAGACCGGCCAGGTCCTGCTGGGTGGCCGGTTCACGAATGCCGATGCCTATACTCACGGTAATCGGTGCCGTATCCCCTGAATGTCTAGGTAGTGCGTCCATTCGCGCGCGGATACGCTCGGCCAATAGCAATGCGCCCGCAAGCCCTGTCTGGGCAATACACCTGAAACTCTTCTCCTCCATATCGCGCGGCAACATCAGCCGGCCGACGAATGCACTCGGCACTGGTCAACGCCAATTCGCGCGACGCATGGCCCCCGCCCGCGTGTCCATGGCATTGATTGCACGCCTTGAAATGATCCCCATCGATCATCAACACCGCCATGGTCGTGCGATTACGCTGCGCTCTTGCCCACTCCTGCTTCAACACCTGATCCAGTCGGCGGCGGTTGGCCAGGCCCGTCAAGCTGTCAGTGGCCGCCAGGATCTCCAGGCCACGCTCGGCCTCTTGCCTAGGGCGCAGCTCGCGACCCAGCAGTAGCGTCAGCCAGAACATACCCAGGCACAATGCGCCGGTCGCCACGCTGACAAGCAGGACGGTGCGGCGCCAAGACCGATACACCTCGTCGGAGGACTGTGTGACCAGAACGATCAGCGGCAGCTCTGCCACTTGGCAAAGGTATACAGGCGTTCGCGTCCCAGAGAGGCCGAAGGCGCCGTGAAGCTGCCGTTTCGCTCCCGGCGGATACGCTCGAAGTTGGGGCGCTTGCTGTAATCACTGCCAATCACCGAGTCATGTGCTTCGGCAGGCTGTCGAGCCAGGAGCAAGCCGTCGCTGTTGATCAGGTTGATGCTGCTGTCGGTGCCGATATCCAGACGTTGAACAGCTCAGTGAAATAGGACAGCCGCATCGAGCCGGCAACCAGTCCCGCGAACTCGCCCTTGAGTCCTGAAGTCCGACGGGTGAAGCTGATACACCACTCCGCGAGCACGGCCAGGCAGCTCCCCAGATTGAGGATCAGCTCGGGACGAAACGTGTACAGAGAACGCGGTGGTCGAGTGGGCAACGTCATGCTCGCTACTGCAAATTCTCGAGCCAGGAGGGCAGGGCCTTTACGCGGCGGGGGGATTCTAGGGAGCGTGCCCTGACCGGACAACCGTTTGGCGCGCCGTCCGGCGGAATGAGCCGGCGATGCGCCGGCTCATGTGTCTCGGGATTTGCTGCCGATCAGAAAACGTCGAACGGATAGTCGACGATCACGCGGTACTCATCCACATCGCGATCCACCGCGGAGTAGCCCTGGCTGCCGCGATGGCTGGCCCAGCGCAGCAGGACCGACAGATCCTTGTAGTCGCCTTCGCGCACGACGTACTTGAGGTCGATATCGCGTTCCCAGTGATGTGCGTTCTTGCCGTCCTCCTGGTACCAGCTGCCATACGCCACGCTGGACGCATCCGCCTTGGTCAGGTCGACCTCACCGCGCGAGTAGGCCACCGTCGACGTCAGCCCAGGCACACCGACGCCCGAGAAATCGTAGTCGTACTGCAGCTTCCACGAACGCTCGTTGGGGCCGTTGAAGTCCGAGTACATGCGCGAGTTGTCGAGAAACACGCTGTCGCCCTGGTTGATGTAGTCGAACGGGGTATCCCCGTTTACGCGCTGGTAGGCGGCAGTGACACTGTGATGACCGGCATTGACGGTGAAGTGCAGGCTGTAGGTGTTGTTGTCGATATGGCCGAGCAGTGCCTGGCCGGTATCCTGGGTGTGGTAATAGTGCAGGCCCGGGTTGAGGCTCAGCCAATCGTTGACCACGTGGACGTAGTCGAAGTCGGCGTAGTACTGGTTCCAGACGTCCTTCAGCTCGGCGGCATACAGGCTGGCCACGATGTTTTCGTTACCACTCCAGACCGCGCCCGCCCAGTTCAGATGCTGGCTCTTGGTGCCTTCCGGCAGTTGGGCATAGAAAGTGTCGATGCGCCGATGGCCGCTCTGGTTGTAGGGCTTGGTGAAGCTGGCCTGGCCGCCTTCGAGCAACAGCCCGTCGATGCTGTTGTTGGTCAGGCTGACCCCGCGAAACGTCTGCGGCAGCATGCGCGTCTCGCCACCGGCGATCACTGGATTGCTGAGAAACAGGTCGCCTGCCTTGAGCTCGGTGTCGAACGCCTTGAACTTGATCGCCGCGCCCGCGGTGGAAAACGAGTCAGGCGCTTTGCCCAACTCGCCATCTTCGTTGTAGTGGACAGGCAGGATGCTGCTGCCCGCGTGCCCGCCACCGCCATCGAGCTTCAGGCCCAGCATGGCATGGGCATCAACGCCGACGCCGATCACACCCGGCGTGTAGCCCGATTCGAAACGTGCGATGAAACCCTGGCCCCATTCACGACCATCGCGGTAGCCACGATCGAGCTGATTGCGGTTGAAGTAGGCGTTGCGGGCGTGCAGCTTCAGGGACGAACCTTCGATGAACCCTTCGGCCTGATCTTCGTCGGCCTGGACGGTAAGGGGGATCGTTGCAGTGAGTGCAAAGAACAGCGGGGTAAAACGAAACGCGGAAGGCACCGGTACAAGCTCCTCAAACAGGTGCGTGGCAGTTGTTATTCTCGATTCGAGCACGTTTGGATAAAGTGCGAACCCGACAGGCGGGGAGTTGCCACGCATGAAAAAAGCCGCTGATCGGCAGCGGCTTTTAGAGGCTAACACATCGATGCAGGCAGTGGCCATGCAATGGCCAAGCGGCCGTTAAAGTGCGAAATGACGCCTGCTCAACTCTCGGAGCTGTCATCTATTGCAGTCTGCGAGGCCGCCTGCTGTGCGTCTTTTGCCGACTCTGCCTGCTGTTTCGCGTAAGTATCGCGAGCCTGTTGATGAGCGGCGGAAAGTTCGGCATTGCGCGCAACGAACGCTGGCGATTCTTCCGCCATGGCCAAAGGCGACAATAACAAGGAAGACAAGACGAATACGCTGGCAATACCCATACTGTTGGACATTTGATAAAACCTTCTTGCAAGGCAAGTGTTAATTGGACAGGCCTAATCTAATACTCCGAACAGGGACGAAACAGCGCTTGGGTGAAGAAGCACTGTTGTGGGAAAAGTAACAATCATGCGGCTATCGTTCGGCGAACATCCGCTAATCCGCGTACTAGAGAGCTTAGCGCTCGTCGACTGCGGTTTTGCGTACCGCTTGGCCGTGGTGAAACAGACGCTCCAGCGTGAGGTAGATGACCGGCGTGGTGAACAAGGTCAGGGCCTGGCTGACCAGCAACCCGCCCACCACGGCGATTCCCAATGGCTGACGCAGCTCGGCGCCCGCTCCAAAGCCGAACATCAACGGCAACGCCCCTAGCAGGGCGGCAAGCGTAGTCATGATGATCGGGCGGAAACGTGTCAGGCATGCCTGGCGGATCGCCTGCTCGGGTGACAGGCCCTGGCGGCGCTGGGCGTCCAGCGCGAAATCGATGAGCAGGATGCCGTTCTTCTTGACGATCCCGATCAGCAGCACTATGCCGATCAGGCCCATGATGCTGAAGTCCTGGCCCATCAGCCACAGCAGCGCCACGGCGCCAAGACCGGCCGAGGGCAAGGTGGAAATGATCGTGAGCGGATGCACGAAGCTTTCGTAGAGCACCCCGAGGATGATGTAGACAGCTACCAGCGCAGCCAGGATCAACCACGGCTGGCTCGACAACGAGCTCTGGAACGCTTGGGCCGCACCCTGGAAATTACCCGTGATCGAGTCGGGCATGCCCAGCTCCTGTTGGGTACGATCGAGGATCCTCACTGCATCGCCCAAGGCAACGCCTGGCGCGAGGTTGAATGACAGGTTGGCTGCCGGGAACAGGCCATCGTGACTGATCGACAGCGGGCCGGTGCTGGGCGCCGCGGCCTTGGCGAGCGCTGACAGCGGGACCATTTCTCCCGTCAGGGGCGAGCGCAGATAGAAAAAATCGAGGCTTTGCACCTTGCCACGCTGACGAGCATCGAGCTCCAGGATCACTTTGTACTGATTGGTCTCGGTCTGGAATTCACTGATCTGGCGCTGGCCAAAGGCATCGTACAAGGCCTGGTCGACATCCGCGGTGGTCAGGCCAAAGCGCGCCGCAGCCTGGCGGTCGATATCGATCCGCGTGACGCTGGCGCCCAACTGCAGGTCGTTGGACAAGTCGCGCAATTGCGGGACCTGATGCAGGCGCTCGGTCAGGCGTTGAGTCCACAGGTTCAGCGCCTGGCCGTCGTTGCTCTTGAGCACATACTGGTACTGGGTCCGGGAAGGGCCGGAACTGAGGTTGATATCCTGGCCGGCCCGCAGGTAGAGGACAACGCCTGGCACCTCGGCCAGCCTGGGCCGCAGTCGATCGATCAGCTCGCTCGCCGAGACGTCGCGTTCGCCGCGGGGTTTCAACGCGATCCAGAATCGGCCGTTGGCGATCGTCTGATTGCTGCCGGTCACCCCCACGGCGTGGGAGAAGGCACGCACCGCCGGATCGGCTGCGATGATCCTGGCCAGCGCCCGGTGCTTTTCGATCATGGTCGGGTAGGAAACATCCGCCGCCGCCTCGCTGGTACCGAGAACGAAGGCGGTATCCTGCAACGGGAAGAAACCCTTGGGGATGGCGACATAGCCCGCGACCGCCAACAGCAACGTGAAGCCGAACACACCCAGGGTCAGGCGCTGGTGAGCGAGCGCACGATTCAGGCCTGTCTCGTACCATCCCAGCAGGCGCTCCCCGAGGCCGCCTTGTCGCTCGCGCGGTGGACGTCGCATGAGTAGCGCGCTCAACGTTGGCGCAAGGGTCAGCGACACCACCACGGAGATCAGGATGGTGGCCGTGGCCGTCAGGGCGAATTCCTTGAACAGGCGACCTACCACGCCGCCCATGAACAGCAGCGGAATGAACGCGGCAATCAGCGAAAAGCTGATCGACACCACGGTGAAACCGATCTCGCCGGCTCCCTTGATCGCCGCCGTACGGCTGTCATCGCCAGCCTCCAGGTGACGATGGATGTTCTCGACCACGACGATAGCGTCGTCGACCACGAAACCCACGGAGATGACGATCGCTACCAGGGTCAGGTTGTTCAGGCTGAAGCCGAGCAGGTACATCACCGCGCAACTGGCGATCAGCGAAACCCCCAGCACGCTCGAGACCACGAAGGTCGCCGACCACTGGCGCAGGAACAGCGCCATGACCCCGATCACCAGCGCCACGGCGATCATCAGGGTCAATTCGACTTCGTGCAGGGAAGCGCGGATGGTCTGGGTACGATCGTTGAGCACACGGACCTCGACCGATGCCGGCAGCATTTCCTGCAGCCTGGGCAGCGCTCCAAGCACGCGGTCGACCGTGTCGACGATATTGGCGCCAGGCTGACGGAATACCACCAGGTTGAGGCCTGGCTGGTCGCCGGACCAGGCCTTGACGTAGGTGTTCTCCGCGCCCTGGATCACCGTGGCGACATCCCGCAGGTGCACCGGAGCGCCCTCGCGGTAGGAAACGATCAGTTGCGCATAGTCATCGGGATGGAACAGCTGATCGTTGGCGGCGAGGGTCGACACGCTGTGCTCGCCGTACAGCGCGCCCTTGGCCAGGTTCAGGCTGGTCTGCTGGATGGCCAGGCGCAGGTCGGCCAGGGTCAGGCCGACCGCGGCGAGTTTTTCCGGTTGGGCCTGGACGCGGATCGCTGGGCGCAGTTGCCCGGTGATGTTGATCAGACCGACCCCATCGATCTGGCTCAACTGCCGGGCCAGCAGGGTTTCGGCGTAGTCGCTCAAGGCCTCCCCAGGCAATTGCGCCGAGCTGACGGTGAGGATCAGTACCGGGCTGTCGGCCGGATTGACCTTGCGCCAGGTGGGCGGGTTGGGGAGATCCCGAGGCAGGCGCGAGGTGGCGGTATTGATCGCCGCCTGCACCTCTTGAGCCGCCGTGTCGATGTTCTTGTCCAGGCTGAACTGCAGGATCAGCGTCGTCGAGCCCAAGGCGCTGCTACTGGTCATCTGGCCCATGCCAGGGATGGCGCTGAACTGCACCTCCAGTGGGGTCGCTACCGAGGAGGCCATGGTTTCCGGGCTGGCACCGGGCAACTGTGTCGTGACCTGGATGGTCGGAAAGTCGGCTTCCGGCAAAGGCGCGACCGGAAGGCGAGGAAAGGCCACGGCGCCGAGCAAAAGCAGGGCGAGCGTCAGCAACAACGTGGCTACCGGATGATCGATGCACCAGGCCGAGACTCCGTTGCGTTCGATCATGGCCGGCTCCGTCCATCGGCCATGTCATCGCTGTCCGTGTTCGCCTCCTGTGGGACCACCTTGACCCGCGCTCCGGGCTTGAGCCGTGATTGACCATCGAGTACCAGAAGGTCGCCGACCTTGACCCCAGCCACTGTGGTCAGTGCACTGTCCTGGTAAAGCACCTTGACGGGAACGCTGGTTACTTGGTCGCCCTCCAGGCGATAGACGAAGTGGCCATCGAGCCCGCGTTGCACCACTGGCGGCGGCACGACCAGGGCCTGTTGATCGATGCCCGTGCGCAATTGCACCGTGACCAGTTGGCCTGGCCACAGACGCGCATCGGCGTTGCCGAATTCGGCCTTGATCCGCACGGTGCCGGTGTTGGCTGCGATCTGGTTGTCGATCAGCGCCAGATGGCCTTCGCCAAGCAAGGTGTTTTCACCGTCCGCATCCATGAAAGCCAGCACCTGCGCGGGCGTGGATGCCTTGAGCAACTTCTGCAGGGTCGGCAGCATCTGCTGCGGCAGGGAGAACTCCACGGCGATAGGATCGATCTGGGTCACGCTGAACAGGCCCCTGGCGTCGCTGGAACGCACCAGGTTGCCTTCATCGATGTTGCGGATACCCACGCGCCCCGTCACCGGGGAATGGATCTGCGTATGGGACAGCTGCACCTGCGCATTGGCGATGGCCGCCTGGTTGCCTTTCACCGTTGCCTGCAGCTGGGTGTAGAGCGCTTGTTGCTGGTCGAGGGTCTGCTTCGACACGCCGTCGTCGGTGCTGAGCAAACGGTAGCGCCTGAGGTCGACCGCGGCTCCTTGCAATTGCGCCTGGCTCTGCCCGAGCTGGGCGCGGGCCTGGTCCAGGCTGGCTCGGATCGAGCGATCATCGAGGGTGGCCAGCAGATCGCCCCGACCGACCCACTGGCCTTCCTTGACCAACACCTTGGTCAGGATGCCGTCGACCTGCGGCCGTACCTCGACACTGTGCAGCGACAGCACCGAACCGAGCGCGCTGACATGCCGTGGTACATCCTGCTGGGCTACGCTGATCACGCGCACCGGGATGGCTGCCGACGAGCGTGGTGCAGTATCGCTCTGGCGTTCGTTCAGCCAAAAGACCAGCGCGGCGAGGAGGGGCAACGCCAGGAAGGCCAGGACGATCGAGCGGGAAGGACGTCGCATGCAGAGAAGGCACCAGGGAGAAGGTTCGCTATGAGTCATCTTATAGCGCCTGGATCGGGTCGGCGCAGTGACGTGAAAGTGACAGCGTTGAAAGCTTAGTCGTCTCGCGCTGCCCCGACCCGCTTCAGAATCCGATAAAGGCGTAATAGAGCGGCGGCGCGTCGGTGATCTCCAGGCCATGGGCGACCAGGCCGCTGGCCAGCTCGGCATCTTCCACATGCAGGTTCCAGCGGCTGCCCTGATCCGGCGGCAGGTCCTCGAGCGCTGACGCCAGGACGCCCATGTTGGGCAGGTAGGCCGTGAAACCATTGTTCTTGAAGGCGCTGGTGGTCATGCCCAGGGCTTGGCAGAGAGCGACCTTGGCGTGGATCTCATCACGGTCGGTCTGGCGCGAGGCTTCGATGAGCGAGGCGAGCTGCGGATCGAGCAGCTTCCCGCCAAGGATCAGCTCGGGCCCGTCTTCTCATGCCTGCGGTGGACAGTGCTTGTTCTCGGGTCGCAGGGGAGATGCGGATTGATTTCCATCGGATAGATCCGACAGACCAATGGGCGGGCGTCATAGATGCTGCATCGATCGCGCGCATCCAGGTAACGGCAGCGTTGCGGATTGAAGGCGGCGAAGGTGACCGATACCTGCAACTCGCCGCTGCCGCAAGGCACTGGCTGCGAACGACGCATGACATGCGTGCGTTGGCCAACGGGGATGCCGAGGCCACTGGCGAGAAAGCCTTCGATCAGCACGATCACCTGCCTGTCGTCCCGCGCCCAGCGCTGGGTTTCGGCCAGCGTCAACGGGACATGATGACCGGTACAGCACTTGCCGCACCCGTGCAGGCAAAGCGAATGCGCTGCGCCGTGTCGCTCACGGTTTGCCCGTGGCCCACTCGGTCACGAATGCGCGCTTTTGCCGTTTGTCATACAGGCACAGCTCGGTGCCGCGCTGCTTTTTCAGGTGGGCTTGCGGATAGCGGCCCTCGATCAACAGGGCGCTGAAACCCACCTGGTCATCGAACTCCGCGGGCTTGCCACTGGCATGGGCGTCCTTGAGCTGGCTGGCGGCCAGGCAGGTTTTCAGCACCTGCTGACGGTGATCGTTCCAGGCCTGTTCGCTGGAGCCGTGCGCCATGCTGCTGGCCAAGGCACAGGCCAGCAGGGTGAACCTGAGATAGTTCATTCGCTTCACCGGAAATATATCCAAGGGTCGCGAATTATGCCGCACTCCGTCCCTACTGCAAGTCGCAGTGCATGTCTGCACGCTTAGCTGCGCTTCATCAGCGCTCCGTGAAGACCACTGCGCGCGCCGCCACCAGCAGGCAGTCGGTCAGCTCCGGCGAAGAGAACTTGGTCAGGATGGCATCGGCCCCGGCTGCCTTGGCTTTCTCACCGCTCATGCCGGCATCCAGCGAGGTATGCAGGAGCACGTAGAGGTGCTGGAAATCCGGCGTTTCCCGAAGGGAGCGGGTAAAGGCATAGCCGTCCATCTCGGACATCTCGATGTCCGACACCACGATGTTGATCTCCTGGCCGGTGCCCTGCAGCTCCAGCAGCAGATTGATCGCATCCCTTGCGCTGCGGGCCGTCCGGCACTCGACGCCCAGGTTGCGCAGGGTATTCACCGACTGCTGCAGGGCGACCTGACTGTCATCCACCACCAGGATATTGGCCGCGCCGAGCAGGGCGATGTCTTCGCGCTCCAGCGCACCGGGAAGCGGTTCGGGCTGGGCTGGCGCAATGGTGTGGATGACCTTTTCGATGTCCAGCACCTGCACCAGCCGGTCATCCACCCGGGTGACGCCGGTGATGAAGGACTTGTCCCCCGAGCCGTAGGGCGGCGGCTTGATGTCGGTGCTCAGGCAATGATGGATCTTGCTCACGGCCTGCACGTGCAGGCCCTGGCGCGAGCGGCTGATGTCGGTGACGATCAGGCAGCCGCCATCCGGGTTAGCCAGGGGCCGTTCGCCGATAGCGCGCGACAGGTCGATCACCGAGAGCGGCGTACCGCGCAGGGTAGCCACGCCTTTGACATGAGGATGCGATTCCGGCAGTCGGGTCAAGGGAGGGCAAGGAATGATCTCGCTGACCTTGAGCAGATTGATCGCCATCAGCTTGCCGCTGCGCAGGGTAAACAGCAGCAGGGACAAGGTGTCCGCGCAGGCATTTTGCTTGGTCATGGGTGACCTTCGGGTTCTGTCGATTGAAGAGGATGAAGGGTTATCGACCTGGCGGGGCTGGGCTTTAGGCGTGATGAAGTATTGAGAAGTGTGGTAGTGGCTATTTGTCATGCTTTTTGCCGCACGCCCAATCGCTTGGCGAGGCGGCTTAGGTTTGCGCGATCCAAGAGAAGCTCCCTTGAAGTAGCGGCCCAATTGCCGTCATTGCGAGCCAGGCACGCTTCTATCATCTGGCGTTGATATATATCCGTTGCTTGGCGAAGACCTCCATCAAGTAACAAGGGTGGGGACGAAAGTTGAGATTGCACGTGGGCAACTGGCGATACAGTGCGTAGATCCAGGTCGACGGCCTCCAATGTCAGGATACGTGGCCGTTCCGGATGTTGGCCAAGTGCCTTGAGGGCGGATCTGCCTATCAGGTGTTCGAGTTCGCGCACATTGCCTGGCCAGTCGTAGGCAAGCAGGGCGGCTTGCGCATCGGCGCTCAGGCGCAGGCTGTTCAACCCCATGCGCGAGCGGTTCTGCTCGAGGAAGTAACCGGCCAGCAGCAGCACGTCGCGCCCGCGCTCGCGCAGCGGCGGAACCTGCAGGGGGTAGACGCTGAGCCGATGATAGAAGTCCGCGCGGTAACGTCCGGCACGGACTTCCTCGGGCAGGTCGCGATTGGTCGCGGCGATCAGGCGGACATTCACCTGATGTTCACGGTCCGAGCCCAGTCTCTGCAGCTGGCCGCTCTGCAGGACGCGCAGAAGCTTGGCCTGAACCAGCAATGGCAGCTCGCCTACCTCGTCAAGGAACAAGGTGCCGCCATGGGCCAGTTCGAACTTGCCGCGCCGCTCGCCATGGGCACCGGTAAAGGCGCCGCGGACATGGCCGAACAGCTCGCTCTCGACCAGAGTGTCGGGCAGCGCCGCGCAGTTCAGGCTGATCATGGGTTTGTCGGCTCGGGTGCTGGCCTGGTGCAGCGCCTGAGCGACCAGCTCCTTGCCCACGCCGGTCTCGCCGGTGATCAGCACGGTGAGATCGCTGTTGCCGACCAGGCGAATCTCCTCGAGCAGACGCTTGTGTACCGGGCTCTGGCCGATCATCTCCTTGTGCTGTTGGCCGCTGGCCTGGCGGTAGACCTCGGCACGTTGGTGCTCGTCCTCGACGCGCAGGGCCAGGTGCTGGATGCGTTCGGCGACCGTGACAGTCGCGGCGGCCAGGCTCGCGAAGGCTTGCAGGGCGTCGAGTTCCAGTGCCTGGAACTGGCCTGGCGTCAGTGCGTCGAGTGTCAGCAGTCCCCAGGGTCGTTCATCGACCATCAAGGGGCAGCCCATGCAGTCGTGAACCTCGAGGTTGGCGTGAGGGGCATCGACCAGGCCGTCATAGGGGTCGGGCAGTTCGCTGTCACTGGCGAAGCGAGTCGGCTCCGGATTGTCGAGCAGCACTTGAAAGCGCGGATGTTCGGTGACTCGAAAGCGTCTGCCCAGGGTGTCGGGTGACAGGCCGTCGACTGCCAGCGGTACGAGCCATTCACCGTCCAGTCGCAGCAGCGCCGCGGCATCGCAGGGCAGCAGCCCGCGCATGGCCTGCAGGAGGCGGCGATAGCGTTCCTGATCGGGCAGATCGCGGGAAAGATCGCTGACAAGAGGGAGCAGTGCGGTGAGCAGTGGCTTTGCAGTCATAAAGACCTCCTGTTGGTCAATATGACTATATCGTGCCCTGAGTCATTTTGACTTGATCATGCTCAACTAACTGATTTTCAAGGACAAGAAACTTGGCATGATTGATGAATCATTCGTGGCAGACCATTCGAGCCCAGGCTCAGGAGTTGCTGCAATGCTCAATGCCCAACAACGTACGATCATCAAGGCCACCGTGCCTCTTCTGGAAAGCGGCGGCGAAGCGCTGACCACGCACTTCTACAAGATGATGCTCGATGAGTACCCCGAAGTACGCCCCTTGTTCAACCAGGCCCACCAGGCCAGTGGCGATCAGCCTCGTGCTCTGGCCAATGGCGTGTTGATGTATGCCCGTCATATCGACCGGCTGGAACAGCTCGGTGGCCTGGTAGGGCAGATCATCAACAAGCATGTGGCTCTGCAGATCCTGCCGGAGCACTATCCCATCGTCGGCGCCTGCCTGCTGCGCGCTATCGAGGAAGTGCTGGGCAAGGACATCGCCACCCCTGAGGTCATCGATGCCTGGGGCGCGGCCTATCAGCAACTGGCCGACATTCTGATCGGCGCCGAAGAGAGCCTCTATAAAGAAAAAGCCGAAGCCACCGGCGGCTGGCGCGGTGCGCGGCAGTTCCGCCTGGTGCGCCGAGAGCAGGAAAGCAGCGAGGTCGTATCCTTCTACTTCGCGCCGGTCGATGGCAAGCCGGTGCTCAAGGCGGCGCCAGGCCAGTACATCGGTCTGCAGCTATTCATCGACGGCTCCGAGCAGCGCCGCAATTATTCGCTGTCGGCCTTGTGCGACGGTGAGCAGTACCGCATCAGCGTCAAGCGTGAAACCTCGGGCAAGGCCTCCAATTACCTCCACGACCAGATGATGGTTGGCGAAACGCTCGACCTGTTCCCTCCGGCGGGCGATTTCACCCTCACCGAAAGCGACAAGCCATTGGTGCTGATCAGCGGCGGTGTGGGCATCACCCCGACCCTGGCCATGCTCGAGGCGGCTCTGCAAGGCAAGCGCGAGGTGCACTTCATTCACTGTGCGCGCAACGCTAGCGTTCACGCGTTTCGCGAGTACGTCGACGGGCTGGCCGCGCGGCATCCGCAGTTGCGCCGCTTCTATTGCTACGCCGAAGATGATGGTAGCGCGCAGGCCAATGCCGTTGGCCTGGTCAGCCAGGACCTGCTGGCCGAATGGCTGCCGCGCGAGCGAGACGTCGATGCCTACTTCCTCGGGCCCAAGAGCTTCATGGCGGCGGTCAAGCGCCAATTGAAAGGGCTGGGTGTACCTGAGCAGCAAAGCCGCTACGAGTTCTTCGGGCCAGCCGCAGCCTTGGAATAAAGGCAGGACTTCGCCTAATGCCGGTCAGTCAAAAAGGTATTCGATCTTCACGTGCTGAAGCTTTTGTCTTTGGCTTCTGAAATATCCAGTGATGCTGCTGGCCTATCGCGGGACAAGCCCGCTCGCCACTGAGAATGTACCGTGCACCGGTGGCGAGCGGGCTTGTCCCGCGATAGGCCAGCAGCATCACTGAAGAATCTGAAGGCTGAAGGCAAAGAACCAACGTTTGAAGATCGAACACCTTTACTTGACTGACCGGCATTGGGGTCTTCACTGGCCTGCACTGTTCGTCAGGCCTCCAAGGCCTGAGAGCAATGCAGGCTGTCTTCAGGCCTCGAGCTGCTTAGGTGCCTCGTAGGGCTGCCAGGGGCGGCATCTTTCATCTTTAATCCTTCTTTAATCTCTGTATCCTTCACTCCCGGGTGTCGAGGGGCTTGCGCCTGTCTGATATCCGCTCGCCGCGCTTTTCCGCGGCCGACGTTGAACCGGCGTCCATACGACCGGTCCTAGTCATCTCCGGATAGCCCAGCGCAGTGTTCAGGCGACGCTCGTCGACTCACTCAAAGGTCATTTGCAGCGTGTAGACTGACGCCCCGACCGGCTTGCCCTGTCAGGCGAAGGTCCTGCTCCGTGACCGCGCAGCCCCTGTCCATCGAAGGAAACGGCAATGAACGAACAAACATCGCGCCTGAATCGTGAGCGGCGCTTTCTGGTGCTGCTGGGCCTGATCTGCCTCTCGCTGATCGGCGGCGCACTCTATATGCAGGTCGTCCTGGGCGAGGCGCCTTGCCCGTTATGCATCCTCCAGCGATATGCCTTGTTGTTCATTGCGTTGTTCGCGTTCATTGCCGCCTCCATGCGCGGCAGTCGGAGCCTGACCTTCTTCGAAGGCCTGGTCGTGCTAAGCGCCATTGGCGGAATCGTTGCGGCCGGCCGCCATGTGTATATACTCGCCAACCCGGCGGTCAGTTGTGGCATCGATACCCTGCAGCCGATCGTTGACGACCTGCCTTTGGCTCACGTATGGCCGCTGGCGTTTCAGGTCGACGGTTTCTGCTCCACGCCCTATCCGCCTATCGGTGGTCTTTCCCTGGCGCAGTGGGCACTGCTGGCGTTCATCCTGACCGCTGTTCTGGTGCCGTTTTGCATCTGGCGCAACCGTCGTCAGGCTTAGACCAAAGTCCATGTTCGGTGCAAGTCTTTTGCATGAGCAAGCGCTCCCCGAATAACCACGCAAGCTTGCTGGATGTCCTGGATAAACCCTTCTAGAACGAGGCTTTCAAGCCGGTCTGGGAGGGTGCGACAAACTGTCGCGAAGTTGATTTTTCAGGTCTGATTGTTACTGATTCTGCAAAGGATTGTTGTCCAATAAGTCATAGTCAAGGGTTGGCGACCTATCTACAATCGCCCCCAATTTCCGTTCGGCACTGCTTGCGAGTCGCAGGATTGAAGGGAGCCAAGGCTCCTTTTTGCTGACTTCGACAAGTTCCGCCTGCGGCGATACCGGGCGGACCCCCCTCCGCGATTTCTCGCACCAAATGGACTTGGTCTGGAATACAGGCCTTAGCCTACGAAATCACATAAAGCACCGTTTAATCGCTCGAATGCCCGGCCTCAGCAGTCGGATGCCTGGTATGAGCGAAACAGAGCCCCAAATGCTGACGCTTGGCAGGACGAAGTGTTGGCTACCAAAACACAATTGCATTGAAGCAAGCTGATCTAGAGGTCGTGAGATGAGTAAAAAGCGTTACCCCAGACTGTTTGGCATTCTGCCCTTTTTAGGCATGCTTTTACTCAGTGGGTGCAACTGGACCCTGCTCGACCCCAAGGGTCAGGTCGGCATTGAGCAAAAGAACCTTATCCTGATCGCAACCGGCCTGATGTTGCTGGTGGTGGTACCGGTCATTGTCATGACCCTGGTCTTTGCCTGGAAGTACCGTGCTTCCAACAAGTCCGCCACCTACACGCCGGACTGGTCGCATTCGACCAAGATCGAGGCCGCGGTGTGGATCATTCCGATCCTGATCATTACCGCCCTGGGTTATGTCACCTACAAGACTACCCACTCCCTGGATCCGTACCGTCCGCTGGATTCCGACGTCAAGCCGATCCAGATCGACGTGGTCGCACTGGATTGGAAGTGGCTGTTCATCTATCCGGAGCAGGGCATTGCCACGGTCAACAAGATCGTCTTCCCGGCCAACACTCCGGTGAACTTCCGCGTCACCTCCGACGCCGTGATGAACTCCTTCTTCATCCCGGGCCTGGGCGGCCAGATCTACGCGATGGCCGGCATGACCACCAAGCTGCACCTGATCGCCAACGAAAACGGTGTGTTCGACGGGATCTCCGCGAACTACAGCGGTGCCGGCTTCACCGGCATGAAGTTCAAGGCTACTGCGACGTCCCAGGCTGATTTCGAGGCATGGGTAAGCGAAGTCAAGCAGTCGCCGAAGACGCTGAACAAGGCTGAATACGAAGCCTTGATCAAACCAAGTGAAAACAATCCAGTGACGCTGTACAGCGCGGCACCGGCCGACACGTTCCAGTCCATCGTCGACAAGTACGAAGGCATGAACCGCGGCAAGCCGGTCGTCCACGAAGAAGCAGGCAGCAAGGATCTGGCCACTACCGAAGGTGTGGACTCGAGTAAGCAACCAGCTGCCGGGGCAGAGGAGTAAGAGATGTTCGGTAAATTAAGTCTGGAGGCGATACCTTTCCACGAGCCGATAGTCATGGTGACGCTTGCCATGATCGCGCTCGGCGGTATCGCTGTAGCTGGTGGTATCACCTACTTCCGCAAGTGGAACTACCTGTGGAGTGAGTGGCTGACCTCGGTCGACCACAAGAAGATCGGCGTGATGTACATCATCGTCGCGATGGTCATGCTGCTGCGCGGCTTTGCCGACGCGATCATGATGCGGAGCCAGCAGGCGCTTGCCACTAGCGGCTCCGAAGGCTACCTGCCGCCTGAACACTATGACCAGATCTTCACCGCCCACGGTGTGATCATGATCATCTTCATGGCGATGCCATTCTTCACCGGCCTGATGAACCTGGCTCTGCCTCTGCAGATCGGTGCCCGTGACGTCGCCTTCCCGTTCCTGAACTCCCTGAGCTTCTGGCTGCTGGTTGCTGGCGTGATCCTGGTCAACCTGTCGCTGGGCGTCGGCGAATTCGCCAAGACCGGCTGGGTAGCGTATCCGCCGCTATCGGGTCTGCAATACAGTCCCGGGGTCGGTGTCGACTACTACATCTGGGCGCTACAGCTATCGGGTATAGGGACAACGCTGACGGGCGTCAACTTCCTCGTCACCGTGATGAAAATGCGTGCGCCTGGCATGAAGCTGATGGACATGCCGATCTTCACCTGGACCTGCACCTGGGCCAACGTGCTGATCGTCGCTTCGTTCCCGATCCTGACCGCTGCCCTTGCACTGCTGACCGTTGACCGTTATCTGGACTTCCACATCTTCACCAACGAGCTTGGTGGGAACCCGATGATGTACGTCAACCTGTTCTGGGCCTGGGGTCACCCTGAGGTATACATCCTGATCCTGCCGGCCTTCGGCGTGTTCTCGGAAGTCACCTCGACCTTCACCAGCAAGCGCCTGTTCGGCCACCACGCGATGATCTATGCATCGGGTGCGATCGCCATCCTCGGCTTTGCGGTCTGGCTGCACCACTTCTTCACCATGGGTTCGGGCGCCAGCGTCAACACCTTCTTCGGTTTGGCGACGATGCTGATCTCGATCCCGACGGGTGTGAAACTGTTCAACTGGCTGTTCACCATCTACCAGGGCCGTCTGCGCTTCACCGCGCCGGTACTCTGGACCCTGGGCTTCATGGTCACCTTCTCCATCGGTGGCATGACCGGCGTACTGCTGGCCGTTCCAGGTGCTGACTTCGTGCTGCACAACAGCCTGTTCGTGATCGCTCACTTCCATAACGTGATCATTGGTGGTGCGGTGTTCGGCTACATTGCCGGCTTCGCCTTCTGGTTCCCGAAAGCGTTCGGTTTCACCCTGAACGAGAAGTGGGGCAAGGCTGCGTTCTGGTTCTGGATCTCGGGCTTCTACGTGGCCTTCATGCCACTGTACGCACTGGGCTTCATGGGCATGACCCGTCGCCTGAACCACACCGACAACCCACTGTGGGAACCCTATCTGTACGTTGCAGTGTGTGGTGCGGTGCTGATCGCATGCGGTATCGCCTGCCAGCTGATCCAGCTGTACGTGTCGGTGCGCGATCGCAACGAGAACCGTGACGTGACCGGCGACCCATGGGGCGGCCGTACTCTGGAATGGTCGACCTCGTCGCCACCACCGTTCTACAACTTCGCCACCATGCCGGAAAAAGTCGGCCTGGACGCCTGGCACGAAGCCAAGGAAGCCGGTGTCGCCTACAAGGTTCCAGCCAAGTACGAAGCGATCCACATGCCTAACAACACCTCTACCGGTGTGTTCATGGGCCTGCTGCTTGCTGTGTTCGGCTTCGGCTTCATCTGGCACATCTGGTGGCTGGTTGGCGTCAGCCTGGTAGCGACCATCGCGGTCTTCGTTCGCCATGCAGCGCGTGACGACCAGGGCTACATGGTTCCCGCCGAGGAAGTGGCGCGTATCGAAGCGGAACACCAGAAGGCCCTGCGCCTGGCTGGCGTCGCTACCGGTGGCGCACGTGTCGAATCGTTTGAACGGGTTTAATCAATGTCCAGTCAAGTAATCAACACTGGTGCTCATGGTCATGACCATGGGCACGACGATCACCACCACGACTCGGGCCAGATGACCGTCTTCGGTTTCTGGCTGTACCTGATGACCGACTGCATCCTGTTTGCGTCGCTCTTCGCCACCTACGCGGTGCTGTCCGGCAGTTTTGCCGGCGGCCCGTCGGGTCATGACATTTTCGAACTGCCTTTCGTGGCCGTCGAAACCGGGTTGCTGCTGCTGTCCAGTATCACCTTCGGCTTCGCCATGCTGCAGATGTTCAAAGGCAACAAGGGCGCCGTGCTGGGCTGGTTGGCAGTGACCTTCCTGTTCGGCGCAGGCTTCATCGCGATGGAAGTCTACGAGTTCCAACACCTGATCGGCGAGGGCTTCGGTCCTCAGCGCAGCGGCTTCCTGTCGGGCTTCTTCGCTCTGGTCGGTACCCACGGTCTGCACGTGACCACCGGCCTGATCTGGATGGCCATCCTGATGTACCAGCTGAACAAGCATGGCATCACCCCGACCGCCAAGACGCGCATGAGCTGCCTGAGCCTGTTCTGGCACTTCCTGGACGTGGTCTGGATCTGCGTCTTCACCGTCGTCTATCTGCTGGGGGTTCTGTAATGGCCAATGCACACGACAATCATCACGCCGAGGCCGGCCACGGCAGCGTGAAGTCCTACATGATCGGTTTCGTGCTGTCGGTGATCCTGACCGCGATCCCGTTCGGGCTGGTGATGTACCCGAGCCTGCCGAAGAACCTGACCGTCATGATCGTGGTGGCACTCGCCGCGATCCAGGTAGTGGTGCACCTGGCGTACTTCCTGCACATGGACCGTACGCCTGCACAGCGCTCCAACCTGACGACGTTCCTGTTCACCGCGCTGGTGATCGCACTGCTGGTCGGCTTGTCACTATGGATCATGTTCAGCATCCATACTTCGATGATGGCCAAGTGAGGTAAGACTGCATGTCCGTTAAGCACTTTATCCAAATCACCAAACCGGGGATCATTTTCGGTAACGTGCTTTCCGTGGCAGGCGGTTTCTTCCTTGCCGCGCAAGGTCATGTGGACTTCGCCCTGCTCCTGGCGGTGGTGATCGGCACTTCTCTGGTGGTTGCGTCCGGTTGCGTGTTCAACAACTGCATCGACCGTGACATCGACCAGAAGATGGAACGTACCAAGAACCGCGCCATGGTTCAGGGCGACATGTCACTGCCTGTCGCGCTGGCCTACGCAACCCTGCTTGGATTGACCGGCCTGGGCCTGCTGTACTTCCAGGCCAATCCGCTGGCGGCGTTGTGCGGCCTGATCGGCTTCGTCATCTACGTCGGCTTCTACAGCCTGTGGTTGAAGCGCAAATCGGTGCACGGCACCTTGGTCGGCAGCCTGTCCGGTGCCATGCCTCCGGTGATCGGTTACTGCGCCGTGAGCAACAGCTTCGATCTGGCCGCAGTGACCCTGCTGGTGATGTTCAGCCTGTGGCAGATGCCGCACAGCTATGCGATCGCCATCTTCCGCTTCAACGATTACAGCGCCGCCAAGATTCCGGTCTTGCCGGTGGCGCGTGGAATCCTTGCGGCGAAGAAGCAGATCCTGCTGTACATCCTGGCATTCGTGCTCGCGACCCTGATGCTCACCCTCGGCGGCTACGCCGGTCTGGGCTACCTGGCCGTCGCGGCTGGCATGGGCATGTACTGGCTGTACATGGCCTGGGGTGGCTACAAGGCTGAAGATGACAGCAAGTGGGCTCGCAAGGTGTTCGGCTTCTCCATCCTCACTGTCACCGCCCTGAGCGTGATGATGTCGGTGGACAGCCAGACCGCTGGCGAAGTACTGATGACGTACGCGCGCTGACAGTTGCCTGTTGCACAAAAACGCCCCGGCTTGCCGGGGCTTTTTTTTGCCCATAGGCTTTGAAGTTGTCAGTACCGGCCTTTTCGCTGGCAAGCCAGCTCCTACAGGTATAGCGCAGGTCTCAGGCATGGCGCTGTACCTGGACTGCCCCCCAAGGGTTGGATTGGTGTCCAACTGCTTGGGACAGTCCATACCTGTGGGAGCTGGCTTGCCAGCGAAGAGGCCGGTGCTGGCGTCACACATTTCCCAGCATCCCTTTACAACCCATCTCCCCCAAACTATCTTCTCCCTCGGCCACCGCAGTGGCCAACGTCGCTCGGACGGTTCCGGGCGCTTACGTCTTCGAGGTACACATGGCCGAACAAGGTTCGCCGCGCCGCTTTGCGCGCATCGATCGTCTTCCCCCTTACGTCTTCAATATCACCGCCGAGCTCAAGATGGCAGCCCGCCGTCGTGGCGAGGACATCATCGACCTGAGCATGGGCAACCCCGACGGCGCCACGCCGCCGCACATCGTCGAGAAGCTGGTGCAGGTCGCCCAGCGTGAAGATACCCACGGCTATTCCACCTCGCGCGGCATTCCGCGTTTGCGGCGTGCGATTTCGCGCTGGTACCAGGAGCGCTACGAGGTCGAGATCGATCCCGAAAGCGAGGCCATCGTCACCATCGGTTCCAAGGAAGGGCTGGCGCACCTGATGCTCGCCACGCTGGACCAGGGCGATACCGTGCTGGTGCCCAATCCCAGCTACCCGATCCACATCTACGGCGCAGTGATCGCCGGTGCTCATGTACGGTCGGTACCCTTGGTTCCGGGCGTGGACTTCTTCAACGAGCTCGAGCGAGCGATTCGCGAGTCGATTCCCAAGCCGAAGATGATGATTCTCGGTTTCCCCTCCAATCCGACCGCACAGTGCGTCGAACTGGATTTCTTCGAACGCGTGGTCGCTTTGGCCAAGCAGTACGATGTGCTGGTGGTCCACGACCTGGCCTACGCCGACATCGTCTATGACGGATGGAAAGCGCCGTCGATCCTGCAGGTGCCTGGCGCCAAGGATATCGCGGTGGAATTCTTCACCCTGTCCAAGAGCTACAACATGGCGGGCTGGCGGATCGGTTTCATGGTAGGCAACCCTGAACTGGTCAATGCCCTGGCGCGGATCAAGAGCTACCACGACTACGGCACTTTCACCCCGCTGCAGGTAGCGGCCATCGCCGCGCTCGAAGGCGACCAGCAGTGCGTGCGCGATATCGCCGAGCAGTATCGCCAGCGCCGCAACCTGCTGGTCAAGGGCCTGCACGAGATGGGCTGGATGGTCGAGAATCCCAAGGCGTCGATGTATGTCTGGGCGAAGATTCCCGAGGCCTATGCGCATTTGGGCTCGCTGGAGTTCGCCAAGAAGATGCTGGCCGAGGCCAAGGTCTGCGTTTCTCCGGGCATCGGTTTCGGCGAATACGGCGACGATCATGTGCGCTTTGCCCTGATCGAGAACCAGGACCGTATCCGCCAGGCGATTCGTGGTATCCGGCAGATGTTCCGCGCCGACGGTCTGACCCGCAAGTGAACTGATAACGCTGCCTTGCCAGGGAGAGGGTGGGGCAGCGTAGGATGCGAAAAGCCTATCCAGTTGGGTATCGCCAGCCGAGTGGAGGCCTGTTCTCGACCAGGCTGGCAACACTGGCTACCGACGTCGATCGAGCCTGTCGTCGGTCAGTCCGGATTTATTTCTCTGCCCCCCTTCTAAGTCCGTCGCAGTTGGATTACAAATAGCGCAGCGGGCTTGACCCGAACAACTATAATCCTTCCCCCCGTTCCACTCATCATGTCCGAATATAACCCTTGCTTGAACTGCGGCGCCTGCTGCGGGTATTTCCGTGTGTCCTTCTTCTGGGGCGAGTGCGAATCGGCCGGCGGGCTGGTGCCCGATGACCTGGTCGTGCAGATCAACCCGACTCGGGTCGCCATGATCGGTACGGACAGCAAGCCGTGTCGCTGCGTGAGCCTGGCGGGAGAGATCGGCCAGCAGGTGGGTTGCACCATCTACGCCCAGCGCTCCTCGCCCTGTCGCGAATTCGAAGCGTCTTGGGTCGACGGCGTTCATAACCCCAGCTGCGACGCTGCCCGTGCCGCTTACGGACTGCCACCATTGGAAGCCAATGAGCCGCATTGGCCAGATGATGGGGTGCAGGTCGCTTGAAGGTAGTGCCGGTGAAGCTTCGACTTCCGTCGTAGTCCCGGCCCGTTGCAGTGCATGTCGGCCCCACGGACGCTAGACTGTGGGTTTATGGCAGTGGACAGGAGGTCCCGTGTGGCCCGACCCCGCAGTTTCCCCAACGATCTGTGCCTGCATAGCCCGCGCCTGTGGCTGCGTCCCATGCGCCATGCCGATGCGCCACAATGGCTGACGATCATGTCCGATCCCGTGGTCATGCGCTATTGGCACCACGCTCCGTGGCAGTTCCTGGCCGAAGCCGAGGGTGCCTTGGCTGCCGACCGCGAAGGGCTTGTCGGCGGCTGTCTGCTCAAGCTGGGCATGTATCGTCGTGATACCGATGCACTGATCGGCATGTGCCAGCTGTTCAACATCGACGATGCTTCCCGTCGCGGCGAGATCGGCTATTGCCTGTCCAGCGCCTTGCAGGGGCGTGGCTACATGGACGAAGCGCTGACGTGCTTCATCGACTACCTGGCGCACACCCTGCACATGCGCAGGCTCGAGGCGGAGATCGATCCGCGCAACAGTGGGTCGGCCCGTACCTTGGAACGTCAGGGCTTCGTGCGTGAAGGGACGCTGCGCGCGCGATGGTGTGTCAACGGCGTGTTGTCCGACTCCGCTATCTATGGATTGCTGCTCGAGCCAGCTGTCGTCTGAAGTCTGTGTGCGGTATGGTCGGCTCCTTTTTCGAGAATCCGGAGCCGTCGTCTTGGCTTACTACCTGACCTTGAGCCTGTCCCTGTTCTTGCTATGCCTGGCCTTCGATGGCGCCAGCATGGCGGGCGGCTCGCACATGCCCGCCCTGCAGATGCTGCTCTACGGGCCTTGGGGCATGCCCTTCGGCTTGTTCCAATGGTTCGCCAACCCGCTGTTGGCACTGGCGATACTTGCGCATCGACGCTTTCGTCGTTTGTCCTTGTTGATGGGGCTTGTGGCGCTGTACCTGGCCGGTAGCAGTTTCGCAATCGAGCGCCTGCCGGACAACCTGAGCTATGCCTTTCAGACGGTCACCGGGGTGGGACTGGGGTTCTACCTGTGGTCGCTGTCGATCCTGAGTTTCTGTCTGGGGCAGGGGTGGTGGTGCTGGCGAGCACGTGCCGCGGGTGATGTACCCGGTTGGCGATTGATCGACATGCTGCTGATCGGCACCCTCGGGCTGGTCCTGTACAGCGCTACCCAGATGCCGTCCCTGCGCTTCGAGCCGGGCAGGGTACTGATGCCGCCGGAGCCGGGACAGGTGTTGTGAGGGTGAGCACGGGATGAGCAGGAGCGCGGCTCAGCGCGTCACCAGAGCCCATCCATGTACGGATTTCCAATACCCCGCTTCATTGCGGCAGGCATCGCTTCGCTGGGCACTGATACTGCCTGCAAAGGGAACGTCCCGGTACAGGAACAATCCGATTATTCCTCAAAGCCGTCGAACGTCATCACGGCTGCCAGGCTTTGCATCCCGCCACCCAAGGGAGCCCATATGCTCAAGCGATACCTGTTGCTCACCGTCACCATGGCCTGCATAACCTCGTTCGCTCAGGCCGAGGATTATTCGACCACCTACACCCAGTGCATGGACAAGGCTTCCAGCACCTTGGCGATGAGCAGTTGCATCACGGCAGAGACCCAACTGCAGGACAATCGCCTCAACCGGGTCTACAAACAGCTGATGACAAGGCTGGACAGCGACCGGCAGAAGCGCCTGCGCGAAGTGCAGCGGAACTGGATCAAGTACCGTGATGGCAACTGTGCGTTCATGGGCCGCCTGAGCGACGGAACCCTCCATCGCATCGACGGGGCCATGTGCTTGCTGGGGGCGACCGGCGACCGGGCAGCCGAGCTGGAGCGTGTGCTCAGCCCAGGGCAGTAGATCCATATCGCGCGTCACCGGGGCAGGACAAGAGAGGGGATGCTGGACGCCCCTGTGACGGCCTGCCCACCAGGCCTCAGTGCTGCGCTCGCGCGCGCAGGTATTCGCGTATCTCGACACCGTCCCCCGCGAACTCGATTCGTTCCGCCTTGGCGTCACGCTGGTAGGCGTACATCGGATCGTAGTACTCGTTGAGCAACCCTTCGATCCAGGCGCGATGCAGGTCTACCGCGCCGCTGCGCAGCTGCTCTTCGAGCGCCTGTTCGAGAAGGGTGGACAGGCGCTGAAAACACTCGCCACCCAGGCGCTTGCGGATATTGACCATGCTCTGACGCATGCGCTCGGCGAACAGTTGGGGACCGCTGTCCTCGCCATGCAATGCAGTGAACTCGGCACAGAGGTTGATCACATAGTCTCGCAGGATCCGCTCGACCCGATTGGGGAAGCTGTCTTCCAGCCAGACCAGCGGATAGTGCTGCATGCCGTGGTACAGCGCCAACGGCACCGAGCAACTGCCGACGATACGGCCTTCGTCCTCGAGCACGAACTGGCGTATGCCGCGCGCGCGTTTCTTCAGCACGTCGATCGCCAGGGCATTCTCGAAATCGATCTGCGTCGGCTGGCCAGTGGCCCGCTTGCCGAAGCTTGAGCCGCGGTGGTTGGCATGGCCTTCCAGGTCCAAGACGTTGTCCAGCTGTAGCAGGACATCGGTCTTGCCGGTGCCGGTCAGGCCGCCTACCAGGACGAAATCGCACTGTTCCACCGCCTGTTCGGTAGTCTCCAGCAGAAAGGTACGCAGCGCCTTGTAGCCACCCTTCACGCGCGGATAATCGACGCCGGCTTCCTTGAGCCATTGCTGCACGATCTGGGAGCGCAGGCCGCCACGAAAACAGTAGAGATAACCGTCCGGATGAGCCTTGGCGAACGCCGCCCAGGCCTCCAGGCGCGCCTGCTTGACCGCGCCGCCGACCAACTGATGTCCAAGGGCGATGGCAGCCGCCTGCCCTTGCTGCTTGTAGCAGGTACCCACCTTCTGCCGTTCCTGGTCCATCATCAGCGGCAGGTTGACGACACCCGGGAAGGCGCCCTTGGTGAATTCGATCGGTGCGCGCATGTCCATCATCGGCGCATCGTCGAGGAACAGCTGACGGTAATCGGTGCAGTCGTCGCGCATTACAGCACCTCGACCGCGTGGCTCTGTCGCTCGACCAGTTCGCCGATCGGCGCCAGGTCTAGGCCCAGCTCGGCGGCCACCGCGAGGAACTCGGCTTCGCCGTCCGGGTTGACCGCCACCAGCAGGCCACCGCTGGTCTGCGGGTCGCACAGCAGGTGCTTGCGGTCGTCGACCAACGGGCCGACCTTGTGGCCATAGCTCTCGAAGTTGCGCAGCGTTCCGCCCGGCACGCAGCCTTCGGCCAGGTAATACTCGACACTCGGCAGGCGCGGTACGGCGTCGTAGTTCAACCGCGCGGTCAGGCCGCTGCCCTCGGCCAGTTCCAGCAGGTGACCCAGGAGGCCGAAGCCGGTGACGTCGGTCATCGCCTTGACGCCGTCGAGCTTGCCGAAACGACTGCCGGGGGTGTTGAGGGTACACATCCAGTCGCGGGCCAGGCCCTGGTCCTGTTCGCGCAGCTTGGCCTTCTTTTCCGCCGTGGTAAGGATGCCGATGCCCAGCGGCTTGGTCAGGTACAGGCGGCAGCCTTGGGTGGCGGTATCGTTGCGCTTGAGATGACGCTTGCTGACCACACCGGTCACGGCCAGGCCGAAGATCGGCTCGGGGGCGTCGATCGAGTGACCACCCGCCAGCGGGATGCCGGCTTCGGCGCAGACCGCGCGACCACCACGAATCACCTCGCGGGCGACCTCCGGCGGCAACAGGTTGACTGGCCAGCCGAGAATGGCGATGGCCATCAGGGGATCGCCGCCCATGGCGTAGATGTCACTGATCGCGTTGGTCGCGGCGATACGCCCGAAATCGTACGGATCGTCGACGATGGGCATGAAGAAGTCGGTGGTCGAGACCACGCCGCGTTCATCGTCCAGTGCGTAGACAGCCGCATCGTCGCGCGAGGCATTGCCGACCCAGAGGTTCGGGTCCAGGGCCTGCGTGCCGCTTTCGGCGAGGATCACGTCCAGCACCTTGGGAGAAATCTTGCAGCCGCAACCTGCGCCGTGGCTGTACTGGGTCAGCCGGATCGATTCGCTCATGGGAGTACCTCGGGAATTGTAT
The DNA here is from genome assembly GCF_013523055.1 of Pseudomonas capeferrum. Classification (GTDB taxonomy): domain Bacteria; phylum Pseudomonadota; class Gammaproteobacteria; order Pseudomonadales; family Pseudomonadaceae; genus Aquipseudomonas; species Aquipseudomonas capeferrum_A. The sequence goes on along the minus strand of NZ_JAAMQM010000006.1, from coordinate 147,969 downwards.
CGCGCGATTGTAGCAAAGCTGGCCTTTGCGCCACCGCCTCTTATAATTCGCACGGTCGGCGCGGATGTCGGCCCTTGCTCGCTACAGAACCGGAGAGTCCCCCATGTTCAAACGTCCCTTGGCGCTGGCCGCCGGCCTCGTGCTGTCCTGTTCCGCCTTGCTGGCCAATGCCGCCGACACCCTGCGGGTCAGCGCCATCCCTGATGAGGCGCCCACCGAACTGCTGCGCAAGTTCAAGCCGCTGGGTGACTACCTGGGGCAGCAACTGGGAATGAAGGTGCAATTCGTGCCGGTATCGGACTACCCCGCGGTCGTCGAGGCGCTGGCCACCAATCGCCTGGACATGGCCTGGCTGGGCGGCTTCACTTTCGTCCAGGTGCACCTGAAGGACCCGACCGCCACGCCGCTGGTACAGCGCGAACAGGATTCCAAGTTCACCAGCAAATTCATTACCGCCAACCCGGACGTGCACAGCCTGGCTGACCTCAAGGGCAAGACGTTCGCCTTCGGCTCGATCTCGTCCACCTCCGGCAGTCTCATGCCGCGCTACTTCATGCTCAAGAACGACGACATCAAGCCGGAAGGCTACTTCAGCCGCATCGCCTACTCCGGTGCCCATGATGCCACCGCCGCCTGGGTGCAGGCCGGCAAGGTCGATGCGGGCGTGCTCAACGCCAGCGTGTGGGACAAGCTGGTGGCCTCGGGCAAGGTCGACACCGACAAGGTCAAGGTATTCGCCACCACGCCGACCTACTACGACTACAACTGGACCGTGCGCGGCAACATGGACCCGGCCCTGAAGGACAAGATCAAGGCCGCCTTCCTGGCGCTCGACCCTTCCAAACCCGAGCACAAGGCGATCCTCGACCTGCAGGCGGCCAGCCGCTTCATCGAGACCAGGCCGAGCAACTATGAAGGCACCGAGGAAGCCGCACGCGCCGCCGGTCTGCTCAAGTGAGCATCCGCTTGCACGGGGCCAGCCTGCGCCATGGTCAGGTCTTGGCCCTGGACGGCATAGACCTGTGCATCGAAGCCGGCGAGCGGGTGGCGATCATTGGCCCCTCCGGCGCGGGCAAGTCCAGTCTCCTGCACCTCATGGCCAGTGCCCTGCGCCCCAGTAGCGGCAGGCTGGAGTTGCTCGGCGAGCAGCCTTGGACGCTGTCCGGTCGAGCTCGCCAACGTTTGCGCGCGCGTGTCGGGCTGGTCCACCAGGCGCCACCGCTACCGCCTCGGCAGCGCGTGGTCACAGCGGTGTTGGCCGGGCGTCTGGGCCAGTGGGGCACCTTGCGCGGCTTGGCCAACCTGATCTGTCCGCTGGACGTGCCTGGCGCGCGTCAAGCGCTGGCGGATCTGGGGCTGGCCGACAAACTGTTCGTGCAGTGCGGACAGCTTTCCGGAGGGCAGTTGCAGCGCGTCGGCATTGCCCGCGCGTTGTACCAGCGGCCCCAGGTGCTGCTGGCGGATGAACCGGTCTCGGCCATGGACCCGGTACTGGCCGATCACAGTCTGGGCCTGCTCAACCGCCATGCCGATGTCAACGGCGTGACCCTGGTGGCCAGCCTGCACGCCGTGGAACTGGCGTTGGCGCACTTTCCAAGGGTGATCGGCATCCGCGATGGCAAGGTGGCCTTCGATTGTCCGGCCGACGCGGTTACCCAGGCGTTGCTCGACGCGCTCTACGCCAACGAGCAACTGCTCGCGCAACAACCCGTGCCGGGACCGTCCCTGGTGGTGCAGATCCCCCGATGCTGATACCTAACGCGCGCGATCCCGCCACACTGCCGCGCCTGCTGCTGATGCTCCTGGCGCTTGTCCTGCTGTGGCCGGGCCTGCAACTGAGCGAACTGAATCCGGGTGTCCTGCTGGAAGCGGAAAACCGCCGACAGATGGGTAATTTCGTCAGCGCCTTCTGGCCACCCGCGCATGAGCGCGAATTCCTCGATCTGCTGCTCGAAGCCACCCTGCAGACCCTTGCCGTGGCGACCGTCGGCATGGCCATGGCGCTGCTGCTGGCGGTCCCAGCGAGTCTGTTGGCCAGTCGCGCGCTGTCGCTTGGGGCGGCGTCCCGAGGCGGTCGACCGGGCTTCTGGTCGCAAACGCTACGCCTGCCCATACGTGGCCTGCTGGTGTTTCTGCGCAGCGTTCCGGAGATCGTCTGGGCGCTGTTGTTCGTTCGCGCCGTGGGCCTGGGGCCGACCGCGGGCGTGCTGGCCATCGCCATCACCTACAGCGGCATGCTCGGCAAGGTCTACGCGGAAATCTTCGAATCGGTCGACCAGCGACCTACGCATGCGTTGCTCCAGGCAGGCAGCGGCCGGCTCGGCGCCTTCTTCTACGGGATCCTTCCGAGTGCGGCCTCGGAGCTGGTGTCCTATACCGTCTACCGCTGGGAGTGCGCGGTGCGCGCCTCGGTGGTGATGGGTTTCGTGGGCGCGGGAGGTCTGGGCCAGCAGATCGACCTGTCCATGCGCATGTTCGCCGGTGCCGAGGTGGCGAGCATGCTGCTGACATTCCTGGTACTGGTGTTCTTCGCGGATCAGCTCAGCCGTCTGTTGCGTGGGAGGCTGACATGAACCGGGCGATCAACTGGCTGGTGCTGCTGGCGATCCTGGCGGCGGTGGTCGGCTCCTTTGTCTACCTTGGCCTGGATCTGCGGGCGCTGGTGGGCAATGGCGGGCTGGAGCAGATGGGCGAGTACGCGACGCGCTTTCTCAGCCCCGACCTGTCGAGCGGGCATCTGCGCGCGGTCGGTCATGGCGCCTTGGAAACCCTGGCCATGTCCGGCCTCGGCACCTTGCTGGCGATGATCTTCGGGCTACTCCTGGCACTGCCCGCCGCCGGGCGGTTCGGCTGGCCGCTGCAAGGCGCTGCCCGGCTGCTGCTCAACGGCCTGCGGGCCATCCCCGAGCTCGTCTGGGCGGCGCTGACCGTATTGGCGGCAGGGCTTGGGCCGAATGCCGGAACCCTGGCCCTGGCATTGCACACGGCAGGCGTGCTGGGTCGGCTGTTCGCCGAAGCGTTGGAGAATGCCCCGCCCGAGCCCGCCGCCGCCATCCGTCTGCAGGGAGGCAGCCAGGTCGCGGCGTTCTGCTTTGGCACGCTGCCCAATCTCTGGCCCCAGTTGCTCGCCTATAGCCTGTACCGCTGGGAGAACAACATCCGCATGGCCAGTGTGCTGGGTTTCGTCGGTGCCGGTGGGCTGGGGCAGATGCTCTACACCACGCTGAGCCTGTTCCAGGAGTCGCAGGCCAGCACGGTCATCGTTGCCATGCTGGTCCTGGTGTTGCTAGTGGACGCGGCAAGCGATGTCATGCGCCAGCGCTACGTGAGGGCCTGAAGCGGGGCTTGCCGACGCCTCGGCGCTCGGCATCCTTATTCCGCCCCCAGTTTCTCCACCTGGGCCTCGCGTTGCATCGACTCCAGGTTGCGCTCGATGGTCTCGCAGATCTTTTCCATCTGGATCTGGTGTTCGCTGAAGCGGAACGGGCTCTGCAGATCCGAGCCGATTCGCTCGATCGCCAACAGCATGAAGCCCACCACCGTCGAGGCCAGTGGCGTGAACCAGCCCAGCGATTCCACCAGGCCGACCGGAACGATCAGGCAGAAGAGGCTGATGAACAGCCTCGGGAAATACACGTAAGGGTAGGGCAGTGGCGTATTGGCGATCCGCTCCATGCCGCCCTGGGCGTTGGACAGGTCGACCAGCGTCGACTCCAGTCGCGACAGGCGGATGCTGTCCAGTCGTCCCTCCTTGTATTCGCGCGCCAGCATGGCCGCGGAGCCGCTGAGAATGTCGTTGGCAAAGTTGTTGGAGCCGTTGCGTCGCTCGAACTCCTTGGGTGGAATGAACGCCATCAGCTCGTCGGGGCAAGGTTCGCCCTTCAAGTGCGCAGCCAGACAATTGACATAGGCGACATGGCGACGCAGCAGCGAGGCCTTGACCGGGTTGGGGCTGTCGTCGATGTCATCGACCAGGGTCAGCACCTGCCGGGCGAAGCTGCGTGAGCTGTTCACCAGCGCGCCCCATAGCGTGCGCGCTTCCCACCAACGGTTGTAGGCGCTGCTGTTGCGAAAGCTCACCAGCACCACCAGCGCGGAGCCGAGCAGGGTCAAAGGCATCAATGGCAAGGTGAATTCGGTGTTGAAAAACAGCATGAATTCGATCGTGACCATCACATCCCAGATCAGCAGCCAGAACAGGGACCAGCCGATGTAGCCGAATGTCTTGACCACCAGTCGATACTTGCGGGCAATGGCGTCTTTCACGGAGAGGAACCTCGAAGTGGCGCGGATGAAGATCGGACGCCGAGGCGAGGTCAAGGTTCGTCGTGACCGGGAGCTGGATGTTGCGAAAGGTGTTCATCCCCTTTGGCGCATCGCCAAGGCCGCCATAGGCCAGGGAGTGCAGCTCATCCAGTGAACTTGGAGTTCCTTCCTCAGTAGTGGCACAATGCTTGCTCTCCGAGCCTCAAGGTATTCCAGCCTTGTAGCCTGTCCGGTGAAGTCATGGATGGCATTTCAATCGGTGATACCAACATGAGCAACCGTACGAGCAGCGGCCTGTCATTTGCCAAGCGCATGTACCTGCCGCGAGCGGTAGGGTCGGGGTTGGGTTTCTTCTGTGTGATGGTCGGCATCTGGCCAATGCGACCCGACGCCTGGGTCTGGGGCTTGCTGATCGCGCATGGCTTCGTCTGGCCGCACGTGGCGTTCCAGATCGCCCGACGCTCGAAACAACCATTTCGCGCAGAACAGCGCAACATGATCTTCGACGGTTTCGCCGGCGGTTGCTGGGCCGGAGCCATGGGCCTGAACCCTTTGCCGAGCGTGATCATCCTGTCCATGATCGCGATGGACAAGATCGCCGCGGGCGGCTGGCCCATGCTGGTCAGAACCTTGCTGGCGCAGGGGGTGGGTATCGGTCTGATACTGCTGCTGCCCACTCCCGTCCTGTTTCCCGAGACCAGCCAGGCACAGATGCTCGCCTGCCTGCCGATCCTGCTGATCTACCCCATGGCCATCGGCATGGTCTGTTACCAGGTGACGGTCCAGCTCACCAGGCACAAGCGTGCCCTGGCCCGTCTCAGCAAGACCGACAGCCTCACCGGGCTGATCAACCACGGCGCCTGGAAAGACTTGCTGAAGCTGGAGTTCGAGCGATGCCGGCGCAGTGACCAGCCCAACCACCTGGCCTTGATCGACATCGACCAGTTCAAGCAGATCAACGACCGCTTCGGTCATCTGGTGGGCGACGGCATCCTGCGAGTGATCAGCAGCTTGCTGTCGAGCTACCTGCGCAAGAGCGACCCGGCTGCTCGTTATGGGGGGGACGAGTTCTGCGTCATGCTGCCGGGCACGACGCCCGATCAGGCCAAGGAAGTTTTGGAACGCCTGCGCCAGGCGGTCGAGGACTACCGGGACCCGGAGTTGCCGCAACTGAGCGTCAGCCTGAGCATCGGCATCGCCTCCTACGGCGAGCACCTCGATACAGCGGATGCTTGGCTGCACGCGGCGGACATGGCGTTGTACGACGCCAAGCGTGCAGGGCGCAACACGATCATGCTGGCCAGGGCGCCAGCGGTCATACCGGGCAAGGCTGCGAGCGCGTGACGTCCAGCGGTGAAAAACATGCCGCTCTGGAAGCGCGGCAGAATCTGCTGTTGATGGTGGATTCAGGTTGAGTTTGGCCAAGCTCAAAGCATTGCAGGGAAGGCTGTCGAGGGAGAGGTCATTTTCCGGCTTTGTCGGGCTCGGCCGCTTTCAATCGTGTGGTCGCGGTCGCCTGGCCCCATCGATAGGCAAGCAAGATAGCGAAGGTCACAGCGATAAGTATCAAAACCATCTTGGGGTCAGGATGGAGACTGGCGCTATCCGCAATGCCTTTAGGCACTTCGGCAAGAGCAGTATCAGGATAGAAAATGTTCAAGAGCAAGGTGGAGAACAGCTTCAGGAACTCGAGGGAAATGACAATGCACAGGAGGGATGAAATCAGGTTTGTCACGAAGAACGTGATGGCTTTGCTGGAACGTCGTTTGATAACAAACAACGCAAGTAGCAGCAGCACAACCGCAATCATATAGGATATGAAGCCCAACCAGATGGGGATAAAGAGGGTCGCCAGATACATGAAGCCAGCTACGCAAGCTGAAATCACCAGGGCTAGAGTTTCTCCAGCCGCGCTCTTGGCACCCTGTTGCAGTTCCTTGCTGATCGTGAAGTTTCTGATTATCCATGCCTTGATAGTCACTTGGACTTCCTTGTAGAAAGGTACCGGCCTTATTGCCGAGCGACAAAGAGCCTAGCATGGCGCTTGCCGGTCTTCGCTCATGATCTGAAATTCATCACGCCTGCCCTGCATTCTTGATCAATCAGTCTACCCCTCGTACATATCAGGCATGCGAACCTTAGTCAGGATGCCGACAGGCGAGAACAGTCAGCGTCCCCTCTTCATAGAAGTAGACAATACGGTGCCCTTTGGTAATTCGACGTGACCCGTAGCCGGACAGATCGCCTTTCAAACCTTGGCTTGCCGGTACCAGCGAAGGGGGTCCGCAGGATTTCGTTGATCAAGCGATCGACCGATGCCGATATATCGGCATCGTTTTTCTTCCAGTGTTGATAATCGTCCCACCCGTGCAGGGTAAACGAAACTTTGCTAGGACCACGGGCCTGGTGTTTATTTTTCTGCTTCTGATTCGACAACCAGGGAAATCTCCTTGGTGAAGATTTTCCCCGCCTTGTGTTGTGCAATGGATTCGCGCAGGTGTGTGGTGTTGGCTTCCGTACCCAGCAGGTACATCGTTTCGGCCATCGAGCTGTAGTCGTCCAAAGAGCGCAAGACTACGGCTCGCCACGCTGACGCGTAATGACGACCGGCTCGTGATCCCGGCATACATCGTCCATTGTTTGCTTCAGGCCGGCACGCGCCTGACTGAACGTTAGAGTTTGCATTTGACTGATTCCTTCCCGGTGAGGAAACCGAGGCCTCCCAAGCTGTGCCTGGTTGGTGATTGTAAGGCGAGCGTCCTGGCCCATCGTGGGATCGGTCCAGACGTACGTAAGCAAGGCGGGGAACCAACATCCAGCACCGCTCCGACGGCGTTGTACAAAACTTTGTACGTGTTTCAGGCTTGAACGCTGGATTAAGGACTGGTGGAATTGTAGTGGTCGGATCGACTGTGATGGACCGAGCAACAGCGCTCCAACACAGCCGACAGGTTCCAGCCAGCCGTACTGCTCTACGCCGCCGCAGCCATCGGCATGATGCCCGCAGCTTCGCGTCGCACGGTCGCCAACGGCACGATGACCAGCAGCAAGGTCAGCACCACGGTCACCGCGATGCCCCACGCCGCCAGGGTAAAGCCACCCACCGAGATCAGTCCGCCGGAGATCGCCGGCCCTACCGCCAATCCCAGGCTGAGGAAGCTGCTGGCGGCCGCGACCACGCGTCCCTCGCGATCGAGCTCCGCGGCCAGGCCGGTGAGGTAGCTCAGGGCGTAGAAGTAGGTGATGCAGATGGTCATCACACCGGCGGTGTACAAGGTCTTGGAGTGCTCGCCCAGGACATACGCCAGGCTGGTCCCACCCGTCAGCAGGATCGCCAGTATCACCGGGGTGCTCATGCCGAAGCGCTTGCCGATCATGGCAGCCAGCAATGGCCCGATCAGGCCGATGAAGGACTGGAACGAGAGCAGCATGCCCAATTCGTCACCGCTGTAGCCGACCAGAGTGCCGATCCGCTCGACGAACGCCCAGCCCATGGTGTCGCGGGCCTGGAAGACGAACATCGCCAGCATCATGCAGATCGCTGGCAGGCTCAGCAGGATATTGCCCGAGCCTTTGCTGGCGCCCGGCAGCAAAGGCGCCGTGTCGGCGATCGGTGCGCGCTGCGCCATGGCGGGAATGGCCAGCAGCATCACGGCCATGGTCGCGGCCATCGCGTAGTAGAGCCCTGACAGGCCGTACAAGGCCATGACCTTGGCGTAGCCCAGCATCACCACGATCATCAGCACCACCGACAGCACGTTCATGTGGCCGGCGATACGGTCGGGGTACTTGGCGCTGGAGACCGAAGCATTGCCGCAGGCCAGGGCCAGACCGGCGCCGATGCCGGCGATACAACGCACCGCCGCCAGTGTATAGATGCTCTCGATATTGGCGCTGGCCAGGTTGGCCGCGATTGCCAGCACGGTGCCCACCAGTGCCAGGGTCCGTCGTGGCGCCCTGCCCATGAGCGGTGCGACCACCAGCGAGGCGAGCATGGTAAAGCCGAACTCGGCGGACATCAGCAGCCCGGCCTGCGCCTCGTTGAGCTGCAAGTCATGAATGATGGCGCTGATCAGGAAGGGCAATGCCCAGAGGCCGAGCAAGCCGACCCCGTAGGCCGAACCAGCGGCGGAAAACACCAGACTCCAACTTTCGGGCAAGCAGTTGCGTATTGTTTTCATGGGGCATCCCCGGATGGCTAGCACATCGGTTGGCAGAGGCGCGCCCTTAAGGCGCGCTCGATTTATTGTTGTTATTGCTGGCTTTCATCCACCGGCGTGCCGTCGTCGTACTGCGACAGCCAGGTCACCATCGCGTCGCGATAGCGGGTGAAGCCTTTGTAGTCCACCAGCTCCTGGTCCAGGTCGCGGATCACCCGGTGCATGCGCTTGGCCCATTGCGGGGCGAACTCGGCCAGCTGCTTGAGACTGACCAGGTAGGTGCGCACCGGGAACAGCACCGCGTTGCTGCGCGGCAGGCGATGCAAGGGCTGCAGCTCGATTCGCAGGTTGACCAGATCACCGGCGTTTTCGGCCGTGACGAGGGTACGCTCAGGCGCCCAGTCCGGCAGGGTTTCGGCTGACGTCTCCAGGCGTGGATTGACCGTGATCGACCAGTTGGTGCGACGCACCGGGTGGCCCGGACGCAGGCGCAGCAGGAATTTCAGGGCGCGTTGCAGGATGCCCATCTCGTGCAGCTTGGGAACCGGACCATGGAACTCCATGAAGCTCATGCCCAGGTTGAAACGCAGCGAATAATCCGCCCGCTGGGTGGCCATGCCCGCGCCCATCACCAGGGTATCGTCACGCTCTTCCAGGAGAATGAACTCGCCCTGGGCCTGGCGGGTGATGTACTCCATCGGTTCCATCGGCAGGGTGCTGGCGTCACCGAAGGTGAAGGTGTCGTCGATCTGCAGCGGGCGGTTGATCCAGTGCCACTGGGTACCGCTCTTCTCCAGGGTGAAGTGCTCGGGGTAATCGCGCGAGTACGACTCCATCAACAGCTCGAGCAGGTCCCACTGCGCTTCCATCATGTGCGGCAGGGCGGCGTAGTGGACGCCGGGCTGAGCGGCCAGGGTCTGGGCACGGTGATGGCATTCGGAAACGTAATGCTCGTCGATGTCGAACTGGCCACGCAGCGCGCCGGTGCCGAACGGTACATGCGGTTCGACGTTCATCGAGTACATGTAATGGTCTTCCGGATAAGGGAAGGGCAGGCGCAGGATCGCTTCGCGGCTGTTCTGGTAGGTGTGGTCGGGGGCCTGGTCGGCGTAGGTTTCGATCGGCTTGAATACGGTCATCTTGTTGTTCTCCTCAGAGGTCTACGACCAGGCGGCTGCAATTGGCGCGGGATACGCAAGGCATGAATTTGCGCTTGCCGAGCTTGTCTTCTTCGCTGAGCCAGTCGTCGCGGTGATCCAGCTCACCCTCGACTTCCAGCACTTCGGTCTCGCAGTACCCACAGGCGCCCCCACGGCACAGGTAAGGCACCTGGTAGCCGGCTTGCTCGGCGGCTTCGAGCAGCGATTGCTCGGCCGGCACTTCGATGGTCACGCCCTGGCGCGCGAGGGTGACGCTGAATGGCTGGCCGGTGGAGCCTTGTTCGACGAAGCGTTCGTAATGGATGTGGCTATCGGTCCAGCCCAGCGCATGAGCGCTGTCGAGGGTGTCGTCGATCATGCTGTCGGGGCCACAGACATACACATGGCTGCCCAGTGGACGGGCGGCGAGGATGCCGCGGATGTCCATGCGCGCCGCCTGACCCTGCACGTAGAGATGCACCTTCTCGCCATAGCGGGCCTTGAGTTCCAGACCCAGGGCAGTGTGTTCCGGGCCGCGGACGGCCAGGTGCAGTTCGAAAGTGGCCTGCTTGAGTTGCAGCTCCTCCAGTTGCGAATACACCGGCGTGATGCCGACGCCTCCGGCGATGAACAGATGCTGGCGGGCATGCTTGGCTAGCGGAAACAGGTTGGCGGGCTGCAGGATCTGCAGCAGCGCGCCTTCGCGCACCTGGTCATGCAGCAGGCGCGAGCCGCCACGACCTGTGTCGACCCGCCGCACTGCGATCTGGTAGGCGCTGGAGTCGTAGGGCGAGCTCATCAGCGAATAGGCGTTGCGATAGGTCTTCTCGCCTTCTTCGAGTACCACGACCACATGGCTGCCGCCGGAAAACGCTGGCAGGTGCTTGCCCTGGGGATCGTTCAAGGTGAAGCGCTTGATCTCCGGAGTGAGCTGTTCGATACGGGTAACGCGGACACTGAGGGTGCCGTTGTGGGTATTCATGTGTCGAGCTCCTCGGCAGCTGGCAGTTCGCCCGGGACTTCGCCATCGGCCTTGATGCCCTGGAAGGCAGCCAGGCGGCGGGAATAGTGATCGCGCACCACCAGGTCGAGCTGGCAGCCGGGGCAGGTGAACACGCGATGCGTGACGTTCTCGGTATAGGTGTCGCAGTGGGCGCACCACACGCGTCGCACGAGGGTGCCGCTGTGTTCGCGCAGTACCTCGTCGCGATTGAGGTCTACTGCGTTGGCGGCCTGCATGGCAGTGCCGATGAAGCTCTCCGAGCCACTCAGGTACAGGCGCGTGCCCATGTGTGCCTCGTTCAGCTTCCTGGCCAGGGCCTCGATCAGCGCCTGGTTGCTGGGGAATACCTCAAGCCCGGCAACCTTCAGTTCCCGCAGCGCTTGCAAGTGGTCGTGGCCGGAAAAGCTCTCGGTGGAGTAGAGCAGGGTGCTGTGCTGGCGCTGGCTAGGCGACATGTCCGCGATCAGGCGCAGCATGGCCGCGCCGCCACTGCCCTGGCCCGCGATCAAGTGACGCAGGCCACCTGTCATGGGTTGCAGTCGGTCATAGACCGGACGGCTCTTGATACCGGTGATAAGCATGGTGACACACCTCTTTAGCCGTTACCGCTGATGTGCCTGGCGGTAACAATGACGGCTGGTTTTCAGGCTGATGCAAGGGTGAAAGCAGAACCCATGCCATATTGCCTATGGTTTTATATGTTTTATATCGAAGACCGAATCTGGGTGTTTTGTGCCGGTTTAAGGTTTTGAAAGCGTAAGAAAGGTGATGCGCGGCGCACCGAAGCGGTGCGCCGCGCACTGCATCAGTGCTTGAACATCACGTGACGCACGCAGGTGTAGTCTTCCAGCCCGTACATCGACATGTCCTTGCCGTAACCCGACTGCTTCATGCCGCCGTGGGGCATTTCGCTGACCAGCATGAAGTGCGTGTTGACCCAGGTGCAGCCGTACTGCAGTCGCGCGGCCAGACGGTTGGCGCGCCCTACGTCGCGGGTCCATACGGAAGAGGCCAGGCCGTAGTCCGAGTCGTTGGCGTAAGCCAGGGCCTGCGTCTCATCGCTGAAGCGCGTGATGCTGATCACCGGACCGAATACTTCTCGCTGGACGATCTCATCATCCTGGCGAGCGTCCGCGAGCACGGTCGGTTCGAAGAAGAAGCCAGGGCCATCGACTCGCTTGCCGCCGGTGATGACGCGAATATGCGGCTGGGCCTTGGCGCGCTCGACGAAGCCCTCTACGCGCTGCAGGTGATCGCGAGTGATCAGCGGGCCGAGTTCGGTCTCGGGGTCATTCTGCAGGCCATGGCGCAGGCTGGCCACCGCCTCGCCAAGCTTGCTCACGAATGTGTCGTAGACGCCGTCCTGCACGTACAGGCGGCAAGCCGCGGTGCAGTCCTGACCGGCGTTGTAGAAGCCGAACGCACGGATGCCTTCGACGGCGGCATCGATGTCGGCATCGTCGAAGATCAGCACCGGCGCCTTGCCGCCCAGCTCCATGTGGGTACGCTTCACACTGCTGGCGGTACTGGCGATGATCCGTGCCCCGGTCGCGACCGAGCCGGTCAGCGACACCAGGCGCACCTTGGGGTGGTTGACCAGTGGCTCGCCCACGCTCGGGCCGCGTCCGAAGAGGATGTTGACCACACCGGCCGGGAACAGCTCGGCCATGATCCGCGCCAGTTCCAGGGCGGTGAGCGGGGTCTGCTCGGAAGGTTTGAGGACCACGCAGTTACCGGCCGCCAGCGCGGGGGCGAGCTTCCAGGCGAGCATCATCAGCGGATAGTTCCAGGGGGCGATCGATGCGACCACGCCGAGCGGATCGCGGCGAATCATCGAGGTGTGCCCCGGCAGGTACTCGCCTCCGGCCGAACCCGTCATGCAGCGGCTGGCGCCCGCGAAGAAGCGGAACACATCGGCGATGGCCGGGATCTCGTCGTTCAGCGCGGCCTGGTAGGGTTTGCCGCAGTTCTGCGATTCCAGGCGGGCCAGGTTCTCGGCCTCGGCCTCGATACGGTCGGCGAGCTTGAGCAGCAGGTTGGCGCGCTCTTTCGGCGCGGTCTGGGACCAGGCGTCGAAGGCGTCATCGGCGGCTTGCACGGCGGCATCGACCTGGGCGCCGCTGGCTTCGGCGATTTCCACCAGCACGGTGCCCAGGGAGGGGTTGTACACGGGATACGGCTCGCCTTGGCCATCCACCAACTGGCCGTTGATCAGGAGTCTGGTTTGCATGGCGTATTCCTTGGTCTTGTAGGTGATAGATCACGATAGCTGGGGGCAAAAAGGTGAACGCAGCGTTCCGCCAGAACCCCATAAACATATGAAACCATATCTTAATGTTGGAATTTTGCCAACTCACCTTTGATCGGTATTTTCTGCGTTGGTTAAGTGCAACGTGCGCTATCGTGCGCCTCGCCATTCGCTATAAGATGTGGAACAGAATTTTTAGCGCCGATGTGCGCCGAGCCATCGCACTGCTGACTTTGGAGAGGCAATGAGTGCCCTGAATACTGCCCGTAACACCGCCTTCATCCGGTTGCGCCAGGAAGGGCGGACCGATGAGGTAGCCCGCAGGCTGGTCGAAGCCATCGAGCTTGGGCTGTTTGCCGAGGGGCAGCAGTTGCCTAGTGAATCCGAGCTGGCCTTGCAGTTGGGCGTCGCCACCGTGACCCTGCGCGAGGCATTGGTCGTATTGCGCCAACGCGGCCTGATCGAGACCCGGCGTGGTCGCAATGGCGGCAGCTTCGTCTGCGCGCCCGTCGAGCTGCCCGAAGGTCTGCTCCTGCAGCGCTTGCGCGACATGAGCGGGCCGGACCTTCGCGACCTCGGCGATGAACAGCTGGCCATCTCGGGCACCGCCGCGCGGTTGGCCGCCAAGCGCAGCTCGCCCGAGCAGCAGGCACGTATTGCCCAGCACATCGAGACGCTCAAGTTGGCGACCACGCGTCAGTCCCGGCACCGGGCGGATGCGCGTTTTCATATCGAGGTGGCGGCCGCGGCGCAGTCACTGCGCCTGAGCAACCATGAGATGCGCCTGCAGTCCGAGGTCGGCGAATTGCTCTGGCTGGAAGCGGCGGGCGGTGGTGACGTGACAGTGATCGAACAGGAACACCGCGCCATCCTGCAGGCGCTGGCCAGCGGCGATCCCGTACTGGCTGGCGCCTTGGCCGAGGCGCATGTCACCCGGGGTATCAAGCGTCTGATCAGTCTGCGCCTGGAACTGCTGGCGGACGACGAACAGGGATGAAGCCAACCGGCGCGGGCGTCCGAGCCTGCCCTGGCGTGGTATTTGCGTGACATTGCGTCAACTGGCCTGAGAACGGGTCGAAGCACACATAAGAATAAAGCCGAACCTGCGTGAGGTAATGCCATGTTTGACCTAGGCGATAACGATCCCCTCTCAGCCTGCGCACAGCAGCTGGACAGCACCCTGGGGGCCATCTTCGGTCAGGTCCGCCACCTGGTGGATGAAACCCGCAGCCTCTGGGCGCGCGTCCTGGCCGAAGGCCGTGAACCCACGGCCCGGGACATGGCCTCGCTACGCCCGGCCATCGACCAGCAACTGCTGGCCACCGGCGCATTCGGCTGCGGTGGCGGGGTGATCGTCGAGCCGGGTTGCCTGGCCGACCGCGAGATGCACCTGGAGTGGTGGTACCTGGCCGACGCCGGCAAGACCATGCCCCTGCGCCCCAACTTCGACCGCCGCCGCGAGAACTTCTACGACTACACCGCCATGCCCTGGTACAGCCGCCCGCGCGCGACCGGCAAGCCGGTGGTCGAAGGCCCGTACGTGGATCTCTACGGCACCAACATGTACGTGCTGACCTTCACCATCCCGATCTGGGTACAGGACCGCTTCATCGGCGTGGCCGGGCTGGACTTGTCGCTGCACAACGTCGAACGAATGCTGGTGCGCAGCTTGATGCGCCTGGAGCATCAGGCGGTGCTGATCGCGGCGGATGGCCGGGTGATCGCGTCGAACTCGGCCAACTGGATGGTCGGGGATTTGGCGCTGGCGCTGCTCAATGCCGTGCCGCATGACGGGACACGGCTTGGACTGGCCGAGTCGGAGGCGGGGTGGTCGTTGGTACGGTTGCCGACGCTGCGCAGGGCGGCGTGAGGCGCCGGCTTCCTGTTCGACGAATATTACTATGGTAACCCGCAGGTCTATCCGCCAGGCCAGGGGCTAAAACGCCACGAAGCCAGATGCACCGTGGCGCCTTTACTCAAGGATTGTCGTGCGGCTTCATTCCCACGTCGACATCATCGACCAGCGCCTTGGCCATCGAGCTGAGGAAGTGCGCTGCCCTTACCAGCGAGCCGTCGTCATCCAGTGCACCGAGTACGGTGAGTCGGCTGACGCAGCCTATGATCAGCGATGCCTGTTCCAGCGCGTAGGTGTAAGGGACGTCTGGATTGATGCGGAGCAGATAATCCGGTGGTGCAAGGCCAAGCGCGGATGTCGCGATGCCGGCGGTGGTGTTTTTCTGGGGGCGGGAGAATGGGTGTGTGTCGCTCATTGGGGGAGGCCTCTGGATGAGGGTCGCTCGGAGCGACAAGGCAGGATCGACGCAACCAGGGCGCGGGCGGCTTCGATCTCGTGGAGGATTGAAAGGAGCGGGCGTTCCGGGAGTACGATAGGGCGGGTAAGGGCTTGCTGCGTAGGGGTGGCTTCGGGAGTGTGCGGGGAGCGGGGCGGGTGTGGGACGATTTTCAGTATGGCAACAGCCTCTAGAGTCAAATTGAGCTGCAAGACTCCGCTGCCAAACGGAAGGGTGGCACACCCAGCAACGGAAGCCGAAGCTTAATTCTTCAGTGACGCTGCCGGCCTATCGCGGGACAAGCCCGCTCGCCACCGGTACGCGGTGTTTCCAGTGGTGCTGGTGAAGTATGTTTCGGAAATGGACTACAGGGAATAAGGAAAATCTGAGAGTTTGCTAACACCCAGCAACGGAAGCCGAAGCTTAATTCTTCAGTGACGCTGCCGGCCTATCGCGGGACAAGCCCGCTCGCCACCGGTATGCGGCGTTTCCAGTGGTGCTGGTGAAGTATGTTTCGGAAATGGGCTACAGGGAATAAGGAAAGTCTGAGAGTTTGCTAGCACCCAGCAACGGAAGCCGAAGCTTAATTCTTCAGTGACGCTGCCGGCCTATCGCGGGGCAAGCCCGCTCGCCACCGGTACGCGGTGTTCCCAGTGGTGCTGGTGAAGTATGTTTCGGAAATGGACCACAGGGAATAAGGAAAATCTGAGAGTTTGCTAGCATCCAGCAACTGAAGCCGAAGCTTAATTCTTCAGTGACGCTGCTGGCCTATCGCGGGACAAGCCCGCTTGCCACTGGAAACGCCGCGTATCGGTGGCGAGCGGGCTTGTCCCGCGATAGGCCGGCAGCGTCACTGAAGATTCCGAAAGCTGTTAAGCACCAGCATTTGAACCGATAGCTTTCCCTTGACTGTCTGCGTTAGGGCACCGGTGTTGTATTGCACGGTCATGACTCGCGCCGAACCGGTGATTTGCACCCGTAATGAACCGAGCCGATGTTGCAACAAGCCGATGAGAGCTGGCTTGCCGGGACGCCAGACCGCCTGCAACCAAGTCCGAAAGACTCGCCTGGCAATGGGATCTTGCCTAGGCCGCGCT
Source organism: Pseudomonas capeferrum (assembly GCF_013523055.1). GTDB lineage: Bacteria > Pseudomonadota > Gammaproteobacteria > Pseudomonadales > Pseudomonadaceae > Aquipseudomonas > Aquipseudomonas capeferrum_A. The sequence goes on along the minus strand of NZ_JAAMQM010000006.1, from coordinate 131,765 downwards.
GGTCGTGGCTACCCAGACCCCGCAAACGGCCCACCAAAACCGAAATCTCCAGACTCCGACCCGCTAACCGCGGCAGCCAGCCCCATCAAATTCGAATCCTGCTACACATTTACAGTCTCACCTAAACCCATACCCATAACATGCCCAGCGGCCCCACCCAGGCGGATCAGATCAAACCGCAATGATCAAGAAATAGCCTACAAAAATCAGGAGTGTCAAAAAAGCCCTGGGCGCATGCTCCAAGGTCCAACCTCGCCACAGCGACCACCTGGCCATGAATGCCGCATCCCCTGAAACGAGAGCCTGCCCATGCCCGCCTATACCGAATACCCCACCCCGGCCCCCATCCTCTCTCCCGGCGAAACCGTCGTCCTCTTCGACGGCGTTTGCAAACTCTGCAACGGCCTCGTGCGCTTCCTGATCCGCCATGACCCCGCGGCACGCATCCGCCTGGCCACCGTGCAATCGCCCGAAGGCCAGCGCCTGCTTGCATGGGCCGGATTGCCGCTCGACCGGTTCAATACCATGGCCGTGATTCGCGACAACCGCTGCTGGATTCGCTCCAATGCCTTTTTCGAAGTCGCGGGAGAGTTGCCAGGCGCCTGGCGTGCGTTTGGGGTACTGCGCGTACTGCCAAGAGGATTACGGGACTGGGCTTACGACCGCATAGCCCTGAACCGTTATCGACTATTTGGCAGATACGACAATTGCCCATTGCCTACAGCTGAGCATCAGCGGCGTTTTCTAAAAAGCACGGTGTGAGTGGGTGAGTAATATTCGTTTGAGTATTCAAAGAAAGCTCGGGTTTTTATTAATTGTACTGTCAAGGGGCTTTATGTGGATATATCTATCTGTCTCTGGATCGCTCTGGAAGTTATTACTTCTGTGCGATGCTGGAAAGCCTCGTACTACCTCTGAAAGCCAGATCAATGACTCATGGAGCGGTCTGCTATAGTGTTCTCCTTGTCTTGCCCGGCATGGCGCCCTCGGCGTCACGCCCAATAGCGTTCATGGGAGGAAGCATGTCGGGAGCGGTGTTTGGATTGATCATGTTCGCTGCCGCCTTGCATGCTTCATGGAACGCTATCGTAAAAGCCGGCCAGAACAAGTTGCTGACTACCGTGCTGGTGACCACGTCCGCTGCGATATGGGCAGCCATTCTGCTACCCTTTCTACCGTCTCCCGACTCGCAGAGCTGGCCCTATATCGCCCTGTCAGTCGCACTCCAGATACTGTACTTCGCGTTGCTCGCGCGAATATATCGCATTGCCGACATGAGCCAAACGTACCCGCTGATGCGAGGCGTTGCGCCGCTTATCGTCGCGCTTGCCGCGATAGTCATGCTCGGCGAGATCCCGAGCCGGAACGCCGGGTCAGGCATCATCATAATCTGCTCCGGCATTCTGATGATGCTGTTCACCGCGGGGCGGCAAGGCAGGTCAGGGCTGGCGTTGGCATTGCTCAATGCGGTAGTGATCGGGGGCTACACCTTGGTCGATGGTGTAGGTGTGCGACTATCCGCAGCGCCTGTCGCCTATACGCTCTGGATATTCCTGCTGACAGGCGCAGGGATTGCTTTATATGCGGCGCTGACAAGGTTGAGCGAGGCCCGGCAATACCTGCGAATAAACTGGCGTCTTGGTGTAGTGGGCGGTTTTGGCACGCTCACCTCTTACGGCCTTGCACTCTACGCGATGACGCTCGCGCCCGTCGCAGTGGTAGCTGCCTTGCGGGAAACATCAATTCTTTTTGCGGTAGCGATCTCCGGGGTGTTCTTGAAAGAGCAGGTGGGACGCATCCGTCTCTTGGCTGTCTGTGTCATCGCGCTAGGCGCGTTTACGGTGCGCTTGGCATAACGCACACTCGTGTCGCCATTCAGGCACAAAAAACTGACTCAGGGACGGTTTTTTCAATCAGAATGCATTCATCTAAACGTGAACCTGCAAAATGGGTCTGAAGTGGGTGGTCATGAGCGGCTGCTTTCGATCGGCCACCCCCCGTATGTCCACCCTACAGTGTTGTCTGATGCAATTTAACGTGGATAGAGACTGATTTATGCGGGGCAGTTTTGAGCCTGAGAAGCTGAAAAATCTCAGTCGAGAAGAGCTTGAAAGTGAGGTTCTTCGCCTGCGCAGGCTTATTGAGGACCCTGCGATAGCCGTCCAGAACGCCAGCATCAATGAGCCTGGCGCTCAAGAGCAAATGCGGGGTCAAGGGAGCCAGGCAGTTTCATCCGACGTTTCGACACGGACCCAAGCTGGCCGCTGTTCGGTCGCTGGCAGTGATGCACGGCAGCAAGCGATTTTTGATAGCGCGGTCGACTTCGCCATGATCGTGATCGACCCGCAAGGATCCATCACTGACTGGAACGCGGGCGCGATGCACGTCATGGGCTGGACTTCCGATGAAATGCAAGGCCAGCCCGCGGAGCGCTTTTTCACGTCCGAAGACCGAGCGCAGGACCGCCTTGAATACGAGATGATCAGCGCCCTGCAACGAGGGCGCGCGACGGATGAACGCTGGCACCTGCGTAAAGATGGCAGACGATTCTGGGCGTCCGGCGAAATGATGCCGCTTTATGGAGATAACCAGGTTCACTTGGGTTTCGTGAAAATTCTCCGCGATCGCACCAGCGAGCATCTGGCGGGGCGTGCTATCGAGGAAGCCCAAACGCGTTATCGTCTGGCTTTGAAGGCCACGAACGATGCTATCTGGGATTGGGATCTCACTGCTCACCACGTGTTGTGGAACGACGCATTGGAACAGGCTTACGGCCACGCTCCGGCTACCGTCGAAAGCACTGGCGAGTGGTGGCTCGCGCATATTCATCCGGACGACAGGGACCGCATCCATGCCTCTATCCACGCGGTGATTGACGGCACGGGATCCACCTGGGCCGATGAATATCGGTTCCGCCGGGTCGATGGCTCCTATGCTCAAGTGCTGGATCGGGGGCAGGTGATTCGCGATGAAGGGGGTCGAGCGGTACGCATGATCGGGGCGATGCTCGATCTGACCCGCATCCGCAGTACAGAAGCCGCGCTGCGTCAAAGCGAGGAGCGCTTCAGAACGATCGTGGCGACCATCGAATCGGCCTTCGCCATCGTCGAAGTCAAGTTCGACGCTGCCGATCAACCAGTGGATTACCGCTTCCTGGAGGCGAATCCGGCTTTTGAAAAGCAGTCCGGCGTGGACCTTCAGGGCAAATGGGTGACCGAGTTCGCACCGGACCTGGAGCCTTTCTGGTTTGAAACCTATGGCCGAGTCGCTAAAACGGGCATCCCGGCCACATTCGAAAACTATGCCGAGCGCTTCGCGCGTTGGTTCGATGTCCGGGCCGTTCGAGTGGGCGATCCCGCCGATCGACAAATCGCCATCTTGTTCAGCGACGTCACCGAGCGGCGAAACGCGGAAGCTCGCCTGCGCGCCAGCGAAGCGCTTGCACGCGAGAACGTGGAGCGGGTCCAGCTCGCGCTGGCGGCGGGCGCCATATTTGGCACCTGGCACCTGGATTTGCGCACCGGCAGTTTTACCGTGGACGAGGCGTTTGCCCGTGCCTTCGGGCTTGATCCGGCCATGGGTCACAAAGGCTTGAGTCTTGACCAGGTCATCGCGACGGTGCATCCCGAGGATCGGGACGGCCTGCTGTGGGCCATCGATGAAGTCGTTTCCCGCGGAGGCGCGTATGCGCATCAATATCGGGTCCGCCGCGCGGACGGCAAGTATTATTGGATCGAGGCAAACGGACGCGTCGACCACGCCGAGGACGGCACCCCACTAAGTTTTCCAGGGGTGCTGATCGACGTGCAGGAGCGTCGTTCGGTGGAGGCTCAGCGCGACCGCGCCATCGCGGCGTTGAGATCGCTCACCGACACCTTGGAGCAACGCGTGGCCGAGCGTACGGCGGAGCTGATGCAGACCGAGGAAAAGCTGCGTCAATCCCAGAAGATGGAGGCGGTAGGTCAACTCACCGGCGGCCTGGCCCATGACTTCAACAACCTGCTTGCTGGTATCTCGGGCGCGTTGGAGCTGATGTCGAAAAAGATGGCCCAGGGCCGTATGGCGGACGTTGATCGTTACCTCGCGACCGCTCAAGGCGCGGCGAAGCGCGCGGCCGCGCTGACTCATCGACTTCTGGCGTTCTCTCGGCGACAGACACTGGATCCACGACCAGCGGACATCAACAGCCTGGTCGAGGGCATGATCGAGCTGATCCAGCGTACCGTCGGCCCCGGCATTGTGGTGGAGACCGTCAAGACGCCGGATTCCTGGCCCGTACGCGTGGACACCAGCCAGTTGGAGAATGCGCTGTTGAACCTGTGCATCAATGCTCGCGACGCTATGTTGGGTGGCGGCCGCATCACCATCGAGACAAGCAATAGGCAGTTGGATGAGCAGTCAGCGCGCGCGCTTGACGTACCCGAGGGCGGCTATCTGGTCGTCAGTGTGACTGACACTGGCGTAGGCATGTCTCCCGATGTGCTCGCCAAGGCATTCGACCCGTTCTTTACCACCAAGCCCATTGGCCAAGGCACCGGTCTTGGTCTTTCGATGATCTATGGGTTTGCCAAACAGTCTGGCGGCCAGGTGAGCCTGGCTTCCACGGAAGGGGAGGGCACGACGATCTGTATCTATCTCCCTTGCTACCATGGGACCGAGCCCACCCTGGAAGAAGTCGATAGTCCCGCGGCCGCCGCACCGGCGATCATGGGTCAGACGATCCTGGTAGTCGACGATGAGCCTACCGTGCGAATGCTCTTGACGGACTCCCTTAACGAGCTTGGCTATACCGTCATCGAGGCCGCTGATAGCGGTGCCGGTCTCAAGGTACTGCGCTCGGACGTACGTATCGACATGCTCATTTCGGATGTGGGCTTGCCGGGAGGCATGAATGGACGGCAGATGGCGGACGCGGCGCGCGAAGTCCGGCCGGGTCTGAAGACCTTGTTCATTACTGGATACGCCGAAAGCGCTGCCATCGGCGATGGTCATCTCGAACCCGGGATGCATGTGATGACGAAGCCGTTTGAAATGGACACGTTCGCTTCGCGGGTCGGGGAGTTGATTCGGACGTAGCCGATTGGGCCGGCGGTACCTGGCGGCCGGGAGGTTTCGTAGCCATTCCCGGCCTGAAAAACATAGTCTGTGCCGATGCTGGCTACAGCGGTGTCCAAGCGAAGAAGATGCAGGGCGCCAAGCCATCGCGCAGACCGGGCCCCGATGAATTTGGCCTGATGTACTTTGTGGGCTGATGCCATGCATGCAATCTGCCTTATACCCGAGCAGGGGGTACTTGAGATTGATAATGCGGGCGAGGACCAGCGCAACCTGAAAGCAGGGACGACAAGCGCACCGGTCTGGCATGAATTTCAGGCACAAAAAAACCGACTCAAGGTCGGTTTCTCTGTTGCGATCCCGGTAGAAGGATCTGTGTTTGGTGCCCCGAGGGAGACTCGAACTCCCACTCCTTTCGAAAACGGATTTTGAATCCGCCGCGTCTACCAATTCCGCCATCAGGGCTTGTCGGGCGGCAGTATAGAGAGCCTCTTTGATCGGGTCAATCGGGTTTCATGGTGAATTTTCACGCGTTGGGCTAAACTTTGCGGCCCTGTCGAACCGAACATCATCATGCGCGTCGCCGATTTCTCCTTTGACCTCCCTGATTCCCTGATCGCTCGTCATCCGTTGGCAGAGCGCCACAGCAGCCGTTTGTTGACCCTGGATGGGCCGAGCGGGGCACTGGCGCACCGGCAATTCACCGATCTGCTGGACTTCCTGCAGCCGGGTGACCTGATGGTCTTCAACAATACGCGTGTGATCCCGGCGCGGCTGTTCGGCCAGAAGGCGTCCGGCGGCAAGCTGGAGATCCTGGTGGAGCGGGTGCTGGACAGCCATCGGGTGTTGGCCCATGTGCGCTCGAGCAAGGCGCCCAAGCCGGGCACGCAGCTGCTGATCGATGGCGGTGGCGAGGCCGAGATGGTCGCGCGGCACGAGACGTTGTTCGAGCTGCGCTTCGCCGAGGAGGTGCTGCCGCTGCTGGAACGGGTCGGGCACATGCCGTTGCCGCCCTATATCGATCGCCCCGACGAGGGCGCCGACCGCGAGCGCTATCAGACGGTGTACGCCGAGCGCGCGGGCGCGGTGGCGGCACCGACGGCGGGGCTGCATTTCGATGAAGCTCTGCTGGCGAAGATCGCGGCCAAGGGCGTGGAGCGCGCGTTCGTGACCTTGCACGTGGGCGCGGGGACGTTCCAGCCGGTGCGCGTCGAGCGCATCGAAGACCATCACATGCACAAGGAGTGGCTCGAGGTCGGCCAGGACGTGGTCGATGCCGTGGCCGCGTGTCGCGCTCGAGGTGGCCGGGTGGTCGCCGTGGGCACGACCAGCGTGCGTTCGCTGGAGAGCGCCGCGCGTGATGGCGAACTCAAGGCGTTCAGCGGCGACACCGATATCTTCATCTTCCCGGGGCGTCCCTTCCATGTGGTCGATGCCCTGGTCACCAACTTCCACCTGCCGGAGTCCACGCTGCTGATGCTGGTCTCGGCCTTCGCCGGTTACCCGGAGACCATGGCTGCCTATGCGGCGGCGGTCGAGCAGGGGTACCGCTTCTTCAGTTACGGTGATGCCATGTTCATCACCCGCAATCCGGCGCCACGTGGCCCCGAGGATCAAGCATGAGTCGCACCTGTCGTATGTCGTTCGAGTTGCTGGCCACTGACGGCAAGGCCCGTCGCGGCCGCCTGACCTTCCCGCGTGGCACGGTCGAGACCCCGGCGTTCATGCCGGTGGGCACCTATGGCACGGTCAAGGGCATGCTGCCGCGTGACATCGAGGCCACCGGCGCGGAGATCATCCTGGGCAACACCTTCCACCTGTGGCTGCGCCCGGGTACCGAGGTGATCAAGGCGCACAACGGCCTGCACGACTTCATGCAGTGGAAGGGTCCGATCCTGACCGACTCCGGTGGTTTCCAGGTGTTCAGCCTGGGTGCCATGCGCAAGATCAAGGAAGAAGGCGTGACCTTCGCTTCGCCGGTGGACGGTTCCAAGGTGTTCATGGGGCCGGAGGAATCCATGCAGGTTCAGCGAGACCTGGGTTCGGACATCGTGATGATCTTCGACGAATGCACGCCGTACCCAGCCGACGAAGACGTGGCCCGCGTGTCGATGGAACTGTCGCTGCGCTGGGCGCAGCGCTCCAAGAACGCCCATGGCGACAACACCGCGGCGCTGTTCGGGATCGTTCAGGGCGGCATGCACCAGGACCTGCGCATGCGCTCGCTGGAGGGGCTCGACAAGATCGGCTTCGATGGCCTGGCCATCGGCGGTCTGTCGGTGGGCGAACCCAAGCACGAAATGATCAAGGTGCTCGACTACCTGCCGGGCCAGATGCCGACTGACAAACCTCGTTACCTTATGGGGGTAGGCAAACCGGAAGATCTCGTCGAGGGTGTGCGCCGCGGCGTCGACATGTTCGACTGCGTGATGCCGACGCGCAACGCGCGCAACGGTCATCTGTTCATCGATACCGGGGTGATCAAGATCCGCAATGCGTTCCATCGCCATGATGACTCGTCGTTGGATCCTACCTGCGATTGCTATACCTGTCAGAACTTCTCCCGCGCTTATCTGCATCATTTGGACAAGTGCGGCGAAATGTTGAGCAGCATGTTGAATACGATCCACAACTTGCGCCACTACCAGCGCCTGATGGCTGGTTTGCGCGAGGCTATTCAACAGGGTAAATTGGCCGCCTTTGTCGACGCCTTCTACGCCAAGCGCGGGCTTCCCGTGCCGCCCTTGGACTGAGTCCCTTCGTATACCGCAAATAACAACCTTGCGATTTTGCAACTGGAGTGCCACATGAGCTTTCTGATTCCCGCCGCGTACGCCGACGCTGCTGCCCCTGCCGTAGGTCCTGCCGGCACCGGCTTCGAATGGATCTTCCTGGTCGGTTTCCTGGTCATCTTCTACCTGATGATCTGGCGTCCGCAGGCCAAGCGCGCCAAACAGCAGAAGAACCTGCTGGGCAATCTGCAGAAGGGCGACGAAGTCGTCACCAACGGCGGTATCGCCGGCAAGATCGTCAAGGTTGCCGATGACTTCGTGGTCCTGGAAGTGTCCGACAACGTCGAACTGAAGTTCCAGAAGGGCGCCGTGGCGGCGACCCTGCCAAAAGGTACGCTCAAGGCTATCTGAGTTACCGGTTTTCTATCCTCGTCGGGGCGCGCAACGCGCCCCGCGTCTTGAACGGGCGGCGTGATGCTGAACAAATACCCTCTGTGGAAATACGCACTGATCCTGGCGGTACTGGCGATCGGTTTCATTTATTCCGCTCCCAACCTCTACCCTGACGATCCGGCGGTACAGATCAGTGGCGCCAGCACGGCGTTGCAAGTGACCCAGGCCGACCTGGATCGTGTGAGCAAGTCGTTGGCCGATGCCGGCATCGCCGTGAAGGGCGCCAGCCTGGGCGAGCAGGGCAGGGGCGCGCTGGTGCGCCTGGCGAACCAGGAGCAGCAACTGCCGGCCAAGGATGTAGTGCGCAAGGCCCTGGGCGATGATTATGTCGTGGCTCTCAACCTGGCTCCGACCACCCCGCAATGGCTGCGCAATCTTGGCGCGAGCCCGATGAAGATGGGCCTGGACCTGTCCGGTGGTGTGCACTTCCTGCTGGAAGTGGACATGGACAAGGCCATGGACGCACGCCTGAAAGTCTATGAAGGCGAAGTGAAGACCTTGCTGCGCAAAGAGCGCATCCGCTACCGCAGCCTGCCTCAGCAGGATGGCGGTATCCAGCTGGGCTTCTCCGACGATGCAACCCGCGAGCAGGCCCGCAGCCTGATCCGCAAGAATTTCAACGATTTCGACCTGACCGCCAGCGAGCGCAACGAGCTTGCCGTGCTGCGTCTGGCGATCACGCAAGCGAAAGTCGCCGAGATCCGCGAATACTCGATCAAGCAGAACCTGACCACGGTGCGTAACCGGGTCAACGAGCTGGGCGTGGCCGAGCCGCTGGTCCAGCGCCAGGGCGCCAACCGTATCGTGGTCGAACTGCCGGGCGTGCAGGACACGGCCGAGGCCAAGCGTATCCTCGGCAAGACCGCCAACCTGGAGTTCCGCTTCGGTGCCGAGCCTGGCGCATCCCGCGCCACGACCGAGGTGTTCGAGTTCCGCGAGGGTGGTCGTTCCGCGCCGGTCGAGCGTGGGCTGATCATCACCGGTGACCAGGTGACCGACGCCCAGGCCGGCTTCGACGAGCATGGCCGTCCGCAGGTGAACATCCGCCTGGATGGCCACGGTGGCGAGTTGATGAGTCGCGCCACCCGCAGCAACGTGGGTCGCAGCATGGCAGTGATCTTCATCGAGCAGAAGCCGATCACTCGCTACACCAAGCAGGTGGTCGACGGTGTGGAGAAGGACGTCCCGGTCCAGACCTTCCAGGAAGAGAAGAAGATCATCAGCCTGGCGACCATCCAGTCGCCACTGGGCAGTCAGTTCCGCATCACCGGCCTGAACGGTCAGGGCGAATCGTCCGAACTGGCCCTGCTGCTGCGTGCCGGTGGCCTGGCCGCGCCGATGTACTTCGCCGAAGAGCGCACCATCGGTCCGAGCCTGGGTGCCGACAACATCACCAAGGGTATCGATGCGTCGCTGTGGGGCATGCTGTTCGTCTCGCTGTTCATCATCGCCATCTATCGCGCCTTCGGTGTGATCGCGACCATTGCCCTGGCCGGCAACATGGTCCTGCTGCTCGCGCTGATGTCGCTGCTGGGAGCCACCCTGACCCTGCCGGGTATTGCCGGTATCGTCCTGACCATGGGTATGGCGGTCGATGCCAACGTACTGATCTTCTCGCGTATTCGCGAAGAGATGAAAGCCGGCATGTCCGTGCAGCGCGCCATCCACGAAGGCTTCAACCGTGCCTACACGGCGATCATCGATGCCAACCTGACCAGCTTGCTGGTGGGCGGCATCCTCTTCGCCATGGGTACCGGTCCGGTCAAGGGCTTCGCGGTTACCATGTCCCTCGGGATTTTCACCTCGATGTTCACCGCCGTCATGGTGACCCGTGCCATGGTCAACCTGACCTGTGGTGGGCGTGACATCAAGAAGCTGTGGGTTTAAGGGGCTGCCATGCGTACCATCAACTTCATGGGCGTGCGCAATGTCGCGTTCGCCGTCACCGTGCTCCTTACCGTACTGGCGCTGTTCAGCTGGTGGCAGAAAGGCCTGAACTTTGGCCTGGACTTCACCGGCGGCACGCTTATCGAGCTGACCTACGAGCGCCCGGCGGATCTGGAAAAGGTCCGTGAGGAGCTGGTCGGATCGGGCTTCCACGATGCCGTGGTGCAGAGCTTCGGCGCGACCACCGACCTGCTGGTGCGTATGCCTGGCGATGACCCGCAACTGGGTACTCGCGTGGCTGAAGCCCTGCAGAAGGCCGGAGGCGATAACCCGGCCGTGGTCAAACGGGTCGAATTCGTCGGCCCGCAGGTGGGTGAAGAGCTGCGCGACCAGGGCGGCATGGGCATGCTCCTGGCGCTGGGCGGGATCCTGATCTACCTGGCTTTCCGCTTCCAGTGGAAGTTCGCGGTCGGCGCCATCGTCTCGCTGATCCACGACGTGATCGTGACGCTGGGTATCCTGTCGTTCTTCCAGATCACCTTCGACCTGACGGTGCTGGCGGCGGTGCTGGCGATCATCGGTTACTCGCTCAACGATACCATCGTGGTCTTCGACCGGGTGCGCGAGAACTTCCGCGTAATGCGCAAGGCTTCGCTGATCGAGAACATCAACGTATCGACCACCCAGACTTTGTTGCGTACCGTCGCTACCTCGGTCTCGACGTTGCTGGCGATCGCCGCGTTGCTGTTCTTCGGCGGTGACAACCTGTTCGGCTTTTCCCTGGCGCTGTTCATCGGTGTCATGGCGGGTACCTACTCGTCGATCTACATCGCCAACGTGGTGCTGATCTGGCTGAACCTGAGCAGTGAAGACCTGATTCCGCCGGTCAAGGCGGAAGGTGTGGACGAGACCCCATAAGGGATTTTCCTGCGTCGTTCGGAGCATGAAGGGACGCGAGTGTTGAACTCGCGTCCTTTTTTTTGCTCCAAGGCAGGGAGAATCGCGGATGCGAACGCGCAGCAAAGGATCAGGAGGTTCACGTGAACAAGTCAATGCTGGTAGGTGCGGTGCTAGGTGCTGTGGCGGTCACTGCCGGAGGTGCCGTGGCGACCTACAGCTTGGTCAACAAGGGGCCCGAGTACGCCGATGTCACTGCCGTGCAACCCATCAAGCAGCAGGTGAAGACACCGCGTGAAGTGTGCAAGGACGTTACCGTGACTCGTCAGGCGCCGGTGAAGGATCAGCACCAGATCGCGGGTACCGTGCTGGGCGCTGTGGCCGGTGGCCTGCTGGGCAATCAGGTCGGTGGCGGTACCGGCAAGAAGATTGCCACTGTCGCCGGTGCCGTGGGTGGCGGTTATGCCGGCAACAAGGTGCAGGAAGGCATGCAGAATCGCGACACCTACACCACTACCCAGACACGTTGCAGCACGGTCCACGACGTGAGCGAGAAGGTCGTGGGCTATAACGTCAAGTATGCGATCGGCGACAAGGTCGGCCAGGTCAAGATGGACCATGAGCCGGGTTCGACCATTCCGCTGGATGAGAACGGCAAGCTGGTGTTGAGCAAGGCGAATTCGGGGCAGTGAGGTCGTCTCCTCGGGCGCCAGCAGCACAATCCGCAGGCACAAAAAAAGCACCCCGAAGGTGCTTTTTTTGTGCAAGCAAAACGCTTAACGCTTCAGCGACTCGGGCAGGTGCGGCTGGATTGCGGTCAGCACGGCCTTGAAGCACTTGATGTTGCCCGCGACGATGTGGCCCTTGTCGAGGAAGTCGTGACCCCCGGTGAAATCGCTCACCAGGCCACCCGCTTCCTGAATCAGCAGCACGCCCGCGGCCATGTCCCACTCGGACAGGCCCGACTCCCAGAAGGCGTCGAAGCGGCCCGCGGCCACATAGGCCAGGTCCAGGCTGGCGGAACCGGCGCGGCGGATGCCGGCAGTCTGGCCGGTCAGCGCGCGGAACATGCCCAGGTAGTTGTCCAGGTCGGCCATCTGATTGTCGCGGAACGGGAAGCCCGTGCCGAGCAGGGCGCCATCCAGGCTGGTCCGCGAGCTGACGCGCAGACGACGGCCATTGAGCTGGGCGCCACGACCACGGCTGGCGGTGAACTCTTCCTGGCGAACCGGATCGAGGACCACGGCGTGCTCGAGACGGCCACGGTATTTGCAGGCGATGCTGACGGCGAAGTGCGGGATGCCACGCAGGAAGTTGGTGGTGCCGTCCAGTGGGTCGATGATCCACAGGTAGTCCTTGCCTTCTTCGCCGGTGCCTGCGTGCAGGCCGGTTTCCTCACCCTGGATGGAATGGTTCGGGTAGGCCTTGCGCAGGGCATTGATGATGCTCTGTTCGGCAGCGCGGTCGACCTCGGAGACGTAGTCCTTGGCCTCTTTCTCGTCCACCTTGATGGTGTCCAGGCGTTCGATTGAGCGGAAAATCAGTTCACTGGCGCTGCGGGCGGCGCGCAGCGCGATATTCAGCATGGGCTGCATGGACGTTTCACCTGGGTCGTTAAAGAAAGCCGGACATTCTAACAGAAAACTTTCCGCGCAGAAGGGCGTCATTTGCTTTCATGGCGTTACGCTGGTCGCTTATGTAAGATTCCGTCTCCGTTACCCGCATCCGTGAGCACATCGCCTTGCTGCAAAATATTCGTGTCGTTCTGGTCAATACCAGCCACCCCGGCAATATCGGCGGCGCTGCGCGTGCCATGAAAAACATGGGCTTGTCGCGCCTGGTGCTGGTCCAGCCGCAGGATTTTCCGGCGCATGATGCCAGTGCCCGCGCTTCGGGCGCCGACGATGTGCTGGCCGCGGCCCAAGTGGTCGAGACCCTCGAGGACGCGCTGGTCGGCTGCAACCTGGTCCTGGGCACCAGCGCTCGAGATCGGCGCATTCCCTGGCCGCTCGTCGACCCTCGCGAATGTGGTTCGAAAGTCATCGAGCATGCGCGCCAGGGCGAGGAAATCGCGCTGGTGTTCGGTCGCGAGCACGCCGGCCTGACCAACGAGGAGCTGCAGCGATGTCACTTCCACGTGCATATTCCGTCGAACCCCGACTTCAGTTCGCTCAATCTGGCGGCCGCCGTGCAAGTGCTTGCCTACGAGGTGCGCATGGCCTGGCTGGCGGCGAGCGACGAGCCGTCGAAGGTCGAGAAGTTCGAAGCCACGTCGCTGCGCAGCAGCGAACTGGCGACCACGGACGAGATGGAGCTGTTCTACGAGCACCTGGAGAAAACCATGGTGCAGATCGGCTTCCTCGACCCCGAAAAGCCCAAGCACCTGATGGCGCGCCTGCGCCGACTGTACGGGCGAAGTGCGGTCAATCGTTCGGAAATGAGCATTTTGCGCGGCATCCTCACGGAGACCCAGAAAGCGGCCCGTGGCGAACCGCATAAGCGGAAGGACCAATAGATGTTCGAGCGTCTGCGAGAAGATATCCAGAGCGTGTTCCACCGGGATCCGGCGGCGCGCAACGCGTTCGACGTACTGACGTGCTACCCAGGCATGCATGCGATCTGGCTGCATCGCGCCGCCCATGCGCTGTGGGTTCGCGATTTCAAATGGCCGGCACGGCTGATATCGAACTTCGGTCGCTGGATGACCGGTATCGAAATCCATCCAGGTGCCAAGGTGGGGCGGCGCTTCTTCATCGACCACGGCATGGGCATCGTCATCGGCGAAACGGCCGAGATCGGCGACGACGTCACGCTTTATCAGGGCGTGACCCTGGGCGGTACCAGCTGGAACAAAGGCAAGCGTCACCCGACCCTGGGGAATGGTGTCGTGGTGGGCGCGGGTGCCAAGGTCCTGGGACCGTTCACCGTCGGTGCCGGAGCCAAGATCGGCTCCAATGCCGTGGTCACCAAGGAGGTCCCGGCTGGCGCCACTGCCGTGGGTATACCCGGGCGCATCATCGTCAAGACCGAAGACACCGAGGTCGAGGCGCGGCGCAAGGCGATGGCCGAAAAGATCGGCTTCGATGCCTATGGTGTGAGCGGCGACATGCCGGACCCGGTGGCCCGGGCAATCGGCCAACTGCTCGATCATCTGCAAGCCGTCGACGGTCGCCTGGAAGACATATGCAAGGAACTGACCAAACTCGACAGCGATTATTGCGCCAAGGAGCTACCCGCGTTACGCGATGAGGATTTCGCCGAAGTCAAGCAGGTCGCGGCCAGCGACACACGGCCGCATTGACGGCAGGGGCGTGGTGCTTGCGCCCCTTAACTGCTATGATGCCGCCGCCCTTCAGGTGCAATCCCGACTAAAGCAGTAGGTCTTATAGTTGACTTAAATGCTCGGGAATAGCATACTCGCATACATCCTGTAACTCCCGTGGTACCCATAGCCATGCGATTGACTACCAAAGGCCGATACGCCGTGACTGCCATGCTCGACCTGGCACTGCACGCGCAGCATGGACCGGTGTCCTTGGCCGATATTTCCGAACGCCAGGGCATCTCCCTTTCTTATCTGGAACAGCTGTTCGCCAAGTTGCGGCGCAGCAGTCTCGTATCCAGTGTGCGCGGCCCGGGCGGCGGCTATCAGCTGTCGCGGGGCATGGAAACCATCCAGGTGGCCCAGGTCATCGATGCGGTCAATGAATCGGTCGATGCCACGCGCTGCCAGGGCCTGGGAGGCTGCCACGCCGGTGATACCTGCCTGACCCACCACCTGTGGTGTGACCTCAGCCAGCAGATCCACGAATTCCTCAGCGGCATCAGCCTGTCCGACCTGGTGATGCGCCGCGAGGTTCAAGAAGTCGCCCAGCGCCAGGACCTGCGTCGTGTCGCGGGCCATGGTGCCCAGCTGGACAAGATTGAGACGTCCGCCGTCGAATGACCGTTTCGACGAGCGACGCGACCGCCTGATAGGAGATACGTAATGAAGTTGCCGATCTACCTCGATTACTCTGCGACCACCCCGGTCGATCCTCGTGTCGCCCAGAAGATGGCCGACTGCCTGCTGGTCGACGGAAACTTCGGTAACCCGGCCTCGCGTTCCCATGTCTTTGGCTGGAGAGCCGAGGAATCGGTGGAAAACGCTCGTCGTCAGGTCGCCGACCTGGTCAACGCCGATCCGCGTGAAATCGTCTGGACCAGCGGTGCCACCGAGTCCGACAACCTGGCGATCAAGGGTGTCGCGCACTTCTACAACACCAAGGGCAAGCACCTGATCACCTCCAAGATCGAGCACAAGGCGGTCCTGGATACCACTCGCCAGCTCGAGCGCGAAGGCTTTGAAGTCACCTACATCGAGCCAGGCGAAGACGGCCTGATTACCCCGGCCATGGTCGAGGCGGCGTTGCGCGAGGACACCATCCTGGTGTCGATCATGCACGTCAACAACGAGATCGGCACGGTCAACGACATTGCTGCCATCGGCGAGCTGACCCGCTCGCGTGGCGTGCTGTTCCATGTCGATGCGGCCCAGTCCACCGGCAAGGTCGAGATCGACCTGCAGAAGCTGAAGGTCGATCTGATGTCGTTCTCGGCGCACAAGACCTACGGCCCCAAGGGCATCGGCGCGCTGTATGTCAGCCGCAAGCCTCGGGTGCGCCTGGAAGCCACGATGCACGGCGGCGGTCACGAGCGCGGCATGCGTTCCGGCACCCTGGCGACCCACCAGATCGTCGGCATGGGTGAGGCCTTCGCCATCGCCAAGCAGGAAATGGCCAGCGAGAACATTCGCATCAAGGCCCTGAGCGACCGCTTCTTCAAGCAGGTCTCGGACCTCGAAGAGTTGTACGTCAACGGCAGCCTGACCGCCCGTGTGCCGCACAACCTGAACCTGAGCTTCAACTATGTGGAAGGCGAGTCGCTGCTCATGGCGCTCAAGGACATCGCGGTATCGTCCGGTTCGGCCTGCACCTCGGCTTCCCTCGAGCCTTCGTACGTACTGCGCGCCCTGGGCCGCAACGACGAGCTGGCGCACAGTTCCATCCGCTTCACCTTCGGCCGTTTCACCACCGAAGAGGAAGTCGACTACGCCGCGCAGAAAGTCTGCGAGGCCGTGACCAAGCTGCGCGAATTGTCGCCGCTGTGGGACATGTTCAAAGACGGCGTTGATATCTCCAAGATCGAGTGGGCCGCCCACTAAGCAGTCGCCGAAAAGAGCGGCTCCCCTGATGAGGAAGGAATAGCACCATGGCATACAGCGAAAAGGTCATCGACCACTACGAAAACCCGCGCAACGTCGGCAAGATGAATGCCGAGGATCCTGATGTCGGTACCGGCATGGTCGGTGCGCCGGCATGCGGCGACGTGATGCGCCTGCAGATCAAGGTCAACGAGCAGGGCGTCATCGAAGACGCCAAGTTCAAGACCTACGGCTGCGGCTCGGCCATCGCTTCCAGTTCCCTGGCCACCGAGTGGATGAAGGGCAAGACCCTGGACGAAGCCGAGACCATCAAGAACACCCAGCTGGCCGAGGAACTGGCCCTGCCGCCGGTGAAGATTCACTGTTCCGTACTCGCCGAGGATGCCATCAAGGCAGCCGTTCGCGATTACAAGCAGAAGAAAGGTTTGCTCTAAGTCACCTGTCGCAGGTAAGGAGTCTCGATGGCTATCAGCATGACAGAAGCCGCCGCCAACCATGTGCGGCGCTCCCTCGAAGGACGCGGCAAGGGTGATGGCATTCGCCTGGGCGTCCGTACCACCGGTTGCTCGGGCCTGGCCTACGTGCTGGAGTTCGTCGACGAACCGGGTACTGAAGACGAAGTCTTCGAAAGCCATGGCGTGAAGGTCATCATTGACCCCAAGAGCCTGGTCTACCTGGACGGCACCGAGCTGGACTTCGTCAAGGAAGGGTTGAACGAAGGTTTCAAGTTCAACAATCCCAACGTGCGCGGTGAGTGTGGCTGCGGCGAAAGCTTCAACGTCTGAGGCTCAACGTGGGTACTCCTTGTCATTTCGCCCTATTCGACCTCCAGCCGGGTTTCCGCCTGGACCTCGACAAGCTGGCCAGCCGCTATCGCGAACTGGCCCGCGAGGTCCATCCCGACCGCTTCGCCGACGCTTCCGAGCGTGAGCAGCGTCTGGCGCTGGAACGATCGGCCGCCCTCAACGACGCCTACCAGACGCTGCGCAGCGCGCCGCGCCGCGCCCGTTATCTGCTGGCCATCTCCGGCAATGAAGTGCCCCAGGAGGTCACGGTCCATGACCCCGACTTCCTGCTGCAGCAGATGCAGTGGCGCGAAGAGCTCGAGGACCTGCAGGACGAAGCCGACCTGGACGGTGTCGCCGTCTTCAAGAAGCGGCTCAAGCTTGCCCAGGAAACGCTGAACGACGACTTCGCCGCCTGCTGGGATGACCCCGCGCAGCGCGAACAGGCCGAGCGCCTGATGCGTCGCATGCAGTTCCTCGACAAGCTCGCCTACGAAGTGCGCCAACTCGAAGAGCGCCTCGACGATTAACCCGGCGTTGCCCGTGACGACGCCTAAGGTATTCAGATAAGCATGGCCCTACTGCAGATCGCCGAACCCGGTCAGAGTCCCCAGCCGCACCAGCGTCGCCTGGCGGTGGGAATCGACCTTGGCACCACCAATTCGCTGGTCGCCGCCGTACGCAGCGGCCGTAGCGAACCCCTGCCCGATGCTCAGGGCGAAGTCATCCTGCCCTCCGCCGTGCGCTACCTCGACGACGGCATCGACGTCGGGCATGCCGCGCGCGCCTCGGCCTCCAGCGACCCGCTCAATACCATACTGTCGGTCAAGCGCCTGATGGGCCGTGGACTGGCAGACGTCAAGCAGCTCGGCGAGCAACTGCCGTACCGCTTCGTCGGTGGCGAGTCGCACATGCCGTTCATCGAGACTGTCCAGGGGCGCAAGAGCCCGGTGGAAGTCTCTGCCGACATTCTCAAGGTCCTGCGCAAGCGCGCCGAAGAGACCCTTGGCGGCGAACTGGTCGGTGCCGTTATCACCGTCCCGGCGTATTTCGACGACGCCCAACGGCAAGCCACCAAGGACGCCGCGCGTCTGGCCGGCCTCAACGTGCTGCGTCTGCTCAACGAGCCCACCGCTGCCGCCGTTGCCTATGGCCTGGACGAGAAGGCCGAAGGCCTGGTGGCCATCTATGACCTGGGTGGTGGGACCTTCGATATCTCTATCCTGCGTCTGACTGGCGGTGTCTTCGAAGTCCTGGCCACCGGTGGCGACACTGCCTTGGGTGGCGACGATTTCGATCACGCCATCGCCGGCTGGATCATCGAGCAGGCAGGCCTGAGCGCGGACCTGGACCCAGGTACCCAGCGCCAGCTTCTGCAGGCTGCCTGCGCCGCCAAGGAAGCCCTGACCGATGCCGATACCGTCGGTGTCAGTCACGGCGCCTGGCAGGGCGAGCTGAGCCGCGCCGCTTTCCAGGCCCTCATCGAACCCCTGGTGGCGCGTAGCCTCAAGGCATGCCGCCGCGCCGTGCGCGACAGTGGCGTCGAGCTGGAAGAGGTCGGTGCAGTGGTCATGGTCGGCGGTTCGACTCGCGTGCCGCGTGTGCGCGAAGCCGTGGGCGACTTGTTCGGACGCGCGCCGCTGACTTCGATCGACCCCGATCAGGTGGTGGCCATCGGCGCCGCCATCCAGGCCGACACCCTGGCCGGTAATCGCCGCGACGGTGGCGAGCTATTGTTGCTTGACGTGAACCCGCTGTCCCTCGGTCTCGAGACCATGGGCGGACTGATGGAAAAGGTCATCCCGCGCAACACTACCATCCCAGTGGCCCGCGCCCAGGAGTTCACTACCTACAAGGATGGCCAGTCGGCCATGATGATCCACGTGCTGCAAGGTGAGCGCGAGCTGGTCAGCGACTGCCGTTCCCTGGCGCGCTTCGAGCTGCGCGGGATTCCGGCCATGGTGGCCGGCGCGGCGAAGATCCGCGTGACCTTCCAGGTCGATGCCGATGGCTTGCTCAGCGTCGCGGCGCGGGAGATGGGCTCGGGTGTCGAGGCGAGCATTCAGGTCAAGCCGTCCTACGGCCTGACCGACGGCGAGATCGCGCGCATGCTCAAGGACTCCTTCCAGCATGCGGGCAGCGACAAGCATGCGCGCCAGTTGCGCGAGCATCAGGTCGACGCCGAACGCCTGCTCGAGGCCGTGCAGGGCGCCCTGGACGCCGACGGTGATCGCTTGCTCAGCGCCGAAGAGCGCATGGCGATCGACTACCAGATGCAAGAACTACGTGATTTGCTCACCGGCACCGATGGCGCCGCCATCGAGCAACAGACCAAGCGTCTGTCGCAGGTGACCGATGCTTTTGCCGCCCGTCGCCTTGATTCGACGGTCAAAGCTGCACTGGCCGGGCGCAACCTGAATGAGATCGAGGAATAATCCAGATGCCGCTGGTAACTTTTCTGCCACACGCAGAGCATTGCCCCGAGGGGATGACGGTAGAGGCCGCACCGGGTACCTCTCTGCTCGACCTGGCCCACGATCACCATATCGAGATCGAAAGCGCCTGCGGCGGGGTGAGTGCGTGCACCACCTGCCACTGCGTGATCCGCAAGGGTTTCGACTCGTTGGCCGAAGCCGACGAGCTCGAGGAAGACATGCTCGACCGCGCCTGGGGCCTTGAGCCTACGTCGCGCCTGTCGTGCCAGGCCAAGGTCGGTGACCAGGACCTGACCGTGGAGATTCCGAAGTATTCGCTCAATCACGCTGCCGAAGCGCCCCACTGAGTCAGGAGTCGAGCATGAGTCTGAAATGGGTTGATGTACTTGAGATCGCCATCCAGCTTGCGGAAAGCAAGCCGGAAGTCGATCCTCGCTACGTGAATTTCGTCAATCTGCACCGCTGGGTCATGGCTTTGCCGGATTTCAGCGACGATCCGTCACGTGGCGGTGAAAAGGTGCTCGAGGCCATCCAGGCGGCCTGGATTGAAGAAGCCGACTGAGCGCAACTCGCAGGTTAGGCAATCCCCTGGAACCCGCGTATAATTCGCGGGTTTAATTTTTCGCAACATTCAATTTCTGGAGTTTTCCATGGCTGTTCAACGTACTTTCTCCATCATCAAGCCTGACGCTGTCGCCAAGAACGTCATCGGCAAGATCACCACCCGCTTCGAAGAAGCCGGTCTGCGCGTCGTCGCTTCGAAACTCAAGCAGCTGTCCAAGGCCGAGGCCGAAGGCTTCTACGCCGAGCACAGCGAGCGCGGCTTCTTCGGTGATCTGGTTGCCTTCATGACCTCCGGCCCGGTCGTTGTTCAGGTTCTGGAAGGCGAGAACGCCATTGCTCTGAACCGCGAGCTGATGGGCGCTACCAACCCTAAAGAAGCTGCCGCTGGCACCATCCGCGCCGACTTCGCCGAGTCCATCGACGCCAACGCCGTCCACGGTTCGGACTCCGAAGCCGCCGCTGCTCGCGAAATCGCTTACTTCTTCGCTGCTACCGAGGTAACCACTCGCTAAGCGAAAGCTTACGGGTGAGGGTGAATCCATGACGACATCTGCTGGCAAAATCAACCTGTTGGGTCTGACCCAGCCGGAAATGGAAAAATTCTTCGAGTCGATCGGGGAAAAACGCTTCCGTGCCGGTCAGGTAATGAAATGGATTCACCACTTTGGCGTCGATGATTTCGACGCCATGAGCAATGTCGGCAAGGCCCTGCGCGAGAAGCTCAAGGGTGTTGCCGAAATTCGCGGTCCGGAAGTGGTCAGCGAGGACATCTCCAGCGACGGCACCCGCAAGTGGGTGGTGCGCGTGGCGTCCGGCAGCTGCGTCGAGACCGTGTACATTCCCCAGGGCAAGCGTGGCACGCTGTGTGTCTCGTCCCAGGCCGGTTGCGCCCTGGATTGCAGTTTCTGCTCCACCGGCAAGCAAGGATTCAACAGCAACCTCACCGCCGCCGAAGTGATCGGCCAGGTGTGGATTGCCAACAAGTCGTTCGGCAGCGTGCCGGCGACCGTAGATCGCGCCATCACTAACGTGGTGATGATGGGCATGGGCGAGCCCCTGCTCAATTTCGACAACGTCGTGGCCGCCATGCATCTGATGATGGACGACCTCGGCTACGGTATCTCCAAGCGCCGGGTGACCCTGTCCACCTCCGGCGTGGTACCGATGATCGACGAGCTGGCCAAGCATATCGACGTTTCCCTGGCCCTGTCGCTGCACGCGCCGAACGATGCGTTGCGCAACGAACTGGTGCCGATCAACAAGAAGTACCCCCTCAAGGTGCTGCTCGAGGCATGCCAGCGCTATATGTCGGCGCTGGGCGAAAAGCGGGTCCTGACGGTCGAGTACACCTTGCTCAAGGATGTCAACGACCAGCTGGAGCACGCTCAGGAGATGGCCGTCCTGCTCAAGGACGTACCTTGCAAGATCAACCTGATCCCGTTCAATCCTTTCCCGCACTCCGGCTACGAGCGACCGAGCAACAACGCGATCCGCCGTTTCCAGGACTACCTGCACCACGCGGGTTTCAACGTGACCGTGCGCACTACCCGTGGCGAAGACATCGACGCTGCCTGTGGCCAGCTGGTGGGACAGGTCATGGACCGTACCCGTCGCAGCGAGCGCTACATCGCCGTACGTCAGCTCGGCAGCGAGTCCGAGCAGCAAGACAGCGCCATGCGCAACTGACGGGACCCAGCCGATGATCCTGCGCGCCGCGCTGTCGATCCTGTCGCTTTCGCTGCTGGCCGGCTGCGTTTCCGATGGCGGGAGCGATCCGCTCGCCAGTCGCCAGGGGCGGGCGGAGGCGGGGGACGCTTACGTACGGTTGGGTCTGGGTTATTTGCAACAAGGTTTGACTGAAAGGGCCAAGGCGCCCTTGGCCAAGGCGCTGGCGCTCGACGCCGATAACGCCCAGGCCCATTCGGCCCTGGCGTTGGTGTTCCAGGCCCAGGGCGAGCCTGCCCTGGCCGCGGAGCATTTTCGCAAAGCGCTGTTAGAGCAGCCGAACGATACTCGCATTCGCAACAACTTCGGCAGTTTCCTTTATGCTCAAGGAGATTTTCGCCAGGCCGAGCAGATGTTTCGCCAAGCCGCGTCAGATACGCTGTATCCTGAACGCTCGCGCGTCTATGAGAACCTGGGTCTGACGGTTCTGAGGCTCGAACGCCGCGACGAGGCGCGCCAGTATCTGGAAAAAGCCCTGCAACTCGATCAGCGACAGCCAAGGGCGTTGCTGGAAATGGCTGAGTTGTCCTTCGAAGACAGGCATTATGTGCCAGCCCGGGATTTCTACCAGCGCTTCAGCCAACTGAGCGACCAGGACGCCCGTAGCCTGTTGCTGGGCAGCCGGCTGGCACGCGCCCTCGAAGAACGCAGCACCGAGGCCGAGTTGGGCCAGCAGTTACAACGACTTTATCCCGGTACGCCGGAATATTAGCAATACCTGTCGGAGCAATGATGAAAGCCGCGCACCCCGAAGTAGCAGCAGCGACTCGCCAGAATCCCGGTGAGATCTTGCGCCAGGCTCGTGAAGGCCGGGATTGGTCGCAAGCCGAGGTAGCCCGCAAGCTCAACCTTACGGTCAATTCGCTGAACAACCTGGAAACCGGCGCCTTCGACAAGCTGCCTGGGCACACCTTTGCCCGCGGCTATATCCGCGCCTATGCCAAATTGCTGGACATGGACCAGGCTCCCTTGGTGCAGGCGTTCGACCAGTACACCGGTACCCATGCCCAGGGCAGCGAAGTGCATTCGCTCGGCCGTATCGAAGAGCCGGTCCGTCTGTCACACAACATCCTGCGTGGCGTGAGCCTGCTGCTGCTGATCGCCGTGGTCGGCGGCAGCTTCGTCTGGTGGCAGGACAAGGGCAGCCAGCAAAGCAAGGACATGGCCAACATGGCCCTCGAGCACGTCGAGGTCGAAAGCGCCGACGGTACCACTCAGATTCATCCGCTGGACGAGCCGGAGGACCAGGCCGTGAGCGCCGGTCAGCAACCGCAGAGCGCTCCGTTGGCACTGGACTCGTCGTCGCAGGGCGAAGCCGCGTCCGAGGACCAAGCCGCTCCCGCTGCGCAGTCGCCGTCCACCGCCACCACCGCACCATCCACCCCAGCCCCCACGGCGCCGAGCCAGCCTGCTCCGGCAGCACCGAGCGCTGCGCCGGTTGCACCTGTTGCTCCAGTCGCCAGCGCACCGGCCGCTACGCCCGCGCAAACACCGGTTGCCTCAGGTAATGGCAAGGTCCAGGTGCAGTTCGTTGCCGATTGCTGGACGTCGGTCTCCGACGGCAACGGCAAGGTGCTGTTCAGCGGGATCAAGCGCAAGGGCGACAGCCTGGACCTGACCGGCAAGCCGCCATTCGCGGTACGCCTGGGCTTTGCCCGTGGCGCGCAGGTCAGTTACAACGGCCAGGCCGTCGATGTTGCCTCGTTTACCAGTGGCGAGACCGCTCGCCTCAAGTTGGGACAGTAAGTCATGCACGGTGAATCTCCGATCAAACGTCGCGAATCCCGGAAAATCTGGGTCGGCAATGTGCCTGTGGGTGGGGATGCCCCTATCGCGGTGCAGAGCATGACGAACACCGATACCAACGACGTTGCCGCCACCGTGGGCCAGATCAACCGTCTGGTCGACGCTGGCGTCGACATCGTGCGGGTCTCGGTGCCGGACATGGATGCGGCGGAAGCGTTCGGCCGCATCAAGCAACAGGTCAGCGTACCGCTGGTGGCCGATATCCATTTCGACTACCGCATAGCCCTGCGCGTAGCCGAACTGGGCGTCGACTGCCTGCGCATCAATCCCGGCAACATCGGTCGCGAAGACCGCGTCCGTGCCGTGGTCGATGCCGCGCGTGACCGGGGTATCCCGATCCGCATCGGGGTCAACGCGGGCTCCCTCGAAAAGGACCTGCAGAAGAAGTACGGCGAACCGACGCCAGAAGCGCTGGTCGAGTCGGCATTGCGTCACGTCGAGCACCTCGATCGCCTGGATTTCCAGGATTTCAAGGTCAGCGTCAAGGCATCCGACGTTTTCATGGCGGTCGAGGCCTACCGTCAACTGGCGCGGCAGATCGTCCAACCGCTGCACCTGGGCATCACCGAAGCCGGTGGATTGCGTTCAGGGACAGTGAAATCCGCTGTCGGCCTCGGTATGCTGCTGGCCGAAGGCATCGGCGATACCATCCGCATCTCCCTGGCCGCCGATCCGGTCGAGGAAGTGAAGGTCGGCTACGACATCCTCAAGTCGCTGCGCCTGCGTTCGCGTGGGATCAACTTCATCGCCTGCCCAAGCTGTTCGCGGCAGAACTTCGATGTGGTCAAGACCATGAACGAGCTGGAAGGGCGCCTGGAAGACCTGCTGGTGCCGTTGGACGTGGCCGTGATCGGTTGCGTGGTCAACGGCCCGGGTGAAGCCAAGGAGGCTCATGTCGGGCTGACCGGCGGCACGCCCAACCTGATCTACATCGATGGCAAGCCATCGCAGAAGCTGACCAATGACAACCTGGTCGATGAGCTGGAAAGGCTCATCCGCCAGAAAGCGGCCGAGAAGGCCGACGCCGACGCGGCGCTGATCGCCCGTGGCTGAAACACAGATTCGTAAGGATTTTCCGTGAGCAAATCGCTGCAAGCCATTCGTGGCATGAACGACATCCTGCCCGAGCAGACGCCGCTGTGGCGCTATTTCGAAAGCACCGTGGCCGGCCTTCTGGACACCTACGGCTACAGCCAGATCCGCACGCCGATCGTCGAGTTCACCGAGCTGTTCAAGCGCTCGATCGGTGAAGTGACCGATATCGTCGAGAAAGAGATGTACACCTTCGAGGACCGCAACGGTGATTCGCTCACCTTGCGCCCCGAGGGTACCGCCGCGTGCGTGCGTGCAGTGCTCGAGCATGGCATCACCGGCAATGGCCAGGTCCAGAAGCTCTGGTACATCGGCCAGATGTTCCGCCACGAGCGTCCGCAGAAGGGCCGCTACCGCCAGTTCCACCAAATCGGCGTCGAGGTGTTCAACCTCGACGGTCCGGACATCGACGCCGAGCTGATCATGCTGACCTGGCGTCTGTGGGGCCTGTTGGGTATCCGTGATGCGGTCAAGCTCGAACTCAACAGCCTGGGTACCAGCGAAGCCCGCGCGCGCTATCGCGATGCACTGGTCGAGTTCCTCTCCGCCCACCTTGAGCAGTTGGACGAAGACAGCCAGCGCCGCTTAAAGAGCAATCCGCTGCGCATCCTCGACACCAAGGACGCCAATACCCAGGCGTTGCTCGTCGACGCGCCGAAGCTGGAAGACTACCTGGACGAAGAGTCGCGCGTGCACTTCGAGGGGCTGAAGGCTCGCCTGGACGCCGCGGGCATTCCGTTCGTGATCAACACCAAGCTGGTGCGTGGCCTGGACTACTACAGCAAGACCGTGTTCGAGTGGGTCACCGACAAGCTCGGCGCCCAGGGCACCGTCTGCGCGGGCGGTCGCTATGATGGGCTGGTCGAGCAGATGGGCGGCAAGGCGACAACCGGTGTCGGCTTCGCCATGGGCATCGAGCGGCTGATCCTGCTGCTCGAAACCCTCGAGCAGGTGCCCGAATCCCTGAGCCGTCAGGTCGACGTCTACCTGTGCGCCTTTGGCGAGCAGGCGGAGCTGGCCGGCCTGATCTTGAGCGAGCGTCTGCGTGACAGCGCGCCGGGCCTGCGCCTGCAGGTCAATGCCGGTGGCGGCAGCTTCAAGAGCCAGTTCAAGAAAGCCGACAAGAGCGGCGCCTTGTTCGCCCTTATCCTGGGCGACGACGAGCTGGCGCAACAAGTGGTAGGTTTCAAGCCCCTGCGTGGTCAGGGCGAGCAACAGAATATTGCCTGGGATGCTCTGGCCGAGCACCTGCAAGCCGCTCTCGCACAGGCGTGAAGCGTCAACTGCCGAATTGCTGAAAAGGAGTATTGGGGTGTCGAGTACCGATGATGAAGAACTGGGTGCGGTCAAGGACTGGTGGGATCGCAATGGCAAGCCCCTGCTGACGGGCGCTCTGCTGGCGGCGGCGGTCGTGCTCGGCTGGCAGGCCTGGCAGAAGTACGAGGCCAAACAGTCGCAAGGTGCTTCGAGCCTGTATCAGGCGCTGCTGGAGACGTCCCTGACGCCGACCGGCCAGCCTGACACGACCAAGGTCGCCGAGCTGTCCGGCAAGCTCAAGAGCGAGTACGGCGGTTCCGCCTATGCCCAGTATGGCAGCCTGTTCGTGGCCAAGGTCGCGGTTGACAGCGACAAGCTGGACGACGCCGCCGCCGAACTCAAGACCGTGCTGGACAAGCCGGCCGATGACACCCTGGCTGAAATCGCCCGTCAGCGCCTGGCGCGTGTCCTGGCTGCGCAGAACAAGGCCGAAGACGCCTTGAAGCTGCTCGATGGAGATGCGGACAAGGCGTTCCTGGCCAGTCGCGAAGAGCTCAAGGGCGATCTGCTGGTCCAGCTGGGTCGCGCCAACGATGCTCATGGTGCCTACGAAAAGGCCAAGGCCGCGCTGTCTGACGACGCAGCGGTCGGTGGTCTGCAAATCAAGCTGGACGACCTTGCCAAAGGGGATGCCTGACGTGATCGGTTGGAAACAAGCAGCAGTGCTGACCCTGGCGGTCCTGGCCGCGGGTTGCAGCAGCAACAGCAAGAAGGAACTGCCTCCGGCCGAACTGGCCAAGTTCACCGAAGAGGTGGTGCTCCAGAAAAAATGGAGCCGCACCATCGGTGATGGCCAGGGCGACACCTACAACATGCTGGTACCGGCGATCGAGAACGATCGCATCTATGCATCCGACGTCAATGGCGTAGTCATGGCACTGGACCGCGGCACCGGCGACGTGGTGTGGAAGGAAGACCTCGAGCTGCCGGTCTCCGGCGCTGTCGGCGTCGGCTATGGCCTGGTCATGCTGGGCACGCTCAAGGGCGAGGTCATTGCCCTTGACGCCAGCACGGGTGAAGAGCGCTGGCGTTCGCGGGTGACCAGCGAGGTGCTCGCGCCTCCTGCCACCAATGGTGATGTGGTCGTGGTCCAGACCCAGGATGACCGCGTGATCGGTCTCGACGCCGCCACTGGCGATCGTCGCTGGATCTACGAAAGCACGCCGGCCGTCCTGACCCTGCGCGGTACCGGTGCGCCGATCCTCACCAATCGCCTGGCGATTGCGGGCCTGTCCACCGGCAAGGTCATTGCCCTGGACACCCAGAACGGCGTGCCGGTCTGGGAATCGCGAGTCGCCATCCCGCAGGGGCGTTCCGAACTGGAGCGGGTGGTCGATATCGACGGTGGTCTGCTGCTGTCCAATAACGTCATCTACGTCAGCACCTACCAGGGACGCACCGCCGGCCTGGACCTGGAGAGCGGACGCGTGCTGTGGCAGCGTGATGCCTCCAGCTATGTCGGCGTCGCGCACGGTTTCGGCAACGTCTACGTGAGCGAAGCATCGGGCACCGTCGAGAGTATCGACGAGCGTTCGTCCAGCGCCCTGTGGAGCAACGATTCCATGGCTCGTCGCCAACTGTCGGCGCCGGAAGTGTTTTCCAGCTACGTGGCCGTTGGCGACTTCGAGGGTTATCTGCACCTGCTCAGCCAGGTGGACGGCCGCTTCGTCGGTCGTGAGCGTATCGACAGCGATGGCCTGCGCGCCCGGCCACTGGTGGTCGACGACACCATCTATGTCTTTGGCAACAGCGGCAAGCTCGAGGCACTGACGCTGCGCTGAAGCTATGCTTGAGGCCACACAGGCCTCGAGCCGCGGCACCTCGCGTGCCGCCCGAACTCCGGCCGCTGCCCTGCAGCGGCCTTTGCATTTTCAAGAATTCAAGCATTGGAGAGCCGCATGGTTCCCGTTATCGCCCTGGTGGGCCGGCCGAACGTCGGCAAGTCCACCATGTTCAACCGCCTGACCAAGACCCGCGACGCCATTGTCGGCGACTTGTCGGGTTTGACTCGTGATCGCCAGTACGGCGAAGCACACTGGCAAGGTCGCACCTACATCCTGATCGACACCGGCGGTATCACCGGCGACGAAGAGGGCATGGACGAGAAGATGGCCGAGCAATCGCTCATGGCCATCGAGGAAGCCGACTACGTGCTGTTCCTGGTCGATGCCCGCGCCGGCATGACCGCTTCCGACCAGATGATCGCCGAGCACCTGCGCAAGCGGAACAAGCAGTCGTACTTGGTGGCCAACAAGATCGACAACATCGATCCGGACACCGCGCGTGCCGAGTTTGCTCCCATGGGCATGGGCAACGCCATTCCGGTAGCCGGTTCCCAGGGTCGCGGCATCAACACCCTGATGGAAATCGTGCTGGGCGACGTGCCGCGCGACAAGGAAGAGGACGCGCTCGACGAGCACGTTGCCGAAGGTCAGGAAGCCGTGCGCATTCCTGGCCCGAGCGAGAAGGATGGCATCAAGATCGCCATCATCGGCCGTCCCAACGTGGGCAAGTCGACGCTGGTCAACCGCATGCTCGGCGAAGAGCGTGTCGTGGTCTATGACGAGCCGGGCACCACACGCGACAGTATCTACATTCCTTTCCAACGGGATGACGAGAAGTACACCCTGATCGACACGGCAGGCGTGCGCAAGCGCGGCAAGATCCACGAGGAAGTCGAAAAGTTCTCGGTGGTCAAGACGCTGCAGGCGATCAAGGACGCCAACGTGGTGATTTTCGTCATGGACGCGCGCGAGGGCGTGGTCGACCACGACCTGAACCTGCTCGGCTTTGCCCTCGAAGCCGGTCGCGCCATCGTCATCGCCCTGAACAAGTGGGATGGCATGACCCCGGGCGAGCGTGACTACGTCAAGATCGAACTGGAGCGTCGACTGTTCTTCGTGGACTTCGCCGATATCCACTTCATCTCCGCCTTGCACGGGACCGGCGTCGGTCATCTGTACAAGTCGGTACAGGCCTCGTTCAAGTCGGCGGTCACCCGTTGGCCGACCAGCCGCCTGACCCAGGTTCTCGAGGATGCGGTCAGCGAGCACCAGCCGCCGATGGTCAACGGTCGTCGTATCAAGTTGCGTTATGCCCACCTCGGTGGTGCCAACCCGCCGATCATCGTCATCCACGGTAACCAGGTCGAAAAGGTCCCGCGCTCCTACTCGCGTTACCTGGAGAACACCTACCGCCGTGTGCTCAAGCTGGTCGGCACACCGATCCGCATCGAGTACAAGGGCGGTGAAAACCCTTACGAGGGTAACAAGAACGCGCTGACCGATCGCCAGGTCAACAAGAAGCGTCGCTTGATGTCGCACCACAAGAAGGCCGAGAAGAAGCGCAAGGACAAACGCAAGTAAACCCGGCCCGATTCTTGTGCAGGAGCGGTCTGGCATGAAATCCCCAGACCGCCGTCATGGAACGCATATACACGTGTGCGCCGCACTTGGGTCAATGCCAGTCAGCTTGTCTGGCAGCTCTCAAGCTTTTTGTGAGGCTGATGGCCTATCGCGGGGCAAGCCCGCTCTCCACCGGAGACATGTCTGGGCTACCCCGCACACCGGTAGCGAGCGGGCTTGTCCCGCGATAGGCCATCAACCTCACAGAAGATTCCATAAGCCGAAGGCTCCCGCATATGAATCCACTATTTTTCCTTAACTGACTGGCATTGCGCCTGGGGCTCTTTGGTCACAGCGCAGCCAATAGAGCTGGATGATCTCTCACAGAACCTGTCGAAGCGAACATCCCTCACCCCGCGCCGCAGTTCAAACCGCTCGCCCGATCCGCTATGCTCGAACTCCATCCCGTGCCGTCCCGAGCCGGATATCTCGTGCAGGAATGAGGGCTCCATGATCCAGAGCAAGCTGCCAAACGTCGGCGCGACCATCTTCACCACCATGTCTCAGCTGGCCGCGCAGACCGGCGCCCTGAACCTTTCCCAGGGCTTTCCCGATTTCAACGGCCCCCAAGCGCTGCTCGATGCCGTTGGCCGGCATGTCTGCGCGGGGCACAACCAGTATGCCCCTTCCACCGGCTTGCCCGCCCTGCGCGAGCAGGTGGCCGGCAAGATCGCTCGCAGCTATGGCGTGACAGTGGATGCCGAGCACGAGGTGACCATCACCCCTGGAGCCACCGAGGCCATCTTCTGTGCCATCCAGGCCATCGTGCGCACGGACGATGAGGTGATCATCTTCGATCCGGCTTACGACAGCTATGCACCTTCCGTGCAGTTGGCCGGTGGCCATTGCGTGCATGTGCAGCTCAATGCCAGCGACTTTCGCATCGACTGGCAGAAACTCGCCGATGCCCTCACCTCGCGGACGCGGCTGATCGTTCTCAATTCTCCACACAATCCCAGCGGTGCGTTGATCACGCGTGATGACCTGGACCAACTGGCCGGGCTGATCGAAGGGCGCGACATCTACCTGCTCAGCGACGAAGTCTACGAACACTTGATCTACGACGGTGTGACGCACGCCAGTGTGCTCGCCCATGAGGCCTTGTACGAACGGGCCTTCGTGGTCAGCTCGTTTGGCAAGACGTACCACGTCACCGGCTGGAAAACTGGGTACGTAGTGGCGCCACCGGCGCTCAGCGCGGAATTGCGCAAGGTTCATCAGTACGTCAATTTCTGTGGTGTTACCCCGCTGCAGCATGCTTTAGCTGATTTCATGGCCGAGCATCCGCAACATGTCGAGCAACTGCCGACCTTCTATCAGGCCAAGCGCGACCTGTTCTGTGGGCTCTTGCAGCGCTCGCGTTTCACGTTCACCCGCACGGCAGGTACCTACTTCCAGCTGGTCGACTATTCACAGATCCGTCCCGACCTCAACGATGTCGACATGGCGCTGTGGCTGACCCGTGAGCACGGCGTGGCGACCATCCCGATCTCGGTGTTCTACCAGCAACCTATCCCCGAGCAACGCCTGGTCCGCCTGTGCTTTGCCAAACGCGAGGAGACGCTGCGCCAGGCAGCGGAAAAACTATGCGCAATCTGAGTGAGCTGCCCAACCTGACCATCGCCCTGGTCCAGACCCATCTGGCCTGGCATGACCGCCAGGCCAACCTGGAGCGTTTCGACGAGTTGCTGCAACAGGTCGGCGATGTCGACCTGATGATTCTTCCGGAAATGTTCACCACTGGATTCTCCATGGAATCGGAGCGGCTGGCCGAGCCCGAGAATGGACCGACCTACAAGTGGCTGAGGGCCAAGGCGAAGAAGCATGATGCGGTGATCACCGGCAGTGTGATCGTCGAGGCCGCCGATGGCAGTCACCGCAACCGCCTGCTGTGGGCGCGACCGGATGGCGAAATCCTGCACTACGACAAGCGCCACCTGTTCCGCATGGCGGGCGAACACAACCACTACACGCCTGGCGAGCGGCAGGTGCAGTTCGAGCTGAAGGGGTGGCGCATCCGCCCGCTGATCTGCTACGACCTGCGCTTCCCGGTCTGGAGCCGCGATCCCCAGGATACCGATTTGCTGCTCTACACGGCCAACTGGCCTGCGGCGCGTCGCCAACACTGGAATCGGCTATTGCCGGCCAGGGGGATCGAGAATCTCTGTTATGTCGCAGCGGTCAACCGGGTCGGAACGGATGGCAAGGGCTTCGCGTATTCGGGCGACAGCCAAGTCCTGGATTTCCATGGCGAGAGCCTGCTCAGCGCTGGCGAAGCGGACGGTGTCTTTACCGTGGTGCTGAGCGCGGCGGAACTTGCGGCCTATCGTGCGCGGTTCCCGGCGAACCTGGATGCCGATGCGTTCGAACTGCATTGGGCACAGTGAAATCACGGGATTTGCATGCTGAGCCGTTATGGCAGTATCAAGTTGCAGGTGATGGTTGCATCGTAGCTTGCCCGGCATTCTGGCAAGCCCGCGCTCACAGTAAAATTTCTGATTTAGACGTTTTTTCGGAACTGCCGCGATAGGGGTGGGAGCGGGTTTACCCGCGAAGAGGTCCGCCCTGTCACCCCTCTGGTAAGGGCAAGGGCTGCGCCCTTGTTCGCGGGTAAACCCACTCCCACCCCATATCGCGACAGCTTATAAAAAACTTATGAATCGGATGAATTTTTTACTACGACAGCGGGCCTGCCGGATGGTGGGGTATGCAGTAAGACCCTCAGCTATCACAGGGGTCCTGAACGTCGAAATAAGCTTCGACCTTGAATCTTGAATGCTTTATTGACTAGCTGGCCGGGATGCCCGCGATGCGCCGCGTGAACGGCGCTCGATCTCGAGGGCGCTAGCAGTCCAGCGTCAGGCACTTGCATCCACTCTCAATACACATCCCGCCTGTACCGCCCATCCTCGATCAGCTGCTGGACCACTTCAGCGCCCAGGACCTCCTCGAGCACCGCGTTCACTCCCGACGCCATACCTTGCAGGCTGCCGCAGATATAGACACTGGCCCCGTCATTCACCCAACCGCGCAGCGCCTCGGCCTGCTCGCGCAATACGTCCTGGACGTAGATCTTCCGCTTCTGGTCCCGTGAAAAGGCCAGGTCCAGGCGTGCCAGGTCGCCGTTGGCCAGCCAGGCTTGCAGCTCATCGCCACAATGGAAATCGTGGGCTCGATTGCGCTCGCCGAACAATAGCCAGTTCCGCTGCTCGCCAGCCGCGATGCGCGCCTTGAGCAGGCTGCGCAAGCCGGACAGGCCGGTACCGTTACCGATGAGGATCATGGGCGCCGGTGCCTTCGGTAAGTGGAAGCCGCTATTACGGCGCAAGCGCAGGCTGACATTGCCTAGCACCGGCAGGTATTCGGTCAGCCAACCCGAACCCACGCCGAAGCTGCCGTCTGCGTGGCGCTCTTGGCGAACGATGAGTTCAAGCACGCCGTCGCTGGCAATCGATGCGATGGAATACTCGCGCGGCCCAAGCGGGACCAAAGCGTCGACCAGCGCCTGCGCGTGCAGACCGACCAGGTGCTCGCGGCTGATCGGCAACTGGCGGCTGGCCAAGGCTTGGGCCAGCGTCTCCTCCAGGCCGTCGACGCGGACCTGCGCGCTTGGGTCCAGTCCCAGGCCGAACAGGAAGGCGTCGACGCGCGGCTTCCCGTTGAGCGGCCGGATGTCGACCAGATCGCCTGCCTCCCAGGTCATGGGCTCCTGCGGCTGCAGACCCAGCAGATAGACACCAGAGCCCTGGCTGTCTGGGTTGAGCAGTTGGCGGCGCTGCAATGTCCAGTTCGAGAAACTGGGCGGCTGCCAGGCCGCGACAGACTGACTGCCGGTCAGCTGCGCCAGTTCCTGTTGCCACAATTGCAGGGCAGCCGGGTCGGCGCTGTCCACCTCGATCGGGCTGAACGCGGTAGTCGCGCCGCGCTCGCCGAGCCAGGCCTGCAAGCGGCGAGCGAAACCGCAGAAGTGCGGATATTGGCGATCGCCCACGGCCAGCAGGGCATAGTTCAGGTTGCTCAGCGACCATGGCTGACCGAGTACCTTGCGCTCGAACGCGCGTGCGCTGTCGGGCGCTTCGCCGTCACCGAAGGTGCTGACCACGAACAGGGCGCGCTGGGCCTGCCGCAGTTGGGCCTCGCCCACCTCTGCAAGCGGCATGACTTGCACCGGTACGCCGGCGGCTTGCAGCTGTCCGGCGCTCTGCCACGCCAGTTGCTCGGCAAAGCCGCTTTGACTGGCGAAACCGATGAGCCAACTGTCGCCCGTTACCGATGTGCCGTTCACCTTGCCTCGCGCGGCGCGGACCTGGCCTTTCTTGCGTCGGCGGTCGAGGTAGAGCAGCCAGCCGGTTACGAAGAACACGGGCATGGTCAGGCTGGCCAGGGTCACCACGATGCGTCCGGGCAGGCCGAAGTAACTGCCTACGTGCAGGGCATAGACGCTCGCCAGCAACTGCGCCTTGAAGGATTTCTCGTCGTATCGCTCGTGTCGTTTGACCTGGCCGGTCGCAGGGTCGAGGGTCAAGGTATCGAATGCCCGCTCATGGGCGGCATCGTCCAGGAGATAGAACAGCATCGCCGGCTGACCACCCGCCGGAGGCAGGCGCAGGTTATAGCTGGCCAGGCGCGGCCCGGCGGCGTTCCGCAGGCTGGTCCATACCGCGTCGTAGTCGACCACCAGGGGCGGGGCGCTCTTGTCCACCGGTTGAGGCCCATGTCGGCCTCGGCCTTCGCCACGTCTTTGCTCCTGCCCAGCGGGTGGCTTGTCCGCCAGCAGGGCGTTGAGGCCTTGCCGGTACCATTCGTACGACCAGAACAGGCCGGTGAGGGCGAACAACAGGTAGAACATCAGGCACCAGGTGCCGGCGACGGCATGCAGGTCCCAATTGAAGGCACGGCCTTTCTTGGCCCAATCGAAGGTCAGCCAGGCCCGCCAGTTCAGCGCTTGGCGAGGCCAGCGCAAGTAGAGCCCGGACAGGCAGAAGAAGATCAGCATCAGGGTACAGGCGCCGGTGATCTGCCGGCCTGTATCGCCCATGGCGAGGAAACGATGCAACTGCAGCATCAGGTTGAAGAAGTCCTGACCGACGACTTCGCCCGTGAACTCACCCGTATACGGATCGACGTAGCGTAGTTGCCCACGACGTTCGCCAGGCGCGGGAGTGAAGAACACGCGCGCGGCGTTGCCGCTTCGGGTATCGACCCAGAGCATGGAAACCTTGTCACCCTGGGCGGCCTCGACCCGGCGCACCAGTTCGACCGGAGGCAGGACGCCTTCCTCGCGGACTTCGACCTTCAGTGCATCGGCGTTGAACAGGCGCAGCAGTTCTTCCTGGAATGACCAGATCGCACCGGTTGTCCCCATCAAGGCCAGTACCAGTCCCGCAGTGATGCCAAAGAACCAGTGCAATTGGAACAGCGACTTCTTCAACACATCGATCACCTTGTCTGGCCGTCCGGACCGGCACGGCATGCAGTATGCCTTGATACGCCAAAGCCCCACTCATATGCATGGGTGGGGCTTTGGTTGCAGCGACCTTAGAAGTGGACGCTGGTGGTCAGCAGGGCAGTGCGCCCGGCAGCCTGGTTGGCAAAGTGGGTCGAGAATGCCTTGTCGTAATAGACCTCGTCGGTCAGGTTCTGCACGTTCAGTTGCAGGTCGACGTTCTTGGTCAACTTGTACGACGCCATGGCGTCATAGCGCACATAGCTATCGACCATGGTGGTGTTGGCGACACTGCCGAACACGTCGTCCACGTAGAACGCGCCGCCACCGATGGTCAGCTTTGGCGTGATCGCGTACGTGGTCCACACGCTGGCGCTGTTGTTCGGGGTGTTCGGCAACTGGTTGCCATCGTTGGCCGCGCCCAGCGGGCCGCCATCGATCTGACGTGCCTGGAGGTAGGTGTAGCCGGCAAATACCTGCCACTGGTCGGTCAACTTGCCGCTGGCCGACAGCTCGATGCCTTGAACGCGGGTCTTGCCGACGTTTTCATAGGTGGTGGTGTCGACCTGGACGCGGGCGTTTTCCTTCTCGGTGCGGAACACGGCAGCGGTCAGCGACAGGCGCTGGTCGAGCAGGTCCCACTTGGTGCCGATTTCGTAGTTGGTGGTTTCTTCCGGTTCGAGGTCGCTTTGCAGCAGGTTGCCGCCGCGGTCTGTACTGCCCGGTAGCGGGTTGCCTTCGGTGCCTTCGCCCAGCATGGAGCCCGGCGGAGTGGCGGAGGTGGCGTAGGAAACGTAGACGCTGCCGTTTTCGGTCGGTTTCCAGACTAAACCTAACTGGCCGGTGAAGAAATCGCTTTTATCCCGACCTTCACTTGGGACACCGTTATTCACGACTGTCGCGCCCGATGAGTCATAGGTGCGGTACTTAGTGTCGAAATGGTCGTAACGCAGGCCCATGTTCAGCAACCACTGCGGGGACAGCTCGAGCGTGTCGAACACATACAGCGCACGGGTCTTGCTCTTGGTGGTGGTCCCGGCGTAATTGCGCGAGATGGCGCCGTTCCATGGATCGTCTGGATTCGGGCTGCTCAACGAGGTGCAGTTGTAACCGCTGGAGACGATTGCGCCTGGCGTACAAGTCGTGGTGACCGGGTTGCCGCCTGGAGTGGTGTCGGTATCGACCGTGTAAGAAGAACGATCACTTTCTTCCCGGCTAAGCTCGATGCCCGTCGAGAAGCTGTTCTTGAACCCGGCCACATAGAAATCGCCGAACAGGTCGGTCTGGTTGGTGGTCGTCGTGGTGTTGCCCACACGGCTGTTTGCCCTGCGCCAGACGCTGCCGTTGTTGACGTTGCCCTTGCTGTCGTCCGGCTGGGTCAGGATGTAGTCCTGCAGGGTATTGCCGTGGCGCAGGGTGTTCTTGATCGTCAGCGCATCGGTCAGGTCATGCTCGATGGCGAAGGTCGCGATGTCGGTGCGCGTCTTGCGGAAGTCACGATCGGTCAGGCCGTAGAAGTTATCGCTGTCACCGCCGTCGTGGGGCTTGCTCGGGTCTGCCGAGGTGCGAGCACCACTGCCGCCGGTGGGGATGGTGTACGGGATTCCCGAATCCGGCAGGTCGTCGCTTTCCATGTGGTAGTAGTCGAGGTTGACGCGAGTCGGCGTGCCAAGGCCGAAAGCCAGGGAAGGCGCGATACCCCAACGGTCGTACTCGATCGAGTCACGGCCGGCGACGTTGCTTTCATGGCTCATCAGGTTGAGGCGGCCGGCAGCGGTCTCGCTGAACTGGTAATTGCCATCCAGGGTGTAGCGCTGGGTCTGGTCGCTGCCCCAGGTGAAGCCACCATCGAACGCGTTACCCAGGTGGGCGCGTTTGCTCACCAGGTTGATGGTGCCGCCCGCCGCGCCGCGACCGCCAATGGCGGAGTTGGGTCCCTTGCTGACTTCCACCGACTCCACGGCAAAGATCTCACGTGTTTGCGCACCGGTATCGCGCACGCCATCGAGGTAGGTATCGCCTTGTGCGTCGAAGCCGCGGATGAAAGGCCTGTCGCCTTGCGGGTTGCCTCCTTCACCGGCACCGAAGGTAATGCCCGGCACGGTGCGCAGGGCGTCCTGCAGAGTCAGGGCATTGGTGTCCTTGATGACCTGCTGCGGGATTACCGTGATCGAGCGCGGAGTGTCTACCAGAGGCGCGGTGTACTTCTGCGAAGAAGCCTTGTCGACCTTGTACTCGGTATTGGCCTGTTCCGCCTGACCATTGACGCTGGTAGCGTCAAGCGTGATGGCAGATGTGGCGACTGGTTCAGCGGCGTAGGCGGAACTGGCAGTGATCGCCACGCCGATGGCGGAAGCGAGCAGACGAGGTGAGCTGACTGCAGACGGCACGATGTGGCGCATTGGTGGACCTTCCCCAAGGAGTGAAGACCGCGAAATATAATGTAAGTAAATTTTAGTAACAATTGAGATTCATTACCATTGGTGACAAATTTACAATCTTTACACTTTTATGGCGGTTGCTTCATCGCACGCGTCGAAAGGATCTGTACGTCGCGAAAGGGAATCAATATCATTGGCGCCCTCTCAAAGCGCCAGGTGCCATGCCATGCTGCTTCATATTCCAGGACTGTTCGACGCTGATGAAACGGCCCGCATTCGCGCGGCCCTGGAGCAAACCGACTGGGCGGATGGCAAGATCACGGCGGGCTATCAGTCCGCCAAGGCCAAGCACAACCTGCAATTGCCGGAAGGCCACGCGCTGGCGAAGGAAATCGGCGCAGCACTGATAGAGCGGTTGTGGCGCAATCCTCGCTTCATGTCCGCCGCGCTGCCGCACAAGGTGTTCCCACCCTTGATCAATTGCTACCGCGAAGGTGGCAACTTCGACTTCCATATCGACAATGCCTTGCGTCAACCGCAAGGCAGCCACGAACGTGTGCGCACCGACCTGTCCTCGACCTTGTTCCTCAGCGAGCCCGACAGCTACGACGGTGGCGAACTGGTGATCCAGGACACCTACGGCGTACAGCAAGTCAAACTGGGAGCGGGCGATCTGGTGCTCTATCCCGGTACCAGCCTGCACAAGGTCAACCCAGTCACCCGTGGCACGCGCTACGCGGCGTTCTTCTGGACTCAGAGTCTGGTCCGCGAGGACAGCCAGCGAACCTTGTTGTTCGAGATGGACAACGCGATCCAGCAGCTCACCGCCGATGTGCCGGACCATCCCGCGCTGGTGCAGCTCACGGGGACTTACCACAACCTGCTGCGTCGCTGGATCGAGGTCTGAGATGAGCTACAACCTGCGACGTGAAGAGGTAGTGGATGCCGCGCAGTTGCGCGACATGCTCGAAGACAGTCCCGGCAAGGCGGCCCAGGCCATTCTCGCCGCTGCCGAGCAGGGCATCGTGCAGGCGCAGCTGCTGCTGGGACAGATCCTCCTGGATGGCCGCGGCATCGAGCGCGATCCGGTCCTGGCCCGGCAATGGTTCGCCATCGCTGCCAAGGGTAACAGCGCCATGGCGCACAACATGCTCGGTCGCTGCCTGGAGCACGGCTGGGGCGGCGAGCAGGATATCGGCCAGGCGGCTATGCATTACCGGAGCTCGGCCGAGGCCGGCCTGGACTGGGGTCTCTACAACTATGCGAACCTGCTCGCCACCGGCAGGGGCGTGGCCAAGGACCAGGCCGCGGCCTATGCCGCTTATCGTCGCGCCGCCGAAGGCGGGCATGCCAAGTCGATGAATCTGGTCGGGCGTTATCTGGAACTGGGCATTGGCTGCGAAGCCAGTTTCACGCGGGCACGGCGTTGGTATCGGCGTTCGGCGCAGGCGGGAGATTTTCGAGGACAGTTCAGCCATGCCGCCGTATTGGCCGAGCAAGGCGAGATCGAGGAAGCCCTGGTCTGGTTGCGGCGTGCGTTGGCCATCGGTAATGCCAACTTCCTGCGCAGCAGCATTCCCATGCTGGAGCAGGCGGGCGAGCCGAGGATTCGGGCGTTGGCGGTGGGGTATCGGGAGCGGTTGCACGAGATGCAGAAGGCAGGCTGACTGCCTAATGCTTGTCAGTTAAGGCCAGTGGGGTTGCTTCGCACCCCTTCGCGGGCAAGCCCGCTCCCACAAGTTGAGCGCCGAATGCAGAAATCGTGCAATTCCTGAGGGAGCGGGCTTGCCCGCGAAGGGGTGCGAAGCAGCCCCAATTGCAGATTGTGGGGCTTAACTGACTGGCATTAGGCTGACTGCCTGGCCTTGTTGCATGCCGGAGTATTGCCTGAAGCTGGTATTCGATTCAAGTGCCGGAGCTTAGCCTTCAGCCTTCGGAATTCTCTATGAAACTTGATGGCCTCATCGCGGGACAAGCCCGCTCGCCACCGGGGATGTGCCTCAGCTACACCGCGTACCGGTGGCGAGCGGGCTTGTCCCGCGATGAGGCCATCAGCGTCACGGAAGATTCCAGAAGTAGAAAGCTGGTTCCAGCATGTGAAATCGAAGCTTTGCCTCAATCGACTGGCATGGGGCCTTTCGGCCCCATTCCGCATTTACAGGTAATAAGCCTTCAACGGCGGGAACCCATTGAACTCCACCGCGCTGTAGCTGGTGGTATAGGCACCGGTCGACAGCCAGTACATCCGATCACCGATGGCCAGGTTCAGCGGCAGGCCATACTTGTAGTGCTCGTACATGATGTCGGCGCTGTCGCAGGTCGGGCCGGCGATGACGACTTCTTCCATCTCGCCTTTCTTCTCGGTCCAGATCGGGAACTTGATGGACTCGTCCATGGTTTCGATCAGGCCGGAGAACTTGCCCACGTCGGTATATACCCAACGCTCGACCGCGGTGCGCGACTTGCGTGCCACCAACACCACTTCACTGACCAGAATGCCGGCGTTGGCGATCAGCGAGCGGCCAGGCTCGAGGATGATTTCCGGCAGGTCGTCACCGAAGTCTTCCTTGAGGAAGCGGATGATTTCCTGGGCGTAGGTTTCCAGGCTATTGGTCCGGGTGATGTAGTTGGCCGGGAAGCCGCCACCCATGTTGATCATCTTCAGAACGATGCCGTCTTCTTCCTTCAAGCGCTCGAAGATCACCTTCACCTTGGCGATCGCGGCGTCCCAGACACTGATGTCGCGCTGCTGGGAACCGACATGGAAGGAAACGCCGTAAGGCACCAGGCCCAGGTCACGTGCCAGGATCAGCAGGTCCATGGCCATGTCGGTCTGGCAGCCGAACTTGCGCGACAGTGGCCAGTCGGCCGTGGTCGAGCCTTCGGTGAGGATGCGCACGTAGACTTTCGAGCCCGGCGCGGCCTTGGCGATGTTGCGCAGGTCGGCTTCCGAGTCGGTGGCGTACATGCGCACACCTTTCTCGTAGAAGTAACGGATGTCCTTGGACTTCTTGATGGTGTTGCCATAGCTGATGCGGTCAGCGGCGACGCCTTGATTCATCACCTTGTCCAGCTCGTAGATCGAGGCGATGTCGAAGTTCGACCCCTTGTCCTTGAGCAGGTCGATGATCTCGACCGCAGGGTTGGCCTTGACCGCGTAGTAGACCTTGGCGAATTCGAAACCGGCGCGCAGGTCGTCATAGGCCTGGCTGATCATCTGGGTATCGATGAGTACGAACGGGGTTTCCTGCTTGTCGGCGAATGCCTTCATCTTTTGGAAGGTATCACGTGCGAAATAGTCTTCGACCTGGATCGACATGCTCAGGGACTCCATGGGCAAACTGAAAGAATAAGTGGCTGCAACTGAACGTCCTCCGTATCCCCACTTTGGTTCGCCTACTTCCCAAGGCATGTCGCCGAAAGCAAAAAGGACAACCGCATTCCTATAAAGGAAGTACGTCGGGTGACCTTGCTGTCTCGTCGTCAGTACTTGAGCCGGATGGATCGTTTCCAGCATGGACGTTCGGCGCGAACTTTAGGACTTGAGAGGTTCAAGATCAACAGGAAATCTCACGTTTTCCGATACGTCCGTCGTCTCCGTTCGGTCAGCCACTTCGATAACCGACTCCCCACATGAACAGATGTTCAGGCAAATCGTTTGGACGTTAAAAATTGTGGAATAGGCAGGTATCTGGTGGCGATTGGCTTTAACCTTCCGAGTCGCCAATGTTCGGGGATTTTAGCGGCGAAAACGGCAAATAAGAAGGATGAGACCGTTTGTCGAGGTAAAACAACGCACCTTGGTTTTCTGTCGACTGTTCATATTTATGGCCACTTGCATGCGCTGAAACCCAGTCGCTTTTAAATATGAATATTGAATGAAAAACAGTTGTTCATTCCGTTCGTCGAGCGACTTGCAGCATGAGAACGGTAAACCCAGCCTCGTGACGCTGCTATCGATCAGCCGGACAGACATTCGCGACAACGTCGGACCAGCCAGAGCAATCTGCCAATCGACGTCATCGCGCAGTCTCATGCGATTACAGCACCGCCGTCTCCGCGGGCGAGACGATGCTGGTCTTGCCACCACGAGAACGCCCGGAA
The DNA here is from genome assembly GCF_013523055.1 of Pseudomonas capeferrum. Taxonomy (GTDB): domain Bacteria; phylum Pseudomonadota; class Gammaproteobacteria; order Pseudomonadales; family Pseudomonadaceae; genus Aquipseudomonas; species Aquipseudomonas capeferrum_A. The sequence continues at coordinate 90,479 of NZ_JAAMQM010000006.1, read as the reverse complement.
CTCAGGTACGCGGCGATCGATTCCTGGGTCACCTCGCCCAGGAACACGTTCTCGGCATCCAGTACCGGCAGCCAGGCGCTGTTGAACTCGTACATCCGGGACAGCAGGATGCGCAAGTGCTCGTCATGCGAGGCGGTCGCGTGGTAAGGGCGCAGGAAGTCGGCGCAAGTACCTTGCTGGCGGTGCAGGTCGCGGCGGCGCACGTAGCCCAAGGCCTTGTTGCCCGCGTCGGTGACGACCACGTAGCGGCGGTCGTGCTCGTCCATCAGCTCCAGGGCATCGCTGACCGGCGTTTCAGGGCTCACCGCTGGCGCGTTGTCCGCCGCGTCTTCGGCACGGACCAGCAACAGGCGCTTGAGGGTGCTGTCCTGGCCGACGAAGTTGCTGACGAAGTCATCGACCGGGTGGGCCAGCAGGGTATCCGGGTGGTCCAGCTGGATCAGCTTGCCGGCCCGGAAGATAGCGATCTTGTCACCCAGCTTGATGGCTTCGTCGATGTCGTGGCTGACCATGATCACGGTCTTGTTCAATGCCCGTTGCATCTCGAAGAACTCGTTCTGGATCATCTCGCGGTTGATCGGGTCGACCGCACCGAACGGCTCGTCCATCAGCAATACCGGCGCCTCGGCCGCCAGGGCACGAATCACCCCGATACGCTGTTGCTGACCACCGGAAAGCTCGCGCGGGTAGCGCTGCAGGTACTGCTTGGGCTCGAGCTTGATCATGCTCATCAGCTCGCGCGCGCGGTCGTGGCACTTCTGCTTGTCCCAACCGAGCAGGCGGGGGACCACGGTGATGTTTTCCTCGATGGTCATGTTGGGGAACAGACCGATCTGCTGGATCACATAGCCGATATGGCGACGCAGACTCACTTCGTCCAGGTTGGTGGTGTCTTCGCCGTTGATCAGCACCTTGCCGGAAGTCGGCGCGATCAGGCGGTTGATCATCTTCAGCGTAGTGCTCTTGCCGCAACCGGAGGGTCCCAGGAATACGCAGATTTCACCTTCGTGGACAGTCAGGCTGACCGAGTCGACGGCCTTGACGGCCTTGCCATTGGCTTGGAAAGTCTTGCTCAGGTTCTGAAGTTCGATCATTTGCGCAGTCCTTCTGGAGTCAGGGTACGCTGCAGCCATTGCAGCAGGAGGTCGGCGATGATTGCCAGCAGGCTGACCAGCGCGGCGCCGATGAGCAGCATCGCGGTATCGCTGCTGCTGATGGCCGTGAGGATAAGAACGCCGAGGCCGCCGGCGCCGATAGTGGCGGCGATGGTCATGACGCCGATGTTCATGACCACGGCGGTGCGTACACCGGCCAGGATCACCGGGACCGCGATGGGCAGTTCGACCATGCGCAGGCGCTGCCAGAACGTCATGCCGATGCCGCGTCCGGCTTCACGGATGCCAGGCTCGATGTTGGTCAACGCCAGATAGGTGTTGCGCAAGATGGGCAAGAGTGAATAAAGGAATACGGCGGTGATCGCCGGCAGCGGGCCCAGACCCTGGCCGAACCTGGAGTAGAACGGCAGCATCAGCCCGAACAGGGCGATGGCGGGGATGGTCAGCAGCACGGTGGCGCTGGCTTGCAACGGGCCGGCGAATACCGGGTAGCGGGTCATCAGGATGCCCAGCGGCACCCCGATGAGAATGGCCAGGCTGACGGCAATGCCGACCAGGGTGATGTGCTGGCCGGTCAGGTGCAGGACCTGCGCCCAGTCGACGCGGGCGAAGATGTCGAGAACGGTCATGGCTGTACCTCGCTGATCGGATGCTCGCGCAGGAACTCGGCGGCCACCAGGCGCGGACTGCGGTGCTCCACATCGGCCTGGGCGCTCAGGTGACGCATGGTGTCGCCATCAAGGGCTTCGGCCAGTGGCTTGAGCAAACCGGCCAGTTCCGGGCTGGCATCCAGCAACTGCTTGCGGATCACTGGAGCGGCGGTGTAGTCGGGGAAGTAATGCTTGTCGTCTTCCAGCAACTTGATGCCGAAGGCATCCAGGCGACCGTCAGTGGTGTAGACCAGCCCGCAGAAGGCCTGGTTGTTGCGCAGCGCGGTGTAGACCAGGCCGCTGTTCATCTGGCGGATGTTCTCGCGACCGACCTGCAGGTCATAGGTCTCCTTCAGGCCGACCAGGCCGTCAGGGCGATTGGCGAACTCGGTGTCCAGGGCCACCAGGTGCTTGCGATCCTTTTCGTCACGCAACGCCTGGCTGAGCTGGCTGATGGTATCGATCTGCGGATAGGCCTCGGCCACCTTGCGCGGCAGGCCCAGCGCGTAGGTATTGCTGAAGCGCGAAGGGGCGAGCCAGATCAGGTCTTTCTCGCTATCCAGCTTCTTGACCAGCGCATAGGTGGCGGCAGGGTCCGTCATGCGTTCGTCGACGTGGTTGTAGGCCACCAGCGAGACACCGGTGTACTCCCACATCAGGTCCAACTGCCCGGTTTCCTGAGCCTGGCGTGCCAGGTTGCTGCCGAGGCCGGCGGTGATGCGTGTCTTGTACCCTTTGCTCTCGAGGTACTGCGCGGTGATTTCGGCGAGGATGGTCTGTTCGGTGAACACACGGGCACCGATGCGAATCAGCGGTTTTTCCGCTGCCTGGGCAAATCCGGCGAACAGCAGGGCCGCACCCAGGATCAAGGTGATTCTTTTCATGAGGTTCCCTCGTTTACTGGGTCAGGCCGCGTTCCAGCCAGCGGCGGCTGGAGAAACTCACCAGCGCATCGAGCAACAGCGCCAGCAGGGCTGTCGCGGCGGCGCCCAACAACAGTTGCGGCTGGTTGTTCAGCGCGATGCCAGGGAAGATCAGGCTACCCAGGCTGTTGGCGCCGATGAGGAATGCCAGCGGGGCGGTACCTACGTTCAGCGCCAGCGCCACGCGCACACCACCGACGATGATCGGCACGGCGTAGGGCAGTTCGACCTGCCAAAGGCTCTGGCGCGGGGTCATGCCGATGCCGGTGGCGGCTTCCTTGAGCGAGGCGGGAACGTTTTTCAGGCCCTCGTAGGTATTGCGCACGATGGGCAGGAGGGAGGCGATGAACAGCGCGAAGATGGCGGGGCCGGCACCGATGCCCAGGACACTGAGGGCGATGGCCAGTACGGCCAGAGGGGGAATGGTGTTGCCTACGTTGAAGAACTGCATGAAGCGTTCGGCCTTGTCGACCCGTTGAGGTCGACTCAACGCAATGCCGGCGGGAATGCCCACTGCAAGTGCCGCCGCCATCGAAGCCAACACCAGCACCAGGTGCGCTTGCAGGTAGAACAACAGGTCATCACGGTGACGCACGATCGTATCTAAGCCGATCCAGTGGATCAGCAGGGCCAGGATGATGAGCACGGCGGCCCATCCCAACAGCCCTTTGCCATAGCGTTCAGCCACAGGCGGACTCCTAATTTTCTTGTCGGCGCACACACTCCCGTGGCGGCCGCCATTCCAGGCGGCAGGCAGTGTGTTCGCGAGTAGTAGCAGCGGTTCCGCGGGGAGCGGAACGGCACGCCATAAGCCAAGCCCCGTCAGGCTCGAAATGCCGGTAAAACCAGCCCTGATCCAGGACTAATGCCTAGGGATTAACAGGAAAGAGGACGTCTCCAAGGGGGCAAAGGTTCCCATCTGAAGCGGCATTTGGCCACCCTTTTATTCTCCGCGAGGGGCTTTTTCCTGCTGCTTGAAAGCGCTGCGGCCCTGTTGAATCAAGGGCTCCAGTGAACCGCAAAGAGCGGTCGCGGAGGAACCGATTATTCCCCCAAGGCAGCCAGAACATGATGAATCACATCCAGCAACGCTCATTCATTGCCCACGTGCGCTCGACTACAGAGGGTTATGAAGGCTATCTCGATTTCGCCAAGATCGTGCCCAAGAAGGGAAGCGCCGCACGCGTAGCGGACGACTGGATGATCGTCACGTCGTTGCAGGCCACTCGCGAGCCGCATTACTTCTGGTTTCGTTGCATGGAAGAGCAGCGCAGTGGAGCACGTTACTACGATATCCAGTCATGGAGCCGCCGAACCGGCAGGGACTTCAACGCTAAGAGCAGGTATCTCGACCTTGGCAACAGCGGCTACGCCGGCCTGTATGATCAGCAGGTCGGGCATGATCGGCTGTGGAGCGTGATGACCCTTAAGGATGACGAGTTCATCAGCGTCGGTGACGAGCTGAACGTCGGTCAGGCGATCCCTGCGCAGTTCTGGACATGCACCAACCAGGTACTTTGCGCCTACAAGCGCGAGACCGTGGCAGAGCACTGGTTCGCCTATGCCGCATCCAGTGGCGGCCCGATCCTGGCGCTGAGTCTGGAGATCACGCATATCGGCGAGGAGCTGCTGGACGATCACTGACAGGATTCGCCGGCATCCGGTCCCGCGCGGCGGGGTGCTGGCGTTGTAGTTTGGTCTGGGGACGGTTTCAGGTATAATCTGCGCCCATTTTTGATCCCCAGTCAGGCGATTTCCCATGACCCACCAGGCCGCCGAAGTCGCGAAGCGCCGCACTTTCGCCATCATTTCCCACCCGGATGCGGGTAAGACCACCATCACCGAGAAGCTCCTGCTGATGGGCAAGGCGATTGCCGTCGCGGGCACGGTGAAGTCGCGCAAGTCCGACCGCCATGCCACGTCCGACTGGATGGAAATGGAGAAGCAGCGCGGCATCTCGATCACTACCTCGGTGATGCAGTTCCCCTATCGCGAGCACATGGTCAACCTGCTCGACACTCCCGGTCACGAAGACTTCTCGGAAGACACCTACCGCACCCTGACCGCCGTGGACTCGGCCCTGATGGTACTGGACGGCGGTAAGGGCGTAGAGCCACGGACCATCGCCCTGATGGACGTCTGCCGCCTGCGTGACACGCCGATCGTCAGCTTCATCAACAAGCTCGACCGCGACATTCGCGACCCGATCGAGCTGCTCGACGAGATCGAGGCGGTGTTGAAGATCAAGGCGGCGCCGATCACCTGGCCGATCGGCTGCTACCGGGACTTCAAGGGCGTCTATCACCTGGCGGGCGACTACATCGTCGCGTACACGCCGGGCCATGGCCACGAGCGTACCGAAGCCAGGATCATCGAGAACCTGGACTCCGACGAAGCTCGCGCGCATCTGGGAGATCAGTACGATTCGTTCGTCGATCAGCTCGAGCTGGTGCAGGGCGCCTGCCACGAATTCAATCAGGACGAGTTCCTCAACGGTCAGCTGACCCCGGTATTCTTCGGTACCGCGCTGGGCAACTTCGGCGTCGATCATGTGCTTGACGCCGTGGTCGACTGGGCGCCGCGTCCGCTGGGCCGGGTGGCCAACGAGCGGACCGTCGAGCCTGTGGAAGAGAAGTTCACCGGCTTCGTCTTCAAGATCCAGGCGAACATGGACCCCAAGCACCGCGACCGTATCGCCTTCATGCGTATCTGCTCGGGCAAGTACGAGAGGGGCATGAAGATGCGTCACGTCCGCCTGGGCAAGGACCTGAGGATCGGCGATGCGTTGACCTTCTTCTCCTCCGAGCGCGAGCAGCTGGAGGAGGCCTATGCCGGCGACATCATCGGGTTGCACAACCACGGTACCATCCAGATCGGCGATACCTTCACCGAGGGTGAGAGCCTGGGCTTCACCGGTATTCCCCACTTCGCCCCGGAACTGTTCCGCCGCGTGCGCCTGAAGGATCCGCTCAAGTCCAAGCAGCTTCGCCAAGGCTTGCAGCAGCTTGCCGAGGAGGGCGCGACCCAGGTGTTCTTCCCCGAGCGCAGCAACGACATCATTCTCGGCGCGGTGGGTGTGCTGCAGTTCGACGTGGTCGCCAGCCGCTTGAAGGAAGAGTACAAGGTGGAATGCGGCTATGAGCCCATCACCGTGTGGTCGGCGCGCTGGATTACCTGCGACGACAAGAAGAAGCTCGAGGACTTCAAGAACAAGGCCGTGGAGAACCTGGCCATCGATGGTGGCGGCCACCTGACCTACCTGGCGCCTACCCGGGTCAACCTGGCGGTGATGGAAGAGCGCTGGCCGGACGTGAAATTCCGCGCTACTCGCGAGCATCATTGATCGCGGGCCAGGGCCGCTGAGCGGCCCTGGTCGTGTTGATGTCGGAGACAGATATCATTGCGCAGGCTACTGGTGTTTCCACCGCTATCGTGTCGCGCCAACGGTATCTATTGCCAGGCGAGTCCTTCGGCCTCGAATCGCGGGGCAAGCCCGCTCGCCACCGGGGCGTTGCCAGGCAAGGTCAGCATAGAGCGATTCAAACGGCGTAAGTAGTTACCCGCTTACTTTCAGCCTACATCTTTCCGGTGGCGAGCGGGCTAGCCCCGCGATTCGAGGCCGAAGGACTCGCCTGGCAATACAGACTTCAATCCAATACATCCAGTAGAGGAAACTTCACCACTCCATCCCAATCCCCCTGCCATCCTTCCATGATCCCCCATCCCCATCCCCATTCCTGTTTTACGCCCGAATCCTTATTCCATCTTGCAGAAGACCATGCCCCATCTCTCTTGATCTGGCATTTTGCACGGTCCTAGGATACCCGTTCCAACCTAAGTAATTGATTTTAATATAATTCACGAATTGACACATTTGGCACGTCCAGTGCACTAACTAGTGAGCGAATGGACTTCTCGCTCACTAAATAAGGCGCTCCCCAAATGATCACGACTGCCGAATACCCCTCTGCCGTCACCGACGGTTCCAACCGCTCAGGCGTGTCCTGGGCAGCCATCTTCGCGGGCGCCGCTGGCGCGGCTGCTTTATCGCTGATTCTCGTCATTCTTGGAGCAGGCCTGGGCTTTGCGGCCACCTCTCCCTGGGCCAACGAAGGCGCAAGCGCGAAAGCATTAGGCATCACGACAATCATATGGCTGCTGGTTACGCAGATCCTGGCATCGGGCCTTGGCGGCTACATCGCCGGGCGCCTGCGCGTCAAATGGGCCAACCTGCACGGCGATGAAGTGTATTTCCGCGATACGGCGCATGGCTTCCTGGCATGGGCAGTCGCTACCTTGGTGGCGTTCACCTTGATCATCAGCACCGCCGGCAACGTCGTCAGCGCAGGTGCCCAGGCCGGCGCCAGCATGGCCTCCGGTGTCGTGACCGCAGCCGGTGCAGCCGCTGGCGGCGCCGCGGCCAATAGCGATGGCACCAGTGATCCGATGGGTTATTTCGTCGACAGCCTGTTCCGTACCGATGGCCCATCCTCGGTCAGCGAAGACGCGGCCAATGGCGTGGCCAGCCGCATCTTCACCAAGGCCATGGCCGGCGACGGCACCCTGAATGCCGATGACCGCACCTACCTGGCCCAACTGGTGGCCCAACGTACCCGTCTGACCCAGGCCGAAGCCGAAGCCCGCGTCGATCAGGTCTACGCTCAGGTACAGAAAACCGCCCAGGACGCCAAGGTCGCGGCTCAGGAAGCTGCCGATGCCGCTGCCTCCGCCGCCGCCTGGACCGCCCTGTGGACCTTCGTTGCCCTGCTGTGCGGCGCCTTCTTCGCCAGCCTGGCTGCCATATTCGGTGGTCGTCAACGTGATCAGGCTCGCTGGATCGACGTCGATGGCGCGGACTATGGCGACCGTCACGTGACCCGCACCACCACCGCGCCACTTCGTTAATACGCGGCTCAGCCGTCAGACAAGGAGAAATATCATGCGCTCGATCTTACTGTGGGTACTTGGGATTCCAATTCCACTGATCATTCTGATCGCTATCCTGACCTGATCGGTCTGGACTGAAAAAAACGCCGTCATCCCAGATGACGGCGTTTTTTTTCATGGTCGCAAAGCGCGTTTCTCGGCGCAGCAGCGAACTATTGAAGAAACTGCTCGGCATAGTGACAGGCAACCTGACGCGAGCCTACCGGTCTGAACGCGGGTGTATCCACGCTGCACTTCTGCGTGGCATAGGGGCAGCGTTTGTGGAAGGCGCAGCCTGAGGGCGGGTCGAGCGGGTTGGGCAGCTCGCCCACGATCTTGATCCGCGGCTTGGTCGGGTCGGGCTTGAGGGTAGGCGTCGCCGACAGTAGAGCCTGGGTATAGGGATGCAACGGGTTGCGATAAAGGTCCTCCTTGGGCCCCATCTCCACCGGTCGACCCAGGTACATCACCAGCACATCGTCCGCCACATGACGCACCACCGCCAGGTTGTGGGAAATGAACACGTAGGCCGTCCGGTACTGCTGCTGCAGGTCCATGAACAGGTTGAGGACCTGCGCCTGGATCGACACATCCAGCGCCGAGGTCGGTTCGTCCGCCACCAGCACCTTGGGTTGCAGCATCATGGCCCGGGCCAGGGCGATGCGCTGGCGCTGTCCCCCCGAGAACATGTGCGGATAACGCTGGTAATGTTCGGGACGCAAGCCGACCTGCTGCATCATCGCCTGGACCTTCTCGCGTCGTTCGACCCGGCTTAACGTGGTATTGATCAGCAGAGGTTCGGCCAACTGGTCGCCGATCTTCTGTCGTGGGTTAAGCGAAGCATACGGACTCTGGAAGACCATCTGCACATCGCGGCGCAATTGCTTGCGCTCGGCCTTGCTGGCGCCCTTGACCTCCTGCCCGGCGATCCGCAACGAGCCGGCGGTGGGCTCCTCGATCAGGGTCAGGGCGCGGGCCAGGGTTGACTTGCCACACCCGGACTCGCCTACCACGGCCAGGGTCTTGCCGGCTTCGAGCTCGAACGACACGCCATTCAACGCACGCACCAGCGCATGCCCCTTGAACAGGCCGCGAGAGACTTCGTAGTGACGGGTGAGTTCGCGGGCGGTGAGTACGACAGTCATCACGCCACCTCCTGATTCAGCGGATAGAAGCAGCGCGCCAGACTGTGCGCTTTCGGGTCAAGGGTGGGTCGCTGGGTGCGGCAGTTGTCCCGCACGTACGGACAACGTGGCGACAGCAGGCAGCCTTGCGGACGGTCATAGCGACCCGGAACGATGCCGGGCAGGGTGGCCAGGCGTTCGGCACCGATGCTGTGTTCGGGGATAGCAGCCAACAGCGCTTCGCTGTAAGGGTGGGCAGGCACGTCGAACAGCTCCGGCACCTGACCGACCTCCACGGCCTGGCCCGCGTACATCACGCACACCCGCTTGGCTGTCTCCGCCACCACGGCCAGATCGTGAGTGATCAGGATCAGCGCCATGTTGCGCTCCTTCTGCAGGTTGACCAGCAGGTCCATGATCTGCGCCTGGATGGTCACGTCCAAGGCAGTGGTCGGCTCGTCGGCGATCAGCAGCTTGGGTTCGCCGGCAATGGCCATGGCAATGGCCACGCGCTGGCTCATGCCGCCGGAGAGTTGATGCGGGTAAGCATCCAGACGGCTTTCAGGGGCCGGAATCTCGACCTTCTTCAACAATTCCAGGGCCCGCTGGCGCGCCGCCTTGCCCTTCAGGCCCAGGTGCTGGCGCAGGACTTCCTCGATCTGATAGCCCACCGTGTAGCTCGGATTGAGGGCGGTCATCGGATCCTGGAAGACCATGGCGATATCTTTGCCGACCACCTTGCGGCGCTGGCGACCGCTGAGCTTGAGCATGTCGGTGCCGGCGAAGGACAGGACATCGGCGGTGATCCGGCCGGGGGCCTCGATCAGGCCCATCACGGCCATCATGGTGACCGACTTGCCCGAGCCCGACTCCCCGACGATCGCCAGGATCTCGCCAGCGTCGACGGCCAGGTCCAGGCCATCGACCACGGGAACGGCGCCGGCATCGCCGAAGCGCACGTTCAGGTTGTTGATCTGCAACAGTGACATGACATTCTCCTCAGGCGGCATTCTTGAGTTTCGGGTCCAGCGCATCGCGCAGCCCGTCGCCCATCAGGTTGATTGCCAGCACGCTGAGCAGGATGGTCAGGCCAGGCAGGCTCACTACCCACCAGGCCCGCTCGATGTAATCGCGGGCCGAAGCCAGCATGGTGCCCCATTCGGGCGTCGGCGGCTGTACGCCAAGGCCGAGGAAGCCCAAGGCAGCGGCATCGAGGATCGCCGAAGAGAAGCTCAAGGTCGCCTGCACGATCAGCGGTGCCATGCAGTTGGGCAGCACGGTGATGAACATCAGGCGTGGCAGGCTCGCCCCCGCCAGGCGCGCGGCGGTGACGTAGTCGCGGTTGAGCTCGCCCATGACCGCTGCGCGGGTCAGGCGCACGTAGGACGGCAGCGAGACGATGGCGATGGCGATCACCGTATTGATCAGGCCAGGGCCGAGAATCGCGACGATGGCCACCGCCAGCAGCAGCGAAGGCAGCGCCAGCATGATGTCCATCAGCCGGGTGATCGAGGGGCCCAGCAAACGCGGAAAGAAGCCCGCCAGCAGGCCCAGCAGGATCCCGGGAATCAGCGACATCACCACCGACGACAGGCCGATCAGCAGCGACAGGCGGGCACCCTGGATCAGACGCGACAGCAGGTCGCGGCCCACTTCGTCGGTGCCGAGGATGAACTGCCAATTGCCGCCCTCGAGCCAGACCGGCGGCGTCAGGAGAAACTCGCGGTACTGTTCGCTGGGGTCATGAGGGGCGATCCAGGGGGCGAACAAGGCGCAGAAGACGATCAGGCACATGAAGGCCAGGCCAGCTACGGCGCCCTTGTTGCGCGAGAAGGCCTGCCAGAATTCCTTGTAGGGCGATGGATACAGCAGGCTTTGGTCAACGACGTCAGCCTGGGTGACGGGAGTAGGGCTAGTCATGACGAAGACCTCAGCGCTGATGACGGATGCGTGGGTTGGCCAGACCGTAGAGGATGTCCACGACGAAGTTGACCAGGATCACCAGGCAGGCGATCAACAGGATGCCATTCTGTACCACGGGGTAATCGCGGGCGCCGATGGCTTCGATCAGCCATTTGCCGATGCCCGGCCAGGAGAAGATGGTTTCGGTCAGTACGGCGCCAGCCAGCAAGGTGCCGACCTGCAGCCCGAACACCGTCAATACCGGAATCAGCGCGTTGCGCAGGCCGTGAATGAACACCACCCGGACCGGCGACAGGCCCTTGGCTCGCGCGGTGCGGATGTAGTCCTCGCGCAGCACTTCGAGCATCGACGAACGGGTCATGCGGGCGATCACCGCCAGCGGAATGGTACCCAGCACGATGGCCGGCAGGATCAGGTGCATCACCGCGTCCTTGAACGATCCTTCTTCATCGCTGAGCAGTGTGTCGATGAGCATGAAGCCGGTCTTCGGCTCGATGTCGTAGAGCAGATCGATGCGTCCGGAAACCGGCGTCCAGCCAAGGCTCACGGAGAAGAACATGATCAGGATCAGCCCCCACCAGAAGATCGGCATGGAATAGCCGGCCAGGGAGATGCCCATCACGCCATGATCGAACAGCGAGCCCCGCTTGAGCGCGGCGATCACCCCGGCGAGCAGGCCGAGTACCCCCGCGAACAGCAACGCGGCCAGGCCAAGTTCCACAGTGGCCGGGAACAGGGTAAGGAACTCGCTCCAGACGCTCTCCCGGGTACGCAGGGATTCACCCAGGTCGCCCTGGGCCAGCTTGCCGACATAGTCCAGGTACTGGGCGGGCAAGGGCTTGTTCAGGCCCAGGCGCTCCATGGCCTGGGCATGCATCTCGGGGTCGAGCCTGCGCTCGCCCATCATCACTTCCACCGGGTCTCCGGGGATCAGGCGTATCAGCGCGAAGGTCAGCAGGGTGATGCCGAAAAAGGTCGGGATCAGCAATCCCAGGCGCCGGGCAATAAAACTCAACATCTCAGGGTGTTCCTCATCAGCCGGTCAGGCAATGCCGTCGGCACCTTGTGGGCGCCGACGATCTACTTGTTCTACTTCACCCTTGTCGTGGCGAAGTTGTTGTTGGTCAGAGGGTTGACGTGGTATCCCTCCACGCTTTGGCGCATGGCCGTGAACAGCTTCGGATGGGCCACGCTGATCCAGGGCTGGTCGTCATCGTACACCGCCAGGGCCTGCTTATAGAGCGTCGCGCGTTCATCATTGTCGCTCACCTCGCGAGCGCGGGTGATCAGCTCATCGAACTTCGAGCTGCACCAGCGGGCGTAGTTCTCGCCATTTTTCGCGGCTTCGCAACTGAGCAGGGGCGTAAGGAAGTTATCCGGATCGCCGTTGTCGCTTGCCCAGCCAGTGGCCACCATGTCTGCCTCGCCCTTCTTGGCGCGGCGCAGCATCTCGGCCCACTCCATGATACGGATATCGAGCCTGATGCCGATCCGGGCCAGGTCCGCCTGCAGCATTTCCGCGCTCAGGCGCGGGTTGGGATTGATAGCGCCACCACCGTTGCGGGTGAACAGAGTAAGTACCGCGCCCTCCGGCACGTCGGCTTCCTCGAGCAGGGCGCGCGCCTTGTCGATGTCGCGCGGCGGATTGCGGTTGTCGCTGTTGTAACCCAGCACGCTCGGCGGATAGGGGTTCACGGCCACCAGCGCATTGCCCTTGCCGAACAGCTGGTCGACATGCGCCTGGTGGTCGAAGGCCATGCTGATGGCCTTGCGCACGCGGACATCGCTCAGGTACGGGTGCTCGGTATTGAGCGCGACATAGCCGATGACCAGGGCCTCCATCTCCGCGACCTTGAGCGCTGGATCGCGCTTGATGGAGGGTATGTCGTCGGGCTTGGGGTAGAGCGCTATCTGGCATTCGTCGGCGCGCAGCTTCTGCAGGCGCACATTGTTGTCCGGGGTGATGGCGAAGATCAGCGCATCGGCCGGCGGCTTGCCGCGAAAGTAGTCCGGGTTGGGCTTGTAGCGGACCTGCGCGTCCTTGCTGTAGCGCTGGAAGATGAACGGGCCGGTGCCGATCGGCTTGCTGTTGAGCTCGGCCGTCTTGCCGGACTTGAGCAACTGGTCGCCATATTCGGCGGAATAGATCGAGGTGAAGGCCATGGCCAGGTCCCGCAGGAACGGTGCCTGCGGACGGCTCAGGGTGAACACCACGGTATGCGCGTCTCGCTTCTCGACAGAGGTGAGCAGGTTCTTGAAGCTCATGCTCTCGAAATACGGATAGCCGACGCTGGTCTTGTCGTGCCAGGGATGGTTGGGGTCGAGCTGACGCTGGAAGCTCCACAGCACGTCATCGGCGTTGAAGTCGCGTGTCGGCGTGAAGTAATCGGTGCGGTGGAACTTCACCCCTTGGCGCAGGTGAAAGGTATAGGTCAGGCCATCGGCGCTGATTTCCCAGCGCTCGGCCAGGGCCGGCTGGAGCTCGGTGGTGCCGGGCTTGAAGTCGACCAGACGGTCGAACACGGTCTCGGCCGCGGCATCGGCGGTCACCGCGGTGGTGAACTGGACGATGTCGAAGCCTTCGGGGCTGGCTTCTGTGCATACCACCAGGGGCTTGGCCCACAGTCCGGACGATGCACTCAGGATGATGGCTGCCAGGGCAGCGCGTAGCGCTAGTGGATTCATGAAAGCTCCCTGCGTTCGATAGTTGCAGCGTAGTCGCCAGCGCCCGCGAAGACGGGGCTGGCAACGCCGGTCAGAGGATGTTGAACGGAATGGTGGTGACTACTCTAAACTCGTCCAGACTGCCGTCGCCCTGGGCCTTGCTGGCGCGGTGGGTGGTGTAGGTCGCGCGGACGGTGGTGTCCTTCAGCGCACCGTCCTGCACCGCGTAGCCGGCGCCGATACCCCATTCATAGTGGTTCTCGCCGTCCAGCCCTGCGACATCGTAGCCCGTGCCTTTGTAGTGGGTCCCGTCGATACCCCAGCCGCGGGCGTTGTACAGGTTGAACTTGAGGCCGGGGACGCCATATGGCGCCATGTTCAGGATGTAGCCGATCTGCAGCGACTTCTCGTTGGGGCCGTTGAAGTCCGACAGCAGGGAGTTGGCCAGGAAGATCCCGTTGGTCTCGTGCAGGTAGTCGAAGTACTCGTTGCCGTCGACCTGTTGCCAGGCGAAGGTCAGCGTGTGGGCCTGGTGAGTCAGCGCCAGGGACAGGCTATAGGTGTCGTTGTCGATCGCGCCGAGTTTGCCGCGGCCCTCGTCCCGAGTCTTGTAGTAGTTCAGCCCGGTGGTCAGGCCTAGCACCGCGCTGTCGCCCAGGTCGTGACTGGCGCCGAAGTAGTACTGGTTCCAGAAGTCGTCGACCTTGGAGGCGTAGACACTGGTGGCCAGGCTGGCAAAGGGCCGATAGTTGAAACCGACCATGCTGACCCGATCGGTTTCCTCGCCCGCGGCGCCGTATTCGGAGCGGAACTTGCTCAGGCTCTGTTCGGTACGTGGCGACACCTTGTCGAAAGTGCCGACATCGAAGGTCAGGTTGTCGAACTCGGCGCTGTTCAGGCTGACGCCCTGGAAGCTCGATGGCAGGGCGCGGTTGCCGATGCTGGCGATGACCGGCGTATCGACCGAGTGTCGGCCTGCGGTCAGGACGGTGTTGGAAACGCGTGCCTTGAGGTTGGCCTGGCCCGCTTTGCTCCATTGGCCGATCACCTCGCCATCGGCGTGGGTCAGGGTCCGGTTGTTGGGGCCGGCGACGGCTTGGCGCCCCTGCTCCAGAGCGATGGCGTTGTAGGCGGCAACCTCGGCGGCGAAACCGATGGTGCCCTGGGTGAAGCCGGAGCTATAGTCGAGGATGGTGCCTTGCAGCCAGTTCTGCCGGCTGTGCGTGTCATGGCGCGTGCCATCGCCTTTGTAATAGCGCCAGAGCGGTCCTCGCGCCGCGCGTTCGCGGGCGTACCAGTTGCGCGTCGTGCCGGACAGGCTCTGCCCTTCGATGAAGCCCTTGGCCTCTGCCTGGGCGCTGGTGGATGTGACGCTCAGAGGAATGAAAGCCTGGCTGGCGGGCTCGGCCTGAGCCAGGGCGGACATGACGCCGAGGGACAGGACCAGTGCGGTTGTGGTGGTGGGTTTCACGTTGAAGCTCCCTTTCTGTTTCTAGTTATCACCCCGGCCTCGTGGGCTGGGGTGTCGTGCGATGACGCGGGTGTTGCAGGGCTTGCCACGGGTTCGCCGGGCAAATCCGGGCTGCACGAGGGCGCGGGAGTGGGTTGCACTCCCGGCTTCACGAGGCAGGATCAGTCGCGGCTGACGCCGGAAAAGTCGTTGCGTCCGAAGGGGCTGACCTTGAAGTCGCGCACCTGGGTACTGATGGGCTGGTTGACGGTGGAGTGAGCCACGGGAGTGATCGGCACCTGCTGCTTGAGGCGGTGCTGGGCCTCCTGGTAGAGCGCGGTGCGCTGCGCCGGGTCGGTAAGCGTCTTGGCCTTTTTCACCAGGGCGTCGTAGAGCGGGTCGCACCACTGCGCATAGTTGTTGCTGCCGATGGCGTCGCAGTTGTAGAGCGTGCCCAGCCAGTTGTCCGGGTCGCCGTTGTCGCCGGTCCAGCCCATGAGCGCGACGTCGTGCTCGCCGTTCTTCAGACGCTTGAGGTGTTCCCCCCACTCGTAGCTGACGATGCGTACTTTCAAGCCGATCCTGGACCAGTCGGCCTGGAGCATTTGCGCCATCAGCTTGGCGTTGGGGTTGTAGGGACGCTGTACCGGCATTGCCCACAGGTCGATCTCGGTGCCGGGCGCGACGCCAGCGGCCCGCAGCAGTTCGCGGGCCTTGTCGGGGTCGTAGGCCGCGTCCTTGATGCTGTCGTCGTAGGACCATTGGGTGGGCGGCATGGCGTTGCTCGCCAGTTGGCCGGAGTCCTGGTAGACCGCCTGGACGATCGCCTGCTTGTTGACGGCCATGTCCATGGCCTGGCGCACCTGCAACTGGTCGAAGGGGGCGTGGCGGGTGTTGTAGGCGATGTAGCCGAGGTTGAAGCCAGGCTGCTGCAGTACCCGCAGGTTGGGGTCTGCCTTGAGCGAGGGAAGATCCGCTGGACGAGGGTGCAGGGTGACCTGGCATTCGCCTCGGCGCAGCTTCTGGATGCGCACCGATGGATCGAGGTTGATCGAGAAGATCAGGTTGTCGAGCTTGACCTCTTCGGGCGCCCAATAACGCGGATTGCCCTTGTAGCGGATCTGCGCGTCCTTCTGGTAACGCTGGAAGATGAAAGGCCCCGTGCCTATGGGCTTCTGGTTGATATCGCTGGCACGCCCGCCGGCCATCAGCGCTTCGGCATACTCGGCCGAAAGGATCGAGGCGAAGCTCATGGCAAGGTTCTGGATGAAAGCGGCATCGACGCTGTTGAGGGTGAAGACCACGGTCAGCGGGTCGGTCTTCTCGACGCGGGCAATGTTCTTGTCCAGGCTCATGCTGACGAAGTAGGGAAATTCGGTGGGGTAGGCCTGGCGGAACGGGTGATCCCTGTCGAGCATGCGCTGGAAAGTGAACAATACGTCGTCGGCGTTGAAGTCACGGCTGGGCGTGAAGGATGCGTTGGCGTGGAAACCGACACCCTTGCGCAGGTGGAAGGTATAGCGCAGGCCGTCATCGGACACTTTCCAGTCAGTCGCCAGTCCAGGCTGCACGGCGGTGCCGCCACGCTGGAACTCGACCAGGCGGTTGTAGATCGGCTCGGCGGCGTCGTTGTCGGTGGCGCTGGTGAACTGTGCGGTATCGAAGCCGGCGGGGCTGCCTTCCGAGCAGAACACCAGGTTGCCGGCCAGGCTGGTGGGTGCCTGGATCAGCAAACCCAGGTACAGCAGGGCGCAGGGCAGGGTGGGATGGCGCATGAGAGGTCCTTTTCTTTTTGCGGTAGCGATGCGTGAACGGACGAATCGCGGCAACAGTTGCCCGGTCCTGACGTTACGAGCGTCAGGACGGCGTGGGTAGATTCCAAAGGCGCTTCGAAGCGGGGGAAGACGCTGACAGACGCCAGGAAATTTCCTGCCGCGCCTGTCAGGTCCGTGTTCGATCGATCCGCCCCGCGCTTGCATCCTTGCGAGCGGGGCGGATCAGTTGCTCATTTCCCTACGCTGACGCCGTAGAAGGAGTTCAAGCCGAACGGGCTGATCTTGAAGTCCTTCACGGAGGCACTCATGGGTTGGTAGACCGTGGAATGGGCGATGGGCGTCATCGGCACCTGTTCCTTGAGAATGTGCTGCGCCTGTTTGTACAACTCGATGCGCTTGGCCTGATCGGAGGTGGCCTTGGCTTGCTTGACCAGGTCGTCGAAGGGCTTGTGGCACCACTTGGAGAAGTTGTTGCCGGCGAGCGCGTCGCAGCCGAACAGGGTTCCCAGCCAATTGTCCGGGTCGCCGTTGTCGCCGCTCCAGCCGATGATCATGGCGCCGTTCTCGCCGCCCTTGGAGCGCTTGATGTATTCGCCCCATTCATAGCTGACGATCTTGGCCTTGATGCCGACCTTCGCCCAATCGGCCTGCAGCATCTCGGCCATCAGCTTGGCGTTGGGGTTGTAGGGGCGTTGCACAGGCATGGCCCACAGGGTGATCTCGGTGCCTTCCTTGACGCCGGCTTCCTTGAGCAAGGCCTTGGCCTTTTCCGGATCGTAGGCGGCGTCCTTGATAGTGGTGTCATAGGACCATTGCGTGGGCGGCATGGCGTTGACCGCCAACTGGCCCGCGCCCTGGTACACCGAGGCGATGATCTGCTGCTTGTTCACCGCCATGTCCAGCGCTTGGCGTACCTTGAGCTGTGCCATCGGATTGGGCGCATCGCTGCCCTTGATCTTGTCCATCACGTTGTAGGCGACATAGCCGAGGTTGTACCCGGCCTGCTCCGGCATCCGCAGCTTGGTGTCCTTTTTCAGCGGTTCGATATCGGCCGGCCTTGGGAACAGGGTGACCTGGCACTCGTTCTTCTTCAGTTTCTGCATGCGTACCGAGGCATCGGTGCTGATGGCGAAGATCAGGTTGTCGATCTTCACGTCTTCGGGTTTCCAGTAGTCCTTGTTGCCCTTGAAGCGGATCTGCGCGTCCTTCTGGTACTTGCTGAACACGAACGGGCCGGTGCCGATGGGCTTCTGGTTGATGTCGGTCGCCTTGCCCTGCTCGAGCAGTTGCTCGGCGTACTCGGCGGACTGGATCGAAGCGAAGCTCATGGCCAGGTTCTGGATGAACGCGGCGTCGACCTGGTTGAGCGTGAAGCGCACGGTGAGCGCGTCGAGCTTTTCGATACCGGCGATGTTCTTGTCCATGCCCATGTCGGTGAAATACGGGAACTCGGTGGGGTAGACCTTGCGGAAAGGATGGTCCTTGTCGAGCATCCGGTTGAAGGTGAACAACACGTCGTCGGCGTTGAATGGCCGGCTGGGCTTGAAATAGTCGGTGGTGTGGAACTTGACGCCTTCACGCAAGTGGAAGGTGTAGGTCAGGCCGTCGTCGGAGACATCCCAGGAGGTCGCCAGCCCTGGAATGACGGTCGTACCGCCGCGCTCGAACTGGGTCAGGCGGTTGAAGACCGTCTCTGCGGAAGCGTCGAAGTCGGTGCCGGTGGTGTACTGCCCCGGATCGAATCCTGCCGGGCTGCCCTCGGAGCAGAACACCAGGTTGGATGCACCGAAGGCGGAAGATGCGCTGGCAAGCAAGCCTGCGCCGACCAGCAACGGAATGACGGCATGTTTGAGCATGGTGGCCTCATTGTTGTCATTTTCGGGTGAGGGCGGCCTCGTGAGCCGACTGACGCATACTTATGCAGCCAGGATTGGCTTTGCAACCATGCAGAGGATAGTTGGCGCCAAAAGTGTGGCACGACCGTACATCAATGTCGCATCCATGTAAGTTTTGGCGAAATTTGGCGATTTTTGGCTGTTTTTTAGCGGATTTTACGAAATATTTTAAGAAGATAAAGAAAGGAGGGAAGCTGCTGATGCGCTTGTAGGAATCTTCACTACAGGTTGCAGGCTGCAAGAAAACCAGGGGACAGCAGACGTTTTACGCATGCTTCTTGCAGCCTGCGGTGCCTCAAGGCGTAGTGATTTCGATGACGCCATCGGCATTGATGCTGACTTCGCTGGTACCGGCTTCGATGTCCGGCGTGGCGCTGGCCTCGTCAGCCGAGCCCATCGCTTTCATCGCCATCGGCGCGCTGCGCAGGTACGGGCGTGGGTAGCCGCTGCTGTTGAGGTTGAGGTTGACGACCTTGTAACCGGTTCCGCCCATGGCTTCGGTCGCGAGTTGCGCGCGGGCCTTGAAGGCATTCACGGCCTCCTTGAGCAGTTCATCCTCGCTGGCCTTGCGGGTGGCCGGCGCGATGGAGAAGTCCATGCCGCCCATCTTCAGGTCTTGCAGCAGTTCACCGGTAAGCTTGGACAGGGCAGGGAAGTCGGCACTTTCCAGGCGCACTTCGGCGCGCTCGCGCCAGCCGGTGATCTTCTGCCCCTTGCTGTCGTAGACCGGGTAGCTGTTGCGGCTGCCCTGGCTGATCTTCACGTCCTTGACCTGGCGGGCCTGCTGCATGGCCTTGTTCATGGTATCGGTGACTTCCTTGGCGAGCTTGCCCGGATCGGTGTTCTGGGCTTCGCTGTACAGGGTCACGACCATCAGATCGCGAGCGACTTCCTTGCTGACTTCGGCACGCAGCGAGATCTGGTTGTAGCGCGGCTCGTCGGCAGCCAGTGCCGGCAAGCTGGCGAGCAGACCGCAAGAGAGCGCCAGGGCAGCGCCGCGACGGTTGATTTGCATGTATGACTCCTTGGCTGTGGGGGCGTGGAAAAGACCATCGTTGCCACGCATGGCCCATCTGACCGGAAACAGGGTAGCCGGTTCACGATCGGCCCCCATCGGCCTGTGAGAAACTGTGGCGCTTTGCCGCATCGCCGCTGCGTGGCCGCCAGCTTCGGTATACTCCAGCCGATTTTCTGGAGCACTCATCAGGAGAGCTCATGCTCGCCGCCGAACATCCGTTGTCCGCTACTCGCCAGAACCTCTGGCGCCTGACCTTCATTCGCATCCTGGTACTCGCTGCCCAGGCCGGCTCCGTGGCTGTCGCCTACTGGACCGAGCTGCTGCCGCTGCCCTGGCTGTCCCTGGCGTTGACCCTGGTGCTGTCGTCGCTGCTGTGCGCCTTCACGGCCTTGCGCCTGCGTCTTTCGCTGCCCGTGACCGAGATGGAATACGCGCTGCAGCTGGCCTGCGACCTGCTCATCCACAGCGCCCTGCTGTATTACTCGGGAGGCTCGACCAACCCGTTCGTTTCCTACTACCTGGTGCCCTTGGCGATTGCCGCGGTGACCTTGCCCTGGATCTACTCGCTGGCGCTCTCGGGCCTGGCGCTGGCGGCCTACAGCATGCTGCTGGTGCAGTTCTATCCGCTGGAAACCTTGCCCATGGCGCGGGACAAGATGCAGGTCTACGGCATGTGGCTGAGTATTGCCCTGGCGGCTGCCGTGATCACCTTCTTCGCGGCGCGCATGGCCGAGGAGCTGCGCCGCCAGGAGCAATTGCGCGCCGAGCGCCGTGAAGACAGCCTGCGCGACGAGCAATTGCTGGCCGTCGCGACCCAGGCCGCGGGCGCGGCTCATGAGCTGGGGACCCCGCTGGCGACCATGAGCGTATTGATCAACGAAATGCGCCAGGACCATACCGATCCGCAGTTGCAGGAAGACCTGGCCGTGCTGCAGGACCAAGTCAAGCTGTGCAAGCAGACGTTGCAGCAACTGGTCCGGGCGGCCGAAGCCAACCGGCGCATGAATCTGGAGACTCAGGAGGTCACGGCCTGGGTCGATGAGGCGCTGGACCGCTGGCACCTGATGCGCCCCGAGACAAGCTACCGCTTCCAGCGTCTGGGGCTGGGCCCGGCACCGAGCCTGGCACCTCCTCCAGACCTGACCCAGGCCTTGCTCAATCTGCTGAACAACGCTGCCGATGCCTGCCCGGACGATCTGGAGATCAGCCTGGACTGGGACGTTCAGGACATCGTCATCGCCATCCGCGATCACGGCCCGGGCGTGCCGGTAGCGATTGCCGAATCGATCGGCAAACCCTTCTTTACCACCAAGGGCAAGGGCTTCGGCCTGGGCCTGTTCCTGAGCAAGGCCAGCGTAACGCGTGCAGGCGGCTCGGTGAAACTCTATAGTCATGAGCAGGGTGGCACCCTGACCGAATTGCGCCTGCCCCATGGCACGCGAGGAGATGAACGATGAGCGAAGAAATCCAGGTCGAGAGCGAAGAGCTGCCGCATCTGTTGCTGGTGGACGATGACGCCACCTTTACCCGTGTCATGGCCCGCGCCATGAGTCGTCGCGGCTTCCGGGTCAGTACCGCGGGCTCTGCCGAGGAAGGCTATGCGCTGGCCAAGCAGGACCTGCCTGACTACGCCACGTTGGACCTGAAGATGGAAGGCGACTCGGGGCTGGTCCTGCTGCCCAAGTTGCTCGAGCTGGATCCGGAGATGCGCGTGCTGATCCTGACCGGTTATTCGAGCATCGCCACTGCGGTGGAAGCGATCAAGCGCGGCGCCTGCAATTACCTGTGCAAGCCGGCCGATGCCGACGATGTGCTCGCGGCCCTGTTGTCCGAGCACGCCGATCTGGACAGCCTGGTGCCCGAGAACCCCATGTCGGTGGATCGCCTGCAGTGGGAGCATATCCAGCGCGTCCTGGCCGAGCACGACGGCAACATCTCCGCCACCGCCCGCGCCCTGGGCATGCACCGCCGTACCTTGCAGCGCAAGTTGCAGAAGCGGCCGGTCAGGCGCTGACAGAGTCTGGAAGGGGCCAGCCGCGCCACGAGTTCGTATAGGCTGAGGTGTATGTCGCTGGTTTCCAGTCTTCCAGATCAAAGGCCGCCTGCGTGGCGCATCGTGGGTGGCCCGGCGTCCGGCAAGCCAAATGCCGGTCAGTCAAGGAAAGCCATCCGATCTTCGAGGCAAGACTCGTTGTGTGGCTGCTGGCCTCATCGCGGGGCAAGCCCGCTCGCCACCGATGCGCGGCGCAGCAAGAACAGGCCCCCGGCGGCGAGCGGGTTTGTCCCGCGATGAGGCTGCAGGCTTCACAGAAGATTTCGGAAATTGAAAGATAAGTCTCAGCCTATGGCGCTCGACCTCGAGAACAGCGGAAATCACCTGACATACCCGCGGCAACCATCACACAATCCCCCAACCCCCCACCACTGGCGTATCATTGCCCCCTCCCTGACGGCCATCCCCGGGACCGCTTTCAATGCTCGCCCTTCTTATCCAGACGCTGAATATCACGGCTCCTGTCTTCGCCATGCTGTTCATGGGCGTGCTTCTCAAGCGCATCCGCCTGATCGACGATAACTTCATCCACATCGCCTCATCCCTGGTGTTCAACGTCTGCATGCCTGCGCTGCTGTTCCTGGGCATCTATCATGCAGACCTGTCGACGGCGGTCAAACCTGGCGTCATCCTGTATTTCACCCTGGCGACCGTGCTGGGCTTCGCCATGGCCTGGGGCTTCGCGATCTGGCGTTGTCCGCCGCAAGATCGCGGCATCTATACCCAGGGCAGCTTCCGTGGCAACAACGGCGTCATAGGCCTGGCCCTGGCGGCCAGCCTCTACGGTGACTACGGTATCTCGCTGGGCGCCGTCCTGGCCGGCCTGGTGATCCTGCTCTACAACTCCCTGTCGGCGGTGGTCCTGGCGGTCTATAGCCCCGACCTCAAGTCAGACCCCTTGAGCATCGCCAAGAACATCTTCACCAATCCGCTGATCATCAGCGTGCTGGCCGCCGCGCCCATGGCCTACGGCCAGGTGCCGCTGCCCAACTGGCTGCTGACTTCCGGCGATTACCTGGCGCAGATGTCCCTGCCACTGGCGCTGATCTGCATCGGTGGGACCCTGTCGCTCGCCGCCCTGCGCGACAGCGGTCGCCTGGCTGTCAGCGCCAGCCTGGTGAAGATGATCTGGCTGCCCCTGATTGGCACGCTCGGAGGCTGGCTCTGCGGCTTTCGCGGAGCGGAGCTGGGTATCATCTTCCTCTACATCGGCAGCCCTACCGCGGCGGCCAGTTATGTCATGGCTCGCGCGGCTAACGGCAACCACGAACTGGCTGCATCGATCATCGTGATCACCACGCTGGCAGCGGCGATCACCACCAATATCGGAATCTTCTTCTTGCAGTGGGGCGGATGGATCTAGATCCTGACCGCAAACAACACTGCCTCCTGAACTAAGGACACTTCATGCAAGACCAGAGCACGCCCGAGCGGTTGCAGCGCGGGCTGAAAAATCGCCATATCCAGTTGATCGCACTGGGCGGAGCCATCGGTACCGGGCTGTTCCTGGGGATCGCCCAGACCATCCAGCTGGCGGGTCCTTCCGTCCTGCTCGGCTATGCCGTTGCCGGCATGATGGCCTTCTTCATCATGCGCCAGCTTGGTGAAATGGTGGTCGAAGAGCCGGTCGCCGGCAGTTTCAGCCATTTCGCCCACCGCTACTGGAGCGAGTTCGCCGGCTTCGTGTCGGGCTGGAATTACTGGGTGGTGTATGTGCTGGTGGGCATGGCCGAACTGTCGGCCGTGGGTATCTATGTGCAGTACTGGTGGCCGGAATTTCCCACCTGGGCCACGGCAGCGATCTTCTTCGTCGCGATCAACGCCTTGAACCTCAGCCAGGTCAAGGTGTACGGAGAGATGGAGTTCTGGTTCGCGCTGGTCAAGGTGGTCGCTATCGTCGGCATGATCGGTTTCGGTGCATGGCTGTTGGCCAGTGGCACGGGCGGGCCTGATGCCAGCGTCGCCAATCTTTGGCAATACGGTGGCTTCTTCCCCAATGGCATCACTGGCCTGGTCATGGCACTGGCGGTGATCATGTTCTCCTTCGGCGGACTGGAGCTGGTCGGCATCACCGCCGCCGAGGCCGACGATCCGCGCCGGAGCATCCCCAAGGCCACGAATCAGGTGGTCTACCGTATCCTGATCTTCTACATCGGTGCCTTGGCCGTGCTGCTTGCGCTCTATCCCTGGCAGAAAGTGGTGCAGGGCGGCAGCCCGTTCGTGATGATCTTCCATGAGCTGGACAGCAATCTGGTCGCGACCGTACTCAATGTCGTCGTGCTCACGGCGGCCCTGTCGGTATACAACAGCTGCGTCTACTGCAACAGTCGCATGCTGTTCGGTCTGGCCAGCCAGGGCGACGCGCCGCGTCAGTTGCTCAAGGTCAACCGCAAGGGCGTGCCGCTGCTGGCTTTGGCCGTCTCCGCGGTGGCCACGGGCCTGTGCGTGCTGATCAACTACCTGATGCCGGGCGAGGCCTTCGGGCTGTTGATGGCCCTGGCGGTGTCGGCGCTGGTGATCAACTGGGCAAGTATCAGCATCACCCACCTGAAGTTCCGTCGCGCCAAGCAGGCCGCTGGCGAGAGGCCGTTCTACAAGAGCTGGGGTCATCCCGTGACCAACTACCTCTGCCTGGCCTTTATCGTGTTGATCCTGGTAGTGATGTACCTCACGCCCTCGATCCGTATCTCGGTGATCTTCATCCCGTTCTGGATTGCGGCGCTGGGTGTGGCGTTCTGGCTGAAGAAACGCACGCGTGCGGTCGCGCTCGACCGCTGAGCATGGAGCTGACAGCGGGTTGCCCCGGCACTGGGAGCGATCCGCTGTTCGCGCGTGACCCTAGTGCTGGCGTCGCCAGGCGCGCACCGTCGTGTACAGCAGGGCGATCCCCAGTATTGGCAACACATACGAGAGCATGACCCCTTCCAGTCTTTCGGCCAGTGCCATGCCGGTGGTGAAGGTCACGATGTGCAGGCCGTAGGCCAGGTACAGGAAGAGAAAGACTAGGCCTTCGGCGCGGGTGATCCGATAGCCGGAATAGAACACCGGCAGACACAGCACCGCGACGCCGAGCATGATCGGCAGGTCGAAATCCAGTGCGTTGGGCGAGATCGACAGGGGTTGCGGCGTGACCACGGCGGTAAACCCGAGCACGGCCAGGAGGTTGAACAGGTTGCTGCCGATCACCGTGCCGACCGCGATTTCCCGCTCACCGCGCAGGGCGGCGATCAGCGCGGCCGCCAGCTCCGGCAACGATGTGCACACCGCGACCACCGTAAGGCCGATGATGCGCTCGGACAGTCCGAGATCGGTGGCGACTTCGACTGCAGCCTCCAGTACCAAGTGCCCGGCCAGGCTGAGCAGCGCCAGGCCGATCAGAATCTGTGTGACGGCAACCACCCAGAAGCGCCTGGGCGTGACGCTTGCGGGCGCGGGCGCAGGGTAGGTGCGGGCATGGTGGCGCGACTGGTGCCAGAGGACAGCCAGGTAACCGATCAGTCCCACCAGCAGAAGCACACCCTCAAGTCGGCCCAGATACCCATTGAGGGCCAGCAGGTAGACCAGTGCGCTGGCGATGATCATCAGCGGAATGTCCAAGCGGACCAGTTGCCAGGAAACCCGCAGCGGAATGAGCAGCGCAGCCAGGCCGAGGATGACCAGGATATTGAAGATGTTGCTGCCGATCACGCTGCCTACGGCCACGTCTGGCGCGCCCAGGTAGGCCGCTTGCAGGCTCACGGTCAGTTGCGGCGCGGTACTGCCGAAAGCCACCAGGCTCAGGCCGATGATCAAGGGCCGCACATGCAGCCGATGGGCCAGGCGCAGGGCGGTGCGCACCAATAGTTCCGCTCCCCCTATCAGCAACAGCAGGCCGACGCCAAGTTGCAGAAGGCTGAAAGTGGGAAGGGTGGCGAGGTCGAAAATGGTCTCTGCTCCTCAGGTCAATCGTCCAGACCTTGTACCCGCACGCGCGCCGTTCCGCTACGCAGCATGCCGATTTTTTCCGCGGCGCCGCGTGACAAGTCGATGAGCCGGCTTCGGCCGTGAGGCCCGCGGTCGTTGATACGAACCACGACGCTACGCTGATTGCGCGTGTTGGTCACCCTCACTCGGCTGCCGAATGGCAGGCTTCGGTGGGCGGCGGTCAGGCCGTTCTGGTTGAAACGTTCGCCGCTGGCGGTGCGCTTGCCTTGATGGCGTGCGCCATACCATGAAGCGAGGCCCGACTTGTCGTACCCATGCGGATCGACATCATGGCTGGCGCAGCCGGCCACCTGGGCGAGAAATACAGACGCGCAAAGGAGACGCCACTTCACGTCGGTTACTCCTGTAGAAAAGGTCTCGAGGCGCACGTGGCTCGACCTGACGATGAAAGTGCCAGGCCCGACGATTTCGTCGGGCCTGGCGCCAGTACGGCCCCGTCATGGCCAGGCGCGCCGCAGCGGTGCGCTTCGGACGATCAGCCTTCGAGCTTGGCCTTGAGCAACTGGTTCACCTGCTGCGGGTTGGCCTTGCCCTTGGACGCCTTCATCGCCTGGCCGACGAAGAAGCCGAACATCTTGCCGCGCTTGGCCTCGTCGGCGGCGCGGTACTGTTCGACCTGCTCGGCGTTGGCGGCCAGCATGTCGTCGAGCATGGTCTCGATCGCGCCCGTGTCGGTGACCTGCTTCAGGCCCCGGCTGTCGATGATGCTGTCGGCATCGCCTTCGCCGGCCGCCATGGCCTCGAACACGGTCTTGGCGATCTTGCCGCTGATGGTGTTGTCGCGGATGCGCAGCAGCATGCCACCGAGCTGCTCGGCGGTGACCGGCGCCTGGTCGATTTCCACGCCCAGCTTGTTCAGCAGGCTACCCAGCTCGACCATGACCCAGTTGGCCGCCAGCTTGGCATCGCCACCGATGGCGACGACCTTCTCGAAGTAGTCGGCCTGTTCGCGGCTCGTGGCCAGGACGTTGGCGTCGTATGGCGACAAGCCATACTGCACCTGGAAACGCTCGACCTTCTGCTGCGGCAGTTCCGGCAGGCTGGCACGGGTGGACTCGAGGAACGCGTCCTCGATGATCACCGGCAGCAGGTCCGGGTCGGGGAAGTAACGGTAGTCGTTGGCTTCCTCCTTGCTACGCATCGAGCGGGTCTCGTCCTTGTTGGGATCGTACAGGCGGGTTTCCTGGATGACCCTGCCGCCGTCCTCGATGAGGTCGATCTGGCGCTGGATTTCGCTGTTGATGGCGCGCTCGATGAAGCGGAACGAGTTGACGTTCTTGATCTCGCAGCGGGTGCCGAACTCTGCCTGGCCCTTCGGGCGGATCGAGACGTTGCAGTCGCAGCGCAACGAACCTTCGGCCATGTTGCCGTCACAGATGCCCAGGTAGCGCACCAGGGCGTGGATGGTCTTGACGTAGGCCACCGCTTCCTTGGCGCTGCGCATGTCCGGCTCGGACACGATCTCCAGCAGCGGCGTGCCGGCACGGTTCAGGTCGATGCCGGTGGCACCGGTGAAGTCTTCGTGCAGGCTCTTGCCGGCGTCTTCCTCCAAGTGCGCGCGGGTGACGCCCACGCGCTTGATGGTGCCGTCTTCCAGGGCGATGTCCAGGTAGCCCTTGCCGACGATCGGCAGCTCCATCTGGCTGATCTGGTAGCCCTTGGGCAGGTCGGGGTAGAAGTAGTTCTTGCGGGCGAAGACGTTGCGCTGGCCTATTTCGGCGTTGATGGCCAGGCCGAACATGCAGGCCATGCGCACCGCTTCCTGGTTGAGCACCGGCAGCACGCCCGGCATGCCCAAATCGATCAGGCTCGCCTGGGTGTTCGGCTCGGAGCCGAAGGTGGTGGAGCTGCCGGAGAAGATCTTCGACTGGGTGGCGAGCTGGGTATGAATCTCCAGCCCGATCACAACTTCCCATTGCATGTGTGAATTCCTCAGAAGCCGTTGGGGGCGCGGGTGTGCCAGTCAGTCACTTGCTGATAGCGATGCGCGACGTTGAGCAGGCGGCCTTCCTGGAAGTAAGGAGCGAGCAACTGCACGCCGACCGGCAAGCCTTCGACGAAACCGGCCGGCATCGACAGGCCCGGCAGGCCTGCGAGGTTGGCGGTGATGGTGTAGACGTCTTCCAGGTAGGCGGCGACCGGGTCGCTGCTCTTGGCGCCCAGCTTCCAGGCCGGGTTCGGCGTGGTAGGGCCGAGGATCAGGTCGACTTGCTCGAAGGCGGCCATGAAATCGTTCTTGATCAGGCGGCGGATCTTCTGTGCCTGCAGGTAGTAGGCATCGTAGTAGCCGGCCGACAGGGCGTAGGTGCCGACCAGGATGCGCCGCTGCACCTCGGTGCCGAAACCTTCGCCGCGGGAGCGCTTGTACAGGTCGGTCAGATCCTTGGGGTTCTCGCAGCGGTAGCCGAAGCGCACGCCATCGAAGCGCGACAGGTTGGAGGAGGCTTCCGCCGGCGCGATCACGTAGTAGGCCGGGATGGCGTGCTGCATGTTCGGCAGGCTGATTTCCTTGACCACCGCGCCGAGCTTCTCCAGCTCCTTGACGCTGGCATGCACCAGGTCGGCGATGCGCGGGTCGAGGCCAGCGCCGAAGTATTCTTTCGGCAGCCCGATACGCAGACCCTCGAGGGGCGCGTTG
This sequence comes from Pseudomonas capeferrum, assembly GCF_013523055.1. GTDB lineage: Bacteria > Pseudomonadota > Gammaproteobacteria > Pseudomonadales > Pseudomonadaceae > Aquipseudomonas > Aquipseudomonas capeferrum_A. The sequence continues at coordinate 62,341 of NZ_JAAMQM010000006.1, read as the reverse complement.
AGGTTGGCGCTGTAGTCCGGCACCGGCTCGTCGATGCTAGTGGAGTCCTTGGGGTCGAAGCCGGCCATGCCTTGCAGGAGCAGGGCGCAGTCTTCGGCCGTGCGGGCCATCGGGCCTCCCTGGTCCAGGCTCGAGGCGTAGGCGATCATGCCCCAGCGAGAAACCCGTCCGTAGGTCGGCTTGAGGCCGGTCAGGTTGGTCAGTGCGGCGGGTTGGCGGATCGAGCCGCCGGTATCTGTACCGGTGCTGGCGGGCAGCAGGCGCGCGGCCACCGCCGCGGCCGAACCACCGGACGAACCGCCGGGGACGTGCTCCAGGCTCCAGGGGTTCTTCACCGCGCCGTAGTAGCTGGACTCGTTGGCCGAGCCCATGGCGAATTCGTCCATGTTGGTCTTGCCCAGCGTGACCATGCCAGCATCGGCCAGGCGCGAAACCACGGTGGCGTCGTAGGGCGCCTTGAAGTTGTCGAGCATCTTCGAGCCGCAGCTGGTGCGCACGCCAGAAGTGCAGAACAGGTCCTTGTGGGCGATCGGGGCACCCAGCAGCGTACCCGTCTCGCCGGCGGCGCGACGGGTGTCGGCGGCACGGGCCTGGCTCAGGGCCAGTTCCTCGGTGACGCTGATGAAGCTGTTGATCTGCGGGTCGAGTTGCTGAATTCGCGCCAGCAGGGCGCGGGTCAGCTCTTCGGAAGAAAACGACTTGTCGGCGAGTCCGCGGGCGATCTCGGCCAGGGTCAATTGATGCATGACGGCTACTATCCCTTACTCGATGACTTTGGGAACCAGGTAGAGACCGTTTTCGGTCGCCGGGGCGATGGCCTGGTAGGCTTCGCGCTGATTGCTTTCGCTGACCTGGTCGGGACGCAAGCGTTGGCTGGCCTCCAGGGGGTGGGCGAGGGGCTCGATGCCGTTGGTATCGACGGCTTGCATCTGGTCGACCAGCCCGAGAATACTGTTCAAGGCATCGGTGTAGCGTGGCAGTTCGCCTTCATTCAGGCCCAGGCGGGCCAGATGGGCGATCTTTTCCACGTCGCAGCGTTCAAGCGCCATGGGGATCTCCAGGAGGAACAGGAGCGGAAAGGGTCCGCGATGAGGAACATGCCAGCGTTTTGGCGGTCATATGGCCGCGATCATCTGCTGGCGTGCTCGGAAAAACTGCCAATTTAACATATTGGCGCCTTGCCCAAAATCCCCGCCATTGTTAGAGTTTGCCGCACTTTTTTACCCACGCTTTGCCTAGGGTCACTTTCCCATGTTCAAGAAACTGCGTGGCATGTTTTCCAGCGATCTTTCCATCGACCTGGGTACTGCCAACACCCTTATCTACGTGCGTGAGCGCGGTATCGTCCTGAATGAGCCCTCGGTTGTTGCCATCCGTACCCACGGCAACCAGAAAAGCGTCGTCGCCGTTGGTACCGAAGCCAAACGCATGCTGGGTCGTACCCCCGGCAACATTGCTGCCATTCGTCCGATGAAGGATGGCGTGATCGCCGACTTCAGCGTTTGTGAAAAAATGTTGCAGTACTTCATCAACAAGGTACACGAAAACAGCTTTCTGCAGCCCAGCCCTCGTGTGCTGATCTGCGTTCCGTGCAAATCGACCCAGGTCGAACGTCGCGCCATCCGCGAGTCGGCGCTGGGTGCCGGTGCACGTGAAGTATTCCTGATCGAAGAGCCCATGGCGGCCGCGATCGGTGCCGGTTTGCCGGTCGAGGAAGCACGTGGTTCGATGGTCGTCGATATCGGCGGCGGTACGACCGAAATCGCCCTGATTTCCTTGAACGGCGTGGTCTACGCCGAATCCGTGCGCGTAGGCGGCGATCGCTTCGACGAAGCCATCGTCACCTATGTACGTCGCAACTACGGCAGCCTGATCGGCGAGTCGACCGCCGAGCGCATCAAGCAGGAAATCGGTACCGCCTACCCAGGTGGCGAGATCCGTGAAGTGGATGTTCGTGGTCGTAACCTGGCCGAGGGCGTCCCGCGTGCCTTCACGCTCAATTCCAACGAAGTCCTCGAAGCGCTGCAGGAATCGCTGGCGACCATCGTCCAGGCCGTCAAGAGCGCCCTGGAGCAGTCGCCTCCGGAGCTGGCTTCGGACATCGCCGAGCGTGGCCTGGTGCTGACCGGCGGCGGCGCGCTGCTGCGTGACCTGGACAAGCTGCTGGCCCAGGAAACCGGCCTGCCGGTGATCGTCGCCGAAGACCCGCTGACCTGCGTCGCTCGTGGTGGTGGCCGCGCGCTGGAGATGATGGACAAGCATGCCATGGACCTGCTTTCCAGCGAGTGACGTCAGAGGCTGTCCGTTGGTCGCCCGGTTTACAGGTAGCACGTGCAGTGCTACCTGTATGCGCTGGGCTGGCGTCCGTCGGGCGTCGTTTCCGTCAATCCGCAAGCAGGCCGGTGCGTTGTTCATGTCCAATGACCTCCTGAATCGTCGTCCACGAGGAACGGTCCATTAAACCGCTTTTCACCAAGGGCCCTTCGCTGGGCGTGCGCCTGCTCGTGCTGGTGGTGTTGTCGATCGCCCTCATGGTGGTCGATGCGCGCTTTGCCGTCCTCAAACCGGTGCGCAGCCAGATGGGGCTGGTACTGATGGAGTCGTACCTGATCACCGACCTGCCCCAGCGCCTGTGGCAAGGGGTGGCGGGGCAGTTCGGCAGCCGTACCGAGCTGATCGCCGAGAACGAGAAACTCAGGACCGAAGGCCTGCTGCTGCAGGGACGCCTGCAGAAACTCGCGGCCCTGACCGAGCAGAACGTGCGTCTGCGCGAGTTGCTCAACTCCTCGGCGCTGGTCAACGAGAAGGTCGAGGTGGCCGAGCTGATCGGCGTCGATCCCAATCCGTTCACTCATCGTATCCTGATCAACAAGGGCGAACGCGATGGGGTGTTTCTCGGCCAACCGGTGCTCGACGCCCGCGGCCTGATGGGTCAGGTGGTCGAGCTGATGCCCTATACCGCACGGGTTCTCTTGCTGACCGACACGACTCACAGTATTCCGGTACAGATCAATCGCAACGGCCTGCGCGCCATCGCCAGTGGTACCGGTAACCCGGAGCGGCTGGAGTTGCGCCATGTGGCGGACACCGCCGACGTCAAGGAAGGGGACCTGCTGGTCAGCTCGGGCATGGGCCAGCGCTTTCCTGCCGGTTACCCCGTGGCCACGGTCAATGAAGTGATTCACGACTCCGGCCAGCCGTTCGCCATCGTGCGGGCCATTCCCACGGCGGCGCTCAACCGCAGCCGCTACATGCTGCTGGTCTTCACCGACAGCCGTTCCGCCGAGCAGCGTGCCACCGACGCGGCCATGGCTCAGGAAGAAGCGGACCGTCGCGGTATTTCAGGTGCCGCCGCTCCGGTCGAGGGCCAGACACCTGCCGCGGGCCCACAGGGTACGGCGCCGACGGCTCCGGCAGGCGCCGCACCCTCCGCGCCCGTACCGGCCACGCCGGCAGGCGTGGCTCCGGCTGTACCTTCCAGGCCGACGGTCACTGCGCCCGCGATGCCACCAGCCCCCGCCGCGCCCGCTGCCACCGTCCCCGCCAGACCGGCAGCGACGCCCGTGGCGCCGGCCCAGCCTCGGAGAGAATGATGGCGAGTACTCGCAGCAAGAATGGCTGGTTTATCTGGCTGACCTTCGCGGTCGGCCTGTTGCTCAGCGTTTCCCCCATGCCGCAGTTCATGGAAGTGTTCCGGCCCATGTGGCTGGCAATGTTGCTGGCGTTCTGGAGCCTTTCGTTACCGCACAAGGTAGGGATGACCACCGCCTTTCTGCTGGGCCTGGCCGAAGACGTGCTGTACGGTACCCTGCTGGGTCAGAATGCCTTGATCCTGACCCTGATCACCTTTCTGGTGCTGTCGCTGCAACAGCGTCTGCGCATGTTCCCGATGTGGCAGCAGAGCCTGGTAATCCTGGTCATCTTCGGCATCGCCCAGTTGATCCAGCTATGGCTGAGCGCATTGACGGGCAACCGCCTGCCCACCCTGGCACTGGTCTGGTCCGCCGTGATCAGCGCCTTGCTCTGGCCCTGGATCAGCTTCGCCCTGCGCGATCTGCGCAAGCGGCTGAACATCAACTGAAGCTGCGCCACGACCGACAGGGAGATGTCCACATGATCGCGCTATACCTGGCTTCCGGATCGCCTCGCCGGCGTGAGTTGCTGACCCAGATCGGCGTGCCTTTCACCACGCTCGGCGCGCCCATCGATGAAACTCCTTTGCCCGGCGAAGCCGCGCCGGCCTATGTCGAACGCCTGGCGCGCGGCAAGGCCGAGGCCGGGCTCGCGGGCCTGGGACAGCCCGGTGTGGTGCTTGGCGCCGACACCGCCGTGGTGCTCGACGGCAAGATCCTCGGCAAGCCGCGGGACCGTGAGCAGGCGCTGGCCATGCTGGCCGAGCTCTCCAACCGTGAACATCAGGTACTGACCGCCGTGGCCCTCGGCGATGGCCAGCGCTGCGAGAGCCTGTGCGTTGCCAGCCAGGTACGCTTTCGTGCCATCGGCGCCGAGGAGGCCGCGCGCTACTGGGCCAGCGGCGAGCCGGCGGACAAGGCTGGCGGCTATGCCATCCAGGGCCTTGGCGCGGTATTCGTCATCGGCTTGCAAGGCAGTTATTCGGCGGTGGTCGGTCTGCCCCTGAGTGAAACCGCCGATCTGCTCGCGCGTTTCGGCATCGCTTGCTGGCAGCCGTCGTCGACTTTCGCAGAGGATGTGCTCCAGCAGTAGCCAGTTGCCCTTCCGCGATCCATCATTAGCGAAGACCTATGACGAGAGCCTGCCATGAGTGAAGAGATTCTGATCAACATCACCCCGATGGAATCGCGCGTGGCGGTGGTGGAGAACGGTGTCCTGCAGGAGGTGCACGTCGAGCGTACCCAGCGCCGGGGCATCGTCGGCAACATCTACAAGGGCAAGGTGGTGCGTGTTCTGCCAGGCATGCAGGCGGCGTTCATCGATATCGGCCTGGAGCGCGCCGCGTTCATCCATGCCTCGGAAATATCCCAGCGTGAAGGCTCTGCGGTGGAAAGCATCAGTGCCCTGGTGCACGAGGGCCAAAGCCTGGTCGTACAGGTCACCAAGGACCCCATCGGCACAAAAGGCGCACGTCTGACCACCCAGCTGTCGATCCCTTCGCGTTATCTGGTGTACATGCCGCGCAGCAGCCATGTCGGCATCTCCCTGAAGATCGAGGACGAGGTCGAGCGTGAGCGCCTGAAACAGGTGGTCTGCGACTGCGTCGGGCAGGATGACATCAAGGAAGCCGGTGGCTTCATTCTGCGCACCGCCGCCGAGGGCGCGCGAGCCGAGGACATCTTCCAGGACATCCGTTACCTGCGCCGTCTGTGGGAGCAGATCAGCACGCAGGTCAAGACCTGCGGCGCGCCTTCCGTCATCTACGAGGACCTCGGCCTGGCCTTGCGTACCCTGCGCGACCTGGTCAACGCCAAGATCGAGAAGATTCGCATCGACTCGCGGGAAACCTTCCAGAAGACGACCCATTTCGTCGCCGAGCTCATGCCGGAAGTGTCCGATCGGCTCGAACACTACCCTGGCGAGCGACCGATCTTCGATCTGTATGGCGTCGAAGACGAGATCCAGCGCGCGCTGGATCGCAAGGTGCCGCTCAAGTCTGGCGGTTACCTGGTCGTCGATCCGGCCGAGGCGATGACCACGATCGACGTCAACACCGGGGCCTTCGTCGGTCATCGCAACCTCGAGGAAACCATCTTCAAGACCAACCTCGAAGCGGCCACCGCGATTGCCCGGCAACTGCGCCTGCGCAATATCGGCGGCATCATCATCATCGATTTCATCGACATGGAGGATGAAGAGCACCAGCGCCAGGTCCTGCGCACGCTGGAGAAACAGCTCGAGCGGGATCATGCCAAGACCAACATCATCGGCATCACCGAGTTGGGCCTGGTGCAGATGACCCGCAAGCGCACCCGCGAAAGCCTCGAGCAGGTACTGTGCGAGCCCTGTTTCTGCTGTCAGGGGCGCGGCAAGCTGAAAACGCCCGAGACGATCTGCTACGAAATCTTCCGTGAAATTCTGCGAGTCTCTCGTGCCTATCCCGCCGAGGGCTATCGCGTGCTGGCCAACCAGAAGGTGGTGGACCGCCTGCTCGACGAAGAGTCTGGCAACGTCGCCGAACTGGTGACCTTCATCGGTAGAACCATTCGTTTCCAGGTCGAGTCCATGTATTCCCAGGAACAATACGATGTGGTGCTGCTCTGACGTGTTCTGATGACCTCTACCGGAGAGGGTGGCCGGCAAAGCGGCTTTCTTGGGCCATAGTCAGGAACTGTCGCCACGTTCGTGGCGATCGCGAGATGACGAGACATGCCTTCCATCCAGGCGCGGGCGCCGTGGCGCCTGAAGCTGCACGATCCCCTGGCGAACGACGTGGAGGGCAACAGCCTTGGAACGACTGATGCGCGTCCTTGGCGCCATGACCCGCTGGGGTCTGCTGCTCTGTGCCCTGGTGGCCGTGCTGGTGGCGGTATACGTCAGCCTTGGCCGACAGTTGGTCCCGTTGATCGCGGAGTATCGCGCCGAGGTGCAGGAGCAAGCCGAACAGGCGTTGGGCATGCCGGTGCACCTGGGTTCGCTGGAAGGTCGCTGGAGCGGGCTGTCGCCGATTCTCCGTGGCCGTGATATCCAGTTGGGCGAGGGCGCCGCTGCCTTGCGCCTGGATGACGTGAGCGTGATGCCCGACCTCTGGGGCAGCCTGCTGGCTCGAGAGGTACGCCTGTCGCGGATCCAGTTGGGCGGTCTGCAGTTGCATTTGCGCGAGGACGAGCAGGGTGCCTGGCGACTCGAAGGGCTCGCGCAGCGCGATGATGAACCTTTCGATCCGGCGCAGTTGATGCGCCGCTTGCAGCAGCTGGGACGGGTCGATGTATTCGATAGTCAGGTGACCGTGGTGCCTTGGCAGCATGATCCCATGACGATGACCTACGTCAGCGTAGGGATGGAGGGCGCTAGCTCCCGGCAGCGCCTCGACGTACGCCTGACCCTGCCCGACGGTCAGCCAGCGGCGTTTAACCTGCGAAGCCGAGCCACGGCGCAAGCCTGGCGCGATGGCCGTCTCGAGGCCTACCTGAGCCTGCCGCAAAGTGACTGGTCGCGCTGGATCCCGCCGCGCCTGCTTGGCCAGTGGCAGACGGCGCACTTGCAGGCCGGGGGTGAGTACTGGCTCGAATGGGACGACGGGCATCTGCAAAGCGCCGTGGTCCGGCTCAATGCGCCGCGCCTGGAAGGCGCCTACGCCGGGCGCGAATCGATCAGGCTCGACAATCTGGCCCTGAATGCCTGGTTCCAGCGCCGGGGCGAGGGTTTCGATGCAGTGTTCGATTCCCTGGCGTTCACGCTGGGCGAGACCCGCTGGGAATCTCACCTGCAACTCAAGCAGCAGCGTGGGGAAGACCCGACCCAGGCGTCATGGCGAGTCCAGGCCGACCGCCTGGACCTGACCCCGCTCACGCCGGTGATCAAGGCCCTGGCCCCGCTGCCGGACAAGCTCATGGCAGTGGTCGACGCGCTGAAGGTCACGGGGGCCGTGCGTAACCTGAACCTGGAAATCCGGCCCAAGGCCGAAGGTGACCAGCGTCTGCAGTTCGCCGCCAACCTGGAGCGGATCGGCTTCGATGCGTACCATGGGGCGCCGGCGGCCGGAAATGTCAGCGGCAGCATCAGCGGCGACCTGGGGCACGGTGAGCTGCGCCTGGATACCGATGCTTTCATGCTGCATCTGTACCCGATTTTCGCCAAGCCCTGGCATTACAAGCAGGCCAACGCACGTTTGACCTGGCGTCTCGACCAGGAAGGATTCACGCTGGTCGCGCCCTACCTCAAGGTCCTGGGCGAAGAAGGCAAGATCGCAGGTGACTTCCTGATTCGCCTGTTGTTCGAGGAGGGCAGGGAAGACTATATGGACCTGCGGGTCGGCCTGACCGATGGCGACGGTCGCTATACCGCCAAATACCTGCCCGAAGTCCTCAGCCCCGGGCTCGAGGAGTGGCTGCGCAGCGCTATCGTCAAAGGCACGGTGGATGAAGGCTACTTCCAGTATCAAGGTTCGCTGAACCATGGCGCGCCAGCGCATGCACGCAGTATCAGCCTGTTCTTCAAGGTCCGCGATGCCGCGCTCGACTTCCAGCCCGGCTGGCCACAGGTCCAACAGGTCGATGGCGATGTCTCCATCGACGATGCCGGGGTGCGTATCAAAGCCAGGAGCGGCCTGCTGCTCGATACCCAGGTCAGTGACGTCAACGTCGACATTCCTCATGTCGACGAAGGCCAGCACAGCCATCTGCACCTGGACGGCGCCTTCAAGGGAGGGTTGCCGGATGGGTTGAAGATCCTTCAGCAAGCGCCTATCGGTACCGCGGATATTTTCGCCGGATGGGAAGGCGAGGGCCCGTTGCACGGCAAGCTGAAGTTGGACATTCCGCTTGCCAAAGGTGAGCAGCCCAAGGTCCTGGTCGACTTCTCCACCCGGGATGCGCTGCTGAAGATCGCATCGCCCAGCCTGGAGCTCAGCCGTCTCAAGGGCGATTTCCGCTTCGATTACGACAGGGGGCTCAGTGGCAGCGATATCAACCTGCGAGCCTTCGACAGGCCGGTCAAGGCGCAGATCTTCGCCGAGGGCGCGCCGGGTCAGATGCAGACACGCATTGCCGCCAATGGTCAGATCGCTCTCAAGTCACTGACCGACTGGTTGCAGTTCAAGCAGGCATTGCCGGCGTCGGGCAACCTGCCGTATCAACTGCAGGTCAACCTGGGCAGTCGTCTCAACAACCTGACCATCGACTCGTCGCTCAAGGGCTTGGCGATCGATCTGCCAGCGCCGTTCGGCAAGTCTGCGGCAGAGGTTCGCGACAGCCGTTTCGCCATGAACCTGCAAGGCAAAGAGCGGCGCTTCGATGCGCGCTACGTCGATCTGGCGCGCCTGGCCTACGTCGCATCCGCCGATGCACTCGACAAGGGTCGCGGCGAGCTCCTGCTGGGCCCGGGCGAAGCCACGCCGCCTTCGGGGCAGGGCATCCGCGTCAGGGGGCGGCTCGAGTCATTGGACCTGGAACCCTGGCAGCGACAGATGCAACGCTTCGCCGGTGATGACCCCGGTGGCAATGCCCGTCAGATACTGCAGGGCATCGACCTGAGCATCGGCCAACTCAAGACCTCGGCCATCGAACTCAACCAGGCGGTGGTACGCCTGGAACGTGCTGGCGCGAACTGGGACTTGCGCCTGGACAGCAAGGAAGTCATCGGCAATGCGCGTATTCCCGATACCAAGTCGGCGCCAATGACCGTGAAGCTGCAGACCTTGCGCCTGCCGCCCGCCGACCCTGCCCAGGCGCAGGACGAAGATGCGCCCGATCCGCTGGCCTCGTTCGATCCGCGCACGGTTCCCGCTATCGACCTGGCCATCGACAAGCTGTATCGCGGGGACGACCTGCTCGGGCGGTGGGCCATGAAGCTGCGCCCGAACGCACGCGGTGTCGCGTTCCAGGACCTCGATCTCGATCTCAAGGGACTGCGCATCAACGGTAGCGGCGGCTGGGAAGGCGCCCCCGGCACCAGCGGCAGCTGGTACAAGGGGCGTCTGCAGGGCAATGACCTGGCGGATGTCCTCAAGGCTTGGGGCTTCGCGCCGACGGTCACCAGCCGCAGGTTCCGCCTGGACGCCGATGGCCGTTGGCCGGGCTCGCCTGCCTGGATCGGACTCAAGCGTTTTTCCGGAAGCCTCGATGCATCGCTGCGCACGGGCCAGTTCGTCGAGGTGGAGGGCGGCGCCCAGGCATTGCGGGTATTTGGCCTGCTCAATTTCAACTCGATCGGCCGCAGACTGCGCCTGGACTTCTCCGACCTACTCGGCAAAGGCCTGGCCTACGATCGGGTCAAGGGGTTGTTGGTTTCCAGTGAAGGCGTCTACGTGACCCGTGAGCCGATTACCATGACCGGGCCCTCTAGCAACTTTGAGCTCGAAGGCACGCTGGACATGGTCCGCGACCGGATAAACGCCAACCTGCAGGTCACCCTGCCGGTCACCAATAATCTGCCGCTGGCGGCGCTGCTCGTCGGGGCGCCGGCCATCGGTGGCGCTCTGTTCCTGGTGGACCAATTGATCGGTGATCGCGTCGCCCGCTACGCCAGTGTGCACTACCGGGTCGAAGGACCGTGGAAAGAGCCTAGAATCACCTTTGTGAAACCTTTCGAGAAGTCGCGCCGGGAGCAACCATGAAGTCAGCGGTCATCCAGATGGTCAGTCAGGACGATGTCCTGACCAACCTGCAACGGGCCAGGACCCTGCTGGAGCAGGCCGCCAAGGGCGGTGCGCGGCTGGCGGTGCTGCCGGAGAATTTCGCTGCCATGGGCCGTCGCGATGCCGCGGCCATCGGTCGGGCCGAGGCCCAAGGCCAGGGTCCGATCCTGCCATGGTTGAAAGACGCCGCCCGTGACCTCAACTTATGGATAGTCGCCGGTACTTTGCCGTTGCCGCCTGTGGACCAGCCGCAAGCCAAGACTCATGCCTGCTCGCTGCTGATCGACGAGCACGGCGAGGTGGTGGCGCGGTACGACAAGCTGCACCTGTTCGATGTGGACGTGGCCGACGCGCGCGGGCGTTATCGCGAATCGGATGACTACGCCCATGGCGCCCAGGTGGTAGTGGCCGATACTCCGGTAGGCCGGCTGGGGCTGAGTGTCTGTTACGACCTGCGCTTTCCCGAGCTGTACAGCGCCTTGCGCGCCGCCGGGGCCGAATTGATCAGCGCGCCGTCCGCGTTCACCGCGATCACCGGCGCGGCGCATTGGGAAGTGTTGGTTCGCGCTCGCGCGATCGAGACGCAGTGCTACGTATTGGCCGCTGCCCAGGGCGGCGTCCATCCAGGGCCCCGGGAGACCCACGGCCATACGGCGATCATCGACCCTTGGGGTCGGATCGTCGCTCAACAGGCCAGCGGCGAAGCCGTGCTGCTGGCCGATCGCGACAGCGATGAACAGGCGTCCATCAGGGCGCGAATGCCGGTGCTTTCACATCGGCGCTTTTTCTCGCAGGACGCCTTGCGTCCTGCGTACACCTCGGAGTGACTATGAGCCAGATGTTATCCACCGTCAGCGAGCAGCTCCTGGCACCAGGCGGACTGACCCTGGACAGCCTTCAGGCTGTGCTGGGTGACTTGGCCGGGCCGGGTATCGATGCCGCCGACCTGTACTTCCAAGGCCAGATCTCAGAGACCTGGGCACTGGAGGACGGCATCGTCAAGGAAGGCAGTTTCAACCTCGACCAGGGCGTGGGCGTACGTGCCCAGTCGGGCGAGAAGACCGGGTTCGCTTACAGCAACGCGATCAACCTCGAGGCCCTGACCGCGGCGGCTCGTGCCGCGCGCTCGATTTCCCGCGCCGGGCAGGAGGGCCGGGTGGAGGCCTTTCGCACCCAGGATGTGGCGGCCTTGTACGCCCCGGACAACCCTCTGGATGTATTGAGTCGTGCCGACAAGGTCGACCTGCTCAAGCGTGTCGATGTCGCCACGCGTGCGCTGGACCCGCGCATCCAGCAGGTCAGCGTCAGCATGGCCGGCGTCTGGGAACGCATTCTGGTGGCTGCCGCCGATGGTAGTCTGGCCGCCGATGTACGGCCTCTGGTACGTTTCAACGTCAGTGTCATCGTCGAGCACGAGGGGCGTCGCGAACGGGGTGGCCAAGGCGGCGGCGGTCGCACCGACTATCGCTATTTCACCGAAGAACGCGTGATGGGCTACGCCCGCGAAGCTCTGCGTCAGGCCCTGGTCAACCTGGACGCCAAGCCGGCGCCGGCCGGTACCCTGCCGGTCGTCCTCGGCCCAGGGTGGTCCGGGGTGCTCCTGCACGAGGCCGTCGGCCACGGGCTGGAAGGCGACTTCAACCGCAAGGGCAGCTCGGCCTACAGTGGCCAACTGGGCCAGAAGGTCGCCTCGACCCTGTGCACCATCGTCGATGACGGTACGCTCGAGGGTCGTCGCGGTTCGCTGAGCGTCGATGATGAAGGCACGCCGACCGAATGCACCACGTTGATCGAGAACGGCATCCTCAAGGGCTACATGCAGGACAAGCTCAATGCGCGTCTGATGGGCATGGCCGTCACCGGTAATGGACGCCGCGAGTCCTATGCGCACCTGCCGATGCCGCGCATGACCAATACCTACATGCGCGCCGGCGAGAGCGATCCGCAGGAGATCATCGCGTCGGTCAAGAAGGGTCTGTATTGCGCCAACCTCGGCGGCGGCCAGGTGGACATCACCAGTGGCAAGTTCGTCTTTTCCACCAGCGAGGCGTACTTGATCGAGGACGGCAAGATCACCGCGCCAGTCAAGGGCGCCACACTGATCGGAAACGGCCCGGAGGCCATGAGTCGAGTGTCGATGGTCGGCAACGACCTGGCCCTGGACAGCGGCGTAGGAACCTGCGGCAAGGACGGGCAGTCGGTGCCGGTCGGCGTAGGCCAGCCTACCCTGAAGCTGGATGCGATCACCGTGGGTGGGACGGGCGGATGAAGGAAGCGGGGCAGGCTGGTGCCTGCCCGCGACGAGACTCAGCGCAGGCCGCGTTGGGTTTCGTCGAGATCGCGGATGTACTTGAAGATCTTGCGCGAGGCGGAAGGCGGTTTGTTCCGCGCTTTCTCGTGCTGGGCGTGGCGCACCAGCGAACGCAGGTGCTGACGGTCGGCATCGGGGAATTCGTTGACGAACCGTTCCAGATCCTCGTCGTTACCGTCGATGAGTCGGTCGCGCCAGCGCTCCAGGCCGTGGAATCGCTCGTTGTACTGGCGGGTGGAGGAATCGAGCTGGTCGATAACCGCCTGGATGGCCTCGATGTCCTGATCGCGCATCAGCTTGCCGACGAACGACATATGGCGTTTGCGGGCGATATGCGCGGTGTGCTTGCTGGCTTCGGCCAGCGCCTTGCGCAGGGCATCGGTCAGCGGCAGGCGGGCGAGGGTATCCGGCTTGAGCGTCGTCAGGCGCTCGCCGAGTTCGACCAGCGCATGCAGCTCGCGCTTGATCTGGGTTTTGCTTTTTTCGCCGTCGAAGGCGTCGTCGTAAGAATCAACCATGGTGGCAGTCCGCTGGAAAACGCCGCCATGATAACCAGTCGGGGGCCGCTTGTCCGGTCCGGTCTTGGAAAGACCCTCGCCGAACACAGAATTTGAGTGGAGAAAACCATGAGTGCAGTCCAGAGCGTAGGCCCCCAGGCCCTGCCGGCGTTGCAGGAGCAGGTCGAGCAGATCATCGCCGAGGCGCGTCGCCAGGGCGCCAGCGCCTGCGAGGTGGCGGTATCGCTGGAGCAGGGGTTGTCCACCACGGTACGCCAGCGCGAGGTCGAGACCGTAGAGTTCAATCGCGACCAAGGGTTTGGCATTACCTTGTATGTCGGTCAGCGTAAAGGCTCTGCCAGCACCTCGGCCAGTGGCGAGGAGGCGATCCGCGAGACGGTGGCGGCCGCCCTTGCCATTGCCAGACACACCTCCGAGGACGAATGTTCGGGGCTTGCCGATGCCGCGCTGATGGCGCGCGAGTTGCCGGACCTGGACCTCTACCATGCCTGGGATATCAGCCCGGAGCAGGCGATCGAAAAGGCCCTGGAATGCGAGGCCGCTGCCTTCGACGCCGATTTGCGCATTCTCAACGCCGATGGCACCAGCCTGAATACGCATCAAGGCTGCCGCGTCTATGGCAACAGCCATGGCTTCATCGGTGGTTATGCCTCGACTCGCCATAGCCTCAGCTGCGTGATGATCGCCGAAAGCGAGGGGCAGATGCAGCGTGACTACTGGTACGACGTCAATCGCCAGGGCGCTCTGCTGAGCGATCCCCGCACGATCGGCAAGCGCGCCGCCGAGCGCGCCGCGAGCCGCCTGGGTGCCAGGCCGGTGCCGACCTGCGAAGTGCCGGTGCTGTTCTCGGCGGAGTTGGCTGGGGGGCTGTTCGGCAGCTTCCTGTCCGCGATTTCTGGAGGCAATCTCTATCGCAAGTCATCGTTTCTGGACGGCGCCATCGGCCAGCGGCTGTTTCCTGAGTGGCTGACCCTGGACGAGCGCCCGCACTTGCCTCGTGCACTGGCCAGTGCCGCCTTCGACGGTGACGGATTGGCAACCTATGCAAAACCGTTCGTCGAAAAGGGCGAGTTGGTGTCTTACGTGCTGGGTACCTACTCCGGCCGCAAGCTGGGGCTGCCGAGTACCGCCAACGCTGGCGGGGTACACAACCTTTTCGTTACCCGCGGAGAAGAAGACCAGGCCGCGTTGATTCGTCGGATGGGCCGGGGCCTGCTGGTCACCGAATTGATGGGCCATGGCCTGAATATGGTTACCGGGGATTACTCGCGCGGCGCGGCCGGTTACTGGGTCGAGAACGGCGAGATTCAGTTTGCCGTTCAGGAAGTTACCATCGCCGGCAACATGAAGGACATGTTCCAGCAAATCGTCGCTATCGGCAGCGATCTGGAAACACGTAGCAATATCCATACGGGCTCGGTCCTGATTGAACGGATGATGGTGGCAGGGAGCTGAAACCCGTGGCGCGCCTACCGCATTTGCAGTTGTCGGCGCGCCATTAAGCCAATCCCAGCCCATTTAAGGTGAATATTCATCTTTCATATGCTGAAGCTTGGCTTTCGGTTCCTAGATTTTTGTGAGGCTGATGGCCTCATCGCGGGGCAAGCCCGCTCGCCACTTGGAATGTATTTTCGCTACGCCGCGCACCGGTGGCGAGCGGGCTTGTCCCGCGATGAGGCCATCAGCCTCACAAGCAGTTGGAGAGCTGCAAATAGGCTTCCGCACATGAAAATCGGCATCAGCCTAGTGGCCCCCAGTTAAATCCCAGCCTGCAATTAGACGGTTTCGTATCTTTTCGAGGCCGATTCGCACGGCCTGCCTACCTGTCGTGATGACCTGACTCAGGCGGCTTGCGCTTCTTCCCGGTCATGAAGTCTCCAACAACGCCTAGCAGTATTTCTTGGTAACCGCTTGAAGTGATTCTATTTATCACTTAATAATGAATATCATTACCCAGTCACCCGGCGATGATGTTCATGAAAACCGTCCTCCACGAGTTGTCCTACCTGGAAAACTGGCGCTGGCTCAGCCGTCGCATCCGTTGTGCCCTCGAACCTGACGAGCCGCGCTTGCTCCAGCATTACCTGGCCGAAGGCCGCTACCTGGTCTGCTGTACCGAGACCTCGTCCTGGACCGTGGCCCTGACTTCTTTCCGTTTGCTGCTGGATACTGCCTGCGACCGCATGTTGCCCTGGCATTGGCGCTGCCTGTGCCTGGACCAGGCCTGGCGCCCGTTGTTGGACCTGCGCACGCTCGACCGCTGCGAACAGAATCAACGCTGGCAGCCCTACGCGTTGCAATTGGCCAACTGCGTACTGCTGCCCTCGATTTCTCCCGCCGAACTGATGCAAGGATTCGAAGATGAGTGATACCCGTATCGAGCGTGACAGCATGGGCGAACTGCAGGTGCCAGCCCAGGCGCTCTATGGCGCCCAGACGCAGCGCGCGGTCGACAACTTTCCGATCAGCGGCCAGCGCATGCCCGCCCAGTTCATTCGTGCGCTGCTGCTGGCCAAGTCGGCGGCGGCCAAGGCCAACGTCGAGCTGGAGCAACTGACGACTGAGCAGGGCGGGGCGATCGTCAAGGCGGTCGAGCAACTGCTGGCCGATGACTTCCTGCAGCATTTCCCGGTGGACATCTTCCAGACCGGCTCGGGCACCAGTTCGAACATGAACGCCAACGAGGTCATCGCCACGCTGGCCAGTCGCGTGCTCGGCGATGCAGTCAATGCCAACGATCACGTCAACTGCGGCCAGAGCAGCAATGACATCATCCCGACCACCATCCATGTCAGTGCGGCCCTCGCGCTGCATGAGCAGCTGCTGCCGGCGCTGCGTCACCTGGTCCAGGTCATCGACACCAAGGCCGCGCAGGTGCACCACCATGTCAAGACCGGGCGTACCCATCTCATGGACGCCATGCCGGTTCGCATGAGTCAGGTGCTGGGTGGCTGGTCGGCGCAGATCCAGGGTGCGCAGGGTCATCTGGAAATGACGCTGCCAAGCCTGCAGTCGCTGGCTCAAGGAGGTACCGCAGTCGGGACGGGCATCAACGCCCACCCGCAGTTCGCCGCGGGTTTCGCGTGCCAGCTCAGTCGCCTGACGGGTGTCGAGTTCGTGCCGGGGGAGAATCTGTTTGCCCTGATCGGTTCGCAGGATACCGCCGTGGCCCTGTCCGGCCAGCTCAAGACCACAGCCGTAGCGCTGATGAAGATCGCCAACGATCTGCGCTGGATGAACTCGGGGCCGCTGGCCGGTCTAGGCGAAATCGAGCTGCAAGCGCTGCAGCCCGGCTCTTCCATCATGCCGGGCAAGGTCAATCCGGTGATCCCGGAAGCGACCGCCATGGTCGCCGCACAGGTCATCGGCAATGACGCCACCATCGCGATCGCCGGGCAGTCGGGCAATTTCGAATTGAACGTGATGCTGCCGGTGATCGCGCGCAATCTGCTCGAAAGTATCGAGCTGATGGCCAACGCCAGTCGTCTGCTGGCCGACAAGGCCATCGCCAGCTTCAAGGTGAATGAATCGAAACTGCATGAGGCTCTGTCGCGCAACCCCATCCTGGTCACTGCGCTGAACCCGATCATCGGTTATCTCAAGGCCGCTGAAATCGCCAAGACCGCCTACAGGCAAGGTCGTCCCGTCATCGATGTCGCGTTGGAACATACCGAGCTGACCCGCAGTCAACTGGAGGTGTTGCTCGATCCGGAAAAACTAACCGCGGGCGGCATCTGACCGCGTCCGCCGTTCTGGAGGTTCGTCATGCAGCACTGGAAACGCACTACTGAACTGGCCAATCGGCTGTTCGAACAGGGTGAGCTGGTCGATGCCCGTGAGCACTACCTGCAAGCCCTGGCCCTGGCCCAGGTGTTGTTCGAGCGCTGGCATGACATCGACGAAGCGGTGGCGGTATTCGTCATTGCCCACCATAACCTGGCCGATCTGCACCTGCGGCTGAACCAGCCGCACGAAAGCGCCGACTACCTGTGTGCCGCCCACCAGCGGCTGCTCCAGGCGAGCCAGGAACCGCGTCTGCCGCAGGCGTTGCGTGAAGCGGCGTTGCGGCACAGTTGCCGGACCTATACCGAGCTGCTCAACTTCATCGCCGAGTACGGGCAGTACCCGCGCACCGAGCGTCTGCTCAATCGTCATGCACCCGAGACAAGCGAACTGGCGGCCCAGCCGGACGCTATTCCCCGAATCCACGCTTACGGAGTCCACTGACATGTCCCATACCTTGCCAGCATTGCCTTATGCCTACGATGCGCTGGAACCGCACATCGACGCCCAGACCATGGAGATTCACCACACCAAGCACCATCAGACCTACATCAACAACCTCAATGCCGCCATCGACGGTACCGAATGGGCCGAATGGCCGGTGGAAAAACTCTTGGCCAGCGTCAAGCAGTTGCCCGAGAAACTTCAGGGTCCTGTGATCAATCAGGGCGGCGGCCACGCTAACCACACCTTGTTCTGGACCGTGATGTCGCCCCAGGGCGGAGGCCAGCCACAAGGCAGCGTAGCCAAGGCAATCGAGGAGCAATTGGGTGGTTTCGACGCCTTCAAGGAAGCCTTCACCAAAGCGGCAGTGAGCCGTTTCGGCAGCGGCTGGGCCTGGCTCAGCGTTACCCCGTCCAAGCAACTGGTGGTCGAGAGCAGCGGCAACCAGGATAGCCCGCTGATGAACGGCAACACGCCGATCCTTGGCTTGGACGTCTGGGAGCACGCCTACTACCTGAAGTACCAGAACCGTCGCCCGGAATACATCGGCGCCTTCTACAACGTCGTCGACTGGGCTGAAGTGGAACGTCGATACCTCGAAGCCCTGAAGTGAGTCGTTCCGGTATGCGTTCGCAGGTGATGTCTGTCAGCAGTGTGCGCCTTTTTCGGCTGGCGCTCGGGACTTTGCTGCTGCTGGTAGGTACTGCGCTGCTGGTCGGGCGCGGCATCGCCTGGCTCGACCTCGAGCCGCGCATGCTGCGCGCGCTCGAGGGGGGTGCGCTGTGTGCCTTGGGCACGGCGCTGGGCGCAGTACCGGTACTGATCATCCGCAACATGCCAGTCGCCCTGGCCGATACCCTTCTGGGCTTCGGTGCCGGGGTGATGCTGGCAGCGACCGCCTTTTCCCTGGTCATCCCTGGCCTGGAGGCGGCCCAGTCTATCGGCTTCAGTCCCTGGAGTGCTGGTGGCCTGATCAGCTTCGGCTTGTTGTTCGGCGCCCTGTGCCTGTTCCTGGTCGATCTCAAGGTGTCAGGCGCTTCTTCGCCAGCCTTGGTCGGCACTGGGAGCCAGCCCGTGATCGCTGCGCGGATCTGGCTCTTCGTGATTGCCATCATTGCCCACAATATCCCTGAAGGGATGGCCATTGGCGTTTCTGCCGGTGGCGGTATGGCTGATGCCGACAGCCTGGCCATGGGTATTGCCTTGCAGGATGTGCCGGAGGGGCTGGTCATAGCCTTGGTACTGGCAGGCGCGGGAATGTCGCGCTTCAAGGCTTTCCTGATCGGTGCCGCTTCCGGGCTGGTGGAGCCGCTGGCGGCAGTGATCTGTGCGTGGTTGGTGAATGTGGCCGAATTGCTGTTGCCACTGGGTCTGGCCTGCGCAGCAGGGGCCATGCTGCTGGTGGTGACGCAAGAAATCATCCCTGAATCGCGCAGCAACGGCCATCACCGACTCGCAAGCCTGGGCTTGTGTATCGGCTTCTGCCTGATGATGGTGATGGATACCGCGATGTCTTGAAAAAGGCGCGTCACGGATTGCCGGGAGACATGGCGCGCGGGATAGTGCGATGCCCCTCCCAGCTCCTCTGCCGCAATGGCTTCAGCTGCATCATTCCACGGCATACCGGCGGGCGCACCGCAACCAGGCCTGACGCTGCTGAAGTCGCTGCTTCAGCTTCGGGGTGGACTTGGGGCTACGCCTTGTCACATGTCAGCTTCGCCTTGAATGTAGCACTCGCATAACTGCCCGGCAGACGCAGGGTAGCGGACTCGTGCGGCTTGATCATGACCGGGCCGGGCACACTGTCACTGGCTTCGGCAGGCCCGGCCTCTAACTCGCAGCGCACCTGACTCGACGTATTGTTGGTCACTTTCATAACCTGTAGCCCTGACATACTGGACCCCGGCCCACTGGAGTTGTCACCGGCAATCTGCGTGGTGATGTCCAAGCCGTTAAAATTCTTTTCCATCTCGACCTCTGCAGCGCCAGCGCTAAGAGGCAGAAACGCAGCAAACACACACAACATGAAGTTTCTATTGTTCATTTTTTGTTCCCTCGACATCAAGCCAAGCGAAGAGTCGCTCTGACTGTTGAGCTGCGCGGGGAACTTGAGTTCCTTGGGTTTTGGGAGGGCAGGACACTTTTTGCGAATGCGGACAAGCAGCCAATGGCACAGCAAGCGGGCTCTATGACGTTTTTCGATCACACCGATGCCGATTCATTCTTGCCGAGCTGCTGCCCTTGCATGACTCTTCAGGCATCTGCCTGCGAAGATTGCAGGTGCACTACCGAGCGCTTACTCGCCTTCGTCGAACCTGTTGTCGATCAGCGCTACCAGTGCTTCGAGGGCATCGCTGTCCTGGTCACCCTCGGTATGAAGATGGACCTGCGTGCCCTTGCCGGCAGCAAGCATCATCACCGCCATGATGCTCTTGCCGTCGACCAGCTTGTCGGGCGCACGGCCTACCTTGACCTGGCAGGGAAAGCGTCCTGCGACACCGACGAACTTTGCCGCTGCCCGGGCATGCAGCCCAAGCTTGTTGATGATGGTGATTTCGCGGGCGGGCATCGTGGCGCTGATCCTGTGGGCTAGAGGTCGCGATGGCGGACCTGAACGTTTTTCAGGGATTGCTGGAGTTGCCGACCAAGGCGCTCGGTGAGATAGACCGAGCGGTGGTGACCGCCGGTGCAGCCGATGGCAATGGTGACATAGGCACGGTTGCTCGCGGCAAAGCGAGGGAGCCATTTGAGCAGGTAGCTGGAGATGTCCTGGTACATCTCCTCCACATCGGCCTGCGCCGACAGGTAGTCGACGACCGGCTGCTCCAGACCCGAATGCTCGCGCAGTTCGGGCTTCCAGTAAGGGTTCGGCAGGCACCGTACGTCGAACACCAGATCGGCATCCACCGGCATGCCGCGCTTGAATCCGAAAGACTCCACCAGGAAGGCTGTCCCGGGCTCGGGCTGGTTCAGCAGGCGCAGCTTGATCGAGTCGCGCAGCTGATACAGATTCAGATTGGTGGTATCGATCTTCAGGTCGGCCAGGTCGGCGATAGGGCCCAGCAATTCGCTTTCGACGCGGATCGCCTCGGCCAGCGACCGGTTGGCGTTGGTCAAGGGATGGCGACGACGCGTCTCGGAAAAGCGCTTGAGCAAGATGTCTTCATCGGCATCCAGATACAGCACATCACACTGGATATGCCGGGCACGCGCATCGTCGAGCAGTTCGGGAAAGCGCGACAGATGGCTGGGCAGGTTGCGCGCATCGATGGACACGGCGACCTTTGGCTGCAGCAGTTCGGTATTGATCAGCGCATTCTCGGCCAATTGCGGCAGCAGCCCGGCGGGCAGGTTGTCGATGCAGTAGTAGCCATGATCCTCGAGAACATCGAGGGCGGTACTCTTGCCGGAGCCGGACCGGCCGCTGACGATGATCAAACGCATGTTCAGGGCCTGTTCTGTTCGTCCAGGACAACCTGGTACAGGGCCTCGCTGCTGTCTGCCGCACGCAGGCGTTCGCGAACGTCCTTGCGGTCGAGCATGCTGGCGATCTGGCGCAGCAGTTCGAGGTGGGCATCGGTGGCAGCGGCCGGTACCAGCAGGACAAACAGCAGGTCCACGGGCGCGCCATCGATGGCGTCATAATCGATAGGTGCATCCAGGTGCAGCAGCGCGCTGACCGGTGCGGTGCAGCCTTCGAGGCGGCAGTGGGGAATGGCTATGCCATTACCGAAACCGGTCGAGCCCAGCTTTTCGCGAGCGACCAGTTTTTCGAATACGTCTTCCATCTCCAGTTCCGGTACTTCCTTGGCAATCAGGGTAGCGGTTTGCTGGAGCACGCGTTTCTTGCTGCCGCCCGGCACGTTCACGAGGGAACGGCCGGGGGTCAGGATGTTTTCGAGTCGGATCATGGATGAGGGGGGTCAGCGGGCGGCTGCGCCTTGCAGCAGACTCTGCTGTTTTTCCTTGTGTTTTTTCAGTTGACGGTCGAGCTTGTCGGCCAAGGAATCGATTGCTGCATACATGTCTTCGTGTTCGGCGTTGGCAACCACTTCACCGCCAGGAATCTGCAAGGTCGCCTCGATCTTCTGCTGAAGCTTCTCGACCTTCATGATGACCTGCACGTTGGTGATCTTGTCGAAATGACCCTCCAGACGCTTGAGTTTCTGTTCGACGTAATCGCGCAGCGGCGGGGTGACTTCTACATGGTGTCCACTGATGTTGACTTGCATACAGCTTCTCCTTTGTTGCCCGTGCATAAAGAGGCAGGTGGTCCACCTGCCACTGAAACGCTGTGGCACATCCCGCGGCTACATCAGTCGCTTGCGCTCACTCGACGGTGCGATGCCGAGCGACTCGCGATACTTGGCGACGGTGCGACGGGCTACCTGGATGCCTTGTGCCTCCAGTAAACCAGCGATCTTGCTGTCACTCAATGGCTTTTTCTGATTTTCCGCGGCAACCAGTTTCTTGATGATCGCGCGGATCGCCGTGGAGGAGCATTCGCCGCCTTCCGAAGTGCTGACATGGCTCGAGAAAAAGTATTTCAGTTCGTAGATGCCACGTGGGGTATGCATGTACTTCTGGGTCGTGACCCGGGAGATGGTGGATTCGTGCATGCCCACGGCTTCGGCGATATCGTGCAGCACCAGCGGCTTCATGGCCTCGTCGCCATGGTCGAGGAAACCGCGCTGGTGCTCGACGATCTGCGTGGCCACTTTCATCAGGGTCTCGTTACGGCTCTGCAGGCTCTTGATGAACCAGCGCGCCTCCTGCAGCTGGTTGCGCATGAAGGTGTTGTCGGCGCTGGTGTCGGCGCGGCGGACGAAGCCGGCATACTGCGGGTTGACCCGCAGGCGGGGGACCGCCTCCTGGTTCAGCTCCACCAGCCAGCGATCACTGTCCTTGCGCACGATCACATCCGGTACCACGTACTCCGGCTCACTGGATTCGATCTGCGAACCCGGGCGTGGGTTGAGGCTCTGCACCAGCTCGATGACCTGGCGCAGTTCGTCTTCCTTGAGCTTCATGCGGCGCATCAGCTGGCTGTAGTCACGTCCGCCCAGCAGGTCGATGTAGTCGCTGACGAGGCGCTGGGCCTCGGCCATCCACGGCGTGCTGGCCGGCAATTGCCGCAGCTGCAGCAGCAGACATTCGCCCAGGTTGCGCGCGGCCACGCCCGCCGGTTCGAACTGCTGGATGCGGTGCAGCACGGCCTCGACCTCGTCGAGCTCGATATCCAGCTCGGGATCGAAGGACTCGCAGATTTCTTCCAGAGACTCTTCCAGGTAACCCTGCGGGTTGATGCAGTCGATCAGGGTTACCGCGATCAGCCGGTCGGTGTCCGACATCGGCGCCAGATTCAACTGCCAGAGCAGATGGCTCTGCAGGCTTTCGCCCACCGAGGTGCGGGTGGTGAAATCCCACTCGTCATCATCGCTGCTGGGCAAGCTGCTGGCGCTGGTCTGATAGATGTCTTCCCAGGCGGTGTCGACCGGAAGTTCATTGGGAATGCGCTCGTTCCATTCACCGTCTTCCAGGTTGTCGGCACTCAGGGCGCTTTCCTGGAAGCTGTTGTCCTGGACTTCGGCGACCGGTTTGCTTTCGGCGTTGTCGGCCATCGGGTCGCTGTTGTCGAAGTCTTCGCCGTCTTCCTGACGTTCGAGCATCGGGTTCGACTCCAGGGCTTCCTGGATTTCCTGTTGGAGATCCAGGGTGGAGAGCTGGAGCAGGCGGATGGCTTGTTGCAACTGAGGTGTCATCGTCAGTTGCTGGCCCATTTTTAGGACGAGCGATGGTTTCATGGCAGGGACTTAATACCTTGTTCGCCGGCGCGCATGCGCCATCCACTACAGAGATACAGGGCGCCTGAAGCGCCGAATCCAAGCAAGTTATATGCCTGAAATCCTTGCGTTTGCCTAGAGCACCGTGACAATTCAGTCGTCATCCACGGCAAGCAGGTGCTCATCCGGCCGCTGCCTACCCGGCTCAGAGTCGGAACTCGTGGCCCAGGTAGACCTCCTTAACCAGGTCGTTGGCCAGGATGGTCGCGGCATCGCCTTCGGCAATCAGTTGGCCATCGTTGACAATGTAGGCGGTTTCGCAGATGTCCAGGGTTTCACGGACGTTATGATCGGTGATCAACACGCCGATGCCCTTGGCTTTCAGGTGATGGATGATCTGCTTGATGTCACCGACGGAAATCGGGTCGACGCCGGCGAATGGTTCGTCCAGGAGGATGAACTTGGGTGCCGTGGCCAAGGCGCGAGCGATTTCCACGCGGCGACGCTCGCCGCCCGACAGGCTCATGCCGAGGTTGTCACGGATGTGGCTGATGTGGAACTCCTGCAGCAAGCCTTCGAGCTCCTTGCGACGCCCATCGCGATCGAGGTCGCTACGCGTTTCCAGGATCGCCATGATGTTGTCGGCCACGGACAGCTTGCGGAAGATCGAAGCTTCCTGCGGCAGGTAACCGATGCCCGCGCGAGCCCGACCATGCATGGGTTGGTGGCTGACGTCGAGGTTGTCGATCAGCACGCGGCCCTGGTCGGCCTGTACCAGGCCCACGATCATGTAGAAACAGGTGGTCTTGCCGGCACCGTTGGGGCCAAGCAAGCCGACGATCTGGCCGCTATCGATGGACAGGCTGACGTCGCGCACGACTTGTCGGCTTTTGTAGCTCTTGGCCAGGTGCTGGGCTTTGAGGGTCGCCATTTACTCGGCCTTCTTCTTGGGCTGGATCACCATGTCGATGCGTTGGCGCGGCGTGCCAACGGTGTTGCCGCCGCGACCGGCGGTGGCCACCTGGGTCTTGCTGTTGTAGACGATCTTCTCGCCTTCGGTGGTGTTGCCTTCGTTCTGGACCTTGGCGCGGTCGGTCAGGATGACCAGGTCTTTTGCCGCCTGGTACTGGATGGTCACTGCCCATCCTTTCATCTTGTCCGGCTTGGCCGAGCTCTGCTGCTGCTCGAAATAGGCCAGGTTGCCCACCGAGGTAACCACGTCGATGTCGCCGGAAGCGGCGCGGGTGATGGTCACGGTGTTGCCTTTGATCATCATAGAGCCCTGGGTGATGATCACGTCGCCTGTATAGGTCGCGACGCCCTGCCGGTCGTCGAGATGGGCGTTGTCGGCCTGGATACGGATAGGCTGATCACGATCGGTCGGCAAGGCCCAGGCGCTCGCGCTTCCCAGTGCAGCGCTCAGGCTGAGCAAAAAGGGGAGGGTTTTAACGAGCCTCATACTGTCCTCTTACATTGGACAGCAGGTCCATCCTGCCGTCTTTCAAATAGGCTTTCATGCCCTTGCCCGTAGTGGTGCCACCGGCGCCGTCGATTCTAACGGCTTGCTCGGTCTGCGCATATTGCTTCTGCGGGAATACGGTCATGCGCGTGCTGGTAATGATGGTCTGGCGCTTCTTTTCGTCGGTGCGCGCCACGCGCACGGCATCGATCAGTTCCACCTCGGTACCGTCCGGGTTGACCTCGGCGCGCGCGCTCTGCACATGCCAAGGGAACTGCGTGCCCCGGTACATCTGCAGGTCAGGCTTGGTCACCAGTGTGACCTCGCTGGCCTTGAGGTGTTCGACCTTGTCGGCGGTCATCTCGTACTGGACCTTGCCATCTGGCAGGTACTGGACGCTGCGTGCATTGATCGCGTAATAGTCGATGGCGTTCTCGTCGACCTTGGCCACCGGCTGGTCGAGGAATGTCTCGGGGCTGATGTTCCAGTACCCGACCGCTGCCAGCAAGGCTGCGATCACACTGGACAGCGCAATGATGCGGACTTTCTTGCTGAACATGTATGGCTCTACAGGTAATTGGCGTTGGCGGCATCCAGGTTTCCCTGGGCCTGCAGGATCAATTCGCAGAATTCGCGCGCGGCGCCTTCTCCGCCACGGGCCTGGGTGACGCCATGGGCATGCTGGCGCACGAAGGACGCGGCATTGGCCACGGCCATGCCCAGCCCTACACGGCGGATCACCGGCAGGTCCGGCAGGTCGTCACCCAGGTAGGCGACCTGGTCATAGCTTAGATGGAGTTGGGCGAGAAGCCCGTCCAGGACCACCAGTTTGTCTTCGCGTCCCTGGAACAGGTGGGGAATGCCGAGGTTCCTGGCGCGTCGCTCGACCACCGGGGTCTTGCGACCGCTGATGATCGCGGTGGTGACACCGGAAGCCATCAACATCTTGATGCCTTGCCCATCCAGTGTATTGAAGGTCTTGAATTCGCTGCCATCTTCGAGAAAGTACAGGCGACCATCGGTCAGTACGCCGTCGACGTCGAAGACCGCCAGCTTGATTCCCTGGCCGCGTTGCATCAATTCGTCGTTCATTACATCACTCCTGCGCGCAACAGGTCGTGCATGTTCAGCGCGCCTGTCGGATAGTCGTCCTTATCGACCACCACCAAGGCGCCGATCTTGTGGTCTTCCATGATTTTCAACGCTTCGGCGGCGAGCATGTCAGGTCGTACCGTCTGGCCATGAGCCGTCATGACTTGGTCGATCGGGGTGCGGTGGATGTCGATGTTGCGGTCCAGGCTGCGGCGCAGATCGCCGTCGGTGAAGATGCCGGCCAACCGTCCGTCCGCTTCGACGATGGCGGTCATGCCTAAACCTTTGCGAGACATTTCCAGCAAAGCGTCTTTCAGCAGAGTCTCGCGTGATACCCGGGGCAGCTCGTCACCCACGTGCATGACGTTTTCGACTTTCAGCAGCAGCCGTCGACCGAGAGTGCCACCCGGGTGCGAGAAAGCGAAATCCTCGGCTGTGAACCCGCGTGCCTCGAGCAGCGCGATCGCCAGCGCGTCTCCCAGCACCAGTGCCGCGGTGGTCGAAGACGTGGGCGCAAGGTTCAATGGGCACGCCTCCTGGGCCACCCGGGCGTCGAGATTGACTTCCGCCGCGCGTGCCAGTGGCGAATCGGGGTTGCCGGTGAGGCTGATCAGCTGGATGCCCAGGCGCTTGATCAGCGGCAGCAGCGTGATGATTTCCGCGGTGCCCCCGGAGTTGGACAGGGCCAGGATCACATCGTCGCGGGTAATCATGCCCATGTCGCCGTGGCTGGCTTCGGCCGGGTGCACGAAAAAGGCCGGTGTGCCGGTGCTCGCCAGGGTCGCGGCGATCTTGTTGCCGATATGCCCCGACTTGCCCATGCCCACGACGACGACACGGCCCTTGCTGGCCAGGATCAGCTCGCACGCCTTGACGAAGCTGTCGTCGAAGCGGCTCAGCAGGCCCTCTATCGCCTCAAGCTCCAGGCGCAGTGTGCGCTGGGCGGATTGGATCAGCTCGCTGGATTGGCTCATGTGAGAACGCAGTACTTGAAGAAAAGGGGCCGATTATAACTGTAATGTGAGAAAGGCTCATCCTGTGATTGTCATACCAGTCATACAAGCCTGTCGCAGGGCTGAACGAACCGGGCGAGAGCCTTGGGGCGGGACCACCTGCGGTGCTATAGTTCGCCGCTGTCCGGCCCGCTCGGGGCGCGTGTGTCTTCATGATGGAGGCAAGCGTCCAAGCAGACGAGGCCGCATTGCAAGGAGTCTAGATGAGTTTGGATAGCGCCTACGCAGTCGAGTTGAAGGGCGTGAGCTTCAAGCGCGGTTCGCGCAGCATTTTCAACAATGTTGACATACGTATTCCGCGTGGCAAGGTCACGGGCATCATGGGGCCTTCCGGCTGTGGCAAGACCACGCTGCTGCGCCTGATGGGCGCGCAACTGCGCCCGTCCGCTGGCGAAGTGTGGGTCGCCGGGCAGAATCTTCCGACGTTGTCGCGTGGCGATCTGTTCGATGCCCGCAAGCAGATGGGTGTGTTGTTCCAGAGTGGCGCACTGTTCACCGACCTCGATGTCTTCGAGAACGTCGCGTTCCCGTTGCGTGTGCATACCCAGCTGTCCGACGAGATGATCCGCGACATCGTCCTGATGAAGCTCCAGGCCGTCGGCCTGCGCGGCGCCATCGACCTGATGCCGGATGAACTCTCGGGCGGCATGAAGCGTCGCGTGGCACTGGCCCGCGCGATTGCGCTGGACCCCCAGATCCTCATGTACGACGAGCCTTTCGTGGGCCAGGATCCTATCGCCATGGGTGTGCTGGTGCGCCTGATCCGCCTGCTCAACGATGCCCTGGGTATTACCAGCATCGTGGTCTCGCACGATCTGGCCGAAACCGCGAGCATAGCCGATTACCTCTATGTGGTAGGCGATGGTCAGGTCCTGGGGCAGGGCACGCCGGCCGAACTGATGGGCTCGGACAACCCGCGCATTCGTCAATTCATGAAAGGCGATCCCGACGGTCCGGTCCCTTTCCATTTTCCCGCGCCCGATTACCGCGCCGACCTGCTGGGAGCGCGTTGATGCGCAGAAGATCCTTACTCGAACGTATCCGTCTCTTCGGACGCTCGGCCATCGATATCGTGGCAGTGCTGGGGCGCTCGTGTCTGTTCCTCGGTCACGCCCTGATCGGCCGTGGCGGTATCGGTGGCAGCTTCCAGCTGCTGGTCAAGCAGCTTTATTCGGTTGGCGTGCTGTCGCTGGCAATCATTTCGGTGTCGGGCGTGTTCATCGGCATGGTGCTGTCGCTGCAGGGCTACAGCATCCTGACCAAATACGGGTCGGAGCAGGCCGTCGGGCAGATGATCGCGCTGACCCTGCTACGCGAGCTCGGTCCTGTGGTTACGGCGCTGCTGTTCGCAGGTCGCGCGGGTTCGGCACTGACCGCCGAGATCGGCAACATGAAGTCCACCGAGCAGCTGTCGAGCCTGGAAATGATCGGTGTCGACCCGCTCAAGTACATCGTCGCGCCGCGCCTGTGGGCCGGCTTCATCTCGCTGCCATTGCTGGCGCTGATCTTCAGCGTGGTCGGTATCTGGGGCGGGTCGTGGGTGGCGGTGGACTGGCTGGGTGTCTATGAAGGCTCGTTCTGGGCCAACATGCAAAATAGTGTTTCCTTTACAGATGACGTGCTCAACGGGCTGATCAAAAGCCTGGTGTTCGCATTCGTCGTCACCTGGATCGCCGTGTTCCAGGGTTACGACTGCGAGCCCACTTCGGAAGGGATCAGCCGTGCCACTACCAAGACCGTGGTCTACGCCTCGTTGGCGGTCCTGGGACTGGATTTCATTTTGACCGCCTTGATGTTTGGAGATTTCTGATGCAAAACCGCACCCTGGAAATCGGTGTCGGCCTGTTCCTGCTGGCCGGGATCCTGGCGCTGCTCCTGCTGGCCCTGCGTGTCAGCGGGCTGTCGGCGAGTCCGAGCACCGATACCTATAAAGTTTACGCCTACTTCGACAATATCGCCGGTTTGACGGTCAGAGCCAAGGTGACCATGGCCGGTGTCACCATCGGCAAGGTCACCGCCATCGATCTGGATCGCGACAGCTATACCGGTCGGGTGACCCTGCAGCTGGACCAGCACGTCGACAACCTGCCGACCGATTCCACTGCCTCGATCCTGACCGCCGGATTGCTCGGTGAGAAATACATCGGCATCAGCGTAGGCGGCGAAGAGGCCGTGCTCAAGGAAGGCGGTACCATCCATGACACGCAGTCGTCCCTGGTGCTGGAAGACCTGATTGGCAAGTTCCTGCTCAATTCCGTTGGCAAAGAAGCTAAATAAGGAGTTTCCATGATTTCCATCCTGCGACGCGGCCTGTTGGTCCTGTTGGCTGCACTGCCCATGCTGGCTCAGGCCGCGCCTGGTCAGTCTGCCCATGAGGTGATCCAAGGGACCACCAATGCCTTGCTGTCCGACCTCAAGAGCAACAAGGAACAATACCGGGCCAATCCGCAAACCTTCTACGAAGCCCTCAATCGGATCCTGGGACCGATGGTGGATGCCGACGGCATCTCCCGCAGCATCATGACGGTCAAGTATTCGCGCAAGGCGAGCCCCGAGCAGATGCAGCGCTTCCAGGAGAACTTCAAGCGCAGCCTGATGCAGTTCTATGGCAACGCCCTGCTCGAATACAACAATCAGGGCATTACCGTCGATCCCGCCAAGGACGAGAGCGGCAATCGCACCAGCGTCGGCATGAAAGTCACCGGCAACAATGGCGCGACCTATCCAGTGTCCTACACCCTGGAGAAGATCGGCGGCGAATGGAAAGTGCGCAATGTGATCGTCAACGGCATCAATATCGGCAAGCTGTTCCGCGACCAGTTCGCCGACGCCATGTCGCGCAACGGCAATGACCTGGACAAGACCATCGACACCTGGGCGGGCGAAGTGGCCAAGGCCAAGGAAGCCGCCGAGAGTTCGCCGGAGAAGGAAGTCCAATGAGCGAGACCGGCGTGAGCATGGCCGAGCCGGGTGTACTGCGCCTGGCCGGCGTGCTGGACTACCGCAATGGTCCGGCCCTGCGCAAGGCGGGCGGCGCGTTGATCGCAGCCTGCCGCGATTCACGCCTGGTCCTGGATTGCTCGGAAGTCCAGCAGTCCAGCAGTGTCGGTCTTTCATTGCTCCTGGCGTTCATTCGTGACGCCCGGGAGCTGGGCAAGCACTGCGAATGCCGAGGCATGCCCGATGGCATGCGGGAAATCGCCGAGGTCTATGACCTGGATGAAGTACTGGCGGGCTGATGGCCCCCGGCTGGTGAAAAGCCCCCCGGTCAGCGTACCTCTGTCATGGGGTTCGCAGGCGAGGGGCTTTTTTGTATGATGGCCGACCCGCGCGCACTGGGCGCCGATTGAGGTTGAGCATGCAGGCCGTAGAAGTTAAAAGCTTCCTTGAAGAAAAATTGCCGGGAACCCGGGTCGAAGTTGAAGGCGAAGGCTGCAACTTCCAGTTGAACGTGATCAGCGACGAGCTGGCCGGCCAGAGCCCGGTGAAGCGTCAGCAGGCAATCTACGCTCATCTGAACCCGTGGATCGCCGATGGCAGCATCCATGCGGTAACCATGAAATTTTTCAGCAGCGCAGCCTGGGCTGAGCGCACCTGAGCCAACTTGGCGGCGAGATTCCAATGGACAAACTGATTATTACTGGTGGCGCGCGTCTCGACGGCGAGATCCGCATATCCGGGGCAAAGAACGCTGCCCTGCCGATCCTTGCCGCAACCTTGCTGGCCGATGGCCCGGTGACGGTTGGCAA
Organism: Pseudomonas capeferrum; assembly: GCF_013523055.1. Classification (GTDB taxonomy): domain Bacteria; phylum Pseudomonadota; class Gammaproteobacteria; order Pseudomonadales; family Pseudomonadaceae; genus Aquipseudomonas; species Aquipseudomonas capeferrum_A. The sequence continues at coordinate 31,919 of NZ_JAAMQM010000006.1, read as the reverse complement.
CCTGCCGCACCTGCACGACATCACCACCATGATCGAGCTGTTCGGTCGCATGGGCATCGAGCCTGTGATCGACGAGAAGCTCGCGGTGGAAATCGACCCTCGGACCATCAAGACTCTCGTGGCCCCCTACGAGCTGGTCAAGACCATGCGTGCCTCGATCCTGGTCCTGGGCCCCATGGTCGCCCGCTTCGGCAAGGCCGAAGTCGCGCTGCCCGGCGGCTGCGCCATCGGCTCGCGTCCGGTCGACCTGCACATCCGTGGCCTCGAGGCCATGGGCGCGACGATCGAGGTCGAGGGCGGCTACATCAAGGCCCAGGCGCCTGAAGGCGGTTTGCGCGGTGCGCACTTCTTCTTCGACACCGTGAGCGTGACCGGTACCGAGAACATCATGATGGCCGCGGCACTGGCCCGGGGCCGTAGCGTCCTGCAGAACGCCGCGCGCGAGCCGGAAGTGGTCGACCTGGCCAACTTCCTCATCGCCATGGGCGCCAAGGTCCAGGGCGCCGGCACCGATACCATCGTCATCGATGGCGTCGAGCGCCTGTCCTCGGCGACCTACCGCGTCATGCCCGACCGTATCGAAACTGGCACCTACCTGGTGGCGGCCGCCGTGACCGGTGGTCGTGTCAAGGTCAAGGACACCGATCCGACCATCCTCGAAGCCGTCCTTGAAAAACTCAAGGAAGCGGGTGCCGACATCACCACCGGCGAAGACTGGATCGAGCTGAACATGCACGGCAAGCGGCCAAAGGCAGTCAACCTGCGTACCGCGCCGTACCCAGCCTTCCCGACCGACATGCAGGCGCAGTTCATCTCGCTCAACGCCATCGCCGAAGGTACCGGCGCGGTGATCGAGACCATCTTCGAGAACCGTTTCATGCACGTGTACGAAATGCACCGCATGGGCGCGCAGATCCAGGTCGAAGGCAATACCGCCATCGTCACCGGCACCAAGACTCTCAAGGGCGCGCCTGTCATGGCGACCGACCTGCGGGCCTCGGCCAGCCTGGTGCTGTCGGCCCTGGTGGCCGAGGGTGACACCCTGATCGATCGCATCTACCACATCGACCGTGGCTACGAGTGCATCGAGGAAAAACTGCAGATGCTGGGCGCGAAGATCCGTCGCGTACCGGGCTAGCCTGTAACCGGCGCAGGGACGCGCCACGAAGAATCGAATACCGCCGAGCCTCGCGCTCGGCCGGTTGTAGCCGCTTAAGGACCGACGTTCCCCATGTTGACCATCGCGCTATCCAAGGGCCGCATTCTCGACGATACCCTGCCACTGCTCGCAGAAGCCGGTATCGTGCCTACCGAGAATCCGGACAAGAGCCGCAAGCTGATCATCCCTACGACCCAGGACGACGTGCGCCTGCTCATCGTCCGCGCCACCGATGTGCCGACTTACGTCGAGCATGGTGCCGCCGACCTAGGTGTGGCCGGCAAGGACGTGCTGATGGAGTACGGCGGCCAGGGCATGTACGAGCCGCTGGACCTGCAGATCGCCCGCTGCAAGCTGATGACCGCGGGCGCGGTCGGCGCCCCCGAACCCAAGGGCCGCCTGCGCGTGGCTACCAAGTTCGTCAACGTAGCCAAGCGCTACTATGCCGAACAGGGTCGTCAGGTCGACATCATCAAGCTCTACGGCTCCATGGAGCTCGCTCCGCTGATCGGCCTGGCCGACAAGATCATCGACGTCGTCGATACTGGCAATACCCTGCGTGCCAATGGCCTGGAACCCCAGGAAATGATCGCTCACATCAGCTCGCGCCTGGTCGTCAACAAGGCGTCCATGAAGATGCAGCACGCACGCATCCAGAACCTGATCGATACCCTGCGCCAGGCCGTGGAGTCGCGACACCGCGACTGACACCTGCGCGCGACCTTCGCTGTCGCGTCCGTCTATCCGCGTCATAGCCATTATTCTCGGGTGCCCGCGCGGATGGATTGGTAGCCTTGGGCGCCTGAGCATTCGTCATCTATCGAGGCCCTCGCCATGACCACGTCCACTGCAATCGCCCGTCTCAACGCCGCTGACCCGGATTTCGCCCGACATCTGGATCATCTGCTGAGCTGGGAAAGCGTGTCCGATGAGTCGGTCAACCAGCGGGTGCTCGACATCATCAAGGCCGTGCGTGAGCGTGGCGATGCGGCACTGGTGGAGTTCACCCAGCGTTTCGACGGCCTGCAAGCGGCCGGTATCGAGGACCTGATCCTCGGCCGCGAGCGACTGGAGCTGGCGCTTACCCGCATCACTGCGGCTCAGCGCACGGCCCTGGAAACCGCCGCCAACCGCGTGCGCAACTACCACGAGCGGCAAAAGCAGGATTCCTGGCAGTACACCGAGGCCGACGGCACGGTCCTGGGCCAAAAGGTCACGCCACTGGACCGCGCCGGCCTGTATGTTCCTGGCGGCAAGGCGTCCTATCCCTCGTCGGTGCTGATGAACGCGATTCCCGCCAAGGTCGCCGGCGTGGCGGAAGTGGTCATGGTCGTGCCGACCCCGCGTGGCGAGATCAACGAGCTGGTGCTGGCCGCAGCCTGCATTGCCGGTGTCGATCGGGTGTTCACCATCGGTGGAGCCCAGGCGATCGCCGCCCTGGCTTATGGAACCGAAAGCGTGCCACCGGTGGACAAGATCGTCGGCCCCGGAAACATCTACGTTGCCACTGCCAAGCGTCATGTCTTCGGCCAGGTCGGTATCGACATGATTGCCGGTCCTTCGGAAATCCTCGTGGTCTGCGACGGCCAGACCGATCCCGACTGGATCGCCATGGACCTCTTCTCCCAGGCCGAGCATGACGAAGACGCCCAGGCCATTCTGGTCAGCCCCGATGCCGAGTTTCTTGATCGCGTCGCCGCGAGTATCGACAAGCTGCTGCCGACCATGGAGCGTGCCGAGATCATTCGCACCTCGATCGATGGCCGTGGCGCGTTGATCCAGGTCCGCGACATGCAGCAGGCCATCGAAGTCGCCAACCGCATCGCCCCCGAGCACCTGGAGCTTTCGGTGGCTGATCCGCATGCCTGGCTGCCGCACATTCGCCATGCCGGCGCGATCTTCATGGGACGCCACACCAGCGAAGCGCTAGGCGACTACTGCGCAGGCCCCAACCACGTCTTGCCGACCTCCGGCACCGCGCGTTTTTCCTCGCCCCTGGGGGTCTATGACTTCCAGAAGCGTTCGTCGATCATCTTCTGCTCCGAGCAGGGCGCATCCGTGCTGGGCGAGACCGCGTCGGTCCTGGCCCGCGGCGAATCGCTGACCGCCCACGCACGCAGCGCCGAATACCGTATCAACTCCGAGAAGAAGGGGAACTGAACATGAGTCGATTCTGGAGCCCTTTCGTCAAGGACCTGGTGCCTTACGTTCCCGGCGAGCAGCCCAAGCTGACCCGCCTGGTCAAGCTCAATACCAACGAGAACCCCTATGGCCCGTCGCCCAAGGCTCTGGAAGCCATGCGTGGCGAGCTCGGCGACGGCCTGCGGCTGTATCCCGACCCCAATGGCGATCTGCTCAAGCAGGCCGTTTCGGAGTATTACGGCATTACGCCCCAGCAGGTATTCCTGGGCAACGGCTCGGACGAGGTGTTGGCGCACATCTTCCACGGCCTCTTCCAGCACGGTGCACCGCTGCTGTTCCCAGATATCAGCTACAGCTTCTATCCGGTGTATTGCGGCCTGTACGGCATCGCCTTCGAGCAAGTGGCGCTGGACGAGCGGTTCCAGATCCGCGTCGAAGACTATCGCAAGCCCAACGCCGGCATCATCTTTCCCAACCCCAACGCGCCGACCGGGTGCCTGATGCCACTGGAGGCGGTCGAGCAGTTGCTGCAAGCGAACCGTGATTCGGTGGTGGTAGTCGATGAGGCCTACATCGACTTCGGCGGTCAGACCGCCATCAGCCTGGTAGACCGTTACGATAACCTGCTGGTCACCCAGACCCTGTCCAAGTCGCGTTCCCTGGCCGGTTTGCGCGTGGGCCTGGCGGTGGGGCATCCGGATCTCATCGAAGCGCTGGAGCGGATCAAGAACAGCTTCAACTCCTACCCCCTCGATCGGATGGCGATCGCGGGTGCGGCGGCGGCGTTCGCCGATCGAGCCTATTTCGAAGAGACCTGCCGCAAGGTGATCGACAGCCGCGAAACCCTGGTCGCGGAGTTGACCGCTCGTGGCTTCGAAATATTGCCATCGGCCGCCAACTTCATCTTTGCTCGCCATCCGCAGCAGGATGCCGGTGAACTGGCGGCGCGCCTGCGTGAGGAGGGAGTGATCGTGCGGCACTTCAAGCAGGCGCGAATCGCGCAGTTCCTGCGTATCACCATCGGTACTCCAGAGCAGAACCAGGCGCTGCTGGATGCGTTGAACTGAATGCACGCCCGGTGGAGGCCAGTCCTCGACCGGGTTGCTTCGGCATGCTGTGAGACTACAGACCTGCTACCACTTGCCCTCTCCAAGACCGGTCTATATCTTACAGCTCTAAATTCGTCCGATGACTGGATGTAAGCATGAATCTGTTGGTCAAACGATCCCTGGTCGAACAAGCGGTCGATCAACTACGCGGCCGCATCGCAGAAGGCGCCTGGGCAGTGGGTCAGCGCTTGCCGACCGAGCCCGAGCTGGCAGCGGAGCTGGGCATCAGTCGCAATACCGTGCGCGAGGCCATGCGAGTGCTGGCCTTCAGTGGCCTGGTGGAGATTCGCCAGGGCGATGGCAGCTATCTGCGCACGGCGCTCGACCCTCTACAAGCGGTTCAAGCGCTTTCCCGTTGTACGGCAGAGCAGGCGCGCGAGACTCGCCATATTCTCGAGGCCGAAGCCATCGGCCTGGCGGCCTTGCGCCGTACTGAAGAGGACCTGGAGGGCCTGCGCCAAGCCTTGCGGGCCAGTGGCGCGCATTATCACGACGATCTCGATGCCTACGTCGAATGCGACATGGTGTTCCACCAGAGGTTGATCGACGCCGCGCACAATCCCGCGCTCAGCGAGCTGTATCGCTATTTCTCCGGGGTGGTCGCCGCCACGGTGCAACGCAATCTGAGCCATGTGCCGCGCTGCCAGTCGGTCTTCGACCTGCACGGGCAGATCCTCGAGGCCATCGAGCAGCGCGACGCAGAGCGTGCCAAGCGCTTGAGCCGAACCCTGATCGAATCCTGAAGACGAGATGACCATGAACGATCTTGATACCCGCGCCTCGGCGCCTTGCCAGGCAGAGCTGGACCAGATGCTGATCGATACCGAAGTCGACGACGAGCAGGTCCGGCAGCCCCCTATGGCGCTTCGTCGCCCTTGGTTGCTGTTGCTGGGCCTGGTCATGGTCGCCCTGAATCTGCGTCCGGCCCTGTCGAGCATGGCGCCATTGCTGGGGCAAGTCTCTGAAGGGCTAGGGCTGAGCGCTTCCCAGGCAGGCCTGCTGACGACCTTGCCGGTGCTCTGCCTTGGGCTTTTCGCACCGCTGGCGCCAGTGCTGGCGCGACGCTTCGGTAGCGAGCGGGTGATTTTCGGCATCCTCCTGACGCTGGCGTTGGGCATGTTGGTACGCAGTGCGCTGGGCGTGAACGGTCTGTTCCTGGGCAGTATTCTCGCCGGCGCGAGCATTGGGGTGATCGGTGTGCTGCTGCCTGGCATCGTCAAGCGCGACTTCGCGCGACATGCCGGCACCCTGACGGGTGTCTACACCATGGCATTGTGCCTGGGTGCCGCCGTGGCGGCTGGGTCGACGGTCCCGCTGGCGCGCTACTTCGACGACAGCTGGGCCATCGGCCTTGGCTTCTGGCTGGTGCCGGCGCTGTTGGCCATGCTGGTCTGGCTACCCCAGGTGCGGCATGGCCACGCTACCCATCGCGTGGCCTATCGCGTGCGTGGCCTGTGGCGCGATCCCCTGGCGTGGCAGGTGACCTTGTACATGGGCCTGCAGTCCTCTTTGGCCTACATCGTTTTCGGCTGGCTGCCTTCGATCCTCATCGGGCGCGGCCTGAGCCCGACCGAGGCAGGCCTGGTGCTGTCCGGCTCGGTGCTGGTGCAATTGATCAGCTCGCTCGGCGCACCCTGGCTGGCCACCCGTGGCAAGGATCAGCGCCTGGCGATCGTCATCGTCATGCTGGTGACGATGGCCGGTCTGTTCGGATGCCTGTATGCGCCCATCGAGGGGCTCTGGGGCTGGGCCATCCTGCTGGGTCTGGGGCAGGGCGGTACCTTCGCACTGGCGCTCACGCTCATCGTATTGCGTTCCAGTGATGCCCATGTCGCCGCCAACCTGTCGAGCATGGCCCAGGGCGTCGGTTACACCTTGGCTTCCATGGGGCCCTTCGCGGTGGGCGTAGTGCATGACCTTACCGGCGGCTGGGCCGCGGTAGGCTGGATCTTCGCGATAGTGGGCACGGGTGCCATCCTGTTCGGGCTCAAGGCCGGTCGTGCCCAGCATGTGCAAGTGACCAGCGAGCGCGTCTGAGACGGGGATCTTTGCATGCATTTCAGGCGTGTCGTCGAACAGGTAAACTGCAGCCTCCATTACACGCCTGATAGCTGCCCGTGAGCGAAATCCCTACTGCCGTACGGCCGAAGTCCTGGTACGTCTATCTGGTCCGCGCCGCCAACGGTTCGCTGTACTGCGGTATCAGCGACGACCCGCAAAGGCGCTTCCAGGCGCACCAGAAGGGGCAAGGCGCGCGTTACTTCAAGACTAGCCCGGCGCAGGCGCTGGTCTACGTCGAGCGGTGGCCGGACAAGGGCGAAGCCCTGCGTCAGGAACGCCTGATCAAGAAGCTGCGCAAGTCTGCCAAGGAGGCGCTGGTGGCCTCCTGGGCAGGCTTCAATCCTTGCGACGCTTGAGCTGATCGATCAGTTGGGTCGGCAAGCCCTTGATGACCAGGGTGCCCGCCTCTTCGTCGTACTCGACCTTCGAGCCCAGCAAGTGCGCCTCGAAACTGATCGACAGGCCTTCGGCGCGTCCGGTGAAGCGGCGGAACTGATTGAGGGTACGTTTATCGGCCGGGATCTCGGGCGACAACCCGTAGTCCTTGTTGCGGATATGGTCGTAGAACGCTTTGGGCCGATCCTCGTCGATCAGGCTGGAGAGCTCCGTGAGGGTCACCGGCTCGCCGGCCTTGGTCTGGCTGGTGGCATAGTCGACCAGTGTCTGGGTCTTCTCGCGAGCGGCTTCCTCGGGCAGGTCCTCGCTCTCTACATAGTCGCTGAACGCCTTGAGCAGGGTGCGGGTCTCGCCAGGCCCGTCGACGCCTTCTTGGCAGCCGATGAAGTCACGGAAGTACTCCGAGACCTTCTTGCCGTTCTTGCCCTTGATGAAAGAAATATATTGCTTGGAATTCCGGTTGTTCTGCCATTCCGACAGGTTGATACGCGCCGCGAGGTGCAACTGGCCCAGGTCGAGGTGGCGCGATGGCGTGACATCGAGCGTGTCGCTGACCGCCACGCCCTCGCTGTGGTGCAGCAAGGCGATAGCCAGGTAGTCGGTCATGCCCTGCTGGTAGTGAGCGAACAGGACATGGCCGCCCGTCGACAGGTTGGACTCCTCCATCAGCTTTTGCAGATGCTCGACGGCTTGTTTGCTGAAGGCGGTGAAGTCCTGTTCTTCTTCCATGTACTGCTTGAGCCAACCGCTGAACGGGTAGGCCCCGGACTCGGCGTGGAAGAATCCCCACGCCTTGCCTTGCTTGGCGTTGTAGCTGTCGTTGAGGTCGGCCAGCAGGTTTTCGATAGCGTCCGATTCGGCCAGCTCTGTATCGCGTGCATGCAACACGGCAGGGCTGCCATCGGGTTTCTTGTCGATCAGGTGAACGATGCAGTGACGAATGGGCATGAGGCTCTCGATTGCAGGAAGACGGTGCTTTCGACTGAAGGGCGCGATCCGGGCCGCGCTACAAAGTCGTCCAGTTTACTCCAGTGCATCGGCGATGCACCGGCCTGACGATAGCGGAAATGCAGGTTGTCGAAATTTTGTCCAATTTGTCGACTTTTTGGCGTTAACCCCTGAAAAACCTGCACAAAAGCCCTGTAGGCTGCGGATATTTATCCGTTCCTGTGGTAGCTTTGCCCGGTCTTGCGCACCCCGTGTGGCGCATTGCTGGCAGGTCGCTCACGTACGGTCGAACCAAACGCCGATTTGCGTATCTACATACGCAACTGGCAGGCCCGCCGGGCTTATTCAGGGTTGGCCCGATCACCGACGTAGCACACTGCATATCCACTGAATTTGATAGGGAAGGAACACCACCATGGCATTGACCAAAGACCAACTGATTGCCGATATCGCCGAAGCGATCGACGCGCCGAAGACCACCGCTCGCAATGCTCTGGAGCAACTGGGCCAGATCGTTGCCGACCAGCTGGAAAACGGCGCTGAAATCACTCTGCCAGGCATCGGCAAGCTGAAAGTCTCCGAGCGTCCTGCCCGTACCGGCCGTAACCCTTCGACTGGCGCTGCCATCGAAATCGCTGCCAAGAAGGTCGTGAAGTTCGTTCCTGCCAAGATCCTGAACGACGCCATCAACAAGTAATTGTCGATGCTTCGCTGAAACCGCGCCCGGCTTGTCCGGGCGCGGTTTTTTCATGCCTGCGATTTGCCGGAGCGGGCCGCGTGCCATGCCTGTCGGGCAGTCTGGTCGTGGAAGGTCCAGGCGACCATGCGACTCTGTTTCTGCCCTTGGCCCATGTCGACTACCTGCCGGTCAACGACTCCTGCCTTCTTCAACGCCGCCTCGATGCCAGGCAGGTTGCTGGCCTTGGAGACCAGGGTGGTGAACCAGAGCACCTGACGCGCGTATTGCACACTCTCGCCGATCAGTTGGGTGACGAAACGGATCTCGCCGCCTTCGCACCACAGCTCATTGTTCCGCCCACCGAAGTTCAGCACTGGCAGCTTGCGCTTGGGATCCGCCTTGCCTAGCGCTCGCCATTTGCGCTGGCTGCCGCGGGTAGCCTCTTCACGCGAGGCATGGAAGGGCGGATTGCACAAGGTCACGTCAAAGCGTTCGTCTGGCTCGAGCAGGCCCATGAGGATGTGCTTGGGGTTGTTCTGCTGGCGTAGGTCAATGGCCTTGCCCAAGGCATTGGCCTGGACGATCGCCTTGGCTGCCGCGAGGGCGACGGGATCGATGTCCGATCCCAGGAACCGCCAGCGGTAATCGCTGTGGCCCAGCAACGGATAGATACAGTTGGCGCCTACTCCGATATCCAGCGCTCGTACTTTGGGGCCTCGGGGCGGTTCGCCGGCACCGTCCTCGGCCAACAGGTCGGCCAGCACGTGGAGGTAATCGGCACGCCCGGGGATGGGAGGGCACAGGTAATCAGCGGGAATGTCCCAGTGCTGGATACCGTATTGGGTCTTGAGCAGAGCGCGATTGAACACCCTTACGGCTTCGGGATCGGCGAAGTCGATGCTGGGTTTGCCGTAGGGGTTGGTGATCATGAAGCGCCCCAGCTCCGGATATCCCTCGATCAGTCTGGGAAAGTCGTAACGGCCTTGATGGCGGTTGCGCGGGTGCAGGGTGGGTTTGCTGGTCATGGACAGATCCTGGAAAGCATCGCGGCGGTCCGGTGGCCCGGCAAGCCGCGGTGCCAGGATGCTGCTTCCACAGGTCGACTTCGATCCTGGAGAGACAGCATCCGGCACCGCGACTTGCCGGGCCGCCGGACCGCCGCGATGGCGTCACTGAGGGTGGTTACAGCGCCGCGATCCGCGCATGCTGCTCGGTGAAGTTGGCCAGGGCCTGTTCGGCTTCAGCCAGCTTGGCGCGCTCCTTGTCGATGACCGCAGGCGGTGCCTTGTCGACGAAGGCGGCATTGGACAGCTTGCCGCCAACGCGCTGGACTTCGCCCTGCAGACGCTGGATTTCCTTGTTCAGGCGCGCCAGTTCGGCATCCTTGTCGATCAGACCGGCCATGGGTACGAGTACCTGCAGGTCGCCGACCAGGGCAGTGGCGGACAGCGGGGCTTCGTCCTGTTCGCCCAGCACGGTGAACGATTCGATCTTCGCCAGCTTCTTGAGCAGCGCTTCGTTTTCGCTCAGGCGGCGCTGGTCTTCGGCGCTGGCATTCTTCAGGAACAGCGGCAACGGCTTGCCGGGACCGATATTCATCTCCGCGCGGATATTGCGCAGTCCGACCATCAGCTCCTTGAGCCATTCGATGTCACCTTCGGCGGCGGCATCGATACGGCTCTCGTCGGCCACGGGCCAAGGCTGCAGCATCAGGGTCTTGCCCTGGACACCGGCCAGCGGCGCGATGCGCTGCCAGATTTCCTCGGTGATGAACGGCATGAACGGATGTGCCAGGCGCAGTGCCACTTCAAGCACGCGGACCAGCGTGCGACGAGTGCCGCGGGCGCGCTCGATCGGCGCGTTCTCGTCCCACAGGACTGGTTTGGAAAGCTCCAGGTACCAGTCGCAGTACTGGTTCCAGATGAACTCGTAGAGCGCCTGCGCGGCCAGGTCGAAGCGGAACTGCTCGAGCTGGCGGGTCACTTCGGCTTCGGTGCGCTGAAGCTGCGAGATGATCCAGCGATCGGCCAGCGACAGCTCGTAGGCCTCGCCGTTCTGGCCGCAGTCCTCGCCCTTGTCCAGCACGTAGCGGGCGGCGTTCCAGATCTTGTTGCAGAAGTTGCGGTAGCCTTCGACGCGACCCATGTCGAACTTGATGTCGCGGCCGGTGGACGCCAGCGAGCAGAAGGTGAAACGCAAGGCGTCGGTGCCGTAGCTGGCGATGCCTTCGGGGAACTCGGCCCTGGTCTGCTTGGCGATCTTCTCCGCAAGCTTTGGCTGCATCATGCCGCTGGTGCGTTTTTCCAGCAGGGCGTCAAGGGTGATGCCGTCGACGATATCCAGCGGATCGAGGACGTTGCCCTTGGACTTGGACATCTTCTGTCCCTGCCCGTCACGGACCAGGCCATGCACGTATACGGTCTTGAACGGCACCTGCGGAGTACCGTCCTCGTTCTTCACCAGGTGCATGGTCAGCATGATCATCCGGGCGACCCAGAAGAAGATGATGTCGAAACCGGTGACCAGCACGTCGGTGGAGTGGAATTTCTTCAGGAACTCGGTCTGCTCGGGCCAGCCCAGCGTGGAGAAGGTCCACAGGCCGGAGCTGAACCAGGTATCGAGCACGTCGTCGTCCTGGCGCAGGGCCACGTCGGCGCCCAGGCCATGCTTGGCGCGCACCTGCTCTTCGTTGCGACCGACATAGACCTGGCCGGCCTCGTCGTACCACGCGGGAATGCGGTGGCCCCACCACAGCTGGCGGCTGATGCACCAGTCCTGGATATCGCGCATCCAGGAGAAGTACATGTTTTCGTACTGCTTGGGCACGAACTGGATGCGACCGTCTTCGACGGCGGCGATGGCCGGTTCGGCCAATGGCTTGGTGGAAACGTACCACTGGTCGGTCAACCACGGTTCGATGACCGTGCCGGAGCGGTCGCCCTTGGGCACCTTGAGCGCATGATCATCGACGCTGACCAGCAAGCCTGCGGCATCCAGGTCGGCAACGATCTGCTTGCGCGCGACGAAGCGGTCGAGACCGGCGTATTGGGCGGGCAGGCCGGTATCGACAGTGTCGTTGACGCTGCCGTCGAGGTTGAACGCCTGGGCGTTGGCCAGCACCACGGCATTCTTGTCGAAAATGTTGAGCAGCGGCAGGTTGTGGCGCTTGCCGACTTCGTAGTCGTTGAAGTCGTGGGCCGGGGTGATCTTCACGCAGCCGGTACCGAATTCGGGGTCGCAATAGTCGTCGGCGACGATCGGAATGCGGCGGCCGACCAGCGGCAGCTCGACGAACTTGCCGATCAGCGCCTGGTAGCGCTCATCGTTCGGGTTGACCGCCACGGCCGCGTCACCCAGAAGTGTCTCGGGACGCGTGGTGGCGACCACCAGGTGATCCTTGCCATCGGCGGTACGAGCGCCGTCTGCCAACGGGTAGCGCAGGTTCCACAGATGGCCTTTCTCGTCGTGGTTTTCCACTTCGAGGTCGGAGATCGCGGTGTGCAGCTTGGTGTCCCAGTTGACCAGGCGCTTGCCACGGTAGATCAGCCCATCCTCGTGCAGGCGCACGAAGGCTTCCTTGACCGCCTCGGACAGGCCATCGTCCATGGTGAAGCGTTCGCGGGACCAGTCCACCGACGAGCCCAGGCGGCGGATCTGCCGGCTGATGTTGCCACCGGACTGGTCCTTCCACTCCCAGATCTTCTCCAGGAACTGTTCGCGACCCAGGTCGTGACGGTTCTGGCCCTTCGCCTCGAGTTGGCGCTCGACCAGCATCTGGGTCGCGATACCGGCATGGTCCGTACCCGGTTGCCACAGGGTATTGCGACCTTGCATGCGGCGGAAACGGATCAGGGCATCCATGATCGCGTTGTTGAAGCCGTGACCCATGTGCAGGCTGCCGGTGACGTTCGGCGGCGGGATCATGATGGTGTAGGACTCACCTGCACCTTGAGGGGCGAAATAGTTCTCTGACTCCCAGGTTTTGTACCAGGAAGTTTCGATGGCGTGCGGCTGGTAGGTCTTATCCATGCGCGGCGGGACCCTATGGCATTTATTCAGGAAAGCCGGGAAGTATAAACCAAGGGGCAACCATCAAGCGACAGGCCCGCGCGGGAGGTCAGCATGAACGATCCGGCGCACTGGCGAGGCCTGCAGGCCTCGTCGAGCAGACCAGGGTCGGCGCACCGATCCTGGAAGCCGGAAGCCGTGCTAATCGGACGAACGCTTGAGCATTCGCTCCAGGCGTGCATCGAGACGGCGCTTGATTTCGGTCTCGATGTGGGGGGTGAAGTCGTTGATCACGTCCTGCATGATCAACCGCGCGGCGGCGCGCAGCTCTTCGTCCAGGTGCAGCAAGGTGTCCTGGCGGCGAGACTGAGAGTCCTCGGAAGAAGGGCGGCCAGATTCGGCCATGGCCGACATGGCCGACGGCGCGGAAGGTTCATCCCGTAGAACGGGAACCTGCTCGACCGTCTCGGTCAGCAGCGGCGGCTGCAGGTCGGCGTCGCCCAGCAGCTGGCGAATCGACTCGAGGTCGTCGAGCAGATGGGCGGAGTGGGGTAGGGCAGTGGGCTTGTCCATCGTCATCCAAGTCGCTGTAAGCGGTGGTCTTGCAGAGCATAGCCCTGTTCACGGTAGAAGCGGAATCGCTCGCGAGCCGACTGGCGGATGGCCGGATCCTCGACGACGATTTCGGCGACGCGCTCGAACTGGCCGACGAACGTTGGCACCTCTGTGCCGAGGTTGATCAGTAGGTCGCGATGCTCGCCGGCATCATCGCCGATACCCAGGACGACCGGGGCATCCGCATGGGCCTGCGCGAGGTCGTGCGGCACGAAGGCTTCGCCCTTGAAGTGCCAGAGCCGGGCGTCCAGCTCGCTGCGCTGGTCGGCATCCTGACAGTGCAGGTAGACCTTGTGACCGAGACGCCAGGCTTTTTCGCACAGCTTGCAGGCGAAATCCAGGCGCGCCGACAGGGAGTCGGTGGGCAGGATATAGAAGTCAGCTTTGCTCATGTTCGATCTGCCGGCCGACGGCGCAGGGCACCGTCGGCACCAGGGCTTCAGCCGTTCGCGCGGTCCAGGAGGTACTGGGTCAGCAGGGGCACCGGACGGCCAGTGGCGCCCTTGTCCTTGCCACCGCTGATCCAGGCGGTGCCGGCGATGTCCAGGTGAGCCCAGCTGTAGGCCTTGGCGAAACGCGACAGGAAGCAACCCGCCGTGATGGTTCCGGCTTTCGGCCCGCCGATGTTGGCGATGTCGGCGAACGGGCTGTCCAGTTGCTCCTGGTACTCATCGAACAGCGGCAGTTGCCAGGCGCGGTCGTCGGCACGCTTGCCGGCGTCGAGCAACTGGTCGACCAGTTCGTCATTGTTGCCCATCAGTCCGGAGGTGTGGCTGCCCAGGGCGACGATGCACGCGCCGGTCAGCGTGGCGATATCGATCACCGCCTGAGGCTTGAAGCGTTCGGCGTAGGTCAGGGTATCGCACAGCACCAGTCGGCCTTCGGCGTCGGTATTGAGGATCTCGACCGTCTGCCCACTCATGGTCGTGACGATGTCGCCTGGACGCGTCGCACCGCCGCTGGGCATGTTCTCGGCGCAGGCCAGCAGGCACACCAGGTTGATCGGCAGGTCCAGCTCGACCACCGCGCGCAGGGTGCCGAACACGCTGGCGGCGCCACACATGTCGTACTTCATCTCATCCATGCCGGCGCCGGGCTTGAGGCTGATGCCGCCGGTATCGAAAGTAATGCCCTTGCCCACCAGTACGAACGGCTTGTCGCTCTTCTTGCCGCCCTGGTGCTGGAGAACGATCAGGCGTGGCGGCTGGTCACTGCCTTGGCCGACGGCATGGAACGCACCCATGCCCAGGTCCTTGATCTTCTTTTCGTCGAGCACTTCGACCTTGAGGCTCTTGTGCGCCTTGGCCAGCTCCTTGGCCTGTTCGGCGAGGAAGGTCGGGTGGCAGATGTTCGGCGGCAGGTTGCCCAGGTCGCGAGTCAGGCGCATACCGGTGGCAATCGCCATTGCGTGCTTGACCGCGCGCTCGATCTCCTGCTGGCCTGCCTTGACAGTCAGCAGGGTGATCTTCTTGAGTGCACGGGCTTCAGCCTTGGTGCTCTTGAAACGATCGAATACATATTCGCCGTCGAGCAGGCTTTCGGCCAGCAGACGGTACTTGCCGTAGTGGCCGTCACGCGCGCTGACGGCGATATCGTCCAGCGCCAGTACCGCGTCGCTGCCACCCAGGTTCTTCAGCACGCCGGCGACACTGGCGACCAGCTTGCGCCAGCTGCGGTCACCCAGTGCCTCGTCCTTGCCGCTACCGACCAGCAGCACGCGTTCGGCCTTGAGGCCTGGCAGGTTCTGCAGCAGGAGTGTCTGGCCGACCTTGCCGGCCAGGTCGCCGCGCTTGAGCAGTGTGCTCAGCGCACCATCGGTCGCCTCGTCGACGGCCTTGGCACTGGCGCCCAGCCTGCGGTCTTCGCCGATGGCGAGCACCAGGGTTGCGGTCTTCAACGATGCAGCGGCTACGCTTTTTACAACCAGTTCCATGTCAGGTTCCCCGAATGATCTGTCAATTGGCGCTGTCTTTTGCAGGCGCTCGAAGCAGGCCTGGCCGCGTGGTCACGTGCCAGTGGAAAAGCTGCCAGTTTGAGCCCCTGGCGGCAGCGATGACAACCCCGATGTGCGCCATCATGCGCCGCCCGTGACAGGGGCAGCCAATCACAGGATAATGCGCGCACTTTACATGGAGGTTCGCCCCTGGCGAACCGGCATTGATCTTGGCTGTCCGAATGCAACGTTCGGCATCCGCCCCTGACAACACCAGGAGTGTCTGGTTTGATCGTCTTTCGATATCTGTCTCGCGAGGTCCTCGTGACCTTGAGCGCCGTCAGCGCAGTGCTGCTGGTGATCATCATGAGCGGGCGCTTCATCAAGTACCTGGCCCAGGCGGCCCAAGGCGCACTCGATCCGGGCGTGCTGTTCATGATCATGGGCTTCCGTCTGCCCGGTTTCCTGCAGCTGATCCTGCCCTTGGGCCTGTTCCTCGGCATCCTGCTGGCCTATGGCCGACTCTATCTCGAAAGCGAGATGACCGTGCTTTCGGCCACCGGCATGAGCCAGCAGCGGCTGCTGGGCATGACCCTGGCGCCTGCGACCCTGGTCGCACTGCTGGTCGCCTGGCTGAGCCTGAGTCTGGCGCCACAGGGCGTGGCACAGGTTCAGCAGATCATCAACCAGCAGGATGCGTTGACCGAATTCGACACGCTCGTCCCGGGTCGCTTCCAGACCCTGCGCGACGGTACGCGGGTCACCTATACCCAGGAACTCTCCGATGACCGGGCCAAGCTCGGTGGCGTGTTCATTTCCGAGAAACGCTTCAGCCAGGACAAGACCAAGGATCGCGCCCCGTCCGTACTGGTCGCCGAAAGAGGCCATCAGGAAGTCCAGGCCGATGGCAACCGCTACCTGATCCTCGAGAACGGCTATCGCTATGACGGCAATCCTGGCCAGGCCAATTACCGTGCGATCAAGTACGACACCTATGGTGTCCTGCTGCCCAAGCCGGAAGTCAGCCAGGAAGTGACCGAGCGCGAAGCCATCCCCACTTCGCAACTGCTGGGCGCGGAGGATCTGCGTGAGCGTGCCGAGCTTCAGTGGCGCCTGTCGCTGCCCTTGCTGGTGTTCATCGTTACCCTGATGGCGGTCCCACTGGCCAGGGTCAACCCGCGCCAGGGCCGTTTCCTCAAGCTGTTGCCAGCGATTCTCTTGTACATGGCTTACCTTACGATGCTGATTTCCGTACGTGGCGCCCTGGAAAAGGGCAAGTTACCGATCGCCCTGGGCATGTGGTGGGTGCATGGCCTGTTCCTGTTGATAGGCCTGGCCCTGTTGTACTGGGAGCCCTTGCGCCTGAAGCTGGCTTCGCGTCGTGCGGAGGTGGCCCGTGGTTAAACTGGATCGCTATATCGGCAAGAGCGTCCTGGTGGCGATCATCGCGGTACTGGGGATCATCCTCGGTCTTGCTTCCCTGTTCGCCTTCATCGATGAGATGGGCGACCTGAGCGACACTTACACCCTCATGGACGCGGGCGTCTTCGTTCTCCTGACTGCGCCACGACGTCTTTACGACATGCTGCCGATGGCGGCGCTGATCGGCTGCCTGATCGGTCTGGGCAGCCTGGCCAGCAGCAGCGAGCTGACGATCATGCGGGCAGCCGGGGTATCCATCGGGCGCATTGTCTGGGCCGTCATGAAGCCCATGCTGGTATTGATGCTGGTCGGTCTGTTGATTGGCGAATACCTGGCCCCGGTCACCGAGAACAAGGCCCAGGCCGAGCGCTCGCTGGCCCAGGGGAGCGGCGAATCGCAGAGTTCCAAGCGGGGTATGTGGCATCGCCAGGGCGACGAGTTCGTGCACATCAACTCGGTTCAGCCCAATGGACTGCTGCTTGGGGTGACGCGTTACCGTTTCGACAACGATCGCAACATGCTCGCCTCGAGTTTCGCCCGACGCGCGCAGTACCAGGATGATCACTGGATGTTGAGCGACGTGAGCACCACGTACTTCCGGGGGGACCGCACCGAGGTGATCAACAGCCCTGAAGAGCGCTGGGATGTCACGGTGTCGCCGCAGTTGCTCAATACGGTGGTCCTCTCTCCTGAATCGCTTTCCATCACTGGTCTATGGGATTACATCCATTATCTTGGCGACCAGGGTTTGAACAATGCGCGGTACTGGTTGGCATTCTGGACCAAGGTGCTGCAACCGGCGGTGACCGCGGCGCTCGTGTTGATGGCCATTTCGTTCATCTTTGGGCCGCTGCGGTCCGTGACGTTGGGGCAGCGGGTCTTTACCGGTGTTCTGGTCGGTTTCGTTTTCCGGATCGGGCAGGATTTGCTTGGGCCTTCCAGTCAGGTCTTTGGATTCCCACCGTTGTTGGCGGTGGTCATTCCCGCGGGGATATGCGCGTTGGCGGGGGTTTGGTTGTTGCGTAGGGCGGGGTAATACGGTTGTTGGATGCTCTGGCGCGTTGGGCTGTCCTGGTCCGACGCGTTTTGGCTCCCTAGTCCGGGTTTTGTTTTTCGGATAATTGATTCATTATTTCCATCATCATTATTCCAGTAACAACTGTTGCTATTGCTATTTATTTCATAATGCCACTTACCGTCGCTGGGGCACTTATATGGGGTGAATATCCATTGGCGATAGGGGCTCATACTCACCTTTCCGCCCTTACGGCGGGTCACTTTTTTCCAAACGATGAAAAAAGTAACCAAAAAAATCTGCCCCACCATGGCCCCTCCGCTTCGCTACGGGTTCCCTCACTCCGGCGCCACTTCGGGGGCTCCGCCGACTATGGGCTAAAGCCCTCCGTACGGCGCTCCGGCTTCGCCAGAGGGGCTGCGCCCGGCCCCCTCCATGACACCTCCGTTCGGCCTGCTGGAATGGGGCGGTAGATCAAGATCAAAAGCAAAAGCCAAGGCAAGATCAACGGCAACGGCACTGTGGGCTTGTATCTATACGGGGGATTAAAAACTATTTGCTACTTCCCCGCTTCGGAACCCTTACCAACTCCGTTTCCGAATAGATATCGTGCCACCCCCGCTTGCGCTTATCCCACAGTATCCACAAGAACCCCAGCCCAAAACATAACCACGAAGCAATTCCCACGACAAACCTCAACAACGCCTGCCACAGACTGATCGCGCTGCCATCCGCGTTCTGCACCCGTACTCCCCATACCTGCATCCCCAGCGTCTGCCCTCCATGAGTCCAGAACTTGGCAAAGAATCCGAACAATACAAACAGCAACAACGTCGACAGCAATGGATCTCCATCCAATGCCCCAGCCTCTGTCAACGCTCGCATGCGCTCCTGTCCGATGACCGCCATCTGGACCACCTTGTAGACCCCGGTGGTCACTATCAGCAACGCTGTACACAACAGAAAGTCGTAGAACACCGCCGCCAGGCGACGACCCAGGCCTACCGGCTGGAAGTCGCCTTGGGGATTGAGCAATGACTTGGGCATACGCGCAGCTCCGGATGGCAAAATGCACATTCTACGGAATCGCAGGCACAAAAAAGCCCCTGCTGTTACCAGCAAGGGCTTTCTGAAGAAAACTTAGCCTTCGGCCTGAACTTCATCAGCCTGCATGCCCTTCTGGCCTTGCACGGCGACGAAGGTGACCTTCTGGCCCTCTTTCAGGCTCTTGAAGCCGTTCCCCTGGATAGCGCGGAAGTGCACGAACAGATCCGGACCGCTCTCTGGAGTGATGAAACCATAACCTTTCTCGTCGTTGAACCACTTGACGGTACCGTTCTGACGCTGACTCATTGTCTTGTTTCCTATCAAACTTGAAGGGTGATTACAGTGTCTCCGCTCGATAGAGAGGAAAGACTACCGCGCTGGTTGCAGGAAAGTAAGACGTCGAACGGGTTGTAGCAAAACGTGGCGCTACGCCCAGGTCACGAACTGTTGAGACCCATGCAAACACAGTGAAATGACTCTACGCCAACTCTGACGAAAAAAACAAGCCTATGGCCATGCAACATATCGGAGATTTCCAGGGCGCTCCCTGGAAAGCACGACGCATAGCCCGCGGACATTTTCGAAAGTTATTGAAAGCGTTCGAAATCGAATAACAAGTGTGCAATATGATGCACACTTGTCGGACTTCAGCCCCGATGGTAACGCGGGGGCGTAAAAGGTAGTTTGCTAACTTTCAGAGCAACTCGTCTGCCCCGTACAAGTGCAAAGAGCGGCGTATCGAGCGCCGCATGTTCAACGTCCACGTAGCCCATTGCAACAGGTGCGCCACAGGTAGGTCCGAACCCGCCACTGCAGACGATACCGACAGCTTGTCCATGGTCATCGACAATTTCCGCGCCTTCGCGGACCGGTGTACGTTCCTGAGGCGACAACCCGACGCGTTTGCGTGCCACGCCATCTCGCTGCTGGGCAAAGATCGTCTCGGCGCCAGGAAAACCCCCGGCGCGCGCGCCGTCGGCGCGGCGAACCTTGGAGATGGCCCAGAGCAGGCTGGCTTGCACCGGCGTGGTCTGCTGATCCATGTCATGGCCGTAAAGACACAGACCGGCTTCCAGGCGCAGCGAATCCCGTGCGCCCAGCCCGATCGGTTGGACTTCGGGTTCGGCCAGCAGGCAGCGAGCCAGAGACTCGGCAACGTTGGCCGGTACTGAAATCTCGTAGCCATCCTCCCCGGTGTAACCCGACCGACTGACGTAACAGTCCGTCCCCATCAGTTCGACCGTACGCAGCTGCATGAACGTCATGTCGGCGACCTGCGGGGCCAGGCGGGCCAGAACCGTCACTGCCGCGGGGCCTTGAAGGGCGAGCAGGGCGCGCTCTTCGAACAGCGGGGTGATTTCGCAGCGATTACCGATGTGCGTGCGCAGGTGCGCCAGGTCCTGCTCCTTGCAAGCGGCATTGACCACCAGCAACAGTTCGTCATTGCCCAGGTTGGCGACCATCAGGTCATCGAGAATCCCGCCTTGCTCGTTGGTGAACATGGCATAGCGTTGCAGGCCTACCGGCAGATCGACGATGTCCACTGGCACGAGGCTTTCAAGGGCACGTGCGGCATCATTGCCGGCGAGGCGGATCTGGCCCATGTGCGAAACGTCGAACAGTCCGGCCTGCTCACGGGTATGCAGGTGCTCCTTGAGCACGCCCAGGGGATACTGCACCGGCATGTCGTAGCCGGCAAACGGCACCATGCGCGCGCCCAGTTCCAGGTGCAGGGCGTGCAGCGGGGTCTTGTGCAGTGTTTCGGACATCGGTGACTCCTTGATTGAATGGGTCAGCATTCGATGATGTTGACGGCCAGACCGCCACGAGCGGTCTCCTTGTATTTGCTTTTCATGTCGGCACCGGTCTGGCGCATGGTGCGGATGACCTTGTCCAGGGAGACGAAATGCTGCCCGTCGCCGCGCAGGGCCATGCGCACCGCATTGATCGCCTTGACCGAGCCCATGGCGTTTCGCTCGATGCAGGGCACCTGGACCAGGCCGCCGATAGGGTCGCAAGTCAGGCCCAGGTTATGTTCCATGCCGATTTCGGCGGCATTCTCGACTTGTTGCGGGGTGCCTCCCAATACCTCGCAAAGCGCGCCTGCCGCCATCGAACAGGCGACGCCGACTTCACCCTGGCAGCCGACCTCGGCGCCAGAGATCGAGGCGTTTTCCTTGTAGAGGATGCCGATTGCCGCCGCCGTGAGCAGGAACTTCACTACGCCGTCCTCGTTGGCGCCGTTGGTGAAGCGCATGTAGTAGTGCAAGACGGCCGGGATGATCCCGGCTGCGCCGTTGGTCGGCGCCGTCACCACCCGCCCACCCGCCGCGTTCTCTTCATTGACGGCCAGGGCATAGAGGTTGACCCAGTCGAGCACCGACAGCGCATCGCGCAAGCTCGCCTCCGGATGCTCGCTGAGTTGCCGATAGAGTGCCGGCGCACGGCGTTTGACCTTCAGGCCTCCCGGAAGAATACCTTCGTGATGGCAACCGGCGTCCACGCAGTCCTGCATCACCTGCCAGATCTGCAACAGGCCCGCGCGGGTCTGCGCCTCCTTACGCCAGGCGGCCTCGTTGGCCAGCATGATCTGGCTGATCGACATCTGCTGGGCGCTGCAATGAGCGAGCAGTTCCTTGGCGGTGCGAAACGGGTAGGCGAGCACGCTGCTGTCTTCGACAATGCGGTCCTGGCCGGCGGCGTCCTGATCGACCACGAAGCCGCCGCCCACCGAGTAATACTCGCGGCTGCGGATCTGCAGCCCGGCCGCATCCAAGGCGCGGAAGATCATGCCGTTGGGATGGAAGTCCAGGGCCTTGCGGATCATCGCCAGGTGTTGCTTCTCGATGAAGTCGATCTCATGCTCGCCCAGCAGCTTCAGGCGGCCGCTGTCGCGGATCACCTGGAGCCGCGCTGGTATGGATTCGGTGTCTACCGTGTCGGGGTGTTCACCTTCGAGCCCTAGCAGCACCGCCTTGTCACTGCCATGGCCCTTGCCAGTGGCGCCTAGCGAACCATACAGCTCGACCTTGACAGTCAGCGTGGCGGTCAGCAGCCCATCACGGCGCAAACCTTCTGCAAAGCGGGCTGCGGCTCGCATGGGGCCGACCGTATGGGAACTGGAAGGGCCGATGCCGATCTTGAACAGGTCGAAAACGCTCAGTGACATGATGGTGCTCCTGTGTGGGCGGCCGCGAAGGTGCCGCGCCTCCAGGACGCGGCGCCCTTCACAGGGGCTTCAAGCGTCCTGGTAGCTCTCGATCGGTGGGCACGCGCAGACCAGGTTGCGATCGCCGAAGACGTTGTCGACACGACCGACCGGAGGCCAGTACTTGCCTTCCACCAGGCTCGGCAAGGGGTACACCGCCTGCTCGCGGCTGTAGCCATGGGTCCACTCGCCCGCCAGTTCGGCCGCCGTGTGCGGGGCGTTCTTCAGCGGATTGTCTTCCTTGTCCAGGCTACCGATTTCCACATCGCGGATTTCTTCGCGGATCCGGATCATCGCCTCGCAGAAGCGGTCCAGTTCTTCCTTGGATTCACTCTCGGTCGGCTCGATCATCAACGTGCCCGCCACCGGGAAGGACATGGTCGGCGCATGGAAGCCGAAATCGACCAGGCGCTTGGCCACGTCGTCGACGCTGATGCCGCTGCTGTCCTTCAACGGTCGCAGGTCGAGGATGCATTCGTGGGCCACCAGGCTGTTGCTGCCCGTGTACAGGACAGGATAGTGCTCCTCCAGGCGCCGGGCGATGTAGTTGGCATTGAGGATCGCCATTTGCGAAGCGCGCTTGAGCCCCGCGCCGCCCATCATACGAATGTACATCCAGGTGATCGGCAGGATGCTCGCGCTGCCGAACGGCGCCGCGCAAACGGCGCCTTCCCTGTTGTCCAGCTGGGCATGTCCGGGAAGGAAGGGCGCCAGATGCGCCTTCACGCCTATGGGGCCGACACCCGGGCCGCCACCGCCATGGGGAATGCAGAAGGTCTTGTGCAGGTTCAGGTGCGAGACATCGCCGCCGAACTTGCCCGGCGCGCACAGGCCGACCATCGCGTTCATGTTGGCGCCGTCGATATACACCTGGCCGCCGTTGTCGTGGACGATCGCACAGATATCGCCGATGGCTTCCTCGAACACGCCGTGGGTCGAGGGGTAGGTGATCATCAGCGCGGCGAGGTGCTCGCGATGTTCGCTGGCCTTGCTACGCAGATCCTCGATGTCGACGTTGCCACGCGCGTCGCAGGCGGCGACCACCACGCGCATGCCGGCCATGTGCGCGGTGGCAGGGTTGGTCCCGTGAGCCGAAGAGGGGATGAGACAGATGTCGCGATGGCTGTCGCCACGGCTGCGATGGTAGGCGCGGATCGCCAGCAGACCGGCGTATTCGCCCTGTGAACCGGCGTTGGGCTGCAACGAGACCGCGTCGTAACCGGTAGCGGCGCAGAGCATGGCTTCCAGCTCGTCGGTCAATTGCCGGTAACCCTGGCTCTGCTCGACGGGGGCGAAGGGGTGCAGGTTGCCGAACTCGGCCCAGGTCACCGGGATCATCTCGCTGGCGGCGTTGAGCTTCATGGTGCAAGAGCCGAGCGGGATCATGGTGCGGTCCAGTGCCAGGTCCTTGTCGGCCAGGCGACGCAGGTAACGCATCAGTTCGGTTTCGCTGTGGTAGCGGTTGAAGACCGGGTGCTCGAGGAACGCCGTCTGGCGCTGCAGGTCTGTCGGCAGGCGCGAGGTGACGCCTGCGGCCAACGCGTCGAAATCCGGCAGGGTCCGGTCGCCTGCGAAGACCTTCCAGAGACCCTCGACGTCGGCGCGGGTGCTGGTCTCGTCCAGCGACAGGCCAAGGTGACGGGCGTCGATCTGGCGCAGGTTCAAGCGTTGCGTGCGGGCCTGATCATGTAGCGCGGCGGTGGCGTCGCCAGTGGCCAGGGTCAGTGTATCGAAGTACGCCTGGTTCACGACCTCGACGCCCAGCGCCTGCAGGCCGCTGGCCAGGATCGCGGTCAGGGCATGGGTACGTTCGGCGATGCGCTTGAGGCCGACCGGGCCATGATAGACGGCATACATGCTGGCGATGTTGGCCAACAACACCTGGGCCGTGCAGATGTTGCTGGTGGCCTTCTCACGGCGGATATGCTGTTCGCGAGTCTGCATGGCCAGGCGCAGGGCGGTCTTGCCGAAGCGGTCGATGGAAACGCCGACCAGACGGCCCGGCATGTCGCGCTTGAAGGTATCACGGGTAGCGAAGTAGGCCGCGTGCGGCCCCCCGAAGCCCAGCGGCACACCAAAGCGCTGGGCGCTGCCCAGCGCGACATCGGCGTCGAATTCGCCTGGAGGAGTGAGCAGGGTCAGGGCCAGCAGATCCGCGGCAACGGCGACCAGGGCATTGGCGGCGTGGAAGCGACCGACCAGCTCACGATAGTCGAACAGTTCGCCGTTGCTCGCCGGGTACTGCAGCAGGGCACCAAAGAAGGCGCCGACATCGGTCAGCTCGCGCTCATCGCCGACCACGACGTCGATGCCCAGTGGCTCCGCGCGGGTACGCAGGACATCCAGCGTCTGCGGATGGCAATGGATCGATGCGAAAAATGCCGTGCTGCCCTTGTTCTTGCTCAGGCGCTTGCAGAACGTCATGGCTTCGGCGGCGGCGGTGGCCTCGTCGAGCAGCGAGGCATTGGCGATCGGCAGGCCGGTCAGGTCGCTGATCAGGGTCTGGAAGTTGAGCAGCGCCTCCAGGCGACCTTGGGAAATCTCCGGCTGGTAGGGCGTATAGGCGGTGTACCAGGCCGGGTTCTCCAGCAGGTTGCGCAGGATGGGCGCGGGCATATGGCAGTTGTAGTAACCCTGGCCGATGTAATTCTTGAACAACTGGTTCTTGCCGGCGATCGCTTTCAGCGCGGCAAGGGCATCGGCCTCGCCCTGACCATTGCCCAGATCGAGCACGCTGGTGCCCTTGATGCTTTCGGGAATGACCGCGGCGGACATCGCGTCCAGCGAGTCGAAGCCCAGGGCGGTCAGCATGGCCTGTTCATCGGCGGCGCGCGGGCCGATGTGACGGGCGATGAATTCGTTGGCGGTATCGAGTTCGAGGGTCATGGTCGTTCCTCAGGCGTCAGCGTTGGCATTGAGCAGGCGATCGTAGGCATCCTGGTCGAGCAGGGCCGTCACGGCGTCGGCATCGTCCGGTACGAAGCGGAAGAACCATCCCTGGCCCAGCGGGTCCTCGTTGACCTGCTCGGGGTTGGCATCGAGTTGCTCGTTCACCTCGACCACTTCGCCTGTCAGCGGCATGTAGACGCCGCTGGCAGCCTTCACCGATTCGACGGTGGATACTTCGGCGCCTTTCTCATAGTGCTGCAGTTCCGGCAGTTGCACGAAGACCACATCGCCCAGGGCGTCCTGAGCATAGGCGGTAATACCGACGGTGACACTGCCATCGGCTTCGACACGCAGCCATTCGTGATCTTCGGTGAAACGCAACTCGCTCATGGAGACTCCTTGGGGAAGCGGGGCGTGGGCGCGGTGGGGCCACACTTGGTTTTAGCTCCTTAGCAAGAACCCGGCCATCTAAAATTTAGTCATTGAAATCAACAGGTTGTATCTAATCGTAGGAAGAGGTGGAAAGCTTATGTAATGAAATCGTTCCGATCTCAGGGAAAGTCATGGCGGCAGGGCGCCCACGCCCTTACTTGGCAGTGTCACGCCAAGCCTGTAATTAAATCAATACACTGTATTGAATTCATTCCAGTTCTGGGCATGATACTTGGTTTTGTGAAGAAATATGTCTCTTATGAGTTGTTGCTGCCTGGACTGAGGATAATGTCAATTTATCAGCGCAGAAATAACGAGGCCGCTACCAGTGTTCCGTAAAAATCGAGTTCGAACATCACGCTACTCTTTTGCCATATCCAAGGATCGAACGTTTATTCTCTCTTGACGAATTAGCCAATGGAGGAAGATGTTTCTGGAGTTCCCCGGTGACATGCCTGATTGCAATGTCACCATTCTGCGCGGGCGTATTCGGGAAGGTATCCTGTGAACAAACAGGAGAAATCTGAAGAACGTGATGGCTTGGCAACAAGTATCAGGACTTGCCCGGTATGCCATATTTGCGCAGCCGCTGCGCAATGGCGGTGTGCGACGTCTGCAAACGCCCCGCCAGTTGCCGTGTCGACGGGTAACTGGCATACAACCGCTGCAACAGCTCCCGTTCGAAATCCCCTACCGCCTGCTCCAGGCTCGCCACTTCGCCATCCTGGCCGCGCGCCACCGAAGTGCCGGCGATATCCAGGTCACCGATATCCACGACATTGCTCTCGCAGATGGCAGCCGCGCGGAAGATCACGTTCTGCAGTTGCCGCACGTTGCCCGGCCATGGATTGGCCAGCAGCGCCGAGTGTGTCGTCAAGGCCAGTTGGCACGCCGGGCGCTGGATCTGGGTGCAGGCCTGGCGCATGAAGAAGTGCGCCAGTAGCAGGATGTCCTGCCCACGTTCACGCAGCGGTGGTACGTCCAGGTTGAGGACATGCAGTCGATAGAACAGGTCTTCACGAAAACTGCCTTCGGCAACCATTCGCTCGAGGTCGCGATGGGTGGCGCTGATGATGCGCACGTCGACCTTGACCTCCCGGTCACCGCCTACCCTGCGGAAGCTGCCATCGTTGAGGAAGCGCAGCAGCTTGGCCTGCAGATAAGGCGACATCTCCCCGATTTCATCGAGAAATACCGTGCCCTGGTTGGCCAGTTCCATCAGGCCAGGCTTGCCGCCTCGCTGTGCCCCCGTGAAAGCCCCTGGCGCATAACCGAACAGCTCGCTCTCGGCCAGGCTTTCGGGCAGGGCGGCACAGTTGAGCGCCAGGAAAGGCGCCGCGTGACGGCTGCTGATGGCGTGGCAACCGCGTGCGACCAGCTCCTTGCCGGTGCCGGTTTCGCCATGGATCAGCAATGGCGCATCCAGGGCGGCGACCCTTAATGCCCGGGCCTTGAGGGTACGTATGGCGGGCGACTCGCCAAGCAGGGCGTCGAAGCCTTCGGCGTGATCATGATGCAAGGCCGAGAGACGCTCGCCCATGCGGTTCGGAGGGTAGAGCGTAAGCAGCCCGCCGGCGTGGGTGATAGGGGTGGCATCGAGCAGCAGGCTCTGACCGTTGAGCTGCATCTCGCGCATTGGCAGGTGAAAGTTGTTTTCCAGCAGCGCCTGCAACAGGCCCGGGTCTGCAAACAGCTCACCGACCGAGCGTCCCGCCGATTCACGTCCGCAGAGTGCGATCAGTGCCGGGTTGGCCAGCAGCACCTTGCCTGCGCTGTCAACCGCCAGCACCGGGTCGCTCATCGCCGCCAGCAGGGCATCCAGTTGCAGGTGCCGACGCTGCCCCGGCAGGATGTCGACCACCTCCACCGACTTTACCCCGCGAACCTCGAACAGGGCGTCATGCAGCTCCTCGAGCACGGCCGGGCTCAGGGTCGGCGCATCGATGTACACGTTGGGCGGGACCATCTCCACGGCATCCAGGTTGAGATTGCGAGCACCGAGCAGGGCCAGGACTTCCTGGGTGATGCCAACGCGGTCGATGAAGCTTACGTGGATACGCATGGGATGAAATGCCAAGCAGGGGGAGAAAGGCAGTATGCCTCGACCCTCGACACAACGACACCGTCTCGCGCCGTCGAGGTGGACGTCGGCAATCGATGCGTGTCAGACGCTTGCGCTGCTATTGAAGGTGTTCCGGCTTGACCGGGTCCCCGGACTTCACGTCCAGTTGCTGGCGCACGTCTTCGAACATCTCGTCATAATACTTGTGCACGGAACCGATGCTGGCCGTCTTTGGCATGCCGTATTTCTGGGCAATGCGCGTGGCGTGGCGGGCGAAATCGAA
Source organism: Pseudomonas capeferrum (assembly GCF_013523055.1). Taxonomy (GTDB): domain Bacteria; phylum Pseudomonadota; class Gammaproteobacteria; order Pseudomonadales; family Pseudomonadaceae; genus Aquipseudomonas; species Aquipseudomonas capeferrum_A. The sequence continues at coordinate 4,511 of NZ_JAAMQM010000006.1, read as the reverse complement.
TGCCTGGTCCTTGGGCAGGAAAAAGGATTCGTCCAAGGCCTTGTCCTCGACCGTGCCATGCAGATGGAACTGCATGCCGATGCCTTCCTTGGGGTCATGCTCGACTCGATAATCGATGGACAGGTTGTAGCTGTGGTCCTCCTTGCCTAGCGCGTGACGCTCGATGTGCAGGTGACCGGGTTCGAACTGGGCCATGAGACGGTCCTCTTCGGCAGTGGAACGAGCGAGCCGACAAGCTCGCGTGCAGACGTCAACGGTAGCCTATATCCGACCACGTGATGATGAGCCCCTCAACTGCACAGAAGGCCTGTAAGGCCAGAGGCCACATTTCGGCATTGAAAAATGCTTATCTTTGACCGTTGCCCTCGAGGCGGTGCAGACAATCAGTAATCGACCGGATCGCGCACGATCGGACAGGTCATGCAGCGTCCGCCGCCGCGTCCACGTCCCAGTTCGCTGGCGCTGATGGTGATGACCTCGACACCGGCCTTGCGCAGCAGTGTATTGGTATACGTGTTGCGGTCGTAACCGATCACCACCCCGGGTTCCAGCGCCACGACGTTATTGCCATCGTCCCATTGCTCGCGCGCCGCCGCGAAAGGGTTGCCGCCTGTCTCGACCACGCGCAGGGCCGGCAGGCGCAGGTGCTCGGCGACTACGTCGACGAGCGACTTGTCCTCTCGGCGTACATCCAGGCCGTCGGGTCTGGTCTCGTCGGGACGAATGATGAAGGGCACGATCTCTTTCATCGCTTCCGGGAAGACCGTGACCAGATCGCGGTCGCAGAAGCTGAACACGGTATCCAGGTGCATGGTCGCTCGGTTCCTGGGCAGGCCGGCGACCACTACCTTGTCCGCCGCGCCCCTGGCGAACAAGGTCTGTGCCAGTTGGGCGATGGCCTGGCGCGACGTGCGTTCGCCCATGCCGACCAGCACCACTCCATTGCCGATTGGCATGACGTCGCCGCCTTCGAGGGTCGCCTGGCCATGGTCTCGGTCGGGGTCGCCGTACCATACCTGGAAGTCGGCCTGGGCGAACTGCGGATGAAATCGGTAGATGGCGCTCGTCAGCAGGGTTTCCTGGCGTCGTGCCGGCCAGAACATCGGGTTGAGCGTCACGCCGCCATAGATCCAGCAGGTGGTGTCGCGGGTGAACTGTGTGTTGGGCAGCGGCGGCAGAATGAAGCTGGAATGCCCCAGGCATGTGCTGTAAAGCTTGAAGAGGCTGGCGCCTTCGCCATCTGGCAGGTCCTGGCCTGCGAGGCCGCCGATCAGGAACTCGGCCAGCAGGCGAGGTTCGAGGCCTTCGAGCCAGCTGCGTACTTCGTGGATCAGGCCAAGACCCACAGTGTCCGGGTTGATCTTGCGATCGAGTATCCATTTCAGCGCCGTGGGGTCCTGCACGGTTTCGGTCAGCAGATTGTGCATTTCCAACACTTCGATGCCTCGCTCGCGCATGCGCGTGACGAAGTCGAAATGATCACGCCTGGCCTGGGCGACCCAGATCACGTCGTCGAACAGCAATTCCTTGCAATTGTGCGGCGTCAGCCGCTGGTGCGCCAGGCCGGGGGCGCAAACCATCACCTTGTGCAGCTTGCCGGCTTCGGAATGCACGCCGTACTTCACTTTTTCGGTGACCATCTTTATCTCTCCAGATGTGCCGACCCGTTCTCGGGACGCGCCGCCACGCGATCCACGAATCACCAGCTCGGCAGGTCGGTGCCCAAGGCGCGGGCAGCGCGTGCCCATTGCAGCCCGGCCTCGCCTACCTTGAGCGGCGACTGGATTCGTCTCGCCGGTCCCCAAGGGGTCTGTTCGACCTTGGTATCGAGGTCCGCGACCGTTTCGCTTGCCAGCGGCAGGTCATCGCCGACCGTCCCGCGTTCGATCAGCAGCTTGGCCGTGCGCGCCAGGGACAACCGCGCGCGGGTACCGTGGCCCTGTTCCAGACGTTCGGCCAGGGCGCGGATCGCTTCGGCGGCCATCAGGTATCCGGTGGCATGATCCAACGCCTGGACTGGCAAGGGCACGGGCCGTTCGGCCTGCTGCCAGCGCATGCCTTCGCGGGCGATGCCGGTACTCATCTGCACCAGGCTGTCGAAACCCCGGCGGTCCTTCCAGGGGCCGCTCCAGCCGTAGGCATTGAGGCATACATCGATCAAGGCGGGATTGAGCAGCCGGCGCTGTAGCGGACCGTAACCCAGCCGCTCCAGGGCATCGGCCCGGTAGCCGTGAAGGAGAATGTCCGCATCGCCGAGCAGGGTATCGAAGAGGCGGCGATCATCCGGCAGGCGCAGGTCGAGGCGAGCGCATCGCTTGCCCAAGGTGACCTCCGGCACGGCCGCGGGCTCTTCCCAGCCGGGAGGATCGATGCGCAACACGTCGGCGCCAAATCCCGCCAACAGGCGGCTGGCGACAGGCCCTGCGAGGATGCGGGTCAGGTCCAGGACCTTGACACCGGCCAGCGGACGCGCCTGGCAACCGGTCCAGGGGCGCTTTTCAGCCACGAAGGTCTCGCGAAGGATCAGCGGTTCGCCGTTCACCGCCTGGCCCTGTGGATGGGCACACCACTGTGGCCAGCTTTGCAGGGTGGCCGCACAACCGCCAGCGGCCACTACGGCATCCTCCAGGTCGTTCGAGGACCATTGCGCGACTTGCCTGGCCATGTCCTCCCACGCGTTGGCCCTGCCCAACACCCGCTCGACGGCCTTGCGGTGCAAGGGCGCATTGGTATGCAGACGTATCCAGCCGTCGCGGGTGGGGTAGTCGCCGGCCAGAGCGTCCCACGTCGGCGGGACCTGCCAACCTTGCGGGCGCAGGGAGGTGCCGAACCAGAACGAAGCGAGACGGCGGTCGACCTGTACCAGTGGGCACTGTTGGGTCTGCCCTTTCAATAGATCGGCCATCGCGAGGCCCGCGGCCGCAAGGCTGGCGCTGGCCAGTTCGGTAACCGCGAAGGCTGACGGCAGGGCGCCAATGCCATGCCAGCGGACGGCGGCGGGATCCACCGGCAGGTCTTTGGCGATGTCGCTGAGTAACTGTTGCATGCACGGCCTCCTGAGCGGTGTCGCTGTATATGAGGCGTCGCGGGGCGGGACTTGGTTCGATCCGAATGTGTCAGGACCTGTACGATTGATTCGAACCCGAACCGATCGCACAGGCCACTAGCGTTGCAGATCGGCCGGGCAGGGCTCCGGCAAGCGCTCGGGCCGTGACCAGATCCACAGGTTGCCCAAGGCCATGCCACCGATGGCCAGGAATACCGGCCAGCGATGCTCCAGGAACACCAGCATCAGGCAGGCGCACAGCAGCATGCTCAGCGTGGCGCTGACCTTGGCACGGCGCTGGATGATCCTGCCATTGCGCCAGTTGAACAGAATCGGTCCGAACAGCCGATGGTTTTCCAGCCAGGCACTCAGGCGTGGCGAACTGCGGGTCGCCGCCCAGGCGGCGAGCAGAATGAATTCGGTGGTTGGCAGGCCCGGTATGACAATAGCGACCAGGCCGACGCCAAGACTGACGTAGGCCAGGATCCCATAGAGCAGTCGGGACGGTTTCGAGCGGGCGATTCGGGTCATGGTCTCACTGCAAGGGACGGTCCGGTCGCCGATGAGGCGACCGGGTGAGCGTTTCAGGCCAGCGCGGCATCGGCAGCGTAGGCATGCTTGAGCAATTCGGTGAAGCGCTCGAAGGCGGCGACGGCGCCACGTTCGGCGGCGGCTTCTTCCTCGGCGCTCAGTTCCAGGCTGTCGAGTATACGGGTGAACTGCTTCCAGCCCTCGGCACGGCCACCGACCGGCTCGCCCAGGTGGCGGGCGCCGAAGCTGTCCGACAGCCCCAGGGCCACGGCACGCTTGATCAGGAACGCGGCACCCAGTTTGGAGCCTTCGGAGACGAAGATCCAGCCCATCGCCTCACCCAAGGTCGTGGCCCGCAAGGCGCCCGGGACGGCGGAGGGTGCGCGCGCGCCCAGGTCGGCCAGGTCCAGAAGGGCCTGCTCCGCGCGGCAACGCTGGCTCAGGTCCGGGACGATGGCGATCAGCCGAGGGTCGTTGTACAGCGCCTGGAGCTCCGCCTGGAACAGGTATTGAGCGACCACGAAGCGGGCGAAACTTTCACGGCTATCGAATGGCGCGTGGGACTTGACCAGCGCATCCAGTTCGCCGTGCGGCGCATGGGTCAGTTGGTTGAGACGTTGCGAGCGCAGGCTGGCGCGTTCGGGGGAGGAGGTGGCAGTCATGAGAGCATCCTTGAATTCGGGTATCTAGTGACAAGACGAACCAGGCGAGTCGAGACAGTAAAAATCGTCTCGGCCGCGCTGAAGGCATGTGGAAAAAGAGCAGTAAAGGTAGGTCCGGCGCCTAATGCTGGTCAGTAAAGCAAAAGCCATCAATTTTCGTTGGCTGGTGCTCTTGTTTGGCTTCCGAAATCTTCAGTGATGCTGCCGGCCTCATCGCGGGGCAAGCCCGCTCGCCACCAGGAACCGTGCACCAGTGGCGAGCGGGCTTGCCC
>NZ_JAAMQM010000069.1 GCF_013523055.1 Pseudomonas capeferrum | reverse complement strand
GTGGTCGACAAGGAGCAGCCGCAGCTGGTGATCCTTGGCAAGCAGGCCATCGACAGTGACAACAACCAGACCGGCCAGATGCTGGCCGCGCTGACCGGCCATGCCCAGGGCACCTTCGCCTCCAAGGTGGAAGTGACTGGCGACAAGCTCAATGTCACCCGCGAGATCGATGGCGGCCTGCAGACCGTCGCGCTGAACCTGCCGGCGATCGTCACCACCGACCTGCGCCTGAACGAGCCGCGCTATGCGTCGCTGCCGAACATCATGAAGGCCAAGAAGAAGCCGCTGGAAACCGTCACTCCAGACGCGCTGGGCGTTTCCACCGCTTCCACCATCAAGACCCTCAAGGTCGAAGCGCCGGCGGCTCGCAGCGCGGGGATCATGGTCAAGTCGGTGGCCGAACTGGTCGAGAAACTGAAGAACGAGGCGAAGGTAATCCAATGACTATCCTGGTTGTCGCTGA
>NZ_JAAMQM010000068.1 GCF_013523055.1 Pseudomonas capeferrum | reverse complement strand
CATCCGCTGCCAACATCAGAGTGCCATAGGTGCCGGTGAAGGTACCTGCGGTGATCGGCCCGGTGGTGGGACTGATCACTATCCGGTCGGCACCCTGGGTATCGTTGCTCAGCACGTTCCCCGTAAGCATGGTCTGCTGCTCGGTCGCCGTTGCCAGGTTGCCGTCATTCGCAGCCGTCGGCAGGTCATCGACGATAGTGACGTCCAGGTTGTCGGTGGCCGTGCTGCCATCGGTGTCGGTGGCCGAGACAACAAAGCTCTCGCTCAGGCTGTTGGCACCGTTGGCCGTCGGGTGGGCTTCGTTGTCGGTCAGGGTGTAGCTGTAGCTGACCACACCGGTACTGGCGTTGTAGCCAGTGATGGTCAGGGTGTTGCCCAGTGCAGTGATCAGCGTTTGCGGGAAACCACTGGCAATACCGCCGCTCAGCACATTGATGCCACCAACGGTCAGGGTTTGCAGACCATCGGGTGCGGTAACAGTAAAAGTGCCGTTCTGTG
>NZ_JAAMQM010000067.1 GCF_013523055.1 Pseudomonas capeferrum | reverse complement strand
AGGCCCGGCAGGCCGTAGAGGTCGGCGGTAAAGGAGCGGAAGCCGAGGATCTGTTGCACGCGCGGTGACAGAGTGCGTACCAGCTCCATGTCCACCACGAACGGATAGGCTTCCTCGGGTACCAGCCAGCCGAGGTTGAAGGTAAAGGCCACGGCGCGGCGGTACTGGTCGGTGGTGGTGTTGGCGCCGCCGCCGTGGGAGATCTTGCCGGTGAAGAACAGCGCATCGCCCGGTTCCAGCTCCGCAGGCACGGTCATTTCCGGGGTGCCGCGGTCATCGTAATCGGGCCAGTACTGGCTGCCGGGGATGATGCGGGTGGCGCCGTTTTCTTCGGTGCAGGGGCTCAGGGCGATCAGGAAGTTGCAGATGACGTCGGGGGCCTTGATCCCCATTTCCTTGAACGCCATGTAATTTTCGAAGTCGCGGTGCAGCGGTTGGGCCTTGTTGCCCGGGCCGATCTCGATGACCTGAGCGGTGCCCATCCAGTAGGTGTCGCACCAGGGGCTGAGAATGGCGTGGGCCAGTTGGTGGACCTTGTCGTGGTCGATGATTTC
>NZ_JAAMQM010000066.1 GCF_013523055.1 Pseudomonas capeferrum | reverse complement strand
CCGGTCTTCACCGTGCGCGTCAACCAGGTCCTGGACCGTGACCTCACCGTCACCCTGACCAATGGTGACAAGGTCCTGATCGCCGCGGGCCAGACCGAAGCCACCTACCGCACCGATGCCCAGGGCGAGGACGTCTTCAAGGACGCCGGTTCGCTAACCGTTGGTATCACCGACGCCACCGTTGACGGCCAGACCTTCGAAAACCTGCAGTTGGGTGGCTCCGCCACCGTGCAGATCGCCGACACCATCAACGATGTCGTGGCGACCCTGACCGCTGACAAGACCACTGTCACCGAAGGTGGCCAGATCACCTACACCGTGACCCTGAGCAATGCCCAAGGCCTGCCAGTTACCGGCCATGCGGGCCTGACGTTCACCCTCACCGATGGCACCACGATCACCATCCCGAGCGGCAGTACCGCCGGCACCGCTTCCATCACTGCCAACGATGACGTGTATGTCGGTGGCCAGCCGGCCATTGCCCAGACCATCACCGGTGTGACCGGCGATGCGGTCTTCGAGAACCTGATCACTGCTGGCAGCACCAACACAGTCGTCACTGACGAACC
>NZ_JAAMQM010000065.1 GCF_013523055.1 Pseudomonas capeferrum | reverse complement strand
TTCGGCTTCTGGAATCTTTTGTGATGCTGATGGCCCTATCGCGGGACAAGCCCGCTCGCCACTGGGATTTATAACCGCTGCGCCGCGCATCGGGTGGCGAGCGGGCTTGTCCAGTACTGGGCGGCCCAGCGATTGCCCCGGCCGGATCAGCTGCCACTTTCGTAGGGCCAACCTCAGCGCCGGGCCGGCCGATCAAGGAACGGGCATTCGGGGTTCGATACTAGTAACTTGGCCTTCGGGTTCTGGAATCTTTTGTGATGCTGATGGCCCTATCGCGGGACAAGCCCGCTCGCCACTGGGATTTATAACCGCTGCGCCGCGCATCGGGTGGCGAGCGGGCTTGTCCAGTACTGGGTGGCCCGGCGATTGCCCCGGCCGGATCAGCTGCCACTTTCGTAGGGCCAACCTCAGCGCCGGGCCGGCCGATCAAGGAACGGGCATTCGGGGTTCGATACTAGTAACCTGGCCTTCGGCTTCTGGAATCTTTTGTGATGCTGATGGCCCTATCGCGGGACAAGCCCGCTCGCCACTGGGATTTATAACCGCTGCGCCGCGCATCGGGTGGCGAGCGGGCTTGTCCAGTACTGGGC
>NZ_JAAMQM010000064.1 GCF_013523055.1 Pseudomonas capeferrum | reverse complement strand
AGGCGGTGGTCTTGCCTGCCTTGACCGTTACGGTGTCACCGTTGCTCAGGGTGACGGTGAGGTCACGCTCCAGGCTGCGGTTGAGGGTGACGGTGAAGGTGGCCGGCTTGTCCTCGGTGATCGAGTTCTGATCGGCCGTGATGCCGACGGTGACCAAGTCGCCGCCGTTCGGTGTACCTGGGGTACCTGGGTTATTCGGGGTACCGGTTTCGTCAGTGACCGTGGTGCAGGTGTAGCCCGAGGTCGACAACTTCTCGAAGACGTTGCCACCGGTGATGCCGGTGATCGACTTGTTGATGACGGGCTGGCCGCCGACGTAGGCGTCGTCGGCCGTGGTCAGCACATAGGTGCCGCTGGCCTTGCCTGCCTCGATGGTGACGAGACCGCCGCCTTCGAGGGTGAAGGTCATGCCCTGGTGACCGATCACCGGCAGGCCATCCTTGCTGCTCAGGGTCACGGTGTAGGTGATCTGACCGCCTTCGGCGACAGTGGTCTTGTCAGCGGTCAGGGTCGCCACGACATCGTTGATGGTGTCGGCGATCTGCACGGTGGCGGAGCCACCCAGCTGCAGGTTTTCGAAGGTCTGGCCGTCAACGGTGGCATCGGTGATACCAACGGTTAGCGAACCGGCGTCCTTGAAGACGTCCTCGCCCTGGGCATCGGTGCGGTAGGTGGCTTCGGTCTGGCCCGCGGCGATCAGGACCTTGTCACCATTGG
>NZ_JAAMQM010000063.1 GCF_013523055.1 Pseudomonas capeferrum | reverse complement strand
AACTCGATCACCGAGGACAAGCCGGCCACCTTCACCGTCACCCTCAACCGCAGCCTGGAGCGTGACCTCACCGTCACCCTGAGCAACGGTGACACCGTAACGGTCAAGGCAGGCAAGACCACCGCCTCTTACACCTTGGCCGCCCAAGGTGACGACGTGTTCAAGGACGGCGAAACTATCCAGCTGAGCGTCAGCAGCGCGGTCGATGTCGGGGGCAAGGGCTTCGAGAACCTGCAGATCAACGCCACTCCGGCGTCGCTGCAGGTGCTCGATACCACCAGCGAAGTGATCGCGACCCTGGCCGCCGACAAGACCACCGTCACCGAGGGTGGCCAGGTCACCTATACCGTGACCCTGACCAACGCCCAGGGCCTGGCGGTGACCGGCCATGGCGGCCTGACCTTCACCCTGACCGATGGCAGCAAGGTCATCGTGCCGAACGGCAGCGCGACCGGTACCGTGATTGTCACCGCCAAGGATGACGTGTACACCGGCGGCCAGGCCAATATCGTCAACAAGCTGGTCTCGGTCAGCGGTGACGACGCCTTCGAGAAGCTGACCCTGGGCGGCGAAACCCGCATCACGACAGTGACCGACGAGCCAAGCGGCCAGGGCGACAAGGTCTCGGTGACCATCGTCAGCAACGGCGATGTCACCGAAGCCCAGCAGCCGTCGTTCACCGTCAAGGTCAACCAGGTGCTGGACCGTGACCTTACCGT
>NZ_JAAMQM010000062.1 GCF_013523055.1 Pseudomonas capeferrum | reverse complement strand
GGTGCTTGAAGTTATCGCCGTTCTGCATGCCGCGGCCACCGGACACGACGATCTTGGCCGCGGTCAGTTCGGGACGATCGGACTTGGCCAGCTCTTCACCGACGAACGCCGAGGTGCCGGCATCGTGAGCGGCGCCAACGGTTTCGATCGCTGCCGAGCCACCCTCGGCGGCCACGGCATCGAAACCGGTGGCACGCACGGTGATGACCTTGATCGCCGCGCTCGATTGCACGGTGGCAATGGCGTTGCCGGCGTAGATCGGCCGCTGGAAGGTATCGGCGGATTCGACCGCGATGATCTCGGAAATCTGGTCGACGTCCAGCAGCGCGGCGACGCGCGGCAGGATGTTCTTGCCGTTGCTGGTGGCCGGTGCCAGCACGTGGCTGTAGGCCTTGCCCAGCTCGGCTACCAGCGGTGCGACGTTTTCCGGCAACTGGTGGGCATAGGCGGCGTTGTCGGCTACCAGCACCTTGGCCACGCCGGCGATCTTGGCGGCGGCTTCGGCGACAGCGCCCACACCCTGACCCGCGACCAGTACGTGGACATCACCGCCGATCTTGGCGGCAGCAGCAACAGTGTTCAGGGTAGCCGGGGCTACGGCACCATTTTCGTGTTCAGCGACAACCAGGATAGTCATTGGATTACCTTCGCCTCGTTCTTCAGTTTCTCGACCAGTTCGGCCACCGACTTGACCATGATCCCCGCGCTGCGAGCCGCCGGCGCTTCGACCTTGAGGGTCTT
>NZ_JAAMQM010000061.1 GCF_013523055.1 Pseudomonas capeferrum | reverse complement strand
GAAGTAATCAACGCCCGCAAGCGCTGCGCATACCCTGTGGGAGCGGGTTTACCCGCGAAGAATGCGACGCGGTGCATGGCACCGGCTTTGCCGGTGTTCGCGGGTGAACCCGCTCCCACAGGATCGCATCTGCCAAGCAGTCTGCTTCTGGCCGTGAGCAGCCCCCCGCGAAGGTCTGCTAGGGACCGATATCAGGCACTCGCAAGGGGCTGCTATCAACCCATAGCAGACCTTGGCTTTCAGAACAGTCTCCGCGAGAAAGCACCGGCGAGCATGCGAGGTAATCAACGCCCGCAAGCGCTGCGCACACCCTGTGGGAGCGGGTTTACCCGCGAAGAATGCGGCGCGGTGCATGGCACCGGCTTTGCCGGTGTTCGCGGCTGAACCCGCTCCCACAAGGATCGCCTCTGCCAAACAGTCTGCTTCTGGCCGTGAGCAGCCCCCGCGAAGGTCTGCTAGGGGCCGATATCAGGCACTCGCAAGGGGCTGCTATCAACCCATAGCAGACCTTGGCTTTCAGAACAGTCTCCGCGAGAAACTTCTGAGCATACGAAGTAATCAACGCCCGCAAGCGCTGCGCATACCCTGTGGGAGCGGGTTTACCCGCGAAGAATGCGACGCGGTGCATGGCACCGGCTTTGCCGGTATTCGCGGGTGAACCCGCTCCCACAGGATCGCCTCTGCCAAGCAGTCTGCTTCTGGCCGTGAGCAGCCCCCCGCGAAGGTCTGCTAGGGGCCGATATCA
>NZ_JAAMQM010000060.1 GCF_013523055.1 Pseudomonas capeferrum | reverse complement strand
CAGGCGGCAGGGCGGGTTCCGTATCAATGCTGAGGCTCATCTTTCAGTTTCTGAAATCTCCTTGAAGCTCATGGCCTCTCGCGGGACAAGCCCGCTCACCACCTGATACCTGGTTGAGTCGAAAGGGGTGTCGAACCATCAGTCCGCCGTCCTGATCCCGCCTGATACCGGGGTGGCCCCTCTTTCAGCGACCGCGCAACCGGTGGGGAGAATAATGTGCAGGCGGCAGGGCGGGTTCCGTATCAATGCTGAGGCTCATCTTTCAGTTTCTGAAATCTCCTTGAAGCTCATGGCCTCTCGCGGGACAAGCCCGCTCACCACCTGATACCTGGTTGAGTCGAAAGGGCTGTCGAACCATCAGTCCGCCGTCATGAGTCCGCCTGTTACCGGGGTGGCCCCTCTTTCAGCGACCGCGCAACCGGTGGTGAGCGGGCTTGCCCCGCGAGAGGCCATAGGCCTCACCGAAGATGTCAAAAGCCGAAAGACAATCTCGGCGTTTGAAACCGGCCTCTCGCGGGACAAGCCCGCTCACCACCTGATACCTGGTTGAGTCGAAAGGGGTGTCGAACCATCAGTCCGCCGTCCTGAGCCCGCCTGATACCGAGGTGGCCTCTCTTTAAGCGACCGCGCAACCGGTGGAGAGAATAATGTGCAGGCGGCAGGGCGGGTTCCGTATCAATGCTGAGGCTCATCTTTCAGTTTCTGAAATCTCCTTGAAGCTCATGGCCTCTCGCGGGACAAGCCCGCTCACCACCTGATACCTGGTT
>NZ_JAAMQM010000005.1 GCF_013523055.1 Pseudomonas capeferrum | reverse complement strand
TTGCAGACTATCAGTCCATGCTCACAAGCACCCACACGAATTGCTTGATTCAATTTGTTAAAGAGCGGTTGGTTCGGCGTCTTTCGACTTGCTGAACCGAGGTGCGCATTCTACGCTTTCCTCAGAGCCTGTCAAGCGTTTATTTTGAAGTTTTTGTCGAGAAACTCGTTCAACTTCAACCACTTGACGCGCTGCGATCTCTCGTCAGCGGGAGGCGAATCATACAGCGTTGAAAACCGCTGTCAACCACCTTTTTCACCGCTGTCGATCTGTCGATCGAAGCCCTTCCCGCATCGCCTGAAACGCTTAACTCATTGATCTTCAAGGAGTTTCTCGTTCCAACTACGCTGGAAGTGGTGCGCATTATAAGGACCTGGAGAAATGCGTCAACCCCTTATTTCAACAAACATCAAATTAACCTAAAAACAACAAAGGGCGGCCTTCCGGCCGCCCTTTAGCTATATAGATAGTCACTGACCTTTCAAGGTAATGCGTGCAAAAGCCTTCTTGCCCGATTGGCAGACATGGGTGGCGCCCACAGCAAATACGAAGCCGCGGTCCACGACCGCTCCATCGACCTTCACGCTACCGGCCGCAAGAAGATCGCGAGCCGCAGCCGAATTCTTGACCAGCCCTGCCTTGTTGAGCACTGCAGCGATCGGCATGTCTTCAGCTGCCTCGACTTCTATCTCAGGCAGATCCTCTGGCAGCTCGCCATCCTTCATGCGATTGCCTGCGCCACGGTGCGCATTGGCCGACGCTTCTTCCCCATGGAAGCGGGCAACGATTTCTTCGGCTAGCTTGATCTTGATGTCGCGCGGATTGGCGCCGCGCTCGACGTCAGACCGAAACGCCTCGATCTCATCCATCGAGCGGAAGCTGAGCAGCTCGAAATAGCGCCACATCAATGTGTCAGGGATCGACACCAGCTTACTGTACATCACACCCGGCGCTTCCTGGATACCCACATAGTTACCCAGCGACTTGGACATCTTCTTCACACCATCCAGCCCCTCGAGCAGCGGCATGGTAACGATGTTCTGCGCTTCCTGACCGTAGCTGCGCTGCAGCTCGCGCCCCATCAGCAAGTTGAATTTCTGGTCGGTCCCGCCCAGCTCGACGTCAGCCTTGAGCGCCACCGAGTCGTAGCCCTGCACCAGAGGATAGAGAAACTCATGAATGGCGATTGGCTGGTTGCTGGTATAACGCTTGTCGAAGTCATCGCGCTCGAGCATGCGAGCGACCGTGTACTGTGATGCCAGACGGATGAAATCGGCAGGGGTCAGCTGGTCCATCCAGGTCGAGTTGAATGCAACCTCGGTCTTTGCCGGATCAAGAATCTTGAAGACCTGCTGTTTATAGGTCTCGGCATTGTCCAGCACCTGCTCGCGCGTCAAGGGCGGACGGGTCGCGCTCTTGCCGCTCGGGTCGCCGATCATGCCAGTGAAGTCACCGATCAGGAAAATCACCTGATGCCCCAGATCCTGGAACTGGCGCAGCTTGTTGATCAGGACCGTATGGCCCAGGTGCAGGTCTGGCGCTGTCGGATCGAAGCCAGCCTTGATGCGCAGCGGCTGACCACGCTTGAGCTTTTCGACCAGCTCGGATTCCACGAGCACTTCTTCCGCGCCGCGCTTGATAAGCGCCAGCTGTTCTTCCACCGACTTCATAAACAGACCCGCAAGGCTCAGATTCAAAGGGAGCCAACCATACAAGATCGGCCATCAAATACAAGATCTACCCAGGATGTGACCCGACCACCGTCTCGAAGCGTCTGTCACTCTTGCGCCGAAATGGATTTGGTTATATTTTATACAGTTATTTCATCTTCATCATGTCATTCATCTTTTCCATTTCACCTTTTCAAAGTCCTTTTCCCTATGACCAACGATACGCCTAAAGCGCCTCCGCTTTATCCGAAAAGCCATCTGTTGGCCGCGAGCGGCCTCGCCGCCCTTCTCAGCCTGGCGCTACTGGTATTCCCTTCCAGCGATGTAGAGGCCAAGAAAACCAGCCTCAGTCTCGAATTGGAAAGCCCTGCCGAACAACTCAAGGACGAGGCCAAGACCGCTCCACTGGTCCAGGCCGAACAAGACAATCCTTCCCCTTTCGTCCAGATAGAAAACGGCGAGTCAGCCACTGCCCAAAGCAATCAGGCTCAGCCTGTAGCCGAGGCGAAAGCCGAAGCCAAGGCACCTGACCACCGTGAAGTGACTGTGGCACGCGGAGACACCCTGTCGACGCTCTTTGCCAAGGTCGGTCTTCCATCCGCTGCAGTGCATGACGTCCTGGCCAGCAGCAAGCAGGCCAAGCAGTTCACTCAGCTCAAGCACGGTCAGGTATTGCAGTTCGACCTGGACAAGGATGGTCAGCTGAACACCTTGAATACCAAGGTCAGCAGTCTCGAGTCCATCCGCCTGACCCGCAGCACCAAGGGCTACAGCTTCGATCGAGTGATCAGCAAACCCATCGTACGTACCGCCTACGCACACGGCATCATCAACAGCTCGCTCTCGGCGTCCGCCCAGCGCGCGGGCCTTTCGCACAGTCTGACGATGGACATGGCACGCGTGCTCGGCTACGACGTCGACTTCGCCCAGGACATCCGCCAGGGCGATGAATTCGACGTGGTCTACGAGCAGAAGGTCATGGACGGCAAGGTTGTCGGCACAGGTAACATCCTGTCCGCGCGCTTCACCAACCGCGGCAAGACCTACACCGCTGTCCGCTACACCAACAAACAGGGCAACACCAGCTACTACACGGCCGACGGCAACAGCCTGCGCAAGGCCTTCATCCGCACCCCGGTAGACTTTGCGCGCATCAGTTCGCGCTTCTCGAATGGTCGCAAGCACCCGATCCTCAACAAGATCCGCGCCCATAAGGGTGTCGATTACGCTGCGCCACGCGGTACGCCGATCAAGGCTGCGGGCGATGGCAAGGTATTGCTGGCGGGACGTCGCGGGGGTTATGGCAATACCGTGATCATCCAGCATGGCAATACCTACAAGACTCTCTACGGCCACATGCAAGGCTTTGCCAAGGGCGTGAAGAACGGCTCCAACGTCAAGCAGGGCCAGATCATCGGCTACATTGGTACGACGGGTCTTTCTACCGGCCCGCATCTGCACTATGAGTTCCAGGTCAAAGGCGTCCATGTCGACCCGCTGAGTCAGAAGGTGCCCATGGCCGACCCGATCGCCAAGGCCGAACGTCAGCGCTTCCTTCAGCTGAGCAAGCCCCTGATCGCTCGCATGGATCAGGAAAAGGCAACCATGCTCGCCTCGAACAAGCGTTGACCCATGGCGCTCTACTTGGGAGTGATGTCCGGCACCAGCCTTGACGGTCTGGACATCGCGCTGGTCGATATGCAGCAGTGCCGATTGCTCGCCACGCACTACGTCCCCATGCCGACAGCATTGCGCAAGGATCTGCTGGCACTCTGTGCCAGTGGGGCGGACGAAATCGCTCGTGTGGCGATGGCGGAAAACCACTGGGCAAGCCTGGCAGCGCAAGGGATTCAACGATTGCTGAGCGAGCAGCGTGTCGATGCTGCCCGAATATCCGCCATCGGCAGCCACGGCCAGACCGTTCGCCATGAGCCCGCTCGTGGATTCACTGTGCAGATCGGTAATCCTGCGCTGCTCGCCGAGTTGACCGGGATCACCGTGATCAGCGACTTCCGTCGCCGCGACGTCGCGGCGGGCGGGCAAGGCGCTCCCTTGGTACCCGCATTCCATGAAACCCTGTTCGGCCATCTCGGCCAGCGCGTGGCGGTACTCAATGTCGGCGGCTTCAGCAACCTCAGTCTTATCGAGCAGGCTTCACCGGTGCACGGATTCGATTGCGGCCCCGGCAATGTGCTGCTGGACGCCTGGATAGAACGCAAGCGCGGGCAGCAGTACGATGCCGATGGCGCCTGGGCGGCCAGCGGTTCGGTGGTTCCAGAACTGCTCGAGGCACTGCTTGGCGATCCCTTCTTTGCCGGCACCGGGCCCAAAAGTACGGGGCGCGAGGTCTTCAACCTGACGTGGCTGGATGCACACCTGTGCAAACTGCCTGCTTACCGTGATGAAGACGTGCAGGCAACGTTGCTCGAACTCACCGCTCGCAGCATCCTCGAGTCATTGCAAACTGCGCAACAAGATACCGAAGCGCTGCTGGTCTGTGGCGGTGGCGCTCGCAACGGTACGCTGATGCGACGCCTGGCCGAGCTACTGCCAGGGACCACGGTCAGCAGCACGGCTCCCCACGGCGTCGACCCCGATTGGGTTGAAGCAATGGCGTTTGCCTGGCTGGCCCATTGCTGCCTGGAGCGGATCCCCGCAAACCGTCCCAGCGTCACCGGCGCTAGGGGGCTGCGTATTTTGGGCGCCATCTATCCGGCCTGAGCCGCCCTATCCAGCCCCGAAATGCAGAACGCCGCGTTAATACGCGGCGCTCTTGTTCCAGCTACCCAAGTCAGATCGAGAACGATGAACCGCAGCCGCAGGTCGTGGTTGCGTTCGGGTTCTTGATTACAAACCGAGAACCTTCCAGGCCTTCCTGGTAATCCACCTCTGCCCCTGCCAGGTACTGGTAGCTCATCGGATCGACCACCAAAGCTACACCCTCACGCTCGACGATGGTGTCATCCTCGGCAATATCTTCATCGAAGGTGAAACCGTACTGGAAACCCGAGCAGCCTCCGCCAGTCACGAATACCCGCAACTTCAGCCGATCATTGCCCTCTTCGCTAACCAGAGTCTTCACCTTGCTGGCTGCCCCTTGAGTGAACTGCAAGGCCTCGGGGGTAAAGGTTTCGACGCTCATGTTGATTCTCCCGGCGCTGTGCCGCCATAACACGTGATGACGCGCATTATCCGCTTCTCCGAGAAAATCGGTCAACAATACTATCCGGAAACTGACGGCCGTAGGTTGCAAGCCGAACAGACCGCTGCCTTTACGGCAGCAACCCTGCGTGGGACAGGCCCATCCGCTCGTCCAGGCCGAACAGGATGTTGAGGTTTTGCACCGCCTGGCCGGATGCGCCCTTCACCAGATTGTCGATTACCGACAACACGACGACCAGATCGCCATCCTGCGGCCGATGCACTGCGATACGGCAGACATTGGCGCCGCGCACGCTGCGTGTCTCGGGGTGGCTGCCAGCAGGCATCACATCGACGAACGGTTCATCGGCATAGCGTTTCTCGAACAGAGCCTGCAGGTCGACCGAGGTATCAGTGACCGTTGCATAAAGCGTGGAGTGAATGCCACGGATCATGGGCGTCAGGTGAGGCACGAAGGTCAGCCCGATATCGGTACCAGCCGCCAGGCGCAGACCCTGGCTGATTTCAGGCAAGTGACGATGGCCCTTTACAGCATAGGCTTTCATGCTTTCACCCGCTTCGCAGAACAGCGAACCCACCGAAGCACCGCGGCCAGCACCGCTGACGCCGGACTTGCAGTCAGCGATCAGGCGCAATGGATCGGCAAGGCCGGCTTCGAGCAAAGGCAGGAAACCCAGCTGGGTTGCGGTCGGATAGCACCCAGGCACAGCAATCAGGCGCGCCTGGCGAATCTTCTCACGGTTGACTTCGGGCAGGCCGTATACCGCGTCCGGAAGCAGATCGGGAGCGCCATGGGGCTGGCCATACCATTTTCCCCACTCGACCGCGTCCTGCAGACGGAAGTCAGCGGACAAGTCGATGACCTTGGTACCGGCGGCAAGCAGCTCACCGGCCAGCGCGTGGGCGACGCCGTGCGGCGTGGCGAAGAAGACCACGTCACAGGCGCCCAAGGCCTTGCTGTCCGGAACACTGAACGCCAGGCCGTCATAATGGCCGCGCAGGTTAGGGTACATATCGGCGACCGCAACCCCAGCCTCGGAGCGCGAGGTGATCACAGCGACCTCGGCCTGTGGATGCTGCGCAAGCAGACGCAGCAGCTCGACTCCTGTGTAGCCCGTGCCGCCGACGATACCGACCTTGATCATAACGCTTGCCCCTTATCAACGAACCGACTGGAAAGCCCACGATGATAGGCATCCCAGACGTCTGTAACAACTCTTGGGATGCCCTTCCGGCGCTTCGCCTCTACTATCTGACGACCGTGAAAACCTGAAGGAACTTCAAATGCTCTATCTCTGGATCAAAGCGCTGCACATCGTCAGCGTGGTCTGCTGGTTCGCCGGGCTGTTCTACCTGCCACGCCTGTTCGTCTACCACGCGCAGAGCAAGGACAGCATCAGCCAGGAACGTTTTGTCACGATGGAGCGCAAGCTCTACCGCGGCATCATGGGCCCGGCGATGATCGCGACCTTCGTCTTCGGCATCTGGCTGCTGGTGCTGAGCCCTGGATTCATGAGCCAGGGCTGGCTGCATGCCAAGCTCACCCTGATCGTGCTGCTGACCGGCTACCATCACGTCTGCGGCGCCAAGCTCAAGCGCTTCGCGCGCGGCGAGAATACGCGCAGCCATGTCTATTACCGCTGGTTCAACGAAGTACCGGTGGTGATTCTGTTGGCTATCGTGATTCTGGTAGTGGTCAAACCGTTCTGACGATAACCGCACTTTTTGCCGGAGCCTGCCATGCCCTTGCCCGCCTTGCTCGAACAACGCTTGCGCCTGCCCCTCGTCGCGGCACCCATGTTCCTGATCTCCAACCCACAGTTGGTGCTGGCCTGCTGCGGGCATGGCGTGGTCGGCAGCTTTCCCGCGCTCAACCAACGCGACACCGGAGGATTCAAGCGCTGGATTGAAGAGATCGAAGCCGGCCTCGCCGCTCTGGAGAAGCCTGCCCCCTATGCGGTGAACCTGATCGTCCACCCCAGCAATCCTCGTCTGCAAGCCGACCTGGCCGTTTGCGTGGAGCATCGCGTGCCCATCGTCATCACCAGCCTGGGCGCAGTGAAGGAAGTGGTGGAGGCCGTCCAGGCTTATGGTGGCCTGGTGTTCCACGATGTCACCACTCGTCGCCATGGAGAAAAGGCCGCCGAGGCCGGTGTGGATGGGCTTATCGCGGTGGCGGCGGGTGCAGGTGGACATGCCGGAACCTGGAGCCCCTTCGCCTTGGTAGCCGAGTTGCGACAGTTCTTCGACAAGACCCTCTTGCTGGCCGGATGCCTGAACCATGGCCATGAAATGCTTGCCGCGCAGATGCTGGGCGTGGACCTCGCCTACATGGGCACACGCTTCATCGCCACCGAGGAGAGCCAGGCACAACCCGCCTACAAGCAGATGCTTCTGGGAGCGAAGGCCATGGATATCGTCCACACCCCAGCGGTATCCGGCGTGCCTGCGAGTTTCCTGCGCCAGAGTCTCGAGCAGGCAGGCTTCGACATGACTGCACTCAAGACCCGTCATGATCAGGGTCGCCTCAAGCCGCTGGATGAAGAAGCCAAAGCCTGGAAGACCGTCTGGTCTGCAGGCCAGGGCGTAGGTGGAATCCAAGACCTGCCAGACACCGGCACGCTCATCGAACGCCTGCGTGACGAGTATCACCAAGCATTGGCTCGCGCCCACAACCTGCACGCCTGATCCATGTAGCAAAAGGCAACAACTTGCTTGGTCTAGCTGTACACTAGCTGCCCTCTTTTGCCGTCCCGGAGCCTTGCATGACCCGTTACGCCATGATCACCGGCGCCTCCAGCGGCCTGGGTCTTGCCTTGGCAGAGGCACTGGCGCGGCGCGGGCGCAATCTGATCCTGGTGGCACGGCAACGCGAGGCCCTGGAGCCGGTCGCCATCGAACTGACCCAACGCTTCGGCGTCGAAGTGCTTTTCCGTGCCTGCGACCTCAGTGAACCTTTGCGGGTGTCCGGCTTCGTCCTGGAATTGGAGGAAGGCGACCGACGCATCGACCTGCTGGTCAATTGCGCCGGGTTGCGCTCCTATGGCCCGTTCCTGGCCCAGGAGTGGGCCGACGAACAGGATTTGATAGAAGTCAACCTCGTCGCATTGACGCGGTTGTGCCACGCCATCGGCAACCTGATGGCCGTCCATGGCGGCGGGCAGATCCTCAACGTGGCATCGCTGGCGGGCTATGCACCTGGGCCTGGGATGGCTACCTATGCCGCAACCAAGGCCTACGTCTTGCACTTTTCCGAAGCCCTGCGTGAAGAGCTCAAGCGCACTGGGATAAAGGTATCGGTGCTCTGCCCGGGGCCCGTGCGTTCCTCGAAGCGGCGTATCCCTCGTCTCGAGGCGAGCAAGCGCAGTCTTACCGCTGAGGAAGTCGCGCTATACACCGTTCGAGCGCTCGACAAGAACCGCGCAGTGATTCTGCCAGGCCGGCGCAACCGCTGGCTGGCCCGCGCGCCGCGCCTGCTGCCGCGCTGGCTCACCCGCAAGCTCGCCGGACTGATCCATCGCACCTACCGCCCCCACGGCATACAATAGCCACTGGGCGCGTAGCGCCGGGCTGGGTACACTCGGCCTGACCCTCACCATGGAGCAAGCGCTGTGGAGACTCTCTTCACCAAGATCATCAACCGGGAAATACCGGCGAACATCATCTACGAGGACGACCAGGTACTGGCCTTCCACGATATCGCCCCCCAGGCCCCCGTGCATTTCCTGGTCATCCCCAAGAAACCCATCCGCACCCTCAACGACCTGGCCGAAGAGGACAAAGCCCTTGCAGGCCACCTCCTGCTCACAGCCCAGCGCCTGGCCAAGGAACTGGGTTGCGAGGAAGGCTTCCGCGTGGTCATGAACTGCAACGAATTGGGTGGCCAGACCGTCTACCATATTCACATGCACGTGCTCGGCCAACGCCAGATGCACTGGCCGCCGGGCTGATCCAAGGCAAGCCCGGGCCTTTGGATTGGGGTAGACTGTCGGGCACACTCTTGCGGAGGTGCCCGATGGCTACCGAACGTCACTATTCGCCGCTAGACCGCTTGTTGTTGCAGGCCGATACCGCCATGCGCACCTTGCTGCCCTTCAGCGGCCAACCGTCCCGCCCATCCCCGGCGATCATCCAACCCGACCCTGACCTGGGCGACACCCAGAGCCGTCATATTGCCGGGCTGATGCGCATCAACCACACCGGCGAAGTCTGCGCCCAGGCGCTTTATCAAGGCCAGGCTCTGACCGCCAAGCTGCCTGAAGTGCGCAAGGCGATGGAGCATGCGGCCGAGGAAGAGGTCGATCATCTGGCATGGTGCGAGCAACGCATCCGCCAGTTGGGTAGCCACCCCAGCGTACTCAACCCGCTGTTCTATGGCATGTCGTTCGGTATCGGCGCCCTTGCCGGCCTGGTCAGCGACAAGGTCAGCCTCGGTTTCGTGGCGGCTACGGAACGCCAGGTCTGCAAGCATCTCGATGAGCATCTCGAACAGCTGCCCCCAGAAGACGAGAAGTCCCGCGCCATCCTCGAGCAGATGCGCATCGACGAGCAACAGCATGCTGAATCGGCCTTGGACGCTGGCGGCTACAGGTTCCCCGCCCCCGTGCGTTTCGGCATGAGCATGCTGGCGAAGGTCATGACCAAGAGTACCTACCGTATCTAAGGTGCGAGCATGACGGAACGTCTCGAAGCCAGGGATCTGGCACGCGCGGTACAGGCAGGCATACTCCTGCCGGGCCAGGATCAGGCCCTGTTGACGTTCCTGAGCCAACAGCCACAGCAACGCGCCACGTTTCAACTGACCCATGTAGCCTTCTATTTCGGTGCCTTGCTGATCATGGGGGCGATGGGTTGGCTCCTCACCGAGGCATGGATGAGCGTCGGCGATCTCGCCCTGTTGGCCGGCGCGGCACTCTACATCTGTCTGCTGACCGCGCTTGCCCTCCGGCTGCAGGCCCGCGACCAGCCGATTGCCGCGGGTGTGCTGGCGGCCGTGGCGGTGAGCATCGTGCCTCTGGCCGTTTTCGCCCTTGAAAGGTTGACCGGTTGGTGGCCTCTGGAAGATGCCCAAGCCGACTACCACCAGTACTACACCTACGTGCAGGGAGGCTGGCTGCTGATGGAAGCCGCGACCGTACTGGCCGGCCTTCTGATGGTGCGCCTGGTGCCCTTCCCTTTCATCATCATGCCCATTGCCGTTGCCCTGTGGTTCATGTCCATGGACCTCAGCGAATGGTTTCACGGTGCCGAATTCACCTGGGAACAACGCCGTGGCGTATCGCTCTGGTTCGGCCTTGGCCTTTTGCTGGCCGTCTTGTCGGTGGATGGTCGCACGCGCTAGGACTATGCCTTTTGGGGATATCTGGCCGGCCTCCTGGCGTTCTGGGGTGGCTTGTCCTCGATGGGCAGTGACAGCGAAATGGGCAAGGCGTTGTACTGCCTGATCAACCTGGGCCTTATCGGGCTCGCGATACTGTTACGTCGACCACTCTTCCTGGTCTTTGGCGCACTGGGTGTAGCGGCTTACCTGGGTTACCTGTCATACGAAGTCTTTGCCGATTCGTTGCTGTTTCCCGTGGTACTGACCTTGATCGGCCTTGGCGTCATCGCACTGGGCCTGTTCTACCAGAAGCGTCGCGAGCGCTTCACCCATGCGCTTCGCGCAATTCTGCCGTCTTGGCTGCAAGACGCCCTGCCAGCGTTGCGTCGCTGACCTGCCGCGCGTCGTGGCCGCTGCGCGCCCGCACTCTTGCGGGACGCCAGCGGCCAGTGCGTTCAACTAGCGTGCTCAGCTCAACTCGACGATTTCGTAGCTATGGGTAATCTCGACACCTGCGCGATCAAGCATGATCGATGCAGAGCAGTACTTTTCCGCCGACAGTTCGACCGCACGCTTGACTTGCGCTTCCTTGAGGTTGCGCCCTTTGACCACGAAGTTCATGCGGATCTTGGTAAACACCTTCGGGTCCTCATCCGCGCGCTCCGCGTCCAGGAACGCCTCGCAGCTTTCAACCGCCTGACGTGATTTCTTGAGGATGCTCATCACATCGAAGCTGCTGCAGCCACCAAGCCCCAACAGGAGCATTTCCATCGGCCGCACGCCCAGATTACGACCACCCGCCTCGGGCGGGCCGTCCATGACAACGACATGTCCGCTTCCCGATTCCCCGAGAAACATGGCTTCACCGGCCCACTGGATACGTGCCTTCATCTAACCGGACTCCCTTGCATTGGAAAAGGGTGCCAGCTTAGACCTTGCGAGGCTGGCGGAAAAGCTCAAGAGAGACCGTTTTTGTGCCGATACAGGCAACAGCGTCTGATAAGCTGGCGCCAAATCACTGGCGCATCACGCCAGGCTGCTCGCCATAACCACTGTAGCGCTTTCGAACGGGATTTCGTGATGGTCGCCTCCGCCCTCTCCGCAAAGATCAAGAATATCGACAAGGTGCTGGTTCATTGCCAGCGCCGCCGCTATGCGGCCAAGAGCAACATCATCTGCGCAGGCGACCGAGCAGATACCTTGTCGTTCATCATCAAGGGCTCGGTGACCATCCTGATCGAGCACGATGACGGTCACGAAATGATCATCGCCTACCTCAATACCGGGGATTTCTTCGGTGAGCTGGGCCTTTTCGAACCTGCTGGCCAGCAGCAGGAACGCAGTGCCTGGGTGCGCGCCAAGACCGAATGCGAAGTGGCCGAGATCAGCTACGACAAGTTTCGTGAACTCGCCTGCCACGACCCGGAAATCCTCTACGCCCTGGGTGCACAGATGGCCCAGCGTCTGCGCAACACCACTCGCAAGGTGGGCGACCTGGCGTTCTTCGATGTGACAGGCCGAGTCGCGCGCTGCTTGCTGGACCTGTGCAAGCAACCCGATGCCATGACCCACCCGGACGGAATGCAGATCAAGATCACCCGTCAGGAAATCGGTCGCATCGTTGGCTGCTCGCGCGAAATGGTCGGCCGTGTCCTCAAGGATCTGGAAGAACGCAGCCTGGTGCAGGTCAAGGGCAAGACCATGGTCGTCCACGGCACTCGTTAATCCTTGGGCAACGTCTCGATCACCTCGGCATAGGCCTGGCTCAGACGCTCATACAAGGGCGCCTGGGGTGCCACTTCATGCAAGGCGATATGGCTATCCGCCTGGCAGCGCTGTTCAAGATCGCAGCATTCGTTGAAACGATTGACCGCCGCGACCATCGACTCGCGCTCGTTGTCCAACAGCAACGCGCCATGCACCAGGACCACGGGACGCTTGCCACCCAGCCCCTGGCGCCAGCGCTGGGCGGTGCCGACCAGCTTGCGTCCGTTCAGGTTGACGTTGTAACGGCCGTCACAGAACGCGCCCTCGATTTCTCCCACCGAGGCGACTCCACCCCATTCGCGCAACACCTCACACAGTGGCAGGCACAGACGTTCATAGGCATTCTCGATGCGCCCATGGTCGCCCTCGCTACGCGGCGCCACATACACCAGCGCCACGTTCACTACGGCAGATGACTGCGGAACCGGCTCTCCACCCGTTTCACGCAACAGGACCGGCCAACCGGCAATTGCCAGCTCAGCACAGGCGGCCTCGAAATTCTCCAGTCGACTCATGCGACGCGGCATGACCAGCGCCCGATCGGAAGGCCGCCAGAACAGCACCCCCGCTTCACGCTCCCCACGGCACACGGCCGCCAACAGATCTTGCTCGGCTTGCAGACCTGCCTCGACAGTCAGGCCGAGAGGTTTTCCCGTCATCACGATCACCTTGCGAATACAAAGAAGCCGGCGATTGCCGGCTCCGAAGTCGATCAGTCCAATGCCTGGACCACGTTATGCACTGCCCTTTGCGGGAAGAACAGGCGCTGAAGTTCCAGCCCCGGTTGCTCGGCACGCATGAACGCCTCGCCGACCAGGAAGGAATAGACCTCGTTGATTTCCATGAGCTCGACATCCGCGCGGTTGAAGATGCCGCTTTCAGTGATGGCCAGGCGGTCACGCGGGATACGGGGCAACAGGTCGAGAGTCGTCTCCAGGCTGACCTCGAAGGTATGCAGGTTGCGGTTATTGACACCGACCAGCGGAGTATCGAGGATTTTCAGGGCACGCTCCAGCTCGTCGCCGTCGTGTACCTCTACCAGCACATCCAGACCAACCCCTTTGGCGGTCGCCGCCAGCTCCGCCATCTTGACATCGTCCAGCGCGGAGACGATCAGCAGGACGCAGTCAGCCCCCAAGGCACGTGCCTCGACGATCTGGTAAGGGTCGATCATGAAATCCTTGCGGATGACCGGCAGGCTGCACGCCGCCCTCGCCTGCCGCAGGTATTCATCGGCACCCTGGAAATAATCGACGTCGGTCAGTACGGACAGGCAGGTCGCCCCGCCTTTCTCGTAGCTGACGGCAATTTCGGCAGGCACGAAGTGCTCGCGAATGACGCCTTTGCTCGGGGAAGCTTTCTTGATTTCGGCGATCACCGCCGGCTGCTTGCGCTTGGCCTGTTCCAGTAACGCACGGGCAAAGCCGCGTGGCGCATCAGCTGCCTTGGCCATCGTTTCGAGCTCGGCCAGGCTGACCCGCGCACTGCGCTCGGCCACTTCCTCGACTTTGCGCGCGAGAATCTTCTCCAGCACCGTCGGTACACTCATGCTTCGTTCTCCTGCTTGAACACCGCCGTAAAGGCGCCCAACTCCTGCAGCTTTTCCCACGCCAGACCGGTATGCAGCACATCGTGCGCCAGCTCCACACCCGACTTCAAAGTCATTGCGTGGTCGGCAGCGTACAACGCCGCACCGGCATTGAGTACGATCATTTCGGCAGCCTTCTGCCCGTTTTCGGTCTTGCGCCGACCCAAGGCATCGCGAATCAGCTCGAGCGATGCCTGCGGATCTTCTACCGACAGGCCGTGCAGGCTCTGACTCTTGATACCGAGATCTTCAGGCTCGACCCAATACTCGGTGATTTCGTCTTTATTGAGCTCCGCCACGAAGGTCGGCGCCGCCAGGCTGAATTCGTCCAGCCCATCCTTCGAATGCACCACCAGCACGTGCTTGCTGCCCAGACGCTGCAGCACTTCAGCCAACGGACGGCACAGCGCCTGGTTGAATACCCCGACGACCTGATGCCTGACGCCAGCCGGATTCGTAAGCGGGCCGAGCATGTTGAACAGCGTCCGCAGGCCCAGATCGCGACGCGGGCCGGCCGCATGCTTCATCGCGCTGTGATGACTCTGGGCGAACATGAAACCGATGCCCAGGCTGTCGACACAACGCGCCACCTGGACGGGCGTCAGGTTCAGGTAGATACCGGCCGCCTCGAGCAGATCGGCGCTGCCGCTCTTGCCGGACACCGCCCGGTTACCGTGCTTGGCCACCGTACAGCCGGCCGCCGCCAGAACGAATGCCGACGCAGTGGAGACGTTGAAGATGTTGGCGCCATCGCCACCCGTGCCGACGATGTCGACCACACCATCGAGAGTCTGCAGTTCGACCTTGCTCGCCAGCTCGCGCATCACTGAAACGGCACCGACGATTTCATCGATGCTCTCGCTCTTCATGCGCATGCCCATCAGGAAGGCACCGATCTGCGCTTCGCTGCATTGACCGGTCATGATCTGACGCATGACGTCGCGCATTTCCTCGGTGGACAGGTCCAACTGGCCGACGATGCGGCTCAACGCGCTCTTGATATCCATATGCGATCCTTAGCGGTGGCCGCCGGTCTGTTTGAGGAAGTTGGCGAACAGCTCATGGCCCTGCTCGGTGAGGATGGACTCGGGATGGAACTGCACACCTTCGACGTTCAGGCTCTTGTGCCGCAGCCCCATGATCTCGTCGGCCGAGCCGTCGTCATGGGCGGTCCAAGCGGTGACTTCCAGGCAATCGGGCAGCGTGTCGCGCCGGACCACCAAGGAGTGGTAGCGCGTCACGGTCAGCGGGTTGTTCAAGCCGGCGAAGACGCCGAGATCGCGGTGCAAGACAGGGCTGGTCTTGCCATGCATCACCTGACGGGCACGGACCACATCACCCCCGAAGGCCTGACCGATGGACTGATGCCCAAGGCAGACCCCAAGGATCGGCAGCTTGCCGGCGAAATGCAGGATCGCCTCGATGGAAACACCCGCCTCGCTTGGCGTGCAGGGACCTGGGGAAACGACGATACGCTCGGGTTCGAGCGCCTCGATCTGTGAAAGGGTCATTTCGTCGTTGCGAATGACCTTGACCTGCGCCCCCAATTCGCCGAGGTACTGCACGACGTTGTAGGTGAAGGAATCGTAGTTGTCGATCATCAGCAGCATACTGCACCTATGCACTTGATTCTAAGAGATGAAATTCCAGCAACCAGCACTTGGGATGCTTGCAGGTCACGCTGAAGAACGCGCATTGACTCCAACGCCACTGACGAGCCCGAGCCGTCCACGACTGGGCGAGGACGCCCACCGCGTTCCCGCCCAGGGCTCACACGCGCAATGTCTGGCCGTCGCCATGGAACGAATGAGAGCCACCCGCCGCCATTCAAAAGCGGACGCTTTGTGGAGGTCGTTCGATACGCAGGGGGAGATTGTTGCATGGTGCGTTCTCCTGGGGGTTGGAGCCGCCGCACCGGTGAGCTATCTGAATCCTGACCTGCTTGCCGATGCTGGCGGCAGGGTTCGGTTTCAAACCGCAACGACTTGCCGCTTCCTATTGGAAGCGCCACCACTGGGTGAGGAGGGTCGTTGCGAGACAGGTCATGCTACCTAACCATTCAAGGTTTCGAGACACAGCGAAGGGGTGTGCTCGATCAAATTTCACCGAGTATAGCGTTCACCCAAGCCGAGAGTCGATCCCTTTTTCCGGGGTTTCACGGCCTGTTGCGGTCCGCGGAATCTGATACGCAAAAGCGATGCACCAGGTGTGATGAACCCCCCTTTTGCGACGCAGATTGCGGCACACTGGCATGCCAAGACCTAGCTGGCGCTTTCCTAACAGGCCGCAAGCCCTGCAGCCGGGAGGTCATCCCCCAAGACGGTGGCGGGCAGGCCACCCAGGATCAGAACCGGTCCAGCCGGTACGCCATTGGACGTTTGCTTGCGCACGACGCAACCATTTCCCCTATCATCTCGGCGGTTACCGCTGCCTGGGTAAGCCCCAGATGCTGATGGCCGAACGCGAGCATGACTCGACCATCGCACACCTTGTCGATGATCGGCAGCGAGTCCGGCAAGGACGGCCGAAAGCCCATCCATGCAGTCGCACCCTCTACAGTGAGATCACTGCGGAACAGCCCCTTGCTCAGCTTATGCAGCTGCCAGGCACGCTCCATGTTCGGCGGACTGTCGAGCCCGGCGAATTCGACCGTCCCCGCCAGCCTCAGCCCGCCTTCCATTGGCGTCATGATGAATTTGCGCTCCAGCGACGTGACGGCAAACGGCAGCCGATCGCATTCGTGAGGCAACATCAAGTGATAGCCGCGTTCGGTATCGAGCGGAACGCTCTTTCCGGTCAAGGCTTCGGTAAGCCTGGCCGAGTGCGCGCCACAAGCGAGCAATACCTGCCGCGCCTCTACCTTCCCTTGCCCAGTCATCAAACACACACCGCCCTGATGCAGCTGGCCACCCTGGACCTTTTGCTCGATGAATCGCACTCCGCTCGCCTTTGCCGCCCTCACCAGCTCGCAGACGACCCGATAGGGATCGAGAAAGTGTCCCGTGCTCGGGAAGAACAGGGCTCCCTGGATCCGCTCGCTCAATTGCGGAGCGGCCGCACGCACTGTCCTTGCATCCCAGACATCCACCGGCACTGCCTGCTGACGCATACGCGCATGTACGGCGTCGAGTGCCGTACGTGATTCAGGACGCTCGAAGACCAACAGCGAGCCATCTTCCTTCAGCAGATCGGGACGATCGATCGCCGCCAGCAGTCGCTTCCAGGCTTGCAGGCTGCCTTCGTTGAGCGTCCGCAGACCCGCGACCGTCCGCTGGAACGGTGCCGATCGCAGGTTAAGCAGCAGACGCATGAACCAAGGCATGGCGCGTGGCATGTATTTCCAGTCCAGGCGTAACGGCCCCATCGGGTCCATGAGCATCGCTGGCAAGCGTTTGAGAATGGACAGATCGGCGATGGGAAACACCTGCTCCGTCGCCAAGTGTCCAGCGTTGCCGAACGACGCGCCATGGCCAGGCGCCTGCTGATCGATGACCGCTACGCGCAGGCCCTGGCGCGCCAGTTGCAGAGCGCAGGCGACGCCGATGATGCCGGCACCGATCACCGCAATGTCCACGGGGTCCTGTGAAGAATTTGACGCGCGGGTATCGAGCATGCGCCTAGCCTTCTCTCTGGCCATCGAGCAGGCGCCGCAACCCGAGCGGGTTGGCGTGCCTGAGCGCTTCAGGCAACAAGCTGTCAGGGAAGTCCTGGTAGCACACCGGGCGCAGGAAGCGCAGGATCGCCGCGGTACCGACCGATGTACTGCGCGCATCGGAAGTGGCCGGGAACGGACCACCATGAACCATCGCGTCGCACACCTCCACGCCAGTCGGCCAGCCATTGACCAGCACGCGACCGGCCTTGCGTTCCAGGGTCGGCAGCAGCGCACGGGCCGCATCAAGGTCGGCATCGTCCAGGTGCAGGGTCGCGGTCAACTGACCTTCCAGATGCTCGGCAACCTGACGCACCTGGGCATCGTCGGCGCACTGCACGATCAGCGACGCGGCACCGAAGACTTCAGCCTGGAGCGCAGGATCCGCGAGAAAGTCCTGTGCGCTGGTCATGAACAGATGTGCCTGGCATTGGTTCGGACCTCCGACCTGCTGGCCGGACGCCGCTGCCTGTGCGCGGACATTGTCGAACAGCGACTCGACGCCTTTTCCGTAAGCCTTGCAGATACCTGGGGTGAGCATGGTCTGCGCCGGGCTGCGCTGTAGATGCTCCGCCGCCGCCGCGACGAAACGGTCCAGGAACGCACCCTGCCGCGCGATGACCAGTCCCGGGTTGGTACAGAACTGGCCGGCGCCTTGTGTCAGCGAGGCAGCGAACCCCTGGGCCAGGGCCTCGCCGCGTGCCTGCAGCGCCGCGGGGAAAAGAAACACCGGATTGATCGAGCTCATTTCTGCATACACCGGAATCGGCTCGGCGCGACCGTTGGCGGCATTGCACAGCGCGATGCCGCCATTGCGCGAACCGGTGAAGCCCACTGCCTTGATGCGCGGGTCCGTCACCAGGGCAATGCCCACCTCACGACCGGAGCCGAACAATAGCGAGAACACGCCTTCAGGCATGCCACACCTGGCTATGGCATTGGCCACGGCCCGACCGACCAGCTCGCTGGTTCCGGGATGCGCACTGTGCGCCTTGACCACCACGGGACAACCGGCGGCCAAGGCAGACGCCGTATCACCGCCGGCCACGGAGAATGCCAGCGGAAAGTTGCTGGCGCCGAACACAGCCACCGGCCCCAAGGGTATCTGGCGCTGACGCAGGTCCGGACGTGGCAGCGGCTGACGCTCCGGCAGCGGGTTGTCCACACGTACGTCCAGCCACTCACCGGCGCGGACCGTGCGCGCAAAAGTGCGCAACTGACCACAGGTACGACCACGCTCTCCCTGGATACGAGCACGCGGCAGACCGGTTTCTGCCACGGCGCGATCGATCAGCTCATCGCCTAGGGCTTCGATCTCCTCGGCGATGCTTTCCAGAAACGCGGCACGCGCCGCCAGCGAGGTTTCGCGATAGCGGTCGAACGCGTCCCAGGCCAGAGCGCATGCCTGCTCGACCTGCTCGCCGGTGCCGCCGGGGTAGGCTGGTTCAAGGGGTTTGTCGGTAGCCGGATCGATTGCCCGGATCGTTTCGCGGCTGCCGGTAATGGCACGCTGGCCGATCAGCATGTTGCCTGTCAGGGTCATGGCGTTTCCTGGAAAAAAGAGTGGGCCCGACTGCGCAACGAAGGTTGCGCAGGGGGTTGGAAAGGTGCTGCGCAGTATCAGGCGACGTTCTGTTCGGCCGACCAGCTCGCATACCACTGGCGGAACAGGTTGTACTGATTTTCGGCGTAATGCCGCTGGGCATCGCTGAGCACGTCGGTCTCGTTGAAGTGCAGGCTGTATTCCTGGGCGCCGTTGAGCACCATCAGGTGCTTGTAGTACAGAACCAGATCGCAGCCTTCGTCGAACGAAGACAGCACGGCCAGGGCGGATTCCAGTTCTCGGGCCAGGCGACGTGCGCGGGCGTCGCCCTTGGCGGCCTGTTTGCTCAGGGCAACCAGGTGCAACACCTCACGCGGAAGGACGTTACCGATACCGGTGATGGCGCCAGTGGCATTGCAGTTGACGAAGCCGTGCACGACCTGGGTATCGACGCCGACCATCAGGATGACGTCATCGTCCTTGGACGTGATGTTCTCGGCGGCATAGCGCATGTCGGCGGCGCCACCGAACTCCTTGAAGCCGATCAGGTTGGGATAGTGCTCGCGCAGCTCGAAGAACAGGTCGGCGCGCGTGGCGAAGCCGTAGTAAGGGCTGTTGTAGATCACCGCCGGCAAGCCCGGCGCGGCTTGCAGGATCGCTGCGAAATGCGCTTTCTGCGCGGCGAGCGAAGCGCCACGGGACATGACGCGAGGGATCACCATCAGGCCATGGGCGCCGACCTTGGCCGCGTGCGCCGCATGGGAAACCGCTTCACGGGTGTTCACCGCACCGGTACCGACGATGGTCGGAATACCGGCGGCAACCAGGCGAGCCACGCCTTCCTGACGCTCGGCCTCGGTCAGCAGCGGCCAATCGCCCATGGAGCCGCAGTACACCACCGCGCTCATGCCGAGATCGATCAGCTCGCGCCCCTTGGCTACCAGTGCATCGAAATCCGGCTTGCGCTCGGCGGTGCATGGGGTCATCAAAGCGGGAATGGTGCCGGTGAAGATAGTGGTAGTCATTGTTGTCTCTCCTTGAAGCATCTATTCAGAGGTAATGAGGTGCAGGCGTAGCCGGGACTTCAGATGCCCCAGGCGAAAGGATCCTGTTCGTCGATAAGCAAGGTCGCGTCGGCGGTCATGTAGGCGCGGCCGGTGATGAAAGGGCGAATACGTTCGCCTTCCCATTCGTAGCGGCCTTCGAACTGGCTGCCGGTGATGCTGAGCTGGACCCAGGTTTCACCGGCCTGGAGTTTTCCATCGGCTGCCAGGCACGCGAGCTTGGCGCTGGTGCCGGTGCCGCAGGGCGAACGGTCGTAAGCTTTGCCCGGGCACATGACGAAGTTGCGGCTGTCGGCCTTGTCGCTGGCGGCGAAAAGCTCGACATGATCGATGAGCGCACCGTCCTCGCCATGAATGCCTTGGGCTTCCAAAGCCTTGAGCATCGCCCAGGTGAACTCCGTCAGCGCTTCGACGTTATCCATCTCCAGCGTCTGCCCGTGCTCGGAAACCAGGAAGAACCAGTTGCCGCCCCAGGCGATGTCGCCCAGTACCGGGCCATGGCCCGGTACCTCGACCGTCACCTGTCGCCGATAGCGATAGGAAGGGACGTTGCCAACGGTGACGGCTCCATCGTCGTGCAACGTGGCGCTGACTGGGCCGACCGGCGTGTCGATCTTGTGCACGCCAGGGCTGATATGACCCAGGTGATGCAGCGAGGCGACCAGACCGATGGTGCCGTGGCCGCACATGTTCAGGTAACCGGCATTGTTGAAGAAGATCACGCCGCAAGTGGCATCCGGCGAGACCGGCTCGCAGTACAGCGCGCCGACCAGGACGTCATTGCCCCGTGGCTCCAGCAGGCAGGCTCGGCGCCAGTGGTCATGCTGGTTGCGCAAGGCGTCACGCTTCTCGGCCATGGTGGCGCCGACCAGTTGCGGGAAACCTGTCATGACCAGGCGCGTGGGTTCGCCGCCCGTGTGTGAATCGATGATATGCACGTGCTTCATTGAACAATCCTCGTTAAAGCCTCAGGGCTTCGAATGCATCGAGCGAGTGCTAGACCAGCAAGCTTTCGATGTCCTGCAACAACGCTTGCTCGACCCACACCCCTTCACTGCGCGAACGCTGCCTTGCGGCGAAACGGCGTTGCGAAGGCAGGCGGGCACCTTGGTCGGTGATGGCCGAAAACAGCTGCTCGGCGCGTTCCTGACCTAGTGCAAGGTCATCGCCCAGGAAGCGCCGCGGATCGAACGCCAGCAGCAATTCACCGTGGCAGGGGGTAGCGCCCGCCCCATCGTCGAAGGCCAAGGATTGAGCGCTGGTCATGTCGCCGATGAGCGCCCCGGCCAGCAGCTCGATCATGGCCGCAAGCGCCGAGCCCTTGTGCCCGCCGAACGTCTGCATGGCGCCGGCGAGTACGGCCTGTGCGTCAGTGCTCGGGACACCGTCGACATCCACGCCCCAGCCCAAGGGGATGGGCTTTTGCTGACGGGCGTGCAGCTCGATGTCGCCACGGGCGATGGCGCTGGTGGCAAAGTCGAAAACGAAAGGTTCGCCCTGCGGCCGCGGCCAGGCAAAGGCCAGTGGGTTGGTCCCGAACACCCCTTTGCTGCCGCCTTCGGGCGCTACCCAGGCATGGCTCGGCGTCATCGCCAGACCGACCAGTCCGTGGGCCGCGATGGCTTCGACTTCCGGCCATAAGGCGGAAAAGTGGAAGCAGTTACGGATCACCAAGGCTGCCACACCTTGCCTGCGTGCCTGCTCGACCAGTACAGGCAGGCCAGTTTGAAACGCCAGCAACGAATAGGCGTGGTGCGCGTCGACCTTGATGATCGATGGCGCAGGCTGGCTTACCGTCGGCAGCGCAGCCGGATCGACCTTGCCTGAGCGCAACGAGCGAACGCAGACGAGCACTCGATACAGCCCATGGGAATGGCATTCGTCACGCTGCCCCTGGGTAATCACATCGGCAATCGCTCGGGCGTGTTCTTCGGCCATGCCGTTATGGATCAACGCACGCAAGGCCAGGTCATACACTTGCTCAAGGCTGAGATTGATACGCTCGCTCATGCTCTTTTCTCCGTCTGCCGATCGCTCAAGATGCCGCATGGAGGCGTACGCCCACGGTGTCTTGGACGGTGGCAAGGTGCTCGCCTGTTTCGCTTTCATCCTCATCGGCATCCAGTCGAACAAGACGCGCCGGTACCCCGGTAGCCGCGCCCCAGTAGTAGATGCCCATGGCGCAGGCCGCCACTACCAGGGTGTCGAACGGATGAGCGAGCACGCCCACCCCGCCGAAGCTGCCAAGTTTCGACAGAACGATGGTCACGGCATAGAAACCGATCAACCAGGCGGAAGAACGGACCTGCTGCGCAAGGCTCAGGTGGGCGGTAGGCACGAAACGGGCGCAGAGCAGGTACACGACGAACATCACGATCTGCAGACCGAGCAGCCAGGACACCGTGTTCCAGCCCGACCAGTAGACGATCAACGCAGCAATGATGAACGACAGCGGACCGAGCACGCTCATGCCTTTGACCCGGAACGGGCGTGGCATGTCGGGTGCGTTGCGACGCAGGGCAGCCACCGTGACCGGCGCGACGGCATAGCTGAGCACCAAGGCGGCGGACACCACATTGATCAGCGCTTCCCAGGATGGAAATGGCAAGGTCCAGAATACCGAGAGCGCGAAGGTCAGCCACAACGCCGGACGCGGAATGCCGGACTTCTCGTCGATGCGGGTGAAGATCTTGAAAAAGGTGCCGGTTTGCGCCCACCCGTAGATCACCCGTGGTGTCGCGTTCATATAGATGTTGCCGCAACCGCTCGGGGAGATCACTGCGTCGGCGACGACCAGGTAAGCCAGCCAGCCCACGCCCAGCGCCAGCGCGATATCACGATAAGGGAGAGCCAGTTCCTTGGTCACGCCGGCCCAGCCATTGACGAGCATCTCGGTCGGTACACCGCCGAGAAACGCCACTTGCAGCAAGACATAGATCGCGGTGGAAAGCAGTACGGAAAGAATCAGGGCGATTGGAATGGTGCGTTGTGGATTCTTCACTTCACTGGCGACCGAGATGATCGGTGTCAGCCCCAGGTAAGCGAAGATGATACCGCCCGCGGACACGGCCATTTCGACGCCCGACAAGCCGAAGGGCGCGAAACCCTGTACTTCGAAGTTCTCCGGTTTGAAGAAGGTGAACAGCACGCCGATGACCAGCAAAGGCACGATGAACTTGAACACGCTGACCAGGTTGTTGGCCTTGGCAAAGGTTTTCACGCTGCGGTAATTGACCGCGAAGAACAGGCACAACAGGCCGAACTGCATCAACCAGCCGAGAACTGTCGGGTCGCTGGAGCCGACCTTGGTCAATCCTGGAAACCACGCCGCCGCGTATTGGCGCGAGGCAACCACTTCAATCGCCACCAGGCTCGAAAAGGCGATCAGGGTGATGAAGCCCATCAGGTAACCGAGCAGCGGACCGTGAGAGAAGACTGGATAACGCACCACCCCACCGGCGCGTGGCAACGCAGCGCCGAGCTCGCAGTAAACGATACCCAGCAGCAACACTGCAAAACCGCCCAGCAGCCAGGAAAAGATGCCCGCCGGCCCCGCGATTGCGGACACATGGCTGGCAGCAAACAGCCAGCCCGAGCCAAAGATGGCCCCTAGTCCGATGAACGTAAGGTCTATCAATGAAAGTTGTTTCTTGAACTTGCCTTGGCCTGACATAGGGGTGCCTTCTTGTGGGTTATTGGATAGGCAGTTGTTGCTTGAAACATCAATGCGAAGCGTGCTCGCATGAAAGCGCGGCATTGACAGCCGCTAATTTATCGAGCGTCCATGTTCAGGGAACTGGCCGATACAATGGACTCATCGACGCGCTGGCGCTTGATGCTTTTCATCAGCGCCGATGACGAAATCGGCACAATGAAAAAATTTCTGCCAGGCTCGACAGCGCGTTGGGCATGGGGCAATCTCGATTGGAGCCCTTGCTAACCGTGGGAGATAGAACGTCATGAAGTCGAACCTGCTGGCGATGTTGCGCCAGGAGCACGACCGGTTCCGGCCAGAGAGCATGGAGCAGTTGTTATCCGGCGCGGCACTTCTGCTGCCCATGCTGGATGTCATACCCAATGCGGCAATCTTCATTAAAGATGTACAGGCGCGCTATGTACTGGCCAATCAAACACTGGTTCAGCGCTGTGGTTTGAAACAATTGGACCCCTTGCTGGGCAAGACCAGCGCCGAGGTGTTTCCCGCGCAACTGGGCCCTGGCTATACCGAGCAGGACCGCCGGGTTCTACAAGAGGGAATGGTGCTGGAAGACCAACTGGAACTGCACTTGTATGGCAGCCGCGAGCCTGGCTGGTGCCTGACTTACAAACGGCCGCTGTATGACCGCAAAGGTGAAATCATCGGACTGGCGGGTATCTCGGTAGATCTGCAATCGGCCAGCGAAAAGCATCCGGCCTACCAGCGGCTGGCGGCGGTAGACGACTACATCCGGGCAAACTTCAGTCGTCCCGTGACGATGCGCGAGTTGACCCGTATTGCCGGTATTTCCGTGGCCCAACTGGAGCGCTACTGCAAGCGGGTGTTCCACCTCACGCCACGCCAGATGATTCACAAGGTACGGCTGGAGCACGCCCACCGCCTCTTGCACACCGACATGCCCATTACCGAAGTCGCCCTGCAATGCGGCTACACCGATCACAGCGCATTCAGCCGGCAGTTCAAGACCCTGACGGGTTTTACCCCGCTTCAGTATCGGAAGGCGACTGCTTCATGACGATCGGGTTGCCAGCAGCGAAGCTGGCACGTGGTTGGGACGGAGACTTTCAAATTTGCTACAGGGCCGCATCGTGTTCAGACTGCAGAAACGAACGCACGCACCGCATCCGGCGTCAGCCAGCGCTCTGGAGGTGCAGTTCATGGATAGATAATGACGTCGCAACAGCTATGCCAGTCCTCAAGCGCCACCTGCCCGCAAACTAATCCATGAGTAGTGGAATGTTTTTTCATCACCTTGATGAGTTCGCCTCCTGTAGCTACCCCATTCATGCCCTGAGCAATAAGTGCATATCTCTGCCGTTTGTACTAGATCAGGATTGACCCCTGCTGCTTCTAACAAATAAAGACAGTAAAGAGATAGATCCAGCCAGGCTTCATTATGGCTAGCGGGAGCTCGACAAAATCTTAGGGACAGCTCTGATTCCTCGCGAGAGGTCGACCAAGGTGCAAGCCTCCCACGCCACAAATGTCCATGTACATATTCTATCTGGTGGTCAAGGGTCCTTCCAACTTCATAGCAACATGCCCGTATAGCAGGACTATCGCAATCTGCAAATCTTCTACAGAAACACCAGCTAAGCGGAACCTATCAAAAGAGTGTTCGATTATGCCCGCCGCTAACCCTTGCCAGCCACCATGTATGGCTGCGGCGAATCGACCATCTTCAGATGGCTATGAGGATAGGCAGGCAATCTGCCGTGACGATTCCTATTGGCCGCGCTGTACGTGTGAAGAGCGCATCGCCAGGCATCACTCCGGCTTCCTGCCCCTCGCCTACCTCAATGACGGTAGAGCCATTTTTCTGAGCGCAATAGAAAAGATCAGAAGGTTTGCTGATATCACCCACTGTACCAAATCCATGAGTTAGACCCGGTAGCGCCTCCAGGTTTTTAGCAAAAATCGGCATTTAGACCTCACCCGGATAAGAACATTGCTCAGGTACAGATCGGCAAAACAAAAACAATAATTAGTACGCTATATTTATTAATCACGAGCACGACTTATGGCCTTCCGGAAATGGTCAGAGCCGCAACCGGGTAGCTAGCAGCCTTCATATCATGAACCAGCCATATACCTGAGATCCTTATACATAAACATCGACATTCCAAGCACTAAAATTTTTCAGAAAACGTACAAGCGGCTCAATCCTCAATAAGCTTGGGAAATTTCCCTCTCCCAACACGGAAAGATCCGCTTTCTCTGTCACCGCATGAAATTCATCATCGCCATTTTAGTGTACGCCGCGCGCTCACTGACATGTTTGCAATAGCTATTGCCAGACGAAAACAACCCCTGTCGCGTACATAGCATCCTGATACCCAACAGAACTGCTGAACCATCCCTAACCAAGGAATACCCAAATGACCCCCATTGTCCTGGCCAGCCATCAACAACGCTGCCTCATTCACGGAGAGGTGAAGTCACCACTGGTGCCCTCTCCGTCACCGTCAACGGCAGGCCAGTAGCCCGCGTAGGCGCCGCCCCTCCCGCGGCGCGGTCATCGAAGTGTGCTCGCCAGGGCGATTCCACCACTCATGGCGAAACATTGATCGACGGTGAGCCGACATGGCGGGGTGGATTGACCATCGCCACTTGAACGCACTGCGTCGTCAGAGCCACGCGAACCCCCCAGGATTCGAGTACCAACGTCCCAGGTTTTGCTACTGTCTATGACGACCTTTCTCTAAAACAAAGAAAAGGATCTTCCCGATGCGTAACCCTCCCTTCCTGCGCTCGCTGCTCGGCATGCTGGTGCTTTCCTGCGGCCAGGCCATTGCCGCACCGGCGCCCTACTCCACCCTGTTGGTATTCGGTGACAGCCTCAGCGATGCCGGACAGTTCCCGGACCTCACCGGCCAGTCCAACGGCATGCGTTTCACCAACCGCGATGCCAACGGCAATTACGCGCCCGTCTCCCCGATGATCCTGGGCAGTCGGCTGGGGATCGCGCCTGCGGAGCTGGGTCCGTCGACTTCCGCCGTCAATGCGGCGCTGGGCCTGCCAGACGGCAACAATTGGGCCGTCGGGGGCTATCGTACCGATCAGATTCTGGATTCGATCACCGACACATCGGACGTCGCCATCCCTCCTGGAAATCCGGGTGCTGGGCTGCCCTTGCGCAATCGCCCCGGCTACCTCGCAAACGGCGCGTTAGCCGACCCCAATGCCTTGTACTACATCACCGGCGGCGGCAACGACTTCCTCCAGGGCCAGGTCAACAGCCCCGCCGACGCTGCCGCCGCTGGTGCGCGCCTGGCGGCCAGCGCGCAGGCGCTGCAACAGGGTGGTGCCCGCTACATCATGGTCTGGCTGCTGCCCGATCTGGGCCTGACACCCAACTACAGCGGTTCGCCTCTGCAAGGGGCGCTGTCGCAGCTGTCCGGGGTGTTCAATCAGTCGCTGGTCAGCCAGCTGAGCCAGATCGATGCCGAGATCATTCCGTTGAACGTGCCTGGACTTTTGCAGGAAGCACTGGCTGAACCCGCCCAGTTCGGCCTGGCAGCCGATCAGAACCTGGTCGGTACCTGCTACAGCGGCAACAGCTGCGTGGAAAACCCTCTGTATGGCGCCAACAGCGCCACTCCGGATCCGACCAAGCTGTTGTTCAACGACGCCGTGCACCCCACCATCGCCGGCCAGCAATTGATCGCCGACTATGCCTACTCGATTCTCTCCGCGCCCTGGGAGCTGACGTTGCTTCCGGAAATGGCCCACTCCACCGTGCGCGCCCATCAGGACGAGTTACGCAACCAGTGGCAGAACCCCTGGCAAGCCGTGGGTCAGTGGCAGGCGATACTGGCCACCGGGGCGCAAGACCTCGACTTCGATAGCCAGGACAGCGCCAGCAGCGCGGACGGTCGAGGCTACAACCTGACGCTGGGTGGCAGCTACCGTCTCGATGAGGCCTGGCGTATCGGTCTGGCCGCGGGCGTCTATCAGCAGAAGCTCGAAGCCGGCGAAGAGGACTCGGACTACAAGCTCGACAGCTACCTGGCGACGGTCTTCGCCCAGTACCGGCTGAACCGCTGGTGGGCGGACGCGGCGCTGACCGCCGGCCATCTGGACTACGGCAATCTCGAGCGGACCTTCGCCCTGGGCGTCAACACCCGCGCCGAAAAAGGCGATACCGATGGCGAAACCTGGGCAGTGACCGGGCGGCTTGGCTTCAACCTCGTGCCCGACACCAGCGCCTGGCAACTTTCGCCCTTCGTCAGCGCCGACTATGCCCGCGTCAAGGTCGACGGTTACGAGGAAAGAAGCGATCGCTCCACGGCCCTCGTTTTCGATGATCAGGAACGTACATCACGTCGCCTGGGCATCGGCCTGCTGGGCAGCGTCGATGTGGCACGCACGACCCGGGTGTTCGCCGAGGTCGCTCGCGAGCACGAGTTCGAGGATGACCGCCAGGACATCGACATGCACCTCAAGGGTCTGTCCGAGAACGATTTCACGCTGACCGGCTACACCCCTCAGAGCAACCTGACCCGCGCGAGCCTGGGCCTGAGCCACGAGCTGACGCCAGGGGTACATCTGCGTGGCAACTACAACTGGCGCAAGAGCGACGATCTCACCCAGCAAGGCATCAACCTTGCTCTGAGCCTGGACTTCTAGGTTGGCGGCATAAAAAAACGGCGCTCACCAGGAGCGCCGTTTTTTGTATGCCATTCAGGTGCGCGGTGTCTGCTCCGCCAAGGCCACGGCGCGGAACATCGCGCGGCGCTTGTTGATGGTTTCTTCCCATTCCAGGGCTGGCACCGAGTCGGCGACGATACCGCCGCCTGCCTGGACATGCAGCTCACCGTCCTTGATCACCGCGGTACGAATGGCGATAGCGGTGTCCATGTTGCCGTTCCAGGCGAAATAGCCCACGGCACCGCCATACACGCCACGCTTTACCGGCTCCAGCTCGTCGATGATTTCCATGGCACGGATCTTCGGCGCGCCGGACAAGGTGCCCGCCGGCAGGATCGCGCGCAGTGCATCCATCGCCGTGAGGTCCTGGCGCAATTGTCCGGTGACGTTCGAGACGATATGCATGACGTTGGAATAGCGCTCGATCACCATCTTCTCGGTCAGGCGCACACTGCCCGTCTCGGAAACACGACCAGCGTCGTTGCGGCCAAGGTCGATGAGCATCAGGTGCTCGGCGATTTCCTTCTCGTCCGACAGCAGATCATCCTCGAGCGCCCGGTCCGCTTCCTCAGTAGCGCCCCGTGGGCGGGTGCCAGCGATCGGGCGGACGGTGACCATCTTGTCCTCGACCCGCACCAGGACTTCCGGCGAACTGCCCACCACATGGAAGTCGCCGAAGTTGAAGAAGTACATGTACGGCGTCGGGTTGAAGCAACGCAGTGCCCGGTACAGGTCGATGGGCGCTGCCTTGAAGTCGATGGACATGCGCTGGGAGGGCACGACCTGCATGCAGTCACCCGCCAGGATGTATTCCTTGATGGTATCGACCGCGCGCTCGTAGTCATCCTGGGTGAAGCTCGAGCGGAAAGCAGGCTCGGCCGCTTGTGGGCCACTCAAGTCCAACCCTCGACGTGGAGCGATCGGCTGGCGGAGTGTCTCCAGCAAGCCTTCGAGGCGTGCTTTACCTTGCTCGAAGGCGTGCTCTTCGGCCGGATCGACCAGAACGATCGCGTGCATCTTGCCCGCCAGGTTGTCGAACACCACCACGGCATCGGAAACCATCAGCAGGATATCGGGAACGCCCAGTGGATCGGGATTCGGGCACTTGCCCAGGCGCTTCTCCACATAGCGTACGCAGTCATAGCCGAAGTAGCCGACCAGGCCGCCGTTGAAGCGCGGCAGACCCGCGATATCGGCGACCTTGTAGCGATCCTTGAACGCCTCGACGAAGGCCAGCGGGTCTTCGACGTCGTGGCGCTCGATGACTTCGCCATCCTGCGAGATGCTGACCTGATGATCGTGAACGCGCAGTACCGTGCGCGAAGGCAAGCCGATCATCGAGTAACGACCCCACTTCTCACCGCCCTGAACGGATTCGAGCAGGTAGGAGTTGGGCTGGTCGGCAAGCTTCAGGTAGATCGACAACGGCGTGTCGAAGTCGGCCAGGGTTTCACAGGCCAGGGGGATGCGGTTGTAGCCGGCAGTGGCCAGGCGCAGGAATTCTTCGCGGGTCATGGGTAGCCTCGTGGCAAGCAGCAATGGAGTCAGGCAAACGAACGGGCCGGCAAGCGCCGGCGAGCAGGGATCAGGCGCGCCAGCGCCAACGGGCCAGGGCCTTGATGACTTTCATCCAGAGTTTGCCGATAACTGCCACGATGGAGTGCCTGCCTTGTGAGGCTTCGAGATCGTCCAACGTTATCCCAGCGGACTGGCTTAAGCAACCGGGCAAGAGCGCGCGCAGATCGTCGATGACCAGGCTGGGCGCCTCTTCGCTGACGGGACGACCATGATTGTAGCCGTAGCTCAGCGCCACGCACTGCACACCAGCCGCCCTGGACGCCAGCACGTCGCTGCGCGAGTCACCGACGAACAGTGACTGCTCGGGGCTGACCCCGGCCATCTTCATCACCAGCAACAACGCCGACGGATCAGGTTTCTTCTGCGGCAGGGTGTCGCCGCCGATGATCCAGCGGAAGTAGCGGCCGATCTTCATCTGATCGAGCAAGGGGCCAACGAACCGCTCGGGCTTGTTGGTGATCAGGGCCATTTCGACGCCCTGCTTGTGCAGCCACTTGAGCGTGTCAGGGACCCCTGGATAGAGCACTGTCAGGTCATGGCTCCTGGCATAGGCTGCCATGAACAGCTCAAGGCCGCGCTCGGCCAGTGCCTCGTCCACCGAAGCATGCTCCAGGCCATCCGCCAGGGCACGGCGCACCAGTACCGGTGCGCCGTTACCGACCCAGTGGCGCACAGCCTCGAGGCCAGCGGGCGGGCGACCCAGTTCGAACAGCATATGATCCACGGCAGCGGCCAGGTCGGGGACAGAGTCGATCAGGGTACCGTCCAGATCGAACATCACCAGCCTGGGCAGCGTTCCCGGAAACAGCTGCTCGAAGCCACTCATGGACGGGCCAGGGCCAGTTCGGCGTGCATCTTGGCGATGACTTCCTGGTAATCCGGCGCATTGAAGATCGCCGAGCCGGCCACGAAGGTATCGGCGCCCGCGACAGCGATCTCGCGGATATTGCCGACGTTGACGCCACCGTCGATTTCCAGGCGGATGTCACGGCCACTGGCATCGATCAGGGCGCGGGCTTCACGCAGCTTGTCGAGGGTGCCGGGGATGAACTTCTGTCCGCCGAAACCTGGGTTGACGCTCATCAGCAGGACCATGTCGATCTTGTCCATCACGTACTTCAGCGCATCCAGGCTGGTGGCCGGGTTGAATACCAGGCCAGCCTTGCACCCGCCTTCACGGATCAGCTGCAGCGAACGGTCGATGTGCTGGGTAGCTTCAGGGTGGAAGGTGATGTAGGTCGCGCCTGCCTCGATGAAGTCGCCGATGATCCGGTCGACCGGGCTGACCATCAGGTGCACGTCGATCGGTGCCGTCACGCCGTACTTGCGCAGGGCGGTACAGACCATCGGGCCGATGGTCAGGTTGGGCACATAGTGGTTGTCCATCACGTCGAAGTGGACGATGTCGGCGCCGGCGGCCAGCACCTTGTCGACGTCCTCGCCCAAGCGGGCAAAATCGGCGGAGAGAATGGAGGGGGCAATAGCGTAGGGCTGCATGGCGCACCTGTTGGCAAAATCACGGTGGCGCGCATTGTACCTCAGGCAGATCGCTGGAGGCTGATTGGTATCACTGGCCTGATGAGCCTTGGAGCCGGTACGCGGCCCCAAGGCTCATCATGGCGTCAATGAACAGTGCCCAGCTCAGGCTGGCTGCTGTGTGCGCAGCTTCTCGCTACGCCCCCGCAGCCATTCCAGGGTCAGCAGCAGGAGCACGGAGAACGCGATCAGCAGCGTGGCCGCGGCGGCGATGGTCGGGCTCAGGTTCTCGCGAATGCCGCTGAACATCTGCCGCGGCAAGGTGGCTTGCTCCGGCCCTGCCAGGAACAGCGTCACCACCACTTCATCGAAGGAGGTGGCGAACGCGAACAACGCGCCGGAAATCACCCCCGGCGCGATCAAGGGCAAGGTCACCCGCCGGAATGCCGTGATAGGCGAGGCACCCAGGCTGGCCGCGGCCCGCACCAGGTTGTAGTTGAAGCCTTGCAGCGTCGCCGACACCGTGATGATGACGAACGGCACGCCCAGCACCGCATGCACCAGGATCAGCGAAACGAAGCTGTTGCCCAGGCCTAGCGGCGCAAAGAACAGATAACTGGCCACGCCGATGATCACCACCGGCACCACCATCGGCGAGATGACCAACGCCATGACCAGCGACTTGCCCGGAAAGTCGCCGCGGGTCAGGCCGATGGCGGCCAGGGTCCCGAAGACCATGGCCAGCACCGTGGCTGCCGGGGCGACGATGATGCTGTTGGTCAACGCGCGCATCCATTCCGCCGAACCGAAGAAGTCTTCGTACCATTGCAGCGAGAAACCCTGCAGCGGGTAGACCAGGAAGCTTCCGCTGTTGAACGACAGCGGGATGATCACCAGCACCGGCAGGACCAGGAACAGCAGGACCAGGCCACACAAGATACGCAGGCTGTAGAACCAGACCCGCTCCACGGGCGACATGTAAGGGCTCAGCATGACAAAGGCTCCTCAGCTCAGGCGCAGACGGCTGGCGCCGACCAGCCAGCTATAGATCAGGTAGAGCAACACAGTGGCCAGCAACAGCAGCCCGCCCAATGCGGTGGCCATGCCCCAGTTGATGCTGGTATTGGTGTAGAAGGCGACGAAATAGCTGACCATCTGGTCGTTCGGACTGCCCAGCAGTGCCGGAGTGATGTAGTAGCCGATGGCCAGGATGAACACCAGCAGGCAGCCGGCGCCTATGCCTGCATAGGTCTGCGGGAAATACACCCGCCAGAAGCTGACGAAAGGATGGCAACCGAGGGAAATCGCCGCCCGCATATAGCTGGGCGAGATGCCTTTCATCACGCTGTACAGCGGCAGAATCATGAACGGCAACAGGATATGGACCATGGAGATGTACACCCCGGTCCGATTGAAGACCAGCTCCAGGGGTTCATCGATGATTCCCATGGCGATCAGTGCGCTGTTGATCAGCCCTCCTGATTGCAACAGCACGATCCATGCTGCCACACGAACCAGGATCGAGGTCCAGAACGGCAGCAGTACCAGGATCATCAGCAGGTTGCCCTGCCGGGTCGGCAAGTTGGCCAAGAGGTAGGCCAACGGATAGGCGAGCAGCAGGCAGATGACCGTGATGACCACGCCCATCCACAAGGTGCGGGTGAAGATATCCAGGTAGATGGCCTGGTCGGGCGTGGCCTTGGCCACCTCGCCCAGATCATCGATACGATGATCCAGCGCCGCCAGCAGGTAATACGGCGTCACCGTGCTGGTATTGCGGCGGATCGCCTGCCAGTAGGCCGGATCCCCCCAACGCTCGTCGAGCGTTTGCAGGGCATCCTTGTAAGAGTCGGGTTCGGTCTTGAACGGCAGTGCCCGTGCGGTCTTCGACAGCAGGCTGCGGTATCCGGCCAGTTCCATGTTCAGGCGCTTGGAGAGGTCGCCCAGGGTCTGATTCTTGCGCGCCTGGGCGAGGTCCTGCGCCAACGCTTTGTAGACGTCCTCGCCGGGCAGGCTCTTGCCATCCCACTGGGCGATGGACTCGACGGTGCTCGGCAGGCCGCCCACCACCTCAGGGTTGCCAACGCTCTTGAACAGCAGCGCGGCGATCGGTACCAGGAACACCAGCAGCAGGAACAGCGCCAAGGGCGCGATCAATGCCTGCGCTTTCCAGCGGTTGACCCGCTCGGCGCGCGCCAGGCGTTGCTTGAGATTGGAACCGGCACCTTCATTGAGAGGCACTGCGATGGCCATAGCGAACTCCGAAAATCTGGGAAACAGGGAGCGTCGGCCCCATGGCCGACGCCCCGACGGCGCGGTTTACTTCTTCGCGGCCCAAGCGTTGAAACG
Source organism: Pseudomonas capeferrum (assembly GCF_013523055.1). Taxonomy (GTDB): domain Bacteria; phylum Pseudomonadota; class Gammaproteobacteria; order Pseudomonadales; family Pseudomonadaceae; genus Aquipseudomonas; species Aquipseudomonas capeferrum_A. The sequence goes on along the minus strand of NZ_JAAMQM010000005.1, from coordinate 249,475 downwards.
CTGCTCCAGCTGCTCGCTGTTATCGGCCCAGAAAGCCACATCGATCTGCACCTGGTTGGCGATGTTCTCCGGCGTGGTCGGCATGTCCTTCTTGATGTCGTCGGACAGCAGGCTGACAGCCTTGGCGTTGGCCGGACCGTAGGCAATGTTTTCGGAGTAGATCTTCTGCTGCTCGGGCTGGACGGAGTAAGCGATGAACTTCTTGGCCTCTTCGCTATTCTTGGCACCCTTCGGAATCGCCCAGGCGTCGAAGTCGTAGATGCCGCCGTTCCACACCACCTTGAGGTTGCTCTCCTTCTGCACCGCGGCGATGCGACCGTTATAGGCCGAGCTCATGACCACATCCCCCGAGGCCAGGTACTGTGGAGGCTGTGCGCCTGCTTCCCACCACTGGATGCTTGGCTTGAGCTCGTCGAGCTTCTTGAAGGCGCGATCCTGGCCTTCTTTGCTGGCCAGCACCTTGTAGACCTCTTTCGGCGCGACGCCATCGGCCATCAAAGCGAACTCCAAGGTGTACTTGGCGCCTTTGCGAAGGCCACGCTTGCCCGGGAATTTCTTGGTATCCCAGAAATCCTGCCAGCTTGCGGGCGCGCTCTTGAGCTTGTCCGCGTTGTAGGCCAGTACCGTGGACCACACGAAGAAGCCCACGCCGCAAGGCTGGATGGCGCCTGGCACGTAATCGGCCTCATCGCCGAACAGCGCCGGGTCGAGCTCTTCGAACATCCCTTCGTCGCAACCGCGGGCCAGTTCCGGCGATTCGACTTCCACCAGGTTCCACGACACGCTCTTGGTATCGACCATGGCTTTGACCTTGGCCATTTCACCGTTGTACTCACCGGCGACGATCTTGCCCTTGCCAGCTGTCTCCCAAGGCTCGTAGAACGCCTTGACCTGGGCGGCCTTGTTCGCGCCACCGAAGGAAACCACCGTCAGGTCGGCGGCCATGACCTGGCTGGCGGCGAACAGGCCGAGTGCCAGGGCGGTCAGTTTCAACTGCTTGCGCATTGTTATTCTCTCCACGGTACAAGGTTGGTGAAGCAAACCATCAGCGGGCTTCGGCAATCGGATCGAGCGCGCGGGCGTGCTCCACCTGCCAGCCAAGCGGTACTACATCGCCCACGGCCAGGGCCGGGTCGAGTTCGGCGATCGGCTGCTTCACGAAGAAATCAGCCTTGCCGCAGACTTCCAGGCGAACCCGAACGTGATCGCCCAGGTAGATGAATTCGGCTACCCGACCGGAGAAACGATTGGCGCAGTTTTCGCTGTGGCCATTGAGGCGCACCCGTTCCGGACGAATCGACAGCGTGACCTGCTCGCCCGCCTCGCCAACGTTCACCGCCAGCGCCTCGACCCGCTCGCCGCGACCGAGCTGCACCTGGCAACGGTCGCCGTCACGCGCCAGCAGGATGCCGTTGAGGCGGTTGTTTTCACCGATGAAATTGGCCACGAAGGTATTCTTCGGTTCTTCATAGAGGGTGCGAGGGTCGGCGATCTGCTGGATCTGACCCTCGTGGAATACCGCCACGCGATCGGACATGGTCAAGGCTTCCCCCTGGTCGTGAGTCACGTACACCACCGTCACGCCCAGGCGCTGGTGGATGTGCTTGATCTCCATCTGCATGTGCTCGCGCAATTGCTTGTCCAAGGCACCGAGCGGCTCGTCCATCAACACCAGCTGTGGCTCGAACACCAGGGCGCGGGCCAGGGCCACGCGTTGCTGCTGCCCACCGGAAAGCTGGCCAGGGTAGCGCTGGGCGAAGGTATCGAGCTGAACCATGTTCAGCACGCGCTTGACCCGCTCGCTGATATCGGTCTTGCTCAGGTTGCGTACGGACAGCGGGAACGCCAGGTTCTCGGCCACGGTCATGTGCGGAAACAGCGCATAGTTCTGGAACACCATGCCGATATCGCGCTTGTGCGGCGGCACGTTGTTGATCGAACGTCCCGCCAGCTGGATCTCTCCGGCGGTGGGCGTCTCGAAGCCGGCCAGCATCATCAGGCTGGTGGTCTTGCCCGAGCCGGACGGCCCCAGCAGGGTCAGGAACTCACCTTTGCGGATATCCAGGTTCAGGTCCTTGACGATCAGCGATTCGCCGTCGTAGCTCTTCTGCACACCACGGAAGCTGACCAGCGTTTCGCCGCCCGCAGCGTTCGAATTCACCTCACTCATACCCGCACCTTCTTGTTGGATGACTGCCGTATCCAGAGGGTAGTGAAGGTGCCAATCCCCGCAAATCGGGGCTACTGAGAGAATGCCATCATCCCTGTGGAAGGTTTGCCGTAGGGATTGCCCTACAAGGATGACGGCTTTGGACAAGTCATCATCGATCGCCTCACGAGATGCCGAACCTGTACTGCCTTACCGAAAGCGGCGATGTCGCAAAGAGGACACTTACACCAGCTTGTGCTCCACCGCGTATTTGACCAGCTCTGCCAGGGAATTGACCTTGAGCTTCTGCATCAGCCGAGCCTTGTGGGTGCTGATGGTCTTGTTGCTGAGCGCGAGCTGCTGGGCGATGTCGTTGACGTTGGCGCCCTGTGCCAGCCGCTCGAACACGGAGAACTCTCGTTGCGACAGCAATGAATGCAGCGGGCGAGTCTCGGTCAGCCCTACCTCGAACACCATTCGGTCGGCCAGCGCCGGATCGATGTAGCGACCGCCACCAGCCACTCGGCGGATCGCCGTCAGCAGCAGGGCCGGATCGCTGTCTTTGGTGGCATAACCTGCTGCACCGACCTTCAAGGCACGCGCCGCCATCTGCGCTTCGTCGTGCATGGACAGCACCAGGATGGCCGGCGGTGTATTCAGGGCGCGAATCCTGGGGATCGCTTCCAGACCGTTGACGCCTGGCATGGAGATGTCCAGCAAGACAACTTCGCAATGGATGTGACGCAGGTTTTCCAGCAACTGCTCGCCGTTTGCGGCCTCGCCCACCACCTGCATGTCCTTGGCCAGGCCGATCAACTGCTTGATGCCCTCGCGGACGATGGTGTGGTCTTCGGCCACCAGAACTCGAATCACGTCTTGCTCTCCTGTTCGAGGGGAATTGCCACGCTCAGGCTGGTGCCTTCTCCTGGCTCGCTGTCCAGGGTCAGGGTACCACCGAGCATCAACACGCGTTCACGCAGACCGACCAGGCCGAACGAAGTCGGCCTGGCCTGCTCGGGAGTGAACCCCAGACCGTCGTCGATGACCGTCATCTGTAGCCGATCACCCAGGCGCACCAGTTCGATCTGGACGGTGTGCGCCTGGGCATGGCGCATGACGTTGGTCAGCGCTTCCTGCAGGATACGGAACAGGCCCGTGGCCTTGGCGTCACTCAAGTCCGGCAGATTGTCCGGCACCTGCACCAGACAGGGAATCTGCGTCCGCGCTTCGAAGCGACGCGCCTGCCATTCCACCGCCGAGGCAATGCCGGCGTCGAGAATCGGCGGACGCAAGGCCGTGGCAACGTCGCGCACCAGCTGGAAAAGTTGGGCGATCAGACGCTTCATGCTGGACAGGCGTTCGTCGAGTCCGGGATCGAGCTCGGCATAGGCCAGCTCGCACATCGACACCTCGAGCTTGAGCACCGTGAGCATCTGCCCCAGCTCGTCATGCACCTCACGGGCGATGCGCGCCTTTTCTTCTTCGCGCACGCTTTCCAGATGCGCCGACAGCTCGCGCAGTTGTTCCTGCGAACGCGCCAGTTGCAGTTCCGCCCGCTTGCTCTGGGTGATGTCCCAGACAATTCCGTCCCAGACCACCCGCCCATTGGCCAGGCGCCGTGTGCTGGCCTTGATGTCGGCCCAGCGCAGTTCGCCCTGCCGCGTGACGATGCGTCCTTGCCAGGACCAGTCCAGATCGTTGGCCAGGGCCAGGTTCTGGACCCGATGGTAATCGTCGCGATCCTGCGAATGGACCAGATTGCGCAGGCCCATGTCAGGATCCTGGAGGGCCGCGGGCGTATAGCCGACCAGAGCCTCGCTGCCCTCGCTGATGTAGGGAAACTCCGGATCGCCTTCAGCCGGATCTCGCTCCAGGCGGAACACCAGGCCAGGCACATTGGCGGCGATGCCCTTGAGCCGCGCCTCGCTTTCACGCAGCGCGGCCAGGTCGCGTCGGCGTTCGGTGACATCGGTAAGGAACACCACCAGGTACTCGGCGTCGCGAAAGCGCAGAAAGCTCAGTGACAGATCGACCGGCAGCAAGCGACCATCCGCGCGCAGGCAATGCGTCTCGAAGTGCTCGTCGCCGCCTTCGCCGGTCCGCGCGCGCTTCCACAGTTCGAGCCAACGGTCCATGTGCAGGGTCGGCTCGAAATCGATCAAGGGCCGCTCCAGTACTGCGCCCTCGGCATAGCCCAGCATGCGTTCGGCGGCATGGTTGGCATAGCGCACATGGCTGTCCCAGTTCACCCAGAGGATACCGACGGTGCTCTGATCGATGGAGAACTGGCTCAAGCGCAGCGCTTCTTCGCGCGCCTGACGTTCGGTCAGGTTTTCACGAGCGGCCAGCAGGCTGCGCTCCAGCTGATGCTGTTGCCGACGTTGCCAGACAAGCGTGGCGAGCGCGCAGAGCAGCAGCAGGCCAAACAGTAGCGCCAGGTTCTGCCAGAAGCCGGTGGATTCGCTCAGCCGCGAGTATTTCGGCTCTAGCCAGCGATGATGCAATTGCTCGAGCTCCTTGGCCGGAATCGCCTGCAAGCCGCGCTCGAGAATTTCCGCAAGCTGCGGCCAGTCACGCCGCGACCCGACCCGCAGCAACTGCGGCAGGCCGATATCACCGACGATGGCCAGGTCACCGAATTCGCTCTCGCGAGACAGACGGCTGAGCTGCGCCTCATCGAGCACCGCGTAGCTGGCCTGTTCACTGACCACCAACTGCAGCGCCTCGCGCTCCAGTGGCACGCCTTGCAGGTTGAGGTGGCTGTAATTGGCCCGCAAATAGTCGGCCAGCGAGCCGGGCATGCGTACGGCGACCCGGGTATCGCTGCTCAGCTTTTCAAGATCGACCGCCAGCGCCCCCCTGCGCGTGCCGACCACCAGTTGCGGCACGCGCATGTACGGATCACTGAATAGCCACCGCTGCAGGCTCGTCGGCGTCTGCACAAGGCCAGGAGCGAAGTCGATCTCGCCCACCTGCAGGGCATGCTCCAGGGCACCCTGATCGGGAAAGTGACGCCAGGTCAGATCCAGCGCGAGGCCGCGTGCCAGCCAGTCCACCAGCTCGACGTTGGCCCCGTACAACTGCTGCAAGCGGCGATCGAACTGAGCATACGGCGCTTGTAGCACCAGGCCGACCCGCAGGCTGCGATGGGCTTGCAGCCATTGTTGCTGCGCGGGTTCCAGGACGACTGTCGGCGGGACCTCTGGCCTGGCCAAGGCAACCACGGGCAGGCACAACCAGCCGATGACCAACAGGTAACGCAGGTGCTTCATCAATACCTCGTCTTGGCGGACGGGACCAGGATGCGTGGCCGTCGAGGACAAATACCATTAGGCTGCCGGTATCACTCCGATCTTGGGTCGAGCCATGTTCACACTCTATCGCACGACGCTGGCAGCGTTCTGCCTGTCCTCGATATTACCGCTCTCGGCACCGGCTGCCGATGCTGAAAAGCCGGATACCCCTGGCGAGACGCCGGTCACACCGCTGGTTCGCCCGCCGTTGGCCGAGCGCAGCCAGGAAGACGCCCAGGCCTTGGAACGGCTTGTTCCCAAGGCCGAGCAGCAGACCTTGCAGGCCGGTGACGAAAGTTTCCTGGCATTGTGGAAGCCTGCCAACGACAGCGACCCGCAGGGCGCGTTGATCATAGTCCCCGGCGCTGGCGAAACGGCCGACTGGCCGAAGACCGTCGGCCCGCTGCGGCAGAAATTCCCCGATGTCGGCTGGCACAGCCTGAGCGTGTCGCTTCCCGACCTGCTCGCCGACAGCCCGCAGGCCCGCGTCGAGACCCCACCAGCGCCGACGGCGGACAAGGGCGAAGGCGAGCGTGCCCCCGTCAAGGACACGCCTGACGACGCCAACGCCAATGTCGCCCAGGCCACCGCGCCCGATGCCGACACCGCGCAGGGCACGGATGCCGCGCAAGCCAGCGACGACAACGATGCAGCAGACGCCGAGCGGATCTTCGCGCGTCTGGATGCCGCGGTAGCCTATGCCAAGCAGCAGAATGCTCGACACATCGTCCTCCTCGGCAACGGCAGCGGCGCTTACTGGGCAGCGCGTTACCTGAGCGAGCGTCAGCCGCCCGAAGTGCAGAAACTGGTCATGGTCTCGGCACAGACGCCCGCGCGGGTGGAGCATGATCTGGAAAGCCTGGCACCGATGCTCAAGGTGCCGACCGCCGACATCTATTACGCTACCCGCACACAGGACCGGCGTAATGCCGAACAGCGCCTGCAAGCCAGCAAGCGACAGAAGGACAGCCAGTATCGGCAGATGCTCCTGATCGCCATTCCCGGCAACGCCGCAGCGGAACAGGAGCAATTGTTCCGCCGCGTGCGCGGATGGTTGAGCCCTCAGGAAGGCTGACCCGCAAGGTTTGAAGGCAGCGAGGACCGAAGCCGGATCGATGCCTAGAACCCCCGGCGCTTGCGTATGAGCGTGTATGCCTGGTGCAGCTCACGCGTGCGCTCGGTCGCTTCGCGCACTTGAGCGTCGCTGGCGCCGCTGCCGGCCAGCTTGTCGGGATGATGGCGGCTGAGCAGACGGCGGTATGCCTGCTTGATGCGATCGGCCTCGGTATCGGCCTCCACGCCCAGCAAGCGCAGCGCGCTGGCGAAGGTCAAGGGCACGCCTTCGAGTGCGGGCTTGCGCGGCTCGTAGTCCTGCGCCAAGGCAGTGATCTGACTACGGGTAAGGCCCAGTTGCTGGCCCCAACTCAACAATACTTCCCGCTCGTGGCGACCGGCCTTGCCATCGGCCCAGGCCATCCGCCAACAGGCGCGCAAGGTGCCTTCGGCCGCATGGGGCTGAAGCTTGAGCCGACGCAGGTAGCGAGACAGCTTCTCGCGTCGGGACTTGCCTCGGTTGAAGGCGGCGATCGCCCGCAATCGGGCCGGCTCGCTCATGCCCAGACGCGACATTTCCTGGCGAGCCTGCTGGATGTGACCCTCGGTAACGCGCCCGTCGCTCTTGGCCAGGCGGCCAAGCAGAACGAACAACACCTCGTCATCCCGCAGGGCAGGTCGACCACCCAGGCGTTCGCGCACATCCTCCCACCCCTGCAACTGCAAGCGGCGGTCCATCGCCTGGCCCAACAGGGCACCCAGCAAGGCCCCAGGGATACTGGCGATCGCAAATCCCGCGCCCGCGCCCAGCACCGTACTCGGCCACCACATTTCAGCTATGTCCTGCCAACAGGCGCTCGACCTCGGCAAGCCGCTCGAGCGTACCCACATCGACCCAGTGGCCCCGATGATGCTCACCGCTCACCTGACCGCGCGCCATGGCCTGACGCAGCAGCGGAGCAAGCTTGAACGACCCGGCCTGGCAGCCCTTGAACAAGTCCGGATGGAGCACCGAGATACCGCTGAAGGTCAAGGTATCGCCCTGCTCCCCAGCATCGGCGACTCGACCATCGCTCAGGCAGAAATCACCGCGCCCGTGATGGCCTGGATTGTCGACCAGCACCAGATGGGCAAGTCCATCCAGGGGTGCGATCAGGCGAGCAAGATCGTAGTCGGTCCAGATGTCACCGTTGACCAGCAGGAACGGCGACTCGCCGAGCAAGGGCAACGCCTTGAAGATGCCCCCACCGGTCTCCAGCGGTTCACCTTCCCGGGAGTAGCTGATCTTCAGCCCCCAGCGGCTGCCGTCGCTCAGGTGGTCCTCGATCTGCTGCCCCAGCCAGGCATGGTTGATCACCACCTCGGTGACCCCGGCCCGGGCAAGCGCGCGCAGGTGGTACTCGATCAACGGTACTCCGGCCACCGGCACCAGTGGCTTGGGGGTGTGCAATGTCAGGGGACGCATGCGCTCGCCCTTGCCAGCGGCGAGGATCATTGCCTTCATGAACGCACCCCGGCAGCGGCCTGGAGCTCGGCGATCAGCTGACGCAACTCCTCCAACTCGCCGCGCCGTCCCGCCACTTCATCTATATAGGCAAAGAAGCGCGGCACATCGGCCAGGTAACGGGGCTTGCCGTCGCGGTGGCAGATACGCGCGAAGATACCGATGACTTTCAGGTGACGCTGCACGCCCATCAGGTCGCTGGCCCGCTGAAACGCCTCGAAGTCGGCCTGAACCGGAATGCCGATTGCCTTGGCCTTTTGCCAATAGTCACGCAGCCAGGCTTCCACACGCGCCTGTGGCCAGCTGAGGAATGCATCCTTGAACAGGCAGGTGATGTCGTAGGTGACCGGGCCATAGACCGCATCCTGGAAATCCAGCACGCCAGGATTGGGCTCGCTGTACATGAGGTTGCGTGGCATGTAGTCGCGGTGCACGAGTACCTTGGGCTGGGCCAGCGCGCTGTCGATCAGCATTTGGCTGACGCGCTGCCAGGTCGCCTGCTGGGTCTCGCTGAGGGTCGTGCCCAGTTCGCGGCCTACGTACCACTCGGGGAACAGCTCCAGTTCCCGGCGCAGCAAGGCCACGTCATAGCTGGGGAGCGGCGCCTCCATCGGCAGTCGCTGGAAAGCCAGCAGGGCGTCGATGGCATCGCTGAACAGCGATTCGGCGTTGTCGCTGTCGATGATGTCCAGGTAGGTCTGCCGACCCAGGTCGCCGAGCAGCAGGAAGCCGCGCTCCAGGTCCTGGGCGTGAATGACCGGTACGTTCACGTCGGCGGTTGCCAGCAGGTGATCGATATCGACGAACGGTCGGCAGTTCTCCTGAGGAGGTGGCGCGTCCATGACCACGAAACTGCGCGCTTGCGACGCCCAGCGGAAGTAGCGGCGGAAACTCGCATCGCTGCTGGCGGCGCTCAGTGTGCCCTGGGGCACTTCACCCCAGCCATTGTCCCGGTAGAGGCCGTCGAGCTGTTCATCGAGCCAGACGGTCAGGTGTTGCAGGCGTACATCATGATCGGGCATTACAAGGGTCTCCGACGGCCCTAGCCGTCAAGCGGGTCATGCTTTATTATCCAGCATCTTTTTCAGACCATCGAGAGGCGTGCGGCCCCACACGCGGGCAGATGGCACGCAGGAAGCCCGGACTAATAAGATGGCATTGAAATCCCCCGCGTTTAGTAGAAAGTTCCCGTTGCTGGTGACTGGCAGTCTGCTGCTCCTGCAACCTCTGGCCACTTCATACGTGGTGGCAGCCGAGCAGTTTGACTGCCAAGTGTCCGCTTCCGGTGGCTGGGACTGCAAGCCCAGGACCGATGCCGCCAACCTGCCGCCACGCCCGGTACATGATGGCAGCGCCGTCAGTTCCAGCGGCGAGGTATCGGCCGAAGCCACCGAATCGGCCGCCGAACCCAAGCCGGTGCTGGTCACCGAGAGCAATGGCCGTGGCCTGAAGTCGCGTAGCGAAGATTACAGTCACCTGGACTGGGTCCCCCGCGAGCAGCTCACCCCCGCCCAGCTGGCCGAGACCGGTCCGTACTGCGCTGGCGCCTATATCGAGCCGACACGCCCGGGCATGGGTGACACCACGCCCAAGGACGAATCGCCGACCTACATCAATGCCAAGGTGTCCAAGTACCAGCAGGAGCAGCAGATCGCTACCCTCGCCGGCGACGTGGTCATGCGCCAGGGCAGCATGCAGGTCGAGTCCGACGAGGCCAACCTCTACCAGACCGAGAACCGCGGCGAGCTCAAGGGCAACGTCAGGATTCGCGACAACGGCTCCCTGGTAGTGGGTGACCGTGGCGAGATCCAGCTCGACACCGGCGAAGCCCAGGTCGACAACGCCGAATACGTGATGCACAAGTCGCGCATCCGCGGCAACGCGCTCTACGCCAAGCGCGCGGAAAACGCCATCATTCGCCTCAAGGACGGTACCTATACCACCTGCGAGCCGAACAGCAACGCCTGGCAGCTCAAGGGCAACAACATCACCCTGAACCCGGCCACCGGCTTCGGCACCGCGACCAACGTCACGCTCCGGGTCAAGGACATTCCGGTGTTCTACACACCGTACATCTACTTCCCGATCGATGACCGTCGCCAGTCCGGCTTCCTGCCGCCATCGTTCAGCACCAGCAGCGACACCGGCTTCATGCTGGTCACGCCGTACTACTTCAACCTCGCGCCGAACTACGACGCCACCCTCTACCCACGCTACATGACCAAGCGCGGGCTGTTGATGGAAGGCGAGTTCCGCTACCTGACCAAGTCGAGCGAAGGCCAGGTCGGCGGTGGTTACCTGAACGACAGCAACGACGATCGCAAGGACCAGACCGACTACGAAGAGCAGCGCTGGATGGTCAACTGGCAGCACAAGGGCGGCCTGGACGAGCGTCTGATGACCGAGGTGGACTACACCGACATCAGCGACCCGTTCTACTTCCAGGACCTCGAGTCAGACCAGATCGGCGTGGAGAGCCAGGACTTCCTCAATCAGCAGGGTGCCCTGACCTACCGTGGCGACAGCTACACCGCGCGCCTGAACGTGCACGCCTACGAGATGGCGACCATCTCGCAGATCACGCCGTACGACCGTCTGCCGCAGATCACCTTCAACGGGACCTTGCCGTATCATCCTAGTGGGCTGGACTTCAGTTACGAGACCGAAGCGGTTCGCTTCGATCGTGACCTGAGGGATGACTTCGTTCTGAATGAAGATGGTCTGCCTGACGACAGCGTAGGTATTCCCGGTCGTCGACTTGACCAGAACGTCACTGGACTTGCCCGCGCGAACGGCACTCGCCTCAACCTTGCACCGTCCATCAGCTTGCCGATGGAAACCTCGTATGGCTTCGTCAAACCAAAGCTGAAATATGTCTACACCAACTACGATCTTGATCTGGACAGCGATGGCAGGGCTCAGGCCATAACGCAATCGGCCGACCCGGCGTACGGTAGCTACAGCAGTACCGTAAACCGCGACGTTCCGATTTTCAGCGTCGATAGCGGCCTGTACTTCGATCGCAACACGCAGATGTTCGGTACCAACTATCGCCAGACGCTCGAGCCACGGCTGTTCTATCTCTACGTCCCCTACAAGGACCAGAAGGACATTCCGATCTTCGACTCCGGCGAGAGCACCTTCAATTACTCTTCGCTGTTCCGCGACAACCGCTTCGCTGGCACCGACCGTATCGGCGACGAGAACAAGCTGTCGCTGGGCGTGACCAGTCGCTGGGTCGAGGAGAACGGCTTCGAGCGTCAGCGCGTCAGCATCGGCCAGGCGCTTTACTTCAAGGATCGCAAGGTACAGCTGCCAGGCCTCGACTACCGCGACCGCAGCGATGCACAGAGCGATGTCTCGCCATACGCGCTGGAGTACGAATACAACTTCAACCGCGACTGGCGCTTCAATTCCGATTTCAACTGGGATCCGGACAGCCGCAGCACCCGTTCGGGCAGCGCGATGTTCCACTACCAGCCGGAAGACAACCCGAACAAGGTCGTCAACCTCGGCTATCGCTATCGCAACGACATGGTCACCTTCGACTCGCTGACCGGTACCTGGAAAGTGGGTGGCGGCGACTATGGCACTCCGGGCGACCCGAACTACATCAAGGACTACTACAAGATCCAGCAGCATGACTTCTCGGTCATGTGGCCGATCGTTCCGCAGTGGACCGCGATCGCTCGCTGGCAGCATGACTACAACCGCAACCGTACCCTGGAAGCCTTCGGTGGCTTCGAGTACGACAACTGCTGCTGGAAGCTGCGCCTGATCAATCGCTACTGGATCGACTACGACGATTTCAGCCAGGCGATTCCGCAGAACGAAAAAGGCGACCACGGCGTGTTCCTGCAGATCGTGCTGAAAGGCCTCGGTGGTGTAGTGGGCAACAAGGTCGAATCTTTCCTCGACCAAGGCATTCAAGGTTACCGTGAACGTGAAGACCAAGCTTATTGATCGACTGCGCCCGCTGATGCTGGGCGCCGCACTGCTGAGTGGCGCGGTACATGCCGCGGTACAGCCTCTGGACCGCGTGGTGGCCATCGTCGACAACGACGTGGTCATGCAGAGCCAGCTGGACCAGCGCACACAGGAAGTCCAACAGACCATCGCCAAGCGTGGCGGTGGTGTGCCGCCGGCCAGCGCCCTGCAGCAGCAGGTACTGGAGCGGCTGATCGTCGAGAACCTGCAATTGCAGATCGGCGAACGCTCGGGCATCCGTATCACCGACGAGGAACTCAACCAGGCCATCGCCACCATTGCCCAGCGCAACGGCATGAGCATCGACCAGTTCCGCGCCGCGCTGGCGCATGACGGTCTGTCGTACGACGATGCGCGCGAGCAGGTCAAGCGCGAGATGATCATCAGCCGGGTCCGCCAGCGTCGCGTGGCCGAGCGCATCCAGGTCTCGGAACAGGAAGTGAAGAACTTCCTCAACTCCGACCTGGGCAAGATGCAGCTGTCGGAAGAGTTCCGACTGGCCAACATCATGATCCCGACCCCGGAAAGTGCCAACTCGGAAGCCATCCAGGCCGCGGCGCTTCAAGCGGGCCAGGTCTATCAGCAACTCAAGCAAGGTGCCGATTTCGGTCAACTGGCCGTGGCTCGCTCGGCCAGCGAAAACGCCCTGGAAGGTGGTGAGATGGGCTGGCGCAAGGCGGCTCAACTGCCTCCACCTTTCGATCGTCTTCTCAGCTCCATGGCCGTCGGCGATGTGACCGAGCCGGTCCGTACGCCCGGTGGCTTCATCATCCTCAAGCTTCAGGAAAAGCGCGGCGGCGGCAGTGTGTTGCGTGACGAGGTCCATGTCCGCCACATCCTGATCAAGCCGAGCGAGATCCGCAGCGAAGCCGCTACCGAGCAACTTGCGGAGCGCCTCTACGAGCGTATCCGCAATGGCGAAGATTTCGGCGAGCTGGCGAAGAGCTTCTCGGAAGACCCGGGCTCGGCGCTCAACGGCGGCGACCTCAACTGGATCGACCCCAACAGCCTGGTACCCGAGTTCCGTGAAGTCATGGCCAACGCGCCTCAAGGCGAAGTGTCGCGTCCCTTCAAGACCCAGTACGGCTGGCACGTTCTGGAAGTCCTGGGTCGTCGCGCAACCGACAGTACCGAGCAGGCGCGTGAGCAACAGGCCCTGACCGTATTGCGCAACCGCAAGTACGACGAAGAGCTGCAAACCTGGCTGCGTCAGATCCGCGACGAAGCCTACGTGGAAATCAAGCTGCCTGGCGCCGACCAGGCCGCGCAGTGAAACCCCTGCGTTTCGCCGTCACCCCGGGCGAGCCCGCCGGCATAGGTCCAGACCTGTGCCTGCTGCTCGCCGCGCAAGCCCAGCCGCACCCTCTGATCGCCATCACCAGCCGTGACCTGCTCGTCGAGCGGGCCGCGCGGCTGGGGTTGGCCGTCGATCTGCTGCCGGTGGCCCCGGGTGCTTGGCCCGACCAACCCGCACCGCCTGGCAGCCTGTACGTCTGGGATACGCCATTGGCCGCTGCGGTGGTTGCCGGACAGCTGGACAAGGCCAATGCCGCCTTCGTTCTCGAGACCCTGACCCGTGCCGGGCAAGGCTGCCTCGACGGGACCTTTGCAGGGATGATTACCGCGCCGGTGCACAAGGGAGTGATCAACGAAAGCGGGATCGCCTTCTCGGGCCATACCGAATTCCTCGCCGATCTCACGCATACGCGACAGGTCGTGATGATGCTGGCCACGCGCGGCCTGCGCGTGGCATTGGTCACCACCCACCTGCCCTTGCGCGATGTCGCCGACGCTATCACCTCGGAGCGCCTGGAGCGGGTAACCCGCATCCTGCATGATGACCTGCGCAACAAGTTCGGTCTCAGCCAGCCACGCATTCTGGTCTGCGGCCTCAACCCGCATGCCGGCGAAGGCGGTCATCTGGGCCGCGAAGAAATCGACATCATCGAACCTACCCTGGCACATCTGCGCAACGAAGGCATGGACCTGCGCGGGCCGTTGCCGGCCGACACCCTGTTTACCCCCAAATATCTGGAGCACTGCGACGCGGTGCTGGCGATGTACCACGACCAAGGCCTGCCGGTGCTCAAGTACAAAGGCTTCGGCGCCGCGGTCAATGTGACCCTGGGCCTGCCGATCATCCGTACCTCGGTTGACCACGGCACCGCCCTCGATCTCGCCGGTACTGGCAAGATCGATACCGGCAGCCTGCAGGTTGCATTGGAAACCGCCTACCAGATGGCCGAGAGCTGATCATGAACGAGCAATACCAACACCGGGCGCGCAAGCGCTTCGGCCAGAACTTCCTGCACGATGCCGGAATCATCGACCGGATCCTTCGTGCGATCAACGCCAAGCCGGGTGAGCATCTGCTGGAAATCGGCCCGGGCCAGGGCGCCTTGACCGAAGGACTGCTGGGCAGCGGTGCGCAACTGGACGTCGTCGAGCTGGACAAGGACCTGGTCCCGATCCTGGAACACAAGTTCCGTGACAGTGACAATTTCCGCCTGCACCAGGGCGACGCCCTGAAGTTCGACTTCAACAAGCTGGGCACGCCGCCGCGCAGCCTGAAGGTGGTCGGCAACCTGCCGTACAACATTTCCACCCCGCTGATCTTCCATCTGCTGCAGCATGCCCACCTGATTCGCGACATGCATTTCATGTTGCAGAAGGAAGTGGTCGAGCGCCTCGCCGCCGGTCCCGGTGGCGGTGACTGGGGACGACTGTCCATCATGGTGCAATACCACTGCCGCGTGGAGCACCTGTTCAATGTCGGTCCGGGGGCATTCAACCCGCCGCCCAAGGTGGACTCGGCCATCGTCCGGCTGGTGCCGCACGAAGTGCTGCCACACCCGGCCAAGGACCCGCGCCAGCTCGAGCGCATCGTTCGCGAGGCCTTCAACCAGCGGCGCAAGACCCTGCGAAATACGCTGAAAGGCTTGCTCGACAGCCAAGCCATCGAAGCCGCCGGTGTCGATGGCAGCTTGCGGCCGGAGCAGCTGGATCTGGCGGCGTTCGTCCGTCTGGCGGACAAACTGACCGAGCAGCAGCCCGCGAGCTGACTCCCGGACTGGCGCTCGGGGCTGGCAAGCAGCCCCGGGCGTCCGCCAGGCGAACATCCGTCCTCCCACCCAAGCAGGCCATCGTCAAAGCCGCAGCCCCGGGTACTGGCCTCTCCCCCTCCCAATGACCTAGACTGCAGCCATAGCCGTATCCGCGTCTGCATGTCCAAGGCCCCCGTGAATGTCTGATCCCCGCTACCAGATCGACGTCAGTGTCGTGACCCGTTATCTCAAAGAACAATCCGACCCCGACAACGACCGTTTTGCCTTTGCGTACACCATCACTGTCCAGAACAGCGGCACCCTCAAGGCTCGCCTGCTTTCGCGCCATTGGCTGATCACCAACGGCGATGGCGAGGTCGAAGAGGTCCGTGGGTCCGGGGTCGTCGGTCAACAGCCGGTGATCGAGCCCGGCGGCAGCCATACCTATAGCAGCGGCGCCGTCATCAGCACCCCAGTCGGCACCATGGAAGGCAGCTACCAGATGGCCGCCGAAGACACTACACGCTTCGACGCGCCCATAGCTCCCTTCCGCCTGTCCGTGCCCGGAGCCCTGCACTGATGGCAGTCTATGCGGTAGGCGACCTGCAGGGGTGCCTGCAGCCGCTCAAGTGCCTTCTGGAGAGAGTCGCTTTCGATCCCGCGGTCGACCGTCTATGGCTCGTCGGCGACTTGGTCAACCGCGGCCCCGAGTCGCTGGAGACCTTGCGTTTTTTGTACGGCATCCGTGAATCCCTGGTCTGCGTGCTGGGCAATCACGATCTGCACTTGCTAGCCACGTGGCATAACGTCGAGCGGTTGAAGAAAAGCGATACCCTGCGCGAAATCCTCGACGCGCCTGATGCCGACCAACTCCTCGACTGGCTGCGCCGCCAGAAGCTGCTGCACTACGACGAGCAACGTGGCGTGGCGATGGTGCATGCCGGTATTCCGCCCCAATGGACCCTGGGGCGTGCGCTGGAACTGGCCAGTGAAGTCGAGAATGCCCTGCGCGACGAGACGCGTCTTCGCTTGTACCTGGACGGCATGTACGGCAACGAGCCGAACAAGTGGAGCAAGCAGCTGAGCGGTGTCGAACGCCTGCGGGTGATCACCAACTACTTCACTCGCATGCGTTTCTGTAGCGCAGAAGGCAAGCTTGACCTCAAGAGCAAGGAAGGCCTGGACAGCGCACCCAACGGCTACAAGCCATGGTTCGCGCACAAGGGACGTCGGTCCCGGCACGTGAAGATCATCTTCGGCCACTGGGCAGCGCTTGAAGGGCGTTGTGACGAACCGGGCGTGATCGCGCTGGACACGGGCTGCGTCTGGGGTAACGCCATGACCCTGTACAACGTCGACAGTGGTGAATTCCATCGCTGCGACTGCGCTGAAGACGGCACGCCGCGTATCGGCGCAACCCACTAGCATGAACATCCAGTCCTGAAGGAAACCCTCTCATGAGCGAATTCAAGCGCATCCCTCCCGAACAGGCCCAGGCTCTGCGCGAGCAAGGGGCAGTCGTGGTCGACATTCGCGACCCGCAAGCCTATGCCTCCGGGCACATCAGTGGCGCCACACATCTGGATAACCATTCGGTCGCCGAGTTCATCCGTAACGCCGATCTCGACGCGCCCACTCTGGTGGTCTGTTACCACGGCAACTCTAGCCAGAGCGCGGCCGCCTATCTGGCCGGGCAAGGCTTTTCCGACGTCTACAGCATTGATGGCGGCTTTGAATTGTGGCGCGCCACCTACCCTGGCGAAACCGCCCAAAGTCCATTGGAATAAATTTTTCATCTTCCTGCAGCCCGCGTCCTGTGCGGGCTGGCGCCCAGCCTGACGAACGGTCGCGGGCAACTTCCGGGCCCTCCGGCCTTGACCTCTCCGATAACCAACTATCCTTAAGCGCAGGCCATCCAAAAAGGGGAGAGCCGGTACACCGGCGTGCGGGTCATCGGTAGCGTGTTACAGGTGTTCTGGGGGGTATACAGCAATCGTTCATTCCGATTGCATGCCAGCATCATGCTGATCGATCCGGCGTCGGCTCCACGTATCGAGCGAGGTGACGTCATGAGTATTTTTAGCCACTTCCAACAACGTTTCGAGTCCACGCGTCAGGAAGAACTCACGCTGCAGGAGTACCTCGAGCTGTGCAAAGAGGATCGTAGCGCCTACGCTTCGGCCGCCGAACGGCTGTTGATGGCCATAGGTGAACCGGAGCTGATCGACACCTCTACCAATTCCAGGCTCTCGCGGATTTTCTCCAACAAGGTGATCCGTCGCTATCCGGCCTTTGCCGACTTCCATGGGATGGAAGAATGCATCGACCAGATCGTGTCCTATTTCCGCCACGCGGCGCAGGGGTTGGAAGAGAAGAAACAGATCCTGTACCTCCTGGGTCCTGTCGGGGGCGGCAAGTCGTCCCTGGCCGAAAAGCTCAAGCAGCTGATGGAAAAGGTACCCTTCTATGCGATCAAGGGCTCTCCGGTATTCGAATCGCCTCTCGGGCTGTTCAATGCCACCGAGGACGGGGCGATCCTCGAGGAGGAGTTTGGCATTTCCAAGCGCTACCTGAGCACCATCATGTCTCCCTGGGCGACCAAGCGCCTGCAGGAATTCGGCGGTGACATTTCCAAGTTCAAGGTAGTGAAACTCTATCCGTCCATTCTCAATCAGATCGCCATCGCCAAGACCGAGCCGGGTGACGAGAACAACCAGGATATCTCCGCCCTGGTCGGCAAGGTGGATATCCGCAAGCTCGAGGAATTCCCGCAGAACGACGCCGACGCCTACAGCTACTCGGGCGCCCTGTGCCGGGCCAACCAGGGCCTGATGGAGTTCGTCGAGATGTTCAAGGCGCCTATCAAGGTGCTGCACCCACTGCTGACCGCCACCCAGGAAGGCAACTACAACAGTACCGAAGGCCTGGGGGCCATCCCCTACTCCGGCATTCTGCTGGCCCACTCCAACGAATCGGAATGGCACAGCTTCCGCAACAACAAGAACAACGAAGCCTTCATCGACCGTATCTACATCGTCAAGGTGCCTTACTGCCTGCGCGTCAGCGACGAAATCAAGATCTACGACAAGCTCCTGATCAACAGCTCTCTGGCCAAGGCGCACTGCGCGCCGGACACCTTGAAGATGCTTGCCCAGTTCACCGTCCTCTCGCGCCTCAAGGAACCGGAGAATTCCAACATCTATTCGAAGATGCGCGTGTATGACGGCGAGAACCTCAAGGACACCGACCCCAAGGCCAAGTCGATCCAGGAGTATCGCGACTCGGCGGGCGTGGACGAGGGCATGAATGGCCTGTCGACCCGTTTCGCCTTCAAGATCCTGTCCAAGGTCTTCAACTTCGATCCGCACGAAGTGGCGGCCAACCCAGTGCACTTGCTCTACGTGCTGGAGCAGCAGATCGAGCAGGAGCAGTTCCCGGCCGAAGTGCGCGAGCGCTACCTGCGCTACCTGAAAGAATACTTGGCGCCTCGCTATATCGAATTCATCGGCAAGGAAATCCAGACAGCCTACCTGGAGTCCTACAGCGAATACGGCCAGAACATCTTCGACCGCTATGTGCTGTATGCCGACTTCTGGATACAGGACCAGGAATACCGCGATCCCGAAACCGGCGAGATCCTCAACCGCATCGCGCTCAACGAGGAGCTGGAGAAGATCGAGAAGCCCGCGGGCATCAGCAATCCGAAGGATTTCCGCAACGAAATCGTCAACTTCGTATTGCGCGCCCGCGCCAACAACAACGGCAAGAACCCAAGCTGGCTGAGCTATGAAAAGCTGCGGGTGGTGATAGAGAAGAAAATGTTCTCCAACACCGAGGACCTGCTGCCGGTCATCAGCTTCAACGCCAAGGCCAGCAAGGAAGACCAACAGAAGCACAACGACTTCGTCACGCGGATGGTGGAGCGTGGCTATACCGACAAGCAGGTCCGCCTGTTGTCGGAATGGTACCTGCGGGTCAGGAAATCGCAATAAGCGGCAGGTTGCAAGCCGCAAGCCGCAAGCCGGACGCCACGCACTGAGGTCGTGGCCCGGCTTGCCGCTTTCCCGGCTGCCTTGCCTTGCAGCTTATCGCTTGCAGTTCGAAGCTGCTGAGCACCGGAGGGCCTATGAGCTACGTAATCGACCGCCGCCTGAACGGCAAGAACAAGAGCACGGTGAACCGCCAGCGTTTCTTGCGGCGCTACCGTGAGCACATCAAGAAAGCCGTCGAAGAGGCCGTAAGCCGCCGCTCCATCACCGACATGGAGCATGGCGAGCAGATCAGCATCCCCGGACGCGATATCGACGAACCCGTCTTGCATCATGGTCGTGGCGGCAAGCAGACCGTCGTGCACCCCGGCAACAAGGAATTCACCGCCGGCGAGCACATACCTCGCCCTCAAGGTGGGGGCGGCGGCGGCGCAGGACGCGGCAAGGCCGGCAATTCCGGCGAGGGCATGGACGAGTTCGTCTTCCAGATCACCCAGGAAGAATTCCTCGAGTTCATGTTCGAGGACCTGGAACTGCCTAACCTGGTGAAGCGCCACCTCACGGGCACCGATACCTTCAAGACCGTGCGCGCCGGGATCAGCAGCGAGGGTAACCCCTCTCGTATCAACATCGTCCGCACGCTGCGCTCGGCTCATGCCCGACGCATCGCCCTCACGGGCAGCAGTCGCGCCATGCTGCGCGAGGCACAGGCGGAGCTGGCGCGCCTCAAGGTCGAGGAGCCAGACAACTTCACCGATATCCAGGCCTTGGAGATCGAAATCGAGCGCTTGAAGGCACGGATCAATCGCCTGCCTTTCCTCGATACGTTCGACCTCAAGTACAACCTGCTGGTCAAGCATCCGAACCCTAGCTCCAAGGCTGTCATGTTCTGCCTGATGGACGTTTCCGGGTCCATGACCCAAGCGACCAAGGATGTCGCCAAGCGCTTCTTCATCCTCCTTTACCTGTTCCTCAAGCGTAACTACGAGCGCATCGAGGTCGTCTTCATCCGTCATCACACCAGTGCTCGCGAAGTAGACGAAGAAGAATTCTTCTATTCGAGGGAAACCGGCGGCACCATCGTCTCCAGCGCGCTCAAGCTGATGCAGGAGATCATGAGCGAACGCTATCCGGCCAACGAGTGGAACATATACGCCGCCCAGGCCTCGGACGGTGACAACTGGAACGATGACTCGCCGATCTGTCGGGAAATCCTCACCAAGCAGATCATGCCGTTCGTCCAATACTACACTTACGTCGAGATCACCCCGCGTGAACACCAGGCGTTGTGGTATGAATACGAGCGGATCGGCGAATCCTTCGCCGATACCTTCGCCCAGCAGCAGTTGGTTTCGGCCGGCGACATCTACCCGGTCTTCCGTGAACTCTTCCAGCGCAGGTTAGCCACATGACCGCCAGAGAACAGAGACGCCAGCCTATTTCCGTGGGGTCCGAATGGACCTTCGAACTCATCCAGACCTACGACCGGGAAATCAGTCGCCTGGCCGAACGGTACGCTCTGGACACCTATCCCAACCAGATAGAGGTCATCACTGCCGAACAGATGATGGATGCCTATGCTTCCGTGGGCATGCCGCTTGGCTACCATCACTGGTCCTATGGCAAGCAGTTTCTCAGCACCGAAAAGTCCTATACCCGCGGCCAGATGGGGCTGGCCTACGAGATCGTGATCAACTCCGATCCCTGCATCGCCTACCTCATGGAAGAAAACACCATATGCATGCAGGCGCTGGTGATCGCCCATGCCTGTTACGGACACAACAGTTTCTTCAAGGGCAACTACCTGTTCCGCACCTGGACCGATGCCAGCTCCATCATCGACTACCTGGTGTTCGCCAAGCAGTACATCAGTCAGTGCGAGGAGCGGCACGGTATCGATGCGGTGGAAGACCTGATCGATTCCTGCCATGCCCTCATGAACTACGGCGTGGACCGTTACAAGCGGCCATACCCGATCTCGGCGGAGGAAGAGCGTCAACGGCAGAAGGACCGCGAGGAGCACCTGCAGCGCCAGATCAACGATCTGTGGCGGACCATTCCGAAAAGCGCGGGCAAGGGCAATGACCGCGACGAGGGGCGTTTCCCGGCGGAGCCCCAGGAAAACATTCTCTATTTCATCGAGAAGCACGCTCCCCTGCTGGAACCCTGGCAGCGCGAGGTCGTCAGGATCGTGCGCAAGATCGCACAGTACTTCTACCCGCAACGCCAGACGCAGGTGATGAACGAAGGCTGGGCCACCTTCTGGCACTACACCCTCATGAACGACCTCTATGACGAAGGCCTGGTCACCGATGGTTTCATGATGGAGTTCCTTCAGTCGCACACCAGCGTGGTCTACCAGCCCGGCTTCGACAGCCCCTACTACAGCGGTATCAATCCCTACGCGCTGGGCTTTGCCATGTACTGCGACATACGTCGCATGTGCGAGCACCCTACCGAAGAGGATCGACGCTGGTTCCCCGATATTGCTGGCAGCGATTGGCTTTCCACCATCAAGTTCGCCATGAGCAGCTTCAAGGACGAGAGCTTCATCCTGCAGTACCTGTCACCAAAGGTCATCCGTGACCTGAAGTTGTTCAGCATCATGGACGACGACCAACGCGATGATCTTTTGGTCCCGGCGATTCATGACGAAGAAGGCTATCGGATCATTCGTGAAAGCCTGGCCTCTCAGTACAACCTGGGCAATCGCGAGCCCAACGTGCAGATCTGGAGCATCGACCGACGCGGCGACCGCTCGTTGACCCTGCGTCATCAACAACACAACCGCAAGCCGCTGGGCGACTCCACCGCCGAGGTACTCAAGCACCTGCATCGACTCTGGGGTTTCGATATCCACCTGGAAACCGTCCAGGGCGATCAGATCGTCAAGACCCATCACATGCCGCCTCGCGGCGAACATGGCGAAGGCGGCGACTACGGTCGCATGGACCTGGCCGTCGTTCACCTCTAAAGCGCCGCCATGACTGGCGACAGGTTATCCTGTCGCCAGTCATGGAGGTTTCATATGCAGATTTACAAAGTCGGTGGGGCAGTGCGTGATCGCCTGCTGGGCATCCCCGTCAGCGATATCGACTGGCTGGTGGTCGGCGCTACGGTCGAGCAGATGCAAGCGCTGGGCTATCGTCCGGTCGGCGCTGATTTTCCAGTCTTTATCCATCCTCGTACGGGCGAGGAATATGCGCTGGCGCGAACCGAACGCAAGAGCGGCCGGGGTTATGGAGGCTTCACGTTCCATGCGAGCCCTGAAGTGACGCTCGAAGAAGACCTCATACGCCGCGACTTGACCATCAATGCCATGGCCGAGGACGAGCACGGCAATCTGTGCGATCCGTATCACGGTCGACATGACCTCGAACAACGTCTGCTGCGTCACGTTTCACCCGCGTTCGCCGAAGATCCCCTCAGGGTGCTGCGCGTTGCCCGTTTCGCCGCACGCTATGCGCCACTGGGCTTCCATATCGCCCCGGAAACGCTGGAGTTGATGCGGCAAATCGCCCAATCGGGCGAGCTTCAGGCCTTGACCGCCGAGCGCAGCTGGAAGGAAATCGAACGGGCTTTGATGGAAGATCAACCTCAGGTCTTCATTCAGGTATTGCGCGAATGCGCAGCGCTCAAGGAATTGATGCCCGAGGTAGACGCATTGTTCGATGCCTCACAGTCGGCAATCCCTGACCAACGGCTCGACAGAGGGCTGCACACCCTTGCCGTGCTGGCTGAAGCCGCAAGGCATCGGCTACCTCTGCATGTGCGCTGGGCCTGCCTGTTGCAGGATCTCGGGGAAAGCCCCGAACAGCAACGCAAGTGGCCGCGCCCTTTGGTATCAGAGCGATGCGACCTGGCCTCGATCAAGGCGGTCAATCAACGGTTCAAGGCACCCCGTGAGTGCCAGGAACTGGCATTGCTGGTGGGAGAGTTTCACAGCCACTGCCACCTCGCGTTGGAACTGGATGCCTCCGCGCTACTGGAGCTGCTGCAGAGATTCGATATCTAT
Source organism: Pseudomonas capeferrum (assembly GCF_013523055.1). Taxonomy (GTDB): domain Bacteria; phylum Pseudomonadota; class Gammaproteobacteria; order Pseudomonadales; family Pseudomonadaceae; genus Aquipseudomonas; species Aquipseudomonas capeferrum_A. Next base: position 226,441 of record NZ_JAAMQM010000005.1, on the reverse strand, counting down.
CGTCGCCCGCAGCGTTTCGAAGACTTCATTGCAGCCTGCGAAATGGACGCTCGCTGTCGTCTGGCATTGGAGCACGACACTTATCCACAGGCGGCCTACCTGCGCGGCGCCGCAGCGGCCGCGAAGGCGGTACAGGCACAATCACTGGTCGCCGCGGGGCTTACCGGCCAAGCGCTGGGCGAGGCTATCAAAAGCGAAAGACTGAAGGCGCTGGAACTCTACAGAGCACGTGAACTGAGCGCGGCAAGCCAGCAATGACGGATTGACGGCGCGTCACCGTGCACGTCAAGCCGCAACACGCTTGTGGCTTGGCGTCCCGCCCGCCTGCCTCAGGTAGGCGTGAGTTGCAGACCTCGCCACTCGAACGGCACTGCTCTCAATTCCTGATCGATACGTGCCTCCTGCCATACCTGCGCCATGGGCTTGTTCTCGCCAGGATGGAGAAGGTCTGGAGCAATCAGTGCCAGAGGTCGAAGTACGAAGGCATTCTTGAGGATTTCCGCGCGAGGCAGCACCAGACCATCGAAGGTGCCATGCAAGTCGGCGTACATCAACACATCGATGTCCAAGGGCAGGCCCTTGCGGTCCGGCGCATAGCGCCCATTCTCGGCCTCGATGAACTTGAGGTGTCGGTCCAGCTCCATCAAGGGCAGGCGGGTCTCCCCTGTTACCACCAGGTTGTAGAAAGGACCGCTCTTGATCCCGACCGCCTCGCTTTCGAAGACCGCCGAACAGCGCATGTTCTCGAGGATGCCAGCCAGGGCATCGAGCCCGGCACACAGGTGCGCCTCGCGCTCGACATTGCTGCCCAGACCCAGGTAAACCGTGCTTACAGACATCCGCGCTCGATCTCCACGCCAACACCGCCACGGGCGGCGGGAACCGCGCCGGGCTTGGTCAGTTTCAGACGCATCCAGGGTATCCCGAACTCGTCCATCAGCAGCGCGACCAGACGCTCCGCAAAGGTTTCCACCAACTCATGGCGCGCCTGCTCGGAATAAGCCTGGATGCGTGCCGTGACACTGGCGTAATCCAGTGCCAGGCTGAGGTCGTCGGTCGCGGCCGCCGGTCGGTTGTCCCAGGCAAAACTCAAGTCCAGGCGCAGGCATTGGCGAATATCCCGCTCCCAGTCATAGGCGCCGATGACGGTATCGACTTCCAGGCCTTCGATGAACACTCTGTCCAAGCACTTTTCTCCACAGCACGACAAGGGCGACTTGCGCCGTTAGAATCAGGGCGTCCTCGCCCGGAATAGTTAGCATGTTTTGGCTACTGGCGCTGCTCGCCTACCTGCTCGGCTCTCTGTCCTTCGCCATTCTACTGAGCCGCCTCAACGGCAGTCCTGACCCACGTTCCGGTGGCTCAGGCAATGCCGGTGCAACCAATATGCTGCGCCTCGCGGGACGCAGACTGGCGATCCTGACCCTGCTGGGCGACCTGTGCAAGGGGCTGGTGCCCGTGCTGGCAGCTCGCATGGCCGGGCTCGATCTGCAAGAGCAGGCCTGGATCGGCATCTGCGCGGTGCTTGGGCACATGTATCCCTTGTACTTCCGCTTGCGCGGCGGCAAGGGCGTGGCGACGGCGGCAGGCATGCTGATGGGGGTGTATTTCCCGGCCGCGCTCCTGGCCATCGGTGCCTGGATGCTAACCCTCTACCTCACCCGCACCAGCTCCCTGGCAGCCCTGATCGCGACTCCGCTTACCCTGCCACTGCTGGCCTGGCGCGAACCTGAAGCCCTGCTACCGATGACTGTCCTGACGATCATGATCGTCTGGCGTCATCGCAGCAATCTACGCGACCTGTTCGCCGGACGCGAACGGCATTTCTGAACACCGTCGCGTGTGTGCAGGCATCAAACCGCTGGCAACTGCTCCATCGGCCAACGCGCCTGGACACTGATCGCCAGACCCTGGCGCTGGCCCGCGAGCAGGCGTTGGCAACCGGCGTAGGCGATCATCGCGCCGTTGTCGGTGCAGAAGGCAGGACGGGCGTAATAGACATTGCCATTAATGCTGGCCAGCATGCTTTCCAGCGAGGCGCGCAGCGCCCGGTTGGCGCTGACGCCACCGGCGATGACCAGGCGCTTGAGACCGGTCTGCTTCAATGCCCGCTTGCATTTGATGGTCAGCGTATCCACCACCGCTTCCTGGAACGCCAGCGACAGATCGCAACGCGTCTGCTCGCTTTCGTCCCCGGCGTTGCGGCATTGCTGCCAGGTGTTCAAGGCAAAGGTCTTGAGACCGCTGAAGCTCAACGCCAGGCCCGGACGATCGGTCATCGGCCGTGGGAACGTGAATCGGCCTGGCGTCCCGCGCTCGGCCAGGCGAGCGATCTCGGGACCACCGGGGTAATTCAGGCCGATCAGCTTGGCCGTCTTGTCGAAGGCCTCGCCCGCGGCATCGTCCAGGCTCTCGCCCAGCAGCTCGTATTGGCCGATGCCGTCGACGCGAACCAGCTGGGTGTGGCCACCCGAAACCAACAAGGCGACGAACGGAAATTGCGGTGGCTGCTCTTCAAGCATCGGGGCCAACAGATGGCCTTCCATGTGGTGCACGCCAAGCGCCGGAATGCCCCAGGCGTAGGCCATCGCCTGCGCGCAGGAGGCACCGACGAGCAGTGCGCCGACCAGGCCTGGGCCCGCGGTATAGGCAATGGCGTCTATCTGCGTGGCGACCCGGTCGGCCTCGGCCAGGACCTGGCGGATCAGCGGCAGCATGCGCTTGACGTGATCGCGCGAGGCAAGCTCGGGCACTACTCCGCCGTAGACGCGATGCAGGTCGATCTGGCTGAACAGCGCATCGGCCAACAGGCCGTGCTCGCTGTCGTATAATGCGACGCCGGTTTCGTCGCAGGATGTTTCTAATCCCAGTACTAGCATGGGTCCGTGCCTTGTAGAGGCTCAATTCGAGGCCCGCATGATAGTCCCGGTACAGGGTGCCGACCAGCGGTTTTCGATCAGAGGCTTTGCATTCCTGTCAGCTAAGGGTTAACATCCGCAACCCTTAAAAACCGACGTTCTCCAGCACACCTCTTGTTTTGTTCAGGAGCACGTCTACCCCGGTAATGAAAGAAGGTAGCCCTGGATGCCAGCCGTCAAAGTTAAAGAGAACGAACCCTTCGACGTAGCTCTGCGTCGTTTCAAGCGCTCCTGCGAGAAAGCCGGTGTATTGGCTGAAGTTCGTAGCCGCGAGTTTTACGAGAAGCCGACTTCCGAGCGCAAGCGCAAGGCTGCAGCCGCAGTCAAGCGTCACGCCAAGAAAGTACAGCGCGAACAGCGCCGCGCCGTTCGCCTGTACTGATACAGGCGTTCATCGCAAAGCTTCTGCCTGCCCGGCCTCGTGCCGGGCTGATGGCAGCGGTTGCTTCGAACCTCGGGCACATCGCCGAGGTGTTTCATGCAACAGCATGTCGCTCCCTGCCCTACCGCAGCACTGATCTTAGCGATCAGCGGTGCACGTCCTGTCTGACGAGCCTCCGTGGCTGTCGACGCGCACATCTTCTACACATCCTGTAGACGCCATTTTTGCTCGAACCCGCGCATTAGCGATTAAACTTGCTTGTTGCCTGATGACGAGAATGCCATGGCCGGGTTGATTCCCCAGAGTTTCATCGACGACCTTCTCAACCGCACCGACATCGTCGATGTGGTGAGTTCGCGCGTCCAGCTGAAAAAGACCGGCAAAAACCTTTCCGCGTGCTGTCCTTTCCACAAGGAAAAGTCACCCTCCTTCACCGTGAGTCCGGACAAGCAGTTCTATTACTGCTTCGGTTGCGGCGCCGGAGGCAATGCGCTCGGCTTCATCATGGACCACGACAACCTGGATTTCCCCCAGGCCGTGGAAGAACTTGCGCGCGCGGCGGGCATGGAAGTACCGCGGGAGGAAGGCCGTCGGGGCCAGACGCCACGCCAGCCGACCGACTCGCCACTGTATCCGCTGCTGGAGGCCGCCGCCGAATTCTATCGCCAGGCCTTGCGCAGCCATCCGACCCGCAAGTCGGCGGTCGACTATTTCAAGGGACGAGGCCTGTCCGGGGAAATCGCCCGCGACTTTGGCCTGGGCTTCGCGCCGCCGGGCTGGGACAACCTGTCCAAGCACCTTGGCAGCGATACCCTGCAGCAGAAAGCCATGATCGACGCCGGCCTGCTGATCGAGAATGCCGAAAGCGGCAAGCGCTATGACCGCTTCCGCGACCGAGTGATCTTTCCGATCCGCGATACCCGCGGCCGCGTCATCGCGTTCGGCGGCCGGGTACTGGGCGATGACAAGCCGAAATACCTGAACTCTCCTGAAACACCCGTGTTCCACAAGGGGCAGGAGCTCTACGGCCTGTACGAGGCGCGCAAGTTCAACCGCAACCTCGACGAGATCATAGTGGTCGAAGGCTACATGGACGTCATCGCCCTGGCGCAGCAAGGCCTGCGCAATGCCGTCGCGACCTTGGGCACGGCCACCAGCGAAGAGCATCTCAAGCGCTTGTTCCGGGTGGTACCCAATGTCCTGTTCTGCTTCGACGGTGACCAGGCAGGCCGCAAGGCGGCGTGGCGTGCGCTCGAGTCGACCCTGTCGAGCCTGCAGGACGGTCGGCGCGCACGCTTCCTGTTCCTCCCCGAAGGCGAGGATCCGGACACATTGGTTCGCGCCGAGGGTACGGATGCCTTTCGGGCCCGCATCAATCAGCATGCGCAGCCGCTGGCGGACTACTTCTTCGAGCAATTGAGCGACGAGGCCGACCCCCGCTCGCTGGAAGGCAAGGCGCACATGGTCACCCTGGCCGCACCGTTGATCGAAAAGATACCGGGCGCGAACCTGCGCGCATTGATGCGCAATAGGCTGAAAGAGATCACCGGCCTGGACCATCAGCAGGTCGAGCAACTGGCCCAGAGCGCACCGCCAAGCAGCGTACCGGACTACGATCCAGGCTTCGATTACGACGCCATGGCCAGCTATACGCCTGACATGGCCGATGCGTATCATGTCGACTACGCTGCCCCTCAGCAACAACCCTGGAAACCCGGCAAGGGCAGCGGCAAGAAACAGTGGGATGGCAAGCCGTGGGACAAGAAGGGCGGCAAGCCCTGGCAGCGCGACGGCCAACGCCAGGACACCCAGCCGCGCGTGCCGGCACCCGTGGAGCCGCCTACCCTGGCGGCCCTGCGCTCATTGCTGCATCACCCGCAACTGGCCCGTAAAGTCGAGGATGCCAGCCATTTCGCCGCCGAAGACCATGTTTACGCGCAACTGCTGGTAGCCCTGCTCGAAGCCTTGCAGAAGAATCCTGAGCTACGCTCATTACAGTTGATTGCACGCTGGCACGGCACCGACCAGGGGCGCTTGCTGCGCGCGCTGGCCGAAAAGGAATGGCTGATCGACGCCGACAACCTTGAACAACAGTTTTTCGACACTATTACTAGTCTGTCCGCTCGTCAGCGCGAGCGCACATTGGAACATCTGCTCAGAAAAGCACGTCAAAGCGAGTTGAGTGCAGAGGAAAAAAACCAGCTGCGCGAATTGCTGAGCCGGAATGTTCCCGCACAAACCCCGACCTCATCTGGCGCGTGAGGTCCATGCTCGGGTATAATCCTCGGCTTGTTTTTTGCCCGCCAAGACCTTCAGTGGATAGGGTGTTATGTCCGGAAAAGCGCAACAGCAGTCTCGTATCAAAGAGTTGATCACCCGCGGTCGTGAGCAGGGCTACCTGACTTACGCGGAGGTCAACGACCACCTGCCTGAGGATATTTCAGATCCTGAGCAGGTGGAAGACATCATCCGCATGATCAACGACATGGGGATCAACGTATTCGAGAGTGCTCCGGATGCGGATGCCCTTTTGTTGGCCGAAGCCGATACCGACGAAGCCGCAGCCGAAGAAGCTGCCGCGGCGTTGGCAGCCGTGGAAACCGATATCGGCCGCACGACCGACCCGGTGCGCATGTACATGCGCGAAATGGGTACCGTCGAGCTGCTGACCCGCGAAGGCGAGATCGAAATCGCCAAGCGCATCGAGGAAGGCATCCGTGAAGTCATGAGCGCCATCGCTCACTTCCCGGGTACTGTCGACTACATTCTCAGCGAATACGACCGCGTCACCACCGAAGGTGGTCGCCTGTCCGACGTGCTCAGCGGCTACATCGATCCCGATGACGGCATCGCCACGCCGAACGAAGAGGCGCCGCAGCTCGGCACCAAGCCCGCAGTCGCCAAGGAAGACGAAGACGAAGAAGACGCCGAGGCGAGCGATGACGAGGAAGAGGCCGAAAGCGGTCCGGATCCTGAAGTCGCCCGTCAGCGCTTCGGCGCGGTCTCCGATCAGCTTCAGGTCGCCAACAAGACCCTGAAGAAGCATGGTCGCAGCAGCCCGCAGAGCATTGCCGAGCTTCTGCATCTGGCCGAGCTGTTCATGCCGATCAAGCTGGTGCCCAAGCAGTTCGAGGTACTGGTCGAGCGTGTACGTGGAGCCCTGGAGCGTCTGCGCGCCCAGGAACGCGCCATCATGCAGCTGTGCGTTCGTGATGCCCGCATGCCGCGAGCCGACTTCCTGCGCCTGTTCCCAGGCAACGAAGTCGACCAGACCTGGAGCGGTGACCTCTCCAAGCGCAACACCAAGTGGGCTACGGCCCTGGGCGAGAAAAACGCCGCCATCGTCGCGTGCCAGCAGAAGCTTGTCGACCTGGAAGCCGAGACCGGCCTCACCATCGCCGAGATCAAGGATGTCAACCGTCGCATGTCGATCGGCGAGGCCAAGGCCCGTCGCGCGAAGAAGGAAATGGTCGAGGCCAACCTGCGTCTGGTGATCTCCATCGCCAAGAAGTACACCAACCGTGGCCTGCAGTTCCTCGACCTGATCCAGGAAGGCAACATCGGCCTGATGAAGGCGGTGGACAAGTTCGAATACCGTCGCGGCTACAAGTTCTCGACCTACGCTACCTGGTGGATTCGCCAGGCGATCACCCGTTCGATCGCCGATCAGGCGCGTACCATCCGTATCCCGGTGCACATGATCGAGACGATCAACAAGCTCAACCGCATTTCCCGGCAGATGCTGCAGGAAATGGGTCGCGAACCGACCCCGGAAGAGCTGGGTGAGCGCATGGAAATGCCCGAGGACAAGATCCGCAAGGTATTGAAGATCGCCAAGGAGCCGATCTCCATGGAAACCCCGATCGGCGACGACGAAGACTCGCATCTGGGTGACTTCATCGAAGACTCCACCATGCAGTCGCCAATCGACGTAGCCACGGTAGAGAGCCTCAAGGAAGCGACACGCGATGTGCTGTCGGGCCTTACCGCTCGCGAAGCCAAGGTGCTGCGCATGCGCTTCGGTATCGACATGAACACCGACCACACCCTCGAAGAGGTGGGCAAACAGTTTGACGTGACCCGTGAGCGGATCCGTCAGATCGAAGCCAAGGCGTTGCGCAAACTGCGCCACCCGACGCGAAGCGAACATTTGCGTTCCTTCCTCGACGAGTGATGACAAACCCCGGCCCAGGCCGGGGTTTTTCTTTGTTGAAGAAAGAATCGAAAACGCCCTTTCAAGCACCCACCCGGCACATTGCCAGTAGTCTACACTCGAATCATTCCCCCCTTGATCGAGAGGCTGACATGCCCCTGATGCCGGTCCTTCCGTTGCTGCTCCTGCCTACCTGGAACGCAACGGCCGGCACCCTTACCTTGTCCGGCGAAAAAGCCGAGTGGCTCAGTGCACATCCACGGTTGCGCCGGGGCTTCCTTGCTTTTGCCTCCCCTTGCCCAGTGTCAGGTCGGCCCTCCAAGCGTTGGCCATGGATGAAGTCGACGCCATGGCGGGCGATCTCGCTTCAAGCATCTGGAGCCTGCCTCAGCTCAAGTTGGACGGTCTGCATGTCAGTGGCCAGACACCGTAGCGCGACCGATTGGCTATGGCGGTGCCGCTTGAACACAAGATCCTGGTCGATATTTTCGACAAAGCCATGGCCGGCCTTAGCGACAGGAATATCAACCAAATACAACAGCGCTGGGTGGGAAACGGTTTGAATCAATCTACCTTCTGGCATGACGTACTGGTCTACGGGCTCCCCGCGATCCTGCTGATGGCTCTGATATTGGCGACTGTCATTCGTATCAACCGTCGTCTGAGCTCCGAGATCTCCCGTCGCATCTCACTCGAGCAAGAACTTCGCAGTAGCGAATACCATTACCGCAGCCTGATAGAGAGCCTTTCGGCCATTGCCTGGGAGGCCAATGCCAACGACTTCAGCTACAGCTATGTCTCGCCCCACGCGGGCGACCTGCTGGGCTACCCGCTGAGCGACTGGCTCAAGCCGGGTTTCTGGCACAGTATTCTTCACCCTGAAGACGCACTGTGGGCGCAGGCCTACTGCGAAAGCGAGACCGCCGCCGGTCGCGACCACAGCCTCGATTACCGCGTGATCCGCGCCGACGGCCATAGCCTCTGGGTACGCAACATCGTCAGCATGATCGAGCATGGTCACAAGCCCGTCATGCGTGGCCTGATGATCGACATCAGCGAGACGAAGCACACCGAAGATGCCTTGCGCCTGTCCGAGCAGAAGTTCGCCTCGGTGTTCCAGCAGTGCCCGGACATCCTGGTGATCGCTCGCCACGATGACGGCTGCCTGATGGAGGTCAACGAAGCCTTCGAGGAACAGATCGGCCTCAGCCCGGCCCAGGTGATTGGCCGCACTGCCACCGAGCTGGATCTCTGGGGCGCCACGTGTACCGGCCCTGCCCTCTTGGAGCGCCTGCAGAAAGGCGGCATCCGCAATCTTGAAATGACCTTCCGTCGCAGTAACGGCCAGTTGTTTACAGGCCTCACCTCCGCCGAGATCTTCGAGCTCGACAGCACACTGGCGCTGGTGGTTGCCGTACGCGACATCAGCCAGCTGAAGGAAACCCAGGAACAGCTGCAGACCTCCGAGGAAAAGTTCGCCAAGGCGTTCCACGCGTCCCCGGACGGTTTGTTGCTGTCACGCCAAAGCGACGGCCTGCTGATCGAAGTGAACGATGGTTTCTGTCGTATCACAGGCTACGATTTCAATCCAGGATACGACCAGACCTCGTTGGATTTGGGCATCTGGGTCGATCTCAACGAGCGGCGGCGCATGCTCGAGCTGCTCAACCGTGATGGTTACGTACGCGACCTCAGTTGCCATATCCGCCGTAGTGACGGGCAGATCCGCTTGTGCGAGTTGTCGGCCCGGCCGCTACCGATCGGCGGGGACGACTGCATGCTCACCATTGCCCGCGATATCACCGAACGCCATATGATGCAGGAAAAGCTCCAGCTCGCCGCCACCGTGTTCGAGAATACAGCCGAAGGTGTCCTGATCACCGACCCCGACCAGCGCATCAGCGCGGTCAACCGCGCGTTCAGCGAAATTACCGGCTACAGCGAGATCGAAGCGCTTGGCCAGACGCCGCGCCTGTTCGCTTCCGGCCAGCACGACAGCGCCTTCTACGCCGCCATGTGGCATCAACTGACCGCCGAAGGCCACTGGCAGGGAGAGATCTGCAACAGGCGCAAGAACGGCGAGTTCTATCCAGGCTGGCTGACCATCAGCGCCGTGCGTAACAGCGAACGCGAAATCACCCATTTCGTGGCCGTTTTCGCCGACATCTCCAGCCTCAAGCATGCCCAGGCCAAGCTCGACTACCAGGCCCACCACGACCCCCTCACGGGCCTGCCCAATCGCACCTTGTTCGAAAACCGCCTGCTGGCCGCGCTTGCCTGCGCCCAAGCCACCAATCGCCAGGGCGCGGTCCTGTTCCTCGATCTGGACCGCTTCAAGCACATCAACGACAGTCTCGGCCATCCTGTCGGCGACCTGCTGCTCAAAGGCATCGCGCAGCGCCTCAAGGAACAGGTGCGCGACGTCGACACCGTGGCGCGCCTGGGCGGCGACGAGTTCATCATCCTGCTCCCGGGGCTGCACAAGCCCAGCGATGCCAGCGCTATCGCCAGCAAGCTCCTGGCCTGCTTCCATGCGCCCTTCCAGGCGGGTGAGCACGAGTTCTTCACCAGCGCCAGTATCGGCATCAGCCTGTACCCACAGGACGGCACCGACGTCGCCTCATTGATCCGCAATGCCGACGCCGCCATGTATCGCTCCAAGGCCAAGGGCCGCAACCGCGTCGAAGCCTATACCCGCGACCTTACCGCCCAGGCCAGCGAACGCATCGCCCTGGAGCACGAACTGCGCCGCGCCATAGAACGCAACGAACTGAGCCTCTGCTACCAGCCCAAGCACAGTCTCAAGACCCAGCAACTGGTCGGCGCCGAGGCGCTGATCCGCTGGAACCACCCCACCTTTGGTCAAGTGCCGCCAGAGCACTTCATCCACCTGGCCGAAGAGAACGGCACCATCCTGCAGATCGGCGACTGGGTACTGGAGCAAGCGTGTCGTCAGATGAGCGAATGGAAAAGCGCCTACCATGCCTTCGGCCCCCTTTCCGTCAATCTGGCCGGCGCCCAGCTGCGCCAGCCCAACCTGGCCAAGCGCATCGAGCACCTGCTACGGCTCAACCAGTTGCAGGCGGGCGACCTCCAGCTGGAGATCACCGAGAACTTCATCATGAGCCAGGCGGAGGAAGCGCTGGTTGTTCTCCATCAGCTCAAGAAGCTCGGCGTGCAACTGGCGATCGACGATTTCGGCACCGGCTATTCCTCGCTCAGCTACCTGAAGCGCCTGCCGCTGGATATCCTCAAGATCGACCAGTCGTTCATCCGCGGGCTACCCGATGATCCTCACGACGCGGCCATTGCCCGGGCGATCATTGCCCTTGGACGGAGCATGCAGCTGACCATCATTGCCGAGGGCGTGGAGAATCAGGCGCAGCAGCAATTCCTGGCTGCCGAGGGGTGTGAACAGATTCAGGGATACATCGTGAGCTTGCCCTTGCCGCCTGATGATTTCGCCGCGGCTTTCCTTCGTATAGCACTTTCCGATCTTTCGGATGGCACGGGGATGAAACCCTCGTTATAATCGCGCCTCCACTGGGGCCTATAGCTCAGTTGGTTAGAGCAGAGGACTCATAATCCTTTGGTCCACGGTTCGAGTCCGTGTGGGCCCACCATCTTCGAAGCCGCGCATTGCGCGGCTTTTGCGTTTCTAGGATCCGCCCAGGAAAATCGATAGCGACGACGGTTGCTCTTCTTTGACCCACAGGCTGCCATCTTCCTGTGCACGGTCACAAGGTATTCGTACGTGGCTTTTCAGCTCCCGTAGCGCTAGGCCCAATCCTTGCGACTGAGATCCTTGAGGGTTTTCACCAGCCTTTACTGCTTCAAGGCAGCAAGCACGTTGGTGGGATCATTATGGATTGCCCGAAGCAACGCCCTAGCAGGTCCTTCAGGGTCACACCGTCCCTGCTCCCAATTCCGCAAAGGCCTACTGCAACGTCTAGCGTGCGGGCAAAGGCAACCTGGGACAATCCCGTGGCCTTGCGGATGTTTTTGACTTGCACGGCATCGACATGGAAGTCATCCCCCGCCCCGACCACGTCGCCGACTACACCGGCAAGCAGCGCGGAAAGATGACTGCGATCGCCTGGTGTCGCGCCAGCCGTTCAGGAAAGGGCACGGTCTGGCTCTGCCGCTGCAATTGCGGTCTGTATGAGTATCGAAGGCCAGGCACCTGGGCAGCCAGACCTTATCTCGATGACATGTGCTCTGTGTGTCGGCATGCCCAGGGACCCAACGCAAGGCAAACGGCTCCGGAGCGTCTGCAGCGGTGGATTGATGGCCTACGCAGCCTTGGCCTGGCGGATGCGGGAATCGCTCGGATTCAGGTGTTGGGCATAAGGGTGAAGACTAGGGACAAGACCGTCATCGAAATACGCGAGCAAATAGCCAACGCCTTGCGGGAAGAACAGCCAAATGCATCAGCCCCCTTCAATCGACCCGAGGCCAGGCCTGATACCAACTAACATTGATAGAGCACACCACCGAGCTTCTTCCTGCAGGAGACACGGGATGATCGGAAAAACCTCACACCCGTGCTCCTCATGGGCTCTTCCCTGCCTGCTGGCTATCGCCCTGACGTCGACGACAGGATGCTCGAGCAAACCCAAGACCAGCCGCTACGCCATGGCAAGCCTAGGCTCCGCCTGCTACGCGAAAGCGGTCCCCACCGCTGGCGAAGGCGGTCTGGCCTGGGGTTCGAGCTTGAACATAGCGCGTCAGAAATCCCTGAATAACTGCGTTCGCTATGCCGGTCGCTCCGGCGGCACGCCGAAGACTTGCCAAGTGGTGTTGGCCAGGTGCAAGAACTGAACAGCATCCAGCGTTCTACTCGCTCAAGTCCGCCCGCAAGGTGAAAGCGCGCACATGATCTCTCCCGCCCCATGATTTAAGGTACGCTCCGACCCGGCGCCCGCCTGGCCCACCGGACCCACCACCGAGACCCCTCATGCCGGAATCCCGCCCCACCGCTCTCGACGAAATCGACCGTCAGTTGCTCTCCCTGCTGCAGATCAACGCCCGCGAAAGCGTCGCCACCCTCGCTCGCCAGTTAGGCATCGCCCGCACCACGGTCACCGCTCGGCTGGCACGGCTGGAGAAAGGCAAGGTCATCACCGGCTATGGTGTTCGTCTGGGGCAGCGCTTGATCGATGGCGGGCTGCAAGCGTATGTCGGGATCACCGTGCAACCGCGCGCGGGCAAGGATGTGGTCAGGCGCATGAGTGCGATGGGCCAGGTTCAGCAGCTGTGTGCGGTCAGCGGCGAATTCGATTACGTCGCCTGGCTGCGCACGGATTCACCGGAGCAGCTCGATCAGTTGCTTGACCAGATCGGCAACCTTGAAGGCGTGGAAAAGACCACGACCTCGATCATTCTCAGTAGCAAGGTCGATCGCGGACAGCCGGGCTGATTTGAGGTGATGTTCGCGTAGATACGGTGTTACTTGCCTAATGCCACTCAGTTAGAAGCAGCCGATTCTGGCGTTCGGCTTTGGCCTTCTCCCTTGTAAAGGCTTATGGCCTCATCCCGGGCAAGCCCCATAGGTACGGCGGTGGCTTAAGAATCGTTGCTTGGGCGACAGCGCAGCAAGCGCTCCCGCGGTAGCGATGGCGGTCGCCGCCAGTGCGTGATTCCGGTGGGAGCGGGTTTACCCGCGAAGCAAGCCACGCGGTGGATGGCACGAGCTTGGCCCGTGTTCGCGGGCAAGCCCGCTCCCACTGGGATGGACTGCCCAAGAAGCTGGACATCAATCCAACCTTGGGGGCAGTCCAGGAACGCATGCATTTCGAAATTTGAGCAAGCCAGTTGCTCCCACTGGTTTTTAGCAGTTCACACCTTTATCGATGATCCATACTCCTGATAACAAGCGCCGCCCCCGGTAGAAGCGGGCTTGCCTGGATGCCGAGCCGCCGTGATGAGGGTGACCCATCCCAATGGCCAAGCAGTTTCCACCGACAGCTCATTTATGTCATATCGCCCTTCCAATCAGACAAATCGACGAAAAACCCCCCATAACGACAACACTCTGCGTCTTATTTACGTCCGCCCACCTCCCTAGAATGACCTCAGGCATTTCCTATACTCAGGCAGCCTCCCCCGCGCAGCCCCAGCCCAAGGTCTTCCATGAACAAGAACAATCGCCATCCCGTCGACGGCAAGAAACCCATCACCAGCTTCGGTCCCGACTTTCCCTTCGCTTTCGATGATTGGCTGGAGCACCCAGCCGGCCTGGGCAGTATCCCGGCCGAGCGGCTGGGTGAGGAGGTGGCGATTGTCGGTGCCGGTATCGCTGGACTGGTGGCGGCCTACGAGCTGATGAAGCTGGGCCTCAAGCCCGTGGTATACGAAGCATCGAAGCTTGGTGGACGACTGCGCTCCCAGCCATTCAATGGCACCGACGGCATTGTTGCGGAGCTGGGCGGCATGCGCTTTCCGGTGTCGTCCACGGCCTTCTACCATTACGTCGACAAGCTGGGCCTGGAATCGAAACCCTTCCCCAATCCCCTGACCTCGGCATCCGGCAGCACGGTGATCGATCTTGAAGGCCAGACCTACTATGCCGAGAAGCCATCGGACCTGCCCTCGCTTTTCCATGAGGTCGCCGATGCCTGGGCCGATGCCCTCGAGGACGGCGCAGCGTTCGGCGAGATCCAGCAGGCCATTCGCGACCGGAACGTGCTGCGCCTCAAGCAGTTGTGGAATCGTCTGGTGCCACTGTGGGATGACCGCACCTTCTATGATTTCGTCGCGTCCTCCAAGGCATTCGCCAAACTGAGTTTCCAGCATCGGGAAGTGTTCGGCCAGGTAGGCTTCGGGACCGGTGGTTGGGATTCGGATTTTCCCAACTCCATGCTGGAAATCTTCCGCGTGGTGATGACCAACTGCGACGATAATCAGCACCTGATCGTCGGCGGCGTCGAGCAGGTGCCCCAGGGCATCTGGCGTCACCAGCCGGAGCGTTGTCAGCACTGGCCGGAAGGCACCAGCCTGAGCACCTTGCATGGCGGAGCACCACGTTCAGGGGTCAAGAGCATCGCGCGTGCCGCCGATGGCCGCCTGGCGGTGACCGACAACTGGGGCGACACCCGCCACTACGCGGCGGTCCTGACCACGTGCCAGAGCTGGTTGCTGACGACCCAGATCGAATGCGAGGAATCGCTGTTTTCGCAGAAGATGTGGATGGCCCTGGACCGTACTCGCTACATGCAGTCGTCGAAGACCTTCGTCATGGTCGATCGCCCGTTCTGGAAAGACAAGGACCCGGAAACCGGTCGCGACCTGATGAGCATGACCCTGACCGACCGCCTGACCCGTGGCACCTATCTGTTCGACAACGGCGACGACAAGCCGGGGGTGATCTGCCTGTCCTACTCGTGGATGAGCGACGCCTTGAAAATGCTGCCGCACCCCGTGGAAAAACGCGTGAAGCTGGCCCTGGACGCGTTGAGGAAGATCTACCCCAAACTCGATATCGCCGGCCATGTCATCGGTGATCCGATCACCGTCTCCTGGGAGGCCGATCCCTACTTCCTGGGTGCCTTCAAAGGGGCGCTGCCCGGACACTACCGCTACAACCAGCGCATGTACGCCCACTTCATGCAGCAGGCCATGCCCGAGGAGCAGCGCGGTATCTTCATTGCCGGTGACGATGTGTCGTGGACGCCCGCCTGGGTCGAAGGCGCGGTCCAGACGTCGCTCAATGCGGTGTGGGGTATCATGACTCACTTCGGTGGGCAGACCCACCCCGACAATCCCGGCCCTGGGGATGTGTTCCACGCGCTCGGTCCGATCGCCCTGGCCGACTGAAAGAGGAAAGGCGTCATGCGTATAGCCCTGTTCCAAGGTGCGCCCGGCCCCCTGGACGTGCCCGGCAACCTTGCGCGCCTCCAGCACCAGGCCCAGTTGGCATCGGCCGGTGGCGCGCAGCTGCTGGTCTGTCCCGAGATGTACCTGACCGGTTACAACATCGGGCTGGACGCCGTGCGACAGTTGGCGGAGACCACCGACGGAGCCTCGGCCATGACCGTGGTGGAGATCGCTCAGGCCCATCGTATCGCTATCGTCTATGGCTACCCCGAGCTGGCCGAAGATGGCCAGGTGTACAACAGCGTGCAGTTGATCGATGCCCACGGAAGCAGTCGGTGCAACTACCGCAAGACGCATCTGTTCGGGGAGCTGGATCGCTCGATGTTCAGCGCCGGCGCGGACCATTTTCCGGTGGTCGAACTCGATGGCTGGAAACTCGGGTTGCTGATCTGCTACGACATCGAATTTCCGGAGAATGCCCGGCGCCTGGCGCTGGCGGGCGCCGAACTGATCCTGGTGCCGACAGCGAACATGGCGCCCTACGACTTCGTCTGCCAGTTCACCGTGCGCGTCCGCGCCCAGGAGAACCAGTGCTACCTGGTCTACGCGAACTATTGCGGCGCCGAGCAAGCCATCGAGTACTGCGGACAGAGCAGCATCGTCGGGCCGGACGGCAGCCTGCTGGCCATGGCTGGGCATGACGAATGCCTGTTGTTCGCGGACTTGCAGCACGAGCACGTGACCCAGGGGCGGCAGGCGTATCCGTACCTCACGGACCTGCGTCGGGAGTTGCACGGTCTGGCGGACCGATAGCCGATCGCCCCTCCTCCCTCAACCCCGGAGCCACGATGCCTGACGCCATCCGCCACCTGACCCTCGACAACGGCCTGCGGCTCGTTCTGCGCCACGCTCCGCGCCTGAAGCGTTGCGCCGCCGCGTTGCGGGTGCACGCGGGCAGCCACGATGCGCCCGAACGCTGGCCAGGCATGGCGCACTTTCTCGAGCACCTGTTTTTCCTCGGTACCACGCGGTTTCCGTTGGAAGACGGCTTGATGCGCTATGTGCAATCCCAGGGCGGACAGATCAACGCCAGCACCCGCGAACGCACGACGGACTTCTTCTTCGAGGTCGCCCCGGCAGCGCTCGCCGGCGGGCTGGAGCGCCTGTGCCAGATGCTGGCCGAGCCTGATCTCGGTATCGAACGCCAGCATCGCGAGCGCGAGGTCATCCACGCGGAGTTCATCGCCTGGTCGCGCAACCCTGAGGCGCAGCGTCAGTTCGCCCGGCTTCAATCGGTATCGGCGCGACACCCGCTGGCTGGTTTTCACGCGGGCAACCGCCACAGCCTGGCGCTGCGGGATCCGGCTTTCCAGCGAGCTCTGCGGCATTTCCACACGCGCTATTACCAAGGCGGTCAGATGGTACTGAGCCTGTGCGGACCTCAGTCACTGGACCAGTTGGAGGCGCTCGCAAGGGAACACGGGGCGCTCCTGCCTTCCGGAGGGCGCATCGAGCAGTCCGCGCCGCCTCCACTGGAGGGCGGTGTTCGCACACAGCGGGTGGAGGGCAAGCAGGTTCTGCTATTCGTACTCGAAGGCCTGCCCGAGGTTACGGAACAGGCCCTTGAGCTTCTCGACGCCTGGCTTGGCGACAACCGTCCAGGCGGATGGCTGGGAGAGATGCGGCGTCGGGGTTGGCTGCGAGACTTCAGCACCAGCACCCTGTACAGCTTTGCCGGCCAGTTGCTCTGGCAAATACAGCTGCAGTTGAGTGAGCAAGCGTGCGAAGACGAAACCCTGGCGCTGCTGCAGGGCTGGCTGGGGTTTATTCGCCAGCTCGACCCGCAGATCCTGAATGACCGGTTTGCCGACCTGCAGCTCAGCCGCGAGCAAGCGGCAGGCGCGCTTGAACTGGCGCGTCGAGACAGCGGCGGCCTGCCAATGCGGGCGCTCGACCACGTCGGCATAGGCGCGCTGCAAGCGCTACTGTCGGCGCTGCCGACCCGCACGCACGGGCAATGGCGATTGCCTCCTCCAGAACCTTTGCTGCTGGCCGAGCTGCCCGAGGATGACGACTGCGCCTGGCCGACGGGCCTGACGATCAGCGACGACCTGCCCGTCTCGAGCGGATTCGCCTCGCTGCATCTGCGCTGGCGAGTCGATGCGGCTTGGTGCAAGCGTTTCGAAGAAATCTTCGAGCACAGCCTGCGCGCGCTGAAGGAACGCGCCGAACGTGCCTCGGTGCAATTGCGGTTCGGTGCCAGTGGTGAGTATTGGCAACTGCGCTACGCGGGGCGACCGGCCGCCGTCATCCGTGCCACGGAGGAAGCCTTGGCATTGCTGCGCGCACCGGCGCCTGAATGCTGGAAGACTCCGGCAACCCCCGCACCGGCATTGATCCCGATCCGCGCCTTGCTCACGCAACTACCGGAGACCCTGCAGGGCTTTCTCCAGCCCCCCCAGGAAGCCTGCGCCCCGAATCAGGCACTGCTCGATGAAACATGGCGGCAGGCTCGCTGGCATGGCCTGGCCGTAGGGTTCGACCCACATGCGCAACGCGCACTCAGCGCCGCGCTGCAAGCGCTTCCAGGCCAGCACGGGCCTGCTCAGGTGCCAGACCTGAGCGCTGGCCGCCAATGGCGGACGGTCACGCTTCCAGGCAGTGAGCACGCACTGCTGCTGTTCATGTCGCTGCCTCCCGACAAGCAGGCTGCCGGCCGTCTGCTCGCCCAGCTATGGCAGGGGCCGGTGTACCGACTGCTGCGGGTCGAATTGCAGTTGGGCTACGCGGTGTTCAGTGCCTTTCGTCAGATCGAGGGGTACGGCGGTCTGCTTTTCGGGGTGCAGTCACCGCACGCCAGCCCCCGCGAGATCCTTGGCCATCTGCTGGAATTATTGAGCCAGCCGATCGCCCTCGACCCGCTTGTTCGCCAGACCCTTTCCGACCAGTTCGCCCAGACCGCGATGACGGAGGCAGAGATGGCTGAATGGGCATGGCAGACCGAGTTGGCCACATGCCCCCAACCGCTTGCCCACGTGCGGCAGTCTATTCTGCTGACGGACCAGGATGATCTGGACGACCTGCAAAGGAGCTTGCTGTCGGGCGAATACGGTTGGCTATGCCTTGCCAATGCGCCTGAACCCGATGCGGCCTGGAATTGAAACCTGGCGATTGTTACATCGTCCGCAAAGGCGCATTTCCAAGATTTAACCTTTTGGTACAGAATTTTCTTGTAAGATAACGCTATCCCAGCAGTGGAACCCTCGCTTCGCGATGGCACCAAATATCTAGCTGTTCCTCCCATGACCTATCCTGAAGGAGTAATCCCATGTGGACCAAACCTGCTTACACTGACCTGCGTATCGGCTTTGAAGTGACCATGTATTTCGCCAGCCGCTGATCCGGCTTGCGAGTACTACGCCTCGGCCTGCCGGGGCGTTTTCATTTTTCGGATACGGAGTGGCCATGTACATCCAGATTCTCGGCTCCGCCGCCGGCGGCGGTTTCCCCCAGTGGAACTGCAACTGCGCCAACTGCAAAGGCTTTCGTGACGGCAGCCTGCGCGCCACGGCGCGCACCCAGTCGTCGATCGCCTTGTCCGATGACGGCGAGCACTGGATCCTGTGCAACGCCTCGCCGGACATCCGCGCCCAACTGCAAGGCTTCGCGCCGATGCAGCCGGCCCGCGCCTTGCGTGACAGCGGGATCGACGCGATCGTCCTGCTCGACAGCCAGATCGATCACACCACCGGTCTGCTCAGCCTGCGCGAAGGCTGCCCGCACGAGGTCTGGTGCACCGAGATGGTCCATCAGGACCTGACGACCGGCTTCCCCCTGTTCAACATGCTCGCCCACTGGAACGAGGGCTTGAAATGGAACCCCATCGAGCTGCAAGGCAGCTTCGTCATCGACGCCTGCCCGAACCTGCGGTTCACCCCTTTCCCGCTGCGCAGCGCCGCGCCGCCTTACTCGCCGCATCGTTTCGACCCGCACCCGGGCGATAACCTCGGCCTGCTGGTCGAAGACCTGCGCACCGGCGGCAAGCTGTTCTATGCACCGGGCCTGGGTCAGGTGGATGCCCAGCTGCTGCAGTTGATGCATGACGCCGATTGCCTGCTGGTGGATGGCACGCTGTGGGAGGACGATGAGATGCAGCGTCGCGGCGTGGGCACGCGGACCGGCCGCGAAATGGGCCATCTGGCACAAAACGGCCCTGGGGGCATGCTTGAAGTGCTCGATGGCTTCGCCCGTCAGCGCAAGGTGCTCATCCACATCAACAACACCAACCCGATTCTCGATGAAGACTCGCCAGAGCGGGCCGAGGTCGTCCGCCGAGGCGTCGAAGTCGCCTACGACGGCATGAGCATCGAACTGTAGGAGAGCCGATGAGCGACGCCAAGCCGATGTCCCCTGCCGAATTCGAGCAGGCCCTACGCGCCAAGGGCGCCTATTACCATATTCATCACCCGTACCATGTGGCGATGTACGAAGGTCGCGCTACCCGTGAGCAGATTCAGGGGTGGGTGGCCAACCGTTTCTATTACCAGGTGAACATCCCGATGAAGGATGCGGCGATCCTGGCCAATTGCCCGGACCGCGAAGTGCGCAGGGAGTGGATACAGCGTCTGCTCGATCACGACGGCGCCCCAGGCGAGGATGGCGGTATCGAGGCCTGGCTGCGCCTGGGCGAGGCGGTCGGGCTGGATCCTGATCAGTTGCGTTCCCAGGAGCTGGTTTTGCCCGGCGTGCGCTTTGCCGTGGATGCCTACGTCAACTTTGCCCGCCGCGCGAGCTGGCAGGAAGCCGCCAGCAGCTCGCTGACCGAGCTGTTCGCCCCGCAGATCCACCAGTCGCGTCTGGACAGCTGGCCGCAGCATTACCCCTGGATCGATCCGGCTGGCTACGAGTATTTCCGCACCCGCCTCGGCCAGGCGCGGCGAGATGTCGAGCATGGCTTGACGATCACCCTGCAGCACTACACCACGCGCGAGGGTCAGGAGCGCATGCTGGAGATCCTGCAGTTCAAGCTGGATATCCTCTGGAGCATGCTCGATGCCATGAGCATGGCCTATGAACTGGATCGTCCGCCTTATCACAGCGTCACCCGCGAGCGGGTCTGGCACAAAGGGATCGCATTATGAGTCTCGACCTTGCACAAGTACCTAACTGGCGCCCTGGCTATCGTTTCCAGTACGAGCCGGCGCAGAAAGGTCATGTCCTGCTCTACCCCGAGGGAATGATCAAGCTCAACGAAAGCGCTGGCCTGATCGGTGGCCTGATCGACGGAAAGCGCTCGGTGGAGGCGATCATCACCCAGCTGCAACAGCAGTTCCCTGATGTCCCGGAAGTCGCCGAGGACATCGTGCAGTTCATGGAGGTGGCCCGTGCCGAACATTGGATCGTCCTCGCCTGACATCCCGGCCAAGCCAGAGGTCGGCTTGCCCCTCTGGTTGTTGGCGGAGCTGACCTATCGCTGCCCATTGCAGTGTCCATACTGCTCGAACCCGCTGGACTTCGCCGCCCAGGGCAAGGAGCTGACGACCGAACAATGGTTCCGCGTCATGGCCGAAGCGCGGGAGATGGGCGCCGCGCAGATCGGCTTTTCCGGTGGCGAGCCCCTGGTGCGCCAGGACCTGGCACAGTTGATCGCCGAAGCCCGGCGCCTGGGCTACTACACCAACCTGATCACCTCGGGCATCGGCCTTACCGAGTCCAAGATCGCGGCCTTCAAGCAGGCGGGGCTGGATCATATCCAGATCAGTTTCCAGGCCAGCGACGAGCAGGTGAACAACCTGCTCGCCGGCTCGAAGAAAGCCTTCGCGCAGAAGCTGGAGATGGCCCGTGCCGTGAAGGCCCACGGCTATCCCATGGTGCTGAACTTCGTCACCCACCGGCACAACATCGACAAGATCGCTCGCATCATCGAGTTGTGCGTCGCGCTGGAGGCGGACTTCGTCGAGCTGGCCACCTGTCAGTTCTATGGGTGGGCGCACCTCAACCGTCTCGGCTTGCTGCCGACCCGCGATCAGCTTGTGCGGGCCGAGCGCATCACTAATGAATACCGGGAACGGCTCAAGGCCGCCGACAATCCTTGCAAGCTGATCTTCGTCACGCCCGACTACTATGAAGAGCGCCCCAAGGCCTGCATGAATGGCTGGGGCAGCATTTTCCTCACCGTGACACCCGACGGCACCGCCCTGCCGTGCCATGGCGCGCGCCAGTTGCCCGTGGAGTTTCCGAACGTGCGCGATCACAGCATGCAGCACATCTGGTACGACTCCTTCGGCTTCAATCGCTTCCGCGGTTACGACTGGATGCCCGAACCATGCCGTTCGTGCGATGAGAAGGAGAAGGACTTCGGCGGCTGCCGCTGCCAGGCCTTCATGCTCACCGGAGATGCCAGCAAGGCCGACCCGGTCTGCGCCAAGTCGGCGGATCACGGGATCATCCTCAAGGCGCGCGAAGAGGCCGAGCATGCCCAGCTGACCATCGAACAACTGACCTTCCGTAACGAGCGTACCTCTCATGTCATCGCCCGCGGCTGAAATCTTCACGGCGGCCCAGGCGGTCGCGGCCGGCACCGACTTCGCCGAACTCAAGATCGGTGACCAAGGCCTGTTCTGGAACGAGTTCCGCCCGGCGGATGGCGCGTGTCGCCTCTGGCGCTGGCAGGACGAACAGGCGCATTGCCTGACCCCGGATGGCTTTAGCGTCCGCAGTCGGGTCTACGAATATGGCGGGGGCAGCTTCTGCCTGGGCGCCGATGGTGTCGTGTTCGTCAACGAAGCCGATCAGCAGATTTACACCCAGGCCCTGGATGGCTCGGCGCCGCGTTCGATTACCCAGGGCGAACGTCGCTACGGCGATGTACGGTGGCATGACGGCGAGGTAGTGGCCGTGGAGGAAACCGACACCGGGCGGGGCGTGGAGCATCGGCTGATCGCTTTGCGCGAGGGTGAGCGCAGTGTCCTGGTCGAGGGTGCGGATTTTTACGCCTCGCCCATCTTCAGCAATGATGGTCGGCGTTTCGCCTGGATCGAATGGCAGCGCCCCGCGCAACCTTGGACGAGCACCCAGCTGTGGTGTCGCGAGCGTGACCAAGCGGGCACGTGGGGCCCCGCCGTCTGCGTTGCGGGCGATAGTGGGGTGGAAGAATCTCTGCAGCAACCGCAGTTCGACAGCGACGGTCGGCTCTATTGTCTGTCGGACCGCAACGGCTACTGGCAACCGTGGGGAGAAGTGGAAGGCCAATGGCAACCACTGTCCGCCCCCGCGGCCGATCACGCGGCCGCGCCTTGGCAGCTGGGCGCGAGTACCTGGGTGGTGCTCGGGCCCGAGCACTATCTGGCAAGCTGGTTCGAGGAAGGCTTCGGCGTCCTCGCCTTGCGCCATGAAGACGACCAGCAAACGCGATATGCCAGTGCGTACAGCCGCTTCCGCAGTCTGGCCATCACTGATGATCATCTCTATGCCATTGCCGCTTCGCCCGTCAGTCCGGCCGCGATCATCGCCATCGACCGACAGCGCGGAGAAGTCCGAATGTTGGCGGGTGGTAGCGTGGCCTTGTCGGCCGAACGTATCAGCCGCCCGCAACCTATCCGCTACCCCAGTGGCGATGGCATCGCGCATGGCTTCTTTTATCCAGCCTTGAGCGGACCCGAGTCTCGCGCCTTGGTGGTGTTCGTCCATGGCGGCCCTACCTCGGGCTGCTACCCGGTGCTCGATCCGCGTATCCAGTACTGGACCCAGCGTGGTTTTGCCGTGGCCGATCTCAATTACCGCGGCAGCACCGGCTACGGTCGTGCCTACCGGCAAGCCTTGCACCTTCGCTGGGGCGAGGTCGACGTGGAAGATGCGTGCACGGCGGTCGCCTATCTGGGCGGCTTGGGGCTGATCGATCCAGACAAGGCCTTTATCCGTGGCGGCAGCGCCGGCGGCTATACCACGCTATGCGCCTTGGCTTTCCACGACGTGTTCCGCGCGGGTGCCAGCCTGTATGGCGTCAGTGACCCCGTGGCACTGGCCAAGGCTACGCACAAGTTCGAAGGCGATTACCTGGACTGGCTGATAGGTGATCCCGAGTGCGACGCCGAGCGCTATCGGCAACGCACGCCTTTGTTGCATGCGTCGCGGATCAAGGCACCGATGATCTTCTTCCAGGGCGAGCTGGACGCCGTGGTAGTGCCGGACCAGACCCGCGCCATGCTGGCGGCGCTCAAGGCCAACGGTATCGAAGCCGAAGGGCATTTCTATGCCGATGAGCGGCATGGCTTCCGCAAGGCCGAGAACCTGGCCCATGCGTTGGAAGAAGAGTGGAAGTTCTATTGTCGGGTGCTTGCCAGGAGCTGATCGCCCGCCCCTGCGCATTCCATCTGGTCGACATGCCCCTCCGGTGGGGCTGTCCGGCTTGCAGCGGCGTCTCCCCAAGCCGTCCCGGACACAGGCCTACCGCTTGGCGATGATGTACACGGCGTGCACGATCCCCGGAATGTAACCCAGCAAGGTCAACAGAATGTTCAGCCAGAATGCTCCGCCGAAGCCTACCTGGAGAAAGACGCCTAGCGGCGGCAGAAGAATCGCGATGATGATGCGGATCAGGTCCATGAAACAGCTCCTTGTATGAGATACCAGAACAGACTGCCGCGCTGATCCAGTGGTTCCACTGTGGAACTTCAGGCAAAAAAACGCCCCGGGCCAAATACTTCAGACCTGGGGCGATGCGCAGACACGCGAGACGGTTCGTTGAATTCGTGGAAGGCAAGCGAATCAGGTCAGGCCGACACCACCCGGCGATTGTTTTGGCGGGCATGCAGGCGAGTGAAGGCACGCGCCAGTCGCGAAAGCATTTCGTCGATGTTGCCTTTGCTCACGGTGAGCGCCGGCGAAAAACGCACGACGTCCGCTTGTGGCGCGTTGAGCAGCAGGCCTTCATCCAAGGCGGCTTGTACCAGCGCCGAGGCCTGTTCCTCGCGCAGCTGCATGGCCCAGAGCAGGCCCTGACCGCGTACCTCGCCCTGGCCATACCGGCCAGCCAGGCGACTCAGGCCATCGCGCAAATGGCGTCCGCTATCCTGTACGTGCTCGAAGAATCCTGTTTCCAGCACGGTATTCAGTACGGCCAGCCCGGCGGCGCTCATCAGCGCGTTGCCGTGATGACTGCCCTCCAGCTCGCCTGTTTCGGCGCAGCAAGCTGTACCGCGAGCCAGCAGTGCCGCGATCGGTACACCACCACCCAGGCCCTTGCCTAAGGTGATGATGTCGGCGCGCACCCCATAGTTCTGCTCTGCCAGCAGCGCGCCGCACCGACCGATGCCGGTCTGCACTTCGTCGAGGATGAGCAGGATCCCCAGTTCGCGGCAGAGCCGCTCGACACCCTTGAGGTATTCGCGCGTCGCCGGAATAACGCCCGCTTCGCCCTGGATAGGCTCGAGCATGATCGCCACGGTGCGCGAATCCACCGCGGCATGCAGCGCCTCAAGGTCATTGAAGGGCACTTTGCTGAACCCCGGCAGGCCAGGTTCGCAGCGGTTGCAGGGCAAAGGATCGGATGCGGACAACGCCCCTAGGGAGCGGCCATGGCAGCCCTGGCTTGCAGTAATGATGTGATAGGCGCCGTTGCGGTGCAGCTGTCCCCATTTGCGCGCCAGCTTTATTGCGCCCTCGCAGGCTTCGGCACCGCTGTTGAGCAGATAGGCCTGATCACTGCCCGTGCTCTGGCACAGCCGATCGACCAGTTCCAGCAGCTCGCGGCTGTGGAATCCAGCGCCTGGATTGATCAATGCCTGAGCCTGAGTGGCCAATGCCTTGGCCAGCACGCCAGGGCTGTGCCCCAGGCTGTTGACAGCGCCGCCCTGGGTGAAATCGAGGTAGGCATGTCCCTCGTTGTCCCAGAGCCAAGACCCCTGCCCCCGTACGAAGACCTGTGGCGCACGCTCCACACCAGGCATCAGGTGCTTGCGGGTCAATGACGGCATGGCCGGTTCGTTTAGCGCCACGGTCTTGCGCAGTTCGACGGCAGGAGTCGAACGACGCAGGTTGAACAGGTTCATGCACGCTCCAACATCACGGTTAGGGTAATCAAGGCCCGGTCATGCGCCGGAGAGTAGTGCTCATCAGCTGAAACTGATTTTTTGCCTTGCCTATCTAAAAGCTGATCGCTTCCGAACAAGCCTCTCATGGAAGGAGCCCTGAAAAGCGCCGGAATACGGGATAGACTAGGCCTCCCAGAGCCCTTGGGCCATTTCGATTTCCCAGCTTTTTCAATAAGTATCCCTTATGGATTTCCGTCAACTGCGTTATTTCGTCGCGGTCTACGAAGAAGGTCATGTCGGTCGAGCGGCCGAACGTCTCTCGCTGTCGCAGCCTGCCCTGTCGCAACAGATCCGCCAGCTGGAGCATGGTCTCGATGTGAGCCTGTTCGAGCGCAGCAACAAACGCCTGTTGCCCACACTTGCGGCCCATACCTTGTACAACCATGCCTTGCCCCTGCTCGATGGGATGCAGCGTGCACGCGAAGCACTGGGCAACTTCAAGGGTCAATCGTTGCGAACCCTGGCCATCGGTGTCCTGCAGACGGTACGTCCCAGCCTGGTACCCCGGCTGTTGGAACGAGTACGCAGTGCCCAGCCGCATCTGGTGGTACAGATCTACGAACTGTCTGGTCTGGAAATCGAGAGGCGCCTGCTCAACGGAGGGCTGGACATCGGCATCAGCTACCTGCCGCCACGCCAGCCTGGGCTTCACGGCATCTTGTTGTACGAAGATGAACTACAGCTCGTAATCCCCAACACCCATCCCCTGAAGGACTTTAAAAAGGTTTCGCTGAAACAGGCAGCCGAGTTACCGATGTTGATGTTGGGGGAAGAATTTCAGATCCGTCAGATCTGGCAGGCACAACTGGCGAGCCTGGGGCGAAGGCCGCAGGTACAGGCAGAGATGAACAACATGGGAGGCATTCTGGACAGCCTGGCGCATACGTCGTTGGCGACCATACTTCCAGGCCGAGCCAAGGAGGCTGCGGAGGAGGACCAGGAACTGCTGTGGAAACCCTTGAGCGAGCCCCGCGTTCCCTTGAAGGTGGGTCTGGTATTTCGCGATGCGCAACGTCAGCAAGCGTCGGTGGAACTGCTTCGCACCTTGCTGGAGGAGGAAGCCGACCCGCGACTGTCGAGCCTCTCGCCGCTGGATGTGCTTGGTTGAAGACGCACAAAAAGAAAACCCCGCCGAAGCGGGGGTTTTCAGACTGTTTCCCTGACATCCTTATCGTCCCACCGTCCTGGCAGGCATCCTACGAGTCCCTGTTCTGTCCTTTGCGCTTCCTGCGCTTCGTCCATGCAAGAAAGATTAACAGTGGATCCAATCCGAGTGAAGAGGCGAAATGCCGCTACGTTGTGTAAGAGAATGCTTACAGACCAGTTTCATTCGCAGATCACCCTATACGCTTGTAAGAACTCTGCCATGGCATGGCGTTCAAAATTGTTCAGCGTCCAGCAGATAGAGACTTTCACTGCCTGCCTTCACCGACGCCACCAGCGAATGGACTCTCGGTAGCAAGCGCGCGAAGTAGAACCGTGCAGTGCCCAGCTTCGCTGCATAGAAATCTTCCTGGCCCTGTTTCGCCAGTGCGGTCCTGGCCATCATTGCCCACATGTAGGCGTAGGCGACATATCCGAAGGCATGCAGATATTCCACCGATGCCGCGCCGATTTCATCAGGGTTCGATTTCGCCCGATCGAGTACCCAGGCGGTCAGGTCGTCGAGCTGGTCAAGCGATGCCCCCAGTGGTGCGGTGAACTCATTCAGCGCGCTATCCGCCGAAGCGAGGAACTGACGAATCTCATCCGAGAACAGCTCATAGAAAGCCCCACCGCTGCCCACTACCTTGCGCCCCATCAGGTCCAGGGCCTGGATACCATTGGTACCTTCGTAGATCTGGGTGATACGTACATCGCGAACCAACTGCTCCTGGCCCCATTCGCGGATGTAGCCATGGCCACCCAGCACTTGCTGACCATGCACGGCGCACTCCAGGCCCAGGTCCGTCAGGAACGCCTTGGCCACAGGCGTCAACAGTGCCACCAGATCCTCGCTGCGCTTGCGCGTCTGGTTGTCCTCGCTGTACTTCACGCTGTCGAGTTGCATGGCGACATAGGTGGAAAACGCCCGCCCACCTTCGACGAGCGCCTTCATCGTCAACAACATGCGGCGCACATCAGGGTGCACGATGATCGGGTCGGCTATCTTGTCAGGGTACTCGGGGCCGCCAGGCGCTCGGCTCTGCAAACGATCCCGGGCGTACTCCACGGCATTCTGATAAGAGCGCTCGGCCGAAGCCAGACCCTGGATACCGACACCCAGCCGTTCGTAGTTCATCATGGTGAACATGGCTGCCAGGCCCTTGTGCGGCTCGCCGACCAGGAAACCCGTAGCCTCATCGAAGTTCATCACGCAGGTCGCGGAAGCCTGGATGCCCATCTTGTGTTCGATCGAGCCACAGGTGACGGCATTGCGTGCACCTAGCCTGCCCTCCTGGTCGACCAGGAACTTGGGCACCAGAAACAGCGAGATGCCTTTCGCGCCGGCAGGCGCGTCGGGCAACTTGGCCAGGACCAGATGAATGATGTTCTCGGTCAGGTCGTGCTCGCCGCCGGTGATGAAAATCTTGGTGCCACTGACCTTGTAGCTGCCGTCCGCCTGCGGGTCGGCCTTGGTGCGAATGATCCCCAGGTCGGTACCGGCGTGCGGCTCGGTAAGGCACATGGAGCCTGCCCAGACGCCAGCGTACATGTTGGGCAGGTATTGTTGCTTCAGCGCATCGCTGGCATGGGCATTGATCGACAGACAAGCGCCAGCGGTCAGCATCGGATACAACCCGAACGCCAGGCTGGCGGCGTTGACCATCTCCTCTACCTGGGCGGATACGGCCTTGGGCATGCCCATCCCACCCAACGCCGGCTCGCCCCCGACACCTACCCAGCCACCCTGGGCATAGGTGTTGTACGCCTCGATGAAACCTGCGGGGGTTCGTACCGCGCCGTTATCCCAATGGCAGCCTTCTTCGTCGGCCGCGCGGCTCAGGGGCGCAATGGCCTTGGCGGTCACCTTGCCCGCCTCTTCCAGCACGGCCGTGGCGGTTTCTTCGTCGACCGTTTCGGCCAGGCCCGGTAGATGCGCCCAACGCTGGGCGCCCTCGAAGACTTCATTGAGAACGAAGCGCATATCGCGCAGGGGCGCTTTATAGTCAGCCATGGCAACCTCTCGCTAGTTGGGCGGAACACGATTCCGGCGAATCGCGGCACGATGATTCCTGGAGTGTACCCGAACAACTTTTACGAGACATAGGGTCATCATGCGACCACGTAGTTTCGTTCGGTCACGCCATGCGAACCGCTCCATGCCGTGACGATTGGCCCGTCCGCCCCCGGAAACCTTCGACAACTTGCTGGCGACCAGGCGCGGGACCTGATCACCCACGTCATGCCCATGGGTGTCGTTGAATTTCTTGAAATGATCGACATCCGTCATCGCCAGCACGTAAGTGCGGCCCAGGCATTGAAGACGTTCATTGAGAGCACGACGACCGGGCAGCCCGGTCAGCTCGTCACGAAAGACCATTTGATAAGCCTCTTGGGAAACCGCCGCGGCGATCATCAGCATTACCTGGCTGCAGATGATGTTAAGGGTGAAAGGAAGGATGAAGGTCTTTGGCAGCATCCAGAAGATCCCCAGCGAGCCGACCAGCTGCGCGGCATGCAAGGGACGTGACTGGCGCAGATTCTGGATCGATAACAGGATGAAGAGGCCGACGTACAAGGGATAGGCCAGCTGGATCAGGCTCATCCATTGCCCATGCAGCGCCGGCCAGCGGATATCCGCGAGCCAGGCCAGCAATACCTCTGGGTAGCGCTGCTCCAGGGCCAAGGCGACACCGCCCACCGCGAACAGCACGGCGACGCGCGCCAGCATGTCCCGAGCCAAGTGCGTCTGCTTCTGCCACGCGCCATGGAGGCCGAACAAACCCGGCAACAGCAGGCACACCAGATGGAAGACCACTGCCCCATCCTCACGTACCTGGCCATGTTCACGATAGAAATCGGCCTGGGTACCGAGCAGGTAATAGGCGATATATACCGTGATCATCAGAAACAGTTCGCGTTGGCGTCGGTATACCGCGCAGTAGGCGCTTCCCAACAGCAGGATCAAGGTCGGCAGGACATTGAACAGTGACGTGAAGAAGACACTCAGGTCGTTCACATGAACGGCGGCCACACCCAGGCAGAGCAGACACAGCGACGGCAGAAAGTGGGTGGTGCGAACAGCGGATAAACGGAACGAGGGCAATCTCCAACCCGGCATATCAGTAATGGCATTGTGCCCTCAGGTCATCGACAGCACTCGTGAACAGATGAATACAACCCTGCCCCGGCTTTCGCGTACCCATGAAAAAACCCGCCGGCCAGGGCGGGTTTCTTCACAAGCAGAACGACTTAGCAGGACAGGCCGAAATGCTCCTCGTCCATCGCCATCAGGTTGCCCGCACCGGACAGAATCGCTGCAACGTGCGCACGGGTACGCGGCAGGATCCGCTGGAAATAGAACCGGGCCGTCTGCAGCTTGGCGGTGTAGAAGGCCTCTTCGCTGGTACCGGACGCCAGCTTCTCGGCAGCCAGGCGGGCTATGTCGGCCCAGAAGTAGGCCAGGCATGCATACCCGGAATACATCAGGTAATCCACCGAAGCGGCGCCGACTTCCTCGCGATCCTTCATGGCGGCCATGCCGATCTTCATGGTCAGCTCGCCCCACTCCTTGTTCAATTGACCCAGTGGCTCGACGAACTCCTTGACCGCTTCATTGCCCTCCTGCGCCTGGCAGAACTTGTGCACGATCCGGGTGAAGCCCTTGAGCGCCTCGCCTTGAGTCATCAGCACCTTGCGGCCGAGCAGGTCGAGCGCCTGGATGCCGGTGGTGCCTTCGTACAGCATGGAAATGCGGCTGTCGCGCACGTTCTGCTCCATGCCCCACTCGGCGATGAAGCCGTGGCCACCGTAGATCTGCACGCCGTGGTTGGCAGCTTCGAAACCGACCTCGGTCATGAAGGCCTTGGCGATCGGTGTCATGAATGCCAGCAAGGCGTCGGCCTTCTTGCGGGCCTCTTCATCCTGGCTGTACTTGAGAATATCGACCTGCTGCGCCGTGAAATAGACCATGGCGCGATTGCCCTCGGCGAATGCCTTCATGGTCAGCAACATGCGTCGCACGTCCGGATGGACGATGATCGGATCGGCCGCCTTGTCCGGCGATTTCGGGCCGGTCAGCGAACGCATCTGCAGGCGCTCGCGGGCGTACTTCAGGCCACCCTGGAAGGCCACTTCGGCATGGGCCAGGCCTTGCAGGGCGGTACCCAGGCGCGCGGTGTTCATGAAGGTGAACATGCAGTTCAGGCCCTTGTTCGCCTGCCCGATGAGGAAGCCGGTGGCATCGTCGAAGTTCATTACGCAGGTAGCGTTGCCGTGAATGCCCATCTTGTGCTCGAGGGAACCGCAGGTCACGGCGTTGCGTTCACCCACGCCGCCTTCGGCGTTGGGCAGGAACTTGGGCACGATGAACAGCGAGATGCCCTTGGTGCCGGCCGGTGCGTCCGGCAGGCGCGCCAGTACGATATGGACGATATTCTCGGCCATGTCGTGCTCACCTGCGGAAATGAAGATCTTGGTGCCCGATACCTTATACGAACCGTCAGCCTGCGGCTCGGCCTTGGTACGCAGCATTCCCAGGTCGGTACCGCAATGGGGTTCGGTCAGGCACATGGTGCCGGTCCACTCGCCGGTCACCAGCTTGTTCAGGTAGGTGTGCTGCTGCTCTTCGGTGCCGTGGGCCGACAAGGTGTTCATCGCCCCGTGGGACAGGCCCGGGTACATGCCCCAGGACCAGTTGGCCTCGCCCACCATTTCGCTGATGGCCAGACCCAGCGACTCCGGCAGGCCCTGGCCGCCATGGTCGACGTCATGCGCGAGGCTCGGCCAGCCACCTTCGACGAACTGCTGGTACGCCTCCTTGAAGCCAGTCGGCGTCTTTACTCCGGACTCGCTCCAGGTGCATCCCTCCAGGTCACCCACGCGGTTCAGCGGAGCCAGTACCTGCTCACAGAACTTCGCGCCCTCTTCGAGGATCGCATCGACCATGTCTGGCGTTGCGTCCTGGCAACCCGGCAGGCTTTGATAATGCGCTTCATAGCCGAGCAATTCGTCGCGAACGAAGCGGATATCACGCAAGGGGGCTTTGTAATCAGGCATAGCGATGAACCTCGTGAAGAGACCGGTTAGTAAGACCGCCTGACACCGACCAAGCTCTTGCCGGCTCTCGATCAAACAGTTGTTTGAAACTTACGTTTAGATAGAAACCTTGTCAAGGTATGACGAAGATGGCATTTGCGCCGCCAAAAATGGTATTTCCGCCATCGTCTGGCCAAGCGAATTCGATCAGGCGTGTAACAGCCTGATCCAGCAAGAAAAAACGACAACTCAGATTCAAAACTTCGATGGCCCGACACGAGGTCTGGCGATAAGCGCTACCAGGAATCAGGCGTAAGTATCGATGAACCTGCCAAGCAACTCGTCCGAGGCCTTTGCGACCTTGGCGCTCAGCTCGACGTCCTGTGCGGCCAGCGTTGCCTGGACCGTGCTGGTGGCCAGGTCCAGCTGTTGACTGCGATCGACCGCGCGCAAGCGTTCCGCCTGGTAGTCGCTCGACTGGCTGGTAGCTGTATGTTCAACAGTGGCGTTGGCGATCTGGCTGGCAGCCTGGTCCATGCGGTTCTGCCCGGCCCGGATGGCACCGAGACCTGCATGGAAAGCTGAATGACCGGTGATTTCCATCTCGAGACTCCATCACACTAGTAGGCGGACATCATCCATTAAAGCAGCCTCGCCAAGAAAAGGCCCGTTTAAAACACTAATAGCGTAGTGCCATCCAATAGACGGACTCATGGCAGGTCAAGAGCCCTGACAGGCAGCGGGGCAAGAGGAAGATCGACATCCTACCGACGACAGTCCGCCCCAGTCCCACCAAGCGCTCAGCCAAGCAGGCCCAGTTGCAGATGGCCCGCAACCGCTTCAGCGCTGGGTGCTTTCAGCGTCGGCACCTTGCCCAGACACGGCGCGGGCAGTCGCTCGGCGAGGGACGCAAGATTCTCTTCCAGACGGGAAGTACCCGGCTCGATGATATTGGCCACCCAGCCGGCCAATTGCAGGCCATCGCGAAGGATCGCCTCGGCGCTGAGCAACGCATGATTGATACAGCCCAGCCGAACCCCTACCACCAGGATCACCGGCAGCTTCAAGGCGATTGCCAGGTCCGAGAGGTTGGCCTGGTCAGAAAGCGGCACGCGCCAGCCCCCAGCACCCTCGATCAGGGTGAAATCGGCGTTGTACGCCAGCACTTGGTGCATGGCCGCCTGCAAGGTCGGCACCGTCAAAGCCGTGCCGGCCTCCCTGGCAGCCAGGTGCGGCGCGATGGCGGGCTCGAAGGCGAACGGATTGACCTGGTCGTAGGGCAAGCTGAGCGAGCTTTCGGCAATCAGCGCCAGCGCGTCCGGATTGCGCAAACCTTCGGCGGTCACGACGCAGCCGGAGGCCACGGGTTTGGCGCCAAGGGTGCTCAGGCCGCTGAGCCGTGCGCAACGCAGCAAACCGGCGGCAATGGTGGTCTTGCCGACGTCGGTGTCGGTCCCTGCGATGAAATAGGCTGCGCTCACTTCATTCTCCTTATGCTGGCTTGCGCAATACGCCATAGACCACCTGGTAGGTAGCAGGCAGGCCCGCGGGCTGGCGGAATCGCTCGTAGGCCTGCAACAGGCCGGCCATGCGCGCCCGCCCGGTCAGCCCGGCGGGGCGGCCGGCGTTGAGGTTATGGGCACCCAGCGCCTTGAGCTCATGGGTCAGGCTGCGCACATCCGGGTAGTGCAGGACATGGGCTCGGCGCTCCAAGGCCTGCAGTCGCAGCCCCGTGGCACCGCAAAGACGCTGATACTCTTCGAACCTGCGGAAGCGATTGACATGCACCATGCCATCCACTGCTTGCCAACTGGCGCGTAATTCGTCGAGTGTCCCCACGCACAAGCTGCTGAACGCCAGCACCCCGCCCGGACGCAACACACGTTGCGCCTCGCTCAGCACGCAGGCGAACTGGCTGCACCATTGCACTGCCAGACTGGAAAACACCAGATCGACGCTCAAGTCGCGCAGCGGCAGGCGCTCGGCATCGCCTGCCACATGGAGACTCGCGCCGCCGGCATCGCGGGCATGACGCAACATGCCTTCGGCGATATCCACCGCTACCCCGGTCGCCTGAGGATAACGCTCGTCCAGCATCCGACTGAAGAAACCGGTACCACTGCCCAGGTCAAGCCAGCGAGAAGGCGCAGGCTCGACAGGCAATTGTTCGAGCAGATAGCCACCGACCGCACGCTGCAAGGCTGCCACGCTATCGTAGCTGGCCGCCGCGCGGGAAAAAGAGGCCGCCACCTGGCGTTTGTCCGGCAGCGTGCCGGGCAGGGTCGGCCGGGAGAGATCAGTCATCACCACCCTCATGTAGGAAACTCTTGATGCCCTCCGCCAGATCCTGAGGATATTCCAGCAAGAAGGCGTGGGAACTGTCTTCGACCAGACCGACTTCGACATCGGGTAGCAGATCGCTCAGGTCCTGGGCTGCCTCGGCCGGGACCAGATGGTCGCTGCCGGCGAAAAGGTGCAGCTGCGGCCCCGCATAACGTTGCAGCGCTGCGCGGGTATCGAGCCGTTTCATCACTTCGAGGCCATTGGCCAGGTACAACGGATCGGTGTCCGGCACGCCTATGCCGAGCTGCCGCAACAGGCTGCGCGGCATCTGGGCGCCCTCGCTGCACAAGCTGCGAAAACGCTTGAGAGTGACCTGATGATGGCTGCGGCAACCATCGAGAAAGGTATCGAAGGTGTCGCCGGCCATTGCATGCGGCCAGTCGGCGCGGACCACGAAGCTCGGGTTGGTGGCCAGGGTCAGCAGCCCGCAGCAATGATCCGAGCGACGGTCGGCCAGCAGACTGGCGAGCATGCCACCGAAGGACCAGCCGCCCAGCCAGGTGTCGGTCGGCAGCGTGCGATCCAGGTGATCCAGCCAGGCATGGGGGTCGCTTACGGCGAGCTCCGGCAACGGCGCCAGCTCCACCTGCAAATACGGATCCTGAGCGCGCAGGCTGGCGGCCAGCGGTTCCAGCGCCGCGGTACCCAGCCCCCAGCCAGGTAGCAGAACGAGTCGATTACGCATCAGCGAACTCCAGCTGTGGATGACATTCGGCCAATGCATTCAACAATAGCTGTACCTGCGCTTCGCTGTGCGCCGCGCTGAGGGTCACTCGCAGACGGGCACTGCCGACCGGCACGGTAGGGGGACGGATCGCGGTGACCAACAGCCCCCGCTCGCGCAGCATCCGCGACAGCCGCAGCGCCCGTGCGCTGTCCCCCACCAGAATGGGCTGGATAGGCGTCGGGCTGTCCATCAAGCGCAGGCCTATCCGCTGCGCGCCTTTCCGGAACTGACGGATCAACGCCGCCAGGTGCTCGCGGCGCCAGTGCTCGCGGCGCAGCAATTCCAGGCTCTTGAGCGTGGCGCAAGCCAGGGCCGGAGGCTGGCTGGTCGTATAGATGTAGGGCCGGGCAAACTGCACCAGCGTCTCGATCAGCTCTTCGCTACCCGCCACGAAGGCGCCGGCGGTCCCGCATGCCTTGCCCAAGGTGCCGATGAGCACGGGCACGTCTTCGATCCCGAGGCCGAAGTGCTCGACAATACCGCCGCCGTTGGCGCCCAACGTACCCAGGCCGTGAGCATCGTCGACCATCAACCATGCACCGCGCCCGCGCGCGGCGGTTGCCAGCGCGGGCAAGTCGGCCAGGTCGCCATCCATGCTGAACACGCCATCGCTGACTACCAGCGTATTGCCTACCGCGCGTTGCAGACGGCTCTGCAGACTGGCGGCATCGTTGTGCAGGTAACGGTTGAACCGGGCGCCACTGAGCAGACCGGCATCGAGCAGGGAGGCATGATTGAGTCGGTCTTGCAGGACCGTATCGCCTTGCCCGACCAGCGCGGTGATGGCGCCGAGATTGGCCATGTAGCCAGTTGAAAACAGCAGTGCGCGCGGCCGCCCGGTGAGCTCGGCAAGCGCCTCCTCCACTTCGTGGTGCGGGGTACTGTGACCGATGACCAGGTGCGAAGCGCCACCACCGACACCCCAGCGTTCGGCGCCCGCGCGCCAGGCAGCGACCACCTCGGGGTGATTGGCCAGCCCCAGGTAGTCATTGCTGCAGAACGCCAGCAGCTTCTGACCATCGACGACCACTTCAGGGCCTTGGGGGCTTTGCAGCAGCGGCCGCTGCCGGTACAGGTCCGCGGCGCGCCGCTCGGCAAGACGCGCGGCCAGAT
This sequence comes from Pseudomonas capeferrum, assembly GCF_013523055.1. Classification (GTDB taxonomy): domain Bacteria; phylum Pseudomonadota; class Gammaproteobacteria; order Pseudomonadales; family Pseudomonadaceae; genus Aquipseudomonas; species Aquipseudomonas capeferrum_A. The sequence goes on along the minus strand of NZ_JAAMQM010000005.1, from coordinate 190,719 downwards.
CGAATGCCATCTCAGGCAGACGCGGCGTTGTAGAAGAGCTCGCTGCTGCGTTGTTCGACCAGGGCCTGTTCGATGGCGGCCTGATGGACTTCGTCGGCATGCTCCTCGCGGGCCTCGGGCTGGATGCCCAGGCGGGCGAACAGCAGCATGTCCTTGTCGGCTTGTGGATTGGCGGTGGTCAACAGTTTCTCGCCGTAGAAGATGGAGTTGGCGCCCGCCATGAACGCCAGGGCCTGCATCTGTTCGTTCATCGCCTCGCGCCCGGCGGACAACCGCACATGCGACTTGGGCATCAGGATACGGGCCACCGCCAGCATGCGGATGAAATCGAACGGGTCGACTTCCTCGGCATTTTCCAGTGGGGTCCCCGCCACCTTGACCAGCATGTTGATCGGCACCGACTCGGGATGCTCGGGCAGGTTGGCCAACTGGATCAGCAGCCCGGCGCGGTCGTCCAGCGACTCGCCCATGCCCAGGATGCCGCCGGAGCAGATCTTCATCCCGGCGTCGCGGACATAGGCCAGGGTCTGCAGGCGCTCGCTGTAGGTACGGGTGGTGATGATGCTGCCGTAGAACTCGGGCGAGGTGTCGAGGTTGTGGTTGTAGTAGTCCAGCCCGGCATCCGCCAGGGCTTCGGTCTGGTCGCGATCGAGGCGGCCGAGGGTCATGCAGGTTTCCAGGCCCATGGCCTTGACGCCTTTGACCATCTCCAGGACATAGGGCATGTCCTTGGCGGACGGATGCTTCCAGGCGGCGCCCATGCAGAAACGGGTCGAGCCGATCGCCTTGGCCCGGGCGGCCTCCTCCAGGACCTTCTGCACTTCCATCAGCTTCTGTTTTTCCAGCCCGGTGTTGTAGTGACCTGACTGTGGGCAGTATTTGCAGTCTTCAGGGCAAGCGCCGGTCTTGATCGACAGCAGTGTCGACACCTGGACACGGTTCGGGTCGAAATGCGCGCGGTGCACGCTTTGCGCCTGGAACAGCAAGTCATTGAACGGTTGCTGAAACAGCGCCTTGACCTCGGCGAGGGACCAGTCGTGACGTGTTGTTGCAGTTGTGCTGGCGCTCATCGGCGTTTCCTTGGGTAGGCTTGAACAAGCGCCAGGTCAGGTAAACCGCCAGCGCATCACGGATAGCTCGCATACTCAAGGAAGGCCCTATGTACTGTCAACCGCTGCTTAAGAGCCTGGTTTACAAGTGTACAAATATTAACCATATATGCTTGATCTGTGATGAGCCGGCGGAACAGCGAATCCCTTTGTGCCTGGCCTGCGAACGGGACCTGCCATGGCTTGATGATCAATGCGGCATCTGTGCCCTGCCCTTGCCTCTGCATGGCCTGACCTGCGGCCAGTGCCATCGGCGCAGACCCGCGTTTACAAAGGTCGAGGCCTTGTGGCATTACGGGTTTCCGATAGACACATTGATCACCCGCTTCAAGCATCGAGGGCAGTGGCCGCTGGGCAGGTTGATGGCAGAGGCATTGGGTGATTGCCTGCGGCACCGGTTCGCCGAAGACCTGCCGCGACCGGATCGGCTGTTGTCCGTACCGATGGCCCAAAGTCGACTGCGCCAACGGGGTTTCAACCAGGCCGGCATGCTTGCCCGCTGGCTCGCTGGCCATCTGGATATTCCCTGTGACGACGAGTTGCTGCTGCGCACGCGCGATACCCCAGCGCAACAGATACTCGATGCCAAGGCGCGACAGCGCAACCTGCGCCAGGCGTTCCGTCTGTGCTCCGATCCATCGCTGGACGGTCTGCACCTGGCGTTGGTCGATGACGTGCTGACCACGGGATCCACCGCACAGGCACTGGCCAGCCTGTTGCGCCAGGCAGGCGCACGCCGGGTGGATGTGTACTGCCTGGCGCGCACGCCCAAGCCCGGCCAGGCTTGACTTGATCCAGGAGCGCAGGCAACGTCGGCCTCATCACCCTGCCTCGGTGGATGCCATGCCCCTGCCCGCCCCGCTGACCCAGCACATTGCTCGTCGGCCGCACCGTATCGCGCTACTGCAACACATAGCCGAGCAAGGCTCGATCACTCGCGCGGCCAAGGCCGCGGGGATCAGCTACAAAAGTGCCTGGGACGCCATCGACGAACTCAACAACCTGGCGGCCCACCCACTGGTGGAGCGCAGCACCGGAGGACGCGGAGGCGGTGGCGCGAGGCTTTCCCTCGAAGGCCAACGGGTCCTGCGCCTGTATCAACGCCTGCAGGCCTTGCAGGCGCAGATTCTCGACGAGGCGGACGATACCAGCGATCTCGACCTCCTGGGACGCCTCATGCTGCGTACCAGCGCGCGCAACCAATTACAGGGCAAGGTCTGCGCGATCCATCGCGAGGGGCGCTACGATCGCGTGCGCCTGGCCCTGGCCGGAGGCCTGCATCTCGAAGCGCTGATCACGCATGACAGCACCGAACGCCTGGAACTGACACAGGACACCATCGTCGTGGCTCTGCTCAAGGCAGGCTGGATCGACTTGCTGGGTGCCGGTGATGCCCCTGACCCGGCCAGCAACTGCCTGCTGGCGACTGTCGATAGCGTTTTCGCCGAGGACGACGGGCCCAGCGAAGTGCGCCTGATCCTGGGCAATGGGCAGACGCTATGTGCCTTTGCCGAGCCCGAATGGCTCGCCCGCCAGGCCATTGTCGCGGGGGTCGAGTTGCGTGCGCAATTCCACCCGTCACAGGTCTTACTGGGGACCCCGCTCTAGCCCCCGCCCAAACCCACGCTCGCCCTTCGCCATTGGAGTACCATGCCTGCAAGCCGTCCCCTGCAGGAGTCACCATGTCTCACCCCTTCGACAACCTCACCCCCGACCTGGTACTGGATGCCGTGGAAAGCATCGGCTTTCTCAGCGACGCGCGAATACTGGCGTTGAACAGCTACGAGAATCGCGTCTACCAGATCGGTATCGAAGGGGCCCAGCCACTGATCGCCAAGTTCTATCGTCCAGGACGCTGGAGCGATGCCGCGATTCTCGAGGAACACAGCTTCAGCGCCGAACTCGCCGATTGCGAGGTGCCGGTGGTGGCGCCGATGCAGCATGAAGGCCAGACCCTGTTCGAACACAAGGGCTTTCGCTTCACTCTCTTCCCGCGGCGCGGCGGCCACGCGCCGGAGCCTGGCAACCTCGACCAGCTCTATCGCCTGGGCCAACTGCTGGGGCGCATGCATGCGGTAGGGGCCACGCGTCCGTTCCAGCATCGCGAAACGCTGGAGATCGCCAACTTCGGCCATGCCTCGCTGAACACGCTGCTGGAGGGCGATTTCGTGCCCAAGGGCCTGCTGCCGGCCTTCGAATCCGTGGCCCGTGACCTGCTCAAGCGGGTCGAAGCCATTTATGCCCGCACGCCGCATTCGAACATCCGCCTGCATGGCGATTGCCATCCCGGCAACATGATGCACCGCGACGAGGCCTACCATATCGTCGACCTCGACGACTGCCGCATGGGACCGGCCGTGCAGGATCTGTGGATGATGCTCGCCGGCGATCGCCACGAACGCCTGGGCCAGTTGGCCGAGCTGATGGACGGCTACAACGAGTTTCACGATTTCGACCCGCGCCAGTTGGCCCTGATCGAGCCCCTGCGCGCGCTCCGCCAATTGCACTACAGCGCCTGGCTGGCGCGGCGCTGGGACGACCCCGCGTTCCCACCCAGCTTCCCTTGGTTCGGCCAGGAACGCTACTGGGGCGACCAGATCCTTGCCCTGCGCGAACAGACCGCCGCACTGGATGAAGAGCCGCTAAAACTGTTCTAGGACAAGAGCCGGTTTGTCTACAATAGGCGCTGCTGTAATCGGCTATCCAAGCAAGGAATCTGCATGCACGCTGCAAACCCGCGACGCGGGTACATCCTGGGCCTCAGCGCCTACATCATCTGGGGGCTTTTCCCCCTTTACTTCAAGGCAATTCAAAGCGTCCCGGCTGTAGAAATCATTGTCCATCGGGTGCTCTGGTCTGCGCTGTTCGGCTCGGTACTGCTGCTGTTCTGGAAGCATCCAGGCTGGTGGCGCGAGCTGCGCGACAACCCGGGCCGACTGGGCATCCTGGCCTTGAGTGGAACCCTGATCGCGGGCAACTGGCTTACGTATGTCTGGGCCGTGAACAATGACCGCATGCTTGAGGCCAGCCTGGGCTACTACATCAATCCGCTGATCAACGTCCTGCTCGGCATGCTCCTGCTGGGCGAGCGCTTGCGCCGCCTGCAATGGGTGGCCGTCGCGCTGGCCGCGGCGGGCGTGGCGCAACAGGTATGGCAAGTGGGCAGCCTGCCCTGGGTTTCCCTGGTCCTGGCACTGACCTTCGGCTTCTACGGCTTGATCCGCAAGAAGGCACCCGTGGCTGCATTGCCCGGCTTGGTAATGGAAACCTGGATGCTGGTGCCGCTGGCACTCGGCTGGCTGGCCCTGCACCCGAGCGTGGAAAGTGTCCAACCGGCCTTCTATACCAGTTCGCAAGCGCTGTGGCTGATCGCGGCAGGTCCGGTAACCCTGGTTCCGCTGGTCTGCTTCAATGCCGCCGCCAGGCACTTGCCTTACACCACACTGGGCTTCTTGCAGTACGTGGCGCCCACGCTGGTCTTGCTGGAAGCGATCCTGTTGTTTGGGGAACACCTGTCCTCCAGTACCCTGATCGCGTTCATGTTCATCTGGGGTGGCTTGGCCTTGTACAGCGTCGATATCTGGCTCAAGTTACGCCAAAAGCCTTGATCAAATCTTGATCAACATCCTGCAGGCCTTTAGATTCGAGGCCTGCGGCAACCTCTCCCAAGGTTATCCACATCCTCATCCCCGTTCTTTGTGCACAAGCCAAGGTATTTTGATCATTTTTTGATCATATCTCTGCAAGCCACGCAAGACGTGGCTTGGCGGGTTGCCTCCCCAGGTTATCCACAGGCGGGGCCCCTTAAAAACTGGATAACTCGCTATTCCTCCGAACGCAGTGCGAGTTCTACCATCAAGTCATCCGCCAGGCTCTCCAGACGCCCCTGCAAATCCTCCAAGGTCAGGCTGAGCGGTAACGCGAGCACCGCGTCCGCATGGAACAACTGTTCACTGCTCATGGGCGCCGGCCTGACCTCACTGCTGAAATGTTCGAGGTTGACACCCATGTCCGCCAACAGGCGAGTGATGTCACGGACAATGCCTGGACGGTCATTGCCCACCAGTTCCATGGCGATGGATTTCCAGTTACACGAAGGCTCCACCCCGCTTTCCGCGATGAGGATGCGGATATCTGCGCTGGCCAGCGCTTCCAATGCCGCCACCAGCTGCGCGTGGGTCTCGGCCGGCACCGCTACCCGCAGAATGCCCGCGAACTGGCCCGCCATTCGCAGCATGCGACTTTCCAGCCAATTTCCCTTGTGCTCGGTTATGCACTTGGCGATACGTTCGACCTGACCTGCCTTGTCGGGCGCGATCACTGTCAGTACGAGATGATCCACAGGGCCATTCCTCCGCTGCTGGGCCGTCGAAACGGCAGGACTGTTCGGTGTCGAGGAAGTATAGGCAAGGCGCGGCAACCTGCCGCAGGGTGCTCCACATGACTAATCGTGTACTGTTTCAAGATTTATCTGGAACAATCCATCGTTTTTTTGCGAACATAACCCCTCACGACGTGACCCCATGCGACCAAAGGGTCGCGCAACGACGCTTTTAGTCTAAGGTTCACACGCGCAGCACATCATGTAGTATTCAGCAGCGCGGACTACAAAACGTCGTTTGGATGTCTGCCATGGCGCCTGTGAAAATACGCATCCAGTCTGCCGGGCCGCGGCAAGCCGCTTGGGAGAACGGCTGGAAACGTATTTAGAGAAGCGCTACAGGCTAAATACAGAAGAGCGAAACAGCTGAGCAGAGTGAGGCAAGCAATGACTGAACACGTTCAAGTCGGTGGCCTTCAGGTCGCCAAGGTCCTGTACGACTTCGTCAACGACGAAGCCATTCCAGGGACCGGCATCACCGCCGAGGATTTCTGGGCCGGTGCGGAAAAGATCATCGATGACCTCGCTCCCAAGAACAAAGCACTGCTGGCCAAGCGCGACGAGCTGCAAGTCCGTATCGATGCCTGGCACCAGGCCCGTAGCGGCCAGGCCCATGACGCGACCGCTTACAAGGCATTCCTTCAAGAGATCGGTTACCTGCTGCCACAAGCCGCGGATTTCCAGGCCACGACCCAGAACGTCGATGAAGAGATCGCACGCATGGCCGGCCCCCAGCTGGTCGTGCCGGTAATGAATGCCCGCTTCGCCCTGAACGCCTCCAATGCCCGCTGGGGTTCCCTGTACGACGCCCTGTACGGCACCGATGCCATCAGCGAGCAGGACGGCGCCGAGAAAGGCCAAGGCTACAACAAGGTTCGCGGCGACAAGGTGATTGCCTTCGCCCGCGCCTTCCTTGACGAGTCCGCTCCCCTGGCCGCCGGTTCGCACGTCGATGCCACCGCCTACCGCCTCCAGGACGGCAAGTTGCTGGTCGCGCTCAAGGACGGCAGCAACAGCGGCCTGCGTGATGACGCGCAACTGCTTGGCTTCCAGGGCGATGCCGCGTCTCCTACCGCCATCCTTCTGAAGAACAACGGCCTGCACTTCGAGATCCAGATCGACGCCAGTACTCCAGTCGGCAGTACCGATGCCGCTGGCGTGAAGGACATCCTCATGGAGTCCGCGCTCACCACCATCATGGACTGCGAGGATTCGGTCGCGGCCGTGGATGCCGATGACAAGGTGGTCGTCTACCGCAACTGGCTGGGCCTGATGAAGGGCGATCTCGCCGAGCAGGTCAGCAAGGGCGGCAAGTCCTTCACCCGCACCATGAACCCGGACCGCGAATATGCCGCGCCCAATGGCGGTTCGCTCGCACTGCATGGCCGTTCGCTGCTCTTCGTGCGTAACGTGGGTCACCTGATGACCATCGACGCCATCCTCGACAAGAACGGCAACGAAGTACCCGAAGGCATCCTCGATGCCCTGGTCACCAACCTGGCGGCGGTCCATGACCTGAAGGGCAACGGCACCCGCCGGAACAGCCGCAGCGGTTCGGTCTACATCGTCAAGCCGAAGATGCATGGCCCGGAAGAAGCAGCGTTCACCAACGAGCTGTTCGGGCGCGTCGAAGAGGTGCTGGGCCTGCCGCGTAATACGCTCAAGGTCGGCATCATGGACGAGGAACGTCGCACTACCGTCAACCTCAAGGCTTGTATCCAGGCAGCCGCCGAGCGCGTGGTGTTCATCAACACCGGCTTCCTCGACCGCACGGGTGACGAGATCCATACCTCCATGGAAGCCGGCCCCGTGGTACGCAAGGGCGCCATGAAGAACGAGAAATGGATCGGCGCCTACGAGAACAACAACGTGGATGTCGGCCTGGCCACCGGCCTGCAAGGCCGCGCCCAGATCGGCAAAGGCATGTGGGCCATGCCTGACCTGATGTCCGCCATGCTCGAGCAGAAGATCGCTCATCCGCTGGCCGGCGCCAACACGGCCTGGGTGCCCTCGCCGACCGCCGCTACCCTGCACGCCCTGCACTACCACAAGGTCGACGTGCAGGCGCGTCAGGTCGAACTGGCCAAGCGCGCTCCGGCATCGGTCGATGACATCCTGACCATCCCGCTGGCGGCGGACACCAACTGGTCCGAAGAAGAAATCCGCAACGAGCTGGACAACAACGCCCAGGGCATCCTTGGCTACGTGGTCCGTTGGATCGACCAAGGCGTGGGTTGCTCCAAGGTGCCCGACATCAATGACGTCGGCCTCATGGAAGACCGCGCGACCCTGCGCATTTCCAGCCAGCTGCTGGCCAACTGGCTGCGCCATGGCGTGGTCAGCGAAGCCCAGGTCATGGAAAGCCTCAAGCGCATGGCTGCGGTAGTCGATCGGCAGAATGCCAACGACCCGCTGTACCGCCCGCTAACGGCCGATTTCGACGACAACATCGCCTTCCAGGCGGCGGTCGAGTTGGTCATCGAAGGGGCGAAGCAGCCGAACGGCTACACCGAACCGGTCCTGCATCGCCGTCGTCGCGAGTTCAAGGCCCGCAACGGCCTGTAAGCGAGCGATGCGGTATCACGGGGGCAGGCTCTCCTCTGGAGAGCCTGCCCCCGTGACGTTTCAGCCGGAGATGCCGAGCTCCTTGCGCACCAGTTCCAGCAGCTTGCCCAGGTCGACCGGCTTGAGCAGGAAATCGACCACGCCCAGGTGCATGACGTCCACCGCTTCCTTCACATCGGTGTCGCCCGATACCACGATGATCGACAGCGCGGCACGCTCCGACACGCGAATCTGGCGGATCAATTCCAGGCCATCCTCGGGAACCATGCGCAAGTCGGTGATCATCACCCCGATGCCAGGGTCTTTGCGCAGCCGAGCGAGCGCCGCCTGCGCACCTTCGGCGGCCACGCAGTCCAGACCCTTGCTGGACAAATAAAGGCACAAGGCCTCACGGTTGACTGCATTGTCGTCTACCACCAATACCCTCTGCCCCTGCGTCGATGGGGCGCTCAGGGCGGCCAATGCTTCACGCTCGGCCTCACTGAGGATGTCGTCATGCTCTGACATGGTTATCTCGTCAAAAAAACACCTTGAATCAAGTTCAGACCGCAAAACGACAACATGCAAATCGCCTTTCGTCGGCTATTTGACACTAGATCATTCCGTTCAGCTGTCACGTCCTTTTTAGACTTACGTCCAATGGGCAGTGCCCCCGGGGCAGTCGACCATGACGTTCTAGAACAACAAGGTCTGCGTGCAACGAGGCAGACACCTACATGCGGTAGTTCCATGAGCAAAAAGGATGCCTACACCCAGGCAGGCAAGACAGCCGTCTTGCAGAATATCCAGGGGACCCTGCACTTTCTGCAACGCTTCCCTCCCTTCAACCAGATGGAGCAGAGCCATCTCGCCTATCTGGTGGAAGAATGTCAGCTGCGTTTCTATGCCGCCGGTGAGAGCATCATCAAGCCCGTCGATGGCCCCGTCGAGCACTTCTTCATCGTCAAGCAAGGCCGTGTGGTAGGCGAGCGTCAGCCTGTAGCCGGAACGGGCATCGAGACCACGTTCGAAATCACCGGAGGCGAGTGTTTTCCTCTCGCCGCGCTGCTCGGCGAACGCGCCACGCGTACCGAACACCTGGCTGGCGAAGACACCTTCTGCCTGCGATTGAACAAGGCAGCCTTCATCCGCGTGTTCTCGATGTCGGACGCCTTTCGCGATTTTGCCTTGCGCGGGGTGAGCAGCCTGCTCGACCAAGTCAACCAGCAGGTCCAGCGACGCGCCGCGGAAACCCTCGGCACCCAGTATTCGTTGAATACTCCCCTAGGGGAACTGGCCATGCGCCACCCCGTGGCCTGCGGCCCTGATACGCCCTTGCGCGATGCCGTGCGGCAGATGCATGAACAGCAGGTCGGCAGTATCGTCATCGTCGATGGGCAACGCTTCCCGATCGGCATCTTCACCTTGCGCGACCTGCGAGAGGTAGTGGCTGACCCCAGCGCCGAGCTGACCGCCCCCGTCAGTCGCCACATGACCGCTTCGCCGTTTTTCCTCGGTCCCACCGCCACTGCCTTCGACGGCGCCATGGCCATGACAGAGCGGCATATCGCACATGTCTGCCTGGTGGAGAACCAGCGCCTGTGCGGCGTGGTATCCGAACGCGACCTGTTCTCCCTGCAGCGGGTCGACCTGGTGCACCTGGCACGTACCATTCGGCATGCGCCACGCCTGGACACGCTGGTTTCGCTGCGTGGAGAAATCGGTCAATTGGTCGATCGCATGCTGGCCCACGGTGCCTCCTCCACGCAGATCACTCAGATCATCACCTTGCTCAACGACCATACCGTGAGCCGGGTGATCGAACTGGCGCTGACCGAGCGAGGCGACCCAGGCATCCGGTTCAGCTGGATGTGCTTCGGCAGCGAAGGTCGCCGCGAGCAAACCCTGCATACCGATCAGGACAATGGCATTCTGTTCGAGGCACAGGATGCGACCGAGGCCGACGCCATCCGCGAACGCCTGCTGCCGCTGGCGCACTACATCAATCAGTGCCTGGCCCAATGCGGATTCAGCCTGTGCAACGGCAACATCATGGCCGGAAACCCTGAGCTGTGCCTGTCACGGGTAGAGTGGGCCCGCCGTTTCGCGGCCTTCGTGCGCGAAGCGACCCCGGAAAACCTGCTCGGCTCCAGCATCTATTTCGACTTGCGCGTGGTCTGGGGTGACGAGCAGGCCTGCGAGCAGTTGCGCCGACAGATTCTGGAGCAGGTCGCGGGCAACCGTCTCTTCCAACGCATGATGGCCGAGAACGCCTTGCGCCAGCGGCCACCCGTGGGACGCTTCCGCGAGTTCGTACTGACCCGCCAGGGCACTGACAAGGCAGCGACCCTGGACCTCAAGGTCCAGGGCCTGACGCCCTTCGTCGATGGTGCTCGACTGCTCGCCCTGGCCAACGGCATCGGCGCCAGCAACACCCTCGAGCGTCTGCGCCAACTGGTGGCCAAGGCGGTCATCGACCCGCTCGACGGGGCCGCCTTCGAAGAGGCTTATCACTTCATCCAGCAGACCCGCATGCAGCAGCACCAGCGCCAGACTCGTGACAACCTGCCCTACTCCAACCGGGTCGACCCTGACAGCCTCAATCATCTGGACCGGCGCATCCTGCGCGAATCCTTGCGTCAGGCCCAACGCCTGCAAAGCAGCCTGGCCCTGCGGTACCAGCTATGAGACTGTTCGACTGGCTGCGCCCCAGCGCCTTGCCACTGGCTGACGCGCACCGCGAACGCCTGGCTCGCCTGCCCGGTCCGGCCCCCTTGAACGAGCACTCGCTGCGTGCTCAGCGCTGGGTTGTGCTGGACCTGGAAACCAGCGGCCTCAACGTCAATCGCGACCAGGTGCTGTCCATCGGTGCCGTGGCGATCGAAGACGCTGCCATCGACTTCCGCCAGCAGTTCGAGCGCACGCTCTATCGTCCGAGCCAGAAGACCAACCCCAGTGTGCTTATCCACGGTCTGGGCCCCAGCGCCCTGGCTGCGGGCTGTGATCCGGCGCAGGCGCTGCTGGACCTGATGGAGTTCATCGGCGACAGCCCGATCCTGGCGTTCCACGCCCCGTTCGACCAGCGAATGCTGGCGCGATCGCTCAAGGCGAGCCTCGGCTATCGCCTCCAGCACCTGTTCATCGACGTTGCCGAGCTGGCGCCGTTGCTCAATCCCGGTGTAGTGCTGCGGGAGGCAGGTCTCGATGACTGGATCGCCCACTTCGGCCTGGACGTGCAGGCACGTCACCATGCCAGCGCCGATGCTCAGGTAACCGCGGAGCTGGCCTTGATCCTGTTCAGCCAGGCCCGTCGCCAAGAGCTCGACAGCCCCTTGCAGCTGGAGCAGCGCCTACAACGATGGCGGCGCCGCAAGGACCCTGGCTACGGGCTCTGAACAGGCTGCGACAAGCGTCGATGCCAGGCCTGCTGGTACTCGGGCCGCGACGCCGGAGGTGAATTAACCGGTTACCGCCTGGGCAGGTACACCCCCGTCAGCATGCGTGGCTTCCGTTCTAGAGGAGCCACACCATGACCCCGCTGCAACGCCTCAGCGCACTGGATGCGCATCCAAGCCCTGCTGCAACCGCCTCGCCTTGAAGAAGCACTAGACAGTGCCTGGTTGGCCTTTTGCCTTCCGAACACGCGCATACCCACGATTGGAGGATCGACGGACGCAGCCTGATGGATCTGGCCAGCGAGCGGCTGACCGGCACTGCCCTGTTTACCCTGCCCGCGAACGGCCAGGTCAGCCTCCATGGCGAACCCTGCAGGATCTGGCTATCGCCATCGAGCGCGCCGCCGCGCCGGGTATCCTGACCCTGGAGCAGTTCCGCCAGCAGTGGCGGGTGCAAGTGCGACAGACCGGTCGCAGCAGCGATTGGCTGGAACTGCCGGCAGCCTACTCGGTGAGCCGCGGCAATCGTTGATCCAGAAGTTGATACAGGGCGCTGCCGCTTGGCCAGTTGCGCAACAGTCGAGCCCGATCGCGGGCGAAGGCGGAGGCGAAGCTGAGCTGGGTGGCATGCTGGCACATCGCATCCAGGTCGATCAGCGACCATTGCTCTTGCTGCCAGAACAGGTTGTGGCCTTTCATGTCGCCATGACTGATGCGCTCGCGGATCAGCTGCTCCAACAACGCTATCAGAGCCTGCAACTGTTCCTCGGGTACGTTGCCGCTGTCGATGTAGGGCGCGAAGCTCTCGATCAAGTCCGGGCCATCGGCGTATTCGGTGACCAAATAGGCGCGACTGCGCAGGCCCATCACACGCTGCTCCAGGACGGCCAACGGCCGTGGGGTCGCGATCCCCAGAAACTCCAGGCGAAGCCCCTCGATCCAGGAATGCCAGGCCCGGCTCGGTCGCCAGAAGCGCTTGAACCAGTGCGCGGTGTTCTTGATGTTGTAGCGCTTGAGCACGAGCGCTCTACCCTGTATCTCGACCCGCGCAACGCTCGCGGCGCCGCCGGTCTTGTACAGGTGGCCCTTGTCGATCAGGGCGTCGGCTTGTTCCAGCACCGCCGCCAGCGCATCGACTTCCTTGCGCCGGATCGCGCGCAGGCCGGACAGGCTGCGCTCGACGCTGAACAGGGTGCAGTCGCGCCCGGCCTTCTCCAGGTAATCCTTCAGGCGCCAGGCGCGGACTTTGACGATCTGTTTCTGCAAGGCTTCCAATGGCAAGGCATGTTCGGCATTGGCCAGCAGGTAGTGCACCAGCAGCTCTTCGATGAAAGGCTCGAGCCGCTTGGGCAATTGCGCGAAGAACACCCCAAGGTTTTCCAGCACGCGCTGGCGCGACAGGTTCTGCCCCAAGGTCTCGGCCTTGATGCCGCCACCGTCGATCAGGTAGAGCCGACCCTCGTGGCGTAGCAGGTTGTCGAGGTGCAGGTCATCCTGCCAAAGCCCCTTGGCATGCATCTGCGCCACGGCCGCCAAGGCTTCACCCAACACACGCTGCTGTTCATCGGCCAGCGGAGCCAGGGTTTCGACCCCTGCCCAGGCATCGCCCAGGCTCTCGGCATTTTCCAGGTATTCGAAGAGCAGCCAGCCGCCCTCGCCTTCCTTGAGACCATCGGCCAGCAATTGCGGGGTGACCAGGCCAGCGCTGGCCATGAGTCGCGCGCCATCCAGTTCGCGCTGGAAGTGCCGGGCGGCACTCGCCCCCACCAGCAGCTTGGCCAGTACCGGCCTGCCGCGCCAGACACCTGCACCGACATAGCGCTGCCCCGGCAGCACGCGCAGCAGGCTGAGCAGTTGCAGGTCGGCACTGCCGGCAGCATCGGCCAAGGTCACGGTAAGGGGGACGCTCGGTCGACGTCCGGCATCCTTGAGTTCAGACAGGCGCATCAGCGAGTCTCCTTGTCATGGCGACGGCGCACCAGACGTTGCAGCCAGGTATCGACCTGTCGGCTGTCGGCGGGCTGCGCGAGGTAGGCGGCGAGCAGCGTGCGGACATCGCCTTCGCTCCAGGCCGGCGCCCGACGCAACAGGGGTTCGAGATCCTTGAGCCGGTCGCGCATGCCGAACAGCAAGGGCCGTGTCTTTTCCAGGTCGATCAGTTGGGCTTTCCAGCCATCGGCGCGCCCACGCAGGAAAATATGCTTGGGGTAGAAGCAGCCATGCAGTTGCCCGGCGGAGTGCAGGGTGCGCGCCAAGGTTCCGCAGGCTTCAAGGATACCGAGGCGCTGGGCAACGTCCAGCTGTGGCCATTGGCCAAGCAGGTGCTCCAGATCGCTCCAGTCGTCCAGCGCGCGGGTCATGAGCAGGGCGCGATGCTGGCCCTTGCTCTTGCGCTCTCCATAGAACACAGCGTCCAAGGCGGGAATGTTCAGCTTTTGGTAGCGACGAATATTACGAAACTCGCGCGCGAACGTCGGTTCGCCGAAGGGGCTGTGCAGGGTACGGGTCAGGTAGTCGCTCTGGCGCTTGAGGTAATAGCCCTTGCCCTCCAGCTCCAGGCGATAGACGCTGCTCCAGCCGCCTCGGCCGGTATTGGGTTCGTCGACGGCGTCGAGCTGCAGCGCCCACAGCGCCTCGAAATCGTTCAGGCCATGACGTTGCAGCAAGGCAACGTCGGCGTTGGCCAGGTAATCGGTCATTCCCGTCCCTCGAAGAAGCTCACCACACGGCGCACACGGCGCTTGTCCGAGGCATTGAGCCGTTGATGGCCGCGATACTGCAGGTAGAAGCGCAGGCGCTGGGTCGCCGACAAGTGGTATTTGGCAACCTTGTCCAGGCATGCCAGGTCCTTGATCACCCGGTGGCGCAGCATGAATCCGCGCCAGAAGTCGCCCGTGGGACAGTCGATGAAGAACAATGTGGCCTGATCATCCACCAGCAGGTTGCGCCATTTCAGATCGTTGTGGGTGAAATGGTGATCGTGCATGGTCCGGGTGTGCCGGGCCAACTGACGACTGATGTGATCGACCCAGCGGCGATCATCGAGACGAGGATCGTTGCGTTCGGCGAGAATCGAAAGGTCCTCGGTACGCGGCAGCTCTCGCGTGATCATTGCCCCGCGACCGAATGCCATGCCATTGCGCTCCAGGCCCCAGGCGACGACCTCGGCGGTCGGAATCTGCCATTTGGCGAACTGCTTGAGGTTCTGCCATTCGGCCTTGATTCGTGGCCGCCCCAGGTAACGACGCAGCCCCTTGCCAGCGCCGGTGTAGCGCTTGACGTAGTAGTTGATGCCGTCACGTTTTACACGGATCACTTCGCTGAGCGGGTCGCGCGTGAGCTTCTCGCCCTGCAGCGCAAAGACCGCGTCGATGCTGCCGAAGTCCGCCGCCAGGCGAGCGTAGCCCGGCGCCAGTGTCCAACTCGCCATCAGAGCGCATCTCCATACCGTTGCTTGCGCGCGTAGAGTTTCTGCGCCTTGCCTTCGAGCCAGGCGAGCAAGACCGCTTCGTCTGCCAGTATCTGGCGTAGCGGACGCTGGAAATAACCACGCAGAAAACGCAGCTTGTCGCGCCGAGTCAGGCCGATATCCAGCGCCGAGAAGTACAGCGCGGCGAGATCCTTGTCGCGCCAGCGTCGGGAGATGGTCGCGCGGGTCTGGGCGCGGTGCAGGTCGATGAGCGACAGTCGCAGGTCATCGGCCGTCACGGGCCGGTCGGTGTGCAGCAGGAAGTGACAGATGTAACAGTCGCGATGATTGACGCCGGCCCGGTGCATGGTCCCGGTCATTTTTGCCACTTCGGCGATCAGCGCATGCTTGAGACGCGGCTCGGGTGGCTGGCGACGCCAATCGAGGCTGAAGTCTTCCAGGCTGACGGTAGGGGCCAGTTCCTCGGTGACGATGAACGAATGCTGGGTCGCCGGATTGCTGCCCCGCTCGCCATAGGCGACCGCGGTCATGGTCGGCACGCCTGCCTGGTGCAGGCGTTCGATGGCCCGCCATTCCTGGCCGGCGCCAAGCACCGGCAGCTTGGCGCTGAACAGGTTCTTGAAGATCTCGCCCCAACCGATGCCGCGGTGGATCTTGACGAAGTAGCCCGCGCCATCGACTTCGGTACGCAACGTACGGCGGCCTTCGAGCTCGCGGTACACCTCGCCCTGCAAGGCTTCGACAGCCTCGAAGGGATCGCGTCCGGCCCACAGGCGCTTGAAGGGTTCGGCCAAAATCAGTTTCATGGGCGCGGCTGCTCCAGGATCACGTCGGCGGCATGCTGCGGCATGCTGTAGAGGTCGGCCGTCTCGGCAAAGGCCAGGCCATTTCGCGCCCAGGCCGCTCGGGCTTCGGCGTCTTCGAGCATGCGTTGCAGGTAACGGTTGAGCTGCTCCTGTTCGAACGGCTCGTCCAGCACCAGGCCACTGTCGGCCTCGGCAATGTAGTGGGCATAACCACAGATTTTGGACACCAGTACCGGCAGGCCCGCCACCAGTGCTTCGAGCAGCACCGTGCCGGTGTTCTCGTTGTAAGCGGGATGGATCAGCAGGTCGGCGCCAAGCAGGAAACGCGGGATGTCGCTGCGTCCCTTGAGGAACTGCACCTGCTCGCCCAAGCCCAACGCAGCGCTTTGAAGCTGGAAAACCTTGGGATCGTCCTGACCGATGACCATCAGCCGGGTGCGCTTGCGCAACGCCGGGGGCAACGCGGCCAGCGCCTTGAGGCTGCGATCGACGCCCTTGGTCTTGAAGCCGGAACCGATCTGCACCATGAGCAGTTCGTCATCGCCCAGCTCGAATTCACGCCGGAACCCGGCGCGCACCTCGGCGGCATTGGCCGGCGCGCGGCGATCCTGCGAGATACCCGGCGGCAGCAGGTGGAAACGTTCGACCGGCGTGCCGTAATGCTTGATGAACAGGGGCTGCTGCACTTCTGAGATCATCAGGATCTCGGTGCCGGCATCCTTGTCGAACACCGCCCGTTCGTACTCGGCGAAGTGGCGATAACGCCCCCAGCGGCGGTACAGGCCATTGCGCAGGGTCTGCGCCTTGTCTTCGAAACAGCCGTCGGCGGCGTAATAGACGTCCAGCCCCGGCATCTTGTTGAAACCGATGAGACGGTCGACCGGGCGTCGGGCCAGGTCGGCGGCCATCCAGGCGCTCAGCTTCTCGTTCCGGCGATGGTTGAACAGCGCCTTGACCGGCGCTACCAGCACCTCGAAGCCGGGTGGGACCTCGCCCTCCCAGATCAGGGTGTAGACGCGGATCTGGTGCCCGCGCTGCTGGCATTCCAGGGCAATGCGCATGAAATCGCGCTGCAGGCCGCCAAACGGAAAATACTTGTAGAGCACGAAAGCCAGTTGCATCAACGGACATCCTCAGCCAGCAGCAACGCGCTCAAGCGGCTCGCCACATGCTCGGGATTCAGGCGAGTGAAGCACAGCGGCCACTCGCGTTTGAGGTCGAACCGGCGCAGGTCTTCGGCGCTCGGCTTGTAGGTACATTTCTTCCGCAGGCAGGGGGCGCAAGGGAAGTCGCTGGCCTGGTGCACCTGGGAGCGGCCATAGGCGCCGGTCAGCCCGGGGTTGGTCGGACCGAACAGCGACAGGGTAGGTACGTCCAGCGCCGCGGCCAGATGGCCCAGTCCGGTATCGACGGCAACACAGGCCTTGGCCGCCGCCAGCACCCGAGCGACCCCGATCAGGTTCAATTTGGGAAGTACCTGGCAGTTCTTCAAGCCTTCGGCGATACGCTCGGCGCGCGCCTGCTCGTCCGGGTTGCCCCATGGCAGGCAGACCTGAAGCCCTCGGCGGCCCATTCGCTCCGCCAGTTCGCGCCAATAGGCCTCGGGCCAGTGCTTGGTGGCCCAGGTGGTGCCATGCAGGAACACCACGTAGGGCGCGGCAGGCGGCAGTCGCAGACGATCCAGATCAAGGCCGTAGCTGCCCAGCCCCTCAGGCAGGTCATAGGCGAGCGCCAAGGCAAACAGCTGGCGCACGCGCTCCACCGCATGCTGCCCGAGGGCGACCGACAGGCGGCGATCGTAGAAGCGACTGGAGAAGCCCTCGCGAGCCGAATAACGGTCCAATCCGGCAACAGGCGCCTTGACCAGTCGAGTCAGCCAGGCCGACTTGACCAGGCCCTGGGCGTCGATCACCAGGTCGTACTGGCGCTCGCGCAGACGCTGCTTGAACTGCCGCCATTCGCCGCTCTTGAACGTCTGCCAGAGGTTCTTGCGCCAGCGGCGGATCGCCACCGGGATCACCTGGTCGACGGCCGGATGCCAGGCGGGGATTTCCGCGAATCCTTCTTCCACTACCCAGTCGAAGCGAATCCCGGGGATCGCGTGAGCGGCATCGGTCAGCGCCGGCAGGGTATGAATCACATCGCCCAGGGAGGACGTCTTGACGATCAGTACCCGCACTTAGTCGACCTCGACCATGACATTGACCAGATCTGGCCCGTTGAGCCGCTGCAGAGCGGCATTGACAGCCGCCGGTTCCAGCAGGCGCAAGCAATTGTAGTGACCGAAGCGGCACGTGCGGTCGAAGCAGGGGCTGCATTCGATACCCAGGCGGACGATCTCGACCTGGTCGGCCAGTGGCGGCGTGAAACCAGGCGACGTCGAGCCATAGACCGCCACCAACGGGCGATTCAGCGCTGCGGCGACATGCATCAGACCGGAATCGTTGGACACCACCGCATCGGCGCAGGACAGCAGGTCGATAGCCTCGGCCAGCGAGGTTTCGCCACTGAGATTGGTGGCCTCTTCACGCAACCCGGGGATCAGCCGCTCACGAATCGTTTCGCCGCCGGGATGATCGTTCTTCGAACCGAACAGCCAGACCTGCCAACCTTCGCGGATCTTTGTCTCCGCGACCTGGGCATAGTGCTCGGCAGGCCAGCGCTTGGCCTCCCCAAACTCGGCGCCGGGGCAAAGCGCCAGCACCGGACGATCGAGCGCAAGGCCGAACTTGGCCAGGGCCGCATCACGACTTTCGGCTTCGATCCGCAGGCTCGGCCGAGGATAGGGCGTCGGCAGCTCGGCACCGGGCTCGTACGCCAGTGCCATGAACCGCTCGATCATCAAGGGATAGCGCGCCTTGTCCAGCGTGCGTACATCGTTGAGCAGGACATAGCGCATCTCGCCGCGCCAGCCGGTGCGTCTGGGGATGCCGGCGAAGAATGGTACCAGGGTCGATTTCAGCGAGTTGGGCAACAGGATCGCCTGGTCGTACTGGCCCGCCAGGGACCTGCCGATGCGCCGACGGGACGCCAGGTCCAGCACGCCATGGCCGAGCGGGAAGCTCAAGGCCTGGCGCACTTCGGGCATGCGTTCGAGGATCGGCCGGCTCCACTCGGGTGCCAGCACATCGATCACGCACGCGGGGTGACGCTGCTTCAGGCACTGGAACAGGGTCTGCGCCATCACCATGTCGCCCACCCAGCTGGGCCCAATGATCAGAATTCTCATGCTTTATCCAGAAACGATCGAGGAGGCTGCAGTCAGTTAAGCCAATGGGGCCGCTTTGCGGCCCTTCGCGGGCAAGCCCGCTCCCACAGAAAGTGCGCAGTTCCTGAGTCCAGCGCTCAACTGTGGGAGCGGGCTTGCCCGCGAAGGGCTGCGAAGCAGCCCCAATGCAGACGGTGTGGCTTAACTGACCTGCAGACTGCCTGAACAGCCTGGCCTCCCCTCTTTATATTCAGGCTATAGGTCGACAAGTGTACGCCACTCGGGCACGACTGTGGCCGCGCAGGCTCCCACCGCCCGCAATGACCGGCTCAATCGAGCCCGAGCTGCGCCCAGATACGCCGTACCTCGCGCCGCTCGTCGCCAAGCTGCGCGGCATCGATGACCCCTGCCTGCTTCTGCAACGCCTGGCGATGCGAGGCCGAGCGAAAGGACTTGTACACTTCACGCAGCAGGATCGCATCGCTGGCGGGCATCAGACCGGCTTCCTCGAGCCCTTCGAGGATACGAATGTTGTCGGTGTAACGCAGCAACGCCGGGTGGTCGTGGGCCCAGGCCAAAGCCGCGTATTGCACCATAAATTCGATATCGACGATACCACCGGCATCCTGCTTGATATCGAACGGCATGCCCGGTTCGAAGGCATTGGCGGCAGTGCCCGCGGCGGTGATCCTGGTGCCGAGGCTGGCGCGCATCTTCGCGCGCATCTCGCTGACCTCGGCGCGCAGCTTCGACAAGTCGCGCGCCTGCCCGAGGACCCGCGCCCTCACACCCTCGAACGCCGCGGCTACCTGCTTGCAGCCTACCAATACCCGCGCCCGTACCAGTGCCTGATGTTCCCAGGTCCAGGCTTCGTTCTGCTGGTAGCGCTCGAAGGCTCCCAGCGAGCTGACCAGCAGCCCCGAGGCCCCCGATGGCCGCAGACGCATGTCCACGTCGTAGAGCTGGCCGGAGTTGGTCTGAGTGGTCAGCAGGTGAATGATGCGCTGGCCCAGCCGCGTGAAGAACTGCGCGCTGTCGATGGGCTTGGCGCCATCGGTCTCCGACTGCAGGTCGCCATCGTGGATGAACACCAGGTCCAGGTCCGAGCCATGTCCCAGCTCGATCCCTCCGACCTTGCCGTAGCCGACGATGACGAACGCCGGATCGCACAGGCTGCCATCGCTGCGCCTGGGCTGGCCGTGACGTGCCACGGACTGCCGCCAGGCCAGGGCCAGCACTTGGTCGAGGATGGCCTCGGCGAGCCAGGTCAGATAGTCGCTGACCTTCATCAACGGCAGGTTGCCGGTGATCTCCGACGCGGCTACCCGCAGGCTGTGCGCCAGCTTGAAGTGGCGTAGGGCTTCCATCTGCTGCTCGAGATCGTCCTCGGGAATTCGCGTGAGCCGCTCGCGCAACTCATTGGCAAGCTCGGGCGCCAGCGGCGGGCTGAACAGGCGTCCCTCGTTGAGCAGTTCATCGAGCAGCAGCGGGAAGCGCGTGATCTGCTCGGCGATCCAGGGGCTGGCCGCGCACAACGTCAGCAGGCGACGCAAGGCCCCGGGGTTTTCGGTCAGCAGCACGAGGTAAGCGGAGCGGCGCGCCACGGCCTCGACCAACGGCAGGACTCGCTCCAGCACCAGGTCCGGATCGGCGTGTTCGACCGCCTGGGCCAGCAGACGCGGAATGAAGGCGTCCAGGCGCTCGCGACCGATACGCTGCATCGAGCGCAACGCTGGCGTGGCACGCAGCCCCGCCAGGCGTCGCAAGGCTTCGGCAGGCTGACGCAGGCCGGCTTCCTGCAGTTGTCGACAGGCAGCTTCCTCGTCCTGGGCCTGTTCCCATAAAGGCGACCACTCACCGCCCACCACCAGCTCGCCTTCACCCTCGTCTTCATCCGGGTCGGCAATGACCTGGCGGAAATGCCAATCGATGCGCGTACGCCACTGCATCAGTTGGTCATGAAAGGCCTGCCAATCGCCGAAGCCGAGGATATAGGCCACGCGAGCCTGATCGAGCTCGTCATCGGGCAGCATCTGGGTCTGCCGATCGGCGATCGCCTGGATCGCATGTTCGGTATAGCGCAGGAATTCATAGCCTTCGCGCAGCTCGGCAATCACCGCCGGTGGTAGATAGCCCTGCCCCTCCAGCGTGGCCAGGACCTTGAGCAAGGGCCGCTGCTGCAGGCTCAGGTCACGTCCACCATGGATCAGCTGGAAGGCCTGGGCGATGAACTCCACCTCACGAATGCCGCCGGCACCGAGCTTGATGTTTTCCGCCATGCCCTTGCGCCGCACCTCCTGCTGGATCAGCTGCTTCATGGTGCGCAACGCCTCGATGGCCGAGAAGTCCAGGTAGCGTCGATAGACGAATGGCCGCAGCAGGTCTTGCAGCTGCGCGCCGGCCACCTGATCACCGGCCACCACCCGCGCCTTGATCATGGCGTAGCGTTCCCAGTCCCGGCCCTGATCCTGGTAATACTGTTCCAGGGCATTGAAGCTCAGCACCAGCGCACCGGCCGACCCATACGGGCGCAGGCGCATGTCGACACGGAAGACGAAGCCGTCGACGGTGACCGGGTCCAGTGCCTTGATCAGACGTTGGCCGAGGCGCGTGAAGAATTCCTGATTGTCGAGCGCGCGCTTGACGCCTTCGGTTTCACCGCCTTCGGGGAAAGCGAAGATCAGGTCGATGTCCGAGGACAGGTTGAGCTCCACCGCGCCCAGCTTGCCCATCCCCAGGACCACCATGTGCTGCGGCTGCCCGCTGCGGTTGCCGATCGGCGTGCCGAACTGTTTGCAGTGCCGTGGATATAACCAATGGTAGGCCTGGTCGATGGCCGCGTCCGCCAGGTCGGAGAGGTCTCGACAGGTTTCGCGCAGATCGGCCCGGCGCGTGATGTCCCGCCAGATGATCCGCACCTGCTGGCGATTGCGCTCGCGGCGCAGGTTACGCGCCAGTTCGTCCTCGGTTTCGGCCGCCTCGACCGCGCAGGCCACCTGAGCACACAGCTGGCCAGGCGCGAAGGATGCATCCAGATCGCCACGACCGATCAGCTCGAACAGCACCGCCGGTTCACGCAGGGCCTGTTCGAGGACGAAGTCACTGGCGGCGGCAACCTGTTCGAACTCATGAAGGAAAGCAGGGCTCCAACGCTCGAGCCGTAGCTCGGGATGGGCCGCAAGCGCCTCGCTCAGAGACTGCAGGTTGCGAGCGACCAGTGGTTCGAGGGCGGCAGGCAGGTCGAGCGGCAAAGGCAGGCGCATGGGCTATCCTTGATCGGCGTGAAAGTGGAGGTATGGACCGTCGACAAGAAGCCGAACATTCGTCGAACTGTCGTACAAAAGTGGGAAATAGCTGAAAAATCAGATTTACTGGTATGAATCCTCTACAAACCTCAACGGCATAACAGTTTTTCACTAACAGTATCGTTTTTCCTCACAAGCCGGAAAGCAGCCAAAAGCCGCTTTCATGTAGTTTTACTACTGCCCTCGCGGAGCAAAAGCATGAAATGCCGCGACATTTGTAGTAAAACTACACAACGCCGGAGCACCTTCCGGCAATCCAAGAATTCATGACGTCTGCCCATAAGGCCAGTCGCAAACTCAGGCTTCCGATTCTGGTTGCCTTTCCGCCCTGGAGCAAGCCATGCAAGACCTCGATCCTATCGAAACCCAGGAATGGCTGGATGCCTTGGACTCGGTCATCGATAAAGAAGGCGAAGACCGCGCTCATTACCTGATGACCCGCATGGGCGAGCTGGCCACCCGCAGTGGCTCTCAGCTGCCGTATGCGATCACCACGCCATACCGCAACACCATCCCTGTCACCCACGAAGCACGCATGCCTGGCGACCTGTTCATGGAACGCCGCATTCGCTCGATGGTGCGTTGGAATGCCCTGGCCATGGTCATGCGCACCAACCTGAAGGATTCGGACCTGGGCGGCCACATTTCGAGCTTCGCCTCCAGTGCCACCCTGTATGACATCGGCTTCAACTACTTCTTCCAGGCACCGACCGAAGAACACGGCGGCGACCTGATCTTCTATCAAGGCCATGCCTCCCCAGGCGTCTACGCCCGCGCCTTCATGGAAGGTCGCATCAGCGAAGACCAGATGAACAACTTCCGCCAGGAAGTGGACGGTCAGGGCCTCTCGTCCTACCCGCACCCGTGGCTGATGCCCGACTTCTGGCAGTTCCCGACCGTCTCGATGGGCCTGGGCCCGATCCAGGCGATCTACCAGGCTCGCTTCATGAAGTACCTGGAAGCGCGCGGCTTCATCCCGGCCGGCAAGCAGAAAGTCTGGTGCTTCATGGGCGACGGCGAGTGCGACGAGCCCGAATCCCTGGGCGCGATCTCCCTGGCCGGCCGCGAGAAGCTGGACAACCTGATCTTCGTCATCAACTGCAACCTGCAGCGCCTCGACGGCCCGGTTCGCGGCAACGGCAAGATCATCCAGGAACTCGAAGGCGTGTTCCGTGGCGGTGGCTGGAACGTCAACAAGGTGGTGTGGGGCCGTTTCTGGGACCCACTGCTGGCCAAGGACATCAACGGCGCCCTGCAACGCCGCATGGACGAAGTCATCGACGGCGAGTACCAGAACTACAAAGCCAAGGACGGCGCGTTCGTCCGTGAGCACTTCTTCAATACCCCAGAGCTCAAGGCCATGGTCGAAGACCTGTCCGACGACGAGATCTGGAAGCTCAACCGTGGCGGTCACGACCCGTACAAGGTCTATGCGGCCTACCACCAGGCGGTCAACCACAAGGAACAGCCTACCGTCATCCTGGCCAAGACCATCAAGGGTTACGGTACCGGTGCCGGCGAAGCCAAGAACACCGCGCACAACACCAAGAAGGTCGACGTCGACAGCCTGCGCAAATTCCGCGACCGTTTCGACATTCCGGTCAAGGACGATCAGCTGGAAAACCTGCCGTTCTTCCGTCCGGAAGAAGGCAGCGCCGAAGCGCGCTATCTGTCCGAGCGCCGTGCCGCGCTGGGTGGCTTCGTGCCGCAGCGCCGCGCCAAGAGCATCAGCATCCCGACTCCGTCGCTGGAAACCTTGAAAGCGATCCTGGACGGCTCGGGCGACCGTGAGATCTCCACCACCATGGCCTTCGTGCGCATCCTGGCGCAGCTGGTCAAGGACAAGGAAATCGGCCAGCGCATCGTTCCGATCATCCCGGACGAAGCCCGTACCTTCGGTATGGAAGGCATGTTCCGCCAGCTGGGCATCTACTCCTCCGTAGGCCAGCTGTACGAGCCGGTCGACAAGGACCAGGTGATGTTCTACCGCGAGGACAAGAAGGGTCAGATCCTCGAGGAAGGCATCAACGAAGCCGGCGCCATGTCGTCGTTCATCGCCGCCGGTACCTCGTACTCGAACCACAACCAGCCGATGCTGCCGTTCTACATCTTCTACTCGATGTTCGGCTTCCAACGTATCGGCGACCTGGCCTGGGCCGCGGGCGACAGCCGCACCCGTGGCTTCCTGATCGGCGGTACCGCCGGCCGCACCACCCTCAACGGTGAAGGCCTGCAGCACGAAGACGGTCACAGCCACCTGCTGGCCGCGACCATCCCGAACTGCCGCACCTTTGATCCTACCTACGGCTACGAGCTGGCGGTGATCATCCAGGACGGCATGAAGAAGATGACCGAGGAGCAACAGGACGTCTTCTACTACATCACCGTGATGAACGAGTCCTACCAGCAGCCAGCCATGCCGGCCGGTGTCGAGGAAGGCATCATCAAGGGCATGTACCTGCTCGAGGAAGATACCCGCGCGGCGGCACACCACGTACAGCTGATGGGCTCCGGCACCATCCTGCGTGAAGTCCGTGAAGCGGCGAAGATCCTGCGTGACGAGTTCAACGTCGGCGCCGACGTCTGGAGCGTCACCAGCTTCAACGAGCTGCGTCGCGACGGCCTGGCCGTGGAACGCGCCAACCGCCTCAAGCCTGGCCAGAAGCCACAGCAGACCTACGTCGAGCAGTGCCTGAGCGGTCGCAAGGGTCCGGTCATCGCATCCACCGACTACATGAAGCTGTTCGCCGAACAGATTCGCCAGTGGGTTCCAAGCAAAGAGTTCAAGGTCCTGGGTACCGATGGTTTCGGTCGCAGCGACAGCCGCAAGAAGCTGCGTCACTTCTTCGAAGTCGACCGCCACTTCGTCGTGCTGGCTGCCCTGGAAGCCTTGGCCGACCGTGGCGAGATCGAACCCAAGGTCGTGGCCGATGCCATCACCAAGTTCGGTATCGACCCGGACAAGCGCAACCCACTGGACTGCTGAGGAGTATTTTTAAGTGAGCGAACTCATTCGCGTACCTGACATCGGCAGCGGTGAAGGTGAAGTCATCGAGCTGTTCGTCAAGGTCGGCGACCGTATCGAAGCCGACCAGAGCCTGCTGACCCTGGAGTCCGACAAGGCCTCCATGGAGATCCCGGCCCCCAAGGCCGGCGTGGTCAAGTCCCTGAAGGTGAAGCTGGGCGACACCCTCAAGGAAGGCGACGAACTGCTGGAACTGGAAGTCGAGGGCGCCGCGGCGTCCGAGGCTCCGGCCCCGGCTGCCCCGGCTGCCGAGGAAAAACCTGCCGCCGCGCCTGCGCCGGCAGAAGCCGCGCCAGCCCCTGCCGCTGCGCCGGTGGCCGCCAGCGTCCAGGACATCCACGTTCCGGATATCGGTTCGTCGGGCAAGGCCAAGATCATCGAAGTGCTGGTCAAGGCTGGTGACACCGTCGAAGCCGACCAGTCGCTGATCACCCTGGAGTCCGACAAGGCCTCCATGGAGATCCCTTCGCCCGCCGCTGGCGTGGTCGAGGAAGTGATTGTCAAACTGGACGACGAAGTCGGCACCGGTGACCTGATCCTCAAGCTGAAGGTCGCGGGCGCCGCGCCTGCCGCCGCTCCGGCCCCAGCCCCTGCCGCCGAGTCGGCGCCTGCCAAGGCCGAGACCGCGCCTGCCGCCACCCCGGCTGCGGCACCCGCTTCGGCTCCGGCTGCGGCCACCGCTCCAGCAGCCGGCAGCAACGCCAAGGTCCATGCCGGCCCGGCCGTGCGTCAGCTGGCCCGTGAGTTCGGCGTCGACCTGGGTGCCGTCGCAGCCAGCGGCCCGCACGGTCGTATCCTCAAGGAAGACGTGCAGGTCTACGTCAAGGCCATGATGCAGAAGGCCAAGGAAGCTCCAGCCGCCGGTGCGACCGGTGGCGCGGGCATCCCGCCGATCCCTGTGGTCGACTTCAGCCGCTTCGGCGAAGTCGAGGAAGTCGCGCTGACCCGCCTGATGCAGGTCGGTGCCGCCAACCTGCACCGCAGCTGGCTCAACGTGCCGCACGTCACCCAGTTCGACTCCGCCGACATCACCGAGCTGGAAGCTTTCCGCGTTGCGCAGAAAGCCGTGGCCGAGAAGGCCGGCGTCAAGCTGACCGTGCTGCCGCTGCTGCTCAAGGCCTGTGCGCACCTGCTCAAGGAGCTGCCGGACTTCAACAGTTCGCTGGCCCCGAGCGGCAAGGCCATCATCCGCAAGAAGTACGTGAACATCGGCTTTGCCGTGGACACTCCGGATGGGCTGCTGGTCCCCGTGATCAAGAACGTCGACCAGAAGAGCCTGCTGCAGCTGGCTGGCGAAGCGGCGGCCCTGGCCGAGAAAGCGCGTACCAAGAAGCTGGCGGCCGACGACATGCAAGGCGCCTGCTTCACCATCTCCAGCCTCGGCCACATCGGCGGCACCGGTTTCACGCCGATCGTCAATGCGCCTGAAGTGGCGATCCTGGGCGTCTCCAAGGCGACCATGCAGCCGGTCTGGGACGGCAAGGCCTTCCAGCCCAAGCTGATGCTGCCTCTGTCGCTGTCCTACGATCACCGCGTGATCAATGGCGCAGCCGCCGCGCGCTTCACCAAGCGCCTGGGCGATCTGCTGACGGATATCCGTACGATGCTGCTGTAATGCTGCACCCTGCCTCCCTTGCGCAGGGAGGCAGGTACCTCTTTCGAGCCACGCTCGTACCTCAACCCCGCCCAACTGGCGGGGCTTTTTTTTGGGCATTTCACGGGTTTTCGCAGAACTGGAAAACCAGACACTGATCACCCGCCCCATTCTTGACCTACAGATTCCAGCCTTCCGGCCGATAACATGATCACATCTGGCCAGCACTGGTGCTTGTCAGGCCAAAGGACATGATGCAACCTTGCGTGAATGCCTCGCTACCGCGTATGCGGCCTGCGCCCACCGCCTTCTTCAAGCGAGCCTTCGATGAAAAGCCAACCCGATGCCAGCAGCCGCGTGGTAGCCGAGGTCGTGACGCAGCTGCCTGTGCCTTCACGGCTCGGCATGCTGCGCTTCGAGCGCTTGAACGAGCCCAACTGGGCCATGCTCTATCTCGATCCGGGTTGCGAACGGCAACTCGGCCTGCCCGCGGCCGAGCTTTGCGCTCTCATCGGTTCGCCCTATGCAAGCCTCATGGAACCCGAGGCGCGTTACCGTCTGCACGATGAAATCCAGCTGCAGCTGGCGCAACGCCCGTATTACCGCGTTCGCTATACCCTGCATGTCGGTCCCATGCCCATGCGCATGCTGGAAATCGGCGAAGCCTACAAACAACACAACAGGCAGTTGTTACGCGGCTACCTGGCGATTCTCGACGACCAGCAAGGCGAGGATCCAGACCCCACTGCCAGTGACCTCGAGACGCGCAACAATCGACTGCAGATCGCCCTCGAGCTCAACCAACGTGCCCAGCAGGAGCAGCTCGAGCACCTGGAACGAGTACGCGCGCAGCAGGACCTGATCCTGCGGCTGGCCCGACAGCGCTACAGCGCCAGCAATTCGTTGTCCGAGGCTGCCGAGCTGATCACTCGTAGCGCGTGCGAGATCTATCGGCTCGACTGCGCCAGCATCTGGCACCTGCAGGACCAGCGTCTCGAGCCGATCGCTGCCTGGCATCGCAACCTCCAGCAATACCAACTGCCCAACCCGATCGACGCCAGCCGCTTTCCCGACTACCTGGATGCCTTGCACGCCAGTCGTGCCATCGACGCCCATAACGCCAGCCATGACCCTCGAACGCGCGACCTGGCCGACAGCCTGTTCGTCACCGAAAACAACGCCATGCTCGACGCCAGCATCCGCGTGGACGGCCAGGTGATCGGCGTCCTGTGCCTGGAGCAGACCGGAGCGCCGCGGGCCTGGCAGTCCGACGAGATCGCTTTCGCCGGCGAGCTGGCCGACCAGTTCGCCCAAGTCATCACCAGCCACAACCGCCGCGCGGCCGCCAGTGCCCTGCACCTGTTCCAGCGCGCCGTAGAGCAGAGCGCCAGCGCTTTCCTGCTGGTCAATTGCGATGGCGTAGTCGAGTACGTGAACCCCAGCTTCACGGCCATCACCCAGTACAGCACCGAGGAGGTCCAGGGCCGTCACCTGGCCGACCTGCCTGCCCTGGAGAACCTCAGCGAACTGCTGTTCGATTCGCCCTCCAGTCTGGCGATGGGTAACAGCTGGCAGGGCGAGTTCAAGAGCAGGCGCAAGAGCTTGGAACCCTACTGGGGGCAGTTGTCGATTTCCAAGGTCTACGGCGACAACCGTGAGTTGACCCACTACATCGGCATCTACGAAGACATCACCCAAAGCAAGCTTGCCCAGCAGCGCATCGAGCGCCTGGCCTACACCGACAACCTGACCAGCCTGGGCAACCGCCCGGCATTCATCCGCAGCCTCGACGAACGCTTTTCCGGCAACGACCAAAAGCCTATCTGCCTGCTGCTGGTGGATATCGACAACTTCAAGCGGATCAACGACAGCCTCGGCCACCATACCGGCGACAAGCTGTTGATCAGCCTGGCCCGACGGCTGCGCAACAGCCTCAATGCCGAAGGCAGCCTGGCACGCTTTGCCAGTAACGAATTTGCCGTGCTGCTCGATGACACGCTGCCCGAAGACGGCCAACTGATCGCCCAGCAATTGCTACAGACGCTCGACAAGCCGATGTTCGTCGACAATCAGCTGATCAACGTCACCGCTTCGGTCGGCCTGGCCTGCGCGCCCTTGCACGGTCGTGACCCTCAGACGCTGATGAAGAACGCCGGGCTGGCCTTGCACAAGGCAAAGGCCAACGGCAAGCATCAGGTCCAGGTGTTCACGGAAGTGCTCAATGCCGAGGCCAGCTACAAGCTGTTCGTCGAGAACAACCTGCGCCGCGCCCTGACCCAGAATGAACTGGAAGTCTTCTACCAGCCCAAGGTCTGCCTGCGCAGCGGTCGCCTGCTTGGCCTCGAAGCACTGCTGCGCTGGAACCACCCCGAACGCGGGATGATCCGTCCCGACCAGTTCATCAGCGTGGCCGAAGAGACCGGCCTGATCATTCCCATCGGCAAGTGGGTGGTGCGCCAGGCCTGTCGCATGAACCAGGTGTTGCACGAGGCTGGGATGAGCGGCCTGCAGGTCGCCATCAATCTCTCGCCCAAGCAGTTCTCCGACCCCGAGCTGGTGTCTTCGATCGGCACGATCATCAAGGAAGAAGGCCTGCCCGCGAACCTGCTGGAGCTGGAACTGACCGAAGGCCTGCTGCTCGAAGCGACCGAGGATACCCACCGTCAACTCGACGAGCTCAAGCAGTTGGGGCTGACGCTGGCCATGGATGACTTCGGCACCGGTTATTCGTCGCTCAGCTACCTGAAGAAATTCCCGATCGACATCCTCAAGATCGATCGCAGCTTCATCAACGAGATCCCGGACAACCAGGACGACATGGAAATCACCTCGGCGGTGGTGGCCATGGCCCACAACCTCAAGCTCAAGGTGGTGGCCGAAGGGATCGAGACCGTCGCGCAACTGGCGTTCCTGCGTCGTCACCGCTGTGACGTGGGCCAGGGTTACCTGTTCGACCGGCCGATCCCTGGACGGGAGCTGGTCGAAAAGCTCAAGCGCTATCCGCGCGGACCGATAGCCTGACAGCGGCGCCCAAGTCGGGCACTATTAGCGACAGCGTCGGCCCATTTGTCTCCCACAAGGACAGAGCTGAACCCTGTGGACGGCAGCGTCGGTCTGATTCGCGGGTAAACCCGCTCCCACAAGAGCGGGGCCGAACCTGTGGACGGCAGCATCGGTCTGATTCGCGGGTAAACTCGCTCCCATAAGGGCGGGGCCGAATCTGTGGACGGCAGCATCGGTCTGATTCGCGGGTAAACTCGCTCCACAAGGGCGGTGCCGAACCTGTGGACGGCAGCGTCGGTCTGATTCGCGGGTAAACCCGCTCCCACAAGAGCGGTGCCGAACCTGTGGACGGCAGCGTCGGTCTGATTCGCGGGTAAACCCGCTCCCACAAGAGCGGTGCCGAACCTGTGGACGGCAGCATCGGTCTGATTCGCGGGTAAACCCGCTCCCACAAGGGCGGGGCCGAACCTGTGGACGGCAGCGTCGGTCTGATTCGCGGTAAACCCGCTCCCACAAGGGCGGTGCTGAACCTGTGGACAGCAGCATCGGTCTGATTCGCGGGTAAACCCGCTCCCACAAGGGCGGTGCCGAACCTGTGGACAGCAGCATCGGTCTGATTCGCGGGTAAACCCGCTCCCACAAGGGCGGGGCCGAACCTGTGGACGGCAGCGTCGGACTGATTCGCGGGTAAACCCGCTCCACAAGGGCGGTGCTGAACCTGTGGACGGCAGCGTCGGTCTGATTCGCGGGTAAACCCGCTCCCACAAGGGCGGTGCCGAATCTGTGGACGGCAGCGTCGGTCTGATTTGCGGGTAAACTCGCTCCACAAGAGCGGGGCCGAACCTGTGGGAGCGGGTTTACCCGCGAAGGGCCTCCACCCATATCGACTAGAAAACAGAGGAACCGCCATGGTGATGCGTTCGGAAATCCTGGTGAACAAAAACGTCCTGCCTACCGCGGAACAGGCCCTGCCTGGCCGCGAGACGCCGATGACCCTGCCTGAGAAGCACTTCGTCTTCGAAGACACGCCGTTGCTCGGCCCCTTCTTCGACAACGTCGACTTCGCCATCTTCGGCCTCGGCTGCTTCTGGGGCGCCGAGCGTCGCTTCTGGCAGCGCGAGGGCGTAGTCAGCACAGTGGTCGGCTATGCCGGTGGTTTCACACCCAACCCCACCTACGAAGAAGTCTGCTCGGGCCTTACCGGCCACACCGAAGTGGTGCTGGTGGTATTCGACAAGGACAAGCTCAGTTACGACGAGTTGCTGACCATGTTCTGGGAGCTGCACAACCCGACCCAGGGCATGCGCCAGGGCAACGATATCGGCACCCAGTACCGCTCGGTGATCTACTGCACCAACCCTGAACAACTGGAGCAGGCCGAGGCCAGCAAGGCGGCCTACCAGGCGGAACTCGACAAGGCCGGCTTCGGCCAGATCACTACGGAGATCGACCAGGCGCCGACCGTCTACTTCGCCGAGGCTTACCACCAGCAGTACCTGGCCAAGAACCCGGAAGGCTACTGTGGCATCGGCGGCACCGGTGTCTGCATGCCACCAAGCCTGCAAGGCAACTGAGGACGCGCCATGACGACGATGACCTTGTTCCATTCGCCGCTGTCACCCTTCGTGCGCAAGGTCATGGTGTTGCTGCACGAGACAGGACAGCAGGATCGGGTGGCCTTGCAGGCCGTCAATATCAGCCCGGTCACGGGCGACGACCAGCTCGACCTGGACAACCCGATCGGCAAGATCCCGGCCCTGCGCCTGCAGGACGGTACCGTCCTCCACGACAGCCGGGTGATCTGCGAGTACCTGGACCAGCAGCACGTCGGCAATCCGCTGATCCCCCGCGAGGGTTCCGCGCGCTGGCGCCGCCTGACCCTGGCCTCGCAGGCCGATGCCATCATGGATTCCGCAGTATCGAGTCGCTATGAAAGCTTCCTGCGTCCCGAAGACAAGCGCTGGGACGGCTGGCTGGAGGCACAAGCCGGGAAGATCCGTCGGTCGCTGGCCAACCTCGAGCAAGAGCACCTGGCCGAGCTGACATCGGTGTTCGATATTGCCGCCATCGGCGTGGCCTGCGCCCTGGGCTATCTCGATCTGCGTCAGCCGGCGTTCGGCTGGCGAGAGCGACAGCCCGGGCTCGCCGCCTGGTACGCCGAGGTATCCAAGCGGCCGTCGCTGGCCGCGACGGCGCCGATGGCCTGATCGGCCCTGATCGCGGCAGGCTCCCTCTACGGAGAGAAGCCTGCCCGCGATTCGACGAACAACGACCTTATCCGCCACGCCAGCCACCTGCCCGCTTCCCGAATCTTCCCTTATTGGCCCCTTCCCACCCGTGCCCAGTCCAGCCGGCGAGTCAGCACCATGAACACCCCGAGCAGCCCGAAGCACAACAGCGAGCCCATCAGCAGGGCATAGTCCTCGGCGCTGAGCAGCCCATAGAGCATGGCGTAGAGCACCGACAACCCGGCGGCGAAGCCGATGCCGATGCCGATGCCGATGCCGATGCCGATGCCGATGCCGCGCCCAGGATTGCGCAGCACATGGCCGAGGGAGAAGCCGATCAGCAGCACGCACGCGGCCGCGGACAGACCATAAGCCAGGCCGAAGCCCAGGTGCTCCGACAACGACAGCAACAACAGGTAGAAAAACGCCAAGGCCACACCCACCTGGGTGTATTGCACCGGGTGCACGCTGAGATTCTTCAGCACTTCGAAGAGGAAGAAGCCGGCGAACGTCAGGGCGATGAACAGCAACGCATATTTGATGGCCCGCTCGCTTTTCAGGTACTGGTCGACCGGGTCGAGGAAGCTGACCCCAAACGCCCGCCCGCGAAACGCATCGCACTGCCCGTCAATGGCGCACTGTCTCAAGGCATCCTCCAGGTTGGTGGCAAAAAAACGAGGTCTGCCAGTGAGCGCTGAAACGGCGTAGTTGACGGCAGGTCTCGAAGCCGCTGATATCAGGCAGACCAATGTCGAGGATCACCAGGTCCGCCGGGCGCAGGCGCTGTCGCTCCAGGGCTACACCACCGAGGGTCACCCATTCGGTGCTGTGGCCATCGGCCTGCAGGGCGTAGATCAGGGTATCGGCAATGGCGGCTTCGTCTTCGACGATAAGAATATGCGGCATGCTGAGCTTCGAGCCTCAAGCGCAAGCTTCCCGTGGAAGCGGATCGCGTGAAACCACACTGAATCGCTCGCTCTTGCAGCTTGCTGCCGATCGAGTCAGCAGCCTGGCTTGCCCGCGGTGTAGCGCTTGGCCGGGTTCACCGCGGCCTTGAACTCGCGCAACGCCTTGGCGCCAATCAGCAGCGGGTAATTGAAGCTGCTGCGGTCGGTGAGGTTGACCTCGACAGTACGCTTCTCGTCGCCCAGGCACAGCTCCAGATCGACCACCGGGCGCTTGGCCATTTCGGCGCCTTCACCGTCGTCGTCCTCGTCGGCGCGGTTCTTGATCTTGCTGATGCGCGCCACCTTGTGCTCATAGACCTTGTCGCCGGCACCCTGGGTGGCGAGGCGGAAACGCACCCACTCCTCCCCGTCGCGGGTAAAGCGCTCGATGTCCTTGGCCGACAGGGAGGCGGTGAGTGCGCCGGTGTCCATCTTCGCCTTGAAGGTTTCGCCAATCTCCGGCAAGCCGATGTATTCGTAGCGTCCATAGAGGGTCGGGTCAGCGGCCATGACCGGCATGGCCAACAACGACAGCAGGGCGAGCAGTGGCTTCACAAGATAGCTTCCTTAAATGGGGACAGTGGTTAGACTGCGGGGGCTGGATAGGTTCGCCGCGAGCGCTGTCCCACATAACATGAAACATTTGACCGGCCCACTCGGCCATCCATGTTTGGCGTAGGACCAAGCCCTCATTATCATTGCCAATTGTTTATTTCCGACAACAAGAGTGTTTTATGCGTCGCCTGCTGACCGGCATCTTCGTGGCCTTCCTGCTGCTGCTCAACACCCTGGTGATGATCGGCCCGCTGTTGATCTTCGCCCTGCTCAAACTGGTGCTCCCTGGCAGATACCGCGACCGCGCCTCCGCGGCGGTGATGTGGATCGCCGAGAGCTGGGCCGAAATCGACAAACTGATCTTCGCCCTGTGCATACCCACTCAGTGGGATATCCGCGGCGTGGGCAACCTGCGCAAGGACACCTCCTACCTGGTGGTGAGCAACCACCAGACCTGGGTCGACATCCCTGCGCTGATCGAAAGCCTCAACCGTCGCACGCCCTTCTTCAAGTTCTTCCTCAAGAAAGAGCTGATCTGGGTGCCGCTGCTGGGCCTGGCCTGGTGGGGCCTGGATTACCCCTTCATGAAGCGCTACAGCAAGGCCTTCCTGGAGAAGAATCAACACCTCAAGGGCCAGGACCTGGAGATCACCAAGGCCGCCTGCGAGCTGTACAAGCGCCAGCCGGTGACCGTGGTCAACTATCTGGAAGGCACGCGATTTACCGAGGCCAAGCGCCGCGCACAGCAATCGCCCTTCCGCCACCTGCTCAAACCCAAGGCCGGCGGCGTGGCCTTCGTGCTCGCGGCCATGGGCGAACAGCTCGATGCCCTGCTCGACGTCACCATCGTCTATCCCGGCGACAAGGCACCCGGATTCTGGGCCCTGCTCAATGGCAGCATCTCGCGAGTCATCGTGGATATTCAGGTGCGCGAGCTGGCACCGGCGCTATGGGCCGGTGACTACGAGAACGACCCTGTGTTTCGTCAGACCGTACAGACCTGGGTGAACCAGCTGTGGCACGAAAAGGATGAGCGGATCGATGTGTTACGCAAAGAAGCACGCTGAGTTCCGAAGCCTTTAAGGGCCAGATGACGTCCTAAGTCGTTGCTTGTGTCAGTTCCAAATTAAGACCAAAATATAGATCTTAATTGAGGACTTTATAGTGCAACGTATTTTTGCGGATGTCGTCGTCAGTGTGTCCGAACTCAAGAAAAACCCCTCTAGCGTACTTGCCAGCGCGGACGGCATGCCGGTTGCGGTGCTTAACCACAACCGCGTAATAGGGTACATGGTTCCTGCCGCGCTTTATGAAGCGATGATTGAGCGACTGGACGACCTCGAGCTCGTCGAGATCGCAAAGGCGCGATCAGTTGGGGGGTGTGCCGGTAAATCTGGATGACCTATAAACTCGAGTTCCATCCAGCTGCGTCGAGGGAATGGGAGAAGCTGGCCACACGGTTCGCGAACAAATCAAGAAAAAGCTCCGAGATCGTCTTGAAACTCCCCGAGTGCAAAGCGACGCGCTGCGGGATCTGGACGACCACTACAAGATCAAGCTGAAGGCCTCAGGTTATCGACTTGTTTATCGTGTAGAGGACGACCGGGTTGTAGTGGTAGTCGTTTCCGTAGGTAAAAGAGAGCGAAGCAAAGCGTACGAAATGGCCCGCAAACGCTAATCTGGCCGTCATATCGATGGCACAGTGGTCGTGGTTGCCGGCGTTCCCCAAAGACTTCCCAGGCTCTGCAGCAATGAGCCACCGATGCCCTGCTGACCCAGATACTGCAGTATCAGCGGGGCGAATTGCCCGATCATCCCCGTATCCATGCCCAGCGCGCTGAACGCGCTATTGAGGTCATTGCGGTCTTCGACATTGCCCAGGACGCTGCTCAGCGCCGACTGGCTGTTACCCTGCTTTCCCAGCAGTTCACCGATACCGTTCAATCCGCCGAGGGCATTGGCGCCGGAGATCATGTCCAGGCCCGGTACCGCCTTGGTCAATTGTTCAAAATCGGCATCGCTCAGGTTGTTTCGCGCCAGCCCCAGCATGGCGCCCGCCCCGCCCACCGCCTGTTCCGGAGTGACCTTGAGCTCGCTGCCCAGGGTGTTGAGCAGATTGGCCGAAGCCGCTGGCGCCTGCACTGCCGCGCCCTGCCCATTCTGGTTCTGTATCGCGGAAACGGCGTTGGCCGCATCGTTCAGATTGAAGGCGAACGCCGGGCTCGCAGCCAGGGTCATGAGGGTTGCCAGGGTAAGAGCTTTCATCGGTAAGACCTCGTCGGCCGGACGGCCAGGGAAACGAGAAGTTGGACTGGGTAGGCGGGGGAATGTTCCGGGATGGACATCGCCGTTGCCATCCGTCCATCGGTCGAGCTACCCATGGATGGGCGGTCGGAGATGCCAGGCCCGGAACACCTCGGCTCAGTCTCGCGCTGTCTTCCAGGTGGCGGGCTCCAGAGCGTCCGCCAATGCATCGGCCTGTCCCCAGGCGAGCGGCAGGGCCTGAAGGCTGGTGGCCAGAAGGTCAAGGACGTCTTCATCGTCGGTGGCATCGAAAGCGCGGTGGCCATCGTTGTAGGCGAAACGCAGGTAGTGACAGAGGTTTCTGAGGGTGCTTTCGAAGGGGACGGTGCCGTCGTAGATGGCTCGGGCCAGGGTCTTGCCGGCAGGTGAATCGAATGCGAGGGGTGGGTCGGGGACGATTTCTTTCATGGGATCTCCTGATTGCGCTGACGTTGCGCTCCTTCGTTTCCACACGAAGGGTGGCAGCTGTACGCGGGGTGGAAAACCGGGTGCAGTCAGGAAAACCCGGCAGGCACAAAGCCTCTCGCGTACAGCCGCCAAACGACAAATCCTGCATGCAACACCTGGTTTCCACGCCCGATCACTGAAATATCAGTGACCTAGGGAGCCTAGTGGGACTGGTTTCCGAGGGCAATCAGAAGGGAGTCGACAGAGTGCGTAGGATATTTCTTGAGGCCAGAGATGACCAGTAAAAATGTGTAGGAAAGAACTCCAATCTCAAGGGAAATGACGAGCTCTCGTCATCACAACCAGGAGCCAAAAACAGTCTTTGCCCAAAGAGCTGCACGTATAAAGCGGCAGATCTCGGCGGCTGGCCACTGATCTGATGATAATAAATCGCCACCCCAATTATTCCAAGGCAGGCCTGCTAGGCGCGGCGGTCCTAATTAAGAGAAACGCCCTAGACACCCTTGCGGAAATTATTTATCCAAAAGGCAATACTTTGCTGCTCATCCATAAACCTATTAAAGTTTGAGGTTACGTCTGCCACTTCAACACGCTCGAATCTCAGCGAAGAATGTACGACCCTGGGTATCTTTAACTGCGGAATGTTCGATTGCTTGACGACGCCTCTCGTGGAACTGGCATGAGCCAACTCAAAATTACCGGTATAGACGGCGAGCACAGCGCCTTCTTTTTGCTTATTTGCGTACTCGCTTGCATTCTCGAATGTATTGGTTATAAAGAAGGAATCACCCTTGCTCTTGCTGCGAACACCTTTTCTCATGATAGCGCGTTCAGCGCTCTTGCTGGTTCCGTGGAAGCCAAGGAAGTGTCGTCCATTTTCTTGGTTGTATTGAACCCTGGAGCTCAATAACGCTGAGGGCTCGGTGGTCTTCGAATTTTTTCTGCTGCCAAACAGGCTTCTCAATCTTTTGAAAGTACCACCTAATGGATAGTGCCCTGACGGATCGTTGTAGTTGATCGGATTCCCCAGACAATAGGCATATGCGTTCAGCCCTCCCTCCCCAAATGGACTCCAATCGTCTGGACTTTTAAATCGCATTAGCACGGAGCTAAAAGCTCGATAGCCATGACCGAGCAGTTGACAGCCAGTTATTTCATCCAGCGACTGCCCATTGAACCCCAACAGACTGTGCATGCTATCAGCGGATGCGCTGTAGCCATACGGCGTATATGACAGCTTAATAAAGGCAGCATCATATATATTCAGCACAGACAGCATTCGATCATGAGCAAGCAAACTCGTATCAACTACGCCATCCCGAACGCGGCATTGCGCCAGCACTTCAGATTCATGCCGAAAAATACAATACGGCGCCAAGTCTTTTATTACAGCATACAGTAACTTGTTCTGGTAAAAATGTTTAGCATTGGACGGCTGCCGTGTGCACGGGCGAGCGACGGGGCTCTCATGCTTGGGATCAATCGAGGTTTCATGCGAGATGGGCATCGAAAGCTCCTTGATTTAACAGTGACTTAAATGTCCACTGTCTACGAAATTGCCAATACTGCCTACTAGCAAAAATGCTAGGCCTCGCGCTTCGAAGCCTAAGATGTGGTCGACACTGACGCTCTCCGAATTCCCCAAATACGGGTATCGCTTCGGCTGTGTCCGTCATTCTGCTTTTTAAGGTAGAAGGGTTCATTGGTAGGTGCATCTGTCATTTCTACCAGTTGTAAGCTCGGTCGCATCGGAGATACTGCTTTTCAGATTTTGCTATTTTCGAACGGGGAAATAGAAGCGATGAAGCCTGAAAACAGTAACCTATATTTCTATCAGGGCGACAAACTCGTCACCGTCAAACAAGGCATACACACCCGCACCCTACTGCGTACTCCTCACATGCTCCTCGCCGAACAGCACACTGGCGTCGAACGAAAGACAGGTCTGCTGTCAACCGACGACAAGGGCTCGGCGCTGCAGGTACAGGCCGAAGATGTTGAAGAATCGCACACATACTCGGCCTATGGACATGATTCGAAATTACCTTCGATAAACTCGACCCCCGGTTTCAACGGAGAGCTCTTCGACCCATTCATGGGCACCTACCAACTTGGCCTGGGGTATCGTACCTATGATCCCGGTCTCATGCGTTTTCAATCACCAGACAGCCTCAGCCCTTTTGGAGCGGGCGGCATCAATGGTTATGCATACTGCACAGGCGACCCAATTAACAACATTGACCCAACTGGCCATGCCTTCGTACATCTGAAAAACGGTCAAACGCTGAGCGTGAGCAAGAATTCGGCGGTAGCGCTTCCACATAGATTTAAGCCTTCTAACCTCAAACGTACCACTTCACACGCCAGTGCTTTGAAACCGGAGTCGCCCCGCTATTCTCCTCCACCGACCCGCCCAGACTACTTCGAAAAAATTGGCGAGCCTGATATTTTTGAATCAATCATAAGCAACCTCCCGCACCAAGACGCCATCGCATTCGCCAATGCTTCATCAACAATCGAAAATTACGTAAGACCGATGCTGGATCGATACATAATGAAGGTAGCTGAAAACGGAGCGACTATGGGTGCCGCGAGAGCTGGCGTGCTTCCTGGGGTACCTAAAATTTTTAGCCAAAGCCTAGATCTGGACCGGCCAGAGTTTCTAAATGACATAAGCCGCATACAACAACTTGGCGGCCCTGCAAATATTTTGAGATTGCTAAGACTGGACCGTGTCAGTCAGGTGCGCCGTGGCAGTGGGGATAGCCTCATGGGGGATTGAAGTTAAAACAGCTGACTTTTCCACTCTCATAACCGCTAATCACACGCGGCTTTTGTCCACTCAAACGGATGCCGGGTTTTATGGAGTATTGGGACTTGCATGACGCGACCAATTGCGTAGCGAGTTGAAACGTCGTCGTCCATCCAAGGGGTGTACTACCGCAAATGCCAGGTATTTAAGCCTGTACCATCGAGGCGCTAATCCAACCTACAGGGCTCACGAAAAAGCCCCTCAAAAAAGGGGCTTCTTCAGAAAAGCTTACGCCGCACTGAACGTCTTATGCGGATCGATCACAAACTTCTTCGGCACCCCGGCATCGAACTCGCCATATCCTTCCGGCGCCTGATCCAGGCTGATCACCTGCACGCCTACGATTTCGGCGATATTGATCCGATCCCACATGATCGCCTGCATCAGCTGGCGGTTGTATTTCATGGTCGGCGTCTGGCCGGTATGGAAGCTGTGCGACTTCGCCCAGCCCAGGCCGAAGCGGATGCTCAACGCGCCTATCTTCGCGGCGGCATCGACAGCACCCGGGTCTTCGGTCACGTACAGGCCGGGGA
Organism: Pseudomonas capeferrum; assembly: GCF_013523055.1. Lineage (GTDB taxonomy): Bacteria > Pseudomonadota > Gammaproteobacteria > Pseudomonadales > Pseudomonadaceae > Aquipseudomonas > Aquipseudomonas capeferrum_A. The sequence continues at coordinate 151,132 of NZ_JAAMQM010000005.1, read as the reverse complement.
TGCCGATCTTGCCGGCCACACGGGTCACCTGCATCAGCGAGTTGAGCACCGTTGCCGGTGCTTCGTGCTTGGCACCTTCGTGGCCATGGCCGCGAGCCTCGAAGCCTACGGCGTCGACGGCACAATCCACTTCCGGCTCGCCCAGCAGGTCGGCGATCTGCTCATGCAGCGGAGTGTCCTTGGACAGGTCGACCACTTCGAACCCTTGGGCCTTGGCATGCGCCAGTCGCGCGGGGTTCAGATCGCCGACGATCACCACGGCGGCGCCCAGCAGGCGGGCGGAAGCGGCGGCGGCCAGACCGACCGGGCCGGCACCCGCGACATACACGGTGCTGCCTGGCCCGACGCCCGCGGTGACGGCGCCGTGGTAGCCGGTCGGCAGAATGTCGGAGAGGCAGGTGAGATCGCGGATCTTTTCCATCGCCTTGTCGCGATCGGGCAGCTTGAGCAGGTTGAAGTCGGCATACGGCACCAGTACGTACTCGGCCTGGCCACCAGTCCAGTCACCCATGTCGACGTAGCCGTAGGCGCCGCCCGGCCGCGCCGGGTTGACGGTCAGGCAGACGCCGGTGTGCTGTTCCTTGCAGGAGCGGCAACGACCGCAGGCGACGTTGAACGGCACCGACACCAGGTCGCCGATCTGCAGGTGCTCGACGTCGCGCCCCTTCTCGATGATCTCACCGGTGATCTCGTGCCCCAGGACCAGACCGACCTGGGCGGTAGTGCGGCCCCGGACCATGTGCTGGTCCGAACCGCAGATGTTGGTCGAGACCACCTTGAGGATCACGCCATGCTCGATCTTCTTGCCGCGAGGATCCTGCATCTTCGGATAGTCGATCTTCTGCACCTCGACCTTGCCAGCGCCGAGATACACCACTCCACGATTGCCAGACATGCTCTTACCTCGCTTGATTTGTAGTTATGCAGCGGTGGTTGAAGCGCCGCCATCCATGGGCGGCATTTGGTACTGGAATGCTGTGAATTGTGGCCTTGTCGCAGGCCAGGACGCAGACTGATTACGACAGTGGCGTGCCGCATTGCGGCAGGCTGTTCGCGGTTGCCGCACGAGGCTGCCTTGTGACCCATTCGCGGGCAAGCCCGCTCCCACAGGTGCCGCGACAATTCTGGAGAATGTCACCTTACCTGTGGGAGCGGGCTTGCCCACGAATGGGTTGCAAGGCAGCCCCGCTGGTCAGAGCACCACGGTCCGGTTGGCGTTGAGAAACACCCGCCGCTCGATGTGATACCCCACCGCCCGCGCCAGGGTCAGGCACTCGATGTCTCGTCCCTTGGCGATCAGGTCTTCGGGATAATCGCTGTGATCGACCACTTCCACGCCCTGGGCGATGATCGGCCCTTCGTCCAGGTCGTTGTTGATGTAGTGCGCGGTGGCACCCACCAGCTTCACGCCCTTGTTGTAGGCCTGGTGATAGGGCTTGGCACCCTTGAAGCCTGGCAGCAGCGAGTGATGGATATTGATCGCCCAGCCATCCAGACGGCGACACAGCTCGGGCGACAACACTTGCATGTAGCGGGCAAGGATCACCAGCTCGGCGCCGGTCTCCTCGATGACCTGAAGGACCTTGCGCTCCTGGGACGGCTTGTCCTTGGGATCGAGGGAGAAATGGTGATAGGGAATATTGTGCCAGTGCGCAAGCGGCTCCAGATCGGGGTGATTGGAAATCACCGCCACCACGTCCATGCCCAACTGCCCGATCCGCTGCCGGTAGAGCAGGTCGTTGAGGCAATGGTCGGCCTTGGACACCATGATCACCACCTTGGGACGGTGATTCGGCGCGGTCAGCTCGAAGGCCATGCCGAAGGTCTCGCTACGCTCCTGCAGCGCCTGGCGGAACCCTTGCTCATCGAAATCCTGCGGCTGGCGGAATTCGATGCGGATGAAGAAGCGACCGGACAACCGGTCATCGAAGGAATGGTGCTCCGTGACATAACACTGCTGCTCGAAGAGAAAGCGTGTCAGCACGTCGACGCTGCCGAGCAAACTCGGACAATCGGCGGTAAGGATCCAGGTGTCCGGTGCTCGGCTCATGGCGTTTCTCCTAGGCTTCGATGCTCAGGCCGTATTCGGCCGAGGCGTCCTGCAACCACAGCCACCAGTAATCGGAGAAGCTGCGGCGGATGACCAGCTCCCAGGTGTCTTCGGACGTGCGGCGGATCACCAGCTGCGACTTGGCGAACACGGTACCGACCGCCTTGCCGACCGGGAAGTTGTTCGGATGCACGTCATAGCTGGTGGACTTCATCAGCACTTCGCGGACCTTGGGGCCGCGCAGCTCGAGCAGGGTCTGGCCGCCGCTCATGTTGACCACCTGGATATGCTGCCCCTCCAGGGCAGCGCGCAGTTTCTGCTCGACCTCGAGCTCCTGACCACCGGGGACGATCAGCAGGTACTCGTCCGGGCCGATCCATTGCAGCGAGGTATCGCCACGGGCAACCACGGTCAGGGCAACCGGCAGCTCCAGGCCCAGGGCCTTGTGTACGCCGCTGGCGAATGCCGGATCATGGCCGTCGCCGCGCAGGGTGAGGTGACCGAGGAATTTCTTCTCGCGCAGGGTGACCCCGGCGTTCTGGCGACCTTTGCCGATCAGGCTTGCCAGGTCGGCATGGTGCAGCGGCGACTCGGCCTTGACGTCGGCGCTGGGGTTCTGCTGATAGACGTTGATAACGCTCATTTGTTACCTGCCTTGAATTCTGTTGTCGGTAAGACCAGAGGTCAGATGCAATGCCCGGATGCCAACTGCGGTCCTGTGGGAGCGGGCTTGTCCCGCGAAGAGGGCGGTGAAGCCACCATCGCGTTCGCGGGACAAGTCGCAGCGGCGAACTGCCGCTCCCACAGGGTTTGCATTCCAGGCAGACCTGTCGGAGGGTCTTAAACGTTCTGCCGCTCACCCTTCGGATCGAAGAACACGGCAGAAACGATCTCTGCCTCGATCACACTGCCATCCACCTGAGGCGAGTAGACACGCTCGCCCATGCGCTTGAGGCCGCCTTTGACCACACCCATCGCGAAGGAATAGCCCAGCGAGTTGGCGGCGTAGCTGGAGGTCACGTGACCGACCATGTCCATCGGGATCGGCTGCTTCGGATCGAAGACCAGCTGGGCGCCTTCGGGCAGCCACTTGGTCGGATCGACAGGCTTGAGGCCGACCAGCTGCTTGCGGTTCTCGCGCACGCAGTCCTCGCGGTTCATGCCGCGCAGGCCGATCCAGGAGAACGGCTTGTTGCGGCCGACGCACCAGCTCATGTTGAGGTCGTCCGGGGTCATCGAGCCGTCGGTATCCTGGCCGACGATGATGAAGCCCTTCTCGGCACGCAGCACGTGCATGGTCTCGGTGCCATACGGAGTCAGGTTGTATTGCTTGCCCGCCTCGACGATCTTCTCCAGCACACCCATGCCGTAGTTGGCCTGGATGTTGACCTCGTAGGACAGCTCGCCGGTGAACGAGATACGGAACACCCGCGCCGGCACGCCGGCCACCAGCCCTTCCTTCCAGGTCATGAACGGGAAGGCGTCCTTGTCCAGGTCGATGTCGGTGACTTCGCTGAGCAGCTTGCGGCTGTTCGGGCCGGACAGGGTCAGGGTGGCCCAATGGTCGGTGACCGAGGTGAAGAACACCTTCATGTCGGGCCATTCGGTCTGGTGGTACAGCTCCAGCCACTGCAGGACGCGCGCCGCGCCGCCGGTGGTGGTGGTCATGATGAAGTGGTTGTCGCCGACGCAGGCGGTCACGCCGTCGTCGAAGACCATGCCGTCTTCCTTGCACATCAGGCCATAGCGAGCCTTGCCCACGTCGAGCTTGGTCCAGGCGTTGGTGTAGACGCGGTTGAGGAACTCGCGCGCATCCGGGCCCTGGATATCGATCTTGCCCAGGGTCGAGGCATCGAGCAGGCCGACGCTGTCACGCACCGCCTTGCACTCGCGGGCCACGGCGGCGTGGATGTCTTCGCCGGCTTTGGGGAAGTACCACGGACGCTTCCACTGGCCGACATCTTCGAACTCGGCGCCCTTCTTCACGTGCCAGGCATGCAGAGCGGTAAAGCGCACAGGCTCGAACAGGTGACCGCAATGCCGCCCGGCGACCGCACCGAAGGTGATCGGCGTGTAGTTAGGGCGGAACATGGTGGTGCCCATCTGGGGGATGGTGATGCCCATCGAGCGAGCGGCGATGGCCAGGCCGTTGATGTTGCCCAGCTTGCCCTGGTCGGTCCCGAAGCCCAGCGCGGTATAGCGCTTGACGTGCTCGACCGACTCGAAACCTTCGCGGGTGGCCAGTTCGATACCGGCGGCGGTGACGTCGTTCTGCTGATCGACGAACTGTTTCGGCGCACGGTTGGTGGATTTGTCATGCGGCACCTGGAACAGCGCCACGGTGGCCTCCTCCTTGCGTGCCACGGTTTTCGGCAAGGTGCCGGTGGTGGCCTTGAACCCGGCCTCGCTGGCCGCGCGCACGCCGCCTTCGAAACCATCGGCCAGGGCGTCACCCAACGGGTACACACCGTTGATCCCACCGACGCAGACACGCTTCTGCGGAGCATCGCCAGGCACGAAGCCGAGGATGTCTTCACGCCACACAGGCCGGCCGCCCAGGTGCGAAGCCAGGTGCACGACCGGGCTGTAGCCACCGGAGGTCGCCACCAGGTCGCACTCCAGCCATTCGCCGGGGCTGCTGACCTTGTGCGCGGCAATATCGATCGCAGCGACACGGGCGGCGGTGACGTGCTTGGTGCCACGGCTTTCGAGCACGGCACTGGAAGTCAGAATGCGAATACCCTTGGCACGCGCTTCCTCGACCAGCGAGCCACGCGGGTTGTGGCGGGCGTCGGCGATCGCGATCACTTGCAGGCCGGCGTCATGCCAGTCCAGCGCGGTGCGATAGGCGTGGTCGTTGTTGGTCGACAGCACCAGCTTGCGACCGGGTGCCACGCCATAGCGGCGAACATAGGTCGAGACGGCGCCGGCGACCATATTGCCCGGGACATCGTTGTTGCCGTAGACCAGCGGGCGTTCGTGGGCGCCGGGGGCGAGCACCACGCGCTTGGCACGTACACGGTGGATGCGCTGACGAACCTGGCCCAAGGGGGCATGGTCGCCGAGGTGATCGGTCAGCCGCTCGTGGATGGTCAGGAAGTTGTGGTCGTGGTAACCGTTGACGGTGGCCCGCGGCAACAAGGTAACTTCCGGCAGGCTCTCGAGCTCGGCGACGACCGAAGCGACCCAATCGGCGGCAGGCTTGCCGTCGAGGGTTTCGCGGCTGTCGAGCAGGCTGCCACCGAACTCTTCCTGTTCGTCGGCGAGGATCACGCGGGCACCGCTGCGACCGGCGGCCAGGGCCGCGGCCAGTCCCGCGGGGCCGGCGCCGACCACCAGCACGTCGCAATGCTGGTTCATGTAGTCGTAGGTATCAGGATCGTTCTGCAGGGGCGCGCGACCGAGACCGGCAGCCTTGCGGATGTACTTCTCGTAGGTCATCCAGAAGGACTTGGGGTACATGAAGGTCTTGTAGTAGAACCCCGGCGGCATCATGCTGCCGCCGACCTTGCCGATGATCCCCATCACGTCGTTGTTGACGTTCGGCCAGCCATTGGTGCTGGTCGCGACCAGGCCCGAATACAGTGCCTGCTGGGTGGCGCGCACGTTCGGCACCTGGGTGGCTTCGGTGGCGCCGATCTGCAGGATGGCATTGGGCTCCTCGGCACCGGCGGCGATGATGCCGCGAGGACGCGAGTACTTGAAGCTGCGGCCGACGATGTCCACACCGTTGGCCAGCAGGGCCGCGGCCAGGCTGTCACCCTCGTAACCCTGATAGGTCTTGCCATTGAAGGTGAAGTTCAGGACCTTGCTGCGATCGATGCGACCGCCGCTGGAGAGGCGATAGGTCTGGCTCATACTTTTTCCTCCTGACCTGTTTTGGTCAACTGCATGGACGGTTGCTTGCCAGCAGCTACCTGCGGCTTCTCGCCGATCTTGTAGGTTTCCAGAATCTCGTAGGTCACGGTGTCGCGGGTCGCGTTGAAGTACTGCCGGCACCCGGCAACGTGATCCCACAGTTCGTGGTGGATGCCTCGCGGATTGTCACGGAAGAAAATGTACTCGCCCCACTCGGGGTCGGTGCACGAGGCAGGGTCCAGCGGCCGGGCGATATGCGCCTGGCCCGCGCAGTGGAACTCTTCTTCGGAGCGCAACTCGCCGCAATGGGGACAGAAGATATGCAACATGAGGAATTCTCCTGTTAGTGGGCGACAGCGGCGGCGCCGTGTTCGTCGATGAGTGCGCCGTGGTGGAAGCGCTCGATGGAAAAAGGTTCGGCCAGCGGGTGCATTTCGCCCTTGGCCAGGCTGGCGGCAAAGACGTTGCCCGAACCTGGCGTGGCCTTGAAGCCGCCGGTACCCCAGCCGCAGTTGAAGAACATGTTCTTCACCGGGGTCTTGGAGATGATCGGGCAGGCGTCCGGCGTGGTGTCGACGATGCCGCCCCACTGACGGTTCATGCGCACCCGCGACAGGATCGGGAACATCTCGACGATCGCTTGCAGGGTGTGCTCGATGATCGGGTAGCCACCGCGCTGGCCGTAGCCGACGAAGCCGTCGATACCGGCACCGATGACCAGGTCGCCCTTGTCCGACTGGCTGATGTAGCCGTGCACGGCGTTGGACATGATGACGCTGTCGATGATCGGCTTGATCGGCTCGGAAACCAGAGCCTGCAACGGATGCGACTCGAGTGGCAGGCGGAAGCCGGCCAGGCGGGCCATGTGCCCGGAGTTACCGGCCGTGACCACGCCGACGCGCTTGGCGCCGATGAAGCCCTTGTTGGTCTCGACCCCGATGACCGCGCCATTCTCCTTGCGAAAGCCGATGACTTCGGTCTGCTGGATCAAGTCGACACCCAGGGCGTCGGCTGCACGAGCATAGCCCCAGGCCACGGCATCGTGACGCGCGACACCGCCGCGACGCTGCACGGTGGCTCCCAGGATCGGGTAGCGCGTGTTCTTGGAGCAGTCCAGGTACGGAACTTCCGCGGCCACTTGCTCGGTGTTGAGCAGTTCGCCGTCGATGCCGTTGAGGCGGTTGGCGTTGACCCGACGCTCGGAGTCGCGGATGTCCTGCAGGGTGTGGCAGAGGTTGTAGACGCCACGCTGGGAGAACATCACGTTGTAGTTGATGTCCTGGGACAGCCCTTCCCACAGCTTCATGGCGTGCTCGTACAGCTTGGCCGATTCGTCCCAGAGGTAGTTGGAGCGCACGATGGTCGTGTTACGGGCGGTGTTGCCACCCCCCAGCCAGCCCTTCTCGACCACGGCCACGTTGGTGATGCCGTGTTCCTTGGCCAGGTAGTAGGCCGTGGCCAGGCCATGGCCGCCACCGCCGACGATGACGATGTCGTAGACTTTCTTCGGCGTCGGCGTGCGCCACATGCGCTGCCAGTTTTCATGATGGCTGAGGGAGTGTTTGAGAAGGCCGAAGCCTGAAAAGCGTTTCATGACTGTCTACTCCACTCAGCGGTAAACCGGGAAATCTGCGCACAGGGCCGAGACGTTCTTCGCCACGTCAGCCTCGACATCGGCGTCGCCGAGGTTGTCGAGGATGTCGCAGATCCAACCGGCCAGCGCGACGCACTGGGCAATCTTGAACCCGCGGGTGGTGACCGCCGGGGTGCCGATGCGCAGGCCGGAGGTGACGAACGGCGACTGCGGGTCGTTCGGTACGGCGTTCTTGTTGACGGTGATGTGGGCGCGACCCAGCGCGGCGTCCGCGTCCTTGCCCGTCAGACCCTGGCGGATCAGGCTGAACAGGAACAAGTGGTTGTCGGTACCGCCGGAGATCACGTCGTAGCCGCGCTCGATGAAGACCTGGGCCATGGCCTGGGCATTGTCGATGACCTGCTTCTGGTAGCCCTTGAAGCCAGGCTCCAGCGCTTCCTTGAAGCACACCGCCTTGCCAGCGATCACGTGCATCAGCGGACCGCCCTGGGCACCGGGGAACACCGCAGCGTTGAGCTTCTTCTCGATCTCGGGGTTGGACTTGGCCAGGATCAGGCCGCCACGTGGACCGCGCAGGGTCTTGTGGGTAGTGGTGGTGACGATATCGGCGTACGGCAGCGGGTTCGGGTACAGCCCGGCAGCCACCAGACCGGCCACGTGAGCCATGTCGACGAACAGGTAGGCACCCACCTTGTCGGCGATCTCGCGAAAGCGTGGGAAGTCCAGGGTCTTGGAGTAGGCGCTGAAGCCGGCGACGATCATCTTCGGCTTGTGTTCCACGGCCAGGCGCTCGACTTCGTCGTAGTCGATCAGGCCGGTTTCGGTGTTGATGCCATACTGCACGGCATTGTACAGCTTGCCCGAGGACGACACCTTGGCGCCGTGGGTCAGGTGACCGCCATGCGCCAGGCTCATGCCGAGGATGGTGTCGCCAGCCTGCAGCAGGGCCAGGTAGACGGCGCTGTTGGCCGACGAGCCGGAATGCGGCTGGACGTTGGCGTAGTCGGCACCGAACAGCTGCTTGGCGCGATCGATGGCCAACTGCTCGACCTTGTCGACATGCTCGCAGCCACCGTAGTAGCGCTTGCCCGGATAGCCTTCGGCGTATTTGTTGGTGAGGCCGCTGCCTTGGGCCTGCATGACGCGCTTGCTGGTGTAGTTTTCGGAAGCGATCAGTTCGATGTGATCTTCCTGGCGCTGTTCCTCGGCATTCATCGCAGCCAGCAGTGCGTCGTCGTAACCCTGGATCTGGTCTTGCTTGCTGAACATTCTGTATCTCCCGGCAGCGATCATTTTTTTGTCTGTAGAGTTCAATGACCCTTTGTGGCGATGGTATGACTGGCGCGGGGGACCCAGATGCCTGCGCACGCCTTGCAATGGCGCGTTTACGACATTGGTTCGTCAGCGTGCGGAGCACGCCGTACGGTGGGGGTGCAGAGCAGGCATCCGGGTGTTTGGGCAGGCGGTCTCGAGCCGCGCCGGACTGGGGCTCCACCCATGCCCGTCGGGCTTGCGAAAGTGGCCTGCTCACGTGGCCTCGCGGTTGTATAGGCAACCTGCCGAACGATGGTTTAGAGTGCTGCTTCGCGTCGCTCACAGGACAGTGTCATGACAGATAGAAGCCAACAATTCGCCAGCGACAATTATTCCGGTATCTGCCCGGAAGCCTGGGCGGCGATGGAGAAAGCCAACCAGGGACATGATCGCGCCTACGGCGACGATCAATGGACGCAGCGTGCCGCCGATCATTTCCGCAAGCTGTTCGAGACCGACTGCGAGGTCTTCTTCGCCTTCAATGGCACCGCGGCCAACTCGCTGGCCCTGGCCTCGCTGTGCCAGAGCTACCACAGCGTCATCTGCTCGGAAACGGCCCACGTCGAGACCGACGAGTGCGGTGCCCCGGAGTTCTTCTCCAACGGCTCCAAGCTGCTGACCGCCGCCAGCGTCAATGGCAAGCTGACCGCGCAATCCATTCGTGACGTGGCGCTCAAGCGCCAGGACATCCACTACCCCAAGCCACGGGTGGTCACCATCACCCAGGCCACGGAAGTCGGCACGACCTATCGCCCTGATGAACTGAAAGCCATCAGCACGACGTGCAAGGAGCTGGGCCTGAACCTGCACATGGATGGCGCGCGGTTCAGCAATGCCTGCGCGTTCCTGGGCTGCACGCCCGCCGAGCTGACCTGGAAAGCCGGAGTCGATGTGCTGTGCTTCGGCGGGACCAAGAACGGCATGGCGGTGGGCGAGGCGATCCTGTTCTTCAACCATGACCTGGCCGCCGACTTCGACTATCGCTGCAAGCAGGCGGGTCAACTGGCTTCGAAGATGCGCTTCCTGTCGGCACCCTGGGTCGGGTTGCTGGAAGACGGCGCCTGGCAGCGCCATGGGGCCCACGCGAACCAATGCGCGCAATTGCTCGCCAACCTGGTGAGTGACATCCCTGGCGTCGAGCTGATGTTCCCGGTGGAGGCCAACGGCGTCTTTCTGCAGATGTCGGAGGCGGCGCTCGAGGCGCTACGCAACAAGGGCTGGCGCTTCTATACCTTTATTGGCAGCGGGGGCGCGCGTTTCATGTGCTCGTGGGATACCGAGCAGGCGCGGGTCCGCGAGCTGGCGGCGGACATCCGGGCCGTCATGGGCGCGTGAGGAACATGCGATGAAGGGGCTGCATGACAGCCCCTCCGACCCGTCGAAGCGGCTCAGTGTTCCGCGATGGTCCGGGTGATGGCGTCGACCGTGGCAGTCACTTTCGCTTCATAGCGCTCGAGCGTCTGCTGGTGCTCGTCCTGCAGTTCGACCTGCCGGGAGCACAGGTTCAGCGCCGCCAGCACCAGCAGCTTGTCGCCGATCAGGGTCGGATACAGGCGCTTGGTGTCTGCCAGGGAGGCGTTGAGCATCTGGACCGCCTTGGCCAGGGTCTGCTCCTGGCCTTCGGGCGCCTTGATCGAATAGTCGCTGCCAAGGATCGACACGACATTGATCGGCTGCGCTTGCAAGGTCATGCGCTGACGGCGCCTGCGCTGGCGCGATCGACGATGGCCTGGATGCGCGCGGCGGCGGCGCCCTGCTTCTCTTCCTGTTCCATCAGGCTCAATTGCAGGCTGTCGTTTTCTTCACGGGCTTGAGCCAATGCCTGGCTGAGCTGCGCGTGCTGCTCGGTCAGTTGGGTGTTCTTGTGCATCAGGTCGGCGACCAGTTGCTCGAGTTGATTCAGGGATGCTTCCAACATGGGCTTGTCTCGGTTGTTGCAAGGGGCGAACACGATAAAGAAAACCGCGCGCCCCCGCCATTAAATATCGGTAACTGGCCTTGAGCCTGGGCACATTGACCGGTCTGGGCGAGTCTTGTTCCGGCGTGGAGCCGCCGCCTGTCAGGAATGTAGACGGTCGTGGCCAATGCCGGTCGGTTAAGTGCTCGATTTTCACATGCTGAAGCTTTGCCTTTGGCTTCTAAATCTCCTGTGAGGCTCATGGCCTCGTCGCGGGGCAAGCCCGCTCATCACCGGTTCGCGCTTCCTGGTGGTGAGCGGGCTTGTCCCACGACGAGGCCATGAGCCTCACAAGAGATTTAGAAGCCGAAAATAAGCTTCAGCATTGAAAATCGAGCATTTTCCTTAACTGACTGGCACTAGGCCATGCCCGATATTTTCAATCGACCCTCAAGACTGGCCAGTCGCGACCGATAGGCATGTATGTGTTGTCTCCTCGCATGGATTGCGCGTCCCTTCCTACTCTCCGGATTCCTTCCATGTCCTTTCGCAACATAAACATCGCCCCACGCGCACTCCTGGGGTTCGCCTTGATCGGCGCGCTGATGCTTGGCCTCGGTGTCTTCTCGCTGATTCAGATGGGCCATATCCGCCAGGCTGGCGTGGCCATCGAAACGATCAGCCTGCCTAGCATCAAGACCCTCGATGAACTGACCACCTTGACCCTGCGCATGCGCACCCTCTCCTACCGTCTGCTGCTCAATCGCGAACCTGAGACGCAGCAAGACACCTTACGCCTGCTCGATGAACGCAACGTGCAGATCGACAAGGCCCGCCAGGCCTATCAAGCGCTGGTCGAAGAGCCCGGCGAGCAAGCAACCTTCGATCAATACGGCCAACTGCTTGCCCAATACCGTCAGCTCGAATCGCGCATGCGTACCTTGAGCCAGACAGGGCAGCTGGATGAGCTGCACGAGCTGATCAACCGTGACCTGTTGAACAACTCCGAGCAGATCAACCAGGTGATGGATGCCTTGGTCCGCTTCAATACCGATCAGACTCGCAAGACCAACCAGGCCGCCGCCGACCAGTACGGTAGCGCCTCTACCCTGGTGATCGGGCTGCTCGTGGCCGCCACTGTGCTGACTTTGCTCTGCGCGTTCGTGCTGACACGCAGCATCGTCGGGCCGATCAACGAAGCCCTGCAAGCCGCCGAGCAGATTGCCGAAGGCGACCTGACCCACGATATCCGTGCACTGGGCACCGACGAAGCGGCGCGTCTGCTGCGGGCCATGGCCACGATGCAGGACAAGCTGCGCGATACCGTGCAACTGATCTCGGGCTCGGCCACCCAGCTCGCCTCCGCGGCCGAAGAGCTCAACAGCGTCACGGACGAGAGCGCCCGCGGCCTGCAGCAGCAGAACAACGAGATCGAGCAGGCCGCTACCGCCGTTACCGAGATGACCAGCGCGGTCGAGGAAGTCGCGCGCAACGCCGTCAGCACGTCGGAAGCGTCCAGCGATGCCAGCCGCTCCGCCAGTGACGGTCGTGACCTGGTCATGGAAACCGTCGGCGCCATCGAGCGCATGAGCAGCGACGTACAGGCGACTGCGGGGCTGATCGTCAATCTGGCGGAACAGTCACGCGATATCGGCAAGGTGCTCGACGTGATTCGCGGCTTGGCCGACCAGACCAACCTGCTGGCCCTCAATGCCGCCATCGAGGCTGCGCGCGCGGGCGAGGCGGGCCGTGGTTTCGCCGTGGTGGCCGACGAGGTTCGCGCCCTGGCCCATCGCACCCAGCAGTCGACCAGCGAGATCGAACGGATGATCGTCAGCATCCAGGGCGGCACCGAAAAGGCGGTGGACTCCATGCGCACCAGCACCGAGCGAGCCGAGTCGACCCTGAACATCGCCCGTGGCGCGGGCCTGGCGCTGGACACCATCACCACCGCCGTGGCCCAGATCAATGAGCGCAACCTGGTAATCGCCAGCGCCGCGGAGGAGCAGGCCCAGGTCGCCCGCGAGGTGGATCGCAACCTGGTGAACATCAACGATCTGTCGGTACAGACCGCGACAGGCGCTCACCAGACCAGCGCCGCCAGCACCGAGCTGTCACGCCTGGCAGTGGACCTCAGCGGCCTGGTATCGCGCTTCCGGGTCTGAATCAGTATTCGATGCGCACGTCGCCCTTGGGCACGCTGCAGCACGACAGGATATAGCCTTCGGCGACATCTTCATCGGTGATGCCGCCGTTGTGCTCCATGTCCACCTCTCCACCCAGCTTGAGCACCTTGCAGGTGCCGCAGATGCCCATGCCGCAGGCCTTGGGAATCAGCAGGCCGACCTTGGCCGCCGCGGCGTGCACGGTTTCACCCGGGACGACGCGGATACTCTTGTCGCTGCCGACGAACTCCACCAGGTTGAGATCGGCCGTGGCCACTTCCGGTGCATCGGCGGCCTGCTCGGCATGTTCCACGGCATCGGCCTTGGCTTCCGGTGGCGTCGCGCCGAACGACTCCTCGTGGTAGCGGCTCATGTCGAAGCCCGCGCTTTCGAGCAGCCGCTTGACCGCCACCATGTACGGCGTCGGCCCGCAACAGAACACTTCGCGCTCCATGAAATCAGGCGTGATCAGTTCGAGCAGCTTATGGTTCAGGTAACCCCGGTAACCGGCCCACGGCTCGCCCAGACCATGTTTCTCGCAAATGATGTGCAAGCCGAAATTGGGAATCCGCGAGGCCATCTGCTCCAGTTCGCGGTGATAGATGATGTCCTTGGGCGAGCGGGCGCTGTGGACGAAGACCATGTCGACATTGGCATTGGTGTCATAGAACCAGCGGGCCATCGACATGACCGGCGTGATACCGACGCCGCCACTGAGGTAGAGCACCTTCGGCGCAGGGAAGTCGATGGCGTTGAACAGCCCGACCGGCCCGTGCACGGCCAGCTCCTGGCCTTCGTGCAGGGTGTCGTGCAGCCAATTGGACACCTTGCCCCCCGGCACGCGCTTGATGGTCACCGAGAAGCTGTAGGGCACCGACGGGGCGCTGGAGATGGTATAGGAACGCATCACCGGCTGGCCTTCGATTTCCAGCTCCAGGGTCACGAACTGCCCCGGCTTGAAGAAGAACATGATCGGTTGGTCGGCCATGAAACAGAAGGTGCGCACGTCCCAAGTTTCCTGGATGACCTTGACGCAACGCACGATATGGCGGCCATTGGCCCAGGTCTGGGTCGTGACCGGATTGAGGAAGGGATTGGACATGCTCGTCTCCAACGGCCGATGGCGGCTTGATGAGCAGATGATGCGCAAGTCCGGGGCCGCGTACATTCCCATCCACGACATCGGCGTGCTTATCGCGACCAGCCTTGAAGGCCAAGGGCTGGCGCGTCGGAATCGGATTCGGCCATGTCGTCCATGGATATGGTTCCCCACGGCGCCGGACGCACACTCCACCGCACCTGATCACAGCTTTTTTCCTGCAACAGCCCTGCGCCACCACAAGAACGATTAGCCACTTTCCGTCGGCCGCGAAGGCCATGAGGATCACTACGATGGACGTCACCGCAACCCTTAGCCTGGGCGATCCACTGGAACCTGCACGCGCGGCCACCGCCGAGATGCTGCAGAACCGCGAGCGCACCTTTTCGTTGCCGCAACCCTTCTATACCGACGAGCGCCTGTTCCAGATCGACATGCAGGAGATCTTCCACAAGGAGTGGTTGATCGCCGGCATGATTTGCGAGATTCCGGCCAAGGGCAATTTCCTGACCCTGCAGATCGGCAAGAACCCGATCATCGTGATCCGTGGCGCCGAAGGCCAGGTGCATGCCTTCCACAACGTCTGCCGTCACCGTGGTTCGCGCCTGTGCACCAGCGACAAGGGCAAGGTCGCCAAGCTGGTCTGCCCCTATCACCAGTGGACCTACGAGCTCGACGGTCGCCTGCTGTTCGCGGGCACCGAGATGGGCGCCGACTTCGACATGAAGCAGTACGGCCTCAAGCCGGTCAACGTGAAGACCGCGGGCGGCTACATCTTCATCAGCCTGGCCGAGAACCCACCTGCGATCGATGAGTTCCTGTCGACCCTGGCCCATTACATGGAGCCCTACGACATGGACAACACCAAGGTGGCGGTACAGACCACCCTGATGGAAAAGGCCAACTGGAAGCTGGTGCTGGAAAACAACCGCGAGTGCTATCACTGCAACGCCTCGCACCCGGAGCTGCTCAAGACCTTGCTGGAGTGGGACGACGTCACCGACCCGCGCGCCGACCAGGCGTTCAAGGACCACGTCGCCGCGTCCGCCGCCGCCTGGGATGCCGAAAAGATCCCGTATGCGCACGCCAGCTTCGGCCTGCGCAACCGCATCGTGCGCATGCCGCTGCTCAAGGGCACGGTGTCGATGACCCTGGACGGCAAGCAGGCCGTGCAGAAACTCATGGGCCGCATCAAGAACCCCGACCTGGGCTCGATGCGCATCCTGCACCTGCCGCATTCCTGGAACCACTGCATGGGCGATCACATCATCGTCTTCACGGTATGGCCGATCAGTGCCCAGGAGACCATGGTGACCACCAAGTGGATCGTGCACAAGGACGCGGTCGAAGGGGTCGACTACGATCCTGAGCGGATGCGCAAGGTATGGGATGCCACCAACGACCAGGACCGTCGCCTGGCCGAAGAGAACCAGCGCGGGATCAACTCCACGGCCTACCAGCCGGGACCCTACTCCAAGACCTACGAGTTTGGCGTGGTGAACTTCATCGATTGGTACAGCCAGCGGTTGCTTAACAATCTAGGCGCGGGGCCGGCGCCGTACCTGAAGGAAGTGAAAGCGCAGTAGAAACAGGATCGTTGCTCCATGCCACAACGGGAACCGGCTGTGGCATGGATTCATACGGATGTTTCCCTGATAGACCCAGAACGCGAAAGTCCCGATCTGAAACGAGCGTTATCCAGGCTGACCGGATAGCGTCGAGGCACTGGCTCGGCCCCCAGGCTATACAGCTCATACGCCGACATACCTGTGGCAACCGTTGCAAAGGCCGTATCCACCCACCCTAGAATGTTCGAATCAGCGCCCACCAACCGTCCGGTCGCCGTACCGATACTCATGGCCGCACTGACGGTACCCACCAACGCGACGGCCTTGTCTTTGGCGCTCCACCTGGAAACAGCGTTCTCAGGGGTTCCAAAGGTGACCTCTCCCGCCCGGCTCGCGGCATTCCCTGCACTCAGCGTGAAATCTCGCTCCAGTTTGTAGTTGCGATAGCCCTTTACTGCGCTTATCCCAAGATTGATAAGCCCGGCCACAATACTGCGAACTGGGAAGATCCAGCTTGGGAACCGCCCTGTGGGATCGGAAAAGTTGACAGGATCCCCAAGACAATAAGCATAGGCATTAAGTCCGCCCTTTCCGAAAGGGCTCAGGCGATCCGCCGAATGGAAGCGCAGCAGCCTCGGGTTGTAGAACCGTAATCCATTGCCTAGAGGGTAGCAGCCGGTAAACGGGTCACATACCTCGCCCGCAAATGCCTGCATAGGGCCTTGTGTGCGAGGTGAACCACCATAGGCCGTATAGGCGCGTCCGGGAAAGGGATCGCCACCCAAGACCGACTGTTGCCGGTCGGTCTGAAGCAGATAAACGTTTGCCATGCATCCAGGCCCGAAAGTTCGACGAGGCTTGAATCTAGCAACGTATTCGCCTGCGCAAAACTGACAAAATTACCAGGCTTCGATTCGATCAGGCGCCGCACAAGCCCTTCGGACCTGAACTTGGTCGAGGCCGGCTACTACCTGTAGGATGGATTTGCTTCGACCAATTGCACACCGGCCCGCTCTGCCTCCTTGTCAAAGAGGCGGATCGCTTCTCAGCGTATTACGCCTTCTTCCACCAACAGTTTCAAAATTGCCTCGGCGCCCTCCTGTGGCGAAACCTCCTTGAGCACCTTGCCGCCTCCCCCACTGGCCTTGGCCGTGGCGGCCTTCATGCGATCGGCGCCGCTCTTGGCCTTGATCACCTTGAGGCGCTTGGGCCGCGGGCGAGCCGGTTGCAGTTCGGCGCCGGTCAGCAGCTCGTCTTGCGTGACCATGACGTTGCGCGCCGCGAGTACACCGCGGCGTGCCGGACCGAAAGCGCTCTGGCGCGGCTTGGGCGCGGCGTTATCCACGGTCGCCAAGAGCGGCAGGCGAACCTTCAGGCGCCGCCGCTGGCCACGAGGCAAGGCCTGGAGCACCTGGGCGGTGCCGTTCTCGATCGACTCGACCTCGGCCAGCCCCACGATCAACGGCCAACCCAGTCTCTCGGCCAGCAGGAACGGCAGCATTCCCGATCCTTCACCCGTTTCGGCCTGACTGCCGGTCAGTACCAATTGGGCGCCGGCGTCGCGCAGGTAGTCGCCCAGCACACCCAGCACATCCGCGCCGGCCGGCTGCTCCAGCACATCCAGGTGATCCAGACCCATACCCAGATAAGCACGCAGAGCCTCTTCCCGCGGGTCGCCCGCGTGTACCACCTGCAAGTGCTGCCCGGCCAACTGCAAGCCCAGCTCCACGGCGCGCGCGTCCTGCTCCGCCCGTCGAGTACGACCCGAACCTGGGTGCGCGCCGATGGAAACCAGGCTGATGACTTTCGTATTCATGCTCATGCCCCTATGCCGCTTCGCGCTGGGCGCCTTTGCGATAGTTTTCCACGGCCTCGATCAGCGCCTGGAGAATCGCCGTACTGTCCCCGATCACCGACAGATCGGCACGTTTGATCATGTCGCAGCCCGGATCCATGTTCACTGCCACGACCTTGTCGCAGGCACCAATGCCCTGCAGGTGCTGGATCGCACCCGAAATACCCACGGCCATGTAGACCCGCGCGGTGACCCAGGTGCCGGTGGCGCCGACCTGGCGATGACGCGGCATGAAACCATCGTCCACGGCGACCCGCGACGCGCCTTCGGTCGCGCCCAGGGCCACGGTGGCGCGGTGGAACAAGTCCCAGTCCTTGACGCCGTTACCACCGGAGACAATGAATTCGGACTCGGCCATGGCGATGGCCGCCGGATCCACGGCAACCGGGCCGAGATCGTCGATCCTCGGCAGGCTGCGCGCCACGGGCACGGACAGTTCCACCGGCAGCGCCTCGTGGCGGGTTTCACTGACCGGCTCGGCACATTCGGCGCTAGCCAATATCAAGCGTGGCAAATCGCGGTGCAGGTCCTGCTGGCCGGCACCGGCGCGACCGATGCACTGGTTGTCCTTGACCTGCCAGACGCGCGTGGCCGGCCGCTCGCCCAAGGCGGCGCCCAGTCGACGGCCCACCTCGCCGCCCCCAGTGCGGCTGTCAGGCAGCAGCCAATGCCGCGGAGCGAATTGGTGATCGACGGCGCGCAGGCCCTGGATCAACTGCTCGGGTGCATAGCCACGGTACTCATCACCGTCGATCAGCAGCAGACGATCAACACCGGCGGCCGCAAAGTTGCTCTCCTTGTGCTCGCCGAAAACGATCGCCAGCACGGCACCCTCGCTGCCGGCCAGGGAGCGTGCGAGGCCTAGCAGGTCGCGGTCATGGCTACCCAGGCGCCCACCGACCATGTCGGGGACCACCGCAATGTAGAACGCCGGGTCCGCCACCTGGTGCAACGGCAGTTGCACTTCGGTGGTGGCGCTACGCCTGGACACCGTCGTGGTGCCGTGCTGGGCCCCACTGCGGTCGATGCGCTTGATCCCGTTCGGACCGATGAAACCGACCGCGTGGACATTCTTGCGGATGACGCCGCCAGGCCCCATCCAGTTGCTCTGTTGCGTCTGCATCGCCGCGTGCAGCGGATGCAGGCGATTGCGGGCGATCCACTCGGCGCGGGGATCGCGGCGGACGATATCGCTCATCAGTGCACCTCCGCGGGTTTACGACGGGCCGGCTGTACCTTGACGGCAGGCGAGCCGGCCTCTTCTTCGAGCAAGGCATCGGCGACCAGCTCGGCCAGATCCTTGATCAAGGGACGGGGCTCGACCACCCCCTCGAGCATCGCCGTGCATTGTGGGCAACCCACGGCGACCAGTTCGGCCTCGGTCTCGCGGATGTCCTCCATGCGCATGTCCGGAATCCGCTGCTTGCCGGGGATGTCGGTGATCGGCGCGCCACCGCCGCCGCCACAGCAGCGCGAGCGGAAGCCCGAGCGCTGCATCTCCCTGACCTTGATGCCCAAGGCGCGCAGCACCTCGCGCGGTGCCTCGTACTCGCCGTTGTAGCGGCCCAGGTAGCAGGGGTCGTGGTAGGTCACGCTGCCGCCCTTGTGCTGGCCGAGATTAAGCTTGCTGGCGGCGATCAGCTCGGCGATGTAGGTACTGTGGTGCTGAACCTGGTACATGCCGCCGAGCGCGCCGTATTCGTTCTTGAGCACATGGAAGCTGTGCGGGTCACAGGTGACGATGCGCTTGAAGGCATAGTTGCCGAGCGTCTGGATATTGCGCAGAGCCAGTTGCTGGAAGGTCGCCTCGTCGCCCAGACGGCGAGCCACGTCACCACTGTCGCGCTCTTCCAGGCCAAGCACGGCGAAGTCCACGCCAGAGGCCTTGAGCACTTTGACGAAGGCCCGCAGGGTGCGCTGGTTGCGCATGTCGAAGGCGCCATCGCCGACCCAGAACAGCACGTCGGTCGCCTTCGCCTCGGACAGCAGCGTGAGGTTCAGGTCGGCCGCCCAGTTCATCCGGCCACCGGGCGCGAAGCCGCCTGGGTTGTCGGTCGCGATCAGGTTGTCGAGCACCTCGGCGCCCTTGTTCGGGGTCGCGCCCTTCTCCAGGGTCAGGTGGCGGCGCATGTCGACGATGGCATCGACGTGTTCGATCATCATCGGGCATTCTTCGACGCAGGCCCGGCACGTGGTGCACGACCACAGTGTTTCGGCATCGACCAGGCCGTTGACGATCGGCTGGTGCGGATTGCCGCCATGCTCGCCGATCGGTTTGCCGGGGTACGAGCTGCCGGCGAAACGGGCATCGGTACCACCGGCCAGGCCGATGACCATGTCCTGGATCAGCTTCTTCGGGTTCAGCGGCTGGCCGGCGGCGAAGGCCGGGCACATGGCCTCGCACTTGCCGCACTGCACGCAGGCGTCGAAGCCGAGCAACTGGTTCCAGGTGAAGTCCTTGGGTTTTTCCACGCCCAGGGGCGCGCTGCGGTCTTCCAGATCCAGTGGCTTGAGGCCGGTGGAGCGACCGCCGCCGAAACGTTCGGCGCGGCGGTGCCAGGCCAGGTGCAGGGCGCCGGCGAAGGCGTGCTTCATCGGGCCGCCCCAGGTCATGCCGAGGAACATCTCCGAGACGCCCCAGACCACGCCCAGGCCCAGCAGCGCAACCAGGATCCAGCCGCCCGTGCCTTCAGGCAGGATGCCCGCCACCGGCAAGGTGGCGATGAAGAAGGTGGCGGCGAATACCAGCAAGCTTTTCGGCAGGCGCATCCAGGGGCCCTTGGACAGCCGCGCAGGCGGATTCAGGCGGCGCTTGTAGACGAACAGGGCACCGCCGAACATCAGCACCGTGGCCACCAGCAGGGCATAGCCGAGGATCTGGTTGTGCAGGCCGAAACCGTGCACCAGGATCGCCAGGAGCGCCGACAGGACGAAGCCCCCCGCCGTGGCCACGTGGGTATTGGACATGTATTTGTCGCGTCCCACCACATGGTGCAGGTCGACCAGGTAGCGGCGCGGCATGGCCAGCAGGCCGCCGATCAGATCGACCTTGGAGGGCCTGCCCTGGCGCCACAGGCGCACGCGGCGCAAGGCACCGAGCACCGCCAGGCCCAAGGCGGTGAACAGCAGGACGGGTAGCAGGGTGTTCAACATGGGAGACTCCCACAGACAGCGGTTGCAAGGGGTGCACCGAGCCCGAGCTCCGGCACCAGCTCCTGTGGGAGCGGGCTTGCTCGCGAATACTTCAGCCCGAACAATGCTGTTGCCTGATCGGACGCATTCGCGGGCAAGCCCGCTCCCACAGGGACGGCGTTCATGCCGGGGTGATCAGAAATCCTTGCATAGGCGCAAGGCGTCGTAGATCGCCGCATGAGTGTTGCGCTGGGCCACGCAGTCGCCGATGCGGAACAGCAGATAGCCATCGTCCGCCTCGCTCAGGCATGGCTGCGGCTTGATCGCGAACAGCGCCTCGACATCGATCTGGCCCTTGTTGCGCGAGCCTTCCTTGAGCGCGTAGTACAGCGCCTCGTCGGGCCGCACGCCGTTCTCGATCACCACCTGGTCGACCACGCGTTCTTCCTTGGCGCCGGTGTATTCGTTCTCGAGCACCGCCACCAGCTTGTCCCCCTCGCGGTAGACCTTCTCCAGCATCAGGTCACCGGTCATGATCACTTCCTTGGGATACATGCTGCGGTAGTAGGTCGGGAACGAGGTACCACCGATGGCCACGCCCGGCTTGATGTCGTCGGTGACGATCTCGACCTGGCTGCCCTTGTCGGCGATGTAGTCTGCCACCGACATACCGGTGAACTCGCAGATGGTGTCGTAGACCAGCACGTTCTTGCCTGGCGCGACCTTGCCGTCCAGCATGTCCCAACTGCTGACCACCAGCCCTTCGGCGGCGCCCCAGTGCTCGTTCTGCTCGACGAAGGGGTGTCCGCCCACGGCAAGCACGATTACATCGGGGCGCAGGTCCTGGATAGTCGGCACATCCGCGGCGGTGCCCAGGCGCAAATCGACTTTCAGGCGAGCCAGCTCCAGCTGATACCAGCGGGTAATGCCGGCGATCTGATCACGCTGCGGCGCCTTGGCGGCGATGGTGATCTGCCCGCCGATCTGCTCCTTCTTCTCAAACAGGGTCACGTCGTGGCCGCGCTCGGCGGCAACGCGCGCCGCTTCCATCCCGGCGGGGCCGGCACCGACCACCACCACCTTGCGCTTGACCCCGGTGGTCTTCTCGATGATGTGCGGCACTCCCATGTACTCACGGGACGTCGCGGCGTTCTGGATGCACAGCACATCCAGTCCCTGGTACTGCCGGTCGATGCAATAGTTGGCACCGACGCACTGCTTGATCTGGTCGATCTGGCCCATCTTGATCTTTGCGATCAGGTGCGGATCGGCGATATGGGCACGGGTCATGCCGACCATGTCCACGTAACCGCCCTCGAGGATGCGCTGGGCCTGGTTCGGGTCCTTGATGTTCTGGGCGTGCAGCACCGGGACCTTGACCACTTCCTTGATGCCCGCCGCCAGGTGCAGGAACGGTTCCGGCGGGTAGCTCATGTTCGGGATGACGTTGGCCAGGGTGTTGTGGGTGTCGCACCCCGAGCCGATCACGCCGAAGAAGTCGAGCATGCCGGTAGCGTCGTAGTACTGGGCGATCTCCTTCATGTCTTCATGGCTGAGACCGTCCGGGTGGAACTCGTCGCCACAGATGCGCATGCCCACGCAGAAGTCGTCACCGACTTCGGCGCGCACGGCCTTGAGCACTTCCAGGCCGAACTTCATGCGCCCTTCGAAGGTGCCGCCCCATTCGTCGGTACGCTTGTTGACCCGTGGGCTCCAGAACTGGTCGATCATGTGCTGGTGCACGGCGGACAGCTCGACGCCATCGAGCCCGCCTTCCTTGGCTCGGCGCGCTGCTTGCGCGTAGTTGCCGATGACCCGCCAGATCTCTTCGACCTCGATGGTCTTGCAGGTCGCGCGATGCACGGGTTCACGGATGCCCGACGGCGACATCAGGGTCGGCCAGTTGAAGCCGTCCCAGCGCGAACGCCGACCCATGTGGGTAATCTGGATCATGATCTTGGCGCCATGCTTGTGCATGGCGTCGGCCAGGTTCTGGAAGTGCGGGATGATCCGGTCGGTCGACAGGTTCACCGACGCCCACCACTCTTGCGGGCTGTCGATGGCCACCACGGACGAGCCCCCGCAGATCGCCAGGCCGATGCCGCCCTTGGCCTTCTCTTCGTAGTACTTCACGTAGCGCTCGGTGGTCATGCCACCGTCGGTGGCGTAGACCTCGGCGTGCGCCGTGCTGAGCACGCGGTTGCGGACGGTCAGCTTGCCGATCTGGATCGGCTGGAACATTGCTTCGAATGCCATGACGGAACCTCCGGCTTACAGCGGCTTGACGATGAACAGGCCGTCGTCGTGACCTTCTTCCGAACCACCATGGACCTGCTCGGCTTTGGTCCGGATCGAACTGCCACGGGCTGCCAGGATCTGGTCCATGGCACCGGCGAACCAGCCGGTGAACATGTAGTCGACCTTGCGACCGACCTTGCCGTACACGTACACGAATGCCGAGTGCTCGAGCCTGACGCTGGCGGTGCCTTTGTCGAGGTCGATGTCCTGGATCTTGAACAGCCCCCAACCGCGCTGGGACAGGCGCTTCATGTAGTGCTCGAACACCGCCACGCCTTCCAGGCCATGGCACTCGGCTTCCTTCTCGCACCAGTGCCAGGCGGACTTGTAGCCGGCCTTGTAGAGGATCTCGGCGTAGGCTTCGGCGCCCAGCACCTCCTCGATGCCCATGTGGTTGTTGACGAAGAAATGGCGCGGCACATACAGCATCGGCAGGGCGTCGCTGGTCCAGATACCGGTCTCGCTGTCGACTTCGATAGGTAATTGCGGAGCGATCTTGGCCATGGAAACTGAACTCCAGAAATATTTTTGTTAAGTGACCCCGGTGCCGATGGACCAGGGCTGGACAGGCTTGGAGAGCGGCTTACTCGCCCCACACATCCTTGAGCACGTTCACCCAGTTCTCGCCCATGATCTTGCGCACCACACGCTCGGAGTGGCCGCGCTTGAGCAGTGTCTCGGTGAGGTTGGGGAATTCGCCCACGGTACGAATACCCAGCGGGTTGATGATCTTGCCGAAGTTGGTCAGGCGGCGGGCGTAGCCCTTGTCGTGGGTCAGGTATTCGAAGAACTCCTGGCCGTGACCCTGGGTGAAATCGGTACCGATCCCGATCGCATCCTCGCCGACGATGTTCATGGTGTACTCGATGGCCTCGGCGTAGTCGTCGATGGTCGAATCGATGCCCTTGGCCAGGAACGGCGCGAACATGGTCACGCCGACGAAACCGCCGTGGTCGGCGATGAACTTCAACTCTTCGTCGGATTTGTTGCGCGGGTGGTCCTTCAGGCCCAGGGGCAGGCAATGGGAATAGCAGACCGGCTTCTTCGATTCGAGGATGACTTCCTCGGACGTCTTGGAACCGACGTGGGACAGGTCGCACATGATGCCGACGCGGTTCATTTCGGCGACGATCTCGCGGCCGAACCCGGACAGCCCGCCGTCACGCTCGTAACAGCCGGTGCCCACCAGGTTCTGGGTGTTGTAGCACATCTGCACGATGCCCACGCCCAACTGCTTGAAGATCTCCACGTAGGCGATCTGGTCCTCGAACGCATGGGCGTTCTGGAAGCCGAAGAGGATGCCGGTCTTGCCCAGCTCCTTGGCCTTGCGGATGTCGGCGGTGGTGCGCACCGGCATGACCAGGTCGCTGTTCTCGCGGATCAGCTTCTGGCTGGCGGCAATATTGTCGACGGTCGCCTTGAAGCCTTCCCAGACCGACACCGTGCAGTTGGCTGCGGTGAGGCCGCCCTTGCGCATGTCCTCGAACAGCTCGCGGTTCCATTTGGCAATGATCAGACCGTCGATGACGATGCTGTCGGCGTGTAGTTCGGCTGGGCTCATCAGGCGTGTCCCCTTTATCGACTTGGGCCGCGCCGAATCTTGTGTCGGCGCTTTGGGGCCAGCATATGCCTGAGCGGCCGACGAGCCGGATGCAAAAACGACAGGCGAATCTCCGAAAGCGTCAAAGGGCCAATCCGTTGCGATAGCAGGCATCTTCGGGATGCGAGTCACTCTCGCTGGCGCGTGGAGTTATCCATGCGCGACACGCCTGCGCGCCGTTGATGACATTTTTTTCAGGTGGCTACCGCTTGGTGTGTCCCTGAGCGAGAATCGCCCCGCGATATCAGCACCCACTCCCGGAGATCACCGATGAAATCAATGGCATGGCTGGTTCTGCTGGCACTGGCCTCCGGCGCGCAGGCAGGCGAAGAAGAAAGCACCCCGTGCGACAACGTCGAGACCGATTCGCAGGCCTACGCCTGTGCCGCGTTCAACCGACAGGTCGCCGAGCGCGAGCTGAAGATTGCGTATGATGAGCTGGTGCAACGCATCACCGACCAGTATGCCGATGACCCAGACCAGGCTTCCGGGCTCACGGCACGGCTGCAAACCGCCGAGCAGCTCTGGACACAGTTGCGCGAGGCCGACTGCAAGGTCGAGACGTATGCCCAAGGCACCGGCGGCAAGGCCTACGAAGCGGCCTGGAATACCTGCCTGGCCCAGCGCAGCGATGACCGCTCCGAATACCTGCAATCGCTCGGTCAGCAATGACACCCGCCCACTGAACGCGAGGTTCCATGAATATTTGCGGTATCGAGATCAAAGGCAGCGAGCTGATGCTCGCAGTAGTCACCCTTGAAGAAGGCCTGCCCCGCCACGTCCTGCCGGCGATCAAGAAGCTCGGCCTGGAGGACGACGAGGACGCAGGCCAGGTCAAGGCCTTCGCCCGCCAGATCCAGGCGTTGGTGCGCGAACACCACATCGACAAGGTGGCGATCAAGAAGCGCGGCAAGAAGGGTGAGTTCGCCGGTGGCCCGGTGACCTTCAAGCTCGAGGGCATCCTGCAGCTGCTCGAAGGCTGCGAGGTGCAACTGCTTTCACCGCAAACCCTCGGCGCGCAGGTGCGCAAGCACGCCATCGAGCCGCCCGCGTCACTGCACAAGTATCAGCACGAGGCCTACAAGAGCGCCTGCGCGCTACTGTTCAAAGGCCGTTGAAACGCTCGTTGGCACCCGCCGGTCTTGCCGCGGGCAACGCTCGAAGCGCGCTCGGTAGCAGCGGGTGAAGTAGGACGCCGACTCGAAACCGCAGGCCAGGCTCACATCCAGCACGCTCATGTCGGTCTGACGCAGCAGCTGGCGCGCCTTGTCCAGGCGCAGGCGCAGGTAGAAGCCGCTCGGGGTGTCGCGCAGATAAAGGCGAAACAATCGCTCCAGCTGCCGCCGCGTGACCTGCACGCTGTCGGCCAGCACCTGCGTATTGAGCAACTGCTCGGTATTGCCTTCCATCTCGCCGATCACCCGCGCCAGCTTCTTGTTGCTGATGTTGTAGCGCGCGGCGATCTGCATCCGCTGATGATCCTGGCGCGGACGGATACGGCCGAGCACGAACTGTTCGGAGACCTGCACCGCCAGCTCGCTGCCGTGCGCCTGGGCGATCAGGTCGAGCATCAGGTCGATCGACGCCGTGCCGCCCGCGCAGGTGATTCGCCGCCGGTCGATCTCGAACAGCTCCTGGGTCACTTCCAGGCGGGGATAGCTTTCCTTGAAGGCCTCCAGCGCCTCCCAGTGCACGGTCGCCCGGTGGCCGTCGAGGAGCCCAGCCTCTGCCAGCACCACGGCACCGGTGTCGATGCCGCCGAGTATCACGCCGTCATGGTCGAGACGGCGCAGGCTCTGTTGCAAGGCCGAGGTGAAAGCGGCCAGGGGCTCGAAACCGGCCACTACCAGCAGCATGCGCCCTCTTTCCACCGCGCCCAACGCTGCATCGGCGTTCACCGACATGCCATTGCTGGCCTGCACCGGCCCGCCATCGAGGCTCAGCACGCGCCAGCGGTACAGGCTGGCATGAAAGCGGTTGGCCACCCGCAGCGGCTCGAGCGCCGAAATGAAACCCATCGCGGAAAAGCCGGGCAGCAGAAGAAAGTGGATCGCGTCGGACATCGCCTGGGCATCCTCGAAGAGACTGGTCGCTTGAGTGCTAGTCTGGGTCGCCAGCGTGCGATTTTCCACTGCGTCGGCCGCGTATCTTAGGCAGCACGGTCCGCAGAGGCCGCTCACCATAACAAGAACGTACTGCCGTTGGAGGAGCCACCATGCACAGCTTGATCCGCCGCAGCGTGCTGACGCTAGTCATCAGCGCCACCCTCAGTACTCCCCTGCTCGCCGCCGAGCCCGCGGTCTGCAAGAACGTTCGTCTCGGCGTGGTCAACTGGACCGACGTGATCGCTACTAGCGCCATGGCCCAGCTGCTGTTCGACGGCCTGGGTTACCAGACCAAGCAGACCAGCGCCTCGCAGCAGATCATCTTCGCCGGCATTCGCGACCAGCGCCTGGACATGTTCCTGGGCTACTGGAACCCGATCATGACCAAGACCATCACGCCGTTCGTCGATGCCAAACAGGTCAAGGTGCTCGACAAGCCGAGCCTCGAAGACGCGCGGGCAACCCTGGCGGTGCCCAGATACCTGGCCGACAAGGGTCTGAAAAGCTTCGCTGACATCCACAAGTTCGAGAAGGAGCTGGGCGGCAAGATCTACGCCATCGAGCCAGGCTCGGGCGCCAACACGCAGATCAAGGCGATGATCGCCAAGAACCAGTTCGGCCTGGGCAAGTTCCAGCTGGTCGAATCCAGCGAAGCCGGCATGCTCGCCGCGGTCGACCGGGCCGTGCGGCGCAAGCAAGCGGTGGTGTTCTTCGGCTGGGCGCCGCACCCGATGAACGTCAACATCGACATGGTCTACCTGGGTGACAGCCAGGACGCTCTCGGCCCCGAAGAAGGGCGCGCCACGGTGTGGACGGTGACCGCCCCGGACTATGCCGAACGCTGCCCCAATGCTCACCGCCTGCTGGCCAACCTGAACTTCAACGCCGAGGACGAGAGCCGCATGATGCAGCCGCTGCTCGACCACAAGGACCCACTCGACTCCGCTCGCCAGTGGCTCGAGGACCATCCGGAGGACAAGGCGCGCTGGCTCGAAGGGGTAACCACCTTCGACGGCAAGCCGGCTGCCGACAACCTCAAGCTCACCGCCAACTGACCGTCCCGGCTATGAAATAGACACTCGCCCAGGGTTCGTTACCGGACCCTGTGGGAGCGGGCTTGCCCGCGAAGCGAACACCGCCGATCTCCCAGACATGTTTCCAAGGATGTGTGCCATGAACCACGACGTCATCATCACCTGCGCCCTGACCGGCGCCGGCGATACTGCCAGCAAGAGCCACCTGGTACCCGTGACCCCACGACAGATCGCCGCCGCCGCCGTCGAGGCGGCCAAGGCTGGCGCCACCGTGGTCCACTGCCACGTCCGCGACCCGCAGTCCGGCCGCTTCAGCCGCGACGTCAGCCTCTATCGAGAAGTCATGGAGCGCATCCGCGAGGCCGACATCGACATCATCGTCAACCTCACCGCAGGCATGGGCGGAGACCTGGAAATCGGCGCAGGCGAGACGCCGATGGAATTCGGCCCCGGCACCGACCTGATCGGTCCGCTGGAGCGCCTGGCCCATGTCGAAGCCTTGCTGCCAGAAATCTGCACCCTCGATTGCGGCACCCTCAATTTTGGCGATGGCAACAGTATCTATGTGTCTACCCCCAGCCAGCTGCGCGCCGGCGCAAGGCGCATCACCGAGCTTGGCGTAAAGGCAGAGCTTGAGATCTTCGACACCGGCCACCTGTGGTTCGCCAAGCAGATGATCAAGGAAGGCCTGCTGCACGACCCGCTGTTCCAGCTGTGCCTGGGTATCCCCTGGGGCGCGCCGGCCGACACCGCCACCATGAAGGCCATGGTCGACAACCTCCCCCTCGACGCAACCTGGGCCGGCTTCGGCATCGGCCGCATGCAAATGCCCATGGCGGCACAGGCGGTGTTGCTCGGCGGCAACGTGCGGGTCGGCCTGGAAGACAACCTCTATCTGGACAAGGGCGTCCTGGCCAGCAACGGCCAGTTGGTCGAGCGCGCGGTGGAGATCGTCAGCCGCCTCGGTGCCCGCGTCCTCACCCCGGCCGAGGGTCGCGAAAAAATGAACCTCAAGCGCCGCTGAAACCTTCAGGAGCTCGACATGCCCTTCATCACCAAGATCAAGACCTTCGCCGCGCTTGGCAGTGGCGTCATCGGCAGCGGCTGGGTCGCCCGCGCCCTCGCCCATGGCCTGGATGTGATCGCCTGGGACCCGGCGCCCGGCGCCGAGCAGGCCCTGCGCACTCGTGTCGCCAACGCTTGGTCAGCCCTGGAGAAACAGGGCCTGGCGCCCGGTGCGACGCAGGATCGACTGCGCTTCGTGGACACTGTCGAAGCCTGCGTGCGCGAGGCCGACTTCATCCAGGAAAGCGCCCCGGAACGCCTGGACCTCAAGCTGGATCTGCACGCGAGGATCAGCGCCGCGGCAAGGCCCGACGCCATCATCGCCAGCAGTACGTCGGGCCTGCTGCCCAGCGAGTTCTACGAGTCCGCCACTCACCCTGAACGCTGCGTGGTGGGCCATCCCTTCAACCCTGTCTACCTGTTGCCGCTGGTGGAAATCGTCGGCGGCAAGCGCACCGCGCCCGAAGCCATCGAGGCGGCGAAAGTCATCTATGCCGCCCTCGGCATGCGCCCCTTGCATGTCCGCAAGGAAGTCCCCGGCTTCATCGCCGACCGCCTGCTCGAAGCGCTCTGGCGCGAGGCGCTGCACCTGATCAATGACGGCGTGGCCACCACCGGCGAGATCGATGACGCGATCCGCTTCGGTGCCGGCCTGCGCTGGTCGTTCATGGGCACCTTCCTGACCTACACCCTGGCCGGTGGCGATGCCGGCATGCGTCACTTCATGCAGCAGTTCGGTCCGGCCCTGCAATTGCCCTGGACCTACCTGCCAGCGCCGCAGCTCACCGACCGGCTGATCGACGAAGTGGTCGAAGGGACTCGCGAACAGCAGGGCGAACGCAGCATCGCCGCGCTGGAGCGCTACCGTGATGACACGCTGCTGGCGGTCATGGCCGCGGTGAAGGACAGCAAAGCCCGCCACGGCATGTCCTTTGGCGATTGAGGTGATAGCGATGCCGGCACTGATGACCTACCGCGCGTCGATCCAGGAAGACTGGGTCGACTACAACGGGCATTTGCGCGATGCGTTCTACCTGCTGATCTTCAGCTACGCCACCGATGCGCTGATGGAGCGCATCGGCCTGGACGCCGACACCCGTGGCCAGAGTGGCACCTCGCTATTTACCCTGGAGGCGCACATCAACTACCTGCATGAGGTGAAGCTCGGCACGGAGGTGTGGGTGCAGACGCAGATCCTGGGCTTCGATCGCAAGCGGCTGCACCTGTACCACAGCCTCCACCGGACGGGGTTCGAAGAGCCCCTGGCGGCCAGTGAACAGATGCTGCTGCACGTGGATCTGGCAGGACCGAGGTCGACGCCGTTCAGTGCGCCGAGCATCCAGCGCTTGCGGGAGTTGAAGGAGCAACAGCAAGACCTGCCGCCCGCCGCTTGTATCGGGCGGGTGATAGGGCTGCCAGTGGCCTGAAGCAGGCCGACACTGCACTGCACTGCACCGCCTCGCTCCAGCCTTCTCCTGAGAGACTGGAGCGAGGTGGCACTGCACGCTCTAGCCTTTCAGACCGCCCTCTTCTCGCTCGACTCGCATCCTTCCTACTTCCACATCCGCGAGGATCGCCTTGGCAAGGCCGCTCAGGTAATAGGCGGCCCAGATCATGTGGCCATCTTCATCGACAACGCCGGCGAG
The DNA here is from genome assembly GCF_013523055.1 of Pseudomonas capeferrum. Lineage (GTDB taxonomy): Bacteria > Pseudomonadota > Gammaproteobacteria > Pseudomonadales > Pseudomonadaceae > Aquipseudomonas > Aquipseudomonas capeferrum_A. The sequence continues at coordinate 120,852 of NZ_JAAMQM010000005.1, read as the reverse complement.
CTTGTGTATGCACCCCATCAGGGTCGAAGCCTGTTCCAGCGCATAGTCAAATGGACACCTGGGTTGATGCGGAACAGCTCCATCGGCGGGTCCAGGGTCCTGATGAAACCCGTTATGCCGACCGTCTTGGCTCTCTGGGCCTTTGGAGCTTCGTTCATGCCATCACTCTTGACGCTCAGAGGCCTGCAGCTTGGCAAGGGCATGCTCGATCAGCGCCTTGGCCGTTTCGGCCGAACGCAGTACATCGGCCAGCATGCTCGGTCTCGGCTCGTTGGCATGGCGATAGCCGTCAGTGGTCTCGAAGATATCGCTTAGCAGCTCGCTGGCGTAGGCCAGGGAGTCCGAAGGCGTCAGGCTGCAGTGGATAGTGAGATACGGGGCGCGGATGATCTTGCGGGGGGGTGGTGGCGCGCGGAGGATCGGAGACGATCTTTTCATGGCGAAACTCCTAGGTCGAACAGGAGCTGTCCCCATTCCCTCTCACAGGATTGGGTGGCAGCCATACGCGGGGTGAGAGACCGGAGACCTAGGAACCCGGCCAGACCGAAGTCTGCCCGCGCACGGCTGCCATGACAAAGCTGCCATCAGGTCTAGAAGCGGGCTCTCACACCCGATCGCCGACATGACGACCCCAGGAAACTAGACTGATGAACCTTTCCTACAACACGGAAAGGTCTGCAGAGCGCGTGGGATACTTCCCAAAGTCTAGAACTCTGAAATTTTTCGAGGCCGTCAGGCCGCTATGGATGATGAAGTACCGGGTGCTACTGAACTTGCGAAGGATGAAACCCGCTCCCACTCCGCAGGAGATTCTATGGCGCATGCGAAGCTCTCTTACAGGGTCCATGCACACCTGAGAAACTGGGTATAACACCGATGTTCTGGCTTACACGGCATCCGGCAGGAGCTGGCTTGCCGGGACGCCGGACCGCCTGCGATCGAGCCCTTTGGGCTCGCCTGGTAATAAAGAACTCTCACCTGGCACGGTAGTGATGGTTATATCGAGCGCAGCCAATCTGCGTATCCACAACCACCGAGGTGGTAGAAGCTACAGCATTGCCAGGCGAGCCCTTTGGGCTCGATCGCAGGCGGTCCGGCGTCCCGGCAAGCCAGCTCCTACAAAGGACCAGGTCGCGCCACAGGCATCGAGTAAATGCCGGGCGCGCAAAATCAGGCACTCGGCCCGCCAGCCATCTATAACGTCATTCCTTCCTCGCGTCAGGGGTGTAGAATCGGCCTATTCATCGCCAGACATCCCCCGGCGGGTTTATGAGCTCTGGCCGAGCATGCGGCGATCCCGCGGTGTTTCGGCCTCATCCGTGCCAGCGGCAACCGGCCTTCGGCACAAAGGACAAGAGAAGCTCACTCCCCTTTTTGTGACCTGATTCAGCCGCCAGGAGTGCTTCATGCCTGATTACCGTTCCAAGACTTCCACCCATGGCCGCAACATGGCCGGCGCCCGTGCCCTGTGGCGTGCCACCGGGATGAAGGATGACGACTTCAAGAAGCCGATCATCGCCATCGCCAACTCGTTCACCCAGTTCGTACCCGGCCATGTGCACCTGAAGGACCTGGGCCAGCTGGTCGCCCGCGAGATCGAACGCGCCGGTGGCGTGGCCAAGGAATTCAACACCATCGCGGTCGATGACGGCATCGCCATGGGCCACGACGGCATGCTCTATTCGCTGCCGAGCCGCGAGATCATCGCCGATGCCGTGGAGTACATGGTCAACGCCCATTGCGCCGATGCCATCGTCTGCATCTCCAACTGCGACAAGATCACCCCCGGCATGCTGATGGCCGCGTTGCGCCTGAACATCCCGGTGATCTTCGTCTCCGGCGGCCCGATGGAAGCCGGCAAGACCAAGCTGGCCAGCCATGGCCTGGACCTGGTCGACGCCATGGTCATCGCCGCCGACTCCAGCGCGTCCGACGAGAAGGTCGCCGAATACGAGCGCAGCGCCTGCCCTACCTGCGGCTCCTGCTCCGGCATGTTCACGGCCAACTCGATGAACTGCCTGACCGAAGCCCTGGGCCTGGCACTGCCGGGCAACGGTTCGACCCTGGCCACCCACAGCGACCGCGAACAGCTGTTCCTGCAGGCCGGCCGCACCATCGTCGAGCTGTGCAAGCGCTACTACGGCGACAACGACACCAGCGTGCTGCCGCGCAGCATCGCCAACTTCAAGGCGTTCGAGAACGCCATGATGCTCGACATCGCCATGGGCGGCTCGACCAACACCATCCTGCACCTGCTGGCCGCCGCTCAGGAAGGCGAGATCGAGTTCGACCTGCGCGACATCGATCGCCTGTCGCGCAAGGTGCCGCAGCTGTGCAAGGTCGCGCCGAACATCCAGAAGTACCACATGGAAGACGTGCACCGCGCCGGTGGCATCTTCAGCATCCTCGGCTCGCTGGCCCGCGGCGGCCTGCTGCATACCGACCTGCCGACCGTGCACAGCCCGAGCATGGAGGAAGCGATCGCCAAGTGGGACATCACCCAGACCGACGACCCTGCCGTGCACGAGTTCTTCAAGGCAGGCCCGGCGGGTATCCCGACCCAGACCGCGTTCAGCCAGTCGACCCGCTGGGACACCCTGGACGACGACCGCGCCAACGGCTGCATCCGCAGCTTCGAGCATGCCTATTCGCAGGAAGGTGGCCTGGCCGTGCTGTACGGCAACATCGCCATGGACGGTTGCGTGGTGAAGACCGCCGGCGTCGACGAGTCGATCCATGTGTTCGAAGGCAACGCGAAGATCTTCGAAAGCCAGGACAGCGCCGTACGCGGCATCCTTGCCGACGAGGTCAAGGCCGGTGACATCGTGATCATTCGCTACGAGGGCCCGAAAGGTGGCCCGGGCATGCAGGAAATGCTCTACCCGACTTCGTACCTGAAGTCCAAGGGCCTGGGCAAGGCCTGCGCGCTGTTGACCGATGGCCGTTTCTCCGGCGGCACTTCGGGCCTGTCGATCGGCCACGCCTCGCCCGAGGCGGCCGCCGGCGGCGCGATCGGCCTGGTGCGCGATGGCGACAAGGTCCTGATCGACATTCCCAATCGTTCGATCAACCTGCTGGTCAGCGACGAGGAGCTGTCGCATCGCCGTATCGAGCAGGACAAGAAAGGCTGGAAACCGGTCGAGGCACGTCCTCGCAAGGTCACCACTGCCCTCAAGGCCTACGCCCTGCTGGCGACCAGTGCCGACAAGGGTGCGGTGCGCAACAAGGCCATGCTCGAGGGTCTGTAGGACCGTTCTGAAACACCGAACCGGCGCCTTGTGCGCCGGTTTTTTGTGCGCGGCTTCACAGCTCTGGCAGGACGTCCGTCTCACACTGCAGGTTGGAATTCCTACAGTGAGTAGACCCGATGAACAGGCTCACCAAGCTTTTTACAACTGCTACGGTTTGCAATTTCCTCGCGGTGCCGTCAATTCAAGCCGAGAATAGGCTGCGCTTCCAAGGCATGATCATCGATATCTGCACCACGGCCTGGCAGGCCGATCGAGGCAGGCTGGAAATCAGCGATTGTCCTGGATCGACGGGTAATAGCCTCGATGCACAAGCAAGGATCCCTCGCCTGACTATTGAATCCGCCGGTTCAAGTCTTGCCGCACCCAACTTGAAAGCCATGCATGCGCAAGCCGAGCGCAACCCGTCCTGGTCTTACAAAATAGTCGACGTCCAAGGCCATGAGATCGAAGCGGGTGTTTACGTCATCACGATCCATACACCTTGAAAGCCGGGCGGGCAAAGCTGATCGGGCCGCCTGGCTAAGCCAACCGTTCAATGCCAGTCAGTTGAGGAAAATATTCGATCTTTACATGCCAAAGCTTATTGGGTGGCGCTCGAAATTTTTGGATGCTGATACCTCATCGCGGGACAAGCCCGCTCGCCACCGAGGCGCGGTACATTCCCAGTGGCGAGCGGGCTTGTCCCGCGATGAGGCCATCAGCATCAAAGAATATTTTGAAAGCCGAAAGAAAAAGCTTCAGCACGTGAAGATCAATTTTCCTCCTTGACTGACTGGCATTGGGCCAACCGCTGCGTTTGCGCCTCGCAGGCGTCCAGAGTCATCTAGCCAAATTCCATTTGGTTCTAGGTCCGTGGGTTTTCACCCTGTTAGCATTTCGCTCCAGATCGCGTGAAAGCGATGCCCTGTTCGCTTTATCTTGGAGCTTGAATGAACCTGCCGTTGTCACTCAACCTGCTGGCGTTCCTGGCCTTGTTGCTAGGCCTGGCGCAGACTCGCCATACCGACTGGAGCCTGGCGAAGAAAGTCTTGCTGGGCCTGGTCCTCGGCGTGCTGTTCGGCGCCGCGCTGCACGCCATCCATGGCGCTGGCAGCGCAACGCTGAAAGCGACCATCAGCTGGCTCGACCTGGTCGGCAATGGCTATGTCCAACTCCTGCAGATGATCGTCATCCCGTTGGTCTTCGCTTCGATTCTCGCCGCGGTGGCGCGGCTGCACAACGCCTCCTCGCTCGGTCGTATCAGCGTACTGAGCATCGGCACCTTGCTGCTGACCACCGCCATCGCCGCGCTGATCGGCATTGCCCTGACCAACCTGTTCGGGCTTACCGCCCAAGGGCTGGTCGCGGGAGCTCAGGAAACCGCCCGTCTGCAGGCGATCCACAGCGACTACGCCGGCAAGGTCGCCGATCTCAACATTCCGCAACTGCTGTTATCGTTCCTCCCCAGCAACCCCGTGGGCGACCTGGCGCGGGCCAAGCCGACGTCGATCATCAGCGTGGTGATCTTCGCAGTATTCCTGGGGCTTGCCGCCTTGCAACTGATCAAGGATGACGTCGAAAAGGGCCAACGTGCCCTGTCGGCCATCGATGTCCTGCAGGCCTGGGTGATGCGTCTGGTGCGCCTGGTGATGAAGCTCACTCCCTACGGCGTACTGGCCTTGATGGCCAAGGTCGTGGCCAGTTCCAACCTCGAGGACATCCTCAAACTGGGCAGCTTCGTGATGGTTTCCTACCTCGGCCTGGCGCTGATGTTCATGGTCCACGGAGCCATCCTCGCAGCCACTGGCGTCAGCCCGCTGCGTTTCTTTCGCAAGGTCTGGCCGGTGCTGACCTTCGCCTTCACCAGCCGCTCCAGCGCAGCCAGCATCCCGCTGAATATCGAGGCCCAGACGCAACGCTTGGGCATACCCCAGTCGATCGCCAGTTTCTCTGCCTCCTTCGGTACGACTATCGGCCAGAACGGTTGCGCCGGTCTCTATCCAGCCATGCTTGCCGTGATGGTGGCGCCAGCGGTAGGCATCGATACATTCGATCCTCTCTGGATCGCGACCCTGGTCGCCATCGTCACCCTGAGCTCGGCGGGCGTCGCGGGTGTCGGCGGCGGCGCGACCTTCGCGGCGCTGATCGTGCTGCCCGCCATGGGCCTGCCGGTGGAACTGGTCGCGTTGCTCATCTCGGTGGAGCCGCTGATCGACATGGGGCGTACGGCCTTGAACGTGAGCGGGTCGATGACCGCCGGGGTAGTGACCAGCCAGTTGCTCAAGCAGACTGACCATGAGGTGCTGCAAGCCGATAGACATGCCCAGTTGAGCCAGTCCTGAAGGACTTCGATCGTCTCGCGGGGCGCCGCAATGGCGCTCCTGCTACCGCATAGAGCGCTTCAGCGCTTGTCCCAGACCTCGAAGCGGTGCGCGGGCTTGCCATCCTCGGCTGCCTGCGGCTGGCACGAAGTGCGTTGCCACCGGGCCTGATCGAACTCGGGAAACCAAGCGTCTCCCTCTGGCTCGAGTTCGACTCGGGTCAGGTACATGCGGCTGACCAGGCCGCGTTCAAGGGCTTGACCATAAAGCTGCGCGCCGCCGATCAGCATGAGCTCATCGACACCCTGCTCTTTTGCCCACTGCTGCGCACGCAGTAGGGCCGCTTCGAGCGAGTCGAAGACCTCCGCACCTTCCAGTTGCAAGCCCTCCTGGCGACTGACCACCAGGTTCAGCCGTCCCGGTAGCGGCCGACCCAGCGAGTCCCAGGTCTTGCGGCCCATGATGATCGGCTTGCCCAGGGTTGTCGCCTTGAAGTATTTGAAATCCCCCGGCAGGTGCCAGGGCATGCTGTTGTCGATGCCGATCACGCGGTTCTCGGCGAGGGCCGCGATCAGGCTTAAGGGAAGTGATGTCGTCATGCCCGCGAGGATAGCAAAGGCCGCGGTGCGGTGCCTGGGTTATGCTGTGGGCTGACTTGTTCGACGGAAGCCCCTGTGACTGGACTGACTCAACTCGACAAGCGCTGGCTCACCGAAGCGGTGCGTCTGCGCGAGGAACATGCCGGCCCGCTGGAAGATCAGGAAGCCAACCGCCGTGCCCGCCAGCAAGGAGGCGATCTGGCTGACCGGATCGAGTCGCGAGCGCTGTGGCTGGCCGAGCGCGATGGCATGAGCGCCGCGCTCAGGCATTGGAAGCAAGGCGCGCGCCTGGCATTGCTGGCGCTTGCCGTCATGGCACTGTTCAGTGGCGCCGGCCTGGCCTTTGCGGCGCTCGGCGACGGACAACGCCCGGTCAATGTGTTCTGGGCACTGGGCAGCCTGCTGGGCTTGAACCTTCTGCTCCTGCTTGGCTGGGCGGCAGGCCTGGTTCTCGTCAATGAAAACGGCACCGGGCTCGGCCGTTTGTGGCTGTGGTTGAGCGAGCGCTTCGCCCGCGATGCCAAGGCCGCGCACCTGGCGCCCGCCCTGCTCGTACTCTTGCAACGTCAGCGGCTCGATCGCTGGCTACTGGGTCTGCTGGTCCATGCGCTCTGGCTGCTGGCGCTCTCCACCGCGCTGGTCATGCTGCTGGCGCTGCTGGCCACGCGGCGCTACGGCTTTGTCTGGGAAACGACCCTGCTTGGGGCCGGACCCTTCATCGACCTGACCCAGACCCTGGGCAGCCTGCCCTCGCTGCTGGGTTTCGTCACGCCCGACGAGGCCATGATCCGCGCCAGTGGCGCCTCCGGGCCTGTGCTCGAAACGGCGCGTCAGGCCTGGGCCAGCTGGTTGTTGGGCGTGGTCCTGGTGTATGGCTTGCTACCGCGTCTGTTGCTGGCCTTGCTGTGCCTGGGCCGTTGGCGCCGAGGCCGCCAGCGGCTTGTCCTGGATACGGGCTTGCCGGGCTATAGCCAGTTGCGCGATGTACTGATGCCCAGCAGCGAGCGTATCGGCGTGCAGGATCCCGCCCCGGACGCGCTGCCGTCGGTCATGACCGGACAATCCGGCGACGCGAACCATGGCGCCGTGCTCGTGGGGCTGGAGCTGGACGACCAGCGCCCTTGGCCACCGCAGATTCCCCCGAGCGTGAGCGACGCGGGTGTGCTGGACAGCCGCGAATCGCGCAACAGGCTACTGGAACAGTTAAGCCGGTTCCCTCCCGCGCGCCTGGCCATCGCCTGCGACCCACGTCGTTCGCCAGACCGCGGCAGCCTGGCGCTGCTTGCCGAGCTGGCACGCAACGCCGGCGCCACACGTGTCTGGTTGCTGGGGGCGGTGCCCGGGCAAGCATTGGACGCCGCGCGCCTCGGTGACTGGCGTCACGCCCTCGATCGACTGGGGTTGGTCCACGTCGATGCCGCCCCCGTGGACTGGCTGGAGCATGGCCATGACTGAGCCCCTCAAACTGGCCGTCGTCGGCCATACCAACGTAGGCAAGACGTCGCTGCTGCGCACACTGACTCGCGATGTAGGTTTCGGTGAAGTGTCCCACCGTCCCAGCACTACCCGGCATGTGGAAGGTGCACGCCTGTCGGTCGACGGCGAGCCATTGCTGGAGCTCTATGACACCCCTGGCCTGGAGGATGCCATCGCTCTGCTCGATCATCTGGAGCGTCTCGAGCGGCCGGGTGAGCGACTGGATGGCCCGGCCCGCCTGGAGCGCTTCCTGCAAGGCAGCGAGGCCCGCCAGCGATTCGAGCAGGAAGCCAAGGTGCTGCGTCAGTTGCTGTCCAGCAATGCGGGGCTCTATGTGATCGACGCTCGCGAGCCCGTGCTGGCCAAGTACCGCGATGAACTGGAAGTGCTCGCCGGCTGCGGCAGGCCCTTGCTGCCTGTGCTCAACTTCGTCGCCAGCAGCCAGCATCGCGAGCCCGAGTGGCGTGATGCCCTGGCCCGGCTGGGGTTGCACGCGCTGGTGCGCTTCGACAGCGTCGCACCGCCGCAGGATGGCGAGCGTCGTCTCTATGAAAGCCTGGCCCTGCTGCTGGAAAACGCCCGCCCCGCCCTGCAGCGACTGATCGATGATCAACAGGCGCAGCGTCTGGCGCGCCAGCGCAGCGGCAAGCGTCTGATCGCCGAGTTGCTTCTCGATTGTGCCGCCTGTCGGCGCAGTGTCGAGTCCGAGCCTGTTGCCGAAGCCAAGGCTATCGAAGCCCTGCGCCAGGACGTGCGCCAGCGGGAACAGCGTTGTGTCGAAGCCCTGCTCAAGCTGTACGCCTTCCGCCGCGAGGATGCCCGCCCCGGTGACCTGCCGCTGCTCGACGGACGCTGGGGCGATGACCTGTTCAATCCCGAGACACTCAAACTGATGGGTGTACGACTAGGCAGTGGCGTAGCCGCGGGTGCGGCGGCCGGGGCCGGTGTCGACCTGCTGGTGGGCGGCCTCACCTTGGGCGCGGCCGCCCTCGCTGGGGCTCTGGCTGGCGGCGCATTGCAAACCGCGCGCAATTACGGCTCGCGATTGATGGGCAAGTTCAAGGGCCAGCGCGAACTGACTGTCGACGACGGCGTGCTGCGCCTGCTCGCCTTGCGCCAGCAGCAATTGATGCAGGCTCTGGACAGCCGCGGACATGCCGCGCAAGAGAGCATCCAGTTGCCCGAACCGCAGGATCAGGCCTGGCGCAAGGGCAAGCTGCCCGAGGCATTGAGCAAGGCACGCGCGCATCCGCAGTGGTCATCGCTCAATCCAGGCGCCCGGCTGAACCAGGCGGAGCGGCAGGAGCAGCTGGAGGGGCTTGTGGCGCAGCTTTAGAGGATGCCTGATCTTGAAGCGTTCTTGAGCTCGTGGGGCATCGGGAATGCCCAGCACTTCAGCTTGCCCACTGCCTTTGATCAAGAACATTCATTTTTTAGTGCCATGCTTTTATTCTCTCTCAAGCCTTTTATGAAGCTTATGGCCTGTTCGCGGGTCAAGCCCGCTCACCACAAGGTGTGTGCGCAAGGTGGCGAGCGGGCTTGACCCGCGACAGGCCATAAACTTCACAGGAGATTTCAGCAGCTGAAGAGCCTGGGCATTTGCAATGCTTTTCATTAACTGAGGAGCATCGGATCAAGCCGCAATACCGAACCACTCGATGCTGCGCGTACGGCGCTCGATCCGAGAGCATCAAACCATCCAAACGGCATGTACCTAGCTGCTATTACCTTAAGTAGCGCCTATGGCTGGGCCGCTCGGATACAAGGCGATCGTCTGCTTTTCCAACGTTGAGTGGCAGAAGACCAGTCCTCCTACTTGCGCAGCAACCGCAACCCATTGAAGACGACCAGCAGACTGACCCCCATATCGGCGAAAACCGCCATCCACATGGTCGCCATCCCGGCAAAGGTAATCCCCAGAAAAACCGCCTTGATCACCAGCGCCAGAACGATGTTCTGCGTCAGTATCGCCGCGCTCTGACGCGACAGCCTGATAAAGGCGGGGATTTTCCGCAGGTCGTCGTCCATGAGCGCCACGTCGGCGGTCTCGATGGCAGTGTCACTGCCCGCCGCCGCCATGGCGAAGCCGATCTCCGCGCGCGCCAGGGCCGGTGCGTCGTTGATGCCGTCACCCACCATGCCGACTCGATGCCCCTGGGCATAAAGCCGCTCGATACTGTGCAGCTTGTCCTCCGGCAGCAGGTTGCCCTCGGCCTGATCAATGCCGACCTGGGCGGCGATAGCGTTGGCCGTATGGGGATTGTCGCCTGTCAGCATCAGGGTCTTGATGCCTAGCTCATGCAATTCGGCGATCGCCTGGCGGCTACTGTCCTTGACCGTATCAGCCACGGCAAACAGCGCCAGTGGTCCGGCGCTGCCTAGCAACAGCACGACGGTCTTGCCCTGGCGCTCCAGTGCATCGAGCTCGGCTTCGAGCCGTGGCGAGCAAAGCCCAAGCTCTTCGACGAGGCGATGGTTGCCCAGGTGGTAGGTCTGGCCATCGATCGTGCCACGTACCCCTCGACCTGCGAGGGCCGCGAAGTCGTCGACATCGTTCGGCACCACTCCCTGAGTTGCGGCAAATTGTGCCACCGCACGCGATACCGGATGGTCCGAGCGCTCGGCCAGGCCCGCGGCCAGCCGCTGCGCGCTGTCCTCGAACGTGGGGTCCAGCAGCTTGAAATCCGTCTGGACAGGCTTGCCATGGGTCAGCGTTCCGGTCTTGTCCAAGGCCAGGAAGTCGAGCTTGCGCCCTCCTTCGAGATACACCCCGCCCTTGATCAGGATGCCCTTGCGCGCCGCAGCCGCAAGGCCGCTGACAATGGTTACCGGCGTCGAGATCACCAAGGCGCAAGGGCATGCCACGACCAGCAGCACCAGTGCCCGGTAGATCCAATCGAACCAGGCGCCGGCAAGAAACAGCGGTGGAATGATCGCAATGGCCAGTGACGCGGCAAAGACGGCCGGCGTATAGATGCGCGAGAACCGGTCCACGAAACGCTGGGTCGGCGCCCGCACGCCCTGAGCCTCCTCGACCGCCTTGATGATACGCGCCAGTGTCGATTGACCGGCCAGCGCCGTTACACGGTACTCGAGTGAGCCCGCCTGGTTGATCGTGCCCGCGAACAGTCGATCTCCAGGGCCTTTCTCGATCGGCAGGCTTTCGCCAGTGATCGGCGCCTGATCGACACTGGACTGCCCGCTCACTACCTCGCCATCCAGCCCGATACGCTCGCCCGGACGTACGCGCACGCTGGCATCGAGGGCGACCTCGCGGACCTCGACCTCCCGCCATTGGCCATCAGCCTGACGCACTGTCGCCATTTCCGGACTGAGCTGCATCAGTCCACCGATGGCATGACGCGCCCGGTCCAGGGAACGCGCTTCGATGAGCTCCGCCAGGGTGAACAGCACCATGACCATGGCCGCTTCCGGCCATTGGCCGATCAGCACGGCGCCCGTGACGGCGATACTCATCAGCGCATTGATGTTCAGATTACGATTCTTGAGAGCGATCCAGCCTTTCTTGTAGGTGCCAAGGCCACAGCCGACGATGGCGGCAAACGCCAGGCCGGCCACTACCCACTCCGGCGCCAGGGAAGTGAAGTGGATGATTTCGGCGACAACCGCAGCCAGCGCGGACAGCCCCAAGGGCCACCAACGGGTGGCACCGACCGATGGTGCCTGTGCAGAATCGTCGGCCCCCTCGTCGATTGGCTCGGCGTGCATGCCGAGGCTGTCGATGGCCCGTTCGATCTCGGCTGTTTCTTCGAGCGTGTGGCGCACGCCCAGCACCCTATTGATAAGGTTGAACTCAAGCTGCTCGATACCCGCCAGCTTGCCCAGCTTGTCCTGGATCAGGCTCTGCTCGGTCGGGCAATCCATGGCCTGGATACGAAAACGGCTGAGCCTGGCACCGCTGCTCGTCGATTCGCTCGTCCGTACGACGGCAGGGGCTGAAGCGGTGGAGCAACAACTGTGGGCATGTCCGGCATGAGAGTGCTCATGTTCACCGTGGGCATGGTCGTGGGCATGGTCGTGGCTGACAGGCTGGTTCATGGGTTCGTCCTTAAGTGAGCCTGTTGCCAAGTGAACACCCTGTAGCCACTATAGGGTCAAGTCATCCATTCGGAATAGCTCATGAAGATCGGAGAACTTGCGAAGATCACCGACTGCGCCGTGGAGACCATTCGCTACTACGAGCGCGAAGGACTGCTTCCCGAGCCCGCGCGTAGCGAAGGTAATTACCGGCTCTATACCCAGGCTCATGTCGAGCGGCTGACGTTCATTCGCAATTGCCGCACCTTGGACATGACGCTCGAAGAGATCCGCCGCCTGCTGCGTCTACGGGACAGCCCAGAGGCCGAGTGCGAAAGCGTCAATGCCCTGATCGATGAGCATATCGAGCATGTCCAGGCCCGGATCGACGGCCTGCAGGCCTTGCAGGCGCAACTGCTGGAGCTGCGCCAGCATTGTCACGCGCAGGAGCTGCAGTGCTCGATCCTGCAGCATCTGGAAGTGAACGGCGCAGTCACCGTGCCGGAGACGGAGCATTCGCATGTGGGGCGAAGTCACGGGCATTGAGGCGTGGGCGGGACGTAGTGTCGATTCTGAGATGATATCGTCATGGCCGGCCTCTGGCGCCTGTGGTGGCGGCTCGGGGATGGCGTAACGTCGACATGTTCAGGGCTTGGGAACGCCTCCGAGATTGGTTTTCCCGCGTCTAGCGTGGTGATTTTCAGAGTTTCATTGCCAGGCGAGTCCTACGGACTCGATCGCGGGGCAAGCCCGCTCGCCACCGGAAGCACGTCTTTGCATCTCAACTTGTGGCGAGCGGGCTTGCCCCGCGATCGAGGCCGAAAGGGCTCGCCTGGCAATATAATCGCCCAACGCGCCTGAAATTCGCGGCCACACAAAGCTCCGAGGCCCAGCTTTCATAGGGTTGGCAATGAGCTGACGATGATCACTGACATGAAAATGGCTTTGTACCCGGCAATGGGCACGACAGAAAAACCATCGTGCCCCGCCAGCCCCATCACACCGCCATCGGTGCCGTCATCGGTGCGTGGTGCTCATACCCTTCCAGACTGAAATCACTCGGCTCGATCTGCTCCAGCCACTGCGGTTCGTACACCCCCGTCTTGGCGAAATCCGGCACTCGATCACTGATGACCAGCTTCGGCGCGGGCAACGGCTCGCGCTTGAGCTGCTCGTTGAGCATGTCCAGGTGATTCTCGTACACATGCGCATCGCCAATGAAATAGGTAAACCAGCGCGGCGTGTAGCCCGTCAATCGGGCGAACAGCGACAGCAGCGCGGCACCTTCGGTCAGGTTGAAGGGCGTGCCCAGCCCCAGATCATTCGAGCGAATGTACAAGGTCAGGGACAGTTCGCGAGTCTGTGCATTGGGATGGAACTGGTACAGCAAATGGCACGGCGGCAGCGCCATTTCATCCAGCTGGGCGCAGTTCCAGCCGTGGAACAGGATGCGACGGCTGCCCGGATCATTGACGATGGTGTCCAGGCACTGACGCACTTGGTCGATGGCCTTGTACAGGACAACGAAAGGCTCGCCACCCTCTTCATCCTCGGCAATCCTGCGGAAACCTTGCTGCTCGGCCACCGCAATGGCGGCGGGATTGGACAACGGAATGCGCTTGTAACCCGGCCACTGGCGCCACTGCACGCCGTAGATCTCGCCGAGGTCGTCATGCCCTTGGCGGAACGGGTTGGCCAGCCACTGGGTATTTTCGTTGGCGTTCTGGTCCCAGACCTTGCAGCCGAGCTCCCGGAACTCACCGGCATTTCTGACGCCGCGAAGGAAGCCGACCATCTCGCCGATCGCCGACTTGAACGCCAGTTTGCGCGTGGTGATGGCCGGGAAGCCTTTTTGCAGGTCGAAACGCAGCATCGCGCCCGGCAGGCTGATGGTACGGATGCCGGTGCGGTTTTCCTGGAGGGTGCCGTTCTCGATGACGTCGCGGACCAGTTCTAGATACTGTTTCATGGCTTACCTGTAGCGAGGACGGCAGGGGGATCGCCCCTGCCGTGGGAATCAGACGGCGGGTGTGGCCGTGGGCTTGCGATTATAGGCCCACCAGATCAGGCCGAGTCCGCCCAATATCATCGGCAGGCACAGCAACTGACCCATGGTCAGCCAGCCAAAGGCGATATAACCGAGCTGGGCATCGGGCACCCGAACGAATTCGACGATGAAGCGGAAGATACCGTAGAACAGCGCGAACATGCCCGATACGGCCATGGTCGGCCGCGGTTTGCGCGAGAACATCCAGAGGATCAGGAACAGGGCGACCCCTTCCAGCGCGAACTGGTAGAGCTGCGACGGGTGGCGCGGCAACTGCGCCGGATCGCTGAACGGCGGAAAGACCATGGCCCACGGCACGTCCGTCGCCTTGCCCCACAACTCGGCATTGATGAAGTTGCCGATGCGCCCCGCGCCCAGGCCGATCGGCACCATGGGCGCGACGAAGTCCATGAGTTCGAAGAACGACTTGTTGTTGCGCTTGCCGAACCACAAGGCCGCCAGCATCACACCGATGAAACCGCCATGGAACGACATGCCGCCCTTCCACACTTCGAGGATCAGGGTCGGATTGCTCAGATAGGCATGCAGGTCGTAGAACAGCACATACCCTAGCCGTCCGCCGACGATCACGCCCATGGACAGCCAGAACACCAGGTCGGAGAGTTTTTCACGGGACCAGGTCGGGTCGAAGCGGTGCAAGCGGCGCGAAGCGAGCAGCCAGGCACCCCCGATGCCGATCAGGTACATCAAGCCGTACCAGTGGATTTTCAGCGGCCCGATGGCCAGGGCCACGGGGTCGATCTGCGGGTAAGGCAGCATGTTGTTTCCTCTCGTTTAAAGCAGAAAGCTCAGGCCGACGCAGAACAGCAGCGCGGCGAACAGGCGTTTGAGCAGCCGTGGCGACAATCGGTGCGCCAGGCGTGCGCCATAGCGGGCAAAAAACATGCTGGTCAGGGCAATTCCCAGCAAGGCTGGCAGGTAGACATAGCCGAAGCTGTGCGCCGGCAGGTGTGCCTCGTTCCAGCCCAGCACCATGAAACCCAGCGCACTGGCGATGGCGATCGGCAGGCCGCAGGCCGACGAAGTCGCCACCGCCTTCTGCATGGGCAGGCTGCGCGAGATCAGGAACGGCACGGTCAGCGAGCCGCCGCCGATGCCGAAGATCGCCGACGCCCAACCGATCACGCCGCCTACGGCAGTGAGCATCGGCCTACCCGGAATGCCACGGCTGGCCTTGGGCTTGAAGTCCGCGGCCATCTGCGCGGCGATGACCAGGGCGAACACGCCGATGATCTTCTGCAGTATCGGACCTTGGATCAGCGACGCGGTCTTGGCCCCTACCGCGGCACCGACAAGGATCCCCACGGTCATCCAGGCGAAGATCGGCCATTGCACCGCGCCCAGGCGATGGTGCTCGCGCACGGCGTTGATCGAGGTGAAGACGATGGTTGCCAACGAAGTCCCGACCGCCAGGTGGGTCAGTACCGAGGGATCGAACCCTTGCAGGGTAAACGTGAACACCAGTACGGGGACGATGATGATGCCGCCACCCACGCCGAACAGCCCGGCCAGCACTCCGGCACAGGCCCCCAATAGCAGATAGAGTGCGAAAGCCATGAGTCTTCCCCCGTCAAAAACGATGCGGCATGGTAACGGAAGCGAGCCTCAAGCCTCTAGTGAAGAGTCTTTCAGATGATGGATAGCGATCGCGGCAGTAGGTACAGTAGGTCAAATCACGGAGGCCAACCTATGTGCTTGATCGTATTCGCCTGGCGGCCCGGACATGAACTGCCGCTGATCGTGGCCGCCAATCGCGACGAGTTCTACGCCCGCCCTACCCAACCCCTGGCGGAGTGGGAGGATGCACCGGGCGTCCATGCCGGACGCGACCTCGAGGCTGGAGGCACCTGGTTGGGAATCGGCCCGCGTGGACGTTTCGCCGCCCTGACCAATATCCGTGATCCGCAACAGCCACAGGGCCTGCGCTCGCGAGGCGAACTGGTCGCGGCCTACCTGGGTGGAGAACTGGAGGTCGATGCGTACCTGGATCAGGTGGCGAGCAAGCGCAGCGAATACTCCGGTTTCAACCTACTGGCAGGCGACAGCCACTGCCTGGCCTACCTGAGCGCGCGCGAGGGCACGCCGCGCAGGTTGCAGACCGGTGTATACGGGCTGTCCAACGCCGGGCTCGACACGCCCTGGCCAAAATTGCTCAAGGCGCGGGCTGGCCTGCAGGACGCATTGCCCAACTCGGATCCGCAACGGTTGCTCGAGCTGCTCGCCGATACCGACCAGGCGCCCGAAACCGCGCTTCCGCAGACAGGCGTGGGCCTTTCCACAGAACGATTGCTGTCGAGTGTATTCATCAGCAGCCAGAACTACGGCACGCGCGCGAGCACGGTATTGATCGTCGACGCGCAAGGGCGACGGCGATTGCTGGAACGCAGTTTCGGGCCTTTCGGAGGGCATCTGGGCGAGGTGACGATCGAGGCCTAGACGCCGGCCTGTCGGCGGCGCCTCTCCTGTTCAGAGCTTCTTGTCGGCGCCGGGCCCGATCATGCGCGCCAACCCCAGGTTCTTCAGGGCGAGCTGCAAGCCGCTGTGGATCACTTGCGGGTTGTCCTGGGCCATGGCCTCGCCGAGCAGCTCCCGCGCCTTGCCCATATTGATCTGACGAAGCATCCACTTGACCTTCGGCAGGTTGGTGGCGTTCATCGACAAGCTGTCGAAACCCATGGCCATCAGTAATACCGCAGCGGCGGGATCACCGGCCATCTCTCCGCAGATACTCACCGGCCTGCCTTCGAGATGGGCATCGCGGACCACGTTCTGCAAGGCCTGCAGCACGGCTGGATGCAGGTAATCGTAGAGATCGGCGACACGCGGGTTGTTGCGATCGACCGCCAGCAGGTACTGGGTCAGGTCGTTCGAGCCTACCGAGAGGAAGTCTACCTGCCTGGCCAGTTCGCGAGTCTGATAGACGGCAGCGGGAATCTCGACCATGACCCCTACCGGCGGCATGGGCACATCGGTGCCTTCGTCGCGGACTTCACCCCAGGCCCGATGGATCAGGTGCAAGGCCTCTTCCAGCTCATGGATACCGGAGATCATCGGCAAGAGGATGCGCAGGTTGTTCAAGCCTTCGCTGGCCTTGAGCATGGCGCGGGTCTGCACCAGGAAGATTTCCGGGTGGTCGAGCGTGACACGGATACCGCGCCAGCCGAGGAAGGGGTTCTCTTCCTTGATCGGGAAATAGGACAACGCCTTGTCGCCGCCGATATCGAGGGTGCGCATGGTCACGGGCAGCGGATGGAAGGCCGCCAACTGCTCACGATAGATCGCCAACTGTTCCTTTTCGCTGGGGAAGCGCTGGTTGATCATGAAAGGGACTTCGGTGCGGTACAGCCCTACCCCCTCGGCGCCACGTTGCTGGGCGCGGGCGACATCGGCCAGCAGGCCGGTGTTGACCCACAGCGGCATGCGATGACCGTCCGGGGTGATGCAGGGCAGCTCGCGCAACGCGTCCAGACCCTGGGCCAGCTGGCGCTCCTCCTCCACCACTTCGCTGTACTGCTTGCGCAGCACCTCGCTGGGGTTGGTGAAGACCTCGCCCTTGTAGCCATCGACGATCATCTCGATGCCGTCGACCTTCGAGTACGGCAGATCGACCAGGCCCATCACCGTCGGGATACCCATGGCCCGAGCCAGGATGGCCACGTGCGAGTTGCCCGAACCCAGCACCGAGAGCAGCCCGACCAGCTTGCCTTCCGGCACCTCGCCGAGCATCGCCGGAGTGAGTTCCTCGCTGACCAGGATGGTGTTGTCCGGATACACCAAGGTCTGCTGGCGGGCTTCCTGAAGATAGGCCAGCAAGCGCCGCCCCAGGTCCTTGACGTCCGACGCGCGCTCGCGCAGGTAGGCGTCATCCATCAGTTCGAAGCGGCTGACATGCTCGCCCACTACCTGGCGCAAGGACCCCTGGGCCCACTGGCCGGTCTTGATGACAGCCACCACTTCACCGCCGAGCGCGGCATCTTCGAGCATCATCAGGTAGACGTCGAATAGCGCGCGCTCCTCCGGACGCAGTTGCGTGGCGAGCTTGGCCGACAGCTTTCGCATGTCGTCGCGCACGCCTTCGAGAGCCGTGTTGAACAGCTTGAGCTCGGCCTGGATGTCATCAACGGTCTTGTCGGGGACCACGTCGAGATCGGCCGGCGGCAGCATGACCACGGCCTTGCCGACCGCCGCGCCCGGAGAGCCCGGAACGCCCACGAAACGCGCTTCCTGGATACCCTTGCCCTGACGACCGAGACCGCGAATCGAACCTGTGGCCTCGGCATGGGCGATGACGCCGGCGAGCTGGGCGCTCATGGTCACCAGGAAGGCTTCCTCACCTTCATCGAACTGGCGACGCTCCTTCTGCTGGATCACCAATACACCGACCACGCGACGGTGATGGATGATCGGCGTGCCCAGGAAAGATGCAAAGCGCTCCTCGCCCGTTTCGGCGAAGTAGCGGTAACGGGGGTGATCGGCGGCATTCTCCAGGTTCAGCGGCTCTTCGCGTGTCCCGACAAGGCCGACCAGACCTTCGTTGGGGGCCATGCTGACCTTGCCGATCGAGCGCTTGTTCAGCCCCTCGGAGGCCATCAGGACGAACCGGTTGGTTTCCGGATCGAGCAGATAGACCGAACAGACCTGGCTGCCCATCGCCTCCTTGACGCGCAAGACAATGATACCCAACGCCGTCTTGAGATCTTTGGCGGAGTTCACTTCCTGGACGATCTTGCGCAGCGTATTGAGCATGGCTCGGGGTCGAACTCCGTCGTCAGTCGCGCGTCAGCAGGCGCGGGGCAAGCTCTTTTAAGGCGCGCCGGTACACTTCGCGCTTGAATGTCACCACCTGGCCCAATGGATACCAATAGCTGACCCAGCGCCAGCCGTCGAACTCGGGCTTGCCGGTCAGGTCCATACGTACCCGCTGCTCGTTGGTCACCAGACGCAGCAGGAACCACTTCTGCTTCTGGCCGATGCACAGCGGCTGGCTGTGCGTGCGTACCAACCGCTGCGGCAAACGATAACGCAACCAGCCACGCGTGCAGGCAAGAATTTCCACATCCTGGCGTTCCAGCCCAACCTCTTCATTCAGCTCGCGGTACAGGGCGTCTTCCGGCGTTTCGTCAGGGTTGATCCCTCCCTGGGGAAACTGCCAGGCGTCCTGGTTGATCCGTCGAGCCCATAGCACCTGCCCGGCATCATTCGTGAGAATGATCCCGACATTGGGGCGAAAACCATCCGGGTCGATCACGGCAGCAACCTCGCAAACGCATGTTCGGGCATTGTTCCACAAAGCCTGCGAGCGCAGCAACGCGCCCGCCATGCTTATGTGCAGCGAGATGAGAACTCCGTATTCTGCACAGCTTCCCTAGAGCTTCTGCGAGTGACTGCGATGCGCCTGGCTTTATTCGATCTGGACAATACCCTCCTCGGTGGCGACAGCGACCATGCCTGGGGCGACTACCTCTGCGAGCGCGGGATCCTCGATCCGGTCGCCTACAAGCGCCGCAACGACGCCTTCTACGATGACTACCTCGACGGCACGCTCGACCTGCAGGCCTACCTGGCCTTTTCCATGGAGATCCTCGCCGCCACCGAGCCGAACCAGCTCGACCAGTGGCACCAGGCATTCATGCGCGACTGCATCGAACCGATCATCCTGCCCAAGGCCTTGGCCCTGCTGCAAAAGCACCGTGACGCAGGCGACAAGCTAGTGATCATTACCGCCACCAATCGCTTCGTCACCGCGCCGATCGCCCGTCGCCTGGGTGTCACCACCCTGCTGGCTACCGAATGCGAGATGCAGGATGGACGCTACACCGGTCGCAGTACCGATATACCGTGTTTTCGTGAAGGCAAGGTGACGCGCCTGCGGCGCTGGATGCTGGAGAACGGCCATGACCTGGAAGACAGTTGGTTCTACAGCGACTCGATGAACGATCTGCCGCTGCTCGAGCAAGTAGCGCACCCGGTGGCCGTCGACCCGGACCCCAGGCTCGAGGCCGAAGCCGAACGCAGGGGCTGGGAGGTCATGTCGCTGCGTGACTGAAACGAGCGAGGGCGAGGTGCGGTCTGTCTCGCCTAGACCGGTTTGGCGCCCATCAGCCCGGCGATGGACACGAAGCACAGGGCACTGACCAATGCCAGCGCCAGAGTCGGGCGCAACCCCTCGACCGGCCCGTGGCGCAACCGATTCAGGCGTACCAGCAACCACCAGAAGCAAAAGGCGCCAAGGGTGTACAGCAAGCCGGATACCAGGATCCAGGTCTGCCCCAATGGCCAGCCGATCAGATGGGCCAGCCACCAGCCGGTGAACGGCATGCTGACCAGGCATACGCCCATCACTATCCAGACGAACAGCAGGGGGCGACGCAGAAGTTGCCCATAGACGTGGCCGTCGCCCTGACGCCGCGCACGCCAGGTCCATGCCGCCAGCCCGAGCGCGCTGCCGAGCAGCACGACGGTGGCTAGGATGTGCACGGTCTTGAGGGTAGTGAGGTAGTCCATGTCATCGCATCCTGGAGCGGTTAGCCAAGCGTAGTCGCTTAGCCCAGGAACAGCCGGTAGGCCGGATTCTCGGTCTCGTCCCAGTAGGGGTAGCCGATCTTGGCCAATGCCGCCGGCACCAGGTGGCGTTCGTCATCCGGCACTTGCAGGCCGGCGACCACCCGTCCGTCGGCCGCCCCGTGATTGCGGTAGTGGAACATCGAGATGTTCCAGCGTCCGCCCAACTTGTTGAGGAAGTTGAACAGCGCGCCCGGCCGCTCGGGAAACTCGAAACGCAGGACCATCTCGTCGCTGACTCCCGCCGAATGGCCACCCACCATATGCCGGATATGCAGCTTGGCCAGTTCGTTGTCGGTCAGATCCGTCACCGGGAAGCCCTGCTCGATCAGTTGCCTGACCAGCTCGGAACGCGGGTCCCTTTCCGGATGCGTCTGCACGCCGACGAAGATATGCGCCTCGCCTGCCGCGTGATAGCGGTAGTTGAATTCGGTGATCTGCCGCTTGCCGATGGCTTCGCAGAACGCCTTGAAACTGCCCGGCCGTTCCGGGATGGTCACGGCAATAATGGCCTCGCGCCCTTCTCCCAGCTCGGCACGCTCGGCCACATGGCGCAAGCGGTCGAAGTTGACGTTGGCGCCGGAGTCGATCGCCACCAGGGTCTGGCCGGTCACGCCATGGCGCTCGACGTACTTCTTGATGCCAGCCACGCCCAACGCACCGGCGGGTTCGGTGATCGAGCGGGTATCGTCATAGATATCCTTGATCGCAGCGCAGATTTCATCGGTGCTGACGGTCAGCACCTCATCCACATGATACTTGCAGATATCGAAGGTATGCTGGCCGATCTGCGCCACAGCGACACCGTCGGCGAATAGCCCGACCTGTGGCAGCACGACCCGCTCGCCGGCTGCCATGGCCGCTTGCAGGCAATTGGAATCGTCCGGCTCCACGCCGATCACCTTGATCTCCGGGCGCAGGTATTTGACGTAGGCAGCGATACCGGCGATCAGACCACCGCCCCCGACCGGCACGAAGATCGCATCCAGGCGACCCGGATGCTGACGCAGGATTTCCATGGCCACGGTGCCCTGCCCGGCGATGGTGTGCGGATCGTCGTAGGGATGGATGTAGACGAAGCCTTTTTCGTCGACCAGCTTCAAGGAATACGCCAGCGCCTCGGGGAACGAATCACCGTGCAGCAGCACCTTGCCCCCGCGCGAGCGTACGCCTTCGACCTTGATCTCCGGGGTCGTCTTGGGCATCACGATGGTGGCCTTGATCCCCAGCTCGCGTGCCGCCAATGCCAGCCCCTGGGCATGGTTGCCCGCCGAGGCGGTGACCACGCCGCGGGCCAGTTCTTCCTTGCTCAGCTGCGCCAGCTTGTTGTACGCCCCGCGGATCTTGAAGGAAAACACCGGTTGCAAGTCCTCGCGCTTGAGCAGGACCTGGTTGCCCAGACGCTGGCTCAGTTGTCCGGCGCTGTGCAACGGGGTTTCGACCGCAACGTCGTAGACGCGCGAGGTGAGGATCTTCTTGACGTACTGTTCGAGCATCGGGAAAACATCACTGGGCCGCGGGACAAGGGCTGCGAGTCTACCCCAGCGCCCGGTCGGGCGACCACAGCAAAACCGCGGTTTTACCGGCGCTTGCCGCTATAATGGTCGACCTTCGTAACTCCCTGCCCCTTCCGGAGCCCGCATGACCCAGGACCAACTCAAACAGGCTGTCGCCCAGGCCGCTGTCGACTTCATTCTGCCCAAGCTGGACGTCAAGAGCGTCGTCGGCGTGGGCACCGGGTCCACAGCGAACTTCTTCATCGACGCCCTGGCCCAGCACAAGACGGCCTTCGACGGCGCGGTGGCGAGCTCCGAGGCTACTGCTTCGCGTCTCAAGGGCCATGGCATCCCGGTATACGAGCTCAATGCCGTCAGCGAGCTGGAGTTCTACGTGGACGGCGCGGACGAGAGCGATGAACGTCTGCACCTGGTCAAGGGCGGCGGTGCGGCCCTGACGCGCGAGAAGATCGTCGCCGCGGTGGCCAAGACCTTTATCTGCATCGCCGACGCCAGCAAGCTGGTACCTGTCCTAGGCGCCTTCCCGCTGCCCGTGGAAGTGATCCCGATGGCGCGCAGCCACGTGGCGCGCCAGTTGGTCAAGCTGGGCGGTGATCCGGTCTACCGTGAAGGCGTGGTGACCGACAACGGCAACGTCATCCTGGATGTACACAACCTGCAGATCGTCGATCCGGTCGCCCTGGAAGCTCAGATCAACGCTATCGTCGGCGTGGTCACCAACGGCCTGTTCGCGGCACGGCCCGCGGACCTGCTGTTGCTGGGCACCGCCGAAGGCGTCAAGACCCTCAAGGTCTGACCCGCAGACGCCTCGGCGTCCCCAGGCAACCGGTCACTCCACCGGTTGCCTGAACACATAGAACAGATTCGGCTCACTGACCAGGTAGAGCGTGCCCGCTTCATCCATGGCAATCCCTTCCGCCTGCGGCACGGTCTTGCGCAGGCCGTGGAAACCCTTGAGCAGCGAAAGCGTGCTCAGCGGTCGTCCTTTCACATCCAGTTCCACGACCAGTCTCGACTCGTCCGACAACGCCAGCAGATGCCCGCTGCGTTCGTCGAACTGCAAGCTGGAGAGATCACGCACGAACAGCCGCGAGTCGCGCTTGCTGTCCTGCACCACATGCACGGCGTAAGGCTGCTCGGGGTTCACGTGAGGAAAGCCATGCACCTCGTAGATCAGCAAGGGGTCGCGTTCCTTGGCCACGAACAGGCGCTTGCCCGTCGAATCGTAGGCCAGGCCTTCGAAGCCTTTGTTACCGTTCAGGCCGATGCCCAGGCTGAGTTGTTCGGCCTCCCCGGCATTCAGAACCTGAGTGTCCTCCTTCAGTTGAACGCGGATCAGACGCTGCTGGCGTTCGTCAGTGATGACGAATGAATCGGGACCGACGTACTCCACCGCTTCCGGATCACCAAAGCCGATCAATGGCACGCGCCTGAGAATACGTCCGTCCAATGACAGTTCGATCAGCTCGGGGCGTGCGTTGGTGACGGTGAACAGTGTCTTGCGGTCGGGATCGTAGGTCAGGGCCGAGATATCATCGTCCAGCCCTTCGACCGGTTGCCTTTCGACGACCACCCGATAGCGATCCAGCCCTATGCTGTATTCGGCGGGGCTCCACCAGGTCTTGAGGTTGAACCATCCGCGCTCGAACAGGCGAAATTCCTGCCCGACGACGCCGGCGAGCAGCAGTGCGCACAGAAACGGAACAAGAACGAAAGGCAGGCGAAGCAGACGATGACGCATTGAACGGACTCGGCTTGTGGATAGGCAATCTAACCACGGATAGCTGAAGTAAAGCTTAATGCCATCATCTGGAAAACCCGATAGTGCAGTCAGTTTTTCCGAAAACGGTAGAAGAGGTTCGGTTCGCTGACCATATAGAGGTTGCCTTGGTCATCCATGGCCACCCCTTCGGCTCTTGGTATGGTGTCGCGCAGGCCGTTGAAGCCCCCCAGGAGCGTCATGAAGCTGATCTGCTCACCCTTCTCGTCCAGCTCCAGGAGCATGTTTGAGTCCGCCGACAGGACCAGCAGATGCCCCGTACGAGGATCGACGCCCACGGCAGACAGGTTGCGCAGGTCAAGCTCGGCGCCTGGCAATACCTGCTTCACGCCTGTCAACGGACCACGTCCGTCGTGGTTCCAGACAAAGAGGCGTGGCGGACGCTCTTCACCAATGACGATGCGCTGAAGCGCAGGGTCCCAGGCAACACCTTCGAAACCCTTGTTGCTGTTTTCGGACTCGCCCAGGTCATGACTCTGGAAATCGGCGCGATTGAGCGAAGTCGTGCCGGCGTCGATCTTGACCACTGTCAGGTCGTGGCTGCGCTCATCGACGATCGCCAGTTGCCCATCCTCGAGTACCGCGACACCTTCGGGGTTGTTCCAGCCCACCAGCGGTATCTTGCGCAAGACATCGCCATCCAGGCTCAACTCGACCAGAAACGGATTCTTGCCCATCACGGCAAACAGGCTGCGGGTCTGCGGGCTGAAGGCCACATCGGAGGCTTCATCGTCCGCCATGCCCGGCAACACCTTGGCG
This sequence comes from Pseudomonas capeferrum, assembly GCF_013523055.1. Taxonomy (GTDB): domain Bacteria; phylum Pseudomonadota; class Gammaproteobacteria; order Pseudomonadales; family Pseudomonadaceae; genus Aquipseudomonas; species Aquipseudomonas capeferrum_A. Next base: position 96,503 of record NZ_JAAMQM010000005.1, on the reverse strand, counting down.
TCGATATCCACCTGATAGTCCGGCAGCCAGACGCTCTCGACCTTGTCGGCATGGCTTTCCAGCCCCTCTTGGATCCACAGCAGGCCACGATCGTCCCAGTGCATGGCCATCGAGACGCCACAGCCGACTATAACTGCCGCGGCGAGCCAGGTCGGCCAGCGCAGAAACACGCGCGACTTGCGCGCAGGGGGGTTGGAGGCACTGGAAGAGACAGCCATGAGCAGAGATTTCCTGAAGTCTTGCCGATTTCACCGCATGCCAGCGGCATGGAGAGTCATCCGGCACATTATCCGGATCGCGTGTGAAAAAAACGGCAAAACTGCCAGGCGGCAAATCGAACGATGACAGTGCGTGGCTGTCATCATTCTCGTTTCAGAGTACGCGGCCTTCGAAGCGGCTCGCGCCGGGTAGTTCGAGCACCAGCTCATCGCCCGGGTTCAGGGGGCCGACGCCAGCAGGCGTACCGGTCAGGATCACATCGCCCGGCTGCAGGGTGAAATGCGCGGCAATGTGCTGGATGATCGGCACGATAGGGTTGAGCATCATCGCGCTGTTGCCGTCCTGGCGAACCTCGTCATTGATGGTCAGGCGGATACCGATGTCGGTCGGCTCCTCGAAGAAGCCGGCGGAGACGAACGGTGGCAGCACGCACGCCCCGTCGAAGCACTTGGACAGCTCCCACGGCAGGCCCTTTTCCTTGAGCTTGGCCTGGACATCGCGCAAGGTCAGGTCCAGTGCCGGGGCGAAGCCGGAAATCGCGTCGCGCACTTCTTCTTCAGTGGGGTGAGTCGACAGTGGCTTGCCCAGCAACACGGCGATTTCCGCTTCGTAATGCACGGCGCCACGATCAACCGGGATCTTGAACCCACCTGTCAGCGGCACCACGCAACTGCCCGGCTTGATGAACAGCAGCGGCTCGGTTGGAATGGGGTTGTCCAGCTCCCTGGCATGCTCGGCATAGTTGCGGCCTATGCACACCACCTTGCCCAGGGGAAAGTGAATGCGGGTACCGTCCAGGTATTGATGCTGATAGCTCATTGCCGACTCCTGCGCGTTGGGTTCTGCTTTCAATCGGGAGCGAAGATCTTACCCGGATTCATGATGCCGTTTGGATCGAAAACCGCCTTGATCGCTTTCATGCAGGCAATCTCTTCGGGCGAACGGCTATAGCCCAGGTAATCGCGCTTGGTCATGCCGACGCCATGCTCGGCCGAGATCGAACCGTCGTAGCGCTGGACGATCTGGAAGACCCATTGATTGACCTTGGCGCAGGTTGCGAAGAACGTCTCCTTGTCCAGGTCATCGGGCTTGAGGATGTTCAGGTGCAGGTTGCCGTCACCGATATGGCCGTACCAGACGACCTCGAAGTGCGGGTAGTGCTCGCCCACGATGGCGTCGATTTCCCGCAGAAAGGCCGGCACCTTGGAAACGGTGACCGAGATGTCGTTCTTGTACGGCGTCCAGTGCGAGATGGTTTCAGAGATGTACTCCCGCAGTTTCCACAGATTGCGCAGCTGGGTCTCGCTCTGGCTCATCACGCCATCGAGCACCCAGCCTTCCTCGACGCACTGCTCGAAGGTCGCCAGGGCAGTGTCGGCCACTTCCTCGTTGACGGCCTCGAACTCCAGAAGCGCATAGAAGGGGCAATCGGTCGCGAAGGGCGCGGGGACATCGCCCCGCGCGAGCACCTTGGCCAGGGCCTTGTCGGAGAAGAATTCGAACGCGGTCAGGTCCAGCTTGCCCTGGAATGCATGCAACACGGGCATGATCGAATCGAAATCCGGCGTACCCAGCACCATGGCCGTAAGATTGCGGGGCGTGCGGTCCAGGCGCATGGTCGCTTCCACCACGAAGCCCAGCGTGCCCTCGGCGCCGATGAACAATTGGCGTAGATCGTAGCCGGTGGCGTTCTTGATCAGGTTCTTGTTGAGCTCCAGCAGCTCGCCCTTGCCGGTGACGACCTTGAGGCCGGCAACCCAATTGCGAGTCATGCCATAGCGAATGACCTTGATGCCACCTGCATTGGTGCCGATGTTGCCGCCGATCTGGCTGGAACCGGAGGATGCGAAGTCGACCGGGTAGTAGAGCCCATGCTCTTCGGCGAACGCTTGCAACTGCCGGGTAACGACACCCGGCTCGCAGACGACGGTGCGATCGAAGGCATTGAAATCGAGGATGCGGTTCATGTAGTCGAAGGACACCACGACCTCGCCATTGGCCGCCACCGCGCCCGCGGACAAGCCGGTGCGCCCGCCCGAGGGCACCAGCGCCACGCGGTGGCGGTTGGCCCAGAGGACGATGGCCTGCAGCTGTTCGGCGGACTTGGGGAAGACAATGGCCAGGGGCGCGGGAGGGAACTGGCGGGTCCAATCCTTGCCATAGGCGTCGAGAGAGGCCGGGTCGGTGAGCAGCTTGCCAGGGTCGACCAGCGTCACCAGTTCATCAAGTACGGCAGCATGCGTCATAGGTTGAACTCTCGAACCATTCATAGTCACCCTGAGCAGTCTTCACCTGTCTCGAACAGCTCAGTCTGTGTCGCGTATGGTAGCATGGCCCTCCCGCTGTTCGTGCTAAGGCCGACGCCGCGCCGCTTCACTTCCCTGCCATTTCATATCTCCGGGACACAGGTTTACGCAGATGAGCAAGACTTCTCTCGACAAGAGCAAGATCAGGTTCCTTCTTCTCGAAGGCGTCCACCAGAACGCAGTGGATACCCTCAAGGCTGCCGGGTACACCAACATCGAGTACCACAAGGGTTCCCTGCCGGAAGCCGAGCTGAAGGAAAAGATCGCCGAGGCCCACTTCATCGGCATTCGCTCTCGCACCCAGCTGACCGATGAAGTTTTCGGCTGTGCGAAGAAGCTGGTCGCCGTCGGCTGCTTCTGCATCGGCACCAACCAGGTCGACCTGAACGCCGCTCGCGAACGCGGTATCGCCGTGTTCAACGCGCCTTACTCCAACACCCGTTCGGTCGCCGAACTGGTACTGGCCGAGGCCATTCTGCTGCTGCGCGGCATCCCGGAGAAGAACGCCTCCTGCCACCGTGGCGGCTGGATCAAGAGCGCGGCCAATTCTTTCGAGATTCGTGGCAAGAAGCTCGGCATCGTCGGCTACGGCTCCATCGGCACGCAGCTGTCCGTGCTGGCCGAGAGCCTGGGCATGCAGGTGTACTTCTATGACACGCTGACCAAGCTGCCATTGGGCAACGCCACCCAGGTCGGCAGCCTGAACGAGCTGCTGGGCCTGGCCGATATCGTCTCGCTGCACGTTCCCGAACTGCCTTCCACCCAGTGGATGATCGGCGAGAAGGAAATCCGCGCGATGAAGAAAGGCGCGATCCTGATCAACGCCGCGCGCGGTACCGTGGTCGAGCTCGATCACCTGGCCAATGCCATCAAGGACCAGCACCTGATCGGCGCCGCCATCGACGTCTTCCCGGTAGAGCCACGCTCCAACGACGAAGAGTTCGAAAGCCCGCTGCGCGGCCTCGACAACGTCATCCTGACCCCGCATATCGGCGGCTCCACTGCCGAGGCCCAGGCCAACATCGGCCTGGAAGTGGCAGAGAAGCTGGTCAAGTACAGCGACAACGGTACTTCGGTATCCTCGGTCAACTTCCCGGAAGTGGCCCTGCCGGCGCACCCGGGCAAGCACCGCCTGCTGCACATTCACGAAAACATCCCTGGCGTACTCAGCGAGATCAACAAGGTCTTTGCCGAGAACGGGATCAACATCTCCGGTCAGTTCCTGCAGACCGACGAGAAAGTGGGCTACGTGGTCATCGACGTTGACGCCGAGTATTCGGATCTGGCCCAAGAAAAACTGCAGCACGTGAAGGGCACTATCCGTTCCCGCGTCCTTTTCTGAGCCGTTACTGCGCAGCGAAGGGAGGCCAATGGCCTGAGGCCGATCAGTTGAGCCATCTCGCTTGACCTTTGGCTGCAAGAAATCGAAATCCGATGCCTGAACTGGCATCGGATTTTTTTATGCGTCTCGCTCGGGCACCGGAACCGACCCACACTATTGCCTTCATTCCCAACTCAATCGGTGATGAGCATGGAATGCCAGGTACGACTCGCAAACAGCGAGGATGCACCCGCGATCAGTCGGATAGTGGTCACTGCTTTGCGAACAACGAACGCTCAGGATTACCGAGCGCACCATCATCATGGAAAAAGCAGTGGTAGAAAGTGATCTCAGGTAGACGAAGGTGATTTTCCCATGAGCTACAGACAAAAGGCAGCCATCGGGCTAATGCCAGCCAGCCAAGAAAAGCGTTCGATTTTCAAATGCTGAAGCTCGCTTGGCAGCTCTTGAGCTTTTCATGATGCTAACGGCCTCAATCGCGGGGCAAGCCCACTCGCTACTGGTGCGCGGTGTAGCCAAGACACAATCCCGGTGGCGAACGGGCTTGTCCCGCGATGAGGCCGTCAGCTTCACAGAAGATTCCAGAAGCCGAAGGCCAAGCTCCAGCATTTGAATCAAATGATATTTTCTAGCTGACTGGCATCAGGCCGTCGCCGACCTTTTCGTTGATACCTCAGATCATGTGCACGAACACGTGCGACTACGCCTTCGGCGACTAGTGTCGAAGCAAGAAAAATCGCGTCCCAGCCCAAACATCGGCACGGACTTGAGGTCATAGCCTCGCTTGACCGGAGCGTGGGATAAAAAAGCCTCGGCAAGTGCCACTCATCTGCCGAACAAGAAGGGGCAATCATGCGTTTGACCACTGGCCTGCTACTAGCCGTCCTCATCAGCCCATGGGCTCAAGCCGAGCTGATCGACGAAGTCAACGACCGAGGGGAGCTGCGCATCGCCGTTCTGGCGGATACACCCCCCTACACCTTCAAGAAGGACGAGCACCTGACCGGCTTCGAAATCGAGCTGGGCCAGGCTCTGGCGCAAGAGCTGGATGTGCGTGCCGAATTCATCGAAACCCCTGCCCAGGAGCTCCTGCCGGGTGTGGAAAACGGCAAGTACGATATCGCCTTGAATCAGTCCAACGCTGAACAGGCGTCACAGGCACCGCTCGACACCAGCCATCCCTACAGCCGACAGTCGTTGGTAATTCCTTTCCAGAAAGACAACCCGGCGTTCGAAAGCGCGCTCAACAACGCGCTGCAGCGGATCATGGATGACGGTCGCCTGGCGGCCATGGAACGCAAGTGGCTGGAAAATCCGGTGCAACAGGTCGCTGGAGAACAACTCGCACCTTAGCGTTTGGATGGCATCATCGCGGGCTTGCCGGAATGCCGGACCACCCGCGACGAGGCCATGAGCTTCATAAGGATTCCAGGCTCATCAGCGCACGCTGCGCCTCTTCCAGTTCGAGTTCGCTGAAGACCTGAATGCCTTCGCGCCGCAACATCGCGGCGGCCACTCCTTCGCCGGGCACTTTCACGCCATTGAAGCTGCCGTCATATGTCAGGCGATTGCCGCAGGATGGGCTACCGGACTTGAGGATCGCCACCCGGATGCCATGTCGGCGCACCAGCGCCAAGGCTTGCCTGGCGCCGCACAGAAAAGCCTCGCTGACATCCTCGCCATCGACTGTGACCACGCACGCCTTTCCCTCGATCACCGCAAGGCCCTGCCCGCCAGGAATCTCCGCGGGCGGTCGTGGCGTAGGCAGGCCGCCAGCGACCTCTGGACACAGCGCCACCACCCGCCCCTCGACCTGCCAGCGCCGCAGCAGGTCCGGATGGCCACTGGCGCGCCCGTCATAGCGCACCGGCCGCCCCAGCAGGCAGGCGCTGACCAGGACCTTGGGGTACTCAGAAAGGATCATTGCCACGGCGCCGAAACCAGCCCGTCAAGGACAGGCGATCCCGACGTGCCGGCAAGACTTCGTGGGGAATGTCGCCCGACAGGAATACCGCCAGGCACCCTGCTTCAGGTTGCACGTCGTGCTCGACGCCGTCCGGCAGGCTCATGCGCAACTGCCCGCCTTCCTCCGGCGCCCACCCCTCGTTGAGGTAGATGATCGCCGATACCATGCGCCGGTCATCGTCGCGAAAACGGTCGACATGTCGGCGATAGAACGCACCCGGCGGATACAGGGCAAAGTGGCACTCGAAATCCTCCAGCCCCAGGAACAGGCCGCGATTGAGCGACAGTCGCAGGCTGTCCATGATCTCGAGATAGAGGTCGCAGGTTTCGGATTCGCCCTGTTCCAGCCACTGGATGCGATCGCCCCGGACATTCTCGCGCACCTCCTGGGCGGCGCCACGGCCCACGCCGGCAGGGCTCAGCTCGCCTTGCGCGGCACGCAGGCGGCATTCGTCCGCCAGGGCCTGGACCAGGCCGTCGGGCAAGACCAATTGCTGTTGCGACCAGCCACGGGTGGCCAGGTCATCGACAATCAGGGACAGCGATGGGTGATCAGGAGAGATGTGCATGCCGCGCATAGTATCCATTAGCCTTGAAAACCGACAGCGCCGCCTGGCTGAGATGATGCACAGGCGTCTCGACAAAGGCCAGCCGCGCCACGGACAATAGCGACCTGCCGACAGGAGTCCTGAATGCGCCGTTTGTTTTCCTTGCTGCTGATGATGATCTGCACCATGCCTGTCTGGGCAGACAGTCTCGACCAGCTCTATCGAGCCGCGGGCTGGCCGGACCAGCGCGCCCACTTCACCGACGCGGTCAGTGCCGCGCAGCAGCGCTATCGCAGCAGCCTGCCGCCCGCGGTCTATCAGGCCCTGATCAATAACAGCAACCAACGCTTCCAGGCCGAGGCGATGGATCGCCGTGCCCAGGCGCAATTGCGCGCGAAGTTGCCGAACCCCTCCCCCGCGTTGAGCTTCTTCCAGTCGCCCGTGGGGCGCAAGGTGGTTGCCGCCGAGTTGCTCGCCACGCGCAAGGACCAGTTGGCCAAGAACGCCCAGGGCCTGCCGAAGATCCAGGCCAGCGACAACCGGCTACTGGTCATCGGCCACCTGGCCCAGGCGCTGCCCGCCCGCGAGGCGGGTGCCGAGGTAAGCCTGGCCATCGCCGGTGTCGCCGCCGACAGCCTCAGCTCGATGATTCCCGGTCTGTTCGGCGGCGGTCAGGCGCAAGGAATGCTGGAAGGCCAGCGCCAGCGCCTGATGCAGCAGATCGGTGACGACCTGAGCAACACCCTGCTCTACGTCTATCGCGATCTGTCCGATGCGGAACTCGAAGAGTTCGCCACGTTCGCCGAGTCGAGCGATGGCAAGGTCTACTACGAGGCTGCCCTGGCGGCGATCCGGGCGGGATTGGCGGTCGGCCAGAGTGCCAATGACCTGCGCTGATCAGCGCAGGTGCTGGCCGATGAAATCGAAGTAACGCCAGCGGATGTCAGGCAACTCGTTCGCCAGGTGATGCCGAGCCTCGGGCAACAGCAGGATGCGCGGTTCGGCGAACTTCGCTTGCAGTACCTTGAGGTTATAGGGCCAGTCCACCGTGCCATCCGCCTGCCCTTGTATGATCAACGGCCGCCGTTGGCTCGTTGGCGCTGCCTCGATGCGCTTGACCCAAGCCACCAGCGCGCCGACCCAGGCCGTCGGCAGTCGCCGCGGTTGCAACGGATCGGCCTCGAGGAATGGCAGGAAAGCCGGATCGTTGCTGTTCTCGGTAAAGCGCCGCTCGATACCGTCGACGAAATGTCGCAGCACGCCATAGCTGAGCCTGGACCAGTGCCACGCCCGCGGCCTGACCAGCGGCGCCAGCAGGATCACCTCCCCATCCGCCGGGCTACGCTCGCCCTGGTGCAGCAGGTGATCGATCAGGATCGCGCCGCCGGTGCTCTGTCCGCAGAGATGCCAGGGATGAGGCAGCGCCAGCAGCCGCGCCTGTTCGAACAAGGCCTGCAGGACCTGCTGGTACACGTCGAAATCATCGATGCTGGCCCGCGCACCACTGGACAGTCCATGCCCCGGCAGATCACAGCTGATCACCGCATAGCCCTGTTCCAGCCCCCATTCGATCACATGCCGGTAAAGACCCATGTGATCGTAGAAACCGTGCATCACGAACAGCGTCGCCACGGGTCGAGGCGGTAACCAGACCTGACCCACCAGGTCGAAATCGGCGATCGCCAAGCCGCCCATCCAGCTTTCGCCCGGCAGGTCGAGGCCATAGTAACGCTGGTAGGCACAGGACTGAGGGCAAGGCAGCTGACGCGCCGCCAGCGCGGGCAGGCTGGCGCGCAGCAGGTCTGGGTGGAAGGTCACAGGCATCGAAGCCGTCCAAAGCGATTGTCGATCTGCGATATTCAGCTGTCGGTCGCGTCATGGCAAGCTGGGCGGCCTTGCACCGAGCTGCACTCACCGTTCGATGGACCTGCCATGCCAGATCGCTCAGCCCGCCGATGGATCACTGTCTTGCTGTCACTGCTCTGCGCCGCTCTTCTCTGGTGGGCGTATGTCGGTTTCCAGGACCGCTATCTACGACCCTTCGACAATCAGGCGCAACTCTTCGCCGGCGACACCCTGCGCTTGCCACCCGAGCTCGCCGGCCCCGGCCCCGTTCGCGTCGTGCACTTCTGGGATCCGGCCTGCCCTTGCAACGTCGGTAACCAGCAGCACCTGAGCGAACTGATCGAGCGATTCGCCGACAAGGGCGTGACCTTTCATGTAGTCCGCAAGCGAGGAAGCCACGGACAGTTGCCTGCCAACCTGAGCGCCCTCCAGCCGCTGGACGGGCTTCTTGGCGATGAGCAGGTACCCGCCAGTCCAGCTGTCGCCATCTGGGACCGTGATGGCAAGCTGGCCTACCTTGGTCCCTACAGCGAAGGTGCCGTGTGCAATTCGGGCAACAGTTTCGTCGAGCCGATTCTCGAGGCGCTCATCCAGGGGCGCCAGGTACGCGCGTCCAATACCCTGGCGCTGGGGTGTTATTGCACTTGGGCCGACTGACGCACCCGCGCCGGGTTGCCCACCACCACCGCCCCCGCCGGCACATCCCGCGTCACCACGCTGCCGGCGCCCACTACCGCGTTGTCGCCGATGGTGACGCCCGGCAGGATGATCGCTCCTCCCCCGATCCACACGTTGTTGCCGATGGTCACCGGCCGCCCGCTTTCCAGGCCGGTACGCCGCACTTCGGGGTCCATGGGATGGTCGGCGGTGTAGATCTGTACCGAGGGTGCGATCTGGCAGTCATCGCCGATGCGCACGGGCAGTACGTCGAGGATCACGCAGTTGAAGTTGATGAAGGTATTGGCACCGATGCTGATGTTCCAGCCGTAGTCGCAGTGGAACGGCGAGCGGATCACCGTGCCCTCGCCTACCGTGGCGAAATGCTCGCTCAACAGTTCATGTCGCTGCGCCGTGGGCAGGTCGGCACTGGCATTGTAGCGTTGCATCCAGTGGCGGTTGGCCAACTCGTCCGCCTGCAGCTCCGGACAACCTGCGTGATAGAGCTGGCCACTGAGCATCTTCTGTTTTTCGCTGAGGGACATGATCACTCCTTCCGAGACTATTCTGAGTTCGCGAACCCGGTGAGGATCGGACCACGGTTCGCGTCCGAATGCACAAGGAGTGATGATGAAACGCATGCTGTCTTTCCTGGCCATCGCCCTGGCTCTGGCCGCTGGCACAGGCTACTGGTACGTGCAAGGCAAGCAGCCACAGCGCGAAGGCGAGGTGGCCCTGGCGGGCTTGCAGGCCGCGGTGAGCATCCGCTACGACGCGCGGGGCGTCCCGCACATACAGGCGCTAAACGAGCCAGACATGTACCGCGCCCTGGGCTATGTGCACGCCCAGGACCGTCTGTTCCAGATGGAGATCATGCGTCGTCTGGCGCGGGGCGAGCTGGCCGAGGTGCTGGGCAAGCAGCTGCTGCCCACCGACATCCTGTTCCGCAGCCTGCGGATCCGCGAACAGGCCGAGCTCATGGTCCGGCGCCAGGACCGCCAGGCGCCTGCCTGGCTGGCGCTGCAAGCCTATCTGCAAGGCGTCAATGACTGGCAGGACAGCCATCCAAGCCCCATCGAGTTCGATGTACTGGGCATCCCACGTCGGCCTTTCACTGCCCAGGACACCCTGAGCATCGCCGGCTACCTGGCCTACAGCTTCGCCGCGGGATTCCGCACCGATCCCGCGCTGACCTATATCCGCGACCAGCTGGGCGCCGAGTACCTGGCCATCTTCGACCTCGACTGGCAGCCCGAGGGGGCCCTGCATGCCGCTCCCGCCCTGAGCGGCAAGGACTGGCGCAGCCTCGAGCACCTGGCCCGGCTCAGCGAAACGGCACTGGACGCCGCTGCCATACCCCAGTTCGAAGGCAGCAATGCCTGGGTCGTCGCCGGCAATCGAACCGCCAGCGGCAAACCCTTGCTGGCCGGGGACCCTCATATCAGCTTCGCCGTGCCGGCGGTCTGGTACGAGGCCGAGCTGTCGGCACCGGGCTTCCATCTCCATGGCTATCACCAGGCACTCAATCCCTTTGCCTTGCTGGGCAACAACCGGGAGTTCGGCTGGAGCCTGACCATGTTCCAGAACGATGACGTCGACCTGATCGCCGAGCGTGTCGACCCGGCGCACCCCGATCAGGTCCTGATCGAGGGCCAATGGCATGCCCTGGAGGTCGTCGAGCAACGGATCGCGGTGAAGGACGAGGCATCGGTGAAGCTGGCCCTACGCCGCTCGCCCCATGGCCCGATCGTCAACGATGTGCTTGGCGATACGGCAGGCACTACACCGATCGCGTTGTGGTGGGCATTCCTGGAGTCCGAAAACCCCATACTCGAAGGGTTCTACCAGCTCAATCGGGCGCAGACGCTGACGAGGATGCGCGAGGCCGCCGCGCATATCCATGCGCCAGGACTCAACCTGGTGTGGGCCAACGCCCAGGGCGATATCGGTTGGTGGGCGGCGGCGCGCCTGCCGATTCGCGCGCAGGGCGTCGACCCGGCGTTCATCCTCGATGGCAGTGGCGCACAGGCGGACAAGCTCGGTTTCCGGCCTTTCAGTGCCAACCCGCAACAGGAAAATCCACCTCGCGGCTATATCGTCTCCGCCAACTTCCAGCCGCCCGCTGCCGTGCCCGTACCCGGTTACTACAACCTGGCGGACCGAGGTCGCCAGCTCGATCGACACCTGGCCGACCCCGAGGTGCGCTGGGACCTTCGCAACAGTCAGGCCCTGCAACTGGAGACCCGCAGCGATTACGGCCCACGAACCCTGGCGCCGCTGTTGCCTATCCTGCGCAGCATTGCCGAAGGCGACGAGGAACAGGAACTGGTGACTCGACTGGCGGCCTGGCGGGGCGATTATCCGCTGGACTCGACCGCCGCTACGCTGTTCAACCAATTCCTTTACGAACTGGCCCATGGCGCCTTGCACGATGAACTGGGTGATACCTGGTTCCCGGTGCTCCTCGGCACCCGCGCCATCGACGCCGCACTGCCACGCCTGGCGGCGGATGCCGAGTCGCCCTGGTGGCACCGACATGGCGGCAGTGAACACAGCGATCGTACTCAGGTCGTGCGCCAGGCCTGGCGGCGCAGCCTTGCCCATCTACGCGCCACTCTCGGTGACGCGCCCTCCGCATGGCAGTGGGGCAAGGCACATACGCTCACCCACAACCACCCGCTGGGGCTCAGGAAGCCTCTGAACCTGCTGTTCAACATCGGCCCCTTCGCCGCGCCCGGCACCCACGAAGCACCGAACAACCTGTCTGCGAAGATCGGTCCCGCGCCGTGGCCGGTCACCTACGGCCCTTCGACGCGTCGCCTGATCGACTTCGCCGATCCTGAGCGGTCCTTGACCATCAACCCGGTCGGACAAAGCGGCGTGCTGTTCGACAGTCACTATGCCGACCAGGCCGAGGATTACATCGAGGGACGTTACAGGGAGGTGGGCATGGGCGGGGCATCGTCACAGGGCGTGTTGCAGCTGGTGCCGAGGTAGTTGGCGAGCTCCCCGCTTGATCAAGGCGATCCTTGAGCGGCTCCTGCAAGGATGGCGCTCAAGCCTTCAACCAGCCATCACGAAAACGCCGACGCAAAGGCGTCGGCGTTCATCACATCAGGCAGTTACCGCGAATCAGAACGCCGGCAGTACCGCGCCGCTGTATTTCTTCTCGATGAAGGCTTTCACTTCCGGGCTGGTCAGCGCCTTGGCCAGTTTCTGGATCGCTTCGCTGTCCTTGTTGTCAGGTCGGGCGACGAGGAAGTTCACGTAAGGCGAGTCGCTGCCTTCGATCACCAGGGCATCCTTGGCCGGGTTGAGACCCGCTTCCAGGGCGTAGTTGGTGTTGATCATGTCCAGGTCGACCTGATCCAGCACACGCGGCAGCATGGCCGACTCGAGCTCGCGGAACTTCAGGTTCTTCGGGTTCTCGGCGATGTCTTTCGGCGTGGCCAGGGCGTTCTTCGGATCCTTCAAGGTGATCAGGCCGGCCTTCTGCAGCAGGATCAGCGCGCGGCCACTGTTGCTACCCTCGTTGGGAATGGCCACGGTCGCGCCATCCTTGAGTTCGTCCAGGCTTTTCACCTTCTTGGAATAGCCACCGAAAGGTTCGACGTGGACGCCGACCACGGTTTCCAGGTGGGTCCCCTTGCCTTCGTTGAAGCTCTTCAGGTACGGAAGGGTCTGGAAGTAGTTGGCGTCCAGGCGCTTCTGGTCGACCTGCACGTTCGGCTGAACATAGTCGGTGAAGACCTTGATCTGCAGGTCGATACCTTCCTTGGCCAAGGTCGGCTTGATCAGCTCAAGGATCTCGGCATGGGGTACGGGCGTTGCAGCCACTACCAGCTTTTCGGCCGCCTGGGTAAAACCGGCAACCGATAGAGCAGCGGCCAGAGCAGTCATCAACAGCGCTTTTTTCATGATGATCCTTGATATCGAGCATGCCATCGCAGGATGGCGGAGTAAGGTGCCAACCGATGGCGGTGGCGTAGGCGGACGATACCGGGATTTTTTATGCTGGAACAATATCTTTTGATTAGCCACTTATGCATAAAAGTTAGGTTTACAGCGATATTTCCAGCTGTTGGACAAGCTTCGCGGGATGTCTCATACGCCAAGGCTCAAATGCTCCAACTGGATCTCCTCTCCGGTGCTCACCAGCAAGGCAAAATGTATGACGTTTTCCAACTCTCGGGTATTGCCAGGCCATTTGTAGACTTCCAAGGCCCGTTGCGCGTCCAGGCTGATCAGCGGAACCGGTCGATCAAGACGTGCGCTATAGATCCCGACGAAGTATTCGGCCAAAGGCAGTATGTCGCCTACCCGCTCGCGCAGGGCCGGCAGATAGAGCCCACCTTCGCGCAGATAGTGATACAAACGCTCATTGAAACGTCCGGCACTCACCACCAGGGCCAGATCGATACTGGACGCCGCTACCAATCGCACATCCACAGGCTGCGGCTGGCTGGCGCCGACGCGGGTCACCTCGCGATTTTCCAGCGCGGCCAGCAACTTGCCCTGAATGCGCAAGGGCAGATCGGCGATCTCGTCCAGATACAGAGTGCCGCCATTGGCCGAACCGAACCACCCGGCGCGGCTACTCGCCGTGCCACCCTGCGTACCGGCACTGTAACCAAACAGCTCGGCATCGGCGTAAGTGGGGCTGATGGCGGCACAGTTCACCGAGACGAACAGCCCCGCGCGGTCACTGGCGCGATGGATCTGCCGCGCCAGCAACTCCTTGCCGGTACCGGTCTCGCCGCGAATCAGCACCGGCACAAGTTGCGGTGCCAGATGCTCGAGAGCCTGGCGCAGTTGCTGCGAGCGAGGATCGACGAACACCAGAGCCTTGGCGCGGATGCTCAACGGACTCTTGTCCAGTTCAGGGAAGGTCAGCAAAGGCTGACCGAAGGTCGCTTGGTAACTCATGACGAACTCCCGCCCGGCCATCGTCGGCCCAGGCGTCTATGCATACGGATGGCGGAACGACCGGTTCAGGCGCGGCGCAGGGCTCGCTGCTCGATACGGCCCTGCAGACGGTAGAGATAAGCGAAGCCTTGCTCCCAGCGCTCATGCCCGGACTTGACGTTGATGTGCCCGGCATTGGCCAGCAGCCCTACGTCAGCTCCCCAGCTCTGGGCCAGGTACAGCGCGCGCGGCACGTTGATGGCCTGATCGTTATCGGAGCTCACCACCTGGCTGGGAAACGGCAATGCCTGCAGCGGAATGGGCGCGAAGTTGCGCAAGACAGGCGAGCAGTTCGGCCGTTCGACATCGGCCGGCGCTACCAGCAATGCGCCACGGACACGACGCAACAGCACAGGATCGGCCTGCCGGGCCCAGTGGGCGACCGTGATGCACCCCAGGCTGTGAGCGATCAGGATCACTGGCGATCGATCGGCGTCGATGGCCTGATCGAGCGCCTGCACCCAATCCTCGCGCTGAGGCGTCAGCCAGTCGTGCTGCTCTACTCGCGCACCGTTCGGCAGGGTGCGCTGCCAGTGACTTTGCCAATGGTTGTCTGGCGATCCTTGCCAACCCGGCACAATCAGGTAACGAATGGTCTCATTGCGCATGGGGACGCCTCCTGAGGTTTGCATACTTCAGGGCCAGTATAAGGAGGCAGTTATATTCGTAAAGGAATAAGAAGATATTTATTAATATCTTAAAGCTATATATGTGCTTACCGTATAGATGCCAGACCAGACGCAAAACCGCCGCTCGAGACGGCGGCGGCATGTGGGACCTGGTGATCTAGAAGTCCTTGATCTTTTGCCAGACCTTCGGCTTGAAGAACAGCGTCTCGCCTCGCGCCAGGCCGGTGAGGCTGTCATGGTCCTTGACCACCTCGGCCTCGATCAGATCGCTCTGCCCCTCGACTTTCAGCGTCACTCGGGTCGTCGCGCCCAATGGGCGAATATCACGCACCTGCGCGGCATGATGGCCTTCTATTTCATGGCGCGACAACGACACTTCATGCGGACGGAACAGCACATGCTGGTCTTCGCTCAGGCTCAGACGATTGGAGTCGCCCAGGAAGTGATAGACGAAGTCGTTGGCTGGCTGCTCGTACACCTCGCCGGGCGAGCCGATCTGCTCGATCACCCCTTTGTTCATCACCACGATGCGATCGGCAACCTCCATGGCTTCCTCCTGATCGTGTGTAACGAACACCGAGGTCAGGTTGATATCCTCGTGCAACCGAGCCAGCCAGCGGCGCAGTTCCTTGCGCACCTTGGCATCGAGCGCGCCGAACGGTTCGTCCAGCAACAGCACCTTGGGTTCCACCGCCAGCGCGCGTGCCAGGGCGATACGTTGACGCTGCCCACCGGACAGCTGCTCCGGGTAGCGATCGGCGAGCCAGTCGAGCTGGACCATGTTCAGCAGCTCATGGACCTTGGCGGCGATCTGGGTTTCGTTCGGACGCTCGCCCTTGGGTTTCATGCGCAGGCCGAAGGCGACGTTGTCGAACACGCTCATGTGTCGGAACAGCGCATAGTGCTGGAACACGAAACCGACATTGCGATCGCGCACATCGTGGCCGGACACATCCTCGCCGTGAAACACGATGCTGCCCTGATCAGGCGTTTCCAGGCCGGCGATGATGCGCAGCAGCGTGGTCTTGCCGCAGCCGGACGGACCGAGCAAGGCCACCAGCTCGCCGCTCTGGATATCCAGATTGATGCCGTTCAGGGCCTGGAAGGTATTGAATCGCTTGCTGACGCTACGAACTTCGATCGACATGAATTATTCCTCCGCCGCGGCGTTGCGCAGACGGTTGATTCGGGATTCGCTCCACTGCTTGAGCAGCAGGATGAACAGCGCAAGGATCAGCAACAGGCTGGCCACGCTGAAGGCCGCGACATGGTTGTACTCGTTGTAGAGGATTTCGACGTGCAGCGGCAAGGTATTGGTGACCCCGCGGATATGCCCGGACACGACCGATACCGCACCGAACTCGCCCATGGCCCGGGCCGTGCAGAGCACCACGCCGTAGATCAGACCCCATTTGATGTTGGGGACCGTGACGTGCCAGAACATCTGCCAGCCATTGGCGCCCAGCAGGCGCGCGGCTTCCTCTTCCTGGGTGCCCTGCTCCTGCATCAGCGGGATCAGTTCGCGCGCGACGAAAGGCACGGTGACGAAGATGGTCGCCAGGACGATACCCGGCAGCGCGAAGACGATCTGGATATCTCGATCCTGCAACCACGGCCCCAGCAGGCCCTGGGCGCCGAACATCAAGATGTAGACCAGGCCGGCGATGACCGGGGAGACCGAGAACGGCAGGTCGATCAGCGTGACCAGGATGCTCTTGCCGCGGAAATCGTATTTGCTGACACACCAGGCGGCGCAGACGCCGAATAGCAGGTTCAGCGGCACCGAGATGGCCACGGCCAGCAGGGTCAACTTCAAGGCGGCCAAGGCATCGGCCTCGAAAATCGCCTCGAAGAAGGTGCCCACGCCCATTTTCAGGGCCTGGGAAACCACGATGACCAGGGGCAGCAGCAGGAACAGCGCGAACACCAACCATGCCAGGGCGATCAATACGCGGCGAGAAGTGGCGCTGCCACGTCGGGCGGCGTTGACTGCGGCCGCCGCGTTCAAGGATGAGGAAGACATGACCCGGACTCCTTCAAGGGGTTTCGATACGCCGCTGCAGCAAGTTGATCAGCAGCAGCAGGATGAAGGAAACCACCAGCATCAGCACGCCGATGGCGGTGGCGCCGGTGTAGTCGTATTGGTCGAGCTTGACCATGATCAGCAACGGCAGGATCTCGGTCTTCATCGGCATGTTGCCGGCGATGAAGATCACCGAACCATACTCGCCGACACCGCGGGCGAAGGCCAGGGCGAAGCCGGTCAGCCAGGCCGGCAGCAACGCCGGCGCCAGCACATGGCGGAACACTTGCAGCGGCTTGGCCCCCAGGCAGGCGGCGGCCTCCTCGACTTCACGAGGGATATCCGCCAGCACCGGCTGCACGGTACGCACCACGAACGGCAAAGTGACGAAGGTCAGCGCCAGGGTAATGCCCAGCGGCGTGTAGGCGATCTTGAAACCCAGGTCGGTGGCGAACTGACCGACCCAGCCCGCTGGCGCATACAGCGCGGTCAGGGCAATGCCGGCCACCGCGGTAGGCAGGGCGAACGGCAGATCGATCATGGCATCGATGATCTTGCGCCCCGGGAAGGTGTAGCGCACCAGCACCCAGGCCAGCAAGGTACCGATCACACCGTTGATGAGCGCGGCGAACAGGGCGGTACCGAAACTCAGCTTGAGGGCGGCGAGCACCCGTGGCGCGCTGATGATGTTCCAGAACTGCTCCCAGGTGAGCTGCGCGGCATGCACGAACATGGCCGCCAGCGGAATCAGCACGATCAGGCTGAGGTACACCAAGGTGTAGCCTAATGTCAGCCCGAAGCCGGGTATGACGGGGGAAATACGACGTGACATAAAGGTCCCTGGTTGAACGCACGAAGCCCGGGACGCGTCCCGGGCCGTTGCAGGCTACTGAAGGGTGTTGCCTAGGTAATGCACGGCTTCACTGGGGTGTGTAGATCTGGTCGAACACGCCACCATCATTAAAGAACTTGGGTTGCGCAGTTTTCCATCCGCCGAAGTCCTTGTCGATGGTCACCAGGTCGAGTGTCGGGAACTGCTTGCCGAATTCGGCGGCGACCTTCTCGTCACGCGGACGGTAGAAGTTCTCGGCGGCGATCTTCTGCGCGGCCGGGCTGTACAGATGCTTGAGGTACTCGGTAGCGATCTCGGTGTTGCCCTTCTTTTCGGCATTCTTGTCGACCACGGCCACCGGCGGCTCGGCGAGGATCGACAGCGACGGCACGACGATCTCGAACTTGTCGTTGCCGCCGTCTTCCTTCAAGGCGAGGAAGGCTTCGTTTTCCCAGGCCAGCAGGACATCGCCCTGGCCGTTGTTGACGAAGGTGATGGTCGAGCCACGGGCGCCGGTATCCAGCACCGGGACATGCTTGAACAGCTGCTGCACATAGTCCTTGGCCTTTTCTTCGCTGCCGCCGGTCTTGAGTCCATAAGCCCAGGCCGCCAGGAAGTTCCAGCGCGCGCCGCCGGAGGTCTTCGGATTCGGGGTGATGACCGAGACGTCCTGCTTGATCAGGTCGCCCCAATCCTTGATCTGCTTGGGATTGCCCTTGCGTACCAGGAACACGATGGTCGAGGTGTAAGGCGTGCTGGCGTCCGGGAGACGCTTCTGCCAGTCCTCGGGCAGGGTCTTGCCGAGCTTGGCGACCTCGTCGATGTCACCGGCCAGGGCCAGGGTGACCACGTCGGCGCGCAGGCCATCGATGACCGCGCGGCCCTGTTTGCCCGAACCGCCGTGCGATTGCTGGATCTTCACCTTGTCATCGGGGTGGCTGGTTTGCCAGTGCTTGATGAATTCGGCGTTGTACTGCTGGTACAGCTCACGGGTCGGATCGTACGACACGTTCAGCAATTCGTAGTCCTTGGCGATGGCGGAACCGGCAAAGACGGCACTGGCCAGAGCGGCGAGCGCATAACGGCGGATGGACATGGTGAAGCTCCCGATGGCAGATTTTTTTCTAGTTGGAAGAGGGTGAGTCTCAGAGCTGTGGCATTCGGTTAAGTTTTTGTTGGCTGCACCGGCCTTATCGCGGGACGAGCCCGCTCGCCACCGAGAATGTGCCTTCGTTGCACCGCATACCGGGGGTGAGCGGGCTCGCCCCGCGATGAGGCCAGTCCGAGCGCTACAAGATTCAGATGGACAACGTCAGCCTCTCAGCCAGCCTTGTTCCCAGGCTGCTGCAGACGAAACTTCTCCTTGCGTTCGATCTGCACGACCTGGGCGTTGTGCACCGTGATCTCCACCGCGCCGAAGCGGAGATCGCGCAATGCGCTTTGAATCTCACGCAGAATGGTGGCTTCGTCCTGTCCATCGATACTACGCAGAGATGCGCTCATGTCCGTTCTCCTGTGAATGAGGGGTCGCGCAAGCAGGAAGGTTTGCGCCTGGCGTGAGGGGATATTAATGAGACTTGTATATTCTTAAAAATAATGTTTAAGAATGTTTATATATCTTTTTGTTGTATAAGAAAAAAGCCAGGGATGGCCCCCTGACCATCCCATCCTCAAGCGCCATCGACACTGCCTGATCCCAAGCCCGTAGACGGCTCGGGAACCTGGCAATGCGATCACCTGCTCTCAGGACCGAGCTTCCCGCGCATCGCCTTCCGGCTCGCGAATCTTGTACCAGGCGACATACAGCGCTGGGAGGAACAGCAGGGTCAGGAGCGTGGCGCTGATGATCCCGCCGATCATCGCGTAAGCCATGGGGCCCCAGAACACCTCGCGGGCGATGGGGATCATGCCCAGGCTGGCCGCGGCGGCTGTCAGCAGGATCGGACGCCGACGATGATTGGTCGCCTCCATCACCGAATCCCATGGGGAATACCCCTGCGCCTCGAACGCGTCGATCTGGGTCACCAGGATCACCGAGTTGCGGATGATGATACCGATCAGCGCCAGGATCCCGAGGATCGCCACGAAGCCCATGGGAGTGCCCGTGGGAATCAGCGCCACGACGACCCCGATGAGCCCCAGCGGCGCCACGCTGGCCACCAGGAACATCTTCTGCACGCTGTGCAGCTGGATCATCAGGAAGGTGGCCATGAGGAACAGCATCAGCGGAAGCACCTTGGCGATCGGCCCCTGGGCCTTGCCGCTCTCCTCCACCGTACCGCCGGTCGCGACTTCATAGCCCACTGGCAACTTGCCGGCGAACTCCTCGATCTTGGGCTTGAGCTGGGCCACCAGGTCGGTGGACTGCGTGTCGCCGTTGACCGAGGCCTTGATGGTGATGGTCGGCTTGCGGTCGCGGCGCCACACCAGAGGCTGCTCCAGCTCATAGCGCAAGGTGGCGAAGGCCAGTAGCGGAATGGACGCTCCGCTCGGGCTGACGATCTGCAGGTTCTGCAGCGTCTCGGGCGAGCCGCGCTCGCTGTCCTCGGCGCGCGCGACCACGTTGACCAGGTAGATATTGTCGTTAACCTGGGTTACCGGCGAGCCGCTGACGATGCTGTTCATCACGTTGGCGACGTCTTCGGACGACAGCCCGAGCTGGCGCGCCTTGTCCTGGGCGATCTCGACCCGCAGGACCTTTCCGGGCTCGTTCCAGTCGTAGATCATCTCGCCGATGTTCGGGTTGCCATCGAGCAGGGTGGCCAGCTCGGTGGCATGCTTGCGCACCTGGTCGATGTCCTTGCCGCTGACCCGGTACTGGATCGGTCGCCCGACCGGCGGGCCCATTTCCAGCGACTGCACGTTGATGCCGATACCGACGAAGTCCTTGCGCAGCCGCTCCTTCAAGCGACCGATCAACTCGCCGCGCGACTCCAGGCCTTTGCTGACCACGATCAACTGGGCGTAGTACGGGTTCTGCAGCTGCTGATCGAGCGGCAGGTAGAAGCGCACCGCGCCCTGGCCGATATAGGTGCTCCAGTGCTCGATGTCCGGGTCATCCTTGAGTGTCGCCTCCAGGCGGTCGACCACTTTGCGTGTCTCTTCGATCGAGGCATTCTGCGGCAGGTTAAGGTCGACCAGGATTTCCGGCCGGTCGGACGAGGGGAAGAACTGGTTCTGTACGAAGCGCATGCTGAATACCGCCAGGGCAAACAGCAGGACGGTACCGATGATGGTCAGCCAGCGATGGCGCATGCACCATTGCAGGCTGCTCTCGAAGGCACGGCCTATCCGGCCTGGGCCTTCATCGTGAGCCTTGACCTTGCTGCTGAGAAGATGCACGCCCAGTACCGGCGCGAAGAACACCGCGACCACCCAGGACACCAGCAAGGCCACGGCAATGACCGCGAACAGCGTGAAGGTGTACTCGCCGGCGGAACTGGCGTTGAGTCCGATAGGCACAAAGCCGGCCACCGTCACCAGGGTACCGGTCAGCATCGGGAACGCGGTGGAGGTGTAGGCGAATGTCGCGGCCTGCTCCTTGCTCTCGCCCATCTCCAGCCGCGTGACCATCATTTCCACGGTGATCATGGCATCGTCCACCAGCAGCCCGAGGGCGATGATCAGCGCGCCCAGGGAAATCCGCTGCATGGTGATGCCGCTGTATTCCATGAACACGAAGACCATGGCCAACACCAGCGGGATCGAGCAGGCCACCACCAGACCGGCGCGAAAGCCCAGACTGACGAAACTCACCAACAGGACGATCACCACGGCTTCGAACAGCGCGCTGGTAAAACCGCCCACCGCCTTCTCTACCACGACAGCCTGATCGGATACGGTATGCACGCCGACACCGACCGGCAGCTCGCCGATGATGCTGTCCATCTTCGCCTTGAGCTGACCACCGAACTCCTGGATGTTGCCGCCCTTCTTCATGCCGATCGCCAGGCCGAGCGCGGTCTGGCCGTTGTAGCGGAACATCGGCGCGGGAGGATCGGCATAGCCGCGCTCGATCCTGGCAATATCGGCCAGTCGGAAGAACCGGTCGTTGATGCGCAGGTTGACGGCCTCCAGGTCTTTTTCCGAGCTGAACTGCCCCGTGGTGCGTACTGTGATGCGCTCGGGACCTGCTTCGATCACGCCTGCCGGTGTCACCGCGTTCTGTGACTGCAACGCCTGCAGGACCTGCCGCTGGTCGATACCCA
This sequence comes from Pseudomonas capeferrum, assembly GCF_013523055.1. Lineage (GTDB taxonomy): Bacteria > Pseudomonadota > Gammaproteobacteria > Pseudomonadales > Pseudomonadaceae > Aquipseudomonas > Aquipseudomonas capeferrum_A. The sequence goes on along the minus strand of NZ_JAAMQM010000005.1, from coordinate 74,964 downwards.
GGGCAGCCAGCTTGCGGGTCGAGAAATTAAGGTAAAGCACCTCGTCCTGCAGGCCGATCATTTCCACCTTGCCCAGGTTGGGGACCTCGCGCAGCTCGGCACGCACCTGTTCGACGTAGTCGCGCAGCTGGCGCAAGGTCAGGCCGTCAGCGGTAAAGGCGTAGATCGAGCCGAACACATCGCCGAACTCGTCATTGAACCCTGGGCCCTGGAGGCCTTGGGGGAAATCGCCGCGGATATCCTCGATCTTCTTGCGCACCTGATACCAGATCTGCGGGATGTCCTCGGCCTGGGTCGTGTCGCGCAGGTAGACGAAGACCGTGGACTCGCCCGGACGCGTGTAGCTTTTCACGTAGTCGAGCGAGTCGAGTTCCTCGAGCTTCTTCTCGATGCGATCGGTCACCTGGTAAAGCGTTTCATCCTGGGTCGCGCCCGGCCAGCGAGTCTGGATGACCATGGTCTTGATGGTGAAGGACGGGTCCTCCTCGCGCCCTAGGTTCATGTAGGAGATCACGCCCATCAACAGACCGACGAACATCAGGTACCAGACGAAGGATTGGTGCTTGAGCGCCCAGTCCGAGAGGTTGAAGCTTCCTTTCATCGTGGGTCTTCCTCGTCGACGATGACCTTCTGCCCCTGCTCGAGGCTGTTCACTCCGGCCGTGACCACCCGCTCGCCGGGTTGCACGCCCGAGGCGAGGATGATGCTGTCGGCTGTCCGTTCGATCAGGGTCACGTCACGGGTCGCCACGGTTTTCTGTTGTGTATCGACCACCCATACCTGCGTCTTGCCGTCACGCGCCAGCAACGCGGTCAGCGGCAACTGGAAGCGCGGCGAGACGGCGGAGGTCAGGGTGACACTGATCGCCGTCCCCAGATGGAAGGCATCGGGCGTGGTGGCCAGCGTCAGGCGCGCGCGCCGGGTGCGGGTGGCGGCGTCGGCCTGAGGCTCCAGCTCGCGCAAGGTTGCCGTGGTACTGATACGGGAATCCAGTTGCGAGGCCACGGTGAAGGTCAGCTCGGGTGTCAGCCGTTCGGCCACGCCAGTGGGCAGATCGATCACCGCCTCCTTGATATCCGGTCGAGCCAAGGTAACGACCGCCTCGCCAGCGCCTACCGTCTGCCCTGCCTCGGCCTGCCAGGCGGTGACGATCGCCGGATGATCGCTGTGCAGTTCGCTGTAACCCAGCTGGTCTCGGGCCTGACTGACGGCGGCACGTGCCTGTTCGAGGGATGCGCCAGTGGTCTTTAGGTCGGTCTGGGCGATGTCCAGCCCGGCCTGGGCCCCGACACCACGGTCATACAGCTGCTGCTGGCGACGTGCGTTGGCCTGGGCGTTGATCCATTGGGCCTGGATCCTGGCAAGGTCGCCCTCGGCGGCGCGCAGCTGGTTCTGCTGATCGGTCGGATCGAGGGTGGCCAAGGTATCGCCGGCCTTCACCCGGTCGCCAACATCCACCCAGCGCCGAGCGATGCGCCCGGAGACCCGGAAACCCAGGGTGCTTTCGTAGCGAGCCTGAATACTGCCGGCAAAACGACCAAGCTGCGATTCCATCTGCGGCTCGACTGTCATCGACAGCACGGGTCGCACCGGCTTCGGCTTTTCTTCATCACCGCCGCAGCCCGCCAGCAGCACACTGGCGGCGAGTACAAGCATCAGGCGCTTCATAGCGCACCCCCGCCGCTGTTGCCGGTCACTTTTTCCACGTGCATGCCGGGATGCAGCAGCTGCCCGCCGGAGACCACCACCTCCTCGCCGCCTTGCAGACCCTCGCTTACCACGATCTTGCCCGTCAGGTAGCGCGAGACCTGGACCTTGCGCAATTCGACCTTGTCGCCCTCGCCCACGATCCACACCGCCGGCTCGTGCAATGCCTTGGTCAACGCCGACCAGGGCAGCTCGATACTCGGGTGGCCTTCGGCATTTGCCGTAGCCGTCACCGGCGAGCCCAGCTGCATGGCGGCGGGGACATCCTGCAAGGCTACCTTCACCTGCACCGTGCCGCTTTCGGCCGAGACCGTGGGCGTGATTTCCCGCACTCGGCCCTGGGCCTGGACCTTAGGGTTGTCGAGCAGGCTGACCATCACTTGCCTGTCGCTGCGCGGAGCCCCGAGCAGGGACTCGTAGACATTGAACACCGCGTCGCGCTCGCCATCGCGTGCCAGGGTGAAGATCGGCATGGTCGCCTGCACGACCTGGCCCACTTCGGCCTGTCGCGCCGTGATCACCCCGTCTGCCTCGGACACCAGCGCGGTGTAGCTCAATTGTTCCCGGGCACTGGCCAATTGTGCCTGCGCCGCCTTCAGGGCGCTCTGGCTACCGCGCAGCGCGGCTTGCGCCGAGTCGTATTCGCTGCGGCTGGTATAGCCCTTGGGGAGCAGCTTCTGCTGCCGCACAAAGGCCGCGCTCGTCTGGCTGACCCGCGCCTGCTCGGCGAACACCGCGGCCTTGGCCGAGTCGACATTGTTCTGCAGGTCCTTGGGATCGAGCCGCGCCAGCACCTGGCGAGCTTTGACATGGTCACCGACATCGACCTCACGGGAGATGATCTTGCCACCCACGCGGAACGACAGGTCGGTCTGTACACGTGCCTGTATATCGCCGGTCAGTGTCACTTCTGCGGCAAAGTCGCGAGACTCGACACGCAACACCTCTACCCTGGGCAGTTGCGGGCTGGCTACTTCCTTTTCGCAGCCTGACAGCACGGCCAGAAGCCCCAGGCAAACGACCATCGATGGACGCACTACCGTCATGCAGGCTCCTTGCTTGTGACAGTGGTAATGAGGGATGCGACCTGAAAGCGAGGATGAGGGTTCCGTAGAGGGGAGCGATACAGGGTGCGGAGGCGTTTGCAGCGCTGTATTTGGCACAAAAGCGCGGTGGCCGTGGGGTTGTCGGTATTGGGCTGGCTCTGTGGCTTCCACGACTATCGAGTCGTTTGGTCATCCTGTATTGCCAGGCGAGGCCTTCGGCCTCGATCGCGGGACAAGCCCGCTCGCCACTGAGTGCTTGTCTTCGCTACACCGCATACCGTTGCCAGGCGAGGCCTTCGGCCTCGATCGCGGGGCAAGCCCGCTCGCCACTGAGTGCTTGTCTTCGCTACATCGCATACCGGTGGCCAGGCGAGGCCTTCGGCCTCGATCGCGGGGCAAGCCCGCTCACCACCAAGTGCTTGTCTTCGCTACACCGCATACCGGTTGCCAGGCGAGTCCTTCGGCCTCGATCGCGGGGCAAGCCCGCTCACCACCAAGTGCTTGTCTTCGCTACACCGCATACCGGTTGCCAGGCGAGTCCTTCGGCCTCGATCGCGGGGCAAGCCCGCTCGCCACCAAGTGCTTGTCTTCGCTACACCACATACCGTTGCCAGGCGAGGCCTTCGGCCTCGATCGCGGGATAAGCCCACTCACCACCAAGCGCTTGTCTTCGCTACACCGCATACCGGTGGCCAGGCGAGGCCTTCGGCCTCGATCGCGGGGCAAGCCCGCTCACCACCGAGTGCTTGTCTTCGCTACACCGCATACCGGTGGCCAGGCGAGGCCTTCGGCCTCGATCGCGGGGCAAGCCCGCTCGCCACCGAGTGCTTGTCTTCGCTACATCGCATACCGTTGGCCAGGCGAGGCCTTCGGCCTCGATCGCGGGGCAAGCCCGCTCACCACCAAGCGCTTGTCTTCGCTACACCGCATACCGATGGCCAGGCGAGGCCTTCGGCCTCGATCGCGGGGCAAGCCCGCTCACCACCAAGCGCTTGTCTTCGCTACACCGCATACCGATGGCCAGGCGAGGCCGAAGGACTCGCCTGGCAATACAGGCTGACCAAACGACTCGGTAGCCGTGGATACGCATGGCTTGTACAGGTCAAGAATGCCGCGTCGGCCTTGAAAGACCGCGCAGAAAGGATAACCACCACGGACAGACGCCCGCGGTGGTCGAAGGGTCAGACCGGCGTCGAGGCTGCCGCCGGACGTTTGCCCTCGGGCTGCTTCCAGTTGCCGGCGGCGCTTTCCTCGATCGCCTGCTGGATCGCACGACGACGGCGCATCTCGGCACGGCGGCTGAAGAACCAGACCATGAAGGTGACCAAGGATACCGACAGCAGGATCAGGCTGGCCACGGCGTTGATCTCAGGCTTCACACCCAGGCGCACGGCGGAGAACACCTCCATCGGCAAGGTGGTCGACCCCGGGCCGGACACGAAACTGGCCAATACCAGATCGTCCAGCGACAAGGCGAAGGACATCATGCCGCCCGCCGCCAGCGATGGCGCGATCATCGGGATGGTAATCAGGAAGAACACTTTCCACGGTCGCGCCCCCAGGTCCATGGCGGCCTCTTCGATGGACAGGTCCAGTTCGCGCAGGCGCGCCGAGACCACGACCGCCACGTAGGCGGCACAGAAGGTGGTGTGGGCGATCCAGATGGTGACGATGCCACGCTCCTGCGGCCAGCCGATCATCTGCGCCATGGCCACGAACAGCAGCAACAGCGACAGACCCGTGATCACCTCGGGCATGACCAGAGGCGCGGTGACCAGGCCACCGAACAGGGTCCGGCCCTTGAAGCGCGTCACTCGGGTCAGCACGAAGGCCGCCAGGGTGCCCAGCGCTACAGCGGCGATCGCGGTGTACAGGGCGATCTCTAGCGAGCGCATCACCGAGCCCATCAGTTGGCTGTTGTCGAGCAGGCCGACGTACCACTTCACCGACCAGCCCCCCCAGACCGTCACCAGCTTGGAGGCGTTGAACGAATAGATGACGAGGATCACCATCGGCAGGTAGATGAACAGCAAGCCCAGGACCAGCATCAGCTTGGAGAAACCGAAACGTTTCATGCCCTGTCCTCCATCTCTTTGGCCTGGCTACGGTTGAACAGCAGGATGGGCACGATCAGGATCGCCAGCATCACCACCGCCAGCGCGGATGCTACCGGCCAGTCACGGTTGTTGAAGAATTCCTGCCACAGCACTTTACCGATCATCAGGGTTTCCGGGCCGCCAAGCAGTTCAGGAATCACGAACTCGCCGACCACCGGGATGAACACCAGCATGCAGCCGGCGACGATGCCGTTCTTCGACAGCGGCACGGTGATCTTCCAGAAGCTGTTGAACGTGCTGGAACCCAGGTCAGACGCGGCTTCGAGCAAGGTCTGGTCGTGCTTGACCAGGTTTGCGAAGAGCGGAAGGATCATGAACGGCAGGTATGAGTAGACCACGCCGATGTAGACCGCCAGGTTGGTATTGAGGATCTGCAAGGGTTGGTCGATCAGTCCTAGCCACATCAAGAAGCTGTTGAGCAGACCGTTATTGCTGAGAATGCCCATCCAGGCATAGACGCGGATCAGGATCGCCGTCCAGGTCGGCATCATGATCAGCAACAGCAGGACGGTCTGGATGTCCTTGCGGGCATTGGCGATGGCGTACGCCATCGGGTAGCCGATCACCAGGCACAGCACGGTACTGACGAACGCCATCTTCAACGAGCCCAGATAGGCCGAGATGTAGAGCTCGTCTTCGGTCAACAGGCCATAGTTGGCCAGGTTGAGGATCAGCTGGATCTTGTCTTCGACATAGGTGTAGATCTCGGTGTAAGGCGGGATCGCGACGTCGGCTTCGGCGAAGCTGATCTTCAGGACGATGAAGAACGGCAGCATGAAGAACAGGAACAGCCAGATGAACGGCACGCCGATCACCACGTGCCGTCCCTCCGGCACCAGGCGCTGGAAGGCTCGCTTGAGCTTGCGGACTTTCATGAACGCAATACCACGCCGCTGTCGTCTTCCCACCAGACGTATACCTGGTCACCCCAGGTAGGCCTGGCACCCTGGCGCTCGGCGTTGGCCACGAACGACTGGACGATCTTGCCGCTCGGCAGCTCGACGTAGAACACCGAATGGCCACCCAGGTAGGCGATGTCGTGGACCTTGCCGCGCGACCAGTTGTATTCGTAGGCAGGCTGCTCGGTGGTGACCAGCAGTTTCTCCGGACGCAGCGCGTAGGTGATGCTCTTGTCCTCGACCGAGGTGGTGACACCGTGGCCGACGAAGATGCTGCGCTCGAGCTCGGGGCTGGCGATCAGCGCATGGCCTTCGGCATCGTCGACCACCTCACCTTCGAACAGGTTGACGTTACCGATGAACTCGCAGACCAGGCGGCTGGTAGGGGTCTCGTACACATCGACCGGACTGCCGATCTGGGCGATCCAGCCCAGGTGCATGATGGCGATCCGCTGGGCCATGGTCATGGCCTCTTCCTGGTCGTGGGTGACCATTACGCAGGTCACACCGACCCGCTCGATGATCTCGACCAATTCCAGCTGCATCTGCGAACGCAGTTTCTTGTCCAGTGCCCCCATCGGCTCGTCGAGCAACAGCAGCTTGGGCCGTTTGGCCAGCGAGCGCGCCAGGGCAACCCGCTGGCGCTGGCCACCGGAGAGCTGATGCGGCTTGCGCTTGGCGTACTGGGTCATGTGCACCAGCTTGAGCATTTCGGCTACGCGAGCCTCGATCTCGGCCTTGGGCATCCTGTCCTGCTGCAGGCCGAAGGCGATGTTCTGCGCGACGGTCATGTGCGGGAACAGCGCATAGGACTGGAACATCATGTTGATCGGCCGCTCGTAGGGCGGCATGTCGGTGATGTCGACGCCATCGAGGAAGATGCGTCCCTCGGTAGGGCGCTCGAAACCGGCAAGCATGCGCAGCAAGGTCGACTTGCCCGACCCCGACCCGCCCAGCAGCGCGAAGATCTCGCCCTTGCGGATTTCCAGGGACACATCGTCCACGGCCACGGTTTCATCGAACTTCTTCGTGACCCGCTCGATCTTGACCAGCACCTGCTTAAGCTGCTGGCCCTCCTCGAGGGTTTTCTTATAGGCACCGGAGGCAACTGCCATGAGTGAAACTCCCAACAAGATTTATGAGCCCGCCCCTGCCGGCGGGCCTGAATAGTTACTTGCCCGACTTGATCTTGGTCCAGCTACGGGTCATCAGGCGCTGAATCTTGGGCGGCAACTCCGAGTTGACGAACGTTTTATCCAGCACGGCTTGCGGTGGGTATACCGCGGGGTCGGTCCTTACGGCCTGGTCCATCAGGTCGCCAGCCTTGGGGTTGGGGTTGGCGTAACCGACGTAATCACTGACCTGAGCGATCACCTCGGGTTTCAGCAGATAATTGATGAAGGCATGGGCCTGCTTGGCGTTGCTGGCATCCTTGGGGATCGCCAAGAGGTCGAACCAGAGGTTGCCGCCTTCCTTGGGGATGGCATAGGCCAGGTTCACACCCTTGCCGGCTTCTTCCGCACGCGCCTTGGCCTGGAATACGTCGCCGGAGAAACCGGCGGCCACGCAGATGTCGCCATTGGCCAGGTCGGAGATGTACTTGGACGAGTGGAAGTAGGTCACGTAGGGACGTACGGCGAGAAGCTTCTTCTCCGCGGCCTGATAATCCTTGGGGTTGGTGCTGTTGGGATCGAGGCCCATGTAGTTGAGCACCGCCGGCAGCATTTCGTCTCCCGAGTCGAGGAAGGCCACGCCGCATTGCGAAAGCTTCTTGATGTTTTCCGGCTCGAACAGCATGGCCCAGGAGTCGATGGTGTCGACGCCCAGCACAGCCTTGACCTTGTCGACGTTATAGCCGATGCCGTTGGTGCCCCACAGATAGGGCACGGCGTACAGGTTGCCCGGGTCGTTCTTCTCGAGGCGCTTCATCAGTGCCGGATCGAGGTTTGCATAATTGGGCAGCAGGCTGCGGTCGATCTTCTGGAACGCGCCCGCCTTGATCTGCTTGCCGAGGAAATGGTTGGAGGGCACGACCACGTCGTAGCCGGTGCGACCGGCCAGCAGCTTGCCTTCCAGGGTTTCGTTGGAATCGAAGACGTCATACAACGGCTTGATGCCGGTGTCTTTCTCGAAATCCGCGAGGGTGGAAGAACCGATGTAGTCCGACCAGTTGTAGATGTGCACCGTGGGCGCCGCTTGGACGCTGATGGCCAACGTCAAACCCGCTCCAGCCAGCATGGCCTTGCGAAATACGGAAATAGACAAGTGGTGGTCCTCACAATTGTGCCCGTGATGGCGACAGGTGGCTGCCGCACACGCAAAACCGGCGCGCAACTTACCTTCGCTGCCTCGATGTCGCAAACGAATTTGCCAAACAGACCCTCTGGGCCGGCAGTCTCAGGCCCAGAGGGTTCACGCCGGCGTTACTTGCCCGACTTGATCTTGGTCCAGCTGCGGGTGATCAGACGCAGGGTGCCTGCATCCAGGTCGCTGATCGCATACAGCTGTTTCTTCACTTCGTCCGATGGGTAGATGCTCGGATCGCTGGTGATTTCCTTGTCCACCAGTGGAGTGGCTGTCTTGTTGCCATTGGGGAAGCGCACGGCGTTGGTGATCTCGGCCATGATCTCCGGCTGCATCAGGAAATCCATGAACTTGTAGGCGGCTTCGACGTTTTCGGCGTCCCTTGGAATGGCAACCATGTCATAGAAGGTACCGGCGCCTTCCTTCGGAATGCTGTAGGCGAGCTTGACCTTGTCGCCGGCCTCGTGGGCACGTGCCTTGGACTGTTCCAGGTCGCCCGAGTAGCCGACGGCGACGCAGATATTGCCGTTGGCCAGATCGGAGATGTATTTGGACGAGTGGAAGTAGGCAACGGATGGACGGACCTTCATGAACAGCTCTTCGGCCGCCTTCAGGTCAGCCTTGTCCTTGCTGTTGGTCGGCTTGCCCAGGTAGTGCAGCGCCGCCGGAATCATTTCGGTCGGTGCGTCGAGGAAGCTTACGCCGCAGCTCTTGAGCTTCTCGATATTCTCCGGCTTGAAGACCACGTCCCAGGAATCGATCTTGTCGATGCCCAGCGCGGCCTTGACCTTTTCCGGGTTGTAACCGATGCCGATGGAACCCCACATGTACGGGAAGGCGTGCTTGTTACCCGGGTCGCTGGCGTCGCCAACGGCCTTGAGCAGGTCGGTGTCGAGGTTCTTCCATTTCGGCAGCTTGGACTGATCCAGCTCCTGGTAGACGCCCGCCTTGATCTGCTTGGCCAGGAAGTTGTTCGAGGGCACGACGATGTCGTAGCCCGACTTGCCCGCGAGCAGCTTGGCTTCGAGTGTCTCGTTGCTGTCGAAGACGTCATAGACGACCTTGATGCCCGATTGCTTCTCGAACTTGGCGATGGTGTCAGGGGCGATATAGTCCGACCAGTTGTAGACGTGCAGGACCTCGTCCTTCGCCTGAACAGCAGTGGCCATCATGCCCATCAGGGCAGTGGCCAGCAACGTCTTGCCAAATTTCTTCATGCGTAAAGCTCCTGGAGTTTTCTTAAGCCTTCTGTTGAGCAGTCGGGCCCCACGGTACACGCGCCGGGCGACTGGAACAGTCGCTAGTCTGGCAAGTTACAAGGCGCTCTTTCAAGGAAAGCGCGCCGTGATAGCCGCTTAATGTCACCACGCTATCCTAGCAGGCGGTCAATTGATCGCTTCCAGGGTCAGGTCCAGGCATTTACGGGCCTTTTCCACCAACTCGTCGATCTCTTCACGCGTGATCACCAGCGGTGGCGCGATGATCATCGTGTCGCCCACGGCGCGCATCACCAGGCCGTTCTCGAAGCAGAACTGCCGGCAGATCATGCCTACGCCCTTGCCTTCATGACGGCTGCGACTCTGCTTGTCCTTGACCAGCTCGATGGCGCCAAGCAGGCCCAGGCCCCGAACCTCTCCCACCAAAGGATGCTGTTCGAGCTCGCGAAGTCGTTTCTGCAAATAGGGTGCCGTTTCCATCTTCGCCCGCTCGACGATCTTCTCGTCGCGCAGGATGCGCAGGTTTTCCAGGCCGACCGCCGCAGCCACCGGATGGCCGGAATAGGTGAAGCCGTGGTTGAAGTCGCCACCTTCGCTGAGCACCTTGGCCACGCGATCACGCACGATCACGCCGCCCATGGGGATATACCCAGAGGTCAGGCCCTTGGCGATGGTCATCAGGTCCGGTTCGAGATCGTAATAGTCGGAGCCGAACCACTCGCCGGTACGACCGAAGCCGCAGATGACCTCGTCGGCGACGAACAGAATGTCGTAGCGAGCCAGAATCTCTTTGATCTTCGGCCAGTAGGTGTCAGGCGGGATGATCACCCCGCCGGCACCCTGGATCGGTTCGGCGATGAACGCCGCGATCTGGTCCTCGCCGACTTCGAGAATCTTCTTCTCCAACTGCTCGGCGGCCCAGACACCGAACTCATCGGGCGTCATGTCACCGCCTTCGCCGAACCAGTAAGGCTGAGGGATATGCACGATACCCGGGATCGGCAGACCGCCCTGCTCGTGCATGCCGCTCATGCCGCCCAGGCTGGCGCCGGCCACGGTAGAGCCGTGATAACCGTTGACTCGGCCGATGATTACCTGCTTTTCAGGCTTGCCCTTGAGCGTCCAGTAGTGACGGACCATGCGCAGCACGGTGTCGTTGCCTTCGGAACCCGAGCTGGTGAAGAACACATGGCTCATGCCCTTGGGCGCGATCTCGGTGATGGCCTTGGCCAGCTCCAGCGCTGGAGGATGAGCGGTCTGGAAGAACAGGTTGTAATAAGGCAGCTCGCGCATCTGCTTTTCTGCCGCCCGCACCAGTTCTTCACGGCCATAGCCGACTGCCACGCACCACAGGCCGGCCATGCCGTCGAGGATCTTGTGGCCTTCGCTGTCCCACAAATGCACGCCTTGGGCCTTGGTGATGATACGTGGACCCTTTTCCTTCAACTGCTTGTAGTCGCTGAAGGGCGCCAGGTGATGGTCTCCACTCAAGGTTTGCCATTCACGGGTTTGCGGGTTGTTGACGCTCATGTGCTTCTCCGTTGTCCGACAGCCGCGTTCGCGCGACTCCAGGGTTGATCAGACTGCAAACAGCAGGAACTCGCGCTCCCAGGAGCTGATTACACGTTTGAAGTTTTCGTGTTCGGCACGCTTGGTGGCCACGTAGCCGGCAATGAATTTCCGGCCAAGGTATTTCTCCAGGGCCTGGCAGTTCTCCATACGCTCCAAGGCGTCCTCGATGGTCAGGGGCAAGCGCAGGTTGCGGCGTTCGTAGCCACGTCCCTGTACCGGCGCGCTGGCTTCGATGCCTTCGACCATGCCGATGTAGCCGCACAGCAGGCTGGCCGCGATGGCCAGGTAAGGGTTGGCGTCCGCGCCCGGCAGGCGGTTCTCGACACGGCGGTTCTGCGGGCCGGCATCCGGCACACGCAGGCCGACGGTGCGGTTTTCTTCACCCCACTCGACATTCACCGGTGCCGAGGTATCCGGCAGGAAACGGCGGAACGAGTTGACGTTGGGCGCGAACAGCGGCAGTACCACGGGGATGTACTTCTGCAGGCCACCGATGTGATGCAGGAACAGTTCACTCATGCTGCCATCTTCGTTGGAGAAGATGTTCTTGCCGGTCTGAACGTCGATGATGCTCTGGTGCAGGTGCATGGCGCTGCCGGGCTCACCGGTCATGGGCTTGGCCATGAAGGTCGCGGCGACGTTGTGCTTGAGCGCCGCCTCGCGCATGGTGCGCTTGAAGATCAGGATCTGATCGGCCAGGTGCAGGGCATTGCCGTGACGGAAGTTGATCTCCATCTGCGCGGTGCCGTCTTCGTGGATCAGGGTATCGAGGTCCAGGTTCTGCAGTTCGCACCAGTCGTAGACATCTTCGAAGAGCGGGTCGAATTCGTTCGCCGCCTCGATGGAGAAGGACTGACGGCCCGTTTCAGGGCGCCCGGAGCGTCCGACGGGCGGCTGCAGCGGGAAATCGGGGTCTTCGCAACGCTTGGTCAGGTAGAACTCCATCTCCGGCGCCACGATCGGTTGCCAGCCTTTCTCGGCGTAGAGCTTGAGCACCTTCTTGAGCACGTTGCGCGGCGACAGCTCGACAGGGTTGCCCTTCTTGTCGTAGGTGTCGTGAATCACCTGGGCAGTGGGTTCGATCGCCCAGGGCACCAGAAACACTGCGTTTTCGTCGGGACGGCAGATCATGTCGATGTCGGCCGGATCGAGCAGTTCGTAATAGATGTCGTCGTCGACGTAGTCGCCGGTCACGGTCTGCAGCAATACGCTCTCGGGCAGGCGCATGCCCTTTTCGGCGATGAACTTGTTGGTCGGCGAAATCTTGCCGCGGGTGATGCCCGTCAAGTCGCTGATGAGGCATTCGACTTCGGTGATCTTGTGCTCTTTCAACCAATCGGTGAGCTGGTCGAGGTTGTTACTCATAAATACCTCAGGAGGTAATTTGACCCGGCTGGCGAAAGCCGGGCGCTGCGGACGCCTGGCGTCGGTCGGTTTTGGTCATGTATGACCGGGAGGGCCTGGACAGACCCTCGCAGTAATTCTGGATCGTGCTCATGACGAAAGCAAAGCGCCCCACGCGCAATGGCGATGGATCCACGTCAACGGGGCGATTCTTGGGTGAAACAGGAGGGCAGGATGAAGCGAAGGCGTGCAGTAAACCGCTACGGAATGAGAAGGCAAACTGCTGACCGTCAATTATTGTGGCCAGTGTGTCGGGGCTTGGAGCGAGCTGCCCGAATGCCATGCGGCGAGCAGGAAAATGGCCGGGCTGATCAAGGCGGACGGTGCTTTCAGGTAGCGGCAGGCGAAACATGCAACCCCCGGTATTATTACTGTTATGGGTTGTTGCCGAGCTTAGCCTTGTTCATTTTTTTACACAACACCTCTGTAAAAAATACCATACGGCCAAGCAGAGTCGCCTACAGTAAGAGAGCCGCTGGGCATGCTGACGCCCTAAATTGCGGCAAAAATGCCGCTTGCATGCCGTTTTAGGGCATCATGAGGCTCGCTTGACTTAGTGACTGCTTTCCGTTTGACTGAGCTTGCGATCCTCGTTTGATTGATATTTTTAACAACAAAGGTGTTGCATCATGTCGGTACCCCCGCGTGCCGTTCAGCTTAACGAAGCGAACGCGTTCCTTAAGGAACATCCTGAGGTTCTCTACGTTGACCTTCTGATTGCAGATATGAATGGTGTGGTGCGCGGCAAGCGCATCGAGCGCACCAGCCTCCACAAGGTTTACGAGAAAGGCATCAACCTGCCTGCCTCCCTCTTTGCCCTGGACATCAACGGCTCGACCGTAGAGAGCACGGGTCTGGGCCTGGACATCGGCGATGCTGACCGCATCTGCTATCCGATCCCGGACACCCTGTGCAACGAGCCTTGGCAGAAGCGCCCGACCGCGCAGCTGCTGATGACCATGCACGAAATCGAAGGCACCCCGTTCTTCGCCGACCCGCGTGAAGTCCTGCGTCAGGTAGTGAGCAAGTTCGATGACCTGGGCCTGACCATCTGCGCAGCCTTCGAGCTCGAGTTCTACCTGATCGACCAGGAGAACGTGAATGGCCGTCCGCAGCCGCCACGCTCGCCGATCTCGGGAAAGCGTCCGCAATCGACCCAGGTCTACCTGATCGATGACCTGGACGAATACGCCGACTGCCTCCAGGACATTCTCGAAGGTGCCAAGGAACAGGGCATTCCGGCCGATGCCATCGTCAAGGAAAGTGCTCCGGCCCAGTTCGAAGTCAACCTGCACCACGTCCCTGATCCGCTCAAGGCCTGCGACTATGCAGTGCTGCTCAAGCGCCTGATCAAGAACATCGCCTACGACCATGAGATGGACACCACCTTCATGGCCAAGCCCTATCCGGGCCAGGCGGGCAATGGCCTGCATGTACATATTTCCGTGCTGGACAAGGATGGTCACAACATCTTCACCAGCGAGGATCCCGAGCAGAACGCCGCGTTACGCAACGCGATCGGCGGTGTGCTCGAGACCCTGCCCGCCTCCATGGCCTTCCTTTGCCCGAACGTGAACTCCTACCGTCGCTTCGGCGCGCAGTTCTACGTGCCGAACGCACCAAGCTGGGGCCTGGACAACCGTACCGTGGCCCTGCGCGTTCCGACCGGCACGCCGGACGCCGTACGCCTCGAGCATCGCGTGGCGGGAGCGGACGCCAACCCGTACCTGATGATGGCGGCGGTCCTGGCGGGCGTTCACCATGGTCTGACCAACAAGATCGACCCGGGTACGCCGATCGAGGGCAACTCCTACGAACAGCTGGAGCAGAGCCTGCCGAACAACCTGCGCGATGCGCTGCGCACGCTGGACGACAGCGAGATCCTCAACAAGTACATCGATCCGAAGTACATCGACATCTTCGTCGCGTGCAAGGAGAGTGAGCTGGAGGAGTTCGAGCACTCGATCTCGGACCTTGAGTACAACTGGTATCTGCATACCGTGTAACTGGTATCTGCATATCGTGTAAATGAAAACGCCGTCATGATCGACGGCGTTTTTGTTTGGGTTGCGAGATGTTGTCTCTGGTGCGCCATGGTTACCGGGCGTAGGTCTTGAGTGCATAGTGCTCTTTAGATCGAGCGCCGCTTGCGCTGCGCTTCGCGGGCAAGCCCGCTCCCACAAAAGCACGCCCGATCAGTGGGAGCGGGTTACCACACAAGCAGCGCCCGACCGGTGGGAGCGGGTTACCACACAAGCACGCCCGACCGGCGGGAGCGGGTTCCCACACAAGCAGCGCCCGACCGGTGGGAGCGGGTTCCCACACAAGCAGCGCTCGACCGGCGGGAGCGGGTTTCCACACAAGTAGCGCCCGACCAGTGGGAGCGGGTTCCCACACAAGCAGCGCCCGACCGGCGGAAGCGGGTTTCCACACAAGCAGCGCCCGACCAGTGGGAGCGGGCTTGCCCGCGAAGCGCAGCGCAAGCGGCGCTCGATCTAAAGAACGCTACACCATCCAAGACATGCACCCGACGATAATCACACTCCCGTCGTTTCTCCCAGAAGCTCAGATACCCTTCTCGAAGATCTTCGAATTACGCTGGTAGTTGTACAGCGAAGCCCGCGCCGCCGGTAGACGCTCCACTCCGCTAGGAACGAAACCACGCTCGCGGAACCAGTGCGCGGTACGCGTCGTGAGCACGAACAGGGTGTTCAACCCCAGCTGTCGCGCACGGCTTTCGATACGCTCCAAAAGGTCATCCCCTCGCCCACCGTGACGATACTCCGGATTGACCGCCAGGCACGCCAGCTCACCCGCCTCGGACTCGGCAATCGGGTAAAGCGCGGCACAGGCGATGATCATCCCATCGCGCTCGACCACGCTGAACTGCTCGATCTCGCGCTCCAGCACCTCGCGTGAGCGGCGCACCAGGATGCCTTGTTCCTCGAGCGGGCTGATCAGCTCGAGCAAACCGCCGACGTCCTCGATCGTGGCTTCCCGAACAATCTCGAACTGCTCCTGCGCCACCAGTGTGCCCCCGCCATCGCGGGTGAACAGCTCGGTGAGCAGCGCTCCATTTTCGGCGTAGCTGACGATATGACTGCGGGCGACACCGCCCTTGCAGGCCTGCGCGGCGGCATCCAGCAGTTCGCCCTGGTAGTCGCTGCCCAGACGCGCCAGGTGCGCTGGCACCTGCTGGGGGCGCAACTCACGTACCAGCTTGCCGTTTTCGTCCATCAGCCCGGATTCGGCGCCGAACAGCAGCAGCTTGTCGGCGCCCAGGTCGATCGCGGCGCGCGTGGCCACGTCTTCACAGGCCAGGTTGAAGATCTCGCCGGTCGGGGAATACCCCAAGGATGACAAGAGCACGATGGATCGCTCGTCGAGCAGACGATTGATACCCCGGCGATCGACTCGGCGTACCTCGCCGGTATGGTGATAGTCCACCCCTTCAAGCACACCCAGCGGCCGCGCGGTCACCAGGTTGCCGGAGGCGACGCGCAGGCGCGAACCCTGCATCGGCGAGGCGGCCATGTCCATCGACAGGCGTGCCTCGATGGCGATACGCAAATGGCCCACCGCGTCGATCACGCAATCCAGGGTCGCAGCGTCGGTAATGCGCATGCCGCGATGGTAATGCGGCGTCAGCCCGCGGGCAGCCAGGCGGCTTTCGATCTGCGGCCGCGAGCCGTGGACCAGCACCAGCCTCACGCCGAGACTGTGCAGCAGCACCAGGTCATGGACGATATTGCCGAAGTTGGGGTGCTCGACCCCATCGCCGGGCAACATGACCACGAAAGTGCAATCGCGGTGGGCGTTGATATAAGGGGAAGCATGACGCAGCCAATTGACGTATTCGGGCATGAACAGGGCCTGTAGGGAAAATGGACAAGAACGGAAAGGCTCACAGCGCTCGAAGGGTTATCGTCGGAGCAGGCTTGGCGTCACGGCAACCTCCTTGGGTGATAGACGGTTGGGTTCAGCGGCTGATTGGCGAACCGAGGCAGTAATGCTGGATCAATTCACGCAATAGACGCACGGTTGGCTCGATGCGTGACATTTCCAGATACTCGTCGGGCTGGTGGGCACAAGCGATGTCACCCGGACCCAGCACCAGAGTCTCGCAGCCGAGACGCTGAAAATAAGGGGCTTCGGTACCGAAGGCCACGGCTTCGGCGCGATGTCCGGTGAGACGTTCGGCCAGTTGCACAAGTTCGGCATCGCCATCCTGCTCGAAAGGCGGCACATCAGGGAACAGCGGCGCGTAGTCGATCCGAACCTCATGCCGCTCGGCCAGCGGCGTGAGTTTATGACGAATGGCGTCTCGTAATTGTTCGGGGTCCATGCCTGGCAGCGGGCGCAGGTCGAATTCCAGGGAGCACTGGCCGCAAATGCGGTTGGGGTTGTCGCCACCATGAATGCAACCGAAGTTGAGGGTGGGCGAAGGCACACCGAACTGCGGATTGCGATAGACCTGCTGCCATTCCCGGCGTAGCCCCATCAGCTCGGCCATCACCGCGTGCATGGCTTCCAGGGCGCTGCGTCCCAGGCTCGGGTCCGACGAATGGCCGCTACGGCCGAGAATCTCGATGCGATCCATCAGGATGCCCTTGTGCATGCGAATCGGCTTGAGCCCCGTCGGCTCGCCGATGACCGCCGCACGACCCAGGGGCCTACCGGCCTCGGCGAGCGCACGGGCACCCGACATCGAGCTTTCTTCGTCGCAGGTCGCCAGGATCAGCAGGGGCTGCTTGAAATCATGCTCGAGCAACGGCCTGACAGCCTCGATGACCAGCGCAAAGAAGCCCTTCATGTCACAACTGCCCAAGCCGATCCAGCGACCGTCCGCCTCGGTGAGCTTGAGGGGATCGCTTTTCCATAGCTGCGGGTCGTAGGGCACCGTATCGCTGTGACCGGCCAGCACCAGGCCACCAGGCCCGCTGCCGCGGCTGGCCAGGAGGTTGAACTTGCCCGGCGTCACCTGCTGGACTTCACAGGCGAATCCGAGATCGCCCAGCCAGCCGGCCAACAAATCGATCACCGTGCGGTTGGACTGGTCCAGCGAAGGCTGGGTACAACTGACCGAAGGCGCGGCGATCAGGGCGGCGAACTGGTCTTTAAGCGACGGCAGCGGCATGCGCGTTCTCCTCGAGGTCGTTGCCCATCATAGGACCTTACGGCACCGGGAATAAACCGTTGGCGGCCGACTCCTGTACACTGGGCTGCCTAGACGCACCGTCCTTCGAGCCTGGATCACCCAGCGATGCACAAAGAAACCGAACTCAAACTCCGCGCCAGCCGCGAGACCCTAGCCGCCCTGCGCGAGCACCCTCTGCTGAAGAAGCGCAACAAGTCCGGCTGGCAGACCCGCGAGCTGCTCAATCAGTACTTCGACACCCCTGAACGCGACCTGTCGGCCGCCAAGGTCGCGCTACGCCTGCGTCGGGACGGTGAAGTCATCATCCAGACCCTCAAGTGCCGCGGCCAAAGCGTAGCCGGGCTGTCCGAGCGCAACGAGTACGAATGGCAGCTGGAGAAGGCGAAGCTCGATCTGAAGAAGCTCGATGCCACCTGCTGGCCAGAGCAATTGGCCGAGCTCGACAAGAAGACCATCAAGCCGCTGTTCACCACCGATTTCACGCGTGAGTACGCCGAGATTTCCTGGGGCCGCGGCAAAGCCAAGGTGGTGATCGAAGCGGCGCTGGATCAAGGCACCGTGAGCGCCGGCAAGCGCAAGGAAGCGATCTGCGAGCTGGAGCTGGAGCTGCGCGAGGGCGATCCGCAAGCCTTGCTGGAGCTGGCCGCCGAACTGGCCGCGAGCCTGCCCTTGATGCCTTGTGACATCAGCAAGGCAGAGCGCGGTTATCGCCTGCTCGACGCCGACAGTTACTCATTGGGCCTGCCAAGCGTCGGCCTGGATCCGGAAATGTCGGTGGACGATGCGTTTTCGGCCCTGGCCTGGCAACTGCTGGGCAGCAGCCAGCGGCTGGCCGAACAGTACCGCTTCAATGGCCACTGGCGCCTGCTGCAGGACTGGGTCGAATGCCTTTCGGAGCTGCGCGCCCTCGCCAACAGCCTGGGCCAGGCGGGGCCTCGCGCCACCACCCGCGCCCTGCGCACCAGCCTCGACGCCTTGCTGGAAGATTGGCGTCCTCTGGTGCTGGCCGGTAACGATGACGAAGACATTCGCCGCGCGGCACCGGAGCAGTTCGCCGAAGAGCTCGAAGACGTCCGCTGGGGCCAGTTCTCCCTGGAGACTTCGCGCTGGCTGCTGGCCCGTGCCTGGACCCTCGACCGCAACAAGCGCGGCGAACGTCAGGGTCAGGCACAACTCGCCAACTGGCTTGCCCACGAACTGAGCGACGAAGCCCGCGACCTGAAGCTGCCGCTGTACCAGCAGCAACCCGAAGACCTGGCGGAGCAGCTGCCTCGCATCGAGCGCATCCAGGCATGGCTGCACCATGCGCGTCAGGTACTGGAGGTCCCGCAACTGGACCGCCTGTTCGGCGAGCTGAACAAGCTGCACCAACTGGCCAACCAGCCAATCAGTGACGAATCGCTGGAGGCGCGCGTTCAGCAGGTACTGGTCATGGCCCAGAGCCCGGCCTGGAAACAGCTGCTCAAACCCGCCTCAACGCGTTAAGGGAAGACTGGTCGTGGACTTGATCTCGGACAACGCCACGATCGAATTGACCTCCTGGATCCCCGGCACATTGGATAGCTTTTCGAAGAAGAAACGTTCGTAGGCTTCGATGTCCGGGGTGACGATCCGTAGCAGAAAGTCCACCGATCCCATCAGCACATGGCACTCCAGCACTTCCGGAAAACCGCGGATCGCTTCCGTGAACTCGGTGAAGTTGGAGCGACCGTGGGCGTTGAGTTTCACTTCGGCAAATATCTGCGTATCGAGCCCGATCTTCTTGCGGTCCAGCAACGTGACCTGGGCGCGAATTATCCCTTCATCCTTCAATCTCTGGATGCGCCGCCAGCAAGGCGACTGCGACAGGCCGACCCGCTCGGCGACCTGGGCACTGGAAAGCGAAGCGTCCTCTTGCAGCAACTCCAGGATGCGTCGGTCGTAGACGTCCAGCTCGCTTTGCATGAATGATTCTCCAAAGCCATCATTATCGAGTTGATCTATTCAGAATCTAATGAAAACAGGCAGATCATAGCGAAAAAAAACCTCGTTGGAGCTGACAGAATGCCTCCATCTTTATGGAGGTCCGCATGAACGTACTCGAACGCCCTGACACCCCGCTTCGTACCGACACCTGGGCCGCCGGCAATGCGCACAGCAATGCCCGCTACCAGCTGCGGGTCGAAGTCGAGCCCGACAGTCTGTGCCGCGTGCTCAATCTGTTCGCGTTGCAGTTCCTCACCCCGCACAGCGTGCAGGTAAGCCAGCAGGACGATTGGCTGGAAGTCCAGATCGGCGTTGCGGGCCTCAGCTGGCATCGTGCCGAAGTGATCGCCCAGAAACTGCGCAACCTGATCTGCGTGGACGAAGTCACCCTTGAAAGCCAGCCTGCGCTCAACGAAGTACGGCCGCGACTGAGCGGCATCGCGGCGCCATGAGCCCTGGCAAGATCCGGTAACCGTTGTCCGCGACGCTATCGCCCAGCCATGTCTAGCCTTGCATGTCCATCGGACTGGCAAGGATGCTGCCATGCATACTCACGACGACCGCAGGCTCGATCTCAAATCCCTGCTCGACCAGCTGCAGGCGGACCAACGCCTTTGCGCCACGGACGCCTCGCGCGTGCTGGAACATTCCGCCCGCGCAGCGGACGGCCATCCGCTGGAACTGATCGCAGGCCTGGGGCTGGCGGACCGTCAGGACCCTGGGCGACAGCTCGATCTGGACTGCTTGTGTCAATGGCTGGCGAACAAGGTAGGCCAACCCTATCTGCGCATTGATCCGATGCAAGTGGACCTTGCCGAAGTCACTGGCCTGATGTCTGCCGCCTTTGCCCAGCGCCATGGCATCCTCGCGGTGGCAGCGGATGCCACGGGCGTCACCATCGCCAGCGCCCAGCCTTACCAGCGGGACTGGGAAGCTGACCTGGCGCACAGCCTGCGCAAACCGATCCGCCGCGTCTTGGCCAGCCCATTGCGGATTCGTCAACTGGGCCAGAGCCTGTTCCGGCTGGCGCAC
This sequence comes from Pseudomonas capeferrum, assembly GCF_013523055.1. GTDB lineage: Bacteria > Pseudomonadota > Gammaproteobacteria > Pseudomonadales > Pseudomonadaceae > Aquipseudomonas > Aquipseudomonas capeferrum_A. The sequence continues at coordinate 54,543 of NZ_JAAMQM010000005.1, read as the reverse complement.
TCGGTCCAACGCGCCAGTCACCAGCAAGGGACTCATCTGGGCGAGCTGGAACAGCTGCTGGAGCTGGGAAAGCGGCAGATGGAAACCCGCGCGGAGGATGCTCATATCGTGCATATCGTCGATTGGGTAGTGCAATACGCCATCGAACAGCGCGCCAGCGATATCCATCTCGAGCCACGGCGCGATCAGGGCCACCTGCGTTACCGCATCGATGGGCTGCTGCACGCCGTTTACGCTTTCCCAGTCAGCGTTACCCTCGCACTGGTCAGCCGTCTCAAGCATCTGGCTCGCATGAACGTGGCCGAAAAGCGCCGTCCGCAGGATGGTCGCCTGAACAGTCGACTGCCCAATGGCCGGGAGGTCGAACTGCGATTGTCGAGCCTGCCGACACCGTTCGGCGAGAAGCTGGTACTGCGCCTGTTCGACCCTAACCAGTTACACCAGGGTTTCGATCGGTTGGGACTCGACGGCCCATTGCTGGAGAGCTGGACGAGCCTGTTGAGCCAGCGCCAGGGCATCATCCTGGTCACCGGACCGACCGGTTCGGGCAAGACCAGTACCCTCTATGCCAGCCTCAAGCGACTGGCCACGCCGCAAGTGAATCTCTGTACCATCGAGGACCCCATCGAGCGACTTGATCCGTCCTTCAATCAGCTACAGGTCCAGCCCGGCATAGACCTGGACTTCGCCAGCGGCGTTCGTGCCTTGCTACGTCAGGACCCGGACATCATCATGATCGGTGAGATCCGCGATCACGAAACAGCGCAGGTAGCGGTCCAGGCCGCGCTGACCGGCCATCTGGTGCTGTCCACGCTGCACACCAACGACGCCTGCGGCGCCATTACCCGTCTGCAAGAGTTAGGTATCGCCGATTACCTGCTCAAGGCCACCCTGCTGGGCGTCATGGCTCAGCGCCTGATACGAACGCGCTGCCAGGCGTGCCTGGGCCAGGGGGCTTGCCAGGACTGTAGAAGCACTGGTTTCCATGGCCGTACAGGTCTGTTCGAACTGCTTGTGCTGAGCGACGGTCTGCGTGCCAAGATATCCTCCGGCACAGACCTGAACGTGTTGCGTCAACAGGCCATGGCCGAGGGAATGCGCGGCCTGCGCCAATATGGCGAGGACAAGGTCGCCAGTGGCCAGACCACACTCGAGGAAGTGCTGCGGGTCTGTAGCTGACACCACGAATATGCCGGGGAGACGCGGGAACTTGCTTCCCGAGCCCGGAATCAAATCGTTCACGAACAATTGTCGCCAGTCGAGGTGATCATCATGCGTCTCAAAACCGCCATCGCGGCTACCGCCTTGCTCTCCCTGCCTCTCGGCACCGCCATGGCCGATAGCTTCTGGCGCGACATCATCTCGTCCGGCGCGACCACGGCATCGACCTACCTGACGTTCAAGGATCACAAGATGATCATTGCCGCCCAGGATGACGCGGGCAGCTATGTCGCCAGTCAGGGACAGATCCGTGGGCCTTATCTGGAAGCGGCGATGCACAAGGTACGCGCTGACAACCCAGGCTTGCAGGCCAGCGATATGGATCTGGCCAATGCTATCCTGGCGAAGAATGCCGTAGCCGAGTGAGTCGGGGATTGAAGGCAATGCTGGCCACTTAAGGAAAAGCCAGCAAATTTCGTTGGCTGGAGTTCTTGTTTGGCTTCTGAGTTTTTTATTGATGCTGCTGGCCTATCGCGGGACAAGCCCGCTCGCCACCGGAAACACCGTGCACCGGTGGCGAGCGGGCTTGTCCCACGATAGGCCAGCAGCAGCACTAAAGAACTCGAAGCCGGAGGCCAAGCGTCCGCATTTGAACCGACTACTTCCCTTAACTGAATGGCATTAGAGTTAGGGGTTGATTGCGCAAGGACCGCTGAGCGAAATGCATAAGGGCAGCCGGGTGCATGACTGGAGGTAAGGTCGAGCACCGCCCATGCGGCGCTTGATCTCAAGACCGCTGGAAAAGCCACGGCAGCCGCATGGCTGCCGTTATGCAAATCAAAAACCTGACAAAATCTTATTCGCCGATGGCAGCCTTGTAGCCGGCAGCATCTTTCAAAGCCTCCAACTCCGCAGGATTGCTCGGCTTGAGCTTGAAGATCCAGGCATCGTAAGGCTGTTCATTCAGCTGTTCCGGAGCATCCCCCAGCGCCTCGTTGACGGCGATGACCTCGCCACTCACAGGCGCATAGATGTCCGAAGCGGCCTTGACCGACTCGACCACACCGGCCGCGTCGCCTGCAGCGAACACCTTGCCCACTTCCGCCAGCTCGACGAACACGACGTCACCCAGGGCTTCCTGGGCATGGTCGCTGATGCCTACGGTCACGCTGCCATCGGCTTCAAGGCGCGCCCACTCATGGCTTTCGGCGTAACGCAGTTCGGCGGGGATATTGCTCATATTGGTGTGTCCTCGATTGGGTCAGCGGTCGGTCCGCCGGAAATTGGATTAGATCAGGATTTTGCCATGGCGCACGAAAGTCGGCTTGACCACCCGCACCGGATACCACTTGCCACGGATTTCCACTTCGGCACGGTCGCCAGTAGCCATCGGTACACGCGCCAGGGCAATGGATTTGCTCAACGTAGGAGAGAAGCTACCACTGGTGATCTCACCTTCGCCAATCCCGGCGACCCGTACCACCTGGTGGGCACGCAATACACCACGTTCCTCAAGGACCAGGCCGACCAATTTGTCCTGCACGCCATGCTCGATTTCCGCCAGCAAGCCGGTGCGCCCCATGAATTCGCGCTCGACCGGCTCCCAGGCAACGCTCCAGCCAAGGTTGGAGGTCAGGGGCGTATGTCGTTCGTCAATATCCTGGCCGTAGAGGTTCATCCCGGCTTCCAGACGCAACGTGTCACGAGCGCCCAGGCCACTTGGCGCAATGCCGGCACCGACCAGATCGTTGAAGAAAGCCGGCGCCTGATGTCCTGGCAGAATGATTTCCAGGCCGTCTTCACCGGTGTAGCCGGTGCGAGCGATGAACCAGTCGCCATCGGCGAAACCTTCGAACGAGTGCAGCTCGCGGATCAATGTCGCACGGGCGGCGCTGACCAGCTCAGCCACCCGTTCGCGGGCATGAGGGCCCTGGACGGCGAGGATCGCCAACTGTGCCTGCTCTTCGATGCCGACATCGAAACCGGCACTGCGTACCTTCAACCAGGCCAGCACCCTGTCGCGGCTTGCAGCGTTGGTCACCAGCCTGTAGCCAGCGTCGGTACGATAGGCGATCAAGTCGTCCACGACCCCACCCTGCTCGTTGAGCATTGGGCTGTAAAGCGCCCTGCCCAGGCCATCCAGCCGCGCGATATTGTTGGCCAGCACGTGCTGCAGCCAGGGCATGGCGTCACGGCCACCGACATCGATCACGGTCATGTGGGATACATCGAACACGCCGCAGTCCTTGCGCACCTGATGGTGCTCTTCGACTTGCGAGCCGTAATGCAGGGGCATGTCCCAACCGCCAAAATCGACCATCTTGGCGCCGAGCGCCAGGTGCAGGTCATAAAGAGGCGTACGCTGTCCCATGGGTTTCTCCTTCCGGACGTGCGAAGCGGCGGCTTTTGGTGGCGTCCCTCTGCCACCTGCCGTATAGGACCCGCCGCAGCGATTGCCGCGCATTGTAGCCTCAAGGGGCGCGGCCTGGCATCCTTAGTGACTATGACTCGGGCGTCGCCCCGAGCGCCGTATCAACCCGATGACCGGCAGCAGGCCGACCAGGATGAGTGTGAGCGCCGGCAACGAGGCGCGAGCCCACTCGCCTTCACTGGTCATTTCGAAGACCCGCACGGCCAGGGTGTCCCAACCGAACGGGCGCATGAGCAGGGTCGCCGGCATCTCCTTGAGGACATCGACGAACACCAGCAGCGCGGCGCTCAGGGCACCCGGGACCAGCAAGGGCAGGTAGACCTTGAAGAACAATCTCGGCCCGCCGATACCCAGGCTGCGCGAGGCCTCCGGCAACGAGGGACGAATACGCTCGAGGCTGCTCTCCAACGGGCCGTAGGCCACCGCGATGAAGCGCACCAGGTAGGCCAGCATCAAGGCCGACAGGCTGCCCAGCAAGAGCGGCTTGCCTGCTGCGCCAAGCCAGGTCGATAACGGCACCACCAAATGGTTGTCGAGGTAACTGAACGCCAGCATGATCGCCACCGCCAGCACCGAGCCCGGCAGGGCGTAGCCCAGGTTGGCGATACCGACGCCGGCACGGATGGCCCGCACGGGCGCCTGGCGTCGGGCGAATGCAAGCACCAGCGCGACGCAGACCGTCACCAGTGCCGCCATGGCGCCCAGGTAGAGCGTGTGCAGGATCAACCCGGTGTAGCGTTCATCGAGATCGAAGCGTCCACGCTGCCAGAACCAGACCAGCAACTGCGTGAGTGGAATGACGAAGGCGCAGGCGAAGACCAGCAGGCACCAGCCACTGGCCGCCGCCGCCTTGATGCCACGTAGGTGATAAAGCGCAGCTCCCCGAGGGCGCTCGTTGCCACTGCGCGTTGCGCCACGGGCTCGGCGCTCGCCATATAGCACCAGCATCACCGCGAGCAGCAACAGGCTGGCCAGTTGCGTCGCGCTGGACAGGCTGAAGAAGCCGTACCAGGTCTTGTAGATCGCCGTGGTGAAGGTGTCGAAGTTGAATACCGCCACCGCGCCGAAATCGGCCAGAGTTTCCATCAGCGCCAGGGCAATGCCCGCGCCGATCGCTGGTCGCGCCATGGGCAAGGCTACCCGCCAGAAGGCCTGCAGCGGCGACAGCCCGAGCACCCGCGCTGCCTCCATCAACCCCTTGCCCTGGGCCAGGAAGGCTGTGCGCGCCAGCAGATAGACATAGGGATAGAACACCAGCACCAGGACGATGATCACTCCGCCAGTGGAGCGCACTCGCGGCAGGCGCATGGGCCCGAATACTTCACGCAGCGCACTCTGCACCGGCCCCGCGAAGTCCAGCAGCCCGACAAAGACGAATGCCAGTACGTAGGCGGGAATCGCGAACGGCAGCATCAGTGCCCAATCCAGCCAACGTCGGCCAGGAAACTCGCACAGGCTGGTCAGCCATGCCAGGCTGACCCCTAGTACCGTCACGCCGACGCCCACGCCCAGTACCAGAGTGAGGGTATTGCCCAGCAGGCGACCCATCTGCGTCTCGAGCAGGTGTGACCAGATCTGTAGATCGATGCTTTGCCAGGACAGCAACAATACGCTCAGGGGCAGGAGCACCAGGGCGGCGATGGAGAAAACCGGGAGGTACCAACGGCGTGCGTACAAGGAAGGGGTCTCTGCGTGGCGATAGACGGCATCGCGGCTTTACCATGATGTCAGTCGATTAAGAAAAGCATTTCGCTTGCAAATGCTGAGGTTTATTTTTGGCTTATAAGGTCCGCTGTGAAGCTGCTGGCCTCATCGCGGGGCAAGCCCGCTCGCCACCGGGAACAAGTCTTCATTGCACCGCTCATCGGTGGCGAGCGGGCTTGTCCCGCGATGAGGCCAGCAGCTTCACAGGAGGTCTCAGGCGCAGAAAATAAGCTGCGACATGTGGAAAATCGAATGCTTTTCCTAACTGACTCGCATGGACGTATCAGGCCACAGCAATCGTCGACCCGATGCTATCAACAAGGATGAAGCCCGAGGCTCAGTTCCACCCCGCCCGATCCATCAGGCGGATCGCCTCGGCCTGGCGTTTGCCGGCGACTTCGACCGGAATGCTGTCTGCCTTGAACGTGCCCCAGGCCGCGACTTCCGAGGAAGGCTCGACCTTGGAGTTGGCCGGGAACTCCTGGTTGATGTCGGCGAACAGCTTTTGCGCCTCCTCACCGGTCATCCATTCCACCAGCGCCCTGGCGGCTTGCGGATGCGGCGCATGCTGGGTTAGGCCGATGCCCGACAGATTGACATGCACCCCACGGTCGGCCTGGTTGGGCCAGAACAGCTTGATCGGCAGGCTCGGCTGCGCCTTGTGCAGGCGGCCGTAGTAATAGGTGTTGACGATACCGACGTCGCACTGTCCCGCCTCGATGGCCTGGAGCACCGCGGTGTCATCGGAGAACACGTCCGTGGACAGGTTGTTGACCCAGCCCTTGATGATCTCCTCGGTCTTCTGCTCGCCGTGGTTCTCGATCAGGGTAGCGGTCAGCGACTGGTTGTAGACTTTCTTGCCGGTTCGCAGGCACAGACGTCCTTCCCATTGCTTGTCGGCCAGCGCCTCGTAGGTGCTCAGGTCCTGCGGCTCGACCCGGTCGGTGGCATAGGCGATGGTCCGCGCACGCAGGCTCAGGCCGGTCCACGCATGAGACGTGGCGCGGTACTGGGGCGGGATGTTCCGGTCGATGACGTCCGACTGGATCGGCTGCAGGATACCCATCCGCTCGGCCTGCCAGAGGTTGCCAGCATCGACCGTGAGCAGCAGGTCGGCAACGCCATTCTCGCCCTCGGCCTTGATGCGCTGCATCAATGGGGCTTCCTTGTCGGTGATGAACTTGATCTTCACCCCGGTCTTGGCCGTATACGCATCGAACACCGGCTTGATCAGCTCGTCGATGCGCGAGGAATACACCACCACTTCGTCGGCGGCGCTGGCGATGCCGCTCGATAGCGTCAGGGCCAGGGCGGCCAGTAGGTGCTTGCGTGACAACATGGTGCGGTCCTCGGTGAATTGAGAGGCGCAAATGGTAGTTAATACCATTTGGCGGCTCAAACCGATTCGCTCTCTTAGCCGTTACCGGATGTTGCAGCAGCCTCAGGGGCGCGCCAGTTCCGGCAGGTCGCCACTCAAGCCCAAGGCCTGGCGCACGAACAGCGCCTTGGCTTCAGGCAACCGATCTACCCACTTCAGCCCAGTATTGCGCAACCAGCGCAGCGGCAGTGGATCGGCCTGGAACAACCGCTCGAAACCTTCCATCGCGGCCATCAGCGCCAAGTTGTGAGGCATGCGCCGGCGTTCATAGCGGCTCAGCACGCGCGCGTCGGCCAAGCGTTCGCCGCGGTCACAGGCCCGCTGCAGCTCCTCGGCCAGCACGGCGGCATCGAGGAAGCCGAGGTTGACGCCCTGCCCGGCAAGAGGATGAATGGTATGCGCGGCATCGCCAATCAACGCCAGACCCTCTTCCACATAACGCTTGGCATGCCGCTGGCGCAGCGGCACACAGACACGCGGGTCTGCCTCCAGGACCTGGCCCAGACGGCCCTCGAAGGCGCGTTCCAATGCTTCGCAGAAGCTCTGATCATCCAGCGCCATGGCTTTCTCTGCCTGTTCCGGCGTCGTCGACCAGACGATGGAACACCACTGCTGCCCACCGTCGCGCACCAACGGCAGGAAGGCCAGCGGGCCCTCGTCGGTGAAGCGCTGCCAGGCGGTCGCCCGGTGCGGCCTGGCACAACGGACACTGGTGACGATGGCGTGATGCAGGTAGTCCCATTCCCGGGTTTCAAAGCCGGTCAGACGGCGTACCGCCGACTGCGCACCATCCGCGGCAATCACCAGGGGCGCGCGTAAGCGACGGCCGTCGGCCAGCATCACCAGCCACTCGTCGCCGGAGCGGCGCATCTGTTCCAGACGGGCATTGGCCAACAGGCCGATATCGCTGTCGTGCAGTCGCTCCAGCAAACCGTCCTGGATCACGCGGTTCTCGACGATATGGCCAAGCACTTGCGCGTGCACGCTGGCCGCCGAGAAGTCGATCTGACCGGTGCCGCTGCCGTCCCACACGCACATCTCCGAATAGGGACTGGCCCGCCGCCTGGCGATGCCGTCCCAGGCGCCGAGCCGGTCGAGGATACGCTGGCTGGCTCCTGACAGGGCGCTGACCCTCGGATCGAAAGGCGCGCCGGCATCGAACGGCTTGACCGACAACGGGCCGCCGTCGAGCAACAGGACTTCCAGGCCGCTGTGGCGCAAGGCCAACGCCAGGGCGCTGCCGACCATACCGGCACCGACAATCAACAGATCTGCGCGTATTTCCATGCCTTATGCCTGCCTCGCTTGCGGCTTGAGCCGCACATATAGGGTTTTATCGACCCGCGCCACCAGTTCACCGGCGGCGTCACGGATATCGACCTGCAAACGGGGCAGGCATTTCTTGCCGCTGGCGGTCTGCCGGCGAATGTCTTCCAGCAGGTCGTCATCGATATGGAATTCGGCGAACACCGGGCCTTTGCCCGGCGCGATGAAATCGATGCTGGCTGCCTTGTCCCAGACGATGTAATCGCGTCCGAGCTGTTCCATCAGCAACAGCATGTAGAACGGGTCGACCATCGAATAGAGACTGCCGCCGAACTGGGTGCCGACATAATTGCGGTTCCACCGGGTCAGCTTCATGCGTACCTTGACATGGCGCATGTCAGGGCTGATGTGCTGCACGCGGATACCCGCCCCCAGGTAGGGCGGGTAGATGTTCAGCAGCCAGCGCAGCAAGCGGGCACGCCTGGCCAATGGGTGGCTCACAGGCGGCCTCGCGGATTGAGGCGCGTGCCCAGGCCCATGGCCTGGCGCGCGAACCAGCGCTTGGCCGTTGGCAGCAGATCAAGACCGAGCAGTCCCAGGTTGCGGCCGGTGGCAAGCAGCGGTTGACGGGTACCGAACAGCCGCGTGACCTGATCGGAAAAGCCAATGGTCAGTGCCTGGTCCAGCCGCTGGCGCTCAAGGTAGCCGCTCAGGGTCGTCAGGTCGCCAGGCTGTTGCGGGCCGGCGAGCAGTGCCTCGGCCAGTGACTGCACATCTCGCAGCGACAGATTGAAACCCTGCCCGGCGATGGGGTGCAGGCTATGGGCGGCATTGCCTAGCACTACCAGGTGTGGCCGCACCTGCTCCTGAGCCTCGACCAGCGCCAGTGGGTAGAGGTGCCTGACACCGACCTGGCGCAATGCCCCCAGTCGATAACCGAAGACTGCCTGCAGCTCGGCGAGGAAGTTGCGCTCGTCCAGGCCGACCAGGTGCTGGGCATCCGCGCCCTGCCGTGTCCAGACCAGGGCGCAGCGGTTGTCCGGCAACGGCAGCAGGGCCATCGGGCCATGCTCGGTGAAGCGCTCGAAGGCTTGCCCGCGGTGCGCTTCGCCAGGCGTGATGTTGGCGATGACCGCGCTTTGCTCGTAAGGCCGATGGCTGACATGGATACCTAACTGCTCGCGCAGGCTCGAACGACCTCCGTCGGCCAGGACCGCCAAGGAACAGTCCAGGCCAGTGTCATCGTCCAGCTGCAGGCGGTAACCACTTTCGATGGCCTGTATCGCCGTCACTTCGGCCGGACAGCGCCAGCTGACCACCTCGCGATCCAACCCTTGCCACAAGCATTGGCCCAGCCAGGCGTTCTCGACCACATAGCCGAGCGCCGGCACGCCTTCCTCGATAGCATCGAGGCGTGTCGAACCGAATCGTCCACGATCGGATACCTGGATCTGCCGAATGGGTTCGGCGCGACGCTCGACTTCCTGCCAGACTCCAAGCTGCTCGTAGATCCGCCGGGTGCCGAAAGACAGCGCGGAGGAGCGCGCGTCATAGCTTGGCTGGAAGCTGTCACCGGGCGCGAAGGGCTCGATCAGGACGATCTTCCAGCCCCGCGTCTTGGCCTGCCCTTGCAGGGCCAGGGCCAGACTCGCACCGACCAGGCCGCCACCGATGATCGCGATATCGGCCCGGTTCATGCGGCGTCACTGCGCGCGGCGGCCATCAATGCCTCGATCTCGGCGACCGTCCTGGGCAAGCCCGCGGTCAGGATTTCACAGCCTTGCCTGGTAACCACCACGTCGTCCTCGATCCTGATGCCGATGCCGCGCCATTTCTTCGCGACGCTTTGGTCGTCCGCCGCGATGTAGATTCCCGGTTCCACGGTCAATGCCATGCCGGGCTCGAGCACTCGCCATTCACCGCCCACTTTGTAGTCGCCAACATCGTGAACATCCATGCCCAGCCAGTGGCCGGCGCGGTGCATGTAGAACGCGCGATGGGCTTCATTGTCGATCAGTGTCTGCACCTCTCCCTTGAGCAGTCCCAACTCGACCAGGCCTTCGGTGATCACTCGTACCGTTGCCTCATGGGCATGATTCCAATGCTTGCCCGGCGCGATCTGCTCGAAGGCAGCCTCTTGTGCCTTGAGCACCAACTCATAGATGGCCTTCTGCTCGGGAGAGAAACGCCCGCTGACCGGGAAGGTGCGGGTGATGTCGCTGGCGTAGCAATCGATTTCGCAGCCGGCATCGATCAAGACCAGATCGCCATCCTTGAGCAAGGCATCATTTTGCTGGTAGTGCAGGATGCAGGCGTTGCGACCGGCGGCGACGATCGAGCCGTAGGCCGGCATCTTGGCTCCACCCTTGCGGAATTCGTAATCCAGTTCGGCTTCGAGGCTGTACTCGCGCAATCCTGCCCGGCTGGCCTGCATGGCTCGCACATGGGCACGGACCGAGATGGCCGCCGCTTCGCGCATCACCTTCACTTCCGCCGCCGATTTATACAGACGCATGTCGTGCAGGAGATGATCCAGCGCAACGAACTCATTCGGCGGCTGGGCACCGAGGCGCGCCTTGGAGCGGATCACGTTGATCCAGTCCATCAGCCGCCGGTCGAATTCGGGGTTGCTGCCCATGGCCGAATAAACGCGCTCGCGCCCTTCGATCAGGCCAGGCAGGATCTCGTCGATGTCGGTAATGGGGAAGGCATCATCGGCCGCGTAGTCGCGCACCGCGCCTTCCTGTCCGGCCCGCAGGCCTTCCCACTGCTCGCGTTCGGCATTGCGCTCACGGCAGAACAGCACGTATTCGCCATGCTCGCGGCCAGGAATCAGGGCGATCACCGCCTCGGGCTCGGGAAAACCGCTGATGTACTGGAAATCGCTGTCCTGGCGGTACACATGCTCGACGTCGCGATTGCGTATGGCGACAGCGGCGGCCGGCAGGATCGCGATGCTGTTGGGGACCATCTGCGCCATCAGCGCCTTGCGCCGACGGGTGTATTCCGCCTTGGGTATGTGGCTCATGGGCAAAGGGACCCCGAAGATCAGTGCAGCGATGGCTTGGGTGCGGGTTCGGCGGCCGGCTTGGCCAGCTCGGTGAACAGCAGCAAGGGCGCCACGCGCAGGTATTCCATGACCTCCATGTAGTCGCCTTCACCATCTTCGGACTCTTCGAGCGCGTCCTGCACCTGGGAGATCGCGACCAGGTCCTGCAGGACTTCCTTGGCTTCGGTACTCAGCTCGAGGCCACCGGCGTTTTGCCCGAAACCGGCGATGAAGCCTTGGCACCATTGACCCAGCGCGGCGGCACGTTCGGCCAGGGGCGTCTCGTCACCGGGTAGCAGCAGGACGATGGCGATATCTTCGCCGGTCAGCTCGCCCTTGACCATTTCTTGCAGGCCGATCAAGGCATTGCGGACGCTGTCGACAGGTTCGACCTCGAGCACCTGGGCCGCGTCGGCCAGCCAGGCGTCGGCATCGAACGCCGCACCGGCGCAGCAACGGCCAAGCAGCAGGCCGTGCAGCTCGGCCGGGGAGACAGGATGGCCGTTGCCGGAGAGCAAGGCGGTGAAGGCGGTATAGGGCGAATTGGTATTAGGCATGGGCAACTAGGCGCCAGACGGCGCAATGACTAGAATGAAGGCCTTGTATCCTAGCACCGGCAGGCGCGCCAAGACCATCTGCACTGGCCGTCCGGGCTCGAGCCCAGGCATGATCACCTGGTAGTCACCGATGGACCGATGCGAGTGCACCCCCATGCAAGAGAACGACCTGCAAGCGCTGATGAGCCGATTCGAGCAACTGCTGGAGCGAGTCGAGCAACTAAAACGGCAAAATGCACTCCTACATGCGCAGGAAAGAACCTGGCGCGAGGAGCGCGCCCACCTCATCGAAAAGAACGAGATTGCCCGGCGCAAGGTCGAATCGATGATTTTGCGCCTCAAGGCCCTGGAGCAAGACTCATGAGTTCAAGCAATAACGTCACCGTCCAGATCCTCGACAAGGAATACTCGATCATCTGTCCGCCCGAGGAACGCAACAACCTGGTCAGCGCGGCGCGATATCTGGACGGCAAGATGCGCGAAATTCGCAGCAGCGGCAAGGTGATCGGCGCGGATCGCATCGCCGTCATGGCAGCCTTGAACATCACCCATGACTTGCTGCACAGGCAGGACCGCCCGGAAGTCGCGGCCGGCGGGACCACGCGCGAAGAGGTACGCGACCTGCTCGAACGGGTCGATCAGGCACTCTCCGACGATACGGATACAAAAATCAGTTGAGGTTGCGTATACTGGCGCCACTCCCTGCGGTATGCGCCAGTTGGTTATGTCCCTGAGCCGATACGCACAACCACGGGGGTTGCACGCTGGGGCCGGTGTGCATGTCCGCTCGACGGAAAGCCTTAACGCCCCCTGCAATCTCCACCTTGAACTTTCGGGTTCAAGGGCTACGCCGACAGCGGTTCCACGGGGAGCCCGCATTCTTCGTTGCCCGCCTTCATGGCGGGCAATTTGCTTGCAGCGTGTCACGTTGCGAGGACACTTGGGATCGCCTGTGCCATGACCGACACCGCGCCGCTCACACGCCCTCAACTTCGTCGCCTGCTGCGTGATGCCCGCCGCGCCTTGACGCCTGCCCAGCAGCGTCAGGCGGCCGTCGGCCTGTACCGTCAGCTGGCTCAGCACCCCTTGTTCCGCCGAGCACGGCATATCGCGTTGTATCTGCCCAATGACGGTGAAATCGATCCGTACCTGTTGGTGCGCGAGGCACAACGACGCGGCAAGCATACCTACCTGCCCGTGTTGAAAGCCTGGCCCCGGACGAGCATGGTGTTTCAGCGCTTCGAGCAAGGCGAACAACTGCGCCGCAATCGCTTCCGCATTCCGGAGCCGGTGATCAATCGCAAACGCCAACGCTCGATCCGGGCGCTCGACCTGATCCTGTTGCCATTGGTCGGCTTCGATGAAGCAGGCGGACGCCTCGGGATGGGTGGCGGTTTCTATGATCGCAGCCTGGCTTATCAGGCGCGTCGCAAGACTTGGATGAAACCGTCGCTACTGGGTCTTGCCCATGAATGCCAGAAGGTCGAGCGACTGGTCCAGGCCAGTTGGGATGTACCGCTGCAAGGAACGGTCTCTGACCGTGGATGGTACCTGGCGCGCAAATGAGCGCGCTGTGCGAGGGATCAGCGTTTCTGAACAGCCGTTTCGGCAGCCACCTGGTAGGACGCATCGACCTTGCGCTCGAGGAAACTCTGGGCGTAACCGGTCGTGACGACACCCAAGCCAAATGTGAATACCAGGATCCAGAGCAAGTCCGGTTTGCGTTTCATCGATTGCCCCCCTCAGGCAAACTGATCACGGTGCCCGCAACTCCTGAATGGGGTGCGAGCAACGTCTAGTCTTGAAAACCGGCGCATTCTCCGCCAACGCGAGTCGACAAGCAAACGTTGATGCCCGCCAGTGGTCGGTTTGCTGCAACGATTTATTTCAACCTTTGTCAGGAGTGACCCCATGGCCTATTGGCTGATGAAATCCGAGCCCGACGAGCTCTCCATCGAAGCCTTGGCGCGCCAGGGGGAAGTCCGTTGGGACGGGGTTCGCAACTATCAGGCGCGCAACTTCCTGAGGGAAATGAGCGTAGGCGACGAGTTCTTCTTTTACCACTCCAGCTGTCCGCAACCTGGCATCGCCGGCATTGCACGGATCGCGACGGCGGCCTATCCGGACCCCACGGCCCTGGACCCCGACAGTCACTACTTCGATACTCGGGCCACTGCCGCCAAGAATCCCTGGAGCGCCGTGGACGTCGTCCATCAACGGACCTTCAGGCACGTGCTGGAGCTAGGCCTGCTCAAACAGCAGGCCGCATTAGACGAGTTGCAGTTGGTGCAGAAGGGCAGTCGCCTGTCGGTGATGCCAGTGACGCCCGAGCAATGGGCCGTGATTATCGGGCTGGCAACCTGACGCGCCTGCTCGTGATCGCTATTACTGCACGATCAGATTGTTGAACAGGAGATCTTCGACGATCGGCTTGCCCTCTTCAGTTTCGAGAACCTGCTGGACCTGCTTGAGCGCTTCCTGACGCAGCCGCTCCTTGGCCTCGACATTATTCATGTTCTCTATGCCTTGCTGGGTGAACAGCGCCACGAGCTGATTACGGATCAGCGGTTCATGGTGCTTGACCGTGGCTGCGGCGGCGTCGCCAGTGACGCGCAAGGCCACGTCCGCCTTGTAGACGCGCAGCTTGGGGCTGCCATCGAGAGCATAGTTGCCAACGAATGGCGGTGTCAGGGTGACATAGGAGACCTTGGGCTCCCCCTCCTTGCCTTCCTCGGCTTCTTCAGCGGCCATGGCCGTCACTGGCAGCATCAGGGCCAGCACCATCAATATCCACGCTTTCACGAATTCGCTCCTCAAACAGATAGCGCCAGCATACCCAGCGCACTGGACAAACCCAAGCCTGGGCTATGTCGGGCCATCAGGTCCGACCATGCTCGTTGACCCGCCCTACCGCCCTCCTACACTTATCGGCCACAACCCATAAAGGAATAGCCCGATGAAAGCGGTCTTGTGCAAAACCCTGGGCCCGGCGCGGAACCTGGTCCTGGAAGACATCGCCAGCCCGGTGCCGAAAAAGAACGAGATACTCATCGACGTACACGCGGCGGGCGTCAACTTCCCGGATACGCTCATCATCGAAGGCAAGTACCAGTTTCAGCCACCCCTGCCCTTTTCACCCGGTGGCGAAGCCGCGGGCGTGGTGGCCGCTGTCGGCGAGAAGGCAAACGGGTTCAAGGTCGGCGATCGCGTCATGGCACTGACCGGCTGGGGCGCATTTGCCGAGCAAGTGGCAGTGTCTGCCTCGAATGCATTGCATATCCCACAAGGCTTGGACTTTCAAAGCGCCGCCGCCTTCGGCATGGCATACGGCACGTCCATGCATGCCCTTACCCAACGCGGACAGCTCAAGGCTGGCGAAACCCTGCTGGTGCTGGGTGCGTCCGGCGGCGTAGGCCTGGCTGCGGTGGAGATCGGCAAGGCGATGGGCGCACGCGTGATCGCCGCGGCCAGCAGCTCGGAAAAGCTCGCAGTGGCAAAGGTCGCCGGGGCAGACGAACTGATCGACTACAGCACCACAGGCCTCAAGGATGAAATCAAGCGCCTGACCGGCGGCCAGGGCGTCGATGTAATCTACGATCCTGTCGGTGGAGAACTGTTCGACCAGGCGGTACGCGGCCTGGCCTGGAACGGTCGTCTGCTGGTGGTGGGCTTTGCCAGCGGGACCATCGCCCAGCTGCCGACCAACCTGGTGCTGCTAAAGGGCGCTTCGGTGGCAGGGGTGTTCTGGGGCGCATTCGCCCAGCGCCAGCCGCAAGACAACGCCGCCAACTTTCGCCAGCTGTTTGCCTGGCATGCCGAAGGCAAGTTGAAGCCGCTGGTGTCCGAGACCTTTCCACTGGAGCGAACGGGCCAGGCCATCGAGCGATTGGGCGCACGCCAGGCGGTAGGCAAATTGGTGGTGTCGATGCGCTGAAGGTAACGAGCGACGTCGCGAACTCACGCTCGCGACGAATAGCTCGGTGTGCAGTGAAACTATCGCAGCGTACCCTGGCTACCCGCGTGGAGCGTAGGCGAAGACATCCGCTCGCATCTGATGCGCGTCCATACCCGCTTCGACCAGAGCGTCGAGCGTGCCATAGACCATGTTCGGCGAACCGCTGGCATAGACATGCACATGGGCCAGGTCATCGATGTCTTCGCACACGGCCTCATGCAGCATGCCGCATCGGCCTTCCCAGCCACACAGATCACTGACGACCTTGTGCAGATACAGGTTGGGCAGACGCTCCCATTCGTCCCAGTGTTCGATCTGGTAGAAGTCCTCGGGTCGCCGCACGCCCCAATACAGGTGCACCGGATGCTTGAAGCCCTGGGCACGGCAATGCTCCACCAGGCTGTGCATCTGACCCATGCCGGTACCCGCGGCGATCAGCACCAGAGGGCCATCCGGCAACTCGGCCAGGTGCGTATCGCCGAATGGCAACTCAACCCGAGCCACGCCATCGCGCCGCAGCTGGGCAATCAGCTCGCGACCGCTGTCCTCGCGCGCCAGGACGTGCAATTCGAGATCACGCCCGGCGTGGGGCGCGGAGGCCAGCGAAAAAGCCGCCTGCTTGCCACCTTCACGCTCGAGCATCAGGTATTGGCCGGCGTGGTAGCGGGGCGACTTGCCTGCCGGAGCGCGCATGCGCACACGCCAGACATCGCCACCGACCTCGACGCACTCGATCACTGAGCAAGCCAGCTTGCGAGGCGGGAGCTCGCCCAGCGCCAGTACCCCATCCCAGAGCACCACACAATCCTCGATCGGCTCGGCGATACAGGTGAAGAATTCACCATGATCGCGCACTTCGCCGTCCTGCCGGACACGTCCATCGACCAGCAAGGCGGCGCATACATGGCAATTACCGTTGCGGCAGCTCTGCGGACAGTCGTAGCCCAGGCGTCGCGCCGCATCCAGAATCCGTTCTCCCGGGTCGAGCGCCAGCACTGCCCCGGACGGCTGCAAGGTTACCTGCATTCAATCTATTCCCAGCTGATCCCACAGCTCATCGATACGGCGGGTCACGGCATCGTCCTTGACGATGGCACGCCCCCATTCGCGAGAGGTTTCGCCTGGCCACTTGTTGGTGGCATCCAGGCCCATCTTCGACCCCAGCCCCGATACCGGAGACGCGAAGTCCAGGTAGTCGATCGGCGTGTTGTCGATCATCACCGTATCACGCTTGGGGTCCATACGGGTGGTGACGGCCCAGATTACGTCATTCCAGTCGCGGGCATTGATGTCGTCGTCGGTGACGATCACGAACTTGGTGTACATGAACTGCCGCAGGAACGACCAGACGCCCAACATCACACGCTTGGCGTGACCGGGATACTGTTTCTTGATGGTGACCACCGCCATGCGGTACGAGCACCCTTCGGGCGGCAGGTAGAAGTCGGTGATCTCCGGAAACTGCTTCTGCAGGATCGGCACGAACACTTCGTTCAAGGCCACACCGAGGATCGCCGGCTCATCGGGTGGCCGCCCGGTGTAGGTGCTGTGGTAGATCGGCTTGCGCCGATGAGTGATGCGCTCGACGGTGAATACCGGGAAGCTGTCCACTTCGTTGTAATAGCCGGTGTGATCGCCGTAAGGGCCTTCCGGCGCGGTCTCGCCCGGATGGATCACGCCTTCGAGAATGATTTCCGCGGTAGCCGGGACTTGCAGGTCATTGCCGCGACACTTGACCAGCTCGGTACGGTTACCGCGCAGCAGGCCGGCGAAGGCGTATTCGGAGAGCGTGTCGGGCACCGGCGTCACCGCCCCGAGGATGGTCGCCGGGTCCGCGCCCAGCGCTACCGCCACCGGGAATGGCTGACCCGGGTGCTTCTCGCACCATTCGCGGTAGTCCAGCGCGCCGCCACGATGGCTCAACCAGCGCATGATGACCTTGTTGCGTCCGATCAGCTGCTGGCGATAGATACCGAGGTTCTGACGCTCCTTGTTCGGCCCGCGGGTGACGGTCAGGCCCCAGGTGATCAAGGGCGCCACGTCACCTGGCCAGCAATGCTGGATCGGCAGCTGATTGAGGTCGACATCTTCGCCCTCGACCACTACCTCGTGGCAGGCGGCATCCTTGACCACCTTCGGCGCCATGGACACGACTTTCTTGAAGATCGGCAGCTTGGACCAGGCGTCCTTGAGGCCTTTGGGCGGCTCGGGCTCCTTGAGGAAGGCCAGCAGCTTGCCGATTTCACGCAGTTCGCTGACCGATTCGGCGCCCATGCCCATCGCGACCCGCTCCGGCGTGCCGAACAGGTTGCCGAGAACTGGAATATCGAAGCCGGTAGGCTTTTCGAACAACAATGCCGGGCCTTTGGCCCGCAAGGTGCGGTCGCAGACTTCGGTCATCTCCAGGACTGGCGAGATCGGAACCTGGATGCGCTTGAGTTCGCCGCGCTGTTCCAGGCCACGGATAAAGTCGCGCAAATCGCGATACTGCATGCGTGAGCCTCGTGTTGGCCGTATCGGTAGGGCTGCAGAGTGTAGCGCCGATCACGCCACAATAGCCAAAGTGCAGATAGCAAAAAGCCGGGTTGCCCCGGCTCTTCGCGTGCATCGAACGCTTACTTGCGTTTCATCGACAAGAAGAACTCGTCGTTGGTCTTGGTCTGCTTGAGCTTGTCGACCAGGAACTCGATGGCGGCGATTTCATCCATCGGATGCAGCAGCTTGCGCAGGATCCACATGCGCTGCAGTTCGTCGTCGGCGGTCAGCAGCTCTTCGCGACGGGTACCCGAACGGTTGATGTTGATGGCCGGGAACACACGCTTTTCGGCGATGCGACGGTCCAGGGGCAGCTCCATGTTACCGGTACCCTTGAACTCTTCGTAGATCACTTCGTCCATCTTCGAACCGGTTTCGACCAACGCGGTGGCGATGATGGTCAGCGAACCGCCTTCCTCGATGTTACGCGCGGCACCGAAGAAGCGCTTCGGCTTCTCGAGGGCGTGGGCGTCGACACCACCGGTCAGGACCTTGCCGGAGCTCGGGATCACGGTGTTGTAGGCACGCGCCAGACGGGTGATGGAGTCGAGCAGGATGACCACGTCCTTCTTGTGCTCGACCAGGCGTTTGGCCTTTTCGATCACCATCTCGGCAACCTGTACGTGACGGGTCGGCGGCTCGTCGAAGGTCGAGGCCACTACTTCGCCGCGAACGGTGCGCTGCATCTCGGTCACTTCTTCCGGACGCTCGTCGATCAGCAGAACGATCAGGTGGCATTCAGGATTGTTGCGAGTGATGTTCGCCGCGATGTTCTGCAGCATGATGGTCTTGCCCGCTTTCGGCGGAGCGACGATCAGACCACGTTGACCCTTGCCGATAGGCGCGCAGAGATCGATGACACGGCCGGTAAGGTCTTCGGTGGAACCGTTGCCGGCTTCCATCTTCAGGCGCTTGTTGGGGAACAGCGGCGTCAGGTTCTCGAACAGGATCTTGTTCTTGGCGTTTTCCGGACGGTCGTAGTTGATGGTATCGACCTTGAGCAACGCGAAGTAACGCTCGCCTTCTTTCGGCGGGCGGATCTTGCCGACGATGGTGTCACCGGTACGCAGGTTGAAGCGGCGGATCTGGCTGGGCGAGACGTAGATGTCGTCAGGGCCGGCCAGATAAGACGCATCAGCCGAACGCAGGAAACCGAAACCATCCTGGAGAATCTCCAGCACGCCGTCACCCGAGATCTCCTCGCCGCTTTTCGCGTGTTTTTTCAACAGGGCGAAAATCACGTCCTGCTTGCGCGAACGGGCCATGTTTTCAATGCCCATCTGCTCGGCCATTTCCAGCAGATCGGTAATCGGCTTTTGCTTGAGTTCTGTCAGGTTCATAAGGGGAGTGACGTAATCATGTAAGAAGGGAGAATTAAGCTTCTGGCTTAATGAAGCCGCGCCGCGGGTGTGGCGACAGGATCGCGTACTGATTCGAATTAGGGATGCGTCGGCGACGGCGTGCAGAGGGCACTGGAGAAGCAGTGCGAGGCCGAATGTAACACTTGCATTTTCTGGCGTCTAGTGGCCATAAAAAGAAAAGCCCCGGAAAAAACCGGGGCTTTGAAGACTCAGATGTTGGCGTCCAGGAAGGCCGCCAGCTGAGACTTGGACAATGCGCCCACCTTGGTCGCCTCGACGTTGCCGTTCTTGAACAGCATCAGGGTCGGAATGCCGCGCACGCCATGCTTGGCTGGGGTTTCCTGGTTCTCGTCGATGTTCAGCTTGGCGACGGTCAGCTTGCCTTGGTAGGTGGTAGCGATATCGTCCAGGACTGGAGCGATCATCTTGCATGGGCCGCACCATTCAGCCCAGTAGTCGACCAGCACCGGGCCTTCGGCCTTCAGTACTTCGGCCTCGAAGCTCGCGTCGGTGACGTGTTTGATCAGATCGCTGCTCATGGAACTCTCCAGGTCGTAAGCAAAAAAACGTTGTCCATCATAGCCGCACCCGACTCCTACAGGAAGTCGCGCTCGATTGAGTGTAACTATAGTTGTGCAACACAGCGCAAATCGAAGCTGTCACATAAGGGTCATAGTACTCCAGGCACATTGCTGTGCATCAAACCAAGACGTGTCATGCGTTGGCGGCAGCCATGGATCGTGGCACGATTGCCGGGTTATCGACCGAGAACATCCAGATCATGCCGCATACCAAAGCGAAGAACCTGTCCCTTATCGC
This sequence comes from Pseudomonas capeferrum, assembly GCF_013523055.1. GTDB lineage: Bacteria > Pseudomonadota > Gammaproteobacteria > Pseudomonadales > Pseudomonadaceae > Aquipseudomonas > Aquipseudomonas capeferrum_A. The sequence goes on along the minus strand of NZ_JAAMQM010000005.1, from coordinate 34,327 downwards.
CGCCATCGACCTTGGCTCCAACAGCTTCCACATGGTCGTGGCCAAGGCCCACCACACCGAGATCCGCATTCTCGAGCGCCTGGGGGAGAAGGTTCAGCTGGCCGCCGGCATCAACGAAGAGCGTCAGTTGAGCGAAGAAGCCATGCAGCGCGGCCTCGACTGCCTCAAGCGCTTTGCCCAGCTGATCAACGGCATGCCGGCCGGCTCCGTGCGCATCGTCGGCACCAACGCCCTGCGCGAGGCCCGCAACCGCGCGGGCTTCATCCAGCGCGCCGAAGCCATTCTCGGCCATCCGGTGGAGGTGATTTCGGGGCGCGAGGAGGCTCGCCTGATCTACTTGGGCGTTTCGCACACGCTGGCCGACAATCCTGGCAAGCGCCTGGTCGCCGATATCGGCGGCGGCAGTACCGAGTTCATCATCGGCCAGCGTTTCGAGCCACTGTTGCGCGAAAGTCTGCAGATGGGCTGCGTCAGCTTTACCCAACGCTACTTCCGCGACGGCAAGATTACCCCGGCGCGCTACGCCCAGGCCTACACCGCCGCGCGCCTGGAACTGATGAGCATCGAAAACGCCCTGCACCGCCTGACCTGGGACGAAGCCATCGGCTCCTCCGGTACCATCCGCGCCATCGGCGCCGCGATCAAGGCCGGCGGCCTGGGCAATGGCGAGGTCAATGCCGAGGGGCTGGCCTGGGTCAAGCGCAAGCTGTTCAAGCTCGGCGAGACCGACAAGATCGACTTCGACGGGGTCAAGCCCGACCGCCGCACCATCTTCCCCGCAGGCATGGCCATTCTCGAGGCGATCTTCGATGCCCTGGAGCTCAAGCGCATGGACCATTGCGATGGCGCGCTGCGCGAAGGTGTGTTGTACGACCTGCTGGGCCGTTATCATCACGAAGACGTACGGGAGCGCACCCTGGGCTCGCTGATGGACCGCTATCACGTCGACAAGGACCAGGCCACGCGCGTCGAGCGCAAGGCGCTGCATGCCTTCGATCAGGTGGCCAAGGCCTGGGACCTGGAAGCGGGCAACTGGCGCGACCTGCTGGGCTGGGCAGCCAAGGTGCATGAGGTCGGCCTGGACATCGCCCACTACCATTACCACAAGCATGGCGCTTACCTGATCGAACACTCCGACCTGGCCGGCTTCTCTCGTGAAGACCAACTGATGCTGGCGCTATTGGTCCGCGGTCACCGCCGCAACATCCCTCGGGACAAGTTCGCCGAATTCGGCGACCTGGGCGTCAAGTTGATCCGCCTGTGCGTTTTGCTGCGCTTCGCCATCCTGTTCCACCACATTCGCGGCACCCAGCAGATGCCAACCGTGGCCCTGCAGGCCGGTGCCAACAATCTCGACGTAGCCTTCCCCAAGGGTTGGCTGGAGAAGAACCAACTGACCCAGGCCGATTTCGCCAACGAGGCGGAATGGCTGGCCCGGGTCGGCTTCGTCCTCAGCGTACGCTGAGGACCGGGTTGCTCAGGCGCTCCAGCAGAGTGGCCTGGGCATTGCGCGGGTTCTGGTTGCCGGTCGGCGTGCTGCGCACGTAGCGACCGTCGGGCTGCAGCGTCCAGGCGTGGGTGTTGTCGGTAAGATAGCTCTCCAACTCCTTCTTGACCCTCAGCACCAGCTTCTTGCCCTCTACCGGGAAGCAAGTCTCGACACGCCTGTCCAGGTTGCGCTCCATCCAGTCGGCGCTGGAGAGGAACATCTGCTCTTCACCGCCATTGAGGAAATAGAACACCCGGGTGTGTTCCAGGAAGCGACCGATGATCGAGCGTACCTGGATATTGTGCGAAACCCCCGGGATCCCCGGGCGTAGGCAGCACATGCCGCGCACCACCAGATCGATACGCACACCGGATTGGCTGGCCTTGTACAGCGCGCGGATGATCTTGGCATCGGTCAGCGAGTTGAACTTGGCGATGATGTGCGCCGGCTTGCCCTCGAGCGCGAACTGGGTCTCCCGGGCGATCATGTCCAGCATGCCTTTCTTCAAGGTGAACGGCGCGTGCAGCAGCTTCTTCATGCGCAAGGTCTTGCCCATGCCGATCAGCTGGCTGAACAGCTTGCCGACGTCCTCGCACAGCGCATCGTCGGAGGTCAGCAGGCTGTAGTCGGTGTACAGCCGCGCGTTACCGGCGTGGTAGTTGCCGGTCCCCAGGTGGGCGTAACGGACGATCTCGCCCGCCTCACGACGCAGGATGAGCATCATCTTGGCGTGGGTCTTGTAGCCGACCACACCGTAGATCACCACCGCGCCCGCCGCTTGCAGGCGGCTGGCCAGCTGCAGGTTGGACTCTTCGTCGAAGCGCGCCCGCAACTCGATCACCGCGGTGACTTCCTTGCCGTTACGCGCCGCGTCGACCAGCGCGTCGACGATCTCCGAGTTGGCCCCACTGCGATACAGGGTCTGACGCACGGCAAGCACGTGCGGGTCCTTGGCCGCCTGGCGCAGCAGATCGATCACCGGGGTGAACGACTCGAACGGGTGCATCAGCAGGATGTCCTGCTTGCTGACCACGCTGAAGATGTTGTCGGCGTTTTGCAGCAGTTTAGGGATGCCCGGCGTGAATGGGGTGTACTGCAGCTCGGGATGGCTGTCCAGGCCCGTGATGCTGAACAGGCGGGTCAGGTTGACCGGACCCTTGACCTGATACACCTCGTTTTCGCTGAGGTTGAACTGCTTGAGCAGGTAGTCGGACAGGTGCTTGGGGCAGGTATCGGCCACTTCCAGGCGCACGGCGTCACCATAGCGGCGCGAGAAGAGCTCACCGCGCAGCGCCCGGGCCAAGTCCTCGACGTCCTCCGAGTCCAATGCCAGGTCGGCGTTTCGAGTCAGACGGAACTGGTAGCAACCCTTGACCTTCATGCCCTGGAACAGGTCATCGGCATGGGCATGGATCATCGAGGACAGGAACACATAGTTGGCGCCCGGTCCTCCCACGTCCTCGGGGACGCGAATCACGCGAGGCAACAGCCGCGGCGCGGGAATGATTGCCAGACCCGAGTCTCGCCCGAAGGCGTCGATGCCTTCGAGCTCGACGATGAAGTTGAGGCTCTTGTTGACCAGCAACGGGAACGGGTGTGTAGGGTCCAGGCCGATCGGCGTGATGATCGGCGCGATCTCGTCACGGAAGTAGCGACGCACCCAGGTCTTGAGCTTGGTCGTCCAGTGGCGACGACGGATGAAACGAATCTGATGCTTTTCCAGCTCCGGCAGCAGAATGTCGTTGAGGATCGCATACTGGCGATCGACCTCGGTATGCACCAGCTCGCTGATCCGCGCCAGCGCCTGGTGCGGTTGCAGGCCGTCGGCACCTGCCTGCTCACGCGCGAAGGTGATCTGCTTCTTGAGACCCGCCACGCGGATCTCGAAGAACTCGTCCAGGTTGCTGGAGAAGATCAGCAGGAATTTCAGCCGCTCGAGCAGCGGATAGGACTCGTCCAGCGCCTGTTCCAGCACGCGAATATTGAACTGCAGCTGCGAGAGCTCGCGATGAATGTACAGACTGCTGTCGTCGAGACTTGGAATGGCGATGGCCGGAGCCGGCACGGGGAGCGCCGGCGCAGCCTCGACCAGCGCCTCGGGCACAGGGACCTGCGCCAGGTCCGGCGGTGTCTGCACCGACTGCTCGGGCAACGCCTGGGCGTCCTTAATCTCGACAGGGGTTAGCACTTCGTTATTCATCTGGTGTTCCCGTAGGGCGTTACTGCCCTCTCAACAATTGAGCGGCACGAGCGGCGAAGTAGGTCAGGATGCCATCGGCGCCTGCCCGTTTGAATGCGGTCAGGGACTCGAGAATGACGGCTTCGCTGAGCCAGCCATTCTGGATGGCGGCCATGTGCATGGCATATTCCCCGCTCACCTGATAGACGAAAGTCGGGACCTTGAACTCGGTTTTCACACGATGGACGATGTCCAGGTAGGGCATGCCAGGCTTGACCATGACCATGTCGGCGCCCTCGGCGAGGTCCATGGCCACTTCATGCAGGGCTTCGTCGCTGTTGGCCGGGTCCATCTGGTAGGACGCCTTGTTGGCCTTGCCCAGGTTGAGTGCCGAGCCCACCGCATCGCGGAAGGGGCCGTAGTAGGCACTGGCATACTTGGCGGAATACGCCATGATACGCACATTCACATGGCCGGCCAGCTCGAGCGCCTCGCGGATCGCCTGCAGACGGCCGTCCATCATGTCCGAGGGCGCCACGACCTGGGCGCCTGCCTCGGCATGCGACAAAGCCTGGCGCACCAGGGCATCCACCGTGATGTCGTTCTGGACGTAACCCTCTTCGTCGAGGATGCCATCCTGACCATGGGTGGTGAAAGGATCGAGGGCGACGTCGGTGATCACTCCCAGTTCCGGGAAGCGGGCGCGCAGCGCGCGAGTGGCGCGTTGGGCGATACCGTCCGGGTTCCAGGCCTCGGCACCGTCCAGGGACTTGTTTTCCACTGGCGTGACCGGAAACAGTGCAAGCGCCGGAATCCCCAGCTCCACCCACTGTTGCGCCGCTTCCAGCAGGAGGTCGACCGACAGCCGCTCGACGCCGGGCATCGACGGCACTTCCTCGCGACGATTTTCACCGTCCAGCACGAACACGGGCAGGATCAGGTCATCGACGGTCAGAACGTTTTCACGAACCATGCGACGGGAAAAATCGTCACGACGGTTGCGGCGCAGGCGGGCGGCAGGGAACAGACGGTTGGCGGGGGTAAAGCTCACGGCAGACTCCTGAGCCCGCGCAGGCGGGCTAGCGCGACAGTTATAAGCGCCCATTATGACGCCTGTGTGACAGGCGAAAGCAACTTGCGACATGTAGACGCAGGCATTCTCCTCGCACGAATTGTTCACGTCGAGACACATTTGGACACTTTCACGAACGCGCGCGAAGGGGTAGGCTGCGCGTTCATTTCGCCAGCACCCTGATCATGCTTCAACAATTCCTGCAGGATTTCGGCTACTTCGCCCTTTTTCTCGGCACGTTTTTTGAAGGTGAGACCATTCTGGTTCTCGCGGGCTTTCTTGCGTTCCGTGGATACATGGATATCAATCTGGTGGTAGTGACGGCCTTTTTCGGCAGTTACGCGGGCGACCAGCTCTGGTACTTCATGGGCCGACGTCATGGCCGCGCCTTGCTGGCGCGCAAGCCACGCTGGCAGCTGCTGGGCGATCGTGCCCTGGAGCATATTCGCCGTCATCCCGACATCTGGGTACTGGGCTTCAGGTTCGTCTATGGCCTGCGCACGGTGATGCCGGTGGCCATCGGGCTGTCCGGCTATCCGCCCCGACGCTATCTGCTGCTCAACGGCATCGGCGCGGCCGTCTGGGCGCTGGCGCTTGGCGCGGCGGCCTATCATTTCGGCGCCATCCTCGAGGGTCTGCTGGGCAACGTGAAGAAGTACGAGCTCTGGGTGCTGGGCGCCTTGCTGGTGCTGGGCGCCCTGCTTTGGCTGCGGCGACGCTTCCGCGCCGCGCGTGCCGATCGCAAGGCGGTGGCACAGGCCACCGATGAACAATCGTCATCCAGCCAGGACTCCGACAGGCCCTGACCCTTCGCTCATAGAACAAACGCTAACTCATTGATTAGCAGGACCGCCGCTCCCCCAAGGTATATATCGTCCCTCAGGGCTTTGTTCTCTGCGCGACAGCCGTAGTCCGGCGGACTGGGCGATCTCCTACCTGTCCAGCGTCAACGCCCGGCGTTCACTCTCGAGCGAGTGAACATGCCGCTGATGTCATGTTCAAAACACATGATCATATCTGCCAGACTAGAGACATACGACGCCCGACATTGGAGAAATGGACATGAAAAAGAAAGTTGCGGTGATTCTTTCCGGCTGTGGCGTGTATGACGGCGCCGAGATCCACGAAAGCGTGATCACCTTGCTGCGCCTCGATCAGCGCGGAGCGCAGGTGCAGTGTTTTGCGCCCGATGTCGCCCAGATGCATGTGATCGATCACCTGACCGGCGAAGAGATGCCGGAGTCCCGCAATGTCCTGGTGGAGTCGGCGCGCATCGCTCGCGGCCAGATCAAGGACGTCCGTGAGGCGGATGCCGCCGAATTCGACGCACTGATCGTCCCCGGAGGCTTCGGGGCAGCCAAGAACCTGTCGGACTTTGCTACCAAAGGCGTCGAGTGCGTCGTGAATCCTGACGTCCTGGCCCTTGCGGAAGCGTTCGCGGAAGCGGGCAAGCCGGTTGGCCTGATCTGCATTTCGCCTGCCCTGGCGGCCAAGATCTACGGTCCCGGAGTGGTCTGCACCATCGGCAACGACGCTGACACCAGCGCGGCCGTGGTGAAGATGGGCGGTACCCATGAGGAATGCGATGTCCATGACATCGTCGAAGATACCCAACGCAAGCTGGTGACAACGCCGGCCTACATGCTTGCCCAGTCCATCAGCGACGCGGCGGGCGGCATCTACAAGCTCGTGGATCGCGTCCTGGAACTGACGCACGAAGGCGATCAATAACCTTCCACAAGCTGCCCGGGAGCTGCGCCGCGGCTCCCCTGTTCCTTGGAAAGACCTAACGGGCCAACCGGGTCAGGATACGATCCAGCGAGTTGGCGAACGCCTGCTTTTCGCGCTCTCCATAAGGCCCCTGCCCGCCTCCCGCCTGGCCTTGTTCGCGTAGGTCGGTAAAGAGATTGCGCACCGCCAGGCGATCGCCCATGTTGCGTTCGTCGAACTCGCGGCCACGCGGGTCGAGCGCGGCGACGCCTTTCTTGACCAAGCGGTCCGCCAACGGCACGTCACTGCAGATCACCAGATCACCGGGCACCGCGTGTTCGACCAGATAGTCGTCCGCCGCATCCATGCCGCTGGGCACGACGATCAGTTGCACGCAGGCGAATGCCGGTTTGATCTGGGCTTGGCCAGCCACGAGCAGCACCTCGAACTTGCGCTTGAGCGCGAACTTGACCACTTGGTCCTTGGCGGCCTTTGGGCAGGCGTCTGCATCGATCCATACACGCATGGGAAATTTCCTGGGAACAGTTGCATGCAAGGATGGCCTTGGCCGCCTTGCGGGTAAACCGGTTCCTAGTATCTGCTTCGGGCAACCACACTTCAAATTCTCCGAACGCTTCCTGGCGCGCGCTATGTCACGCGTGCCGCGCCCTTGGCTTGCGCACTCAGGAAAATCGCCACCGCAAAGCCCTTGCGGCGACCGTCGTCGAAAATTCCATGGGAAAAATTTCGTCTACCGGGGGCGATTCCTACAGCCCAATAGATTTTGACTGATGGCACAAGCAGAGACATCCGAAGCCAAAAGGCCACTATTTTGCCTGCAAAAGCGTTTATACTGCCGCCCCCCTCGCGAGGCGAGCGGGCAAACGGCACCTCTCGAGAAGAGGATTTGACGACAGTCAAAGGGAATTGCCGCCCCGCCTCGGCGGCATTCATTCACTCAGGGAAGATGATCTTCGATGGTATTCCGCGCCCTCACCCTGGCGACCCTTGTCGCTGCCCTGCAACTGACCGGTTGCTCCGCCTTCCGCAGCTACGACAGCGAGTTGCAGGAAACCAATCAGCACCTGACATCCGGCAATGTCGACGCGGCGCTGGCCCTTCTCGAGCAGAACAACAAGAGCGACGACAAGGACCTTCTCTACTACTTCGAGAAAGGCGAGCTGCTGCGCTCCAAGGGTGACTACACCGGCAGCCAGGCCGCCTGGCGTGCCGCTGACGACGTGGTCTTCAAGTGGGAAGAGTCGGTCAAGCTGGATACCGCGAAATACCTGAGCCAGTTCGGCAGCTACCTGGTCAATGACAAGGTCCGCCGCTACGAAGGCTACGACTACGAAAAAGTCATGCTGACCACGCAGATGGCCTTGAACCTGCTTGCCCAGAACGACTTCGACGGCGCTCGCACCGAGATCAAGAAGACCCACGAACGCGAAGCGGTGATCGCCGAGCTGCGCGACAAGGAGTATCTCAAGCGCGAGGAAGAGGCCGAGAAGGAAGGTGTACGGACCCAGTACAAGGACCTCCAGGGCTATCCCGTCGCAAGCCTCGACGCACCGGAAGTGGTCAGCCTGAAGAACAGCTACCAGAGCGCCTTCAGCCACTACCTGTCCGGCTATGTCTATGAAGCGCTGGGCGAAAAGGGCCTGGCCGCGCCGGGTTACCGCAAAGCGGCCGAACTGCGCCCCAACATCCCGCTGCTGGAGCAGGCGCTGCTCGATCTCGACAAGCGTAAAGGCAAGGCGAGCGACAGCGATGTACTGATCGTGGTGCAAAGCGGCCTGGCGCCGGCACGCGACTCTGTCAGAATCCCCCTGCCCTTGCCCATCGCCGGCAACCTGGTCATCACGCCCCTGTCCTTCCCGGTCATCAAGGAAGACGCTTCCACCGGCCTGATCAGCGAAATCCAGCTCGACAGCAGCCCGCTCGCCCTGACCTCGCTCAACAGCATCAGCGCCATGTCGCGCCGCGCCCTGCGTGACGACATGCCCGGGATCATCCTGCGCACCAGCGTGCGCGCCATCAGCCGCGGTGTCGCGCAGAAGAAGCTCAACGAAGCCAGCCCCCTGGCAGGCCTGGCCATGGGCATAGCCTCGGTCATCGTCGAAGGTGCCGACACACGTACCTGGCGCACGCTGCCCAACGAGACGCAGGTCGTGCGCGTCCGTCTCTCGCAGGGTGAACACCTGTTGAGCCTGCCATCCAGCCAAGGTGGCAACAAGATCAAGGTGAAGATCGACCGCCCTTACCAGGTCATCGCCCTGCGCGTGGTCGGCCAACAGGTGTTCGCCGGCGGTCCGGCCGTCCAGGTCGAACCACGCGTCCAGGCCCAGGCCATTGCCACTCTCAAGTAATTTTCAAGGATCGATATGCGCAAGACCTTCCTCGCCCTCATTGCAGCCGCCGCCCTGGCCGGCTGCGCTACTCCGCCGCCGCCAGCGCCTGGCAGCGCCGCCAGCAAGGTGGTGACCATGGGCAAGCTGAGCGACATCGACATCGGCCCGATGCGCGTTGCCCGCGAAAACGGCTTCATGACCGTGAAGGCGTCGCTGACCAATACCAGCCGCAGCAACCGGACGATGTACTACCGCTTTGCCTGGCTGGGCAACGACGGTTTCCCCGTCGCCGCTGAAGAAAGCTGGAAGACCGTGACTCTCTATGGCAAGCAGGCGACCGTGCTGCCGGCCATCGCCCCGGTTCCCCAGGCCACCGACTTCCGCATCGAAGTGCAGACCCAGTAACTTTTCGCAGGATCATCATTCATGTTCGCACGCATCTCCATCGCCGCTCTCACCATCGCCCTGGTCAGCGGTTGCAGCACCTCCTCCCCTGTCCTGGGCAGCAAGAACATCGGCTACGGCGACACCAAGGCCGTGGAACTGGTGACCAACGAGTTCGGTTCCACCGACCTGCAGATGATCGCCGAGAGCATGACCCGCTCCCTGGCCCAGTCTGGCGTACTGCATGCCCGCCCGGTAGTGCAGGTCTACGACGTGAAGAACAAGACCAGCGAGTACATCGATACCCGCGAAATCACCACCTCGATCAAGACTCAGCTGATGAAGTCCGGCACCGCCCGCTTCGCCAGTGACAACAGCGACATGCAGAGCCAGGTCGACCAGCTCAAGCTGCAGAACCAGACTGGTCTGTACAAGAAGAATACCGTGGCCAAGACCGGCAACATGATCGCAGCCCAATACCGCCTGGAAGGCTCGATCAGCTCGATCGTCAAGCGCAGCAGCGACTACAAGGACGTGTTCTACAAGTTCAGCCTGCAACTGATCGACGTGGAAAGCGGCCTGTCCGAATGGATGGACGAGAAAGAAATCCGCAAGACCACGGAGCGCTGATCGATGCGTACATGGATGGCAATCATCGGCCTGGCCTGCGCCTTCGGCGTGCAGGCGGCGCCAAAGGTCGCGGTCACCGACCTGGCTTATCAGGAGCGGGTCGAGCAGTACATTCACATGGTCTCGGCGCAGAACAGCAGCCAGGCCGGGATGTACCACGCGAGCAGCTCATCGAGCTACAACGAGTTCGAGAGCAGCCAGAGCTACATCGAGCAGACCGAACTGCGCAAGTTCAGCGGTGACATCAAGGGCGAAATCCTCAAGTCCGGCATGTTCCAGCTGGTACAGGGCACGCCGTATACGGCCGCTGCCGGCGAAGACGTCTATGACGTCATCAAGCGCATCAAGAACGGCGCCTTCAAGGGCGCCGACTTCGTGCTGTTCGGGACGCTGTCGGACATCGACTTCCAGCGTGACATCACCTCGATCGACAACACCAACAGCTACTCGGCCATTCTCGGCCTGACCCTGGTGGCCGATTTCAGCCTGATCAACACCCGCACGTACGAAATCACCTCCGCCTTCACCGCCATGGGCGAGGGGCAGGACACCAAGCTGGTCAGCAGCCAGGACGTGCGGGTGAGCCTCAACCGGCCGAAGGTGGTGCGTGAAGTGTCCAAGGAGCTCGGCCTGGATGTGGCCAAGCAGCTGGGCGAGCAACTGGTTGGCGTAATGCCGCCGGAACAGCGCCCGATACCACGCAACAACCTGCCGCCGGATGAGCCGGCGCGCATTTTGCGATAATCGACAGATAGAAAACTCAACGCCCAAGGAGACAGGACTTGGGCGTTCTTTGCATGCGAGTCGAATTAGCCGCGATCAAAATCACTAATTGCTCAGTTTAATTAACTGGCCGCCTATTAGGTATGACCTCCCACCTCTCGTATCTCCACTATCTTTTCACTGGGATAGATGTAAAACGACACTCGATTACCTCCGCTGACGCGAACCTCATGCAGGCCAGTGCCTTTATCTAGGCGGGTATATTTCATGTCACCCACCAGCTCTGCGGCAGTTTTCGGATGATACCCATTATCGCCAATTAGACTTTTAAAATTTTCGTATTTTTCTTGCTCACTCTTATGCAATTCCTTCGTAGACCTTATTTTATCCTCCCGCAATGTCCACTTAGTGGGTGCGTTTGAAGCAGCCTTCGCCTTAGATGAGGATTTTTTGCTGCTTTCAGGCGAAGGGCCTTGTGAGTCTCTGGCATAAGAGGCTCGTCGCTTTGATTGCTTTAACCCTGGCCCTGACTTAGGCCTATGAGGCATATGACCTGTAGGGTCAATCCTATTTATCGGGTCGCCAGCACAATATGCATACGCATTCAGCCCACCGTTTCCAAATGGGCTCCAACTGTCCGCGCTATTAAACCGCATGAGCATGGGATTGTACTGACGAACACCAGCCCCGAGGGTATAGTGCCCCGTCGTACTATCTCTAGGTTGGCCGTTGAACCCTGGAACTATACGACTATCGTAGACCAATGGGTTAAAGCCATAAGGCGTATAGGCAAGCACTACCCGCTGCTTCCGTGTCTGGCCTTTGATAACGGATAACTGCGTATCGACGACGAGCAAGAGGGCTTCTCTACCGAAGCCTTTAATAGTCATTTGCGCGCAAAGGAGTTCAGGATCACCCACAATAGTATGATAGATCTCATTGCGCACTTGCGTTACTAGATAATTCTCACGGTAGAAGTAATGAGAAGAAGGTACCATTTGACCCTGACAGTGATGGCTCATTGACAGACTTCCGAAGCTATTTCCTATAGCTTCCTCGGTTTATCGTAGGCGTGCTACTGACAAAAATGATAGGACTGAAGCCCTGAACAGACTCAAGGCAACCTTTTATCGTCTGAAGTGGCGCTCTATCCTATGCCTAGCGACAGAAACCTACTCTATCCCTATCCGCTTCCTGGCAGCCGCCAGTTGCTCTCGCATCTAGTGAAGTGGCATCACGCGCTGACACCAGATGCTCCGTAACCTTGGCGACAAAATGAGGATTTCCTGAAGAGAGTGCCCGCATGATTCAGGCAGATTCACTGATGTGCGTTTTACGCAACTGCCCCAGCAGTGAACCAAGCTCACTCTCGGGCAGTCGCGTACCGTTTCAAAACCTTCTTTTCATGCCTTGTTCCATGTCATTCACCAGAGCCTTGGCGAAGGCGCTAAGAATACGCGCAGCACTGCCCGCCAGGCGGTCGCCCTCCATTTCCGCCTTGAGAGTCAGGTGCCGGATGCAACCCAGCAGCACCGATAGCTCGTCGAAAGCATGATCGAAAGGAACGTCAGGGCGTATCTGGAACAACGTCGAGAAGGTCTCGACACCTGTCATGGTGCATGTCTTTGCCTCATCGCTCATCTCGTCACGCCTCGGCCCATCAGAGTCGGGCCAGGGCGTGCTCGATGAGCGTCCTGGCCATTTCGGCAGAGTGCGAGGCGTTGGACAGCATTCCCAGGCCATGCTTGCCCGCCTGCGAGCGGCAGTGTTCTTCAATGGTCTGCGTGACGCCGCATAGCAGCTCGCTGGCCAGGGCCAGGGCGTCGGGCGGGATGAGGTCGCTGTGGATGGAGAAGTAGGGATTGGTGATGAGCGTGAAGGGTGGGTCTGGCACGAGCTTTTTCATGATTGAGCTCCTTTCTATCAGCTTAGGAACTGCCTTCCTCCTCGTCTCACGGAATTGGGTGGCAGTCGTACGCGGAGTGAGACCCGGGACACATGAATACCGGCCAGGCTAAAGCCTGCCCGCGCACGACCACCATAAAACAGTGCTATCACATGACCCGGGTGTCTCACGCCCGATCGCCCGAAGGCGACTCGACGACCTTAGCCCTGAGGCATTTCCCCGGCAACACGGAAGCGTCTGTAAAGCACGTAGGATACTTCCCAAGTTGCGCCAAACAGAAGCCTCACAGCAGTAACTTCGGAAAACAGCTACGTCCTGAACGGATGCCATAGCTAAAGAGGGATCTACGGGTTGACTCATTTCCATTCAGTTAACGGAATAAAGGAGCCGTAGCTTATCTGTCATCTCGCAGGTCTTCTGTGAAGCTCATGGCCTCGTCGCGGGACAAGCCCGCTCACCACTGGGCCATGTTGACTTACATCGAACATATTTCCTGACACCGCGCACCGTGGTGAGCAGACTTGACCCGCGACGCTCGCCACTGGGCCATGTTGACCTTACATCAAACATATTTCCTGACACCGCGCCCCGGTGGTAAGCGGGCTTGACCCGCGATGCTCACCACTGGGCCATGTTGACCTCACATCAAACATATTTCCTGACACCGCGCACCGTGGTGAGCAGACTTGACCCGCGATGCTCACTACTGGGCCATGTTGACTCACATCGAACATATACATATTTCCTGACACCGCGCCCCGGTGGTGAGCGGGCTTGACCCGCGACGCTTACCACTGGGCCATGTTGACCTTACATCGAACATGCTTCTTGACACCGCGCACCGGTGGTGAGCGGGCTTGACCCGCGACGAGGCCATAAGCCTCACAGAACGTCTCAAGGGCCAAAGCCATCTGGCCAATGACAGCAGGCATCGCTCAATGACTGTCCTGAGCCCCCCCTTGCCATCCCCCACCCAACGCCAGGAACACGCCAATCTGCCCCATAGCCACCTGGCTATTCGCCGCCGCCAGCTGCCCACGCATTTCGGTATAGGTCCGGGTCGCCTGCAGGTCCGCCAGGAATGATTCACGTCCCGCCTGGAAGTACCGGTGAGTCTGGTCCGCCGCTTCCTTGGCAGAGCGCTCAGCCTCGGCCAACGCATCACGCCGATCCAGCAATGCGCTGTACTGCGCCAGGCGGGTCTGGGTCTCTCGAAGGGCGTTGAGCACTACCCCATCGAAATGTGCCAGCGCCGCCTGCGTCGAAGCTTCAGCCTCACGAATTCGCGCACGGGTGCCATTGGTAGGAATGGTCCAGCTCACCAGCGGACCAAAACCCCAGCGGTTGGTCGACGGCTCGCCAAGGTTCTCAAGGATGCCGATGGTGCCCACTTGGGCACCAAAGCTGATATTCGGATACAGCGCGCCGGTGGCCACGCCGATGGTGGCGGTGGCGCCAGCCAGCTGGCGTTCCGCCTGGCGCACATCGGGGCGGCGCTTGAGCAGCGCGGCGCCATCGCCGACCGGGACCAGTTGGCCAAGGTGCGGGAGCTCGGCGCATTCGGCCGTGCCAGCTGGCAGTTGCTCGACCGGCTTGGCCAGCAGCGCAGCAAGGGTATACAGGCCGGCTTCACGCTCAGCCTGGAAGCGCGGCAACTCGGCACGCAGCGACTTGAACTGGGTCTGCGAACGGGTTACCTGGGTTTCATCGCCACGGCCTGCATCACGCAGGCGCTGGTTGAGCTGCACGCTCTGCTCCTGCAAGCCCAGCGATTCACGGGCGATGTGCAGTTCTTCATTGGCCGAACACACCTGGGTGTATGCCTTGACCACATCGGCCACCAGCGTGATGCGTGCGGTATCCGCCGCAGCCTGCACAGCATCGGCATTGGCCTGAGCCGCTTCGGTACCGCGCTTGAAGGTGCCCCACAGGTCGAACTGGTAGGAAGCACTGATGATCGCCTCGCCGATGTTCGCCACCGGCACTTTTCCTGGCTGCAGGAAGGCTTCGCCAGACTCCTGCAAGCGCTGCGCCGTGGCCTTTGCGCCACCACCGAAGCCGCCTTGCGACTGGGCCACTTCAAGCTGTGCGCGGGCCTTGGCGATGTTGGCCGCAGCCACGCGCAATTCGGTATTGGCGCCCAGGGCCTGGCGCACCAATGTGTTGAGTCGCGGGTCCTGATACAGCTGCCACCAGTCTTCCGGCACCGGCGCCGAGACGACGCTATCGGCATCTTGGCGCAGCTGGCCTTGCAGGTCACTGCGCTGTACCGCCGCATCCTCGGGCACGTGGTAGTCCGGCCCGACCATCTGGCAGGCGCCCAGTGACAGGCTCAAGCCCAGCAGCATCAGGCGTTTCATGGACGCTGACCCTCGAGGATCGAGACCGTCGCGGTGCGCCCGGCGATCATGCGGAAGTCTTCCGGCACTTCGTCGAAAGCGATGCGCACCGGGATACGCTGGGCCAGCCGTACCCAGCTGAAGGCCGGATTGACGTTGGGCAGCAGATTGGCGCCACTGCTGCGGTCGCGGTCTTCGATACCCGCGGCCAGGCTCTCCACGTGGCCACGCAGACGCGTGTCATCGCCCATCACGCGAATGTCCACGGCGTCGCCGATATGGATGCCGCTGAGCTTGGTCTCTTCGAAATAGCCATCGACGTGGTACGAGGCGCTGTCGACCACCGACAGCACGGCCCGCCCAGCGGTGACGAACTCGTGGGCCCGTGGCGCACGGTCATTGAGGTAGCCGTCCACCGGGCTGCGCACCACCGAGCGGTCGAGGTTGAGCTGGGCGCTGTCGACAGCCACCTGGGCTTCGTTCACCGCCGAGCGGGCGCGGGCCTCGCGGGACTGGCTCTCCTCGAGCTGCTCGGCCGCCACCAGGTTGCCCAGCCGCTTGTTGCGACGGGCTTCACGGGCAGCCTGGGCGAGGGTCTCCTGACGCTCGCTCAAGGTCGCCTGGGCATGGCGCAGGGCCAGGCTGAAGCGGTCCTGGTCGATGGTGAACAGCACGTCGCCGCGCTTGACCACCTGGTTGTCACGCACCGTCACTTTCTGGATCAGGCCCGAGACATCCGGAGCGATCTGGATCACGTCGGCGCGGATATGGCCGTCGCGGGTCCAGGGAGCGAACATGTAGTACACGACCATCTGCCAGACCAGTACGGCCGCGAAGGTCACCACCAACAAGGTCAGGACCACACGGCCCAGGGTCAACAAAGGTTTTTTCATGGCAGCATCAGGCTTCGGCAAAAGTGATCCACCGCACCAAGCAGTACGGCGTACAGGGCAACGTTGAACAGCGCCCGGTGCCAGACCAGGCGGTAGAAATGCAGGCGCACCAACACGGCGTGCACGCCCAGGAACAGCAGGTAGGTACAGACCATCATCACCAGCAGCGTGGGCAGGAAGACCCCGCTGATATCCAGTTCTCCGATCACAGTGGGGCTCCGTCGATGCCTTGCGGCAGTTGCGGTTGTTCGCTCGGCTCGAGCATCACTTCGACACCAGGAAGCAGCGCCAGGCGCAGGCCGCTCAAGGCGTGCAGCAAGTGAACGCGGGCATCGCCGCGATCGTGCAGGTCATCCAGCGCCAGGCCCTGGCGCGCGCGCTCCATGTTGCGCAGCAGCGCCGCCGGGGCGTGCAGGCGTTCCCCCGCGCGCAGGCACTGGGCGTAGTGAGCGCCGACTTCCTCGATGACGGTCCGCAGGCGCTCGCGAGCCTGCTCGCCGACTCGCGGCATGTAGGCCTGTAGGTCGAGCAGGTTGAGGCCCACGCGCAGGTCGCGCAATGCCACGCCGCTGTCCTGGCCGGTCTGCGACAGGCGTGGCAGATGCTGCATCAGGCGGTCGAGCATCTGCACGCCGACATGGCGCTGTTCGGCGAGGGTTGCCGGCTGGGTCATCTCGACGATGTCGCGCCAGGCAAAGCGGGTCATGCGCTTGGCGGCCAGCTCGACACCGAAGGGGCGTACCACCAGGGTCCAGATGAAGGCGAACAGCAGCCCTGCGGGGCCGGCCAGGTTGGCGTTGAGGAAGGTGAAGAAATCCGCGTCGTAGGCGCCCTGGATGCTGATGAAGGTGGCGGTGTTGACGATGGTCAGCAGGGTCCCGAGGTAGAAGCGCGGTTGCACGGTCAGGGTGCCGACGCAGATGAACGGCACGGCGAAGGCCAGTACCAGCATGGGGAAGTCATGCAGGTTGGGCAGCACCAGGAACAGGTACAGGCTGGAGAAGATCACCGACAGCATGGTCCAGAAGAAGAACCGGTAGATCTGCGGTGCCGGGTCGTCCATGGCGGCGAAGAAACTGCAGGCGACAGCGGCGAGGATGACGGCACTGGCGCCGTCGCTCCAGCCCAGGCCGATCCACAGGCCGCAGGCGACGATGATCGCGATGACGGTGGAAAATACCGAATAGAGCATCAGGCCGCGGTCGAAGAACGGCGTCAGGCGACCCAGGCGCCAGTGGCGGTAGGCCGCGCGCCAAGGGGTGGCATCGTCCGTGCGCAGGGCGTGCTGGAGAGTGCAGCAGTCCTGCCAGAGGTCGACCCATTCGGTGAGGCGGTAGAGGGCGTTGGACAGCAGCAGTTCGGGGCGCTGGTCGAGTGCGGCGGCGCTGGGCTGCAAGCGCTCGAGCTGATCGCGCAGAGCGGACCAGCGGGCTATCGAGGCGTCGTGGGCGCTGGCCTGTAGCCATTCGCGAGCCTTGGTCAGCAGCGGCTGGATCTGCGCGAATCGCTCTGGGGCTCGACCTTGCAGAGCGACCAGAGCGTCATCCAGGGCATCGATCACCGGCAGCAGGTGGATCATCCGCCCACGCAATTCGCGGGCGTTCTTCAAGGTGTGCGGGCCCGCGCCCTCGTGACCGAGCTGACCGATCATCAACTCCAGGCTGTTGAACGTGGCGACCATCGAGGCACGCAGGGTGCCCACCTTGTCGGTCTCCACATCGCGGGCAAGGTAGGTATCGCTGTAGCGGATCGCCTCGTTGAACCAGTTGCCCGTGGAGCCCACCACTACCGGCGCCAGCCGACGTGGCCAGAAAATCGCGCCGACCACCGCCGCGCAGACGATGCCCAGGCAGATCTCCTGAGCCCGGGACGACGCCACGTCGAACACCGCCAGCGGGTTGTCCACGACCGCCAGAGCGATCATCGGCAGGGTATAACCGGCCAGCATCAACACATAGTTGTTGGCCGTGCGCAGGTTCAGCGAGAGGAACAACAGGGTCCCGGTCCACAGGGCGATGGCGATCGACAGAAGCAGCGGCGACTGCACCAGCGGCGGTATCAGAAAGATCGCCCCGCCGGCACCGAGCAAAGTGCCCAAGGCACGGTACAACGCCTTCGAGCTGGTAGGGCCGACGAAGGGGCTGGAGACGATATAGACCGTCGCCATCGCCCAATACGGACGTGGCAGCTGCATGAGCAGGGCGATATACAGGGCGATCATCGACGCCGCGAAGGTGCGTACGCCATAGAACCAGTCGCGCGCGGGAGGGACCGAGCTGAAGAACCCGCTCATGCCGTCGTCCCGGGCGTACGCTGGCTGGCTTCGCCAAAGGCATGGATCACCCGCAGCGTGGCTTCGAGATCCGCCTGGTCGATGCCCTGCAAGACTTCACGACGCAGACTCACAAGCTTGGCCTCGATCGACTCGGCCAAGGCTCGGCCTTCGGCAGTCAGGCTCAGCGCCTTGGCGCGCCGGTCGAGCGGATCCTCGCTGCGGCAGACGAAGCCTGCCCTGCAGAGTTGATCGAGCAACCGTACCAGGGAGGGGCTTTCCATACCGGCGGCCTGGGCGACCGCCACCTGATGCACGCCATCACCGAGACGCACGATCATCAGCAACGGCACGGCACAGGCTTCGGAGATTCCATAGTGGGTCAACGTCGTCTGACAGATCCGCCGCCAGTGGCGGGCGGCAACGACCAAGCCGCTGCTGACGTTCAGTTGCAGTGCATCGAGGGACATGAAGAGGACCGGGCAGATTCATAGTTTGCTAACTATCTATATTACTGCCAACCCTCCCCCTGTCGTCAACCGGAGGTGATGAATGCAGGGCGTCTTGTCGTGAGATGCACAACGCCTGCTTAGGGGGCTTCACCGGTGGATGTTAGGGCTTTTGAGTTCAGCCCCGTGGGCGTTCTTCGGATACCGCCCAATAGGTCGCTTGGCTCTGTAAAAAGGAGCCTGTGGGCCAGAACACATTGGGCTGGCTGAGACAGCCTTAAGCAAGAATGACGAATGTTTTGCGGGGCAACAGGAATACAGCTGCCAATCTGGGCGTAACTGGAAGCATTTGCAGTCATGCTGCAAGCCTGGATTCTCCTGTAGAGCTTTCACAGGTATATCGCTTAGAGCACTGAAAGCCCTGCAGTAGACAGTTCCAAGATCAAACGAGTTTTCCGTCAACAGCCATCCTTAGGGAAAACCTTTTCTAACTGAAAAGAAAAATTTGTAGGAATTTAATCTACTCTTAATGTTTGCTTATGATGAATACGTATCCGTAAAAACCTATAAAAAAGATACAGTTATGATGGCTTTGGACTTCCCGGCTTTACAAGCTGGATAAAAACCTAATAGCGGACGAAGCTATACACTTTGGAAATGCAGTAAAGATCTTAAAAAATTATCATGTCGGCGAACTCCACAAAGCTGAAAATGTTTTAAGGGTGATCTCAAGCTTTGAAGGTGCAGATTATAAAAATACTTTTCTATTTGATCATGATGGCCCTCATTTTCTGTTGAGCAAGGAAGAGCTCAACACCAACATAGTCGAAGAAATTTTATCCATATTGCATAAGAGGCACAAGTGAAAAGGAATATTACATAGCTCTAGCTCTAGCTCTAGCTCTAGCTCTAGCTCTAGCTCTAGCTCTAGCTCTAGCTCTAGCTCTAGCACTTGCACTTGCACTTGCACTTGCACTTGCACTTGCACTTGCACTTGCACTTGCACTTGCACTTGCACTTGCACTTGCACTTGCACTTGCACTTGCACTCATGATTTTCGGAGAAATCCTCACCATTTATAGCGACGTGTATACTGCAAAACTTCCAGGGAAATTTCCAGATGCCCCTAGCATGTTTCTTAAACCTATGATTTGGATTTCTATCGCTGGGATTAGCTTGGTTTTTTCTTATTGGTTTGGTTATCAAGCCACAGGCAACATTTGGATGGTAACAGTGGCATCTTTAACCCTACTACTGATATTGGAGCCCATCGTAATCTATGCCATGCTCAAAGAATCCCACAACGGGGCGCGATTATAGGGTTCGTGCTGAGTGCCGCAGGAATAATTTCAACAGTAACCTTATAATTAATTGGGTATCATAATGCAAAATAACGAAAGCATTAAAACTTGTACTGTATGCGGATATGAATATAACCCTAAGAACGGCGACCCTGAACATGGTGTTCCCGCAGGTACGGCCTGGGAAGATTTAGATGAATCTTGGCTTTGCCCTGATTGCCAGATGCCGAAAAGCGATTTCGAATGACATCGGCACATTCCATTAACCCAAAATGTTGAGCGGCACTCTTCTATCGCATGGTCACACCACGCTGTGCCGACAGGGATCCACGCCAATGCCATTTGCACCACTTTTTCATTCGGGAGCAATGCTGCACACTAGTGCTGGTTACGGCCTCTATCCCGTGTATTGGATAGCAACATTCGGTGACTGGGCCCAACGGATCAGTTGCCGAATACTTTTCAACCTCTCAGCTTCAGCGCAAATCTAGAGCCATTCGCACCCTGTTTGCTACGCGACAGCACGGCGGTGGGGCAACCAGCGAACTCTTATAGACAAGCGCTAACTTATCGACTTAGCTGAACCCAGGAAAAGCGGCGGCTCGGCGACCTGAGTTCCTCCACGCGAGCGGTGCTTGATCTCCTCCTAAAACACAATCCCCTACCCCTGCAACTGATCCTCCAGCTTCATCGTCAACGCCAGCGTGCTCCCCATCTGGATCGCCTTGTCGCGCCACTCCTGGTAACGCACGCGATCTCTGCCGCTTAAATGCACGGCAAGCTCCTCGGCCGCTTGCATCACCTCTGCACTGGCGGCCAACTCCAGCCAATACAACGCCGCACGCGAATCACGTTCCACATGCAGACCATGCAGCAGCCGGTACCCTGCCTCGAAACGACAGCGCGCATCGCCTCGTTGCGCTCCACGCAGGAACCACTGGTACGCCTCGACCGGATCGACTTGCCACGACACTACCGAATCACAGACTTCCTCTTCATACAGATCGCCCAGCGCTGCTGCCGCATGCGCCATGCCTCGCTCGAATGCCTGCTGATAGTGCTGCGCAGCCTGGGTATAGGAGATCCCGATGCCCTTGCCGAAGTAGTGCTGCTGCCCCAGGTTGAACCACGCGGCCGCGCTGCCTTGCAGGGCTGCCATGCGCAACAGGTGGCTGGCCAGCGATGGATCGGCATGCCAGTACTTGCCATTGAGCCAGATCCATCCGAGGTCGTTGAGCGCTGCCACGCTTCCGTCCAGCGCCTGGCGACGCAGATCGATGAAGACACTTTGCACATCGACCGCTTCGTCGAGCCGATTGACCAGACTGAAGCTCTCGCCCAGGATGGCGCGTTGGCTGGGCATGCCAACACCTGCGAACATGCGCTGGCCCCTTTCTGGGCGAGCCTGGGCCGGAACGATGCGCTCGGGTAGAAGACGCTCAAGCAGCGAATGGATATTGCTGACAGCAGACATGTTCATCCTCATTGAACGACCCACAGCCGACCACGGCAGCTGCGCTGAGGCCTGATTCTGCGCGAGGCTACGTCAAAACCTGTCGCGAACGAATCAATGCCAGGCAACCAATCGCGACTTCCTTGATCTGAGCTGGAATGGCTAATTGCCATGCCTCGCGACTGCCGCCATGCTTATGCGGCAAGCCTAGACAAGGACGTTATCTTTTGCCCTTCGCCACTACTCGCGCCACCCTCAGCCGCCAATGGGCCCTGCTACGCCAGTTACCCGGCCGCTCTCCCGGAATCACCAGCGCCGAACTGGTCTGGCGCCTGCGCGATGTGGGTTTCACGGTCAGCAAGCGTACGGTCGAGCGCGACCTCAATGAGTTGTCGCTGATTTTCCCATTGGAACGCAATGACAAGAGCATCCCGTTCGGCTGGCACTGGTCGGCCACTGCCGGCGGTGAATTGCGCGGTACCTTCGATCTGCAGGGCTACCTGCGCAACGATGCGCTGCTGGTAGAGCAGGCAGAGGGCATGGAGCTCCAGGCCTGGATCAACGACACCCTCGCTCGCCAGTTGCGCGAGTCGCCACTGACCGCCGACATGCAGCTCATGGCACTGGAACAAGGCCACCGTCTGCGCGCCATGGTCAGCGACAGCTGGCCCTTGCGCTGGTGGTTGCTGAGCCAGGGCGACAGCCTGGTGGTCGAGCAACCTCAGAGCCTGCGAGAAGAGATTGCCCGCACCCTGAGCAAGGCCGCGGACTTGTACCGCGAGGATAATTGACGGCTTGCCCCTAGCGTTGCATGCCCCATCGACGCACGGTCAGACGTTCGAGGTTGTCGAAGACCAGGCTTTCCACCAGCAGGCCGATGATGATCACCACGGCCAATCCGGCGAATACCTTGTCGGTATACAGTTCGTTGCGGTTCTGGAAGATGTACCAACCCAGCCCTCCCTTGCCGCTACTGGCACCGAATACCAGTTCCGCGGCAATCAATGTCCGCCAGGCAAACGCCCAGCCGATCTTCAGCCCGGAAAGAATCGAAGGTAGCGCCGCCGGCACCAGGACGTGCAGAACCAGTCGCAAGCCTCGCAGCCCATAGTTACGCCCGGCCATGCGCAGGGTTTCCGACACGCCGAGGAACCCGGCATAGGTATTGAGCGCCAGCGCCCACAGGACCGAGTGCACCAGAACGAAGATCAGGCTGTTATCCCCCAGGCCGAACCACAGCAGCGCCAGAGGCAGCAGGGCAATGGCGGGCAGCGGGTTGAACATCGAGGTCAGAGTGCTCAGCAGATCCCGTCCGAACTGTGTGGACACGGCCAGGCTGGTCAAGCCGAATGCCAGGACGATCCCTAGCAGATAACCCTTGAGCAGTATAATCAGCGACACCCCGACCTTGGCCGGCAACTCGCCACTGGCCAGTCCATCCCACAAGGCGACCGCGGTTTGCAGGAAGCTGGGCAGTAGCAGGTCGTTGTCCTGATAACGGGCAATGCCCTCCCAGACAACGGCAAGCAGCACGAGGATCACGGCCTTGCGCAGCCAGCCCAGTTGCCATAGCCGCTGGGCGAGTGGCAGGCGGCGTTCCAGCGGGACGCTGTGCAAAGGTTCCAGCTGCACCTCGTACTCCTGGCGAACAGGTGTAGTGGTCATGGCGGTAGCTCCGGTTCAGTAGGCGATGCGGATATCGCCGAAATCGAGATCGGGTGCCTGTTCGGGCACCGAAGCCTCATCGAACAGCAGACGGTGAATACGCTGGGCACTGGCCTGGAAGTCGCTGCTGCCCAGGCTGCCAAGACCGTATTGATGGCTGTGAACTTCGGCGCGCACCCTGCCCGGATGAGGCGAAAGGAGCAGGATGCGATTGCCGACCACCAGTGCTTCCTCAATGGAGTGCGTGACGAACAGCAAGGTAAAACGTACCTCCTCCCACAACAGCAGCAACTCCTCTTGCATCTTGCGACGGGTCAGCGCGTCCAAGGCGGCGAAAGGCTCGTCCATCAGCAGAATCTTCGGCTGCGTGGCCAAGGCACGCGCAATCGCCACGCGTGCCTTCATGCCACCGGACAGCGTGTGCGGATAGGCATCGGCAAAGGCCCCCAGGCCGACCTTCTCCAGGTAGTGCAAGGCACGCTCTTCTGCTTCGGGACGCTTGAGGACACCCGATACCAGCAACGGGAACATCACGTTCTGCTTCACCGTCTTCCACGGCGGCAGTTGATCGAATTCCTGGAACACCACGATGCGATCAGGCCCGGGGCCTTCGACCGCCTGGCCTTCCAACAGGATCTGCCCCTCGCTCGGGGCGATGAAGCCCGCTACGGCCTTGAGCAAGGTGGATTTACCGCACCCGGAAGGGCCGAGCAGCACGAAACGGTCGGCGCGGTCGATTTCGAAACCGACCTGGTGGGTTGCCCGCACCACGCGTTGCGCGGTGCGGTATTCGAGGCTGAGGTTGTCCACCTGAAGCAACGGTGGCGTATCGACACGGCTCAGGTTGCTGACCGCGTGGCCTGGCAATGGGACGGTCATGGTCTTCAGCTCCCCTGCAGCGGGCGCTCATCCTGGAAGAAGTAATCCTTCCACGACTGCGGCTTGTGCTTGATCGCGCCGACCTTGTAGAGAAACTCGGCAAGCGGATAGGTGTTTTTCGGCGTGACGGTGAACTCGTATTCAGGGTTGTCGATGATCTTGAGCAACGCCTGGCGATCGATCTTGGCCTTGGTCACGCGGATATAAGTGTCTGCGGCGGCAGCCTTGTCCTTCTGGGCAAAGTCCGCGGCTTCCGCGAGGGCGTCGATGAACGCCTTGTAGGTCTTGGGGTTGTCCTTGCGAAACTTTTCGGTGGCGAACAGCAAGGTAGGCGAGTTCGGGCCGAACAGGTCATAGCTGTCCAGAACCACATGCACGTCCTTGTTGGCCAGGACCTGATCCTGGAACGGCGGGTTGGAGAAATGCGCGTTCAGCTCGGTACCGCCCGCCAACAGAGCCGCAGTGGCATCCGGATGTGGGACGGCCAGGGTGTATTTGTCCAGGCGCGCGTACTCCTTGTCGCCCCATTGCTTGGCGGCGGCGTATTGCAGGTAACGCGACTGCACCGATACCCCGACCGCAGGCACGGCGATGCGGTCCTTGTCGGAGAAATCGGCGATGGTCTTGACGTTCGGATTGCTACTGACCAGGTAGTACGGGAAGTTGCCCAGCGAGGCAACGGCCTTGACGTTCTGCCGCCCCTTGGTGCGATCCCACACCGTAAGCAGCGGGCCGACACCGGCCCCGGCGATGTCCACGGAACCTGACAGCAACGCATCGTTGATGGCGGCGCCTCCGGACAGTTGCGCCCAGTCGACCTCGATATCGACGCCCTGCTCCTTGCCATGCTTCTCGATCAGTTGCTGGTCGCGTACCACGTTGAGCAGCAGATAGACGATACCGAACTGCTCGGCAATGCGGATCTTGCCTTCGGCCTGGGCGACGCTGGGTGCGACCAGGCTGCCGGCGATCAGGCTCGCGCCCAGGCCAATGCTTGCCGCCAGGCGACTGATGGATTTGCGCATGATGTTTCCTCGGACGTCAGAACGGGGCATTGCCCTGGATGGTGGTGCGATACAGCTTGCGCCGCAGGTGCGCGGGGCAACCGGCCGCCAGGTGAATCAGCGAACGGTTGTCCCAGAACACCAGGTCGTGTGGCTGCCACCGGTGGCGGTAGATGTTC
This sequence comes from Pseudomonas capeferrum, assembly GCF_013523055.1. Lineage (GTDB taxonomy): Bacteria > Pseudomonadota > Gammaproteobacteria > Pseudomonadales > Pseudomonadaceae > Aquipseudomonas > Aquipseudomonas capeferrum_A. Next base: position 9,449 of record NZ_JAAMQM010000005.1, on the reverse strand, counting down.
TCTTCCAGCACGCTCAAGGCATAGAGCTGCTGTAGCACGTCATGGCTTTCGTCCTGGGGCAGGCCGAGGATATGGGTAGTGAAGCCTTCACTGACGAACAACGCCTTGCGTCCGGTTTCCGGGTGGGTCCTGACGACCGGATGGACGACTTCCTTTACCTGTGCCAATTGCTCGCTTGTCAGCGTCGGGCGCCAGTTGCCTTCGAAACGGGTCTCGGCATAGCGAGCGGTATAGGAATGCGCGGCCTGGCGGCCCTCGACGATCTTGCGCAGTGCGTCAGGTACCGCTTCCCAGGCCTTGTGCATGTCGGCGAACAGGGTATCCCCGCCTTCGCTCGGCAGTTCCTGGGCGTGCAGCATGGACCCCAGGCTGGGGAGCTCCTTGTAGGAGAGATCGGAATGCCAGAACTTTCCCGCGTCGCCCAACCCGATGTTCTGACCGTGCTCGACGATGTTGGAGACGATCAGGATTTCCGGATGCCCGGCAAGCAGGTACTGCTTGAGGACGTGGATCTGCAACTCGCCGAACCGGCGGCTGAAGGCAATCTGGTGTTCGGGGGTGATGCGCTGGTCGCGCATGACCAGGACGTGATGGTCCAGGTGCGCACGATGAATACGGCCGAAATCCTCGACGTTGACCGGCCTGGCGAGGTCGAGGCCGATGATCTCGGCGCCGACGGCACCGGGCCAGGTACGGATTTCGAAGGTTTGCGACTGTGCGCTGTCGTTGGACGACAAGGCGTTCGAGGCGGCTGACATGATTCACTCCCACGCAGTGCGCGACCCAACGGCGCGCAACGATCAGAAACTCACGGGGATCCCGTGTCGGTTCGAGTCGTGCGGCGCGCCGATTGGTCGGCGGGTACGCAGTGGGATGAACTATAAATGCATAAGTAGAAGATTTTAAATATCTTTAAAGAATAAAGATATGCGGCGTTTACAACCCTCATCGGCGAGGAAAGAACGCCCACAAGTACTCGATGAAGTCTTGCAGGCGGTGCTCCAAGGAGCTCAGCGTTCGCGCAACGCCTCCGTGCGGGCCTTGATGATCGGCTTGAGCAGATAGCTCATGATGGTCTTCTTGCCGGTCATGATGTCCACCGTGGCAACCATGCCAGGGATGATCAGCAAGGGCTTCTCGTCGCTACCCAGGTGGCTGCGATCGGTGCGCAGCTTGATCAGGTAGTAGGTGGTCTTCTTGTCTTCGTCAGTGATGGTATCGGCACCGATCTGTTCGAGCTTGGCCTTGAGTCCACCGTAGACGGTGTAGTCGTAGGCGGAGAACTTGACCGTGGCCTCCTGGCCTGGATGCAGGAAGGCAATGTCCTGGGGACGAATCTTGGCTTCGATCACCAACGAATCGTCCAAAGGCACGATCTCGATGATATCGCTGCCCGGCTGGATCACTCCACCGATGGTATTGACCAGCAGTTGCTTGACGATACCGCGAACCGGCGAGGTGACCATGGTACGGGTTACACGATCACCCAGAGCCTTGCCGGTAGCGGTGGCCTTGTTGAGCTCGGTACGTGCCTCATTGAGCTGCGTCAGGGCCTCGCTGCGGAATTTGCCGCGGGTTTCGTCGATCTTGCTCTGGACCTCGCGGATGGCCGCCTCGGCTCGCGGGATCGCCAGCGAGGTGGAATCCAGCTGGCCACGGTTCTCTACCTCGGCCCGCTTCAGCCGCAGGATCTCGACCTGAGAAACCGCGCCTTGGGCCACTAACGGCTCGGACATGGCGATTTCCTGGCGCAGAAGCTGCAGGCTGTTACGGTATTGCCCCTGCTTGGAGGAGAACTCGCGCAGCTCCTGCTGACGCTGGACCAGTTGCTCTTGCAGTCCGGCGACTTCGTCATGCAGTTGCTGACGGCGGCTCTGGTACAGCGATTCTTCGTTGGCCGCCTGACTCGGGGCAACCTTGCGCAACTCTTCCTCGATCTTCAGCGGTCGGTCTTCCACCTCGGCGCTGAGCCGCTCCACGCGCATGGCCATGGCCAGGCGGTCGGCCTCGGTCTCGCCGACATTGGAAGCGAAACGGGTATCGTCCAGGCGCAGCAGAGGATCGCCGATCTCGACGATCTGCCCTTCCTTGGCGAAGATCTCGGCGACAATGCCGCCCTCCAGGTTCTGGATCTTCTGCACCTTGGAGGATGGAATGGCCTTGCCGTCCCCACGGGTGACTTCATCGACCTCGGCGAAGTTGGCCCAGACGATCAGGAACAGGAAGAAGCTGATCACGCCCCAGATGGTGAACCGCACGATGCGCGGCGCGTCCTCGATGAGCGCCTTGTTGACCTCCGGCAAAGGCTGGCCGCTGAGCGACTCCGAGCCCTTGAAATAGCGTCGCAGGTTGTCCTTGAACTGCCCCATATCGAGCTTATGCAACACTGATCTGCCCCTTCTTCAGCGCATCCATGACGGCGGCTTTCGGACCGTCCGCGACTATCTGCCCACGATCGATCACGATCAGGCGGTCTACCAGCGACAGCAACGAGGCACGGTGCGTGACCAGCAATACGGTTTTGCTTTCGATGATCGCTTGCAGGCGCTGCTTCAGACGCTCCTCGCCAGTGTTGTCCATGGCGCTGGTCGGCTCATCGAGCAGCAGGATCTGCGGGTTGAGTAGCAAGGCGCGGGCCAGAGCAACGTTCTGACGCTGGCCACCGGAGAGATTCTGGCCTCGCTCGCCCACTTGCAGTTCATAGCCATCGGGGTGCAGGCGGGCAAACTCATGGACGCCAGCCAGCTCGGCGGCTTGCAGGATCAGCTCGTCTTCGATGTACCGTGCTCCGCTCACCAGGTTGTCACGCAAAGTACCGGCCAACAGCTGGATATCCTGGGGCACGTAGCCGATGTTGTGGCGCAGCTCACTGACATCGATCTGGCGGATGTCCACCCCATCGACCAGCAATGAGCCGTTGTCGGCTTCATAAAGGCCGACGATCAGCTTGGCCAGCGAACTCTTGCCCGAACCGCTGCGGCCGATGATGCCGATCTTCTCGCCCGGGCGAATATTCAGGTTGATGCCCTTGAGCGCCTGGTTCTGCTGGTTGGGGTAGGTGAAGTCGACGCCACGGAACTCAATGGCACCTTGCAACACCTGGCGGCTTAGCGGGCGCTCTTCGAAGTTGCGCTCCTGTGGCAGCTCCATCATCTGGTCGGTCGCGGTCATCGTGACCTTGGCCTGCTGGTAACGAGCCAGCAGGCCATTGAGCTGGCCCAGCGGCCCGAGGGCACGGCCGCTGAGCATGTAGCAGGCGACCAGGCCGCCCATGGACAGGCTGCCGTCGATGATCAGGTACACGCCCACGCAGATCATCGCCACGCCAGCCAGTTGCTGGATCAGCATGGTGATGTTCATCGCCAGACTGGAAAGCACCTTGACCCGCAGCTCCAGGCGGCTGAGCGTACCGAGGGTCTGCTCCCACATGTACTGGCGCTCGCTTTCGGCGTTGTTGACCTTGACCGCGTCCAGGCCGGCGAGCGTCTCGATCAGGCTGGACTGACGCTCCGAGGCCAGCGCCATGGTCCGCTCCATGGTCGCCATCAGGGGCTTCTGCAATGCATAGCCGATGCCCAGCGCCAATGGGAAGGCAAGGATGGGAATCCAGACAAGATGCCCACCGATGATGGCGATGACCATCAGGATCAGCAGGGTGAATGGCAGGTCGATGAGGCTGGTCAGGGTCAGCGAGGCGAGGAAGTCGCGCAGCCCCTGGAACTCGTGGATGTTCTGGGCAAAACTGCCTACCCGCGCGGGACGATACTTCATGGACATGCCGACGATGCGCTCGAAGAGCGTGGCCGAGATGATCAGGTCGGTCTTCTTGCCGGCGAGGTCCAGGCAAAGGCCACGCAAGCCTTTGAGGATGAGATCGAATACATAGGCGCCGGATATCCCTACCACCAGTACCCACAGGGTCGAGGTGGCCTGGTTGGGAACGACGCGGTCATAGACGTTCATCACGAACAGCGGCGCGGCCAGCGCAATGAGGTTGATCACCAGGCTGGCAGCAATGGCATCGATGTACAGCCAGCGGCTGCGCATCAAGGTATCGCGGAACCACGAGCGGGCGCGCGGAATCAGGTTGCCATGATTGACATCGAACTTGTGCTGCGGCTGGGCGAAGAACACCCGGCCGCTGTAGTCGTCCAGCAGTGCCTGGCGGCTGACGTGCACCTCGCCGCCATCGCTTTCGCTGAGCAGCAGGCGTGCGGTGTCTTCGTTCTCCCAGCCCAGCAGGACGGCGCTACGGCCTTCCTTGAGCAACAGCATGGTCGGCATCGCGATGCTTGGGATCTGGTCGATCCTGCGTTGCAGCAAGCGCCCTTGCAGACCGGCGCGAGCAGCGGCACGGGGCAGCAGCTCGGGGCTCAGGCGCTGTGACGGCAAGGGTAGCCCCGTGGTCAGCATTGCCCGACTGGCAGATTTCTGGTGCAGGACACACAGGCTCAGCAGACTGTCCAGTAATGGATCGTCATGCTGACTGCGTGGATCATGGCTGAGTTGAACTCGACTGACTTCAGATTCCACGCGGCGCTCTCTTCATCCTTGCGATGTATTCTTCAAGACGAACTTCACTCGATGCCTGTGGGTTCGCCTTGGGTTCAGGGTGGGGCTGCACGGTAATTGCCAACGGATCGAAACGCGCCGGGCACTCGGACAGGGAGCCAATGGTCGCCTCGATTGGATACCGAGTAAACAGGTGAATCGTGTTTCCCTCTACCAGACGACACCGTGCGGTGAAGGTTTCATCGCTGTTGTCCCGCTTGCTCGACCGGCGTGGCGACGACTGATAACCGGTCCGTAGTTTCACGTTCATATAAGCCTGCTCGTTCAGCGTTGTACACGGCACCCCGTCGCCCCTTAATCATCCTTGCATCCGAGCTCTACATTGCCTCACCTGTGAATTCAGTGCCCTGCTCCATCGCTAGATGGACGACACCAACCGTCGCCTGTCCGGGGTAGGTCAAGCATGCTTTCAGTCCGTGATCACGAATGCATCAGGGTCGACATCGAGGTACTCAGAACGTCTTTCGGCTCTGCAATCGCCAGGCCAATTAAGTACATGCTTTCGTTAACCCTTGATGTATGAGCTTTTTAGCAGCCCATCAAAGCTTGTTGCAGTGTCCCATCTCGCAAATGTGTCAAAAATTATTAGACAAAACACGGGTGCCAGCTAATACGACAAGGGTTTTTTGACGCTTACGAACAAATCGTGGACATGCTTATGAGTCGTCCAAGATTCCCTTGCACAAGCAAACCGCTTCAGTAGCGGTGGAGACAGCCACAGCTATCAAGTAGTCGGATCGTTTAAAGCAAGGGCCTCGCTTTTCCAATTTAGGCAAGGTTTATGCTTGTCTGAACTCTAGGCGCACAGCGCGGCCAAAAACCGTCTCAGTCAACCGCTTCAGGCTTTGTCCTTCATGGGAGCGCCTGCGTTGAATTGCCCTGTCAGCGCGTTTTGGGATGCTTGGCGCGTAGACGGATAGAACCATGCGTCGGAAAGGATCCGTGACTTATTGGCATTGGTCAAAAGAGTGACCGGAACCCCCAAATATCAATGTGACATTACGTTGCCGATTGTTTACGATGACCTTATCAAGGTCAATACTTTGGCGATAAGCTTAATAGCTAAAACTTATAGTCATAATGTTGACGCCTATAAGCGTCAAAACTTTATTGAAATAATTCCATCAGCACGCGGCCCCCAAAGCGCCGATTGGGCATGGAAGCCAACTGAACGGGTCACCCGGAGATTCCAATGAGCAGTGTTGTTGCCATCGTCAAAAGCATTGTTGGCCAAGTCATCGCAGTTTCCCCAGAAGGCGTCCGCCGTGTCCTCATCGAGGGCGATCGGATTTTCGCCGGCGAGCAGGTCCTGACCGGCCTTGGCGGCGCCGTGACCCTCGAATTGGCTGATGGTCGCGTGCTCGACCTGGGCCGTGATACCCAATGGAGTGCCGACACTCCCGACAGCGTGACCGACCTGAGTGCCGCCACGGCCCAGGCCGCGCCGTCAGTTGACGAATTGCAACAAGCCATCGCTGCGGGCGCCGACCCGACCACCGAGCTCGAGGCACCTGCCGCCGGTGCTGGTACGCCAGGTAATGGTGGCGCCGCAGGCGGCGGTCATACCTTTGTATTGCTGGAGGAAACCGCCGGTGTGGTAGACCCCACTATCGGCTTCCCGACAGAGCCCCTGGCTTTCACCCAAGCGCTGGACGCCGAGGAAGTGGGCGCGGTAGATACCGTCAATGCGACGACGGTCACTACGCCAACCCCGACACCTGACGCTGCGACCACCCTCGTACTGAGCGCCACCCCTTCGATCACCGAGGCCGGTGGCGTCATCGTTTATACCGCCAACGTAGGCCAGGCACCGACTACCGACCTGACCGTGACCCTGTCCAATGGGGCAGTGATCGTCATTGCGGCCGGACAGAACACTGGCACGGCCAATTTCGAAGTCGCCCCCAACGACACGGTCTATAACGACGCTAGCGAGGTTTCGGCCACCGTTACCGGTACTGCTGGCGGCGGCCTGGCCGTCACTGTCGATGATACCCCGGCGGTTACTCAGATCACCGACACCATCGACACCACGACGGTAACTCTGACCGCCAACCCAAGCGTGACTGAAGGTGGGGTGATCACCTACACCGCGACCCTGACCAACCCGGCGCAAACGCCGGTGACCGTGACTCTGTCCAATGGCCAGACCGTCACCGTGGGTGCAGGTCAGACCACTGGCAGCGTTGATTTCCAGACGCCGACCAACGATGTCTACAACAATGGCAGCACCGTTTCGACTTCGATCACCGGCGCTACCGGTGGCAACTTCGAGAACCTGGTGCCGAACCCGGCACCGGCGCAGACCGTGATCGGCGATTCGATCGACACCACCACCGCGACCTTGACCGCGACGCCGTCGGTGACTGAAGGCGGTGTAATCACCTACACCGTGACCCTGACCAATCCGGCGCAGACCCCGGTGTCCGTCACCCTGTCGAACGGTCAGACCGTCACCGTCGACGCGGGTCAGACCACTGGCAGCGTTGATTTCCAGACGCCGGCCAATGACGTCTACAACAATGGCAGCACCGTTTCGACTTCGATCACCGGCGCTACCGGTGGCAACTTCGAAAACCTGGTACCGAACTCGGCGCCGGCGCAGACCGCTATCGGCGACTCGATCGACACCACTACCGCGACCCTGAGCGCGACGCCAAGCGTCACCGAAGGCGGTGTAATCACCTACACCGTGACCCTGACCAACCCGGCGCAAACGCCGGTGACCGTGACTCTGTCCAATGGCCAGACCGTCACCGTGGGCGCAGGCCAGACCACTGGCAGCGTTGATTTCCAGACGCCGGCCAATGACGTCTACAACAATGGCAGCACCGTTTCGACTTCGATCACCGGCGCTACCGGTGGCAACTTCGAAAACCTGGTACCGAACCCGGCGCCGGCGCAGACCGCTATCGGCGACTCGATCGACACCACCACCGCGACCCTGACCGCGACGCCGTCGGTGACCGAAGGCGGTGTAATCACCTACACCGTGACCCTGACCAACCCGGCGCAGACGCCGGTGACCGTCACCCTGTCCAATGGCCAGACCGTCACCGTGGGTGCAGGTCAGACCACTGGCAGCGTTGATTTCCAGACGCCGGCCAATGATGTCTACAACAACGGCAGCACCGTTTCGACCTCGATCACCGGGGCTACCGGCGGCAACTTCGAGAACCTGGTACCGAACCCGGTCCCGGCGCAGACCGTGATCGGCGATTCGATCGACACCACCACCGCGACCTTGACCGCGACGCCGTCGGTGACTGAAGGCGGTGTAATCACCTACACCGTGACCCTGACCAATCCGGCGCAGACGCCGGTGACCGTGACCCTGTCCAATGGCCAGACCGTCACCGTGGGTGCAGGCCAGACCACCGGCAGCGTTGATTTCCAGACGCCGGCCAATGATGTCTACAACAACGGCAGCACCGTTTCGACTTCGATCACCGGCGCTACCGGTGGCAACTTCGAGAACCTGGTACCGAACCCAGTCCCGGCGCAAACCGCTATCGGCGACTCGATCGACACCACTACCGCGACCTTGACGGCGACGCCGTCGGTGACCGAAGGCGGGGTGATCACCTACACCGTGACCCTGACCAATCCGGCGCAGACCCCGGTATCCGTCACCCTGTCGAACGGCCAGACCGTCACCGTGGGCGCGGGTCAGACCACCGGCAGCGTTGATTTCCAGACGCCGGCCAACGATGTTTACAACAACGGCAGCACCGTTTCGACTTCGATCACCGACGCTACCGGCGGCAATTTCGAGAACCTGGTGCCGAACCCGACACCGGCGCAAACCGCTATCGGCGATTCGATCGACACCACCACCGCGACCTTGACCGCGACGCCAAGCGTCACCGAAGGTGGGGTGATCACCTACACCGTGACCCTGACCAACCCGGCGCAGACGCCGGTGACCGTGACCCTGTCGAATGGACAGACCGTCACCGTCGGCGCGGGTCAGACCACCGGCAGCGTTGATTTCCAGACGCCGGCCAATGACGTCTACAACAATGGCAGCACCGTTTCGACTTCGATCACCGGCGCTACCGGCGGCAACTTCGAGAACCTGGTACCGAACCCGGTCCCGGCGCAGACCGTGATCGGCGATTCGATCGACACCACCACCGCGACCCTGACCGCGACGCCAAGTGTCACTGAAGGCGGGGTGATCACCTACACCGTGACCCTGACTAACCCGGCGCAGACCCCGGTGACCGTCACCCTGTCCAATGGCCAGACCGTCACCGTCGGCGCGGGTCAGACCACCGGCAGCGTTGATTTCCAGACGCCGGCCAATGATGTCTACAACAACGGCAGCACCGTTTCGACTTCGATCACCGGCGCTACCGGTGGCAACTTCGAAAACCTGGTACCGAACCCGGTCCCGGCGCAGACCGTGATCGGCGACTCGATCGACACCACTACCGCGACCCTGAGCGCGACGCCAAGCGTCACCGAAGGCGGTGTAATCACCTACACCGTGTCCCTGACCAACCCGGCGCAAACGCCGGTGACCGTCACCCTGTCCAATGGCCAGACCGTCACCGTGGGTGCAGGTCAGACCACCGGCAGCGTTGATTTCCAGACGCCGGCCAATGACGTCTACAACAACGGCAGCACCGTTTCGACCTCGATCACTGGCGTCACCGGTGGCAACTTCGAGAACCTGGTGCCTAACCCAGCTCCAGTCAGCACTGTTATTAATGACAGTATCGATAACGTAGCCGTCATTATTGAAAGCAACGGCAATGTCACCGAAGCCCAGCAGCCGGTCTTCACCGTGCGCGTCAACCAGGTCCTGGACCGTGACCTCACCGTCACCCTGACCAATGGTGACAAGGTCCTGATCGCCGCGGGCCAGACCG